>CAVZUV010000009.1:0-409094 GCA_963778575.1 uncultured delta proteobacterium | reverse complement strand
AGGCCGAGAGGATCCTCTCCATCTCCATGGATGTAATGACATTAGGATGACGAACGTAGCTATAGTTATCAAACTTTGAAGGATCAAAGGGCTTAAACCCGGTGGCCAGGATGATCGAACCCGCTTCAATTTCGACGGTTTCGTTCTTTTCGGCATGGGTTTTTAAGGTGACGGCTTCGGCCTTGCAGGCCTTCACGCATTCCAAACACTCGCAGCAGACCATGCAGTTCAAGCATTTTTGAGCCTCGGCATTCCGCTACAGCCTCACTCAATCCCAGTTCCACCTCACTGAAACCGGTTCTCCGTTCTGTTATGGGAATCCGGGGCATCTTCGCCCGTTCGACATTTTGAATATCCTTTTTAATCGGAAAAGAAGTTTTTTTGAGGCGCCTCGATAGACGCTCGCCCTTTTGCTAAATCTTCTCCGTCAAGATATCTCTTTATGGAAACCGCCGCCTCTTTTCCGGCCGATACCGCTCCAATGGCGATCCATGCACCGGTCTGGGCGTCACCACCTGCAAATACCCCTTTTTTAGTGGTCTGGAAGCTGATCGGATCCACCTTGATGTTGTTCCAGCGGTCCAATTCAATATCGGTTGTGTCTTTTAAGAAAGCAATATCGGTCTTTTGCCCGATGGCCGGTATGATGACGTCCGTGTCAACGACAAATTCACTCCCTTCAATGGGAACCGGGCGTCGCCGGCCGCTTTGATCCGGCTCGCCCAGCTTCATTTTAATGCATTTGAGCCCCACGGCTTTTCCGTCGCGCTGCACCACGTGAACGGGCGCCATGAGAAATTGAATGTCGACCCCTTCTTCCAGGGCATCTTCAACCTCCTCTTCACGGGCCGGCATTTCTGCGCGCGTCCGCCGGTAGAGAATGCTGACGGTGTCCGCTCCGAGGCGAAGCGCGGATCTGGCCGCATCGATGGCCACATCCCCTCCGCCGACGATAACGACATTCCCATCGAGGGCGGTGATGTCGCCCAAAGCAATCTCTCTTAAAAATTTAACCCCCGGAATCACGCCGTCCGCATCTTCGCCTGGAATATTCAGCTTCATGTTGGCATGACAGCCGATGGCCAAATACACGGCCTTGTATCCGTCGTTGAGCAGACCGTCCACGGTGATGTCCCGGCCCAGGGCGGTGTTGAACTTGATATCCACCCCGAAACGGGTGATCCACTTAATTTCTTTTTCAAGAACATCCGGCGGAAGACGGTAGTCGGGAATACCGACCCTGAGCATGCCGCCGGCCACGGGAAGGGCCTCGAAAACGGTCACTTTGAATCCGTCTCTGGCCAGAAAATAAGCGGCCGTGAGACCGGCCGGGCCCGCGCCGATAACCGCGATGTGTTCATCCCGGCGCTCAATATCAACCATGGGCAACTCATCGATGTCCGCCTGGTCGGCGGCAAAACGCTTCAAAGAACAGATGGAAATCGGTTTATCCACCTCTTTTCGCCGGCAGGCGGTTTCACAGGGATGCGGGCAGATCCGGCCGAGCACCCCCGGAAGGGGCAGGGTCCGTGTGATCACTTCCAACGCTTCCCGGTATTTTCCCTGGGCGATCATGGCTACATATCCATGCGCATTGACGCTGTTCGGGCAGGCATTGGTGCAGGGCGATGGGTCCCTTTTGTCGATGGAATATGCCCCGGGCACCGCCTGTGCGTAAGGCTTGTAAACCGCTTTCCGGTCCCTGAGACGCTCATCGTAAAGGCTCTCGAGACTGACCGGGCACACCTGGGTACAATCCCCGCACCCGGTACACTTGTCCATATCGATATATCGTGCGCGCTTGTTGAGCGTGACCTTAAAGTTGCCGGCGTCGCCGGCGATCTCTTTAATTTCAGACAGAGTATGCAGCTCTATATTGATGTGCCGGCCGACCTCGACCAGTTTCGGCGAGATAATTCACATGGCACAATCGTTGGTCGGAAAGGTCTTGTCGAGTTGGGACATAATGCCCCCGATGGCCGGCGATTTTTCCACAAGATGAACATAAAAGCCTGAATCAGCCAAATCCAGGGCGGACTGCATCCCGGTAATTCCGCCGCCGACAACCAGCACCGATCCGATAAGATCTTTGGACATGGTTCAATTCTCCTGATAATAATATTGCGTTATTATGCGTGCCGCAGTATCTAATAGAAATTTCGAATTCTATTTGTTGCCAAATAACATGTCAATATTTAAAAGCCTTTTTTCATTTTCTTGACGACGCCAATATGTTTAATTATGATTCTTGAAAACACACAAAATTTTCAAGTGAATTCTCCGTGATGAAAAATTCCAGACACAAAGCCGCTGAAACCGCAGATTTTCTGAAATCTCATATCCAAACGCCCCCTCAAATCGGACTCATCACCGGGACCGGTCTTGGACAAAGCGCCGCATCTTTGGATATATCCGCATCGTTTGATTATAAAAACATTCCTCACTTTCCGGTTCCCACGGTAGAAAGTCATAGTGGAAGGCTTGTTTTCGGAGACATGTGTGGGAAACAGGTCATGGCCATGCAGGGACGAATTCACCTTTACGAAGGGTATTCTCCCCTCGAGGTGTCCTTTCCGATTCGCGTCATGCAGGCGCTTGGTGTAAAGACATTGATCCTTTCAAATGCCGCCGGCGGATTGACCCCAAATTTCAGCGCCGGCGACATCATGATCATCGCAGATCATATCAATCTCACCGGTTCAAATCCTTTGATCGGACCCAATGAAGCGCGCTGCGGAATCCGATTTCCGGATATGACCCGTGCATATGATCAAGACCTGGTGGAACTTGCCGAAACCGCCGGCAGAGATAAAGGTGTCTCTTTGCAAAAAGGGGTGTATGCGGGTCTAAAGGGACCGTCCCTTGAAACCCGGGCCGAAATCCGCTATTTAAGAATCATCGGTGCCGATGCCGTGGGGTTTTCAACCATCCAGGAAGTCATTGCAGCCGTCCATGCCGGCATCCGGATCCTCGGCATGTCGATCATCACCAATATCAATGATCCGGATCATCCCGTCCCCGCAACCGTCGAAGACGTTATCGCCGTTGCCAATGAAGCCGCTTCCCGGCTCGAAGCGGTCATCAAAAACGTGATTCATAGAATTTGAACTGGCGCTTACCCACGTAGATGGCTCAAAGAGGTGTAAAACTCAGGACGTCGATCCCGGAATAGGTCATTTTTTGGTGTCATAAATTTGTTTCGGGCAAGACCAAGGTCAATCTCGGCAATATACAGTTCTTCCTGATCCGGCGCCGCGCGATGGACGATTTCACCCTTTGGCGCGATCACCTGGCTTTGGCCCGTGAATGTCAGCTCTCCGTGCGGCCGCACATCCGCGCCGATGCGGTTGGCGGTGACGGCAAACACCGCGTTTTCAAGACATCGGGTTACCATGGCTTTCTGGCACCAATCGAGGACAAGGTTCGACGGGTGACACAGGATATCAGCCCCTTGTAGAGAAAGTATCCGCGCAACCTCCGGAAAAGCCCAGTCAAAACAAACCATCATACCGATCTTTGCACCTCGAACGTCAACCGTCTCAAGCGGTGTATCCCCCGGATCAAAATTTTCTTTTTCCGTGTTAAAAAGATGCAGTTTTCGATAGGTGCGAAGGACGCCTTGAGGGCCGATGAGCAGTGCACTGTTGAAAATTTTATCAGCGCATTTCTCGGCAAAGCCGGTGACCAGGAAAAAATCCCGCTTGCGGCACAGACGGATTAATCCGTCGACGGTCCGCGATGTTTTCGGATCTTCGCACAGTGACATCAATTCCGATCGATCCTTAAAATAATAACCGGTAAAGGCCAGCTCCGGCAACACGACCAGGTCGGCATCGACATCTTGAAGCGCGGAAAGAACCTTTGCAAGGTTCATCTCTACCTCGCCGAACTTCGGCTCGAACTGAAAAAATCCGATTCTGAACATTCCTCCCCCATTTCATTTTTTTTTGCACAACATTTGAGTGCCAAAAAAAAAATTGTAAGCTATTATCACTTTCTTGACAACAAACTATTATTATATAAAAGATGTTACAATTTGAATAATGCATGTCAAGCGCCGATCACCCAAAGTCTAACACGAAACAATGAACTATAATATTGTTATACATAACGGTACCATCATTACAATGAATTCCAGTCTCGATATCATTGAAAACGGTGTTCTGTGTATAAAGAACGGCAATCTGGCTAAAATTGAATCGCTGGAAAACGATGCCCCGCTTCCTGATGGAGAAACGATCATCGATGCCCAAGGCGGCATCATTATGCCGGGACTTGTGAATACCCACACCCACCTTCCCATGTCGCTGTTCAGAGGCCTGGCCGATGATCTGCCCCTTTCCGTATGGCTGAACGAACACATGTTTCCGGCTGAATCAAAATACATTACCCCTGAATCCGTGAGGATCGGAACGCTGCTGTCTTGCGTTGAAATGCTGCTGTCGGGAACCACCACCTGCTGTGACGGATATTTCTACGAAGACCATGTGGCATGGGCGGTGAATGAAGCGGGGATGCGCGCGATACTGGGTCAGGGGGTTATCGATTTCCCGGCGCCGGGAATTCCGGACCCGGCGGACAACATTAAAAACGCCGCGGCATTCATACAAAAATGGCGGAACATATCGCCGCTGATCACACCTTCGATCTTCTGTCACTCCCCCTATACGTGTTCCAAGGCGACGCTCAAAAAAGCCAAAGATATTGCCGACGCTGAGGCAGTGCTTTTCCAAATCCATGCAGCGGAAACCAAGGATGAATATGTCCGGATTCAGACGGAACATCAATCAACGCCGATCAATTACCTGGATGAGATCGGCATCATCGATAAAAACACGCTCCTGGTCCATGCCGTCTGGCTGGATGACAACGACATCAACACGATTGCCGTACGCGGGGCAAGCGTCTCCCACAACCCTGAAAGCAACATGAAGCTTGCTTCAGGAATTGCGCCGGTTCCGGCTTTGTTGAAAGCCGGTGTAACCGTGGGTCTGGGTACCGACGGCTGTGCCAGCAACAATAATCTGGATCTTATTTCAGAGATGGATTTCGCAGCCAAGCTCCACAAGGTCATTGCCCTGGATCCCACGCTAATGGATGCTGTCACCGTTCTGAAAATGGCGACCATCCAAGGGGCAAAAGCCTTAGGTCTCGATGATATCATTGGTTCATTGGAAATCGGAAAAAAGGCGGATGTCATTGTTATCGACACCCGAAAACCCCACCTGGTTCCGGTGTATAACCCGGTCTCCCATATCGTCTATGCCGCACAGGGGTCCGACATTCGGGATGTCATCGTCAACGGACAACTCCTCGTCCAGGATCGGAAAATACTGACTGTGGATTTAGAGAACACTATCGAAAAGGTTATCAGGTTTAGTAAAACCGTATAGAAAAAAAATGGAAAAGAGCACCAACCGTAATAAAAGAATCCATTATTGAGAGGAATACTTTTAAGATGGAATTAAATAAGAAAATTGTAAAGGCGGCTTATCGGCTGATAAATGCAAAATAAACCGCCTTAAATATTTTTGTGCTTAGACGGAGTCTTTGAGCTTCTTTCCAGCCTTGAAAGTTACAGCATTTCTTGCCTTAATTTTTAAAGCTTCACCGGTTTGGGGATTACGTCCTTTTCGAGCTTTCCGACGAACTTTTGCAAAGGTACCAAAACCAACCAGTGTCACCTTACCATCTTTTTTCTTTAGCGCCTTTGTGATATTGGTAATAAAAGAGTCCAGGGCCACCCCCGCTGCAACTTTAGAAATTTTGGCATCCATTGCCATTTGTTCGATCAATTCAGCTTTTGTCATCAGTTATCTCCTTTGTTAGATTTGAGTTTGGAAATTGATTAAGGCTCTTACAGAAACAAAACAATAAAGTCAATATGCAAAAGGCCATCGATTAAGGATTTAAAAGAATATAAAATCCTCTTAATCTCAATCTAAGACAGATTCAACTATTATCATGAATCAGCTTTTTGCCTCATCCAACACTTTTCGAACCGTTTTAGCCAGATCAGCCTTTACCATTGGTTTATAGGCAAAAGCTTTGATGCCGATCTGTGAAGCTTTTTCGTCAGAAATCTTCTTGCTGTACCCTGTACATAGAATGACCGGGATATCAGATCTTAAAGCAATCAATTCCATGGCCAGCACGTCACCAGTCATGTTCGGCATGGTCATATCGGTAATAATCAGATCGAACTCACTGGGTCTGGATCGAAAAAGTTCCAGAGCCTCTACGCTGTTGGTTCTAATTACAACCCGGTATCCCAACCGTTCAAGAATTTGACTGCTCATCTTAGCAATGGGTAATTCATCATCAACCAACAGAATGCGCTCGGTTCCGTGAGGCAAATCTTCTGCCTCATAAGGTCTATAAACGACACGCTTTTGAGTTATGGGCAGATAGATCGAAAAAACAGTGCCTTTGTCTAATTCGGTTTCAACGGTAACCTTTCCTTCATAGACTTTCGACAATTCCATGCACCATTGCAAGCCCCATCCCTGTCCCTTCACCCACCCCCTTGGTTGTAAAATAAGGCTCAAAAATCGAATCGATGATATCCGGAGAGATACCGTGGCCGGTATCAGATATAGTTGCCTTCAAATAGTTTCCGGGTTTCAATCCCGATTGTGTCAGAGGAAATTTGGCATCGAGTTTGACATCCGCCAAGCCAACTTCTAATATACCACCGGTATCATCCATGGCTTGTGCCGCATTGGTACACAGATTCATAAAAATCTGGTGAACTTGGGTCGGACTGCCCATGATCAACGAATCGCTTTCAATCTTATGTCTGATCTCAATTGTTGCTGGAATGGTTGATCGGATAAGTTTTAATACTTCCATGGCAATCTTATCGACCCGGATGGGTTTGAGCTCCTCGTCGGTTTGACGGGCAAATGCTAAAATTTGCCTGACCAAATCTCTTGCGCGTTTACCTGCCGTATAGACTTCTTCCAGATGGTTTCCAAGCATGGTTCCTTTTTCAACATCGTCAAGCGCAAGTTCGGTATACCCGAGAATTGAAGATAATATGTTATTAAAATCATGGGCGATGCCGCCAGCAAGATTGCCGATGGATTCCATTTTATGGGCTTGAAGGAGTTGAAATTGAAGTTCTGCCTTCTCTTTTTCAACCCGCTTGCTATCGGTAAGGTCATTGAAAACAGCCAGAGTCCGGTCGTCGAGGAGTGTCCCAAATACTGCTACATAGCGGTTGGATCCGTCTTTGCAGGTAATGGTTACTTCAATTGGCGCCATCTCTGGCCCGCTATTCTGAGCGTTTTCTATAGCGATCTGCCAATTAGAGATAACCGTTTGTCGATATTCCTGATCTGGAAAAGCCAGCCCTTTACCATTTGCATCCGTGTTATGATTTCAATATTTTTAGCAAAAATGGATAATAGTTGATCAGAAAAAAGTATCCATAATACAGAGATGCTTGCATAAATAAAAGCTATTTTGAATGCAGTGTGCCTTGGCGATTGTACGGGAAAAGCCGCTTCTTCATAGGTTGGTTTGTCGGACATTATTAGATCCTCCACCTGAATAAAAACAAAACATGAGCCTTTATAAAATGCATAGGATGTGCCCCCTAAATTTTATAATATTATCTGGTTGAGTAATCTCTGGCAAATTTAACAATCAAAAGAATCAACGGTGCCGAATGGTAAAACAGGTCAAAAATATCGATGGGTTTTTTCAGCGTTCCGTTTTTTAACATGATCAATTTTTCCACAAAATGGGGCATGGGGTAAAAAGGAAGAAGGATCATTATGACCGAAATAATAATGAGTATCGAATAGGGTATTTTGTCAAGAAGTAACCACATGAGATTCCCTGTTGGTTAAGGATGGGATAAATTCATCAAAATACTTTAAAGGGTATAAATTAATGCATTAATCCAAATTGGAATTGATCCTATCCCTCAATTGACCGGAACACTTGAACGTCACAACCCTCCTCTGTGTCAGCATCATGTCTTCACCGGTCGCCGGATTCCGGCCTTTACGTTGATTCTTTTCTTTTACACAAAATTTTCCAAACCCGGATACCAACACATCCTCACCGGATACCAGTGTGCTCTTAATGATCTCAAGAAGGGTTTCTACGATTTCCGATGATTTGTTCTTGGGGAAACCGGTCTGATTCTGGACTGATTCTACGATCTGAATTTTTGTGATTGTCATTGTGGAAGGCTCCTTAAGTATTGAGAGTTCGTCTTTTGACGTTATTTGATAGCAAGAGTTTTTCCAAATTAGCATATTTTTGGGCACCAACCAGGAATTGATTATTAAATAAAAAAGTGGGAACTGCAGTAACTCTTAATTCGTAGGATCGTTTCCAATCCAAATCAACAGCTTCCTTGTAGGTTCTATCTTGTATAACCTTTAGGACATCTTTGCCATTTAGATTGATCGATTCGGCCACTTCTACAAGAACATTGACGTTGCCGATATTTTGCCCATCTACGAAATATGCTCTAAAAACGGCGTTGTGAAATTCGTGGCCTTTGTCTCTCGATTCTGCCCATTTACCGACCTCCTGTGCCAAACGACTGTTGTAAGTCATTTTACGATCACCAAAAGGGAGTCCTAATCCGCTTGCGACCTGCTTAAGATGAGCCATCGTCCGGTCAATATCAAAATCCCGACCTTTAAACAGCTCTTCAAGTGTTTTTCCTTCCTCGGGTGTATCCGGATGGAGTGGGAATGCCGTCCATCGAATATCAATTTCAAACTCCTCCTGTATCCGTTCAATACTTCCAGTAATGAAATAACACCAAGGTCAAATGTAGTCCGAAAATATTTCAAATAGCTTGGGATCAGTCATAAATGCTCCTTTTTTTATAGAAAATCCAAGATAGTCTGTATATTCACAAACACCAAAACATTTGTCAAGATATTGCTGAGTTATGTAGAATATAAGCATGCATGGCATATCTTTCCCCCCTGATCAAACTTACTACGATGTGGTATTTTTCTTCTTGACTTGGGTAATTCTATATTTATGTTATTTCTTCGATCTGTAAGAATCCCGGAGTATACTTTTCTATATTTTTGGTATTTTTGACTGTTATTCACTATGTGGCATACGCGTCAATAAATGTATGTGTTTGCCCATATTTTTAGGACGCAACATATTAGTTGGGCGTCCGCAAATCCCATCCTGCCACTATGCCATTGAAAGGAGGTCGAAATGTCCAAGGGTTACTGGATCGCTCAAGTCGATGTTGCCGATACCGAGAAATACAAGGCCTACATCCAAGCCAACGCCATGCCGTTCAAAAAATTTGGGGCGAAGTTCCTGGTGCGCGCCGGTCGCTTCGAGATTCTCGAAGGGACAAGCCGCAGTCGCAACGTAGTGATCGAGTTCCCTACGTATCAAGCGGCGCTCGACTGTTGGAAGTCACCTGAATACCAGGAGGCGCTCAAGCTGAGGCTACAGGTCTCAACCGTTGATCTGGTCATCATTGAGGGATACGATGGCCCTCAGCCTTCCTGACGGTGCGGCATGGGCCCTGATGCAAGACAAGACGCCTATCAGAGCGGTGGAGAAGACGGCGTGTATGTTGCGGTTTTACGTAAAAGCAGTGCAAGCTTCAGATTTATTTAGGCCGCTGCTCAGGCGAAGCGTTATGCATCATCGTTAGTTAACACATCACAAAGGCCCGGCGCGGCTATAGGAGATAAAGTATGGCATTGAAAGTAATCGGCGCAGGTTTCGGCCGAACAGGAACCATGAGCTTAAAAGCAGCATTAGAACAACTTGGCTTAGGCCCTTGCTACCACATGGTAGAGTGTCTTCCCAGAGGGCCGGAGCATTGGCAGAAGTGGATTGATGCTGCCAGCGGCAAGCCTGACTGGAGCACCCTATTCGATGGGTTCGAGTCAACCGTCGACTTTCCTTCGTGTTCGAGCTACAAGGCTCTCGCCGCTCACTACCCCGATGCCAAAGTCATCCTAACCGTTCGTGATCCTGAGCGCTGGTTTGAGTCAACTCAGGAGACTATCTTCGCGCCTCGTTGGATTGAATACCTTAGGAACGTTGAGATGGGCAAATTCATACAGTTGACCGTCAACGATTACCTACAGGATCGAATGCACGACAAAGAGCACTTGATTCAGCGTTTTCAGGAACATATTGAGGAGGTACGGAATACTATTCCGGCATCACGGCTTTTGGTCTTCGAAGTGAAGGAAGGGTGGGGGCCATTGTGCGAGTTCCTGGAGCTACCCGAACCTGATGCAGATTTTCCGTTTTTGAATGACACAGAGGCTACCAAGGAAATTCTGAATAAAATCATATCGGAGGGATTCGAGGCGGTATTCGGATACAACGGAGTTTGAATAACGACAAAGTTCGAGCACATTACGAATACGCGATGCATAACATTGACGAACGAATACAAAACCCATGTGCAAATCAATTACTGAAAAAACTCTACAAAGCCAATACGCCTGTTCAATGGGACAGCTTTGAAAAGGAAACAATTGATGAGATTATTTTTCGAACTACCAAACTTCGGAACCGGTTAATTTTGGAATTAATGGCAAGGGGCGGGATGCGAATTGGCGAAGTATTAAAGCTGACGCCGGATGATATCTCCGGACAAAAATTGCTCATTAGAGATCCGAAGAGCGGTCGTGAACAATAAGTTATATTTATGTAATTGTTCAGGGGGGTATGGTGTCATGTTTAGTGTGCCCATAACCCGTTGAAATTACAATCGATTGTAGTTATCTATAACCATCTGAAATTATTTAAAAAACAACTAGACTTTTGTTTCTTAATATGCTAAGCCTTGTGTCATGGAACCGAAAAGACCATTTTCACTCCTTGACTGGGCAGCTACACCTGAGCCGGTAAAACAATATATCGAATGCCCGGAACAGACCATCGCTGCACTTGTTGCCAGGGTGCAACAACTGGAAAAACGAATCGAACAGCTTGAGGTCAAAACAAAGCAGAACTCTCAAAATTCCAATAAACCGCCTTCATCGGACAGCCCCTTCAAAAAGCCGAGGAATAAAGGCAAAAAAAGCAAAAGAAAAAGGGGTGGTCAAAAAGGCCATAAAGGGTATCGACAGCAGATGCTGAGGCCAACCGATACGCAAATGATATTACCCATCCTATGTGACTGCGGCCGATGCGATTTTGCTGCCGGCACCATCGAACCCTACTATACGCATCAGCACATTGAGCTGCCGGAAATTCAGATGAACGTTACTCATTTCATATTACATAAAGCCAAGTGTAATTGCTGCGGCAAAACGATTCGAGCTGATGTGCCCAAAGAATATCAAAGCAGATACGGTCCCCGCTTTAGTGCCATGGTAGCTGAACTCAGCTGTTCTCACGGAGCCAGTCGGCAAAGCGTACTGGACTTTTGTCAATCGGTACTGGGAATTCCCATTTCAGTCGGCGGCATTCAACGCATCATTGATCGCTCATCGGAAGCGTTCAAACCGGTATATGACGAAATCGGCAAACAGGATCGACAGGCAAAATTCAACCATATTGATGAGACCTCCTGGTTTCAATCCGGTAAACTCAATTGGAGAAATGGATTCGCTATGGGTATTTCTCGAAGAAAACGGCGTTGAACCAACCAATAATTGGGCCGAGCGTGCCTTAAGGTTCGATGTCATATGGCGCAAGCGCAGCAATGGAACCCAGAGCGGTAAAGGAAACCAATGGGTCGAACGTATCCTGTCAATCAAACAGACATGCCGAATCAAAGCTCAGCCGGTATTCCCAATCCTTGTTGATGCGATCAGTGCATATTTCAAAGAACAACAACCAAATCTCGGATGGCTGACTACGTAATTTATAGCTCACCCCCTGAATATTTACAACGATTATGCCCGTACCCCAATACGGAGGATACGAATTTAACTTTCGCTTCAACTGGTTGTGACCCATACGAATCCTATTGTGTTATCGTTTTTCGTTTTAGTTTGATTCAAGATCCTCTTTATAGGATACCTACATACTGATGACATGGATAATCACACTCTTTGACTCCAACTTAAATAGACTTCCACCGGGGGTAACGTATCGAATTGGAGTCCATGTCCGAGTGTAATGGCTTGCTATTCAATATATTTCTTGCGTCAGCATTAAGGTTTCGTCTGCTTTCCTTGCGTCGATGGGGGCTCCTGTGAGCATGATCTCCATAGCGCGAGCCTTGCCGACGATGCGGGTCCAGCGTTGCGTACCACCTGCCCCAGGAATTATACCGACATTAATTTCAGGCTGCCCGAACATAGCCGTCTCCGACGCAACGATCATATCGCAGGCAAGCGCCAACTCGCCCAAAAGGCGATCATTCAATGCGTTAAAGGCTTCGGGGCGGTTGAGCTCAATGATGCCGATGTGATCTTCGATGCTGGCGATTATCATATCGTAGGTCATAGGATCTCCTTTCTGTGCCGGATGGTTTCTCGCTTTCGCGATTCTTAAAAAGTCATCTTTAGAGGTGAAGTCAGATCATGTGTTGGGTGACCCCTGCCATTCAATCTTCAGTATCTTTAGATACCTGTGGCCGATACCGTACCCCTCCCGGCACAATCCTCAATTCTTTATGGGGATTCCGTCCGGCCCTTTTTTCAGCATTGGACCCTGCCATGACATACACCCGTTCTTTGCGATCCTTGAGGGGCCTGAGTACCCTTTCAACATATTCTTTCCTTTTTTTGAGGTATGCGTGTTCTACATCCTCTCCCGCAGGGCAAACGGTCATGCAGTAGATGCACTGGCAACTTCATCCGAAACATCAGAGACTGCCACATGAATGCTATCTCCCGATCATCATTGGACGCTGTCATCTGTGTTCCTTTCATCTTCTTTTCTAACTATTCGTTTTCACTTTTCTGTTTTTCCTTTTTCTCCACTACACAATAGATTCCGCCTTCTTTTATACCCGGCTTGAAACAACCGTTGCATGAAATACACTTAGCCGGGCTGAGATCCCCATTTCGCCAACGATTGGGCAAAGCAGGTTCTCGGATCAACGGCCTGGACATGGCAATATAATTCATACCGTCATTTTTGAGCGCTCCTTCCGCTATCTCATGGGACCGGAATCCGCCCACCACCATTACCGGACAGGAAACCGCTGTTTTGATTCGACGGGCCAGTCCCAGATTATATGCCTCTTTCTCAGGTTTGTTTATCTTCAGGCGAACTGGGCTTTTGATGCCTGAAGCCGAAGTGCCGGAGGAAACTTCTATGGCATCGATTCCTTCTTTCGACAGTTTTTCGGCAGCGTAAACCGCATCACCGACTTCCAGACCACCATCAAGATTATCCGCAACATTCAGTTTGATGAGAACAGGATAATCAGCTCCTACCGTTTCTCTCACCTTTCGATACACTTCCATAAGAAACCTGCTTCGGTTTTTAATACCGCCGCCGTATTCATCAGTACGCCGGTTGGTTAGCGGAGAAAGAAACTGGTTGATCAAATAGCCATGTGCCCCATGAAGTTGCACAGCATCGAAACCCCACTTCTTGGCCCTGCGAGCCCCTTCTCCAAATGCGGTTACAATGTCAAAAATATCATCTTTTGAAAGCTCAGAAGGTATCTCCGGGAATTGATCTACCTGTATGGCTGAAGGCGCAAGAGGGTGCCGGCCGGCGGTATTAGCACTGGTTTGGCCGCCGGCATGGACCAACTGGATACAGATCTTCCCGCCTTCGTCATGTACCGTACGTGTGAGAGTGATCATCTCCGGTTCAAAATCGTCGGTGTGAATTCCCATTTTGCCGGGCATCTGCTTTCCATCCAGCCTTATAAATGTATATCCTGTAATGATCAAACCGACACCGCCTTGTGCCAATAGCCTATAAAAAGCGATCAATTTTTTACTTGGGCGGCCATCTGAGTCACACATCCCTTCCCAGGTAGCAGATCTTATAATCCTGTTATGTATCGTCATACCGTTAATAGCAGTTTCTTCGAATACATCGGACATACTTTGCCTCCTTTCACCCGATTTTATGCATATTGAACCTGAAGTGTATAATCTCGGCGTTTAAATGCATTCCGTCATCATTTTTACCAAATTTACTTTTAATTAACCATTTACTCTACTAAACTTTTGAATTTCATAACCGACTCAGGTGTGATCTGTTCTATGTTCTATCAACCTCGTGCTCGTTTCCCTCATATCATTTGGGAGATTTTGTGAAAAACCAGCAGTCGTCATTTTCACCTCCTAATCTAAACTCCACATATAAGAGCAATCTCAATTTAAGTGTATTTATATATAAAAGCAGAAAAAAATTAAAGTTTCCTGGCCACCTCATGAAGACCAGACAGCAGTCTCTCAATCTTGTCTCTGCCGAATAACTCGACAATTTCACGCTGGGCTTGCTGCCATAGGGGCAAGGCATTTTCGAGCAATCCAGCACCCTTCTCGGTTATCCTGATTTTTCGTTCCCGCCTGTCATCGCCCGGTTCGATTGAAACCATTTCGAGCCTTTCCAGGAATGCGAGATTGCGAGTCAAAGTGGTCCTCTCCATACCGAGGGTTTTGGCCATTCTTGTTAGTCGGATGCCATCCTGATCATAGGATGCCATCAAGATGGAAAACTGGTTTGCCTTGAGTCCGGATTGTCGCAGGGTCCGGTCAAACCTCTGGGTGACCTGTCTGGCTGCTCTTCTCAAGTTAAAGCACACACAGTTTTTCCCGATCTCTTTGCGTAAGTTTTTGTTGCTTAATTTCATAACTTTCATGGCCCCTTTTATGTGTAGTTACACGTTTATGGCGAATTGTCAACCAAATTCTTTTCATATAAAGCAAGAATGTCCTATAGAAATACAATTCTTATAAGCCGATGATAGCTTACAACTATAATTGTCCACTCATACCAATCAATTAATGAGCGTGGATTATCATTTTTAATTCACGCTTTTCTTATAAAAACAATACACAATATATTGGAGTTTATGAGGTTGATACAAAACCGATGCTATCTTGCCAATATTTGGGCAACAAACAGTTCCCCAAGCATTGTGATATCTGAAAAACCTTTAAGTTTAAAATTCATGCCATACATAGCAGGTATCAAAGTGTGGATAAAGATCGGGGTAAACGACGCGGTCCTCCACGTCCGCTTCACCCCTATGATGTTGGCAATGTATCTTTGATCCCTGCCTTCTATACAATATTCCTATCCTTTGCGGCTTTGTAGTAGATGCAACCAGAATGATTACATGCATCTTCTTTCTTTTCTGCGAGTTTGTGCCTCACGATTTGAATGCCAGGATGGTTGCATAATGTCCCTTCGACTTCCCAACAACGCTTAGTATCCTTCCGCCCATGCATGATGCAGTCTTTCTCGTCACAACCTAAGCACTCATAGCATGGTTCCATGGTTTTCTCCTTTTGATTGCTAACCATTGATTATGCAGAAGATGTGTTGATTTCTAATGGAAATTGCAAGCATTTAGAGATACCTTAAATACACGATAGAAGGACTCCACACATTTCTTAAAACCCAATTTCAGTCTATTTCCACCATCCCTTTTTTATATGCGTTTCCTTTTCAATTTCTGCAATTTTTCTTATTTTGTATGCCGAGTCGAGCAAAACCCCATAAAGAATACCACAACCATTGTCCACTATATCTTCATTAAATTAATTAGCGGCATAGATTATCTCCTTTCATGTATTGCTTGTTCACCGTCAAAAATGGTTATTCAAGTCCAACTTGTATAGATTCCTGCATCTTTTAATTATTCCAACTTGCCTTGCATCATGTCTTTATTCATTTCTTCTATGCCTTATTTTCCATGTCAGAGAGGCACTTCACGAAATTTACACCATTGATCTGCCTGATTTTTGCTACAACCGTAACCGGTTTAGATCCGTTTCCAATGAATCGAGCCTGCGGGAAATGTCCGCTCTCTCCTCGTTCGTGGTGGATCTGCCTCCCTCCGTCATTCGCAAATAATCACGCCGGATGGCGTCCAGCCTGGATTGAAATTCTCGCCCCTCTGTCTGAGGTAAACGACTGCTGATTCTTCCATCATCAATTCTCTTTTGGAATGCGATAATCCTGTCCCCGTTCCGGTATTCTTCAACTCCTGCAGGTCGGGCATACGCCCTGTTTATTTCCTCTCCAAGCTCATCAAGTCTTGTATTAAGCTTATTCCATTCGTCCCGGTAGACCCTTTTGTTTCTAAGCTGCTCATAGTCTGCTCGAATACCCTTCAGTGTCGTCAGAAACTTCTGTGATTGATCAGGGGTAAGCGTGCCGGTTTTCAGCCCATCTCCAATCTTTTCCTGGATTACAACCATCTTGTTCTCTGCACCCCTTTCATAATCCGGCCATGTTTGAGGAATCGTGGCGCAACCCGAAACCAACGCCAATACAAAAACCGTTAGCGCTGTCGATAAGATGGTGTTTTTCATTTCTCTGCTCCTTTCTCCTGATAGTGTTTTAAGTGATAAATTTACTGAATAAATTCTTGCGCTGGCCCCCTCACAACCCATCCCTTTCCCCCGGAAACGGTGGAAAGAGTGGGGGGTGAGGAGGAATTTCAATTCGCCAGCGCGGTCGCCGGGCTCTTATTCGAGAAAAAATACCCGTCGCTTATTTTTTCACGTTCAGATCATTTTTTACGGATGTGACCCCCTTTACGCTGCGTGCGATTTCACCCGCTTTATCGACGGCCTGTTGAGAAGCAACGGAGCCGCTCAGTTGAACGGTGCCCTTGTTGGTCTCGACGCTGATCTGAAATGACTTGAGAAGATCATCAGCTGCAAGCAGAGATTTGACCTTGGTCGTGATGACCGAATCGTCAACGTATTCGCCTGCACTTTCCTGTTTAGATTTCGATTCACAGGCCACAAAGGTGACGATCAGCATAAGAAGCACTAAACAGTGAATAACGATATTTCTTTTTTTCATAGCGGTTACTCCTTTTTGTTAGTTGGTGTTGGATTGGTTGATTACGAGATCTTTTCTGCTGAAGGGTTCGTAGATTCGATAAAATCTTTCTGGCCTGTTGAGCACTTCCTTTCCAAATACCTCACCTTGTCCGGCAAGGATCCAAATCCTTACACTCGTCTTCGGCCCTGAATAACCTGGACCAGCAACACAACGATGGCAATGACCAGCAGGATATGAATGACGCCACCCATCGTGTAGCCGGTTATCAATCCCAGCCCCCATAGAATTAATAGAATCACAAATATGGTCCAAAGCATGTTCGCCTCCTTTCTAACGCCTCCAAAATCTTTTTATGGAAGTCTATGTTTCCTTCCCAACGAACTTCTTGACCTTGCCGATATTTTCTTGAGTTTTCCCGGCAGAAATATCGTCTTTGCCTTCGTCTTCCAAGTCGGGATTCATGATAACTTTCCCGGTGACCTCCTTGATCTTACCCTTCACTTGGTGCAACTTGCCTTCTGCATTGTCTTGTGTGCTTGATTTTATGGTAATTTCCTCCCTTTTCTTTGTTGTAATTTTTTTTGTCGTTCCCGGAATACTTTTTCCGGGCGATTCATTTAGTACTGCTTTTTATAGCATCAATTTTTATGCCAGGCTTATAACATTCAGGGTCGCGTCACCCATCATTTTGATTTATAAGAATAATTTGTGTAAAAAACACTTTCAAGGCAGTCATTAGCAGCCATATAAAAAAGTCATATTTACCCAAAAGGTTATATATGACTCTTTTTTTTATCTGATATTCTTGGTGTTATGGGTGGCAAATGATAAGGGTAAATTGAAATCGGGATGAGAATTTATGGTTTTCGGATGTCAAATTAACGCGACGAGCGCGTAAGGTGCTGCGGTTGAGCCCATGGATTTCTGAGGCCCCGTTTTTTCCGGCAACTTTAACGGTAAGGGCTTCATTGCCATTAACGGCAATATCAACTTCACCGAGTGGACCTAAAAATGAGTATAATATCCTTCTTGATGTAAGTTCATCTTCAACAAATAATATCTTTATAAATTTATTTTCCACTTACTGGATTAGGGTCCATTTTAAAGTGTTTTTTATAACAGACAGGACACTTGGCTATGTACTTGTCAGTTGAACTCTTAAATAAAACGCCGCCCAGCATTCCAAATCCGGCCGACGTGGGTGTTATCTCAATGATTGTTTCGCGCCCGCAGTCCGAACATTTTTCTTTCAATACGAGTTTCGATTTCTCTGGGTTGGCTTCAAACATTTTTTTTAATATTTCTATCATTCCGATTACACCCTTTAATGAAAGCCCTATCTTTGCAAAATATAAGTTATTTTGACATTCGTGGTTCTAATCTTCGATCAGCCCCGCTCCTTCTTTCTTTGCCGGATCTACGCTCAGGAATATGTGCGGTATAAGAGAATTGTCGCCGATCAATCCGCGAGCGTCTTCCACCATTATCAGGCAAGACATGTTTCATAATTTAAACTGTTAAGAATCTTTAGAACAATCAATCAGGTTTGATTTAGAATTACACGATAACACCATCAAGAGCTGCGCAGTACATTCCGATACGGCTTCTGCTGCAATTATAATAATGGCCCCAGCAACACTCATATGCTCTGGCATACTCTTTATTGTCCTGCATGAACCGTATTACTTTTTCACCGGTGTGAGGTCCTTTTTGAGTGATTTCAGCTTGCGCTATAAAATCGGTTCCTCGCTTGGTCGTTAGCTCTGACGGTCGCTGTTTTTCAAGCCAGTCGTATGCTTTTTGCATGCTGTTGTTATGTGGTGCGCGTCGCAGCCACATCAAACAACGGTTCCGAAAAACATCCCGACGACGGCAGTGGCTGCCATCGCCAGTGCTCCCCAAAGAGTCATCCGACCAGTTCCTACGGCAATATTGGCGCCCCCTGCACGTGCAGCCACTCCTCCCAAGAGGGCGAGGAAGAGCAGAGAGCCGCCGGCCACCACCGGGACCAGGAGCTTCGTAGGGCCGAACCAAGCAAGTGATAGCGGCAAGGCTGCCCCGACGGCGAATGTACTGGCCGACGCCAACGAGGCCTGAATAGGACGGGCACTGTGCATTTCGGAGAGTCCAAGTTCGTCGCGAGCATGGGCAGAAAGGGCGTCGTGTGCCATTAACTGATCGGCCACTTGCTGCGCGAGCGCTGGCTCAATCCCCCTGTTTATATAAATGGCCGCCAGCTCTTGGCGCTCAAACTCGTTGTCGCTCTCGAGTCCATGGCTTTCCCGTGCCAGGTCGGCCTTCTCCGTATCTGCTTGGGAACTGACTGAGACGTACTCACCCGCGGCCATTGACATCGCGCCTGCAACCAGGCCTGCCATGCCAGCAATGAGGACTTCTCCCCGCGCCGCACTTGCAGAAGCCACCCCAATCACCAAGCTTGCCGTTGAAACGATTCCATCGTTTGCGCCTAGCACTGCGGCGCGCAACCAACCAATCCTCGCGGTATAGTGTCGTTCAGAATGTTTACGCACCTTGGTCACCTTCGAACCCGTTTTCGAGATTGCGGAATATCAGGCCACATAACATTAATATTGTGTTCCGCTTTTCAGTCTTAATACTTTTAATGTATTGAGACTGTCTTATAAAAAAGTTGTTCTTATTAACTGTGATATCTTGCAAGTACCTAATCTTACATGAGATTGAGATACGTTATAGAGGTATCTCGAAGATAATGCTCATTGAATTGCTATGACAACCCGCTCTAAAATTCTTTTTTATGCATGCCAAATTGCTGTGATATATTCAACTCCGGGTGGCAGTTGATGATGTGATATCCATTCCAGATCTCAGCTCCTGCCATTGTTGCGATTTCTAATCGATATCCAACCAAAAGAGAAACCCCACTCTCTATCCGTAGAATGAGGTTTCTTATACCACCATAAGCCATCCCTTTGTTTGAAGTTAAAGCAAATATCTTGAATTGTTTTATTATTTCACAGAATTAACCTAAGATGTCAAGGAAATTACTAGGTAAGCCATCTCAGAAAAGTCTTTTCATCCGATATCGGCGTTGAGCCCTCGTCTCAAGTTCTCGACATGCTTGAGTATGCCGGATAAGAATTTCTTATGCTTGATCTTTAGGCGCCGAATTATTATATATAGGATGAGAAGAAATTGTCGGAGGCCGAACATGACTCATTTTAAAATTCACCCCATCGTGATGGGCACCAAAATTTTTAATAAAACCATGATGACGTATCAGTACGGGTATGGTGAAACCTATATGATCCCCATGTACGCCTGGTATATTGAAGGAAGTGAAAAGACCATACTGGTTGATACCGGGAAAATGAACCCCATCCAGTCAAAGGATAGAGGCGTCCATCGGCGGAAAAATTTACACCTTCGAAGAAGGACTGGCCCGATGGAACCTCAAGCCCGAGGATATTGATATCATCATTCACACGCATCTGCACAACGATCACTGCGAAAACGATTACAAATGCGCCAATGCCAGGATCTATGTTCACGAAAAGGAGCTTGAGGCCATTCATCATCCGCATCCGCTGGATTTTCGCTACCTGGAGGATTACATCGAAGATGTGGAAGAAAACGGACAGCTTGAAATCGTCAAGGAGGATCAATTCATCGTTCCGGGCATTTTTGTAATGCTTACGCCGGCACACACCAAAGGCGGCATGACGGTTCTGATCGATACGGCGCAGGGAAAGGCCGCCATCACCGGATTTTGTGTGATCGACGAAAATTTCAATCCGCCCAAATAAATTCGAGGCATGGAGATGGACGTGATTCCACCCGGTACACTTGTCAATGCCTATGATGCCTATGATATCCTGCTGAAGGTCAAAAACGTTGCGGATTTAACGATCCCGCTGCATGAGCCGCGGTTTGCAGGTTTGCATACGATCCCTTACAGTGGGTAATCCAGATTAAAGGCTTTCTGTCCAAGTTTATCTTAACATTTTAAATCGATCTATCCGGGTTTATCCAGCGTGCCGCCAGGAAAGCGCCCGTGTTCAGGCCTTTTTCGCTTCCCGCCTTTTCGATTTCCGGAGCGATTTCCGGGTCATCGTTTTCTTGAAATGAATGGCTGTTTGAATGATGCCTTCTACAGAAGAAAGGCCCTTTATCTCATCGGGAGATCTGAAAATTGCATGTCTGAGGAGCGGGTGGCCTTTTTGGGCCGCCACCTTCCTTTGCTGTTCCGATGGGCTCAGGGAGTTTAAGGTTGCGACGACGATGACGCCTTGGGGTTTTGTGACGCGGAAAGTTCTTCAATGGGAATCCTTGCATCTTGATAAATTCAACGGCGGTGACGGATATGGTCTTGTTGAAAGAAGCGTCGGCAAAGGGAAGGCGCTGCATATCCCCAATGACGGATTTAAATGTTTGACCCGGGAATTTGGTCAGGGCACGGCCAAGCATGGCAGGGGCGAGTTCAAGCCCCACGACCCAGGCACCCGTCTCAAGAATGTCTGCGGTAAAGATTCCCGTGCCGCATCCTGCGTCCAGAATCACCTCTCCCGGCGCCGGCTTCAGAGTTCCAGTAAAAGTTTACGCTCATAGCCTTTGATCAGCCGCCCCATAGGCGTTTCAAACCACAGATCGTATTTCTCCGGCCAATCGTCAAATAACTCCGCCATAATAATACATTCCGCAAATTAAAAAGTATTTACTCATATGAAGCGATGATGGTTTTGCGCAACTGCCGAACCCTTTCGGTGATATCCGCGGCACGCGTGATTCCGGTGATCATGGCCACTCGGCGGGCGCCAGCCTTGAGAACACTGTGAATGTTATCCGGCGTGATGCCTCCCATGGTAGTAAAAGGAACCGTAAGTCGTCCCGATTTCGGAATGGTTTCTGGCCCTGAGAAAGCGGTCTGCATCTGCTTTGGTCTTGGTGAGGAAAATAGGACCGATATTCACGTAATCGGCGCCGTCCTTTTCAGCTTTTAGGGCCTCATTCAAACTGTGGCTGGAGGCGCCGATGATCAGATCAGGGGCGATCCTTCGTGCCGCCTCGATGGGCAGATCATCCTGGCCCAGGTGGACGCCGTCGGCGCCTGCGGCCAGGGCCACATCCACATGATCGTTAATGATCAGCAATGCATTGTAGCTGCGGGTTTGCTTTTGGAATTCCACGGCCAGGTCATAAAGATCTCTCTTGAACCAATGCTTTTCCCTGAGCTGAATGATGTTGGCCCCGCCTGCCAGGACCGCCGCCGCCACTTCCAAGTTGGTCCGGCCGTTGGAAAGCGCTTGGCAGGTGACCGGATAAATATCGATTTCTTTTAATGTTGCCAATCGCCTTTGACGATTCATCCGCCACCTACAAATCGAATCAGTTCCAGTTCATCCCCGTCTTTTAAAACCACGCGATCAAACAAGTTTCGGTGCAAAATTTCCCGGTTTCGCTCCACGACAACACTGCCGGCCGGAACCTTCATTGTTTCCAGCAACGACAGGACATTCATGGGTTGTTCAAAAGCGCACGCCTTACCGTTCACCGTGATATTAATCGGCATAAATGACTCCTTTTCCCCATTAATGATATCGCTATGCGTTCAGGAAGCTGCATCCCAGTCTTTCCAAACCGGCTCATAACCGCGGCCGGCGATCATGTCGGCCACTTCTTTGGGGTTCTGAGATCGCAGACCTCGAACTGGCTCTCCGCCTTTTCTTTGGCGGCATAACCGCCCGGTGCGGTTTTGCTGCCCGCACTCATCTGGGTAATACCCAGCGGCAGAAGATTGTCGCGAAGCGTTGCAGACTCTCGCGTGGACAACACCAGTCCGGCATCGGGAAGCCAGAGCCGCAGCGCACACATGAGCTGAACCATTTGAACGTCGCTCACCGGAAACGGCGGCTGAAAACCGCCGGCCGCCGGCCTCAGGCGCGGAAATGAGATGGATACGCTGCTTTTCCAGTAACGGTGAACCAGGTAGGCGGCATGCAGTCCCACAAAAGCGCCTTCCACGCGCCAGTCGCATAATCCCAGCAGGGCGCCGATATTCAACCGCCGGAATCCGGCCTTCCCCCCGCGATCCGGTGTTTCCAGGCGCCTGCGATAGTTGTGTTTTGGTCCGGAAGGATGAAACCTCGCATATTGTTTGAGGTTGTAGGTTTCCTGGAAAATGGTCAATCCGTCCACGCCGTTTAGAATCAATCGGCGATAGTCGTCGGTGGCCAGCGGATAGATTTCAATGGATATGGACGCAAAAATCCGCTGCAATTTCCGGGCAACACGGATCAGATAATCCACAGGGGCGTGGTGCGGCGACTCGCCGGTCAGCAAAAGAATATGACGGAATCCCTGCCCATGCAAAACCATGGCTTCGTCAACGACTTCATCCACGCTCAAAGTGGCGCGGGCAATCCGGTTGTGACGGTTGAATCCGCAATATGCACAGGCATTGGTGCATTCGTTGGACATATAGACAGGGGCGAACATTTGAATGGTACGGCCGAAACGCCGGACCGTTAATTGATGGGCGGTCTGTGCCATTTCTTCTAAATAGCCGGCAGCGGCCGGCGCCAGCAATGCCAGAAAGTCGTCAAATCGGCGAACCGGTGACTGTAAGGCCCGGTGGACGTCTTCGGCGGTCTTGCCGCGAATCGCCGTCTCGATGCCATCCCATCGATATGAAATGATTTTTTCCCAAAAACTCATGGTTCGGCGCTCCGCAAAAATCCGGTTAAAGGAGAGCTGGCTTTTGCCTCCCAGCCCTGGGAACCAAGCCCGGCGATATGGGCCTTGAACCCGGCTTCCACGCCCAGCCGAAAGGCGTCCGCCATGGCCACTGGATCGACGGACGCGGCAATGGCGGTGTTCACCAGGACGGCATCAGCGCCCATCTCCATGGCTTCGGCGGCATGGGAAGGCGCTCCCAGCCCGGCGTCCACCACCACCGGCACTTGCGCCTGCTGGATGATAATCTGAATCGCATCGCGGGTTTTTAATCCGCGATTGGTGCCGATGGGCGCCCCCAGGGGCATCACCGTGACCGTCCCCGCATCTTCGAGCCGCTTGGCCAGAACCGGGTCTGCATTGATGTAAGGCAGGACGTTGAAGCCTTCTTTAACCAACATCTCGGCGGCCTTGAGGGTTTCCACGGGATCCGGAAGCAGGTAATTCGGATCCGGCGTTACCTCCAGCTTGACCCATGGCTCGCAACCCGACGCCCGTGCGATCCGTGCCAGACGAACCGCCTCTTCGGCATCCCTGGCGCCGCTGGTGTTGGGCAAAAAGAGACAGCGATCCCGGTCAATGGCTTCCATCAAGTTATCCTGGGGATCGTTCAGATCGACGCGGCGCAAGGCAACGGTGACGATCTCGGCACCGGAGGCCTCAATCGCCCGCCGCATTATTTGAACGGAAGAAAATTTTCCCGTCCCGACCATCAAGCGCGAACGAAAAGCGCGACCCGCAATCATCAACGGCGGCATTTGGACCATGGTTATCTCCTTTATTAAATTCGTTTTGCCGCCCGGCACACCTTGCAGGACGGCGGCGGCAGCTCGATTTCCCGAAATATTAAATTCAAGGCATCGTAGGTTAACAGCCTGCCGACCAGCAGTTTCCCGCCGCCGATCAAAAATTTGACGGCTTCCGTGGCCTGCAATGCCCCGAAAACACCGGATACGGCGCCCAGAACCCCGGCGTCGGCAGTGGAGGGTACGTGGTCCTTTTCGGGGATATCGCCGAATACACAGCGATAGCAGGCGCCTTTACCCGGAACGACGGTCAACATTTGACCGAACATGCCCAAGATTCCGGCATGACAAAAAGGAACTCCCAAACGAACGCAGATGTCGTTGACCAGAAACTTGGTTTTGAAATTGTCCGCAGCCTCGATCACAAATTCATATTGCTTGATCAACTCAACGCCGTTTTCTCGGGTCAACGGCTCGCTGTAAAGTTCAATGGCAATATCCGGATTCAATTGGCGCAATTTATCTTTGGCCGAATGGGTCTTCAATTCATTCAAATCCTGCGTCGTATGCAAAATCTGGCGTTGAAGGTTGGATAACGCCACCCGATCCGGATCCACGATACCGATCGTTCCCACACCTGCACACGCCAGGTAGAACAACGCAGGGCTCCCCAAACCGCCGGCGCCCACCACCAGGATTCGGCTGCTCAAAAGCGTTTGCTGTCCCGAGATACCGATTTCAGGCAGGAGTATGTTGCGATGGTATCGAATCTTCTGGGTTTCGTTTAACACATTCATCCCAACCACTAAAGGGTAATGCGATCGAAGGTTTTAATGGCGCACAGATCTCCGCACATGGTGCAGACATCACGATGAAGATCTTCGGTCTGCATGCGCCGCTTTCGGGCCAGTTTCGGGTCGATGGCCTGGCGGTACATGGTCTCCCAATCGAATTTGCGCCGGGCCAGAGACATGGTTCGATCCCAATCTGCGGCTCCGGGCAGTCCCTTTTCCAGGTCACCGATATGCGCCGCAATCCGCGTGGCCATGACACCGTCATGAACATCCTGGATCGTCGGCAGATGCAAGTGTTCGGCAGGTGTCAGATAACATAAAAAATCAGCACCGGCGGCAGCGGCTACTGCGCCGCCCACAGCGCCCACCAGATGATCGTAACCCGGAGCGATATCGGTGGGCAAAGGCCCCAGCACATAATACGGGGCGTTGTCGCAAAGGCGCTTTTGCATTTGCACATCCCCGGCAATGCGCCCCAGCGGTACGTGTCCCGGGCCTTCGATCATCACCTGAACCCCGGCATTGCGGGCGCGACGCGCCAAATCGCCCAAAATCAACATTTCAGAAACCTGGGCGCGGTCTTCGGCATCATGGATGGCCCCGGGACGCAGACCGTCTCCCAGAGAAAGCGTTACATCGTGCTGCCGGCAGATTTCCAACAGACGGTCGTACTGGGCGTACAACGGGTTTTCCTGTTGGTGAGCCATGATCCATTCAGCCATAAACGTGCCGCCCCGCGACACCATCCCCATAATCCGGTCGCACCCCTTAAGAACGCTTAAGCTTTGTCGAGTGATGCCGCAATGTACGGTGATGAAATCAACTCCCGCCGCGGCCTGCGTCTCGATTTCAGTCATAAGATCGTCTCCGGTCATCTCCAGAGAAGTTTTGTGTTCGGCCATCAATTTGCTGACGACTTTATAAATCGGAACCGTGCCCACCATGACCGGCGAATGTTTCAATATGGTCTGCAAGATGTGATCGAGGTTCCCGCCGGTGGAAAGGTCCATCACCGCATCCGCACCGGCGGCAACGGCGGTGTCAAGTTTAACCAGTTCTTCCTTGAGATCACAGTGGCTCGGGGAGGTGCCGATGTTGGCATTCACCTTGGTTTTCAATCCCCGTCCGATACCGCACGCCTGACCGTTTCGATTCCGGTTTTTGGGGATCACGACTACGCCGGCGGCGACGCTTTCGCGAATGGTTTCAGGGCTATGGCCTTCTTTTCGGGCAACCTGATGCATGGCATCCGTAATCCGGTTGCTCCGGGCCGCTTCAATTTGTGTCATTTTATTTCTCCGATACGATGGGTCCAAACTTCTCTTTTCATCCCTGACGCGTTGCAAATAAGCGGATCAGGTTTGTGAGAAATCGGAGTCAGAAATTCATGTTGCCGTTAAAAGACGAGGTATCCTCTGATCGGGCTGAAAAAAGAGGGGGGAAAATTGATAGCAGCAAACAAATAAATTTAAAAAAAAATACCGTTCCTTCGAATGGAGAAACGGCATTTACGATAAAACTCAAATCCCGCCCCGTTTCCCTTCGCAGGTATTACCCTGATCAGGTGGCTAAGGGTTGTCCTTTCCCGGACTCTCAGATGATACCAACACCCCTAACGAGATAATGCGATCATAAATCTAAGTTTTAATGCTGTCAAGCAGTCTTTGATGCGCGCTTATATAGAAGATCTTTTTTGGACACCAGCAACCTCGATATATTACTCCCCTTCAAACTCGGTTAAAGTATATGCGTTATATTTTTTTATCTTTTCCTTGCCGTTAAGGTCGGACAGTTCAACGATAAATACGCACTCAACGACCTCGCCGCCGAGTTTCTCGACCAGTTTGGTGGCTGCGGACATGGTGCCGCCGGTGGCGATGAGATCGTCCACAACCAAAACCCTTTCACCTTTTTGGATGGCATCGATATGCATCTCCACAACATTCTCACCGTATTCAAGGGTATACGACTCGCTGATGGTTTTATAGGGCAACTTTCCCGCTTTTCTCACAGGAACGAATCCCACATTGAGTTTATAGGCCAGCACCGCACCGAATATGAATCCCCTTGCGTCGATGGCGGCCACCTTGTCGATTTTCATGTTCCGGTAACGGTCATAAAGCATGTCACAGGTCTCTTTGAAAGCTTCGGGATCCTGCAAAAGCGTTGTAATATCCCTGAACATCACCCCTTCAATGGGCCAGTGCGGTACTGTTCTGATTTTTTCCTTAAGATTCATATTACTTCCTCACTCACTTTATACCTGAAACAGCCCTTACCAACAGCTTCTTAACGCGATCGGCATTCCGGCTGAATATTTCCAAAATTTCTTCCCACGACACCGGCGCCTCATCTTCCTTCCAGCAGTCGTAGTCGGTAGACATGGCGACCACCGCATACGGTATCTTGGCTTCATTGGCTAAAATCGCCTCGGTCGCAATGGACATATTAATGACATCCCCGCCCCACATTTTAAACATCTTTGATTCTGCTTTGGTCGAGAATCTGGGACCCTCGATGGTAATCACCGTTCCGCCGAAGTGGGTATCATAATTTAAATCTTTGGCTGATTGATACAATACTTTCCGCAGCTCGAGGTCAAAGGGTTCAGCCATGGACGTATGTACGGCGCCGTTTTCAAAAGAATCATGAAATGTTATTTTTCGGTGTTTTGTAAAATCGATGAACTGATCGACAATGACAAAATGCCCTCTTTTTATCTCTTCTTTCAGGCTTCCGCAGGCGGTCGTCGCAAGGATATGCGTCGCACCCTGTTCCATTAAGGCGTAAATATTCGCCCGGTAGTTGACCTGGCTCGGGCTCAGGGTGTGCTTTTCCCCGTGCCTGGCAATGAGAATGACATCGACGCCGTTAATTTTGCCGGCGGACAATGCCGAAGACGGCTTTCCATAGGGAGTGTCTGTCCGGATCATCTCCGGGCTTTTGAGCATTTCCGGATCATCCAGTCCGGAACCTCCGATAATTCCGATTTTCACCATCCTTGGTTGCTCCATTCCTTGTAACTATTTATGATGATAATCATACTCAAACTTCATTGCGATATATATATTAGATCAAAAACATTGTCAATTGCAGGGCGGAGCATTCTCCTGCATTTAATGTGTTTAATATGTTTTTTTATCTGGTTTATCTTTTTTTTTTTTCATTGACAACTTATAACCGGTGCCATATTTTTTCTTACAACAAGGTGCCTGCCAAACGCCGAACAGATAAAAGCCGGCATATGCACATCAAAAACCTGGCGAGTTTAAACGCCCGCAATTTCTGCCCGCCATTGCTTATGGAGAAAAAATATGACACTTAACGAACTTGCCGGAAAACCTGCACCAAGATCGTTGCTCGTAAACATCCCGAGGCTGGTTTCCGCGTATTATACTCATAAACCGGATGTCTCGGATCCCGCCCAACAGGTAAGCTTCGGTACATCGGGCCACCGGGGATCCTCTTTGAAAAACAGCTTTAACGAGGACCACATCCTGGCCATGAGCCAAGCCATATGCGACTATAGAATATCCAAAAATATCACCGGTCCTTTATTTATGGGGATGGATACCCATGGGCTGTCGGAAGGCTCGCTGGCCTCGGCCCTTGAAGTCTTCGCCGCAGCCGGCGTCACGGTGATGATCCAGAAAGGTTTCGGTTATACCCCTACACCGGTCATTTCTCACGCGATCCTGACCTACAACCGGGGGAAAAAAGGAAATCTTTCCGACGGCGTAGTAGTCACGCCGTCCCATAATCCCCCCGCAGACGGAGGGTTTAAATACAACCCGCCTGACGGCGGCCCGGCAAGCCCCGAAACGACACGGACCATCCAAAATCGAGCCAACGAGATCCTCGGCAACGGCCTCAAGGATGTCAAGCGAATCCCCTTTGAAAAAGCGCTCAAGGCAGACACCACCCACACCCATGATTTCATATCCCCCTATGTAGAGGATCTTCGAAATATTATCGATATGGAGGTGGTTGCCAAAGCAGGGCTCAACATCGGGGTTGACCCGCTCGGCGGCTCCAGTCGTCGGTTTCTGGGATCCCATTGCCGAAACTTACGGCCTTTCCATAGAAGTGGTCAATCGGATCGTTGACCCCACCTTTTCGTTTATGACCGTGGACAAGGACGGCAATATCCGTATGGACTGTTCCTCGCCATATGCCATGGCCCGCCTGATAAAGCTCAAAGATCGCTTCGATATCGCCTTTGGAAACGATCCTGATGCCGACCGCCACGGCATCGTGACTCAGAAAGCAGGGCTTATGAACCCGAACCACTATCTTTCGGTGGCCGTGTGGTATCTCTTCCGGAACCGCCCCGGATGGAGACATGACGCAGCCGTGGGCAAAACCCTGGTATCGAGTTCGATGATCGACAGGGTCTGTGCCCACCTCAACAGAAAGCTCTCGGAAGTTCCTGTGGGCTTCAAATGGTTTGTGGGCGGGCTGATCGACGGCTCTTACGGGTTTGGCGGAGAAGAAAGTGCCGGGGCTTCCTTTTTAAGAAAAGACGGGACCGTTTGGACCACGGATAAAGACGGCATCATCATGGACTTGCTGTCTTGTGAAATCATGGCGGTGACCGGCAAAGACCCGGCCCGGCTATATGAGGAACTGGAAGATAGATTCGGCAGTCCGGTTTACGAACGGATTGATGCCCCGGCCACCGTCGAGCAGAAAACGGCTCTCACCAAATTGTCTCCTGATATGATTACGCCAAAAGAACTTGCCGGAGAACCGATAATTTCCAAAATCAACCGCGCACCCGGCAACGATGCCGCTATCGGCGGTATCAAGGTCGTCTCTGAAAACGGCTGGTTTGCAGCCCGCCCCTCCGGCACCGAAGCCATTTACAAGATCTACGCGGAAAGCTTCAAAGGCAAAGAACATCTTCGCAAAATTCAAAAAGAAGCCCAGGAAATGGTCAACGATGCCTTTCAAAGAGCCGGCGTGAATTAAGTGCCTCACTCCGGCCGGTAGGGTTTACCCAGAGCGCTCGGCATGCTGCCGGAAAGAAATGCCAAGACCGATTTCATTTGAGGTTTATTTTCGGCCCAGTTCAGCACGGACTCCTTTTGGGCCAAGGACATCACCAAAAGCGTGAAAATCATCAATGGAAACGGCGCGACCTGGAAAACCTGGGCCGGAACAGTGGGCAACCATTGCTGGCAGTATATTCCCATGATCTGCAAAAATGAAAAAAGATAGGCGCCCATGGCGGCTTTTATGGGATTCCACCCGCCGAAAATCACCAGCACGAGGGCTATCCATCCGGTTCCTTCAGCGCCCTGGGGGCGGCCCCATCCCGGCTTGACGCAGAGCGAAAATGTCGCCCCGGCAAGTCCCACCAGAAGGCCTCCGCCAATTGAATAGACCATTTGCAGTTTTTTAGGATCGATCCCTCTGGCATAGGATGCCAGGGGGTGCTCCCCTACGGACCTCAGCCGCAAACCCATCGGCGTTTTGTATATATACCACCCGCAACAGGCCATCATGATCAGGCTGAAGTAAACCGGCAGGCTTTGATCAAAGAAAACCGGTCCCAAAACAGGGATGGTCTTTAAAAACGGGATGGGTAAAGAAAGTACCTGAGGACCCTGCAAACGGGAATAAGGGTTGCCGAGGAAATAGGCGAGATCACGGGTCATCAATGTGAGTACAAAGCCAACCGCCACCTGCGACTGATTTAAATAGATGCTGAAAAACGCTATGATTGCCGCAACAGCGGCGCCCACGATCGCGGCAAAAATAAAACCCAGAATAATATTGTGGGTTTCAAAGGCAACGGCAAAAGCGACCATGGCGCTTAATAATATGGTTCCGTCAAGGGAGAGATTAATAACGCCTGCCTTTTCCGTTATCGTCTCACCAAGGGCTGCCAGCACGATGGGCGCTGCGCCGGCCACAACACCGGCAAATACCAGGGTTAAATCAAGTTCCATCATCTTTGGACCATTCCTTGGGCCATTTTTGCTGCGGACGCGCCATGCGTATACGCCCAGCGCCGCCAACACCAAAGCCCCTTGAATCACCCCGCTCAAGGACGAGTCGAGTTGAAGCATCATGGGGAGCTGGATGCTGCCCACGTTTAAGCATGCAAAAAAGAATGCCACCAGGGGCGTGATCCACACATTATAGTTTGACAGCATCACGACCAGCAGCGCCAGGTAGCCGTAGTTACTGGAAATGGCGGGCAACAGGCGGTGATACACACCCGCCGCCTGAACGCTCCCGGCCAGGCCGGCGAACCCTCCGGCTAAAATCATGGCAATGATCATATATCGATCGGGTTTCAGACCGAACCGATAGGCGGCTTCCCGGTTATTCCCAATGGCTTTCAAGTTCAATCCCAGACGGGTATATCGCAAAAACAGCGCCGTTAAAATCAGAGCAGCCACAGCCAGAACCAGTCCCACCGGAGAAAGTCGCAAGGCCGGGAAAAAGGGAAGCCACAATTTTTGGGGGAAAAGTTCCGTCCCGCTCATGGATGCGATGCCGGGACGCCGCCATGGACCGAAAATCAGCCAGAGAATAATTCCCTGACCGACAAAATTGAGTCCCAGGCCCGCAAAAATTTCATTGACGCCCCCCTTTTGTTTTCAGAACCCCTGCAACCACGGCCCATATCGCGCCGCCAAAGATGCCGGCCAAAAGCGACAACCCAATAAAAAGCATCGGCATGCTCTTGGCCGCGTCAATTCGAAGAACCGCCGTCGTGAAAACAGCACCCAGCATGACCTGCCCTTCAACGCCGATATTCCAGAGGCCGATTCTGAAGGTGTATAAGAGCCCGGAAGCGCAAAGCGTCAGCGGCACCCAAACCTGTATGACCTGTGACAATTTAATCCAGGATCCCAATGACCCACTGATAATATAATAATAGGCGGCAAAAGGGGGCGCACCGGAAACAAAAAGGATGATCGTGGTGGAAAATAACACGGCAAACAACGCCAGCAGGCTTTCAACTAAATATCGGGGCATGATCTTCATGTTTGCTATAGCGATGATCTTTCACAATTGACATCGGGTGAAAACATGATCGTGTGATGTATTCGTATAAAAATATGGGTATGAAACATGTGTTTCAAGTTTTGCCCGCTATCGCCCGGCCAAGCTCTTGGACATCTGTCTGATCCGTTGGTGTATCCATAATCACGGCACCGTCGAAAAAAACCAGGACGCGATCGGCATTCATCAGAATTTCGTCGAGTTCCGAGGATGAAAAAACAAGACACGCCTTATGCGCAGAATACGCATGCAGGTACTCCCAAACCCAGAGAACGGATTCCATGTCCAATCCCCTGGTGGGGTTGTCTAATAGAAGCAAAACCGGATCCGCGGGCAAAAAAGACAACAGCAGGCGCTGCTGATTCCCCCCGGAAAGCGATTCCACAAAAGATTCCGGTTCGGCTTTGATTCGAAAATCAGCAATGCGCTTTTTTGCGCCTTGCACGCTGTGCATCCTTTTTACAAAAAATCCTTTATGGGGGTCCTGAAGGGAAACATGTTGAGCGATATTGAGTCCCGGTATCAATCCTTGTTCAAGGCGGGCGCCCGGCAAATAGGTGACGCCGTGGCTTTTAAAAGCATGGTAATCCTTTCCATTCATGTTTCCACCTTCAAGATATATGGACCCTCCGGACGGCTGCTTCAGCCCCGCGGCGATCCTGAGAAAAACATCCTGGCCGCTGCCTTCGAGGCCGGCCAGGCCGACGACCTCTCCTTGATGAAGGGTCAGGCTGCAGTTTCTGAGGCCCGTTCGGCCGCCCCGGGCGGATACACGGGTCATCTCGAGGACGCGATCGCCGGGCTTGACACGGTTTCGTGATAATGGAACCGGCGGGATACCGAACATCATTTCCAGCAATGTGTGCGTAAAAAAGGGTCTTTCCATCTCTCCGGATACGGTTCCTTGTTTCATCACGGTTATTTTGTCGCACACGGATTCCACATCCTCCAGTTTATGAGACACCAGGACCACGCTTTTATCTTCAGCGGCAAGTTTCTTAAGCGCTTGGAACAGAATCTGTTTCTGCACAGCGGATATACCGGTGGTCGGCTCATCCAGAATCAGAACCTGAACGCCCTGTGCCAGGAGTCTTAAAATCTCAAGCTGTTGTCTCTCGCCGATGGTGAGCTCTTTAACAAGGGTGTCCGGACGAAGGGAAAAGTTTAAAGACCGGGCCATGTCTTCAAATAGTCTTCCCGAACATGTGGTTCTTGTTCCGAATACCGGATATTTGACCGAGCATAAAGTTTTCCAGAACCGTCAAATGGTGAAAATCGAGAGGATCCTGATAGAGCATGCCGATGCCCAGCTCCGACGCCCGGGCAGGCGTGTGGTAATTTACCGGGGAATTATCGATAAGAATATCGCCGCGGGTTTTCCGGCTGTAACCGGCCAGAATTTTCATCAAGGTGGTCTTGCCGGCGCCGTTTTCGCCGAGAATACCATGAACGGTGCCCGGCAGAATCGTCAGATTGACGCCGCAATTGGCCTTAACGGATCCATAATGTTTGTGGATGTTGCGAAGTTCTATCCACATGTCAGAAATATGCTTTCAACGGTGAACTTGCATTCGGGTGTAAAGCACCCGGTTTGTTTTGCAAAGAAATCAATGGCTTATTTGGCGCCGCTTTGTCCGCTCATTCCTTTTAAAAGCTGTTTCATGTACCAGATCTGTTTATCAGAAGCGATTTCATTATCTTTAAGAAATAAACTGCCGTCCTGATAGTAAAGAGGACCTTTAAAAAGCGCTGCCTTGCCCGTACCGAGATCCTTGATAAATGTGCCCAGCGCCGCTTTGGCCGATGCAGACAATGCCGGTCCGGCCACAAAACCGACGGTGCTGATATCCGGATTGTTGATATCCTTCCAGTCGGGTCCCAGCCAGACCCATTTGGACGTCCATTTCGAAGCCATCGATGCCTTTACAAAAGAAACATATCCCGGCCCCCAGTTGAAATAGGGGACCCCCAGGCACACATCGTCCGCGCCTTGGCAAGCACCGACATAATCATAGGGAACCGCCCAGACCTTTTTTCCTTCCTTTCTTTTTTGCCTTGCAACATCAACTGCTTCCGTAGTGTCTATTCCGGAAAGGACGACATCATATCCGGTATTAAAAAAGTTCCGGGCAACTTGAGTAGGATCGGCGGTTACCCCGGGGATGTTGAACCAAAATCCAATCCAGGTTACCTGAAATTTTAACTTGGCGGGATCCTTTTTCAGAACGTTTTCCCAGGCATATTTTGCGCCAAGATAACACGATACCGCCAGGCGACGGGTTTCTTCGTTGACAAGAGGGCCGAGATATCCGATTTTACCGGTTTTTGTGGTCATTGCCGCAACAAATCCGGCCATCATCTTTCCATAAACCATTCTTCCCATGAGATTGCTGAGATTTTTCGGCGCTTTTCCGGTCAATACATCGTCGCCGGAAATGTGAATAAAGTTGATATCAGGATGCATGCGGGCGGCTTCTCTGATGCCGTCCTTCATATCGTCTGAGTTGGCGATGATTAACTTTGCACCTTTTTCCGCCATATCATCCACCAACTGAGGAATCGTTACCCCGGGGCGGTCGGCAGGATTGACCTTGTCGATGTAAATCATTTTGGCCCCGGGAATCATCTTTTCCACATATTTGCCGGCCTCGAAGTGCGCCTGACTCCATCCGTGATCATTATAGGGGCCAACCAACAGCAAGCCAAATATATACGGTTTATCCGAGCCTAAAGCAATTGGCGATGCCGAAAATGACAAAGAAAAGAAAAAGCACGCTGCCATAGTTCCCAGCACCAATTTTTTCAACATAACATCCTCCTCATACTTCCATGGTTAATTGTTTATACGGTTAAAAGTATCATGGAGTCAAGAGAGAAGATTCAATGAGATTAAGCCCTTGGAGATATTGGTGTCTCATTGGCAAGGCGTCGAAATCCATTTCGACCGAATGATCATATCCGGCAAATCCTGCCGAAAAACGGCAATAACAGGGTCAAATATTGTTTCAACACGCCCGGTGCCACATGTTGTTTATAGGGTTAAATATTTGATATTTTAAGACATTATTTCTGATAGAAAGGTTTTGCATAATTTTTGCATAAACTATTTCGGAAAAGTTCCGATATTTAATCTAAAGGAACCACTCATGACACCCAGAACCTTTTGGTCATCGTTCATATTGACGGCGCTAATGTTCATCACCACAGGTTGCATGGATAGGATGCCGTATAATTTTAACGGAAAGGTCACCCGTTATCCAAATTCAAAAATTGTGAACATCATGAAGCTCAAGAGCGGGTGTTATGCCGAACTGGAAACCAGTGATTCATGGGAAAAAGTCCTGGAATTTTATAAAGATCATATGGGCCGGTCAGGGTGGACGATTCGGGTTGAACGTCAACTCCAGCCCTGGCGCATGAAAGATCCGGAATCCACTGCCTTTTTAGCGCTTTTTAAAGGGCATGAAGGATTAATGATTGATGCGCACGCGCCGAATCAAAGCCATATAACGCAGATCGCGCTGTTTTTGGGAGGTATTGATGGATAAGAAAGGCTTTACTTTGGTTGAAGTTGCCGTAACTCTCAGCATTCTCAGTATCATGGCGGCCATTTCAATACCCACCTACATATCATGGCTGCCCAAGCACAGACTGATAACATCGGCGAGGCAGATCTATGATGACCTGAATCTGGCAAAAATGGAGGCCGTCAAAAGAAACACGGATGTATGTATCAAATTCAATCTGGTGAAAGAAACTTACCAGGTATTTGTTGACACGAATGGAGATGGGCTGCAGAATGATGGAGCTAGCTCCATTTTAAAAAACAATGTTACACTGGAAAACGCTGTAACCATTGGCAACTCAACATTCCTCAACAGTACGATAGGATTTAATAACAGGGGAATGGCTACAAATACCGGTAGGATCGATGTGACAAACCCCACCAATACTAAACTGCGCATTAATGTGATTACTACCGGCTACATCTCGATTTTAACCAGCAAAGATGGCGGTTCAACCTGGATCTGAATTTAAGAACGCTTTTCTTTGTTATCCTAACGAAACATTGTTGGCCAAAACGCTAAAACCGGGGGCCGACACTTTTAAGTTGTATCCGCTGCTTCTTCTCAAATTCACGCAAAAACGCGGAAATAATACTTCGCCACAGCGCCGTTAGATCACTAAAAGCCGGTCCCTTCAAATCACCGGCAATGTTCACGAACGAAAAAAAGAATATAATCCTGAAAATAATCTACATTTCATTGCCACAGCTTTTTCTTGTCAAACCTAAATCCGCAAAATAGAATACATGGCTATGTCTGAGGCTGGATCGAATCCGGCAGTAAATGGAATTGACAACCTCGTCTGAAATTTATAGGTTTCATTGAATTATGATAAAAATTATTGAAGCAACTGCAAAAGAATCTGTTGAACAGGCTAAGGCATTAATTCAAGAATATGCTGAATCTCTGGAATTTGATTTGGAATTTCAAGACTTTGATACAGAAATGGAGATTTTTCCCGAACACTACGCTTCTCCCCGGGGCTGTTTATATATCGCAATGGATGAAAATCAGCCTGTCGGCTGCGTGGCCCTGCGCGATTTGGGAGACGGCATCTGTGAAATGAAACGCCTTTATGTCAAACCGAATTCCAGAGGAAAAAATATCGGAAGATCATTGGCGGAAACCGTCATCCAAGCCGCAGGGAAATTGGGCTATGATCGGATGAGACTCGATACCATTCCTTCAATGAAGCAGGCAAATGTGTTATACAAGGTTTTGGGGTTCAAAGAAATCGCACCGTATCGGTTCAACCCCATCGATGGCGCAACATTTTTTGAATTGAATTTAAAATTAAAAAGGTAACGCTTTAGTGTCTTGAAACTATCGGTGCTTTAAAAGACTAAACGAATATGAACAAGGAATGCGTCTATGCTGAAGCTTAAAATCAGGATTTTCAAAAATAACGACCACCAGCCGGATACCACTATGACCGTGCCCCTTGGGATCATTAAAGTGGCGTCAAAACTGGTGCCGCGAAAAGCGGTTAAGATTCTCGACGATCTGGGTATCGATCTCGATCAAATCATCGAAATCTCCAAAACCGAAGAACCATTGGGAACCCTGGCCGAGATCGAGGAACATAATAAACATAGAAAAATCGTCATCTCCATCGAATAGATCAAGATTTTTTAAAAACGCTGGTTCAGGTATATTAAAACATGAAAAACCCGGAAGAAAAATTACCGGAAATTAAAAAAATCCGCGATGATCTGTTCGATTTTGCCGTCGACCGGGAAGATATCAAATGGTTGATGGAAAGACTGCCTGAAGAAGCGAGAATCAAGCACAGTACTGTTGAGTACGAACTTCAGATACTGAAGATCATCAGCGTCGGATGGAGCATATCGTATTATCTGGAAAACAATCCTCTCAAGAATCCGATCCTGGAACTTTTCTGGATGGCGATTTACCAATTCTCACGGCATCTGTCCACAACCACCCATCTGATGATCGGTCAAGATATCGATTACTTTCAGATCCTCAAGGATCGTCTCGATATGTATGTGAACGCCTTGGCCCAAAATCCCGATGCACCGGAGCCTGCCGCCGCCATCGGTCCGGAATTTGCCAGAACATGCGGCAATATCGATGACATCTTCACATTGATGACCGGATCAAAAATGTTCATTTCAGCCACCGGCCTAGTCAGAAAATATCTCGAAACAATAAAGCTGAGATAGTCCGACCGCGTTCGGTCCGGAGACGGCTTTATGGGAGGCACCATGGTAGGAAAAATTTGATGTTTTTAAACGAGAAACGAAAGCCTGAATGAAAATAGGAGGAAAAAATGAAAACAGCCATTGTGGGAATCGGCGGCGTGGGCGGATACTATGGCGGATTACTGGCCAAACAATATGCGGCCGACAAAAATGTCGAAATCGTATTCATCGCCCGGGGAAATCATCTCGAGCAAATCAGGAAGAACGGATTAAAACTCATTACGGATAAAGAAACACTCATCGTCAGGCCGGATCTGGCCACCGACAACCCGTCCGGCTGCGGCGTATTCGATTGTGTCATTTTTTGTGTTAAAGCCTATGATCTTGAAAACAGCGCCGATCTCCTATCGCCTTGTATCGGCGAAAATACCCGGGTCGTCACTTTGCTCAACGGCGTGGACAATGCCGACAAGCTGCGTACTATTCTCAACAAAGGAAAGATATTGAATGGATGTGTATACATCAGCGCGCTCATCGTCCAGCCGGGAGTGGTTCAACAGAAAGGGGCTTTAAACAAACTGTTTTTCGGAAATGAATCCGATGAAAAAGTCGATGGCAAAAAGCTCGAAACGTTTTTCAAAAAAGCAAATATCGATGCACAATATCGAACAGATATCGAGAATATCGTGTGGGAAAAATATGTCTTAATCTCCGCCTTTGCCAGTGCAACAACCTATCTGAACAAAACCATGCACGGCATTCTGGACAGTGAAAATGGAAAAGAACTTTTGGAAAAGCTGCTTACCGAAGTTTTTCATGTCGCCAAAGCAAAACAGATCGTACTGCCGGAAAATATCAGAGAACAAATCATGGCAAAAGTCAGTGCCTTTCCCAAGACAACCAAAACATCGATGCAGACAGACTTTGAAAAAGGAGGAAGAGCAGAACTCGAAACCTTCACCGGGTACATCGTCCGTGAAGCCGGTAAATTCGGGATATCGGTACCCACATATGAAAAGGTTTATGATGCTTTAAAAAAACGATTGCACGGATAGAAACCGGCTTTCAATGGACCATGTGTTGTGAGGATTCCCCGTTAATACCGTGATGTTGTCCTTTTGACCCGCCAACGGGATGGCGTGATTTTCCGTAATTTCTTGCCAATGATTCATATTTTGCTTTTAACAGATCGAAACCGTTCTTTTCTTTTATTTTTTTCAAAAATTGGTAAGGAAGATACCATTCTTTATGATAGGTACCGATTTTTCTGAATGTGTTAATATTTTCGGCGACCAACAGGTCGAAGGCGATTTTACTCATTCCCAAAAAATATGCCGCTTTGTTTAGGCTTACGCAACTATCCGTTTCTATATAACATTCTTCTTTGGGATGATATGTGCGCGGTAATACAATTTCCTCAATCCGCCCCTTGTCCTTTATCACTCTGGAAACGGAATAGGATTGAAGCGCAAAAAACAGCCTTTTTAACCTGGCTTTTCGATGAGAATCCGGAAGGGATTTTAGATCGAGTTCAGGATGATTATCGATATATTCACGGCATGCATCATTTATTTTTAAGACCCTCCAGGAAGCGATTCGTTTGAGTCTTGCCTTTTTATAATGACTCACACTTCTTCCCAAATATGCCCTGGGATTTTTACCGCCGTATTTTCTTAAAAATTCCAATTCCTTTTCGACCTCGGAAAAAAGGGAGAAACCTTTTCTTTTTCCATAGATTTCTTCCCGAATTTTTTCGAGCTCGTACCTCGAACCCGAGGATAAAGCGCGTTCCGTTCTTTTTTTAAGCGCCAATGCATCATCATATACCTTTTTGGTTACCGTTTTTAATTCACCGTCTTCATAGCGTTCAAACCATTGATTGAGTATGCGTGTCGGATTAATTTCCAGCGTATCTTCCAGAAAATTCAATATCGGTTTGATATGCTCGTACCGGACGCGTTCCTGTTCCTCCATTGAAAAAAATTCCTTGATCATTTCCTTGATATCAAACCGGTTTAATCCCTGTTTGATAAATTTTTCTTCCATTGCGTTTTCAAGTCTTTTTTCAACGGTTTGAGTGGCTTCACTGAAAATTCTGTAATCAACTTTCTTAAAATCCTTATCCTCGTAAAATTCCCGATAAAGATCCGCTTCCGAATCATCGGCATGCAGGTATAACCATAACCGCACCATCTCTCTGAAATAAGTCCCGTCAACTCTTTTTACCAACTGGTACGGGGGTTCTTCGCCAAAAATTAATTTATAATGCTCAGTGGAAATGGAGTTGATTCTTCCATGGACCAGATTATACACCAAATCGTACGGCACCCCGATATCATCAGCCAACTCGGATACTTTTCCACTGGAAATTCTTTCGAGTATTTTTTGTAAAATCTTCTTGCTGAGTTCAACCCGTTGTTTTCCTGAAAATCTTATTTTTGAATACATTCTAAGGGCCTCTGAACCGGAAAATGCCTTTAAGGTTAATCATGGTTTAATCGTCTGATCCAACAAGATAAAACGCTTCTTGTTCCTTTAAAAAAACCGGTTTTGGGAAAAATAGCCAAAGTAGAACAAGGGCGCAACATCCAGCGCTATGAACATACCACTAAGTAGTATTAACATGCTCACTTATGGAAAAATGTCAATGATAAGGATTCGGAAAAAATTCATAATCTGCTGAATTAATATATGTTTAATGCTCAAAGATTATGGCCGATAGATGTTTTTAAAATGATGCTTGATCACCGGGCACTTTTAATTTAATCTAAAATCAGATGAGTTACGAATCGATCCTTAAAAATAAAACAGGAATACATGATGATCACTTTGCTGGATTACGGCGCAGGCAATGTCAGAAGTGTCATTAATGCCGTTGAAGCTATAGGAGAAAAGGTCAATGTTGTCGCCGGCCCGGAGGATATTTTGTCCGCTGAAAAACTGATTTTTCCCGGAGTCGGCAACTTCGGCAGCATGATGCGGATTTTGCATCAAAAAGGTTTTGTAGCGCCCTTAAAATTCTATCTGCGCTCCGGAAGACCGTTTTTCGGCATATGTCTGGGATTACATGCCCTGTTTGACAAGAGCGAGGAAGCCCCGGAAATGGATGGATTGGGCATTATCCCCGGATGCGTTAAAAAGTTTGACATCGACCTCTCAGTGCCGCACATCGGATGGAACGGCCTCAATATAAAAACCGCGAGTCGAATATTCAATGGTTTGCGGGGAGATGAAAAGTTTTATTTTGTCCATTCATTCTATGTGGAACCTGAAAATGATAATGTTGTTCTGACCACCACCGACTACGATGTTGAATTTACAAGCAGTATTCAACAAGAAAACATCATTGCAACGCAGTTCCATCCGGAAAAAAGCGGTGATCCGGGAATATTACTCTTAAAAAACTTTATCCAACCCAGTCATGAACCCACCGCCTTGAGCCGTGTTTCCAGAAACTCCCGGCTGTCGAAAAGAATCATTGCCTGTCTGGATGTTCGATCCAACGACCAGGGAGATCTGGTGGTCACAAAAGGCGATCAATACGATGTGAGAGAAAACGGTAATGTCCGGAATCTCGGCAAGCCCGTTGAACTTGCCGAACGGTACTACAAAGAAGGGGCCGACGAGATTACTTTTTTAAATATCACTGGGTTTAGGGATTTCCCGCTTAAAGATATCCCGATGTTGGCGGTATTGAAACAGACATCGAAACATGTTTTTGTCCCTTTAACCATCGGCGGCGGTATACGGGATTATGCGGATAAGGATGGAAAGAAATATACCGCCCTGGAGGTTGCCGCTGCGTATTTTCGATCCGGAGCGGACAAAATTTCCATTGGAAGCGATGCGGTCTTAATTGCTGAAGAGTATATTAAAACAGGTAGAATGACCGGAAAAAGTTCCATCGAACAAATATCCGAAGTCTATGGCGCCCAGGCGGTTGTTATATCCGTGGACCCTAAAAGGGTCTATGTATCTTCGCCGGATAACGTCGGTCATCATGTCATCAAGACAGATATCAAGGGCCCCAACGGCGAAGAATTCTGCTGGTATCAATGCACCGTCAAGGGGGGCAGAGAGGGTAGAGATATAGATGCCGTAACCCTTGTACAGGTTTGTGAAAAGTTGGGCGCCGGAGAAATACTGTTAAACTGTATCGATAAAGACGGCACCAATTCAGGTTTTGATATCGAGCTTGTCAATGCCGTCAAGGACGCCGTCACCATTCCGGTGATTGCATCCAGCGGTGCCGGATGTGTTGAGCATTTTTACGAGGTGTTCACAAAAACAAAGGTGGAATCCGCATTGGCAGCCGGCATATTTCACAGAAAAGAAGTGCCTATAGCCGCTGTCAAAGCATATTTAAAAGACAAGCTGGAAATTCGGGTAACTCAATAGTGCCTGAACGAAAACTAGGATTTTTCATTCAGGCACTAAATAAAGGAGACAACTTATGGCTGTCATTACCATCAGCAGAGATTACGCATCCTGCGGGAGAAGACTCGGACGTAGTCTGGCCAAAAAACTCAACTATCAATATGTCGACAAATCCTTATTTCAAAAAATCGCCGAAGACCTGAATGTATCGCAAAAAAACTTGGAATCCTTTGAAAAAAGCAGAGAATACCGGATATCCAACATTTTCTCTAAATTATTCAACAGGGACTACGTTCAGCGAATCGTGGGGCGTGATAAACGGGTGGTCGAAGAAGAAGAATACCAGAACAGTTTGAAGCATCTGATCCTGGAAACAGCCAAGGAAGACAATGTGGTCATTATTGGGCGGGCCGCATACTTTTTCCTAAAAGATACGCCAAATTGCTTTCATATCCGTCTGTCCGCCCCAAAAGATTGGCGAAAGAGATATGCCGTCGCGAATCTGAACATACCCGAACACCAGGCCGAAAGCGTCTTGGAAAGACGAGATATCAACTCGCTCTGGTTTCGCCGGTTGATTTGCGGAGAGGGATACGACAGCCCGCATTTTTTTCACTTGACCCTGAACATGGGATTTATTCCGCCTGAAAAAGCGATTGATATTATTATATCCCTGGTGAGTTAATAATATCACACCCAAGCTACAATCCGACAATCAATGTTCCCAAGACGGACATGATTAAAATCATTACCATCAAAATAACATCGAGTATTCCATCAATAATTCTATCGAACATGGTATCCTCCGTCATCTCAAAGCTTAAGTAAATATCCGACCCAAGAGGAGTCGGCTTTGATTTAACCCCTGGAAGGGAATGGTTTACCTAAAGCCGAACAAGTTAAAAGTGTCTAAAGTGATCTAAAGATTGTCATAAAAAAAATCCTGAGCTTCTTGGACTGAATCGAAAAATATCCAATCCCGTTTAATGGTCACCCCGTCTTTTTCTCTGGTGACTTCAATCGCGGTATTCCCGTGATATTCATACTTTTCATGGTAATCCGAATAATAGTTTTTCAGCGTCATCGTTTTTCTCCTTTTAATTTCCCGAATGTTTATAATTATAACCTTAAGTTTATATTTATAAACCATGATGGCAAAAAAAATTGCCTAATGTCCATCCATAAATGAGGATTTTTGTTCGAGATCAAGGCATGCGAAAAAAATAACCACAGGCATATAGTTGATATTCAAAGGATTATTATTTGAGCATAACGCTGAGATCGGGCAAAAAGACCATTTATGGATGGACACTATCTGAATTCCCTGCAAATCCAGATAACTTTTCCGATAATGCGAATGCTGTTTATCTCATCACCTTTAAGATATATCGGAGCATACTCCTTGTTGTCGCTGTGCAAAACCAGTTTGTTGGGATGTTTTTCCAGCCTTTTGACCATGATGGTGTCATCAACGCCGACGGCATACACCGCACCCGCCAAAATATCCTTTTGAGATTCATCAATCAGTACGGTGTCACCATCCTTTAATTCAGGTTCCATGCTGTTGCCGAAAATGTCCATCATAACCATTTTGTTCATATTTCCCTTGGTAGTTAACCAGTCCTTGCGAAAGCCGTAATATCCTTTAATTTCAGATCCGATTTCAAAAGAACCGCCACCGGCGCTCAAACGCGCTTTAACCTTCGGAATATTTTTAAACACCGAATCTTCCGCAGCCGATGATCTTAGAAAAGTCGGACCTGATCCTGTTTCAAGCCAGTCAGGATTTATACCGAATATGCGATATAGTTGGAGTATCCATTTATCCGGAATAGCATCTTTTTTTCGGGCTTGCGTAATGGCCGACCGGTTAATCTTCAATGCGGAAGCCAATTCTGTTTGCGAAGCGATCCCGGTGGCTTCGAAAACCCTTTGCAAAAAAGATTCGAATTTATAAACAACCATCTTCATCCTCTGATATTACAGATTGAAACCGAATTGTTTATTTAATTAAACACATCTTTTAATAAATTGCAACACTTTTTTAATAAAATTTTTAATAAAAAATGTGTCGGCGAAAAAACATCTCCAATGCCAATAGGGTTCGGAGCCCGAATCGAAAAACACTCTTTGGCGGTTATCCCCGCATCTTTTTCTTTGCCTGTTCTTTTATTCGCAAAAGGCCGGGACTGTTGTGAAGGTACATGAGCGGGGAAGAATAGCCTGCAGCGATAAAATATTTTTCAAGATCATCGAATAGAACCGGCCTGTCGGGCCACCGGTACTGTTTTTCGCGCTGTTTCAATTGTTGCCAGAATCTGTTCGCCAGCGGGTCTCTTTTGAATACCGCTTCTTCGGCCGAATGACAAAGAAACATCTCACAGATGATCGGCTTGATTCGCCACATACATCCATGATCGCTCAAATAAATGCATTTGAACCCGGTATTGGGTTTTATAAGCGCCTTTGATAAAGCCCTGACCTCCGATTCCGCCGATACCAGCACGTTCGCCACCACATCGGCGAAAAAGGTGATGATGCCTTCACGGGAACAGCAGGCACTTACGTTGCTTTGATAACATTTCAGGGTGCAGATATTTTCAAAATGTTCGCCAAGAAATGCGTCTACTGTGTTGCGAAACATCCGATAATCGGAAATTTTCGATAAGAGCTGCTGTTTTTCCTGTTTGGGAATCGTTTGAAGATGACGACATACCATATTCAGTGTGTCTAACTGCTCTTTCTGATACGAATTCATAAATTCATTCCAAAATTTTTTCTTTTATTTAATGCGTTACCCTTTTATCATTATTAAATTGGTTTTCCAACAAATGATATTGAGCATGCAAGCCCGGATTTGGGGACTGAAATCTCATTGGTTAAAAACCACGACAGATTCCATTTCTATTGACCCTTTCCATGGTAATGGGATAAAAGTCGAGAAATGATAAAATTTGAAGGTGATGTCCGGTATACCGGCAACCACAGGATCCCCGCCCAAACTGGCGCGGTCAACGGGAGCATGCCGGACAAACGCTCTTTATAATACATAGGTTTATAGATTAACGTTTCGGGAACGAAATATGAAAAAAGGCTTAGCGCGACCATTATTCAGACACCCCAATCTGGTGGTGGCGCCTTGTAAATTCGGTCATGGCGTTTTCACCACCGACGCTATTCCGGCCGACACCACAGTGGAAGAATGCCATCACTTGCGCATCAGAGAAAAAGACTGTGCAGGTATTTTAAACGATTATGTATATCATTTGGAACTGGATGATAAGGATACAAAAAAACCTGTCGAATATTACTCGTTGCCATTGGGATGCGGAAGCATTTATAACCACGCCGAAAACCATAATATTGAATATTGGCATGATACAAAAAGAGACCTCATCATTTTCTACACCATAACAGACGTCTCAGCCGGCGAAGAGCTTTTTATCAATTACGGCAAAGATTGGTGGGAAACACGTGAACGTATGCCTGATAACGACAAATGACACCGCCTTTCGATTATGCGAAGATTTCAACCCCGTGAAATCGCTGTATTCCGGGGCCGATATCCATTGAAACAGTGCGCAACCGCTTTTAAATTTTATCTAATTATACAAATTTGAGCAGGTTGACGGAATAAATTGTTTTTGATATTTTATAAAAAGTTTAACAGATTTTGGCTGTTTTCCGTTTTAAAATGTGTTCGCTTGACGCACAGTTTAAACGGTTGTATACCGGAATCGTGACATAATTTAATGTTATGAGACTGTTCCTCAACATCATACTCTTACTTGCGACCTTGGTTGCATCCTATGTCGAATATGCCTATTTCGCGGTCGTCCCGCCTGAAATAGATAAGGTTGCCCCTTTCACCGTCCGGGCTCAAGGATATTTTACTTTCGACCAGAACAAGGCCCTTGGCGGCAGACGCGATATCGCCCTTTCCCGGTATGTTCCTTTATATACTTATCTTCCAGGTATTACTGATAAAGTTCAAAAAAATATGGAGAGTCTGATCAAAGAGATCTCATTCCTTAAGGATCAAAAGCCCCTTACCGGACAAGAACTGGTAGATTATCTTCATGATGCATTCGGATTGAAAATCGGCAGAAACCAGGCGAACAAATTCCTTGGATATCCGAATCTGAAAAATCTGTTAAACGGCATCCTGACCGTCGAAAAAAGCATTATGGAAAATATCATTGCAAAAAATCAGGAACCGTATAAGGGCAAGCAGGCCATAGAGGTGCTCTATCCCAAACCAAAAGGGATTGTAGCCCATCCCACCAATGAAGTCCTGACGGTGGAGCAGGCTCGTCTCATGTTGCAGGATAAAGCCAACCAACTGTTTTGGGAGGTCGATAAAAGCGTCTTGAATCCTGTCATAGAGATTTCGCAGTCCGCGCTATTGCCGAACTTGAAATACGACCAAAGGGAAAATAATAGGCGGATCGAAGAAATCATCAGACGATATCCCTCTAAAGTCATCCATTACGATCCGGGGGATATCCTTGTACCTTTTCGTAAAGTGATCACCGAAGAGGATCTGCTGCTGGTCGACTCATATCTGAAGTTCGCGCAAAACAATCTTTACGACATGACACTTTGGATATTTGTCATCACCCTGATGATTATTGTGTTCAATGACATGTTCATTTTAAAAATCTTAAGTTCAGGGCAGCGAAAAACACTGTCATACCGAGCGATTCTCTCTCTATTGATTATCAGCGTATTTCTTTTCAAATCCTGTCTCCTGTTCACGCCGTTTCCCATCTATTTCGTTCCTTTCGCGATGATCCCGCTCGTCATCATTCTCTTAAACCATGGGAGGGTCGCCGCCACATGGTCCGTGGTCATCGGCGCAATGCTGATGACGATCCTTTCAACACGCACCTTTCAGATATTTCTTTTTTTCGCAATCGGGGGGTTGGCTGCCGTATTGCTGTCTCTTCGAATTCAAAAACGCGTTCACATTCTGTTTTCTTCGTTCATTGTGGGAATTATCAATGTGGTCGTGCTTTTAAGTTTTTCTGCACAGTGGCAAAACATGCTGCCTTTATTGGGAAAATCGAGTGAACTTTGGATATCTTTAAAAGCCCTGGCGTCGGACAGCAATCTTTCCGGCGGCTTGGCGTGGGCCTTTACGGGAGGCCTCCTATCAGGACCGCTCGCGCTATTGATACTGCCGGTGCTTGAAGTCGGCCGCCATGCCACCTCAAACTTCAAACTGGCAAAGTATGCCGATCTGCAGCATCCCCTTTTAAAGGACCTTTTTGCAAAAATCCCGGCAACGTATCAACATAGTATGACCATGGCATCTCTCGCCCAGGCCGTGGGAGAGGCGGTCGGGGCGAATACGCTTCTTTTGAGAACCGGCGCTTATTATCATGATATCGGCAAAATGGCGGAACCCATGTTTTTTTCGGAAAACCAATCCGGCGGCGAAAATCCCCATGACAAAATGGACCCGTTGGAAAGTGCCCAGGTCATCATCAATCATGTCAAACACGGCGAACAGATCGGAAGGGAAATAGGGATTCCCGATATTATTGTGGACCTTATCAAACAGCACCATGGTACGTTGTTGGTAGAATTTTTTTTCGACAAGGCCGTCAAGGCAAACAACGGATCCAAGCCTCGCAAAAAGGATTTTCGGTATCCGGGTCCAAAGCCTCAAAGCCTTGAAGCGGCGATATTGATGATAGTGGATTCGGTCGAAGCCACCTTTAGGTCCATGGAAGCGCCTTCCCAAGAACAAATTGAAAGAATGATCCTCCTCAACATTGTAAAACGAATTGCCGACGGTCAGTTCGACGAATGCAATGTCTCCACACGCGATATCGCAAAGATTGTCGAAATATTGACCCATTCCATAGAGGCCACATTCCACTCTCGGATTACATATCCATGGCAGGAAAAAACCAAACGCTGAATAATCATATGCCGGGGTAGTTTTTTTTCTTAAAACTTTCTTTCTGCAACCCCAGCCGCTTCATCTTGTTATAGAGCGCCCGGGTATGGATCCCTGCAATTTTGGCGGCCCGGCCGATCCGTCCCCTGCTTTCCTTCAGCACCATTTCAAGGTATAGACGTTCCGTCTGATCCACCACTTCCCGGCAAACCTCCGGAAGTGTCTTATTCTTCCAATTTGTCATCATCATTTCATCCGGATGGACGATTCCTTTTGAAAAGGGCATAGGTTCGTGAAAGGCATAGGGTAAATCTTTCAGTGAGATCTTTTCGGTCTGGCACAAAAGCATGGCCCGCTCAATCACGTTCATCAGTTCCCGGACATTTCCGGGCCAATCATATCGGCAGAGGGATTTCATTGCGGCTTCCGTCACCCCGGTGACATCCTTTCCGATCTTTTGCTGGTAAAGTTCAATGAACCGGTGGCTCGTCGCGGGAATATCTTCTTTATGCTTGCGAAGCGGCGGAAGTGTTAGCATCACTACGCTGAGCCGGTAATAAAGATCTTTGCGAAAATGTCCGTTCTCCACCAAATCTTCCAGGTTTTGATTGGTCGAAGCAATGACACGAATATCGACCCAGAGGGGACGCTCGCTTCCCAGCGGCTGCACTTCATAATCTTGAAGAACCCGCAGCAGCTTGGCTTGAAGGTGAAGAGGCATTTCGCCGATTTCGTCCAAAAAAATGGTCCCGCCATGGGCCATTTCAAAAGCCCCCCGTCGCGATCGTACAGCACCGGTAAACGCTCCCTGCTCATGTCCGAAAAGCTCACTCTCCAGAAGATGTTCAGGCAGCGCCGCAGTGTTTACCGCGACGAACGGCCCGGCGGATCGAGGGCTTTCGGAATGGATGGCCTTGGCCAGATGTTCTTTGCCGACGCCGGTCTCTCCCAAAAGCAGCAGCGGCGAATTGGCGGGGATAATTTTCCAGACCTCATCCATAAAGATCTGCATGGTCCTGCTTTCTGAAATAAAATCACTGATCTTAGGAGATGTGTGACCTCTTGCATTCAAACGGTTTTTCTGGATGAACTGGCGACGGGATTCCACGGTGGATTCGATAGCCTCAATCAGGCTCTTTTTGGATACCCCGCTGTACAGCACCACATCCGCGCCGGCAGCTACCAATTTGGCGTGCTCCTCCGATGAATCACTGTCATGAAGAACGACTGTGGTCGGCGTTTCAGGCAGTTCATTGAGCATTGAAATGCTGTATTCGGTTTTGGGGGGAATGAGAGATTCACTGATGACAATGATATCACCGCAGCTGCGGATCACATTTTGCCATGGCGTCTTCGCATGGCTGCAACTTTCCACGCGAATATCGGCCTCTTTAAAACGCCCTTCTACGTAGGTTTGCAGGCTTTTATTCTTGATCGATAAAACCAGCCGTATCAGCATGACGTCGATCTCCCAAAATAAGGAATATAAATTCCGATTTTTAATCCTTCATATGATATTGCTTTACGCTTTTCAAGTATATTTTTTAAAATTTTAAAATATAAATATTAACTTTAGGTTATGTTTGTTTTTAACGTACTGAAAGACCATTTTCGACTCATGAGGCATCGGAAAAAGATGATTTAACAAAATTTTGCCATCCGATATTTCAGCATATTAATGCCCATTTGTGGTTGTTTAAGCATTTTTTTGCTTAATTTATTAACTATCGGTATCAACATACCTAATTTTATCATCCGCCCAAGGTTTCAGACAAAACGAAAATAATAATATATTCTATTATTATAGGTAGTTATGTATATTTGTAGTTTTGGCATAGATCATGCTTAGTCGTTTATCGATTTTGACAAGTGAATAAAAATATAACAGGAGGAATCATAAATGACTCAAGTTGCGATGATAAAAAATCCTTCAGAATCAGAGTCCCTTGGACAAGTCTTGGCGCCGGATATTCAGCCGCTCTGGGGGATCGCCTCGGCCATCGATATTTATCACTGCGATCCGGATAAAATCCGGGACGATAAAACCATTCGCAGGTTCGTGGCCGAGTTGTGCGACCTTATCGAAATGAAACGCTTCGGTGAGACACAGGTCGTTCATTTCGGTGAAGACGAACGCGTAGCCGGCTATTCAATGGTTCAGCTTATCGAAACGTCTCTCATTTCCGCCCATTTTGCCAATCTCACCAATACAACCTATCTGGACGTATTCAGTTGTAAACCCTATGACCCGGAAACGGTCCGGAATTTCGCCCAAAACTTTTTCGGCGGGAGCCACAGCATTCTAAACGTAACTTTGAGGCGTTAATATGGATACGGTGCACGTATTTCAAGATCCTGATATTTGCCATAAACTCTGGGAACGGTTTTGGCCAAAAGAGTGCCTGTTCGATCTGTGGCCGGTTAGGGCCTGTTTTATGAAACACTTTCACCGCCCGCTTTTTTTTATTTTGGCGGGTACGGATCACCGGGAATCTCGTCTATTGGCCCTATCATGGATCGAAGAGCAGGACGTCTTCGCCCATTTCCCGGGGGAAACATGGCAGGGAAGAACCTGGCTTGAGCAAAATAAGATCGCCGGTATTGGGAGTCGATCCATTCAAACGCTGGCGGATCACTTGCCGGAAAAATGCTTCATTCGTTATATTGACGGAGATTTTCTTCCCGCTTGGGAAAATGAGGTTGCCATAGATGAGATCGGATATCTCTTCTTTCCGAGACAGTATAACTTTTCATTTGAAACTTACAAAAATGTTTTTCCAAGAAAATCCCGCAAGAAGATCGACCGGGAGATCAATCGGCTTCATGATCAAAAAGTCGCTTTTCGTCACAACCATATGGACGATGTCCGCCGGATGTTTGAGATGAATCTTTCGGCTTTCGGAGAAACCTCATATTTTTATGACCGCCGGTTTTTGAATGCATTTGTCGATCTCATCGCCTTTCTCAATCAAAATAATCTTCTCCGGCTGACCTCGGTAACCATCGGCGGCCGGCTGGCTGCCGTAGATGTCGGCGCCCTCTGGAAAAGCACCTATACGATCCTGGCCGGGGGAACAAATCCGGACTTTCCCGGCATTGCCAAACTGATCAATTTTCACCATATTGAATGGGCATGCCGCCAACGCCTGACCGCCGTAGATTTTCTCTGCGGCAATTTCAACTGGAAATCGAGATTCCGTCTGCAACCGCGTCCCCTGTATAAGATCTGTTCACCGGAGGTTGGTGCTGCGGCCGAATTTCCGGCTCAAAAGAGGATGTTGGGCTGTGCAGTCTGAAAATCGTTTGCTGGTGGTGGGCACAACTTCAGATTATATTGACTGGATTCGCCGCGCCTGTCCCCAAAGAGCCCTTTTCATCACCGACCCGCTCGTACGATCCAATGCAATAGAGCCTGCTCCGGCACCCCCTGAGGAAGTCCTGTGCGAACTGGCTGATAACGAACACGTCCGGAAGGCGGTGACGCGTCACTTGAAACGTTGGAACATACGGGTGGACGGCGTCGCCTGCTTTGATTGCGAATCAATGGTTTTGGCTGCGCTGCTTGCTCAGAATTTTTCCGCGGCCTTTGTGTCTTTGTCAGCGGTCAACAACTGCCGGGACAAGCTCCTTTCAAAAGCGCTTTGGCAGCAAAACGGAATCATCTGCCCCCGAATTGCACCGGCCCGCATTGTTGAAGATAGCATTGATTTTCTTTTAGCCACAGGAAGCGATTGCGTACTCAAGCCCCTTTCCGGCAGCGGCAGTGAACTGGTCTTTCACTGCAAAGACGAAAAAGAATGCCGCCGGGCATACGCCGTGATTCAAAACGGCCTTCAACAGCGAAAGAATCACCGCCTTTACAAAGGTATTTCCAATGATTCTCCTCCAATAATTGTCGAAGAATTTATCGATGGTTTGGAGTTTTCATGTGATTTTTTCATGGATGAAGAAACAGCGACACTGATCCGACTGACGAAAAAAATTCCTTCATCGTTCAGCCCTTTCGGCACCACCATGGGATATGTGCTCGTCGACGCCCTGCCCCAAGGCATCGATCTTCAAATGTTTTGTCGATATCTGGCCCGGGCGGCCGATACCCTGGGAATAAACAGATCCATCTGTATGGCCGACTTTATGGTGCGTGGGGGTGAAATTATTCTGCTTGAAATGACCCCGCGGCCGGGAGGCGACTGTCTTCCGGCGCTGATCCGAAACGCGCTTCAATTGGATATCCTCGCCCTGACCCTTGACGCGGCCCAAAAACGCCCGCTGCGTATCGGCTCGTTTTGTCCGACCCAACCTTTTGCAGGCTTGCGTATCCATGCCAGGCAGGGCGGCATTTTCAGACGTATCGACTTTGATTCCGTGAAACAAAATCCGCGGATCAAAGAAATTCATGTCCTGCGGCACCCCGGCGATATCATCCGCATGCCGCCTGAAGATTACGATTCTTTTGTTCTGGGAAATATCATTTTCACTCCCGAAAACACGATGAATCTGATGCACGAATGCCGCCGGCTCCTGGACATGCTGAGCGTGGAGATCGAATCGCCATGACGCACTTGACACCTCAAAACATTGACTCATCCATGCATTCCGAAAAAATACCGCTGCTTCCGCCCGAAGAACTGATTCCTTTTGTTGAGCACTATTTCCGTCGCCGGGAAGCCTATCTCAAACAACTCAAAGAACACGCCTCTTTCCTGTATGTGTTAGAGCCGGATGTATTGATTCGGCGGGCGGATCAGTTTAAAAAAGCGTTTCGCCGGGAGTTGCCCGATTCGGGCTTCTATTTTGCCGTCAAAAGCAACAATCATCCTGAAGTGGCTCGAACCCTTCTAAAATCAGGTTTCGGGCTGGATGTATCCAGCGGATTGGAGTTGCAGACGGCGATCGATATCAACGCAAAGGAGATTATTTTCAGCGGGCCCGGCAAAACCCCCGAAGAACTGGAATTGGCTGTACATAACAGCAATCGGGTAACGGTGCTGATGGACAGCTTCGGCGAACTGCATCGACTGGAAAAGGCTGCCGCAATCCTCAATACAAAGGTGCGCACCGGTGTGCGGCTGACCACTAATCCCGACGGCCTGTGGCGTAAGTTCGGGATACCGCCGGATCAGCTTGCCGAATTCTGGCAAATTGTTCGGACATGTCCTCATGTATCTCTAAATGGAATTCAGTTTCATACCAGTTGGAATCTAACGGCAACTTCCCAAACGGACACCATCGGCTTTTTAGGCGAACTGCTTTCCCGCATGCCGGACAACTTCAACGAAAACCTGTCGTTTATCGACGTTGGCGGCGGGTACTGGCCTCAGCAGGGCGAATGGCTGCTTCCTCCGGCAGGTCCGCAGGAGATGTTTCAAAAGACCGGTAAGCGTTTGGCCGAGGTGTCAAAGCGTCATTTTCGATGTCCCGCAGAACCCATCGAAGCTTTTGCTCAAAAAATCGGGCAGGCAATTAAACACCATATCTTTCCCTGGACGTCTTGCAGAATTTACTTTGAGCCCGGCCGCTGGATCTGCAACGATTCGATGCACCTTTTAATGACCGTCGTCGATCAAAAGGGAAAGGATCTGGTCATCACGGATGCCGGCACCAATGCCGTGGGATGGGAGCGTTTTGAAACCGATTATTTTCCCGTCCTGAATTTGACGCGGCCGGCCTTGACGGAAAAGCCCTGCTACATCCTCGGTTCGTTGTGCACCCCCCATGATGTATGGGGATTCAGCTACTTCGGCCGGAATATCCGTGTGGGGGATGTGCTCATGATCCCTACCCAGGGCGCATATACCTACAGTCTTCGGCAAAATTTCATCAAACCCGTTCCCGAAGTGGTGATCATGTAAACGGCGGATTGTATGAATTTACATTGTGCTTGGCTGGAAAGTCATTTTCTTTATTTAAAAATTCGAAATCCGAAGCACGAAATTCGAAACAATGACCAAAATACTCAATTATTGAACAAAACATTTTTTCAACGCTTTAGTTTAATTCCTTTTGTCATTTGACATTCGGATTTTTTTCGGATTTCGATATTCGGATTTTGCCTGAACACAGGTTTTCGTTCAGCATCAAACTAATGGGTACTCTCGCCTTTTGTCGATCTCTTCTTCCGCGGTTCAATAATGAGCAGATTGTCGTCGTAGGTCACACTGCCAAGCATAATGGAACAGACCAACCGATAGATGTTGACTTCATACTGCTGGTAGGAAGAAACAGGGTTCGGCTTAAGGGGGTCCACGACGAGTACATTGCGAGACATTTTGTCATATCCTGCCAGCACGACAAAGTGCCCGGTCGATTCTCCGCGAATATCATCGTAAACAAGATGAAGTCCTTCAACATATTCACGAGAGCAGTTATAAAGGAATGTGGCATTTAAGCCGGTCAAAACAGGTACTTTTCGTTTAAGATACTTTCGTATCAACCCCGGGGCGAGAACCTGAAACCGGAGCCTTCCGCCAAGCGCCAGGAATTTCAAATACGCATGGGTCGCAATATTAAACAAGGAATCATCATCCTTGTACCGGAGCTGCAACTTGAGTTTCTCTGAAATATCAGGACCGTTGGGAACAAACCACGTAGGATCAAAAAGCCTGAGGTTGTAAGTGTAAATGGTTGCTTTATAGCCGCGGCGCAAGGCATGGCAGGCCAGATAAACAACCAGCGTGCCGCCGCCTTCTAAATCCGTCACCTCTGAAACAACCCGATTTAGCTGAATCGGATCATCAAAATAACGATAAATGGCATGGAGGCATGTGGGGCCGCAAGTGGTATCATCCGGTTGCGGAGATATGTCCAAATATAGTTTCATATGCTTTCATACGCGGTTGACGTTAAAATCAATCGAAATAGATCCTTCTTATATTATGCTTTACCTTTGTTTTTTTCCTTGCAAATGCCGCAAATGCTGCAGGATTCCACGGGACAAGGGGGCGAAGATTTGCCCTCAAGCGCCCTTTTATACTCGGTTTTGAGAAAAGATTTTTTGATGCCGTGATCGATAAAGTCCCAGGGAAGCAATTCATCCAATGAACGCTCTCTGAGAACGTAAAAATCAGGGTTTACAGGAGAAGATTTCAAGGTTTTGGGCCAGTTTCCCTGATTGGCATTTGCCAACGACAACAGTTGCGCAACCCGTCGGTCCCCCCGTGACAGCAGTCCCTGAGTATAAGCCCACCGCGGAATATCCGCATGCACGCGAACGTTGGCCACCCTTTTCAGTCCGTTTTTGACTTTCTTTATCTTCTCTTTAAGCAGGTGCACATCATCCATCTTCACCCATTGAAACGGGGTAAACGGTTTTGGAACAAAGCAGTTCAGACTGACGGTGATCTCCCCCATGCGCCTTTTGGCCCGGCTCGATTTGAGGAATCGATGTTTGATTTTTTTGCAGAGGGCCGAAATCGCATCCACATCGTCCATGGTCTCCGTGGGCAGGCCGACCATGAAGTAGAGTTTTACGTTAAGGATGCCGACGCCGACAATCTGTTCGACGGCTTCAAGGAGGTCGGTTTCGCCGATCCCTTTGTTAATGACCTTTCGCATCCGTTCTGATCCGGCATCCGGTGCAATGGTAGCGGTTTTGGTTTTGCTCTTTTTGAGCACAGAAAGAAGTTCGGGCGTCAGCGCATCCGCCCTAAGGGAGCTGAAAGATATTCGAATATCTTTTTCCAATGGCTCCCCGCAGATCTTATCAATGTCCGGAAGATCCGATACCGCGGCGCCGACAAGTCCTATTTTGCCGGTCTTTGACGCCCCCTGTTCCATACATTCCTTGAGCAGGGAAAAGGGTCTGAACCGTGGCGGTCTATAGACAAATCCCGTACTACAAAATCTGCACCCATGGGCGCATCCACGGCTGACTTCAATGAGGAACGTGTTGTCAAAAATGGTATCGGATGTGAGGATGGCGCTGCAGGTGGGTGTTTGCGACAGATCTTTGACGTACTGGCGCTCGACTTTGGCCGGAACATCGGATATGGGTTCAAACGCGCCAAGCGTTCCATCCGGATGGTAGGATGCGGTGTAGAATGAAGGGACATAAACACCGGGAACATCTCTGGCAAGGATATGCAGGCACGACCTTCTGTCCCGGGCCAGTACATCGGGAGAGAAGGCTTCCAAAAATTTAGGCAGAACCGCCTCGGCTTCACCGATGAGAAAGCATTCGATAAACGGCGCCAGAGGTTCCGGGTTTAAAAAAAAAGCAACTCCCCCTGCAATCACGAGGGGGTGGGGGGGTTCTCTGTCTTTGGATTGCAGGGGGAGCTTTGCTTTTTCGAGAATGCTCAGGAGGTTGGGGAAGTCATTCTCATATGACACCGAAAACGCAACAAGGTCAAAGGCGCGAATATCTTTCCCGGATTCTACGGTGGTGATGCGTCCGGTGGCATTTCGTTCGTCACCATCCGGAAGAAACGACCGCTCACATAATACATCTTCATATGAATTAACGAGTTCATATACCGCCTGGAAACCGAGGTTGGACATGCCGACATGATACGTATTCGGATAGATCAGCGCGACCTTGACACCACGTCTTGTCCATTTTTTTCGGATGCTTCCGGTTTCGCTATCCGTAACTTTTTTGTGAAATTTATGGGGTGCCTGCACCATACATCGTCATCATCCATTTCTAGTCCGCCTTTCTCCGCAGGAACGTCGGGACGTCCAGATTCGCGAGATCGGCATTGTCGACAACAATCCCTCTGTACCCTCTGTAAGTGCCGCCGCCCGACTCACCCACTGCATGCTTTCGACGGATAAAGGTCGGTTCGTCATAATCTACCGCATCGTTAAAATCTTCAGCCGTGATATCTCTGACCCTGCCTCTGAGCTCTGTTTTCATGCCGGTTTCAGGCGCCGAATCGATCCCGGTGGCAATGACGGTGACCCGCATCTCATTGCCGAGGTTGTCGTCTACGGCGGTTCCCCATATAATGTCCGCCTCTTCACCGACTTCATTGTATATCCGATCGGAAGCCTCGGTCATTTCCTCCATGGTTAAATCGGTGCTGCTGGTGATGTTCATCAACACGCCCTTGGCGCCGGAAATGGAGATGTCTTCCAGAAGAGGATGGGAGATGGCCCTTTCGGCGGCTTCCAGCGCCCGGTTTTCCCCGCTGGCGATGCCGATGCCCATAATGGCCATGCCGGCCTTGGACATGATGGTTTTAACATCGGCAAAGTCCAGATTGATCAATCCCGGCATCATAATAAGATCCGTAATCCCTTTGACGGAATGGAGCAGCACTTCATCGGCTTTCTTGAACATGTCGATCATTCTGGCATTTTTAGACGCGAGGCCCCTTAGCCGGTCGTTGGGTATGGTGATGACCGTATCGGCGGTTTGCTTGAGCATATTAATGCCGTTTTCAGCCTGTTTGGCTCTTTTTTTGCCTTCGAATGAAAACGGCTTGGTCACCACCGCCACGGTCAATATGTCGATTTCTTTACAGAGCTCCGCAATAACCGGCGCCGCGCCGGTTCCGGTGCCGCCGCCGAACCCGGCTGTAATGAACACCATATGGCTGCCGGCCAACGCATTTTTAATGGTCTCGGCATTTTCCATCGCCGCTTCCCGCCCGATTTGAGGGTTGGCGCCCGCTCCAAGGCCCTGGGTGAGCTGTTCACCGATCTGGAGCTTGAGCGGTGCCTTGGAAACCTCCAGGGCCTGGGAATCTGTATTGGCGGCAATAAATTTTACGCCTTGAAGCTTGGAATCTATCATGTTGTTGATTGCATTACCCCCTGCGCCGCCAACGCCGATCACCATGATCTTAGCAAAATTTTCATTTTCTATCAAAGTAAACGTCATGTCCCCCACCTCCTGTAAATAGTTTGTTTTTTGTAAGTGTTCAAGTTTTTGAGGTCAATCGATCTGCCTTCAAGAACCTAAACGCCTACTTGTTCTTAAATACCGAGCGGTCCCCATGTTCGCCCGGGTAAACACCTGCCGATGTGATGTCATCTCATGTCATATAACCTCCTTGAACCATTTTTTCATTCGGGTCATGACCCGGTTGAAAATGTTGGTGTCACGAATCCTGAATTTCTTTTTCGGTTGATTTCTGGCACCATATAAAACGAGCCCGACGCCGGTGGCATACATCGGATTGTTGACGACATCCGTAAGGCCGCTGATCCCTCTGGGTGTCCCCAGGCGGGTCGGCAGATCGAAAACCGTTTCCGCAACATCCGTTACGCCTTCCAAAAGGGATGACCCGCCGGTTAACACAATACCGGAAGTAATGATATTTTCCATTCCGGCCCGAAAGATTTCTCTTTTTATCAGCGTGAAGATCTCTTCCATACGCGGTTCCAGTATTTCACCCAGGATCTGCCGTTGAAGTTTCCTGGGTTTGCGTCCTCCCATACCGGGAACCTCGATGGTCTCGTCGCCGCTGATGCTCTGGGAAATACAGGTGCCGTATTTTTTCTTGATCTTTTCTGCGTCCGCCATGGATGCGCGCAAGCCGATACTGATATCGTTGGTCAGGTTGTTGCCGCCGAGGGACAGAACGAATGTGTGCTTGATGTTTTTCCCTGAAAAAATAGCAAGATCGGTGGTACCCCCGCCAAGGTCCATCAGGGCCGTCCCAAGATCTTTTTCTTCATCTGTCAGCACCGCTTCTCCTGAAGCAAGCGGCTCCAAAACAATATCGCATACATCAAGTCCCGAGCGATTGGCGCATTTTACGATGTTATGCGCGGATGTCACGGCACCGGTCACAATATGAATCTTGGCTTCCAGGCGAACGCCGGACATCCCCACCGGGTTCTGAATTCCGCCCTGTTCGTCGATCATGAATTCCTGAGGAATCACATGAATGACTTCACGGTCCATTGGAATCGCCACGGCTCGCGCCGCATCGATCACCCGGTCTACATCCTGCTGGGTGACTTCCGGTCCCTTAATCGCGACGATCCCACGACTGTTAAATCCCGTGATATGACCGCCTGCAATACCGGCATATACCGATGAAATTTCACACCCTGCCATAAGTTCCGCCTCTTCAATGGCTTTTTGGATCGATTCCACGGTGGACTCAATATTGACGACCACGCCTTTTCGAAGGCCGATGGAGGGATGTGTTCCGATACCGACGACATTTATTTTATCTCCTGCCACTTCACCGACCACGGCACATATCTTCGTCGTTCCGATATCGAGCCCGACAATAATGTTCCCATGTCCCTGCATCTTAAACCTCCTTACGGCCTTTTTTAGCGGATTCTATTTTAACAGGATTTACGACAATGCGATTCAAATTGTTAAGATCAATGGATTGGAGGTGTGAAAGACCGCCATCTTTTTCCAGATAAAAAAGCACATCCTTGAGCATTTCATACTTGCTCGGATAATCATGGTATCCGATTTTTATCTCTCTGATGGTGTCGGAAGCATAAATGGTCAAACCCATCTCACGATCCACATCGATTCTTTTAATTGACTTGCAAGGGAGAATACTTTCAGATTCTTCCCCGAGCGCCAATACTTTCATGACGGCATCAAAGGGGGCGCTTCTGGGCTCGCCTTTGACATTGATGTCTGAAAATTCAAGCCCGCTGATAACCGGCAGGTGACACTGGTCCGATGCATCCATTTCTTTAAATATTTCGCCCTGGGTGTTGACGATAAATTTTCGGCCGAGATCGAGGATGGCCAGGGGCGCTTGCTCCTTTATGGTGATATGGATCCCATAAGGAAGATCTCTGGAAACTTCCGCATCTTCAATCCATGGTTGTGCCAGCAATCGTTTCCGGACTTTTGTCAGATTGACCGAAAAAATATTAACGCCGCCTGTGATCTTTGCCTCCTGTAACACCTGTTCCTGCGTGAGACGATGCATACCGGTCACCCACAAGCTTTTGGCTTTGAAATAATCACACTGGGTCAAAAAATCGTAGCTAAAAACAAAAAGCAGGCTGACAAACAGCAACGCGGCGCCGACAGTAGCCAGTTTTATCCCACAGGCCAGACGTTTCAACAGCTTGTCGCGCTTTATGGCGGCGCTGTTTTTGTAATAATTTTTTCGGACTTTTTTACGCACCAACAACCTCGACCTCTCTTTCCAGATGAATATTGAACTTTTTAAATACGACATCCTCCGTTATATTGATCAGCGCCAGAAAGTCGGCGGCCGACGCATTGCGGCGGTTGATAAAAAAATTGGCGTGTTTTGAAGAAATTTCCGCTCCGCCCACAGATTTTCCTTTTAAACCGGCCATCTCGATGAGCTGACCGGCACTTGGCCCGGAGGCGGGATTTTTAAAAACACATCCGGCACTGGGAAGACCAATGGGCTGTTTTCTTTGACGCGCTTTTATGATCTCCCTGGCTGTTTTCTTCAGCTTTTCCGGATCCGAAGGGTAAAAAGAAAAACGGCCGCTTAAAATAATTGCCTGATCCTCATGACCATCCGTCAGTTTCGGGTTCCAGGTGAGCTTTCGATACGCAAAATCAAGCGCTTTTCTTTCAACATGGCTCGTATTTCCTGTGGGCAGAAGAACGTCTATGGACCGAAGGACATTGCCCATGGAACCATACGAAGTCCCGGCATTCATTTTAATGCCGCCGCCCACCGTCCCGGGAATGCCCAGAGAAAAATTCATGCCTTTTAGACCTCGCTTCAGGGCATAAGAACACAGCGCCGTAAGATTTGCGCCGGCCATTGCCGTAACCAAAATCCCGTCCGTATGGGGACCGGTCTCTTCGATGGTCTTTAAACACTTTGTCAACTTCACGACGATACCCCGGATACCGGCGTCTTTAACCAACAGATTAGTGCCCCTGCCGATGACCCGATAAGAAAGTCCTTTCTCCCGGGACCAGTTGATCAAGGATAGAAGATCTTCAAGGGTTTCAGGCGCTGCAAAGACCTCGGCAGGTCCGCCGATCCGCAGCGACGTGTGTTTGGACATCGGCTCTTCAAAGCGAATGCTGTTTTTAAAGCGACTCTCAAGCCATCTGATTGTATCTGCGTCAAGCGCCATTCCCGTTTTGTCCTTTCACAACGCTTCCAGCAGCATTTCGCCGACTTTCCAAACATCTCCGGCACCCAGCGTCAAAAGAATATCATTGGCCTTTAAAATATTTTTCAAGTGTGAAACCGCAGCTTCCAGCCCATCCATATAGACGACGTCCTTATGCCCGTGACGCTGGATCTCCTCAAACAAAGTAATGCTTTTAACACCCTCGATCTCTTTTTCTCCGGCGGCATAAATGGGCAAAACCACCAAAAGGTCCGACTGGTAAAACGCCCGGGTAAAGTCTTCGAACAGCGCCCGGGTACGCGTATATCGATGGGGTTGAAAGACCACCACAATCCGTTTGTCCGGCCAGCATTCCCTTGCGGCTTGGAGCGTGGCCTTGATTTCAGTGGGATGATGACCGTAATCGTCAACCACGGTAATACCCTTTTTTTCTCCTTTAATTTCCAGCCGGCGCTGAACCCCTTCCGCGGTTTGAAGCGCCGATTTTATGAGATCAAAGGGAATATCGAGCTCGAAGCCCACCGCGATACTGGCCAGCGCATTGTATACATTATGAATACCCGGAAGATTTAAGGTGATTTGACCTAAAGATGTTCCCAGACGATCCACCGTGAAGGTGCTCCTTAATCCCTCAAAAACCACGTCTCTTGCTTTAAGATCAGCCTGAGTGCTCATCCCGTAAGTCGTAAACCGTTTCTGAATTCTCGGAATCAACGATTGAATCGGCTCATTGTCGAGACAAAGCACCGCCAAACCATAAAACGGAATTTTCTCGATAAAGCTCAGAAAAACGTCCTTGATATGGTCCAGATCGCGATAGAAGTCGAGATGCTCTCGATCGATATTGGTGACCACGGCAATGGTCGGAGATATTTTTAAAAATGAACCGTCGCTTTCATCGGCTTCAGCAACGATGAAATCTCCTCCGCCCAAAAGGGCATTGGAGCCGATGCTTTTGAGTTTGCCGCCGATCACCACGGTCGGATCAAGCCCGCCTTTTCCCAGCACGGCCGCCACAATCGAGGTGGTGGAGGTTTTGCCGTGAGCGCCTGCAATAGCCACGCTGTACTTTAAACGCATCAGCTCCGCCAGCATCTCCGCCCTGGGAATAACGGGGATTGAGGATCTGTGCGCCGCTGCGACCTCGGGATTTTCAGCACCGACGGCCGACGATATGACGACGACATCGGCCTTTTGAATCTGTTCTTCACAATGGCCTTTGAATATCGTCCCGCCGAGGCTTTCCAGTCGCCGGGTAATATCTGAAAGACTGATGTCGGATCCGGACACTTTATAGCCGAGATTGAGTAAAAGTTCGGCGATACCGCTCATCCCGATCCCGCCGATTCCCACAAAGTGAATATGGTATTTTTTTAAAAACATATGTTAAACCAATCCGACCAGTTCATAACAGTCATCGACGATCGTGGCCGCCGCATCGACACGCCCAAACTTTCTGCTCCTCGTTCCCATTTGTCTCAGAGCTTCCGGCTGCCGGGCATAATGATTGATTCGCTGGGCCATGACTTTGGCGCTGAGATCTTTTTCAGCAATCATCTCGGCCGCTCCCGCCCGCACCAGAGATTGCGCGTTCAACGCCTGATGGTTATCCGCCGCAAACGGAAACGGTATAAAAATAGCCGCTTTCCCCAAGGCCGTGATTTCAGCCACAGTGGTGGCCCCTGCACGGCATATGATCAGATCGGCGTTTTGATACTGCTCATCCATGTCTTTGAAAAACGCTCTCACATCGCTTGCCACAGCCTGTTCGTCGTACCCTTGTCTGACCTGTGCTTCATCGTGAACGCCGGTTTGATGCGCAAAAAACATCTTTTCTTTATTCTCCAAATATTTAAGACTTTCCAAAATCGCCATATTTATCCGATGCGCCCCCTGGCTTCCACCCAGTATCAGAATCGAAAAACGGCGTTTTTTTTTAGATGCCGCAACTTCGGCGTTTTTCTGCCGCTTTGCGGCTTGAACGATCTCTTTTCTCACCGGGTTGCCGGTAAACCGAATTTTTTCAATTGCCGCGCCCCATTTCGTTTCCGGAAACGAAACATATATTCGATTCGCAAACCGCGAAAGCATCCGGTTGGTGATCCCCGGAAGAATGTTCTGCTCATGCAGAACATTCTTGATCCTCAAAAGCCATGCGCCGACCACCAAAGGGCCTGCAGAGTAACCGCCGACACCCATCACCAGATGCGGCTTAAAGGATTTGAGGATCACCACGGATTGTAAGACCCCTAAAGGTATTTTTAACATCGCAACGAGTTGATTTTTTATCCCCCGCCCCTTGACCCCTTCGGCGGTAATGCGCCTGTGGGCAAAACCGGTTCCGGATAAAATCGAAACCTCGAACGGATTGCCGGTGCCGACGAACAAAACGCTGTTTTTAGGGTTTCTGGCACAAAATTCCTCGGCAACGGCAATTCCCGGAAATAGATGACCGCCGGTCCCGCCGCCGGCAATAACGACCCGCAATTCATGTCTATCTAATCCAATGCTCATTTCAATGACTGGTTTTAAGCATTTTTTTCACCCCGCTGATATTCATCAGCACACCAATGGACGCCATGTTCATCAAAAGGGAAGTGCCGCCGTAGCTTAAAAACGGCAATGTCAGACCTTTGGTGGGAAGAAGTCCCAAAGCGACGCCCATGTTGACACATATCTGAAGACCCATTGCCGTGGTCAGCCCGATGGCCACATATGATCCAAAGACATCCTGGCTGTTTCTGGCAATGGATATGCCTCGCCACAAGATGACGGTATACAGTCCCAAAATAATCAACACCCCAATAAGACCTAATTCCTCTCCGATGACCGAAAAAATAAAATCGGTATGAGGCTCGGGAAGATAAAATAGTTTCTGATACCCTTTCCCGATACCGGCACCCCATATTCCGCCGGTGCCAAAGGCCAATAGAGAGTGAACCACCTGGTACCCTTTATCTCCCGAATATTGCCACGGATTCATAAAGGACATGATACGCTGGATTCGATAATCCGCACCGGCCATCATATAATAGACGGCAGGAATCACGAGGACCATTGACCCCAACAGATATGAAACACGAACGCCGCCCACAAAGAGCATGATCCATGTAATGGCCCCGAAAATAACCACCGAGCCGAAGTCGGGCTGGAGCATGATAAGGACGGTAAACAGCCCTAAGACCAACACATGGGGCAAAAAACCCACACTAAACTCTTTGATTCGATCCATTTTCCGGTTCATCGAATACGCAAGATAAATGACCAGCGCAAATCGCGCGAATTCAGACGGTTGAAATGTAAAGCCGGCAATGCGAAACCACCGTTTGGCCCCTCCCGCCGAATACCCGAATCCGGAAATCAGGATGCCCGTAAGAAACACCATCGCCAAAATAAGCAGGGGATATGCCAAAGAACGATACATTCGATACGGAATATGACAACTGACAACCAATACGACAATTCCCAACAGCGCAAAAATCGATTGTTTTTTTAAAAAATAATAGCTCGTACCGAACTTTTTCAGAGCCAGCGCCGAACTCGCACTGTAAACCATAACGATACCCACACCCACCAGAAACAGCACCGGAAACAAAAGGGTAATATCGTATTGCATGGGTTGTCTAAAAAAAGTTCGAGGTTTTTGTTTGTCTTCGGCCATACGCTGTATCCCGTTTCATTTTTTTTGTTTTACGCTTTAGTATCGTCTTGGCAAATGATGATCAGTTTCGGTTTTCCCGGGTTAAATTGTTAACCGCCCTGCAAAACGCATCCCCCCGCTGCGCATAATTTTCGTACATGTCAAAACTGGAACAGCCGGGAGACAAGAGCACGACATCTCCGGGAGCCGCGGAATGGAATGCCGAATGGACGGCATCTTCCATTTCCGAGGCGGATTGAGCACCTTCCCGGAACGCATCTTCAAGCGCCGATTGGATCGCATTCCCTGCTTCGCCCATAACGATCAGTTTTTTGGCATGCCGGCGCACCAACTCCCGCAGACGTCTATAATCCCCGCCTTTGTCGCGCCCGCCCATGATAAGAATTACCGGTGCGTCGAAAACTTCAAGGGCTCTGGCCACCGCATCGATGTTTGTTCCCTTTGAATCATCGTAAAATTGAACCCCGTTGATAATTTTGACAAATTCCAGACGATGGGGAAGCCCTTTGAAATCGTTCAGTACGGACTGCACACTTACCAGGTTTCCGCCCGCGGCCAGGGTTGCCAATGCCGCAGCTGCGGCATTTTCCATGTTGTGCCGTCCCAAAAGATGAACCTTTGACAGATCGAGATAGCCCTCGGGGTTTTCCTTTGTAAAAATTTCGATGCCCGGCGTATGTTGTCCGTCACGTCTTTTGATAAGCGCATATTCTTTATGTTTTCCGTTAACATGCCCCTGTTGATAAAATGGGAGTACCCGGGCCCTGATTGTTTGGCTGACGGACAAAATATAAGGATCCGATCCATTGATCACGGCGGTATCGGTTTCGGTCTGATTTTTAAAAATACGGCCCTTGGAACTGACATACGATTCAAAATTCGAATATCGATCCAGGTGATCCTCGCTGATATTCAAAAGGACACTGACCCGTGGTCTGAATGTGTCGATGGTGTCGAGCTGAAAGCTGCTCACTTCTGCCACAATAATGTCGGCTCTTTTTCCTCCTGCTGCATAATTGATCAACGGGTTGCCGATATTCCCGCCCACGAAAACTTCGAATCCCGAATTTTCAAGCATGCGGCCCAAAAGCCGCGTTGTGGTTGTCTTGCCGTTGGTTCCGGATACGGCGACAATCGGTTCCCGAATGTATCGACAAGCCAGCTCGATCTCGCCCAAAATTGGAATGCCCTTTTCTCTGGCCATTTCTATCGGCAAGATGGTATGGGGAACCCCGGGGCTGACGATGATCATATCGGATTTTTCAAACGTTTCTATCTGGTGTCGGCCCAGTTCTGTTTTTATTCCCATATCCCGGATTTCCGGCAGATAGGCGGCCAATGCATCCTCTTTTGCCTGATCGGTGACCGTCACGATGCCGCCCTTGTTTTTAGCGAATCGCGCGGCGGACACCCCGGAAACGCCGAGACCGACAACGAGAATATTTTTTTGATAAAGTTCCATATTTTTTTATCTTAACTTCAACGTACTCATGGCAATCAGGGCCAGCGCAATAGAAATGATCCAGAATCGAACAATCACCTTGGGTTCCGGCCATCCTTTGAGTTCAAAATGGTGGTGAAGCGGCGCCATTCGAAAAATTCTTCGGCCGCTGGTCATTTTAAAGAATCCCACCTGAAAAATCACAGACAGCGTTTCAATGACAAAGAGTCCTCCCACTAAAATCAAAAGGATCTCCTGCTTGATGATTACCGCAACGGTGCCGAGGGCGGCTCCCAGCGCCAAAGACCCCACATCCCCCATAAAAATTTGAGCAGGATACGCGTTGAACCATAAAAACCCCATTCCCGCACCGGCCATGGCGCCGCAGAAAACCGCAAGCTCCCCGCTTCCCGCCACATAATTGATCTGCAGGTAGTTGGCGATTTTAACGTGACCGGCAACATAGGCAAAAACCATATATGCAGCTGAAGCGACAATAAACGGTCCGATGGCAAGGCCATCGAGTCCGTCGGTAATATTGACGGCATTGGACGTTCCGATAATGACCAGTGCGGCAAACAATATATATCCCCACCCGAAATCCGGTGAAACATGCTTAAAAAACGGTACGGTGATCCGTGTGGAAAATTCCGGACTGATATAGACCAGCACCCCGGTAATCGTCGCCACGATCGCCTGAAGCAAAAATTTCTTTCTGACCGTCAATCCCTTGCTCTGCTTCTTGATCAGCATCAGATAGTCATCAATAAAACCGATCGCGCCGAATCCGATGGTCACCAGCAGCACGACCCACACAAAATAGTCGGTCAAATTCGTCCAAAGCAGTGTGGAAACGACGATGGAAAAAAGGATCAACGTTCCGCCCATGGTCGGTGTACCGGCCTTTTGAAGATGTGTTTGCGGACCGTCGTCTCTGATGTACTGTCCGATCTGCATATAGCTCAGTTTTCGAATCACCCAGGGCCCCATAAAAAAGCAGATCAAAAAAGCCGTCAGACTGGCATAAATCGTACGGAAAGTAATGTATCGGAATACATTAAAAACCGACAGCGTCTGATGGAGCGGATATAGTAGATGATATAGCATGCGTTAGTTTCCATGTAGAAGTTATCTCAAAAAAGTCTTTTTGTCCGATATCGGCGTTGAGCCCTCGTCTCAAGTCCTCGACATACTTGAGTATGCGTGTCGAAGATCCCGTTATCGGGTCGGGTTGAGTCTCGGCCTCGTCTTGATCTCGACCAAAAATGCTAATTTTGAGATAGCTTCTAGTGTCATTGACCGGCCCACACTTTGAGCCCTTCAACAACCGTTTCCATGGCCATGCCTCTGGATCCCTTCACCAGAACCCAGTCGCCGGCAGCAAGTTTTTTGGTTATCGCTTTCAGAATTTCTTCCCGGGTGCCTTTAAAAATATTTACGGAATCCATCCGTCCTTCCAATGCACCGGCCGCAACATCATCGGCGAAGTTGCCGGTTACATAAAGACCGGCGATATTCGATCCGGCGGCAACGGAACCGATCATTCGATGCATTGGCCCCGAATGTTCTCCCAGTTCAAGCATGTCGCCGATAATCAAAAATCCTCTGTTTTTTCCCCTTAACGCGGTCAGCGTCCCTATGGCAGCCTGCATCGAACCTGGATTGGCATTGTACGTGTCGTCGATAATATGGATCCCTTTTTGGGTTTTATGAATATTCATCCTCCCCGGAACCGGTTCGAAGGTTTCAAGACCATCTTTGATTTCATCCGCTGAAAGACCCAAAAGATATCCTACGGCAGCGGCGGCCAATGCATTTGAGATCATAAACATGGCCGGCGATTGAAGATGAACGGAAATTGTTTCGTCAGGCAGGACCAGGTTGAAAGAGAGCCCCTCCCCGTGTTGCCGCAAGGATTCGGCTCTGATTTTTGCATCCTTGGACAGGCCGAAAAGAATCACATTTATCGATGCGGTATCTGCCAATTTCAGCAGCCTCGGATCATCCGCATTCAAAACCGCCGTACCGCCCGGCTTGATCTTTGCCAGAAGTTCGCCTTTGGCCTTCAAAACTGCATCCACGGAACCCAATCCTTCAAGGTGAGCGGGGCCGATATTTGTAATCACCCCGATATCCGGCAAGCAGATCTCACCCAGCCGTTCAATCTCCCCCGGCTGATTCATACCCAACTCCACCACTGCCCACTGATGCTCTTGTTTCAGGTTCAGCAGCGTCAAAGGAAGCCCGATGTCATTGTTGAGATTCCCCTGGGTCGATAAAGTACAAAAATGGCGGGAAACCACGGCCGACGCCATTTTCCGGGTGCTGGTCTTTCCATTCGAGCCGGTGACCGCAATAATTGAAACCGGAATGCGTCTTCTGTGAAATGCGGCCAGATCGCCCAGTGCCCGGCGGGTGTCGTTCACAGTGATACAGACCATATCCGTATCCTTAATTTCGGATGCGGGCAGTATATTGGTTTTTTTTTGATCGATGACAAATCCGCCGATGCCTTTTTCAATGACGCCGCCAATAAAACCGTGGCCGTCATACACGTCGCCTTGAATGGCAATAAAAAGGTTTTGCGCAGATATCTTTCGTGAATCAATGGAGATCCCGGTAAATGTTCGGTCCAAACTTCCGCAAAACAGTTTTCCGCCGGTGGCGTCGAGAATTTCAGTTGTCCGCCACGGCATCCGGTTTTGATTTATGGGTGTAAGATTGACCGGCAGCCCTTTTGAATCGGGATTTGTTTGACATGCCGGGCTTTGAGTGACCAGCACCGACAGGGCGTTTTGGGCCTCCTTTCTGTCGTCAAAGGCAATGGTTTTATTGCCGATGATTTGATAGGGTTCGTTTCCTTTGCCGGCGATTAGAATCGCGTCATTTTCTTTGGAAACCTGGACGGCGAGGAAGATGGCCTTTCTCCGGTCCGGCTCGACCACATATCCTTTAATAAAATTTTGACCCAGATCCGGCGGCTTAAAATGATGGGCCATCGATTTTTTTGTTCCTTCCAGGATCTGATCGATGATGGCCGACGGCGATTCGCTTCTTGGATTATCCGACGTGATCACGGCAAGGTCGGAAAGTTTTCCGGCGACCCCTCCCATCCGGGACCGTTTTGACTTGTCCCGGTCGCCGCCGCAGCCGAACACACAGATGAGCCGTCCCGGAGCCGAAGCGCCCAGCGATAAGAGCACTTTCTCGAGGGCGTCCGGCGTATGGGCATAATCAATGTATACAAACCGCCCGTGATCATTCGAAACGGATTCAAGGCGTCCGGGCACGGCCTCAACCGATTCGATGGCGTCCTTAATGACATTTACCGAAAGAGCGAGAGCGATGCCCGCACCGGTTGCGCAGAGAATGTTCTCGAGATTATGCTGCCCCACGAGAGGCGTTTTAAATTCAAATACGCCGCGAGGAGTGGAAATTTCGCCGACAATACCGCTCAGATCGTGACTGAATCGATTCGGATGGATCGCGTTGTTGTCCGAAAAACCCGCAGACAGCATGCACGTTGGGCCAAAACCGGATCTTAGGATCCGGGTGAGCTCTTTTCCTTTTTCGTCATTGTCATTGATCACGAAAAGCGCCCGGTCATCGATGGCTTTGAAATTTGTGATGTCTGTAAAAAGCCGTTTTTTACACGCCCAGTAAGCATCCATCGTGCGATGATAATCCAGATGATCCTGGGTCAGATTGGTAAATATCGCGAGATCGAATTTACAGTGAAAAACCCTGAAGAGATCAAGGGCATGGGAAGAAACTTCCATGACCACATGGGTCACCCCGTTATCCAGCATCTCAGCCAGAATCTTCTGAAGGTCATAAGATTCGGGAGTGGTCATAGGGTTTTGAAACGTCTTGCCGGCATATCTGTAATTTAATGTTCCGATGACACCTGCTTGAAATCCGGCCTGACTAAAAATGCGTTCAATTAAAAAAGCCGTCGTGGTTTTTCCGTTGGTGCCGGTGATCCCGATGAGAAACAGTTTTTCAGATGGATGGTTAAAAAATCCGGCGGAGACGGCTGCCAGAGCTTTCCGGGTATTTTCGACCTCGACAACCATGGATTCACATTTGACGGGTTTCTGGACAACGATGGCGGATGCACCCCTTTTAATCGCCTCATCGATAAAATCATGACCGTCTGCAACAAGCCCTTTAATGGCGACAAAGAGTCCGCCCGGCTGAACATCCTGTGCCCGGTAATGGATGGAGCCGATCTCCGGATCCGGCGAGAGCAAAACGCCATGAGCGAAATCTGAAGGTCCGGCGCTTTTATTTTCCGGAATATGACCGCACGACGCCGCTTTCATGCCGTAACATGCTTTGGGGCTGACGGTTTTTAATACATCTGAAAGCCGCATCCTATTAGCCTACCTTCTTAAAGAGACCATCAAATTGCCGGCCGGTCTTTTTGGTGAAATATTCATATAATCCAGTGTTTTCTGTGCAATCGTCTTAAATGCCGGTGCAGCGACCTCACTTCCGTAATGCTCTTTTTGGGGTTCATCGACCACCACCAGAACGGCAATTTTCGGCGCTTCAATAGGCGCAAATCCGACAAAAGACGCTATAAATTTTTCATTTGAATATCTTCCGTTTTCGTCGATTTTTTGAGCGGTGCCGGTCTTGCCGCAGGCGGAGTATCCGTCAAGAGCGGCATTGACACCGGTCCCCCCTTGGGTAACGACCGTCTGCATGATCCGGGTTAAAGTCCCGGCGGTTTTTTCCGAAATGGCCCTTCTGACGATTTTCGGCGCGAAACTCTTGATCAACCGTCCATGATAATCGGTAATCGCCTGAACCGCATAGGGCTTCATGAGAATCCCTTTATTGGCAACCGCAGATACTGCGGCAATGAGCTGCAAGGCAGAGACCGACACGCCTTGTCCGAAAGCGATGGTTCCGGCATCAACCTTTGTCCACCGTTGATACGGCGCCAAGCTCCCGGCAGTTTCGCCCGGGCAGTCGATGCCAGTCTCTTCCCCGAATCCGAACTTTTGCAGTGTTTTGGACAGATATTCCGGGCCTGTGACGGCGCTGAATTTTACGGCCCCGATATTGCTCGAATATTTGATAATCTGTTGCAAAGACAGCCAGCCATGTTCATGGGAGTCGTGGATAATGTGATTCCCCATCCTGTAAGCGCCGTTTTCACAATAAAATATGCTGCTGGACGAGCAACTACCGGATTCTATGGCCGCCGCGGCGCTGAAAATCTTCATGGTCGAGCCCGGCTCGAAGGGATCGGTGATAATCCTGTTCCGCCAGACCTTTCGGTTGGATCCGCTTAATGCATTGGGATTGAACAAAGGAACCTGCGCCATTGCCAGCAGGGCGCCGGTCCTGGGATCCATAACAACAGCCATGCCCGATTTTGCCGAAAATTCTTTTACGCTCTCCGCAAGTGCCTTTTCAGCGATATACTGGATGGTGCTGTCAATAGTGAGAACGAGGTTTTTGCCGCTGGACGCCGAGCCTGCCGGGTTTTCGGCTTCAAACCCTTGTCCCCGCGCATCCCTTAACACCGTATACTCAACCACCGAACCGCTGAGAACGTCGTTATAATAGAATTCGAGGCCTTCCAGACCATGATCGTCAATATCGGTAAATCCGATAAGCTGGGCGGCAAGTGTTTTGTTGGGATAAAAACGTTTATGTTCGGGGATAAAGTCAAGGCCGCTGATATCAAGCTTTTTGACGGCTTCCGCTTCTTTGGGCGTCACCATTCGCTGGATCCAGACAAACTTTTTTTTAGATTGCAATTTTTTAGCCAGCGCCTTTCGGTTCATTTTAAGGATTTTTGAAAGCGATCCGGCAACTTTTCTTGGATTTTCCACCTGCCTCGGATGAGCGGCAATGGACTCGACATCAATGCTGACGGCCATTTCTCTAAGGTTTCGGTCGAAAATGGTTCCGCGTTTTCCTGCTGATTTATATGACACTTCGTATTGATCGGCGGCTTTCTGAGACAGCCAGGAACCACGAAACACCTGAAGGTACGTGGCCTTGACCCCGATAACGATAAAGAAGAGGGTGAAAAGACCGCCAATGATCATTACACGAAATTTTATTTGCTTCATATCAAATCATCATCATGGAAGAACAATCGTTTGGCTTTTTGTAGGTATGATCAGGCCGAGTTGATCTTTTGCGATTTTTGCGATCCGTTCCGGCGATTTCAAGCTTGCCAGTTCAATCTTTAAGTTATTTTGCAAAGCAATAAGTTCCTGCTGTTTCTTGGTTTCTCTCGAGATTTCATACCCCACCCCGATGCAATTGACCCGGCACCAGGTATAAAGGAAAAGCTCGGCAATGAATACGACCATCAAAATGATCCAGACGCCTGTTATTTTGACATCGCCTTTATTGTTCCGTGTTTTTCGAACCATCATATCTTCTCTGCGGCTCTGAGTTTCGCGCTCCTGGCCATGGGATTTCTCTCGACCTCATCCTTTGAAGGGCGCACCACCTTTTTCGTCAGCAAACGAAACGTCGATTTCCCATGGCAGACACACTTCGGGAAATCGGACGGGCAGACACATCCTTTTTCATAAGTTTTTAATCGATGTTTGACAATCCGATCTTCAAGAGAATGAAAAGATAAAATACATAGGCGGGCTTTGGGATTTAGGAGGTCCGAAACATTTTCCATGAACCCATCGAGCATTTCCAGCTCCCTGTTGACGGCAATTCTCAACGCCATGAAAACCCGTGTCGCCGGATGAATTTTTCGATGAAATGATGCAGATTTCCCGACGGCATCGCATACGATCCGGGCCAGTTGACTGCTGGATTTTATGGCTTCTTTGTTTCTTGTTCTTACGATTTTTTTTGCGATTTGCCCGGCCTGTCTTTCTTCCCCGTATTTAAAAAAAATTCTCTTAAGGGCTTTTTCATCCATTCGGTTAATCAAATCTTCAGCCGTAGTTGTCGACGAAGTGTTCATACGCATATCGAGAGGCTCATCTTTTTGGAAACTGAAACCGCGTCCGCTGGAATCGATTTGATGAAGTGAAATCCCTAAATCAAGAAGAATGCCATCCACTGCATCTATTTTAAGCTCCCGTAAAAACTCGGGGAGAGATATAAAATTGCCGTGAAAGAGGTGAACCGTTACATCGAACGACGATAAAACGTTTTTCGCGTTTTCCACGGCATCGATGTCCTGGTCGATGCCGATAAAAACGCCGGCCGGAGTAATTTTTCGACAAATAGCGCCGGCATGACCCGACCCTCCCAGCGTACCGTCGACATAGATTTTGCCAGGCTTGCAATTGAGATAATGGAGCACTTCGGAAACCATAACCGGTGTATGTTTAAACGGCATATAATCAGAGCCCTAATTTTGCAATTTCGTTTCTTACGTCCTCCTTTTTCATATCATTTTCCAGATCCATATTTTCCTTATCCCAATTTTCCCGTGACCAGATTTCAAAATGGTCAAGGACGCCGACCATGACAATATCTCTATCGAATCCCGCATATTCTCTTAAATTCTGCGGAATTAAAATTCGATCCTGTTTATCGCAGGCGCATTCAAAAGATCCCCCGATAAAAACCCTTCTGAATCGACGCATGCTTTCGCTTTTTTCAGCCAGCGACAAAATGCGTTTTTCGATGTTTCGCCACTCATCATAGGTGTAGGCCATAAGCCCGCCGTCCATTCTGGAAAGCATGACACCATATGACCCGTTTGATTTGATGACGTCACGGAATCTGGCGGGAATGATAATCCGCCCCTTTGCATCGATAGTATGAAATGAGCTGCCTCGAAACATATATTTTCCCTAATATTCCACTTTAAACCACCTTTACGCTTAAAAGTACATATTTTACTAAATGTCAAGAAAAAATAAATGAAAGTGTAATATTTTTTTATAATAATTCAAAAATGTTAAAAAGAAAAGGGAAATTAGAATAGAGGGTGGTGTAAAGTGGAGCGATTTATGGATAATTTCTTATTTGTATCCTGCAACTTTTCGAAAAATCTTTCACGCGAACAATTCCAAACCATGGGGTGGGATTTGATATGTTGATCGGAATTAATATAAAATTATTTTAACTTACGTTTTGCACTGTAATGCTATTTCAATATGGGAATAGGATGAAAATTCGGCATGTCATTTTGGAGGATGAGCCACCGGCTGTGGATGAACTGAAATATATTTTCACGTGAAATTCGGGCTAAACAATTTCTATGCCAAGCTCAGGGAACTCTTTTTGGAATTCTTTGGTGGTTGCATCCAGTATGCTGGACCACAAAAGGCCTTGAATGATCGAACAGCATTTGGGCACACGTCGGTTTAGGGGCTTTAAAATAACAAACAGCTTCTTATCTGATTCACTGTATCGAAGCCGTTCCACCAACCCCAGTTGTGCAATGGAAAGACCGGTTTCCGGGTCTTTGACACGGTCTAAAACCGCATCGATCTTTTGTTTCATTTTTGGCGTCATCATGATTACATGCCTTTATTTTTTCTCATAAAAGGACCGAAACTCACACCCAAACTTTAACACAAATAAAATTTTTGGGCCAGGCCGTTTATCGGTTTGTCTATCCGTCATTCTTGCCCAATCTCGCATTAAACAGCCTTGCAAAAAGCGATCAAATCCAGTAGAGATGAGATTTTTCAACCATCTTGATTAAAGGTATACTCAATGGACTCTCGTGAATCTCGTATCCTCGTTGCCACTTGTTACGGCCATTTTATGAGCCATTTCAATATGCTGGTTTTTCCGGCAGTGGTTCTTCCCCTGGCCAATCGGTTGAACATGAGCATGGGATATGTCTTGAACCTTTCCTTCTGGATGTATTGTCTATTCGGGATTACCGCCCTCCCCTGGGGAATCATCGCCGACCGTTGGGGCAGCAAAACCCTCTTTCTGATCTTCTATCTCGGCGCCGGTCTCAGCGGTTTGGCGGCAGCGGCATGGATCGACCAGCCATCAAGGTTCTCCCTGGCTTTGGCAATGATCGGCCTTTTTTCAGGCATATATCATCCCATCGGCTTGGGAATGATTTCCAAGGGAATTAAACGGCTCAGTTTGGGAATGGCATACAACGGCATGTTCGGAAATCTCGGACTGGCCACGGCCCCGCTGTTGACCGGTGTGGTCAACTGGCTTTGGGGACCTTCTGCGGCTTATCTCTTGCTGGGCGCATTGAATCTTCTGGGTGTCGGTCTGATCGCTGTTTTGCCGCGAATGGAAGTCCATGGATCCGGCGGCAAAAGTTCCGGAGACGGGAACGGAAACGGCTTTTTAGCTGCATTTCTCATCCTCCTGGTGGCCATGATGCTGGGCGGCGTTGTTTATCGAGGCGCAACAGTCATTCTTCCGGCCTATTTCGAATTGAAAAATCAGGCGATTTTTCATTGGATTCATTCGATTGCCGGGATCGGCCTGTCGAAAAACCTGGTGGCCACCACTATGGTTTCCTTTGTTTTCATCGTGGGGATGTTGGGCCAATACACCGGCGGGCGAACAGCGGAGCGCTTTGATCTCAGGTTCTGTTATCTTATATTTCATGCCATAACCATTCCCGCGGCGCTCTTAATGGCAACAGCCGCAAATTTGCCCTTAGTCATTCTGGCGCTGATCTACTTTTTCTTTTTGCTCGGCATGCAGCCCATTGAAAATACTCTCGTCGCAAAATTCACGCCAAGAAAATTTCACCACTCAGCCTATGGATCAAAATTTGTGTTAACTTTCGGTGTGGGAGCCCTTTCGGTAAAAATGATTAAGGCCATCGAAACGGCTTTTAATATTGAAGCGGTTTTTTATGGCCTGGGATTGACTTCCGTCGTTCTGGTCGGCGTCATCGTCATTCTGATTTTCCGGACCCGGAGAGATGAAAGATATTCGAGTTAGTGTCCATCCATAAATGAGGATTTTTGTTCGAAATCAAGGCATGCGAAAAAAATAACCACAGGCATATAGTTGATATTCCGAGGATTATTTTTTGAGCATAACGAAGAGATTGGGCAAAAAGACCATTTATGGATGGACACGAGACAACCGCTTGTCGAATCAGCATGTGTATGGATAAAAATGGTGATAACAGTAACCGGCGGGATCGCTGTACTGAAGCTCCGTATCGATCATACATTGCCCGATGGTATTTTTGGAAATCTCCTCATAATCCGATCGCTTTTCTTCATCTTTTTTGCATGCCATGCATATGGCCTGATGATCATATACGGAAAGTATCCTGGGATCTTTCGGTTCCATTTTCGCATTACATCGGTAACACTGAATCGCACATGCCAGTTTTTCTACCCACTCATCCTTCATGGTCGGCGCCTCCTTTTATCCGTTTTATAATATCAAAATTTTGATTTTTGAATCTTTTTGCCAACTCTTATCTCAAAATATGGACAGGGTCCGCCCCCCACTCCAATTTTCAACAATTATCGTACATTCTGATAATCTCGCCGGTTCCTTTTCCTTCGACACTTTTGACATAGCCGTTGATTACTTTTCTCATGGGTATGGGATTGTGACCGGGAAAATAAGTCCCATATTGTTGTACGGCATCCTCAACCAGGCCCGACGACACGACATTAATCCTAATCCCGTTTTTCAATTCCAAGGATGCCGCTTTGACAAAACTGTGAATGCCGCCATTGACCATTGCAGCACTTGTCGTCAACGCCACAGGATGATCGGCTAATATTCCTGTCGTCAGCGTAAAAGAGCCTCCTGAATTCAGATAATTCTGTCCAATTCTTACCAGATTCACCTGCCCCATTAATTTACTGTTCAATCCGATGTAAAAGTCTTCCTCGGTCATTGAATCAAAGGCTGCCCATTTGGCTTCGCCGGCGATGCAGATCACTGCATCGACGTTTCCAATGGATTCAAACATTCTTTTGATAGATTGACTATCGGCAATATCTACGCTGACATCGCCGGAATTTCTCCCGCCAATGACAATCTCATGCTTTTTTGAGAGATGCTCGCTCACCTTTTTGCCGATGGTGCCTTTGCCGCCGATGATTAGAATTTTCATAATCAGTCCGTTTAAAATGTTTGCCTGCTCTTTCATATCCGGTTAGACCCAAACCTCTTTCCTGTGCTTTTACACCTCTATCTTTATTAAATACTCCTAAACTTGACTTAAATCAATGCAGGATCAGAGACTTCGGCCGGATGGTTCACAATAACAGTTCGCGGTTTACATTCAGGTTTTAGCCTATTTTTCAACCATCAAAAAGTTTAATCAACAGATCAATACCAAACCGCAAACATTTGCCATTTTGGTTGCGGCTGAATCCGTGTCATGAGTGATCCAGTTCATCTTCCATCCGGCTGTTTTAAAAAGCTTTGCCACATCGATTCCGAATCCGGACATCGAAGGTCTGGCATATTGAGGATTTCTGCATTTTCCTTTTTCAGAAAGCGCAAGACATTCAGCGTATTTATGGCAAAAGATTTTTTTACATGAACCGCCTGCATAGGCTTGTGCGCTCGCAAATCCCATGTTGACGGCAGATGTCTCGATGCCGGCGGCTATTTCGTGAAGCAATTGAAATAACTCGCGGCGTTCACTTGAATAAAGCATTTCAGAAGGAACATCGATTTTGAAAAAAATGGCCTGGTTAAATTTTTCGAGCTTTTTTTTGAATACAGAAGGTCCCGAAACATGAGGCGGACAGCTTTTTGACAATCCGTAATTTTCGCATCGCGGTTCCCGGCACATGTCGGCAAGGTTATCATCAACAACAATATCTTTTTCTGAAATAATCTTAGCCTTGCTGGCGCCTGCTTTTTGTGCATTTTGAATTAATGCTTTTAGCTTGTTGTTCGTGTTCATGGTACATAGAAGCCATATCGAATAAAGTTGTCAATTGCATCTTTTTGAAACAGGTGGTGCAGAATGAAAAATTTCCTCCGACTTCGTGAGTCAGTCATCGTCGGTAATGATCTGTCCTGTGACGTTGTCAACGATCACGGGGGTTTCAAAGTAGGCCACCGTCGGCAATGCCCCATATTTATCGAAGATGAATTGCTTCCATTCATCCGTATAGAGGCGTTTGGCATCCTCTTGTGAATGCCACAGATAAACGCCGCCAGCTGTCCCGCCATCTTCTGAAAGAACGTAATACTTACGGATCAGCCCATGAATCTCTCTGTACTTTGGTGCTGTCTCCGAAAAAACCTCACGTGCCTTTTCGCGAGAAATCGGTTTTGGAAGCTTGAACTGTATAAGTGCTGTAATCATGTCGATTTCCTTTTTAACGTTGATGGTTTGCGTGTTTTTCTTCATTTTCATTCTTTTCCGGCTGCATAATGTGCAGAAAAACTGTCAAAAATCAAGGTTCCGTCGTTTTTCTACAACGACCGATCCGCGCCTCTTTGAAGTGTCGTTGCAAAGCATAGCGGCGAAACGATCACAGTCCGGCGGTTAACAAATATTTCTGACCATACGCCACCATTTTCCGGAAAGGGGGTAATGCATTTAACCGGACAAGCAGCAATGCGTTTAAACATTTTATGTCGGTAAAGATAAACATAAAATCATAGGCCCCTCATCCCGGACGGATAGGGATCGGTTTACAACAGCGGCGCAAAAAGACGCCCTGCGCCCTCGATAATGGCGAGAGATGAGCTCCGTCGAGGCTCCCGGACGCTGCATTCGGCCATCAGCAACCGCATCCAGGCATCCAAACTGTCAATGACATCGGGCGAATATATGCACAAAGCCACTTCATAGTTGAGCATCAGGCTGCGCATATCCATGTTGGCTGAGCCGGTCACAGCGACGACATCGTCGATGAGCAACGCTTTGGCGTGCAGCATGCGGGGGCGATAGAAAAGTATATTGGCCCCGGATTCCTGGAGCTGAGACAGGTAACCCTCACGGGCCAGATCCGCCAGGCGATGATTCGATCTTTTGGGAATGATTAGGCGCAGATCAATGCCTCTTCTGGCGGCCATGCAAAGCGCTTCAAGTAGTAGATCGTCCGGCACGAAATAGGGGGTGACAATCCAAACCCGGCGCCTTGCCCGGAATAATGCGCCAATTAATGCATCACGCAAAGCGTCATCTTCCACATCCGGACCGCTGGCCATGAACTGCAGCACCGTGCCGGGGGTTTCCTCCTGGCATCCGCTTGGAGGCTTGATGCTGTCAAGGTTTTCTTGAGCCGCAAATTCCCAATCTGATCGGAAAATCTCGTATACCTGTGCAACGGCCGGCCCATCGATGTGCAGTGAAAGGTCCTGCCAGTAATCGACATTTTTGTTGGGCCCCATGTATTGATGAGCGAGGTTCATGCCGCCGATAATCGCCGTCGCGCCGTCTACCAGCAATATTTTACGGTGATTTCTCAAGTTGGCGCGCCCACGGAAAGGCAGGTGCAGCATCGGCATGAAAAAAGCCGTCCGACCGCCGGAGTTTAACAATGGTGAAAGGAAGCTTCGACGGATTTTTGCGCAACCGAGCGCGTCCAGCAGCAGAAAGACGCTTACACCTTGGGAGGCTTTTTGAGCCAGATTTTCGATGATCACCTTGCCGACTGCATCTTTGCCGAGAATAAAGGTAGCAATATGAATCGTGTGGGTTGCACTTTGGATCAACGCCAGCGTTTTTCGATACGCCTGCTCTCCTGTAGCAAGAATCTCGACCCTGTTCCCCTGAGTCAGCGGGAATCCTCCCCGGAAGATTTCCGAGGTCAATGGCTGATGTGAGTAATCATGCGGCGGCTGCGCCGGAGAAAAAACCGGAAGCATCTGTTTCGAGGCTGTCATATAGGTCATTTTGCGACCCCCGAATATCAAGTAAAGCGGCACACCGATATAGGGGACAAAAATAATGGCCATTAACCACGCCAGTGTGCTCGCGGGCGATCTTCGTTGTTTCAAGATATGCGCCAGCAGGACCAGGGCTAGAATAAATCCCAGAGACGGTAAAAAATGTATGAATAGTGTAAGAAGATTCATCTTATTGAATTTCAAGCCACCGGCTATGCACCGGCTGTCCGTGAGTTTTGATCAGTGAATTTATTTCCTATTATTCTTTTAGTTTTTCAAAGCCTTCTGCAACCATACTGGGAATAAACTCCGTGATATCGTATTCCGCAATACCGGCTTGATAAAAAGGGTCTTCTGCCAAAATCGTTTCCAACTCATTTCGTGATTTAACATTAGAGTAGATGGCCGAATAGCCGTAGTTGAAGGTTAGCTATTTTATTAAGATGGCTTGAAATGGTCCTTCACCTATTCTTCCCACAAAACAAACCGTATTGATTGTACGAAATGATCGAATACTTCAGTTGTCAATTTTCGATCTTCACTGGCCAGTCCTTTAAACATCTTCTTCCGAAGTCCTATGGATATTTCTAATTGTAACCCCTCCATTGACTTGCACTTGTTGCAAATATTTTCGGAATGTCGACCCGAATGATCTGTTGTGTCTTCTTTTGCACTGAAATTATCATTTTTAAGTTTTTCGATCATCCTGTTTTTAAGAATTTCATTTCGCCCGCCCACGTAAACAAAATCGTCATTCCCTTCGGCACCATGCACTGCCAATACAGTATCAGAGACATTACATATTTCAACACCTATTGGTTCGTCAAAATTTGTACTGGTAATATGCAAATATTTTTTGTTTTCTTTGCTTTTGATGCCCTCAAATGAATAACACGTAAAATCACCTCCAGCGATAGATTTGGCTATTTCAGAAGTGCCGGGTTCAATACCCCCACCGTGCGGTGCAATGATCGCTATCCGAGATTTTATGTTATTAAGCCAAATTTGAAAATCTTTACCTTCTTTTTCAACGACCGAGAGACTTTTGAAATCTTTATAAGCGTCTTTCATTTCTCATCGCTTTTTATTACACTTTACGGATAACGAGTGGGAGATGAGCCGCACTCTCGACTTGAGGAATATGATAACAACCCACCATTTTCATCTGTAAAGAAAAGCATAAAATTAGGATATCAAATTATTACCGTGGACTGGCACTCATCCGTCATAATCGTTTTCATAATCCGGATATTGTTCAGGCGAATCTCCAACTTTTTTCACGATTTTCGGATATCCTTTCGAGTCGGATGCATCTTCAATTTTTAAAACACTTAATTCATGCCACCAATCATCTCCAAAATCAAAGAGGTAGTAAAATTTATCCTTTTCGTCTAAATCTAAATCCCGTAGTTTCGTTTTTTCAGCGTTGTATCTTTTCTTGTGTGTGAAACCCGAAGAATCCTCCAGGTTCATGGGATGAGTTATTTCAGGATAGTCGTAGATGTATAGCGTATTTTTTATGGGTTTTCCCGTCAGAAAGAAAGAATAAAGGTGTTCTTCATATCTGTCAAACGCCTGGAAAATGGAATCATGCAAATCAGCAAAGCTCTGATTCTCAAGAATCTCGATATTTCTATAGATTTTTTTCTTATAAAAAAGGGCTGCTTTAATACAATAGACTTTCAATTTGATATCCTCTTAAATCCGAACGCCCAAGATCATGCGCACAAAAAGCCCGGTGATGCCTTTGATTATACACAACATCGCGCCGGCTTATTGTGTCAGCCTGGATTCTGCTGTTCGACCTCGTCCTCGATATCTCGATAATCCCCGTGCCATATATCAAACTCCTTACCAATCCTCCAACTTTGCGCATCAGATCGAGCATCGAGCCATGCAATAATCTTCGTTATTTTAGTATACTATAAGCTATCTCAAAATTAGGATTTTCGGTCGAGATCTCCCGCCGAAGATCGGCGGGACAAGAATGCGAATTCGAGGACCAACCCGCCCCGCCTGTTGACGGGATCTCCGACACGCATACTCAAGTATGTCGAGGACTTGAGACGAGGGCTCAACGCCGATATCGGACGAAAAGACTTTTTTGAGATAGCTTCTAAATAGCTTGTCTTGCAGTTTACATTTCCTCCGTGCCAAATTACCCATATAAGCGATTGGTTTCAAGTATTATTTCTCCGAGACACCTGATTCGTGTTACCGGGTGCATCTCAACTCACTCTTGGATTTCATTGAGAATATCCGTGGTCTCGGTGATACGTGTTCTGTAGAAAGTGCCTTGCCTGAACCATTTTCTTTTGAAAATCAAACGCAGATCATTCCAGGTGTCCACCCACTTCCGCTTGTAATAGCACATCCAGGATCGCGTCCACCAGGCTCCGAGCGGCGTGTTCACTCAGTTCTACAGCAACCCTTGCCCCCGGCCCTAAATCTTCGTTGACAAAATCAATATTCAAAGCATGTTCCATGGAAACGTGGAAGGGGTGATCATAGGAAACGTTAGCCTGATTGAGCGTAAACCACCCGTTTTTTCCTTTGCCGCTGCCATCAATATTAACCTTTTTGACAATCATCGTACACATCTTAGTCTTCCTTTCTGATTAATCGGCCGCAAGATATTTTCCCAAAAAAGCGAATATCTTCTCCCACCCATCTACTGCCTGTTGCTGCCGGTAATTTGGTCTGTTATAGTAAAAGAAGCCGTGTCCCGCATCTGGATACATGTGAAATTCATAGGTCTTCCCGTACTTTTTCAATTCTTCTTCATGAAGAGCAACCTGTTCTGAGGTAGGACTGTGATCTTCTTCACCAAACAGACCCAAAATCGGGCAAGATAGATCTTTGGTGTAATCAATGGGAGCGACCGGATGATTGGCGTTCAAGTCGGCTTCTGCCATCACAACCCGTCCACCCCAACAATCCACGACCGCATCAAACCCTTGTACCCGGCAGGTTGTCAGAAATGCATGTCGGCCACCGGAACAAGTTCCAAATACGCCCACCTTGGCGTTGAGATAGGGGAGTGAACGAAGGCACAACATTGCTCCTTCGATATCACCGACGGCCTGATCATCGGGAATACCCCCATCTCCACGAATTTTGGCGGCCACATCTTCCGGCGTCCCGTGACCTGCACGAAAATAAAGATTCGGGGAGATAGCGGCATACCCATGGTGAGCAAACTTGCGCGTGGCCTCCCTGTACCATTGATCCCATCCGGGCATATGGTGAACCAAAACCATCCCCGGAAACGGGCCGACACCCAATGGGCGGGCAAAATAAGCATTGATCAACTGGTTATGATCACCCGATATGGTGATCGTCTCCGCCAGCATGCTCTCATACATATTTGTTTGATACATGATAGTCTCCTTTTTCGGCTGTATTTCCAAGTGCTTCTGCGGACTACACAGAAAGCAATTTGCGAAAACATTGTGGTTGTCAATACTTTGAATGATGTCCCTGTATCCAAAACATACGGCTGACACAATTTATTTCAGGCCAATTTGAAAATTGTCACTTCACCAGCAGGCTAACGGCCTGCGTCTCGGGCGGCATGGTCCTCGCCGTCCCGAGCACGCCGAGGTTATCATTTCCCGTGGCGAGTCAATTAACCCCTCTATTTCTTTTCATTACTTCCCCATGCTTTTGCAATAGATGGGTTTCTATCAAAAAATTGACCGCGAGTTTTTTCGTCAACCGAATTTAATGGACAAGCAAAATTTATACATTGTGAACACATGAAGTTGGTCAGGGTCAGAAAAAAGCCACTGGTTGTTATCACGTAGACGATCAATAAAAACAGCTGTTTGCTAATAATTAAAAATAGGCGACTACAAAGCTTATCCGCGGTATTAGCAACCAGCCGGAAAATAAATAAATCCCGGCACCACCAATAAGAAATGGAGGAAATGCAATGAGAAGGAAATGGATCAAATCTTTTAGTCTGAAATGACAGTGAAGATTATTATCAATGACGCAATCATCACAACAGGTTGATTCACAGGTTGCTAAAGGTTTTTGTGAATTGAGAAAAATCATATTAACGACTCTATGAATTTCTATGATAACGAGCCTGTAGTATTAGTCAAAAGCGAAACAAGTCCTTTCCGGCATTTTGAACAGATCAAAAAAGTTTACAAATCACTTTATCAGCCCCTATTCACCGATCACTTTTCACTGTTCACTATTTTTTGAGCTTTGCCCGTGTTTTTTTCTTAAACGTGTGTTTTTGCCACCCAAAATGCCTTCCTAAGCCTTTTTTGAGTGTGCTTTTTAAATTTATAGTTCATTATATCAAATTGTTATTGTGGATTGGTCCCTATTCCAATTCGCCTTGCTCAGGCTATCAGTTCTTGTTGGCGGCATTGCCAATCGTCTGATCAATGATCTGTTTTTCATGGGTTTCACCCTTTCACGGGCTCTGATTGAGCGGCCACTTTGAATCTGTGAAACTCTTCTAATAAACGCCCAACAACGGATTCACAGGGTGCATCAGCGCTCCGGTGAAATGACCTTGTTGGGCGGATATTGCCTTGTTTGTGTGCTTTTTTCTCACCACAAAAACGCGACTCCACGCTTGCCCAGGATGTAGTCATCAAATATCGTTGAAGCCGGTTTGTCCGCCATACCAAGACACAAATGGAGTGGCAGCAAATGCTCTTCGCGGGGGTGACAGTACCGCGCCGAAGGGGCTTTTTGCCACTCGATCAGAAGTTGTTCACGCTCAGACTGGGATATTGGGCCAGTACATACCTCAATCAGCCAATTTTGGAAGGCGTCATTGGCTGGATCCGGCGTATTAATTCCTTGCCAAGAAAATGCTCTCATGTTGTGGAATGAAAATCCGGACCCAATCACCAGGATATTCTCATACATCAATTCCCGCAATGCTTTGCCAAGGGCTATATGTGCCGTCGGATCAAGACCGCGCAATAGCGAAAGTTGCAGTGAAGGAATATCGGCTTGAGGGTACATCAGTTTCAGTGGGATGAATAAGCCATGGTCAAATCCCCGCTGAGGATCGAGGCGAGCCGATATATTATTTTTAACCAGTAAGCTGGCTATCCTATTTGCAAGCTCGGGGCTTCCAGGGGCTGGGTAAGTGATATCATAGGCTTCATCAGGGAAACCATAATAATCGTAAAACATGGCAGGAGTATGTGCGCCTAACAGTGTTGCTGTGTTTTCTTCCCAATGGGCACTGATGACGAGGATAGCATCTGGTTTCCTCAGCCGAGATGGAAGCTGCAGCATAAAATTTACCATCGCTTTGTGGCTGGCATCTCCGAGAATTGGCAAGGGCCCTCCTCCATGGGAGAAATAGACAATTTGGGCTTGATTTTGAGGATTTTTTTGATTCAGCATTAAAACCTCTCCATTGAATCATGTCTTGTATTGTTTTTCAATTTGAAATTGGTTTTCACCACGTTTTGATATTGCCTTTACTTGCAAGGCTGCCCAACGCCCCGTCTGAGCAGCGGCCCGACATTATACCGGACTTCCACAGCCTTTTACGTTAAACCGCGATATTCCTGCCGTCTACTTCAAGCGAATGATACTAGTTATGGCCTTCCTAAAGTTGAGAGTGTAAAATGGAATTACCCCTAATTCCTACAACCCCCAACCAAAGGAGGCCAGGTCATGAGATTTTACAATCAACAACACAAGTACTATTGCGGTATCGATCTTCACGCTCGAAAAATGTACGTTTGCATCATCAATCATAAAGGGAAAACTAAAGTGCATCAAAATATCAAAACAGATCCGGAACTCTTCTTTGAACTGGTTTTTCCATATATCGATGACATCGTTATCGATGTCGAATGTGTATTTTGCTGGTACTGGGTCGCAGATCTGTGTTCCGAACACAAAATACCTTTTATCCTTGGACACGCATTAAACATGAAAGCCATTCACGGCGGCAAAACAAAAAACGATAAAATCGATTCCTACAAAATCGCATTGTTGCTTAAAGGCGGTAATTTCCCAACCGCATATCCGTACCCGGCAGAATGGCGTGCCACCCGAGACCTTCTACGACGCCGAATGTATCTCTCAAGACGCTGCTCGGAACTGGTTGCCCATATCCTGAATACCAACACACAATACAATCTGCCCGGCTTTAATAAAAAACTGTCACGCAAATACAATCATGAAGGCGTGGCCGAACGCTTTGAAGACCCGCAAGTCCGGAAAAGCGTTGAAGTTGATCTGGAAATGATCAACTCCCTCAACCAGGTCCTTAAAAAACTCGAATGGCATATCGAAAAGACAGCTCGGCAACACAATTACCACACCCTCTATCTGCTAAGATCAATTCCCGGTGTCGGACAAATTCTGGCTCTTGTGATCCTTTATGAGATCCATGACATCAAACGCTTTCCCAGAGTTCAGGATTTTTCCTCATATGCACGCCTGATTAGACCGGTAAAAGAATCAGACGGCAAATGGGCTGGTCATTCCAATAAGAAAATCGGCAACCATCATCTTAAATGGGCCGTTAAGGAAGCCGCGACCCTGATGCTCAGAGATTCGAGCCATGCTAAAAATTACGTGGCAAAATATGAACGAAAATACAACAAAGGCAAAGCCCTGGGGATCTTCACCCACAAGCTGGGTCGGGCCATATACTTTATGCTCAAAAACAAAGAGGCTTTTGACATGAAACGATTCTTTGCTAAATAAGTTTGGGGCTGGACGGTGTCAACTGGTGGCCTAACTGAGATCACATGGGTGGACCTGAACCTCTTTATTTATTACATGCAGCACGACTGCTAAAAAGAGTGGACCAAATACCTGAAGCTCATTGCGCTTGATTGGCGGCATCTTCCAGCTCCAACCCAATATACGGATTGCATTGACATATGATGATCGTGTTCTGCCCCTTTCCCGAGTGACGCCATAACTGGATGTCTTGCCTCTGGCGGACAAGCCGACTCGCTTTGATTGCGCCGGGATAAGGGTACCGAAATATATTCTGAAGCCGCCCAATGGTGGCACGCTGATTGTCAAAGAACTCTTTTGGCTATTCAGTTAATCTCTATAGATGTTTGGTGCAGAGCATAGATCCCGCTTATTGCGGGGCGCGTTAAGCTCTGACTCCCACGACAGAAGACGAAAGCCGGAACCAACGAGTCGTTTGTCAAGAAATCTGATTCGAAGACGGAAGATTTATTCATTATTTTTAGATTTCCGATCTATATAGGAGAAGTTTTTTCCTTGACAACCGAAGGCCATATAGATGTTATGCCCCGGCAGTATGCTCAACCCCTGTTTTTGTTGTCTTAACCGGGATAATTCGCCGTTCTATGTCAGACCAAATTTTTCGCTTTATCATTCGCAAATCATATTCAGTCTGTAAATTCAGCCAAAACTGAGCTTCAACACCAAAATAGCGCTGCAATCTCAATGCGGTATCGGCAGTGATGGATCTTTTCCCGTTGACAATCTCACTAATCCTGTTGGGAGGGACAGAAAGGTCACGCGAAAGTTGATTTATACTAATGCCCAAGGGTTCCATAAAATCTTCACGCAGGATTTCACCTGGTGTGATCGGATCAAGAAGTTTGTTAGCACTCATATCAATACCTCAATGATAATCTATAATTTCAACATTAAATGCATTACCCTCATGCCACTCAAAACAAACACGCCACTGTTTGTTAATGCTGACAGCGAATTGTCCCTTCCTGTTTCCCTTCAGAGCATGAAACTTATTTCCTGGATTAAGCATTAAAGCTTCCAGACTCGGAGCGGCATGAAGAACCATAAGCCTTTTTCTCGCCTGCTTTTCAAAGGATTGGAATCGGCGGACCCGTTGATCGTTGAACAGCTTTTCAGTCTCTCGGCAGACAAATGATTTTATCATATGCGCATAGTATTACGCCAAACGTAATATGTCAAGCGGATTGTTTTTAATTGTGGGCATAACGCTAAACTCACGGGTTGCGCGACAGTTTGCGCAATCCTTGTGAAGCGTCTTGTTCTGCCTTATAGATCGAGTTGGGTGGTGATGGCCTTGCCGATCCCTTCCATCTCAGTGTAAGAAATTGACCCTGCTGAATTGATTAAACGCTTTTTGCTAACCGTGGCAATCTGATCTGCCATCGCTTTAGCCTTTTTACCACGAAACGTCACATATGCTTCACTAGGATAAAGTTTATCAACGTTACTTGTTATGGGCACGACTTGGACTCTATTCAAATAATGATTGGCAGCATCATTACCTACGATGACGGCTGGTCTTTGTTTGCGAATTTCGCCTCCGATGGAAGGATCGAAATTAATCCACCATACTTCACCTCTCTTCATCACTCATATCTCCAATCGTGCCTTCGGCCCACTCAAGCGCTTCAGATTCTCTGATTTGATCAGCAGCCATCTCTTTATACGCAGCATACATATCTTTTTTTACAACATACGGCCGAACTAAATCTTCAATAAAACGGCTTATTTTTCGTGGCCCGATGACTGTTCGCAAGCCTTCATAAACCTCTTCGTCTATGGTCACTGTGAGTTTCTTTTGCATTACGAGCACCTCCTTAAATATTACACGTATAATAACACGTGTAACAGGCAGGGTCAAGAGGCCAGAAATATTTTTACGAGGCAGAATGGCCGGCATGAGAGACGCGCGGCTATTTGCGCATCCTTCTCAATGCCGATGTTCGCTTCAGCGATAGATATGCTTACGGTGTCCGACTTTTACAACCCATACCGTAAGTTCATCATCTTGAATTGAATATACAATACGATACCGCCCTTGGCGCAGTCGGTATCTTTCCTGACCGGTCAATTTTTCACAACCAGGCGGTCTCGGGTCTTCTGTGAGTGCCTCTATACGATTTAGGATTTTCCTCAGATCCTTTTTAGGAATGGTATCAAAATCTTTCTGTACCGACTTTTTGAAAAAAAGCTTATATGCGGCCATCTTTTTTCAGCCTCTTGATCATTTCATCGTAGCGGATCAAAGGTTCATCAGCCCTTTCATCAAACGCAGCAAGGTCCTCAGCATCCTCGGCAAGGGCTTCTCTCACAGCTGAGTTTACGAGATCCGATATTGAACGAGAGGTTTCGACGGCTTTTAATTTAAGAGCCTTATGCAAGACAGGGTCTAAATAGACCGTGGCTCGTTTTGCAGGTGTTGCCATAATGTCACCTCCTATTATTTTTTAACATTATAGCGTCTAAACGTTAAAACGTCAACCATTCATTTTTAGAAGCGAACGTCCAGCTTGAGAGGTTCGAATGAAGTACAGCGGAATGCGCATCTTTCTCAAAGCTGTTGTTATGCCAGCTTCGTTTACTTTCAAAATGTAAAAACCTTGTCAGCTTCCATGGACAGTTCATAAAGATCATCCATCCAGGCAATAGGGCATGAGCTCGATCCCTCCAGACCGTGGGATTTCATACACACCCCTCAGACATAAAAATCTCCCTCGAATTGATTGACCTGTTCAATTACATTGAATTGAGCGTTGCTGATTTTCTCATAAAGAACGCCTTTACCGAGCATAAAAACGCTCACTTCATCTTCTTTTTTCACAGCAACATTGGCCAATCTTATTGCATTATAAATTGTTTCAGCATCATCAGTGGATATAATAAATAGTAATTTCATATTTTCCTTCTTGGCAAGTTTGTTTGAAATTTAAATGCTTTTTGCGTCCGCACCAGTGACTGGTTATGGACAGCTTAAGATTGGTGGGCCGCGTATTCATCCAATAATCTTCGAATCATCTTCTGATACTGAGTATTGTATTTCTTTGCCTCTTTTTTAAAATATTCTACGCTGGCCTTGCTGAGAGCAATAGTGACCTTAACGGTTTCGTCCTTCAGAGCCAGTTCTTCAGGTGAAGGAAGAAAGTCGGAAATGACCTTTACCTTTCCGATAGGCTCATCCGTGTATTTTATTTTCCCTTTCATATATCTTTTTCCCTTTCCGCCAGTATCCGGCGCCAATAATTCTGATTTTGTTTTTTCGATAGGTAAATCTTACGGTCATAATTCCGCCAGCGACTCTACCAAGACAATAATAATACCGATTTTCATCATCTCTGTGTTCCAAGTCCTCCAAAATAACACGATGATGATCCAGGAAGGCAAGCTGTGATAGAGCAAAAGAAACACCGTGTTTCTTTTGATTCACTTCGTCCTTAGCGGAATCCCACTCAAAATCAGATCGTTTTGTCATATTTTTAAAATACGGCGGGGCAAGCTATTTGTCAATATATTAATATGGCTTTTTATATGGTTTTTATGTTCATAAAGCTCAGCTTGAGAGGCGCGAATGAAGTGCAACGGAATGAGCATCCTTCTCAAAGCTGTTCGGCCAGTTATTTTGTGAATTTTTCCATTGCTTGTGGAGATGTGAATACAGCCATTCCTGTTTTCATTAATCCAAACCCAAGTCTTTTATAAAAGCCTTCCTTTCCAGGAGTTGCGTAAAGAATGATATTACAGTTTGGAAGTCGATCTAAAATGGTTTGAACGATGAGTTTCCCAACTCCCTTTCCTTGGGCTTCTGGCAAGACTGCAACATCATAAATTGCACCTTGATATTCACCATCGGATATTGCTCTCCCAAAACCGATCAACTGAGATTCTTCATAAATAAACACTGTTGTATGGCTGGCCTCAAAAGCTCTCTGATGAACTTCTGATTCATGGTAGGCCATTCCAACTTTTTTCAGTAAATCAGCTATGGCTTGCCAATCAACTTCAGAACAATCGGTTTTTATTTTTAATCCCATATTATTTTATGTGCCGAACGATTTAATCAGCGGCTTGCGGCAGCATGTCCGCTGGAGCCGTTTGTTCGGTGCTCATTTCAGTCCTTCATCTGCTTCTTTGTGGATTTGATGAAGCATCCGAATGCTCTATCCTTCTTCCGTTTGTATAGGTACGACAGCTCGTGGTACTCCGACTCTTTCTTTAGCTTCAGATAGCTGGAATAGCGATCCTCATTCAATACACCGCTTGTGACTGCAGCTCGGACTGCACAGCCGGGCTCCTGTTCGCGGCCACAGTTTGTATAGCGACAATTTAAGGAAAGGCCGACAATATCTTCAAAGCCTTGGTTGACCCAGTCACTCACACCAAGAAGGCCTATTTCTCGCATTCCAGGCGTATCAATCAACATGGAGCCTTGATCAAGAACGATAAGCTGGTGGCGTGCAGTTGTATGTATGCCTTCTCCCGTTCCACTAACAGCCTTTGTGTCAAAGGCGTCCTGCCCGATCAGTCGGTTGATGAGTGTTGTCTTGCCGACCCCCGATGACCCGATCAGGCAATATATTCTTCCTGAGACTAACACCTGTTTGAATTCGTCAAATCCGATACCCGTGATATTGCTGAGGGCAAGGACTCTGGCTGTAATCACGGTCGACTTTATGGCTACAAGCTTCTGTTCCAGTTCTTCGGGGGTGATCAAGTCCGTCTTGGTAAGAACAACAATCGGCTCAACACCCCCGTCGACTGCCATTACCAAGTACCGATCCAACCTCCGAACATTGAAGTCAAAGTGGCACGACTGGACAATGAAAGTGACGTCAATGTTGGCCGCAATCATCTGGAAATCCACTTTCTCACCGGCTGATTTACGGCGCAGAAATGTCTTTCTCGGAAATACTCCATGGATAATTGCTGCAGTTTCGTCGTTGTGGTATTGCACGGTTACCCAATCACCGACACACTGCAGGTCAACCGAGGATTCAACCTGGAAATAGAACTTCCCAGCGAGCTCAGCCGGGACTTCATTGATTTGATTTCTGATGAGGTATGAGCCGCGGTCAACTGCAGATATGCGCGCAATTCCGTGGCACTCTTGGCGAAAGTCGCTGACATGTGCCTCAAACCATTTGTCGAAACCAAAATCACTCAATTTAATCATATTTTGTCGCCGAATTGTGGGCATAACCTGCTGAGATGAAGCGCAGCGAAATCTCAGTCACGGTTCATGCCATGGTTATCTTTTCTTATTATTTATGGCACTTGAGGCCACAGTGTTTTTCTATGGCTTCAAAATCCTTATCATTGTGAAGGAGTGGTATGTCGTTTTCTATAGCGACTGAAGCAATCATGCAGTCCACGGATTTTCGAATGGTGATACCTTTACGACGCAGGCCCCTGTAAATTTCAGCAGCCTTTAAAAACACAGGATAGGGCATTGGCAAGAAGAGTAAATTGTTGAAAAGATCTCTCGTTTTTTTGAACTCGGAATCCTTTCTAATTCCTTGGAGAACCTCAGTTAGGACAATACCGCAGATGCATATGTCTTCACGATTTATTATCAAGTTCTCCAAAGCGACAACGTGGCCTGAAGATCGTGCAGCAAAGAAATCGATCCAAACAGTAGTATCAACTAATACCATCATAATTCACGCCCGCGACGCCACTCATCAAGATTTCCCTTCCAGTCAATATTGCCTTTGAGTTTAAGAATCTCAGTTTGAGCTTCGTGTCTAAGAAGTTCTCGCAAGGCATGATCAATCAAAGCTTTCTGGGTTTTAATGCCCGTAGCTTTCATGCAGGTTTTTACGAGTTTATCATCAAGCACAATATTCGTTCGTTTCATTTCTGAACCTCCTCAAGTATTTTTATACACATTATATCAAAATTTTTGTGTATTGCAAGAAGGTTTCGAAAGATAACGCTTCGCCTGAGCAGCGGCCCTACCCTATCCCGGACTTCCACAGGCTTTTACGAAAAACCGCGATTTTCACGCCGTCTGTTCCAGGCGGATGTTGGACAGTTTTAAATTGAAAATAGACGTTGTAGGATAGTAATAACTTTTAATTGTGTTTCCGGATCGATAGTTCCAAGCTTTTTGACGAGTCGTGTTTTGTCGATAGTTCGTATCTGGTCTAAGACAATTTGTCCTTTTTTCTTTTTGAAAGTACATGAGACTCGAGTGAGATAATCTTTATCTGCTGTGGTCATTGGAGCGATTATTACGGTTCGTATGTGTCTATTCATTTCATCAGGTGAAATAACCAAACACGGTCTGGTTTTTTGGATCTCTGAACCAACTGTCGGATTAAGATTAGTCAAATATACATCAAATCGATTGGCTACCACTGCCATTCATCATCATCCCAAGAATGTGAAATATTATCTGCCTTATCTAAAATTGTATCATCACCTCTGTCAGTCATAGCCTTAAAAGCGTCATCCCATCCCGCTCTTGGGTTTGTTACAGGCCGTATAATTATCTGATTTTGATCCACCTCTAGCTCAACATCATCCATGATCCCCGTTTGTTCGAGGAGGGGTTTTGGAATCCGTATGCCTTGTGAATTCCCGATTTTTACTATTCGTGCTCTCATATTTGACCTCCATTACAAAGAATGTTAATACATTGTAATTACATTTCCTTTGAAAGTCAATAACCAAATGTTTATTCTCTTTATTTCATGATGCCTAACGCCACCTTTAACCAGCTGGGTTGAGCCCCAGCGAAACCCAGTCTGAGTTCAAGGGCTTGCTCGATAATGCGTCATTATAAGTTCTCAGGGTAGATCAGTCTGATTGTTGGAAAATGCGTTCGGTACCTGGTTACATCTCGTGTAATTAAATCCAGATCAAGTACGGCTGCTTGTGCCCCAATATAGAAATCGGGCAAAGGAGATCTCTTGGTTCCTTTGCCCGCTCTATACTTGAGATACACTTTTCCCGCCAGAAAAAGAGCTTCTTTAGGAATTTCCAACATCTGAAACCCCCCTTTATGGAGAGCTGACTCTAATTCCTCTATCTTTTCAAAACCAAAAGAGACTTCCGTGTAGACTATGGGGTTAATATAAAGTGTTGTGTTAGCGCTATAATTTGCCAATGCAGATTCAGACCAATCAGCCCAATTAGGATCATCAAGAAAAATATCTAAAATAACGTTTGAGTCAACAAGAACGCCCTTCATCAATCCTCCCTCGTTAAGGCCATGATCTCATCTGTCGTCATTTTGACGGTTGCAACGCCACGTAATTTTGCAAATTTGCGGGTTACAGCTTTTTTTCCTTTTTGTTTCACTAAAAATACGCGGTCTTCTTCCTCCACAAACTCAACTTCTGTTGCTGGGGTTATCCCCAATTTTTCGCGAATGTGCAGGGGAATTGTAACTTGACCTTTTGTGGTTACTCTCATAATTTGACCTCCAGTAATGAGTATTACCGGTAATAGTAATACATTGCATGGGCAAGGTCAATACCAATTTATAGCATCGAACGCATTTCTCACCGGCTGGTGTGGAGCGCAGTGGAACACCAGTCAGGTGCAGAAAAAGGTTCTGCTTCTTCTGATCTTATTGATGTAATTCTGCATCAATTCGTTCGGAAATAAATATTTTTAGTAACGACTGATAGGGAACATCGCGTTTGTTTGCGAGTACTTTCAATTCTTCAATCATAGACTCAGGAAGACGAATGGATATCGACCGAGTTGAAGGCTTAAGCTTAGGCAAAACAGCCTCTTCGGCGTCGGACCAATCAAGATATTCTGATGAATCATGCTGTTGCCAAAAAAGGCGCTCTTCAGCCTCACTTTTAAATTTTGGTATTTTCTTTTTCATTTTTGATACCTCTCTATCTCCGAATCGGTCATGTTCCGTGCGGAAATAATTCTTATTTTTTCATTTCGAATGGCGAATACAGCAAAAAGCAATCGATTCATATTGGTTCGGCCAAGCACGTAATATCGATTTTCAAGGTTGGAATGCTCTCTGTCGCGCTTTACAATTAACGGTTTGTTAAAGAAAATTTGTTCACATTCCCATGTTGAGACGTCGTGTTTATCCCAATTCTTAGTAATATTCCCATGATCCCATTCGAAGCCAGTGCATTTTGCTAATATTTTATTCGGCTTAACCATAAATTATGTATATCATGAATGTATACGTTAGGTCAATGGCAATTTCAAGCAGAACGGCAAACTAACCAGCGGCGGATAGATAGGCACGGCCTGCCGGCAAGTTTACAAAGTGTATACAGCAATAATGTTCAAAGCGCCGCGCTATTAGCCGTCTGCGTTTAGTGTCATGTTAGCGGCCTTTTCGTGTTTCGTGGTCCCCACCGGATGCATATGCTCCACTCAAGCGACATGTTAACCCCCTTTTTTCATAAGCCAAGATGCTCTACGATTTTTTTACCACCCTTGCTTTTCAGGTTTAAATATGCCGCTCTTGACTCTACTGAATTATATACAACGATATCTCTGTGTTTCGGCAATTGCCACATCTCACTATGCCGAGTGGCAATAATTATCGCTTTGTTGTTCTTCGCTCTTGGTACAACATATTCATGGACAAATGCCTTTATGATATCCATTAGTTTTCCTGACCAATACCTCCAACCTCCGTGCCAGCAGAAAGCAGGATTCAATGCTGTCAAAGGATACTCCTTGTTCAAGTCTTTTTAAAAAAGGGGTTGTGAAATGTCAGGAAATCTGCAATAATTTTTTGTAAGTGCTTGGCAGATTACCCGCTGCCTTCATAAGACAGATTGGCTTTGTCCGTCTTAAAAGCTCACCTGTTGAAGGAATCTACTAATCAGGCTGAAAAACCCCAATAAACTCATGGTCTTTTATGTTGACTATTATTTTACCTCAAATGATCGTAAACAAAATGATGAGAGATACTAAAAGTTCAAAAATAAAGGGGCTTACCCTGCCATCACAATCGATTGCGATAAAACGGATATTTGCATATAGGATGAAAGTTTTTCACCCATGCTGCAACTGAACAATATTAATGTTCGAAATGAAGGAGTTGAAATAAATGACACAACACACTTCAAAAGAGAGAGAAAGAGATTTAAACAATGCAGACAAGGCTGTAATTCGTGAGGACATTCTTCAAGGTTTCCCAAGGCTTTTCGGGACCAAAACCATAAACAATCGAAAAGTCAATGTGGAACAGGCCATTGCCGCACTCGCCCAAGAACTGCATCCCGAGATTGCCGAAGCCCTCACCGCGCGCCGGGAACTGCTGAATTCTCCCGCGCCGGTCCGGGAGAAATATGCCTGGCCGAAGTGGGACGATACGTTTGAAGACCCTGTAACAGAGAAATCTTGGACATATCGCCAGATCGTCCAGGGCTTGATTGATAACTTTCTCGGCCGGGAGAGCGAGTGGCGCTGGCGGCTCAACGATGAAGTGCCCATCCCAAAAGATGCCCACCCATTGAAAAATCCCGGCCTGGAGCTCACCGGGCCGTGGTATCCGCTGGATATGGCCTTCAATGCGTTGAATAGCCCGGCTCCCATGAATATGCCGGACTTTGAGGACGCCTCTCCATCCCATTTTAGGCACTACGGCACGCCCGAGAATCAGCCCATAAAGATTTTTGCTGCCCTGGAGAACGCAAAGGAGATCTTGGAAGGCGCCTGGGACGGCCGTACCTATGAGGTTAGAAAAAAAGGCAAAACGCGCCAGTACAGGATCAATGAATCTTCGGCCAAGTGGCCCATCCGGTTTGCCCGGCCGCCCAGCATCCATGTACAGTATGAATACATAACGGTCCAAGGCCAATCCGTGCATGGCATAATTCCCATCACCCTCATCTGGGCGCTCAACAACTACGAATCCCTCACACGGGCAGGTACCGGCCTATACTACTACATCCCAAAGATGCAAACCCCTCAAGAAGCGCTCATTGTGGAAAAACTCCTGGTACGGGTGGAAGACTTAATCGGCGTTAAGCCCGGCACCATCAAGATTAAAATGCTCTATGAGGAAGGCAACGGCGGCCGGTTCTTGCCCGTGATCGCCTGGGTTTTTCGGCGCAGGCTCCTTGGGACCAACGTCGGCCGGTGGGACTACCTGGCCAGCCTCATCGAGATGTGGAAGGACGATCCGAAGGGCGTGTTTCCGGATCCGCAGTCCATCGGCATGGCCGCCCCGAACATGATCGCCTATCAGCGGTATAACGCGCTGATGATACTCATGGCCGGCATGAAAAACGGCGAGTTCAGCCATGGGGGGCCCATCGGCGGGATGGCGGCGGTCATGATTTACCAACCCTCCGATCCCTACGGCAGATCGCAGTATAATCCGCTGGCCCTGCGTGCAATGGCCATCGATAAAATACGAGAGCGTCTGCTGGGCCTCATCTTTGTGTCCGAAGATCCGCTTCCAGCAGGTCTTTCGCCCACGCTGAAAGAGATCCTTAGCGGAGAGGTGAAGGGTCGGCTTTACGATGCCTATCGGCAAAGTTGGGTTGCCAGCCCCGAACCGTCCTACGTCGCCGCCGGCAATGCACCTTTGCAGGCTCCCCTGACACAGCTCCAGGCGATTCTCGATGCACCGGCAGAGGAAGTGGCCGTAAAAGACAAACGCGTGCCGACGGTCGCCAGCGGTCTCGTGGAAGCGGAGCGGCGTCTGCTGCAAACGTGCGGTTTGCTGAATTCCCAAGGCAAGATTACACCCCAGGTGGTCACCGAAGACATATTCAGCACGCCGGAAAAGCTCTTTTCGCAAGCGCTCTGGGACAGCATCTACGGTGTGCCGAAAGATGAAATCACTATTGAGCACATCCAGCACGCCTTCTATATGGCGGCAAACTACGGTTTCCAGATTTTAAACGGCAACTTCGCAGCCGCCATCGACGACTACGAACTTTCACTGCGTTTCATGAATGACCTTGCAACCTACCGGATCGATGTGTCGTGGCTGTGGACCGTCCTCAATCATCAGGCCGTCATCACCAAAGACGGCTACCTAAAACGGCCCGCGCTCACCGAGGACGGGCTTAATCCGGCAGAGAACGCCTTCGAGGTCAAGGCCGGGACCCGCTTCACCAAGGAGCTGTTCCAGAAACTGTGGGCCTTTCACAACGAATGGACGTCGGCGTTCTTCGCAGAGCTGGAGCGTCTCGGCAATCCAGGCCGTTTTGACCAGGCCAAGGCACCCGTCATTATGGAGATTCTGAAGCAGCAGCTTTTGTCGCCCCGTTACATCCAGCACAGCGCCCGCGTGCTCTTTGTTTTGGCCCCGGCGAACGATCAGGAGCGCGCGCAGCTTCTCGAGGCAATCTTCGCCCCCTCCCGCGAGGAGATCGTCCAGCGCGTTCAGGATGGCACGCTGAACAAGTCCGCGCTGGATGCTCATGATTATGTGTATGATATTTTTCCGGAGATTGAAGGAGAATAGCGATCAAAACACGGATCTTAATGTTTTTCCGGTGCTTGACAATTAAAAAAGGGCTCACAGTGTTTAATACCTGTAAGCCCTCTCTTGTCATGGTAGGCACGAAGGGATTTGAACCCATGACCTCTACCGTGTCAAGGTAGCGCTCTCCCCCTGAGCTACGTGCCTATATTGAGACCTTTGCAAAACACCCCTTTTTGCCCAATTTCTGAGTCAGGCTTAAATTTTAATCCTCAAAATACTCAATGTATTCCTGTGGTTAAAATTATCGCCTTCCTTGAACTTGAACAAAAATGAGCATTTTTAAAAGGTCTCGTATTGTTGCGAATCTGTTAACACCACTTTTTGAGCCTGTCAAGAAAAATGGCTGCATCAACTACCACCCGCAAAGCGGGTGGCTTGAATTTGTCCGCTGCTTTATGGCGGACAAAGGCAAAAGAACGTCAGTGCTTTCAACGTTGAACTTGCATCCGGGGGCAAAGCACCCGGTTTGTTTTGCAAGAACGAATTTGCGGCAGACCGCCGCAAAAACACTAGCTCGCTCATGAAAAACCTTTTGGGGCATTATCGCCGCATCCTTTACCGGCCGAGCCCCCGATAAAGCAGGATGAACTCATGAGCCGCTTTGTCCGGACATGACCGCATTCGGGACAGCTTATCTTTTCATCATCACCGCACAAAACCAGGATCTCGAAACAATGACAGCACTTTTCGCATTGGTATTCGTATATGGGCATTTAGAACCTCCTGCATTGAAAAATTATCTAAAAAATAATAAACCGAATATCCATTCTGTCAAGTTTTATCGGAATGCAAACCTGAATCTTGAATGAAAATTAATGAGAATCTCTATGGTTTAATGCAATTCTCCAACTCGTGCAAAATTCATGTTTACTTTAAAAATATTGGACATCCTAATCTGCCTGTGCGAAATTATAAATGAAAGGAGGTGCGATATGAAAGTGAGAAAATCCATGTTTTCCGGCAGTTGGTATCCGGGAAGCGCTTCAGCGTGTGAGAAGGAAATTAAAGGTTTTTTAAAAGAATACCCCGCAGAAACCATTGACAAAAAGTCATTGATCGGCGGCATCGTGCCCCATGCCGGATGGTATTTTTCCGGCAGCATCGCATGCAGCGTCATCCACTGTCTCGGGGGCAAAACAACTCCGGATGTCTTCGTGATTTTCGGGATGCATCTCCACAGCGGATCGCCCGCATATATTATGGTTGAAGGCGCATGGGAAACCCCTTTCGGCACCATCGAAATCGAAACCGAACTGAGCCATGAGCTGTCTCAAAAATTTGCATTTCAGATTGAAACCGCAGACAACTTTACCCAGGACAACACCATCGAACTTCAGCTCCCTTTCATAAAGTATTTTTTCAAAGATGCAAAAATCGTCCCTATCGGTGTTCCGCCCACAAAACATTCCCTTGAAATCGGAAAAGCCGTGGCGGATATATCGAAACAGCTCGGACTGCAGATCAATATCATCGGTTCTACGGATCTGACCCATTACGGTCCCAACTACGGGTTTGTGTCCCACGGCAGAGGTGTTTCGGCCGTTAAATGGGCTCGGAACGAAAATGACCGCCGGGTTATCGATGCCATGCTGGCCATGGATCCTGAAAAGGTCATCAAAGAGGCCATGACAAATCAGAACGCCTGCTGCAGCGGTGCGGCCGCCACCGCCATTGCCGCCGCCAACCATCTCGGCGCCGAAAAGGCGCAAACCATTGCGTATGCCACCAGTTATGATAAAAACCCTGGGGATAGTTTTGTGGGGTATGTGGGAATTGTCTTTTAAATACTAAAGGCCGGCCCTGCCGGGCCGGCCTTTAGTATATTCAAAGTCAACTCCAAATTACACAAATAGTACAGACTTAGCTTCCCGGATACAGATCCAAAATCCCAAATCACAATACTCAAATTACAAACAATATCAAAATTACAAATTCTAATGACCAAAATATTCCAATCACTTATAAATTGTCTCCGGTCCTTTTATCTGTTTTGAATTTTGATTTTCGGTCATTGATACTTGTTTGAATTTTGTATTTTGGTGCTTGGAGCTTTCTTGATTTTTCTAAGCCAGCAACTTTAATTATTCCAAGTAATTTCCGGTTCAAATAATGTAGTTCCGGTTGGAAATCTAATTTTCAGGTCAGTACATATCTTCGCCCATGCCCCCCGGCGGCATCGCCGGCATCTTCTTTTTCTCCGGCTTTTCCGCAATCATTGCCTCCGTGGTCAACATTAGCCCGGCCACCGAGGCGGCATTCTGCAGGGCAAACCGCACGACCTTGGTGGGATCGATCACGCCGGCTTTTAAGAGATTTTCAAATGTTTCCGTCTGCGCGTTGAATCCAAAATCATCTTTTCCTTCGAGCACTTTATTGAGAACAACGGAACCCTCGCTGCCGGCATTTACGGCGATTTGCACCAGCGGCTTGGTCAGCGCCCGTTTGAGGATATCGATACCGCTTTTTTCTTCTCCCTTGGCGTCGACTTTATCCAAGGCGCCGATACAGCGAACCAGGGCAACACCGCCTCCGGGGACGATCCCCTCTTCCACAGCGGCTCGAGTGGCATTCAGCGCGTCTTCTACCCGGGCTTTCTTCTCTTTCATTTCGGTTTCAGTTGCTGCACCGATGCTGATCACCGCCACCCCGCCGATGATTTTGGCCAATCTTTCCTGAAGCTTTTCACGGTCGTAATCGGATGTGGTTTCTTCGATCTGGGCCCGGATCTGCTTGACCCTGCCCTCGATGGCCGACTTGCTTCCGGCACCATCAACAATGGTCGTATTGTCTTTATCGATTTTGATGGTTTTGCATCTTCCAAGGTCGTTGAAATTGATGTTTTCAAGCTTGACACCCAGTTCTTCGGAGACCACCTGCCCCCCGGTGAGAATGGCAATATCCTCGAGCATGGCTTTTCGCCGATCGCCGAAACCCGGCGCCTTGACCGCAGCGACATGCAAGGTTCCCCGAAGCTTGTTGACAATCAGCGTCGCCAATGCTTCACCTTCGATATCCTCGGCAATAATCAAAAGCGGCTTTCCGGATTGAGCGGTTTTTTCCAATATCGGCAAAAGATCCTTCATCGCCGTTATCTTTTTTTCATGGATTAGAATATAGGGATCCTCCAGGGCAACCTCCATTTTTTCGGCATTGGTGACAAAATAAGGCGAAAGATACCCGCGGTCAAACTGCATCCCTTCAACAATCTCGAGCGTGGTGTCCATTCCCTTAGCCTCTTCGACGGTAATGACGCCCTCTTTCCCGACCTTTTCCATGGCCTCTGACAACAGCTTGCCGATGGTTTCATCGCTGTTGGCGGAAATGGTGCCCACCTGTTCGATCTCTTTTTTGTCTTTCGTGGGTTTGGAACTTTTCTTCAGTTCCGCAATGACGGCAACGACGCCCTTGTCAATTCCCCGTTTCAATGCCATGGGATTGACGCCTGCCGCCACAAGCTTCTGACCCTCATTATAAATGGCCTGAGCCAGCACCGTCGCCGTTGTGGTCCCGTCACCGGCCGTATCACTGGTCTTGCTGGCGACTTCCTTGACCATTTTGGCGCCCATATTCTGAAATTTGTCTTCCAGCTCGATTTCCTTTGCAACCGTCACCCCGTCTTTTGTAACAGTCGGAGAACCAAATGTTTTTTCCAAAACAACATTATTCCCCTTCGGGCCCAGCGTAATTTTTACAGCATCTGCAAGACAATTGACCCCTTTTAACATTGATTCTCTGGCTTTAAATCCGTAAGAAATCATTTTGGCAGCCATAATTCATTACCTCCTTTTTCATTCCAAGACGACCAGTATGTCGTCTTCACGCATAAAGATGTATTCTTTACCGTCAATTTTAACATCGTTTCCGGCATATTTTGAAAATAGAATTCTGTCCCCTTTTTTCACCTGAATCGGAATCCTTTTGCCGCTGTCGTCCATTTTCCCTGGTCCTGCTTCAACCACTTTGCCTTCCTGCGGTTTTTCCTTGGCGGTATCCGGAATGATGATTCCCCCTACGGTTTTTTGTTCTTCTTCCGCTCGTGCGACAAGGATTCGATCGTTTAACGGTTTGATTTTCATGTGCAAACCTCCTTTCTCAAGCAATATGTTGTTAAATATAGGGTATTACAGAAAATATGCGTCGCCGTATCGGCGCGATAAAAGTGGATGAAAAGTGATGATCTTCAATATAATGCAGGTTATATCGCGTTCAAGAGGAGAGACTAAAAAATATGGCAAACTTTAAATAAAAAAAAGGGGTGTGTGAATCATGGTCACAACCCCTTGGAATTTCATGGCTGAGGGACCAGGATTCGAACCTGGATTAACGGGGCCAGAACCCGTCGTCCTGCCGTTAGACGATCCCTCAATGAATAAAAGCCTTGAATACAAAAAAGCATGTTTTGAGTCAAGATAAAACTGATGGATCACAATCGGAATAAAAACCTTTTGAAAAATCCTTGACAATCACTTTTGTTTAAATTACTAGAAGCGCAGCCGTGGGCTTAGTCATTGGAATTAAATACATTTAAATTAATTTCAGATAGTTGTGGAAATTTATTACTAATTTTGGTTTTAAGACATAAGAAATTTAAGTCAAATCTCAACACGACAGGGGCTTCAAACAACGGTGGTTTTAGCCTCAATCCGTGGTCCCCGTGTCGATTTTATAATATTTTCCACACCATATATGGCTTGGATGCAGCATTTTAAGCCGTCGCTTTGTATCTGAAATCACGCGATCAACAAGGATTATATATATGACAGAATCTGCGAATGATAAAAAACCCGCACTTATAGGACTGGATCCCGAACTCAGAGAGATGGTCATCGATACGATTAGGCAGATGAAAAGCCGTCTCCTTACCCGCGAAAAAATCCTTGAATATGATAAAAACGAGGTTTTCCCGGAAGATACGATTCGCGAAATGTTAAGTCCCGATATCGGCCTGCAGCTCCTCTTTATCCCCGAAGCCTATGGGGGGATGGGCGGCGGTTCCCGGGACTGCTGCGAAGCCATTCTCGAGGTGTGCAAAATATGCCTGGGAATCGGCACCGCTTTTTTTGCCATTCAGCTCGGTGCTGATCCGATTATTGTTGGGGCTACCGAAGATCAGAAAGCCAAATGGCTCGGCGCCATTGCCGAAGGCAATTGCCTTGTGGCGTATGCCGTCACAGAGCCTGCAGCCGGGAGCAACCTCGCGTCTTTAAAAACCAGAGCCGAACCCATGAAAAATGATGCCGGTGACATCACCGGTTATACCATCAACGGGACCAAACAATTTATTTCCACCGGCGGGTATGCGGATTTCATCACCCTCTTGGCGAACACTCCCGAAGGCCCCGCCTTTTTTGTGGTGGAGAAGGGGACGCCGGGATTTGTCCAGGGAAAGGGTGAAGAGAAACACGGCATCCGGGCTTCCAACACATCCCCGCTGTCTTTTACGGACGTTTTTGTGCCGGTTGAAAATCTTGTGGGCAAAGTGCCCGGTCAAGGCATGAAACAGGCCAACAAGGTTTTTGGGTATACCCGCCTGATGGTCGCTGCCATGGCATTGGGCGCCGGTGAAGCGGCATTGGAAATCGCCATCGGCTATGCCAAGGAACGGATACAATTCGGATCCCCGCTGTCGGAAAAACAGGGGTACACCCACAAGCTGATCGTACCGCACGCCGTGAGATTCGCAGCGGCAAAGGCATATGTCGACGAAATTGCGCTCAGACTCGATTCCGGCGAGTCCGAACTTCATGTAGAAGGTTCCATTGCCAAATTGTTTGCTACGGAGTCTGCCAACAATGCCGCTGACGACGCCATCCAGGCATTAGGCGGCTATGGGTATATCTGCGAGTTTGAAGTGGAAAAAATCAAACGCGATGTTAAGATCACCACGATCTATGAAGGCACCAGTGAAATTCAACAAAGCATTATCAGCACGTTTCGATGGAAAGAAACGAGAAAATCAAAGGGCGAATTTTACCAATCCATTTACCGTGAAATGAAAACGCTGGACAGTGAGGGAGATAATGCCGGATGCCGGCTTTACGGACTGTCAGCAGCCATTTTAAATGATACTATTATGAGGGTCCATGAAAACCGATTGACCCGTCAACAGCATATCATGTTTTTGCTGGCAGATATGATGACGGTTGTTGAAGTCGGCGCCGCTTTGGCGCGCAAAGCGGTTGCCCTTTCTAAATCCGGGGATGCCCAGGCGGAAAAATTTTGCGCGATGTCAAGAATTTTTGCCGATGAGACCGCGCAGTTGGTTTCCCGAAATGCCGTTACAATCCTTTTGGGATCCGGGGTTTTGGATCAAAACGCTATCCAGGATTTTATGACCGCCCATTCCTATCACCAACTGGTTTGCAGCAGTCTAAACATCATTAATGACATGGATCGGGTTGCTGACATACTGTTTGCGAGGTAATCATGACAGAACAAAAAGAACGTGTTGTTGTCGTTACGGGGGGATCCAGGGGTATCGGCAGGGCCATTTGTTTATCCTTTGCAGCGCCGAACACCGGTATCTATTTTAATTATTTTTCTCCGAGTGATCCGGATGCTGAAGCTGCCGCGGCTGCCGAAACCGAAAAACTGGTTGTCGCTGCGCAAGGTTTTGCAGCAAGCAAAAGTGTAAACATTGTCAATGAAAATGAGGTCTCAAATTTTTTCAATGAAATCATCGACAAAACCGGACGAATCGATGTTCTGGTCAACAATGCCGGCATTACCAAGGACGGACTGTTGGTCCGTATGAAAGAACAGGACTGGGATGCGGTTTTAAACGTAAACTTAAAAGGTGCATTTATTTGCACCAAAATTGTTGCCAAACTCATGATGCAGCAACGTTACGGCCGTATTATCAATATTTCGTCGGTGGTGGGAGTTACCGGCAATGTGGGTCAGGCCAATTATTCGGCGTCAAAGGCCGGTGTGATCGGACTCACAAAAACAGCCGCCAAAGAGCTTGCTTCCCGAGGTATTACCGTTAATGCGATTGCCCCGGGGTTTATAGAAACGGATATGACAGCGGCAATGTCGGTCAAAGCCAGAAACGCCATGCTGGACCAAATTCCGCTCAAACGGGCGGGATATCCTGAAGATGTAGCATCCGTCGCTGCATTTTTGGCTTCCGAAGGCGCATCTTACATCACCGGTCAGATCATACATGTCAGTGGTGGCATGTACATTTAAAAGGAGGTATCTGAATGTCCATCGAGGATAAAGTAAAAAAGATCATTGCAGAAAAATTGAGTGTTGATATTGACGAAATCGTACCGGAGGCGTCTTTTGTGGATGATCTGGGTGCGGATTCCCTGGACCTTGTCGAGTTGATCATGTCCATGGAAGAAGAATTCGATATCGATATTCCGGACGAAGAAGCAGAAAAACTGGTAACGGTTAAAGATGTTTTCGATTTTGTTGCCGCCCATTAATGCCGTCATCCGAAACTGATTAAGCGCTTTATAAAACCGGCCGCTATTTGCCGGTTGTTAAGGAGGCCCATTGAATAGACGGGTTGTCATTACGGGTTTGGGGCTTGTAACACCTTTGGGTATCGGAGTAGATGAGACATGGACGGCACTGTGCAAAGGACAATCAGGGATATCTGAAATTACTCGGTTCAATACATCCGGCTTCGATACCAAGATTGCCGGAGAAGTGAAGAATTTTCACCCTGAAGATTTTCTCCCTAAAAAAGAGGCCAAACGCACCCAGGAATTTATCGTCTATGCCGTTGCAGCATCCCGTATGGCTCTTGAAGATTCCGGTTTGACCATAGACAAGACCAATGAATCCAGGGTCGGTGTTCTGACGGGATGCGGTCTTGGCGGACTCCATTTACTGGAACAAACCACGGTCGTTTTGCAAAAAAAAGGACCCCAGCGGGTAACGCCGTTTTTTATCCCAATGATCATCGGGAATATGGCTCCCGGCATGATTTCAATTTATCTGGGCGCCAAAGGGCCCAATTCTTCCATTGCCACCGCTTGCGCTTCAGGAACTCACGCCATCGGCGATGCATATAAAATCATCAAAAGAGGAGCGGCGGATGCCATGATCACCGGCGGTGTGGAATCCGTCATCACGCCGACATGCATTGCCGGTTTCAATGCCATGAAAGCGCTGTCGACCCGGAACGATGATCCTGAAAGGGCGTCCCGACCGTTTGATCGTGATCGAGACGGTTTTGTCGTGGGCGAAGGAAGCGGGATTATAGTTCTGGAAACACTTGAATCCGCGCTGGAAAGAGGCGCTCGCATTTATGCGGAAATATGCGGGTACGGCATGAGCGGAGATGGATTTCATATGGCTGCACCGGCGCCGGATGGAGAAGGCGCCGGCCGATGCATGGCTGCGGCCCTCGCGGATGCACAAATGACCGGCGACGAAATCGATTACATTAATGCCCACGGCACATCGACGCAGCTTAATGATCTCTATGAAACCAAGGCCATCAAGTCCGTTTTCAAAGAAAAAGCGTTTTCCATCGCCGTAAGCTCCACCAAATCCATGACAGGCCACCTATTGGGCGGCGCAGGCGGCATCGAAACAGTTTTCACGGCATTAGCCATTACAAAGGGAATCGTTCCGCCGACGATCAATCTTGATCATCCGGGTGATGAATGCGATCTCGATTATGTGCCGAATACAGCGAGAAAAATGGATGTAAAGACGGCGATGACCAATTCCTTCGGTTTCGGCGGCACCAATGCAACACTAATTCTAAAATCGCATCTTAATTGATATGAATTTTGCTGCAAGAATTACCGGAACGGGATCGGCGTTCCCCAGGAAACACGTCACCAACGACGACATCGTTCAAAAACTGGCCGAATTGGGCATTGTCACCAGCGATCAATGGATCCGGGAAAGAACAGGAATCTCCGAACGGCGCATTTCAGATGTTGACAACCCCGCGGAATACAATTCATCGCTGGGTTTGTCAGCGGCGAAAAATGCCCTGGATATGGCGGGCAAGTCGGCGGATGATATCAATCAGATTATTTATGCCACCTGCTCGCCGGACACCCCGCTGCCATCCTCCGCCTGTTGGCTCCAGCATAAGATAAACGCCGATAACGCCTGGGGCATGGATATTAATGCTGCGTGTTCGGGATTTATCTATGGGCTGTCAACGGCTGAAAAGTTCATCCGGACCGGACAAGTGAAAACAGCCCTGGTTGTGGGCGCTGAGGTTCTGAATCCCATTATAGACTGGGAGGACCGAAATTCCTGTATTTTATTCGGAGACGGTGCTGGGGCGGCGGTTGTCGAGCGGGTACCTTCGAATTCCGAAAGCCGAATTTTAGACAGCCATCTTCGCTCGGACGGACATTTGTGGGATCTTCTTCATATCCCTGCCGGCGGTTCCAATATGGAATTGACACCGGAAAGATATGTCCGGAAACTTCATAAAATAAAGATGAAAGGAACGGAACTTTTCAAAATGGCCGTAAAAACATTGGGCGATTTTGCCCTGAGTATTTTGAAAAAGAATCAGTTGACCACCGATGATCTCGATTGGTTTGTTCCGCACCAGGCCAATCGTCGAATCATAGAAGCCGTTGCCAACCGTCTCAAACTGCCCATGGAAAAAGTTCTTATGAATGTCGATCGATACGGCAATACGTCATCTGCAACAATCCCCACGGTGCTGGACGAAGCCAATAGAGACGGAAGAATTAAACGCGGACAGACGATCCTTTTGGACGCTTTTGGCGCGGGCTTGACTTACGGTGCGATGCTGATGCGCTGGTAAGAAGTTAGATGATAATCCTATAACTTGTTTTTTTTATAACCAAATGATACTGTTATCCAAATGATAAATTCAATTCACAGTTTTCACATTCCGGTCATGGGGACGGGACATTCCGTAGACACCCCCATCCGGGTCGCGCCCTTCGGCATCTCGTCGGTGATATCCCTTGTCGATGACCTCCTTCTTGAAAATATCCGAAAATACTATGCTGAAAAATTTGGTCTTGCATACCGCAAAATACCCAATAACGAAACAGACGGACGCGCCAAACGAATTTCGGCCTATCTCGATACGGTTCAAAAAATTGTTCAAAAAAAAATGGCCGATATCAAAGCGCAACCCTTCTTTGAAAACAACAACAAACGGAAATATTTTGAACTGCTGCCGGAAAATTCGTTACTGAAGCAAAAATATAACGACCTGCTTAAAATGTCATCCGGAAGCAAAAGGAAGGCCCTTGAAAAAGACCTGACAAACCGTATGAAACCCGGATCCATTGATGTCAATATCATGGTCAATTTAGATCGGGTTCATTATTCTAAAAACGGCGAGCCCCTTGGTGTGGAATTCACCGATGCCAAAGCAGCTCTCAGAGGATATGCCAACAGTTGCCTGCAATCTGCAATCGTATTCTCGGCAGGGTTTAATCGGCACTTGTACAGTTATATGGCCATGTTCCGTGACTTTTACCGAGACAAACTGGGCGAGATTAAAAAGCGAATTGTTCTCAAAGTCAGCGATTTTCGATCCGCTTTAATTCAAGGCAAGTTTTTAGCCCAAAAAGGGCTTGAAGTTTATGAATTCCGGATCGAATCCGGCCTAAATTGCGGCGGTCACGCCTTCCCTTCCGACGGCATTTTACTGCCGACCCTTTTGAGTGAATTTAAGGAAAACCGTAAAAGCCTGGCTGCGCAATTTATGCCGCTCATTCTGAAATACTATCAGAAAATGGGTTGGAAGTACCCCGAATTTGCAATGAACATTCAGCCGCTGATCACCGTGCAAGGCGGCATCGGCAACCATGGCGAAGTCTTAAGACTCATGAAAGATTTCGGCATGGATTCAACCGGATGGGCGTCTCCGTTTTTGCTGGTCCCCGAAGTCACCTGCGTGGATGATTCCACACGTGAACTCTTGCGAAAAGCTGGTGCCCAGGACTTTTATCTGAGCGATGTATCGCCGTTGAACGTCCCTTTTAACAACGTACGTGGAACAGGATCGGAAGTATGGACCCGAAAAAAAGCCAAGGAAGGCCGGCCCGGTTCTCCGTGCTTAAAACAGTTATTGGTTTCCAACACCGAATTTACCGATAAACCTATCTGTTTGGCATCACGGCAGTATCAATCACAAAAGCTAAAAGAAATTGAAAGTTTGAAGATTCCATTGGATGAAAAAAAGAGACTATTTGAGAAAGTCGTGACCAAAAGCTGTATCTGCGATCATCTGGGAAACGGGGCGCTCATTGCCCTGGGGATTGCCGATGAAAAAAATTCGCCCCAGTCCATATGTCCCGGCCCCAATATTGCGTGGTTCAACAGATTCTACACCCTTAAAGAGATGACAGATCATATTTATGGAAGAGGTCCGTCCCTGGTACCGCCGGAGAGACCCCATATGTTCGCCAAAGAAATCGAAATGTACGTGGACTATTTTGAAAATCAGTTGTTGGGGGATTCTCACACCATAAAAGAGATCGATGCCATGATCCAGTGCAAAAACAATCTTGAGAAGGGGCTTGACTTTTGTCTTGAAGTTGCCCGAAAACCCGCTTATCCCGGGGAAAATTTGAAATCCATATCCGATTGTGTGGAAAAGCAAAGAAGCCGGTTAAATCACATCTATTCCCGTTTTGAAGAAAGCAGTCCTTTGGCTGCCCATAAATCTTAACAGTTTCTGAAAATCTAATGACCATAGACCTTTTCTGGCACCTTCTCAAATCCGAATTCTCTTATCAAAGCCCCCGAAAACGCCGTTTTCTGGTGAAAAGGTTTCACGGATGGGCGACGCTGATTTATTATCTCAGGCTTTTTCATATCATCCTGGTTGAAAGTCTTATTGCCCGGAAAAACCCTTATGAAGGCAAAACATGGGCGAAGGGATCGCTCGACATCCTTAAAATTGTAGAATCGGCAGGCGGAGAATTTTACATATCCGGACTAAAAGCGCTGAACAGATACCAGGGACCGGTGGTTTATGTCGCCAACCACATGAGTCTTCTTGACACACTGATTCTTCCATGCATACTTCTTGCATTCGGTAAAGTCACGTTCGTGGTTAAGGAAGGATTGCTCAGATATCCGGTTCTCGGGATCATTATAAAAGCCATTCATCCCATTGCCGTCACGCGGGAAAACCCCAGACAGGATCTAAAGACAGTGATAAACCAGGGCGTGACGCTCATTTCTCGCGGTTGTTCCATTATTATATTTCCTCAGGCTACCCGAAGTGCCATATTCAATGCAACGGCATTTAATTCATTGGGTGTTAAGCTGGCACAACGCGCCGGTGTGCCCGTAGTTCCGGTGGCTTTAAAAACAGATTTCCAGGGAAATGGAAAAATCATAAAAGATATGGGTCCTGTCGATCCCACCAAAACACTTTATATTAAATTCGGGAATCCGGAGTTGGTGGAAGGCAAAGCGCAGGACATGCACCGGAGGGTCATCGCGTTCATACTACAGAACCTTGGCGCATGGGGAGCTCAGGTTGATTCAAATGTTTTATGACATTCCGAGTCAGGCATCGGTATCGGGTACTTCCGGCATGGGGATTTTAAAAAATTGGACGCCTTCTTCTTTTAATGTCTTTTCTTCTTCTTTGGTACTGACGCCTCTGATGTTTCTGGCTTCAGTAACGCCATAATGCATTTTCAATGCTTCCTTGGCAAAATCAACGCCGACATCATCAAAATTTTTTTCAACAAATTCGACGATCTTGTGACTAATCTCCCCAAGATCCGCCTGCTGATCGGAAACTTCTTTAAAAGGATGAGATGATTTTATGGCAAAGGTCGAAGGAACCCTGGCAATTGAAGTACTGTTACAAACCGGGCAAGCAATAAGCGCCTTTTTTTTCTGCGTTTCATAAGCTTTTCGGTCTTCAAACCACCCTTCGAATGAATGGCCGTTGACGCATTGCAAATCGTAAGCAATCATAAAATGTACCCATCGCTTCTTGTTTTCGGTATATCGTGTCCCTCGCTCGAATACGGCGGGGCAGCCTGTGATGCAACGGGACGAAATATTTTGTTGTATGGCTTTTTTATCGGGTTTCCAATGTTTTTTATTGATAACACATCTCTTTTTATTTTAAAAGTCATTCTTTATTACCCTCTCCTTGTCCAGAGGCTTTACCTCAATTGAGCAAAACATGCGCAATTGAAGTTAATGGTTATTCGTTATTCGAAAAGCAACGCTATATTTTTTATATTTAAATCATTGGTGAGGTATATCTTCTTATTTTGAATTTAAAAAAACCAATAACCATTAACAGATAACGAATAACGTTTAATAGAGTTTTGACTCGATTAGGGTCCCAAAAACAATTGAAAGTGACGGTATGACAGCGATTAAAACAGATTTTTTAATTATCGGCAGCGGTATCGCCGGTCTTACATTTGCCCTAAAAGCGGCAAAGTTCGGCGATGTGTCGTTGGTCACCAAAAAAGGGATCACGGACAGCAACACCTTTCAAGCCCAAGGCGGCATTGCTTCGGTATTTGGCAAACTGGATTCATTTGATCTTCATATCCAAGATACGCTGGCTTCCGGAGACGGTCTTTGCAACCGGGATGTTGTTGAAATGGTCGTTAAAAGCGGTCCCGACAGGATCCGTGAATTGATTGATCTGGGGGTACATTTCAACCTCAAAAGCAGCGGATCGTCATCCTCCCAATCATTCGGAATTGAACCGGATTTAGATTTGGGACGCGAGGGCGGCCATTCCCAAAAGCGGATTGTCCATGCCCATGACATGACTGGAAAGGAAGTCGAAAGCGTCCTAGTCGAGCATGTAAAAAATAACCCGCAAATTCAACTGTTTGAAAACCACATCGCCATTGATCTCATTACCATTTCAACCCGCATGAAAAGAGGCCTGATCACCACAACCCATGAAGATTACTGCTGCGGCGCATATGTTCTGGATCGAAAAACCAACCGGGTCAAAACGTTCTGCGCCAAGATCACCCTGCTGGCCACCGGCGGTGCCGGAAAGGTTTATCTTTATACCAGCAATCCGGATGTCGCTACGGGTGACGGGATTGCCATGGCGTACCGTGCCGGGGCGACAGTGGCCAACCTTGAATTTGTTCAGTTTCATCCAACATGTCTGTACCACCCCGAAGCCAAAAATTTTTTGATTTCAGAGGCATTAAGAGGAGAAGGCGCCATACTGCTTGACGCTTGGGGAAATCCGTTTATGGAAAAATATGATGCCCAAAAGGATCTCGCATGCCGAGATGTTGTCGCCCGCGCCATCGATACGGAACTTAAAAAAAGTGGAACAGATTCCGTGTTTCTTGACATTTCTCATAAAAATTCCGATTTTATCAAGGAACGTTTCCCCAATTTATATGAAAAGTGCCTCAACTTTGGTTTTGATATGACAAAGGAACCGCTCCCGGTCGTTCCGGCGGCACATTATATGTGCGGGGGAATTGCCACCGATATGCACGGCAAAACGGATTTGCACCGTCTTTACGCCATTGGTGAAACCGCCTGTACCGGATTGCACGGGGCCAACAGACTGGCAAGTAATTCTTTGATTGAAGCGCTGGTTTACTCCCATGTGGCGGCCCAACAGGCCGTCAAGGATATTGAAACGCTGGATTTCAGCCTTACTCCGGTTCCCCCGCCGTGGGATGAAGCCGGAACAACAGACAGTGATGAAGTCATTATGGTTTCTCAAAATTGGGATGAGATCCGGCGATTCATGTGGAACTATGTTGGAATCGTTCGATCGAACAAGCGGCTTGAAAGGGCAAAACGCCGCATTGAAATCATCCAACAAGAGATACGGGACTATTATTGGGACTTCAAAGTCTCTGCAGATCTTATCGAGCTTAGGAATATCGCAATGGTAGCGGAATTGATTATCAAATGCGCAGGACATCGAAAAGAAAGCCGCGGACTTCACTATAACATTGAATTTCCCTATCGAGACGACGAACGATGGCGAAAGGATACCATCCTCAGGCGATCATTTCTGGGATAGGTCGTGCAGCATTTACACCGATGCGCATATCCTTCTATTTATTCATTTTTAATCTTTATTTTTCATTGACAATCCGGGTTTCTGTATTAAGTTATTTGCAATATTATGCATATTTTATACCACGAATTAAAATGGACCCGGTCGATCACCAGGTAAATAAATGACAACCAAAAGAGACTACTACGAGATTTTAGGCGTTGAGCGTAACGCCAATGAAAGTGAACTGAAAGCCAGCTACCGAAAGCTGGCCCTGAAATACCACCCGGACCGAAATCCTGACAATAAAGAAGCTGAAGAAAACTTCAAAGAAGCGTCTGAGGCTTATGAAGTTCTTCGGGATCCCCAAAAGAGAAATATCTATGATCAGTTCGGCCACCAAGGGCTTGAAGGGTCCGGTTTTTCAGGATTCAGCGGTTTTGAGGATATTTTTTCGAGTTTTGGCGGAATCTTTGAAGAATTTTTTGGATTCAGCACCGGGCGGCGCTCAAGAAGCAGAACCCAAAAAGGGGCCGACCTTCGCTACGATCTGACGCTCAGTTTTATGGAAGCCGCTTTTGGAACGGAAACGAAAATAGATCTGGAAAAATTGGAGATTTGTCCTTCCTGTCAAGGGACAAAATGTGAACCGGGGACCCATCCCGATACCTGCAGGCAGTGCAGCGGTACCGGCCAAATTTCCAGAAGCCAGGGATTTTTTACTGTAAGAACGACTTGTTATCAGTGTAACGGCACCGGCCAAATCATACCGAATCCGTGCAAGAGCTGTCGAGGCATCGGTCAGATCAAGGTCAATAAAACGGTGACGGTTAAAATTCCTGCCGGCGTTGATAACGGATCCAGGCTTAGGCTTTCCAGAGAAGGCGAGGCCGGCAATTATGGCGGTCCGCCGGGTGATCTCTATGTATTCATTCATGTTGAACCTCACGAGTTCTTTGAACGTGACAATACGAACATCGTCTGCCAGATAAACATCTCTTTCGTGCAGGCTGCGCTGGGAAATACCCTAGCGGTGCCGACCCTGAACGGGAAAAAAGAGCTCAAAATTCCAAAAGGCACCCAACCCGGTGAACTTTTTCGTTTTCGCGGAGAAGGAATTCCTTCTTTAAGGAATGGCAAAAGGGGAGACGAAATCATTCAGGTTCTGATGAAAACACCCACCCATCTGAACAAAAAACAGGAAACACTCCTTAAAGAGTTTGCTCGGATTGAATCAAACAAGTTCCCGAACAAATTAAAAAATATCCTGAAAAGCGGCCTGGATAAAGCCTCGAACTAGTGTCCATCCATAAATGAGTATTTTTGTTCAAGATCAAGACATGCGAAAAAAATAACCACAGGCATATGTATAATATTCCGAGGATTATTTTTTGAGCATAACACAGAGATTGGGCAAAAAGACCATTTATGGATGGACACTAATTAAAGGAGAATGGCGGATAATGTATGAATTAAAAGTAGTGACCCATTTTGCGGCCGCTCATCAGCTCAAAATGGTTTCCGAAAAATGTGAAAACCTTCACGGGCACAACTGGAAAATCGAAATCTGCGTCGCCGGAAAAGATCTCAATAAGGCCGGTGTATTGATTGACTTCGGAGAATTAAAGCAGCGGATCTCGGTCATTAGAGCAAAGCTGGACCACAAATTTTTAAACGAGCTCGATGACTTCAACGATAACTACCCGCCGTCTTCGGAGAACATCGCTCACTATATTGCCACAACCCTCCAATCCATGATCGAAGGCGCCAATATTAGGGTATCGCGGGTCACCGCCTGGGAGTCGGAAAATGCCTGCGCCACCTATACCATGCCGTAACATTTCCATTTGGAATGTTGGTCAAATTGTCGAATACCATTTAACGATTCAACGATCGTAACAATTTAGCCAAGTAGTAGAATTTCAGAATGTTTTACCTTCAATGCGTTTTTCTGAACTGTTCCATCAGTTCATCCCGGGTAATGACTGCCGAAACATCTTTGACATGTTTACGGATATTTTCCAATCCTCCTTCCTGACGGTCGACCAGGATAACCGCTTTGACCACATCCAGCCCTTCCGACCCCGCCCGCTCGATGGCTTTGATGGTGGATCCGCCGGTGGTCGCAACATCGTCGATAATCACCACCCGCTGGCCGGGTGCCACATCGCCTTCAACCCACCGGATGATGCCGTGGTCTTTTTTAGTTTTGCGTATGGAAAACGCATTGATGGGGCTGTGTTTAAGTTCTGAAACAAATGCAACGGCCATGGCCATGGGATCTGCTCCGAATGTCAGCCCGCCGATCCCGTCAGGCTTCAAATCCTTGATATTTTCAAATACCAGATGCCCCACCAGAAACATGCCTCTCGGGCTCAATGTGGTTGGCTTGCAGTTCACATAAAATTGACTCATTCTGCCTGAAACAAGCTTAAAACTCGGTTCTTTTGTGTATTTGAACGATTTTCTGCAAATAATCTCGACAAGCTCCTGTTTCATATCCATGCTGTTTCATTCCCCGGTCATATGAACTTCATAAACAACGTCACCCCGGCTTAAAAGATCAGCCGGTACTCTCCGCAATAAATATATAGGCCTGTGGGATGGGATAGACAGGCCAGGGTCATATTCAATTTCGACGCCAGCTCCACGGCCAGTGAAGTGGGGCGTGAAAATGCCAGTACCACCGGAATCTGAGCCCGTGCGGCTTTTTGCACCAGTTCATAGCTGATGCGTGATGAAAGTGTCAACAAGGCGGCTTTATCAAGCCTGCCATCTAAAAAAAGCTTTCCGATAGTTTTGTCCAGCGCGTTGTGTCGCCCCACATCCTCAGCCACGGATAACAGCTTGAAATCGGAAGTATATAGAGCAGCCGCGTGTGATGCGCGGGTTTTGTCCCGCAGAGGCTGGTTCTGAGAAAGTTTTTCAAGGCACTTAAGGGCCTCAGCCGCGTCCATACGGGTATTGTCTTTTAGCGGTTGGATGATCTGGTGAAGATCTTTTACGATTTCTTTTCCACAAATGCCGCAACTGGTCTGGCTGATAAATCCGCGGCGGTCCAGAATGTCGATAATCTTCTCCCGTCTTGATTTTTTCAAAGTGACGGTGACCACATTGGCATCATCACCGTGGCAACAGGATAGCGTGTTCACATCATCCGGTGAATCCACCAGCCCTTCGGCCAGACAAAACCCCGCGGCATGTGCCAGTTCATCTCCCGGTGTCCGCATCACTACGGAGTAAGGTTTTCCTTCAACACGAATCGACAAAGGCTCTTCACCGACGAGACGGTGTCTGGAAGATGCGTGGGCATTCTGATCCCAACACAATACCGTATGCTCAAGGAATGCCTCCAACAAAATATCTCCTTTATGGGTTCTCCGGATTGTGCTCTATACGATTCTTATTCGAGTGTTTTCCCGTTAAAAAAGAACACACGGCCTCGCCTTTTTCTCGCAGAGCGCAAAAATCATCAGAGCAGCCGGTATCACTACGCTGCTGATTTAAATATTATGTGGCTGAGGAGCGATTTTACATGATCGTCGTCCAATGTCAACACTCCATTGCGATCTTACCAGGGCAAATACATTCGATTCGGGGACAGCGAGGCAACGGCTTGAAGCGCTCTTTTCAAACGCTTAATGTTCAGCAATGCCACTCCTGAGGTTCAAGTCGAGAAAATTTTTTAAGGTGATGAACAAAATTGGGATGGGAAAGTTGAAAATAAAATTTATCTTGACAAATCATAAGGATTAGCTAAAAATAAAAAATTTATTAAATCATCGCAGAATTCAGGCGCCTCAGAAGGAGTTTAAAAAATGTACGCTATCGTTAAAACCGGTGGAAAGCAATATAAAATACATGAGGGGGATATCATTCGGGTCGAAAAAATCCCGGGAGATCTCAACAATCCGATTTCACTGGACCGGGTGTTGATGTTTTCAGACGGCGAAAATATCCGGATCGGCCGGCCGGCTCTCGACGATGTGACGGTAAAGGGACACATTGTTGAACAGGGTAAAGGGAAAAAAATCATCGTTTTCAAATACAAGCGACGCAAAAGATATCGACGCAAGCAAGGCCACCGGCAACAATATACAGCGATCAAAATAGATCAAATCGAAGCTTAGAAACGGATGTCGTCACATTTTTTATGAAAGGATGCGATGACGTTAATCCTATAAATTAGGAGTTCAGAAATGGCACACAAAAAAGCAGGCGGCAGCTCTAGAAACGGGCGAGACAGTCATGGCCAGCGCCGGGGTGTTAAACGATACGGCGGTCAAACCGTAAAAGCCGGCAGTATTCTTGTCCGTCAATTGGGAACAAAAATTCATCCCGGCGAAAATGTCGGAATGGGAAAAGACTACACCCTATTTGCCAAGGCAGATGGTGTTGTCACATATGAAAGACTGGGTCGTTCTCGTAAAAGAGTAAGTGTTTATACAGAGTGAAATTTATTGATGAAGCCATGATTACCGTGCGGTCCGGCAACGGCGGCAAGGGATGTGTCAGCTTCAGGCGCGAAAAATTTGTGCCCCGCGGGGGACCGGACGGCGGCGACGGCGGCAAGGGTGGCGATGTTATTTTAGAAACAACATCCAGGAAACGCACCCTCTACCAGTTTAGATATCAGAATCATTTCAAAGCCAAAAACGGCGTCAACGGCCAGAGCAAGAAAAAAACCGGTAAAAACGGTCAAAACCTCATCATTGAGCTTCCTCCCGGAACCTTAGTGTTTGATGCAAATTCCGGACGTCTTATCAAAGATCTCGTCAACACCGGCGAAACATTTGTCCTTTTAAAAGGCGGCAGAGGCGGTCAGGGCAATACCAAATTTAAGACATCCACACATCGAACCCCCCGATTTGCCCAGCCCGGCGAATCCGGTGAAACCCAAACCTTAAAACTCGAACTTAAGATCTTGGCCGATGTCGGGATTATCGGTCTTCCCAATGCCGGCAAATCCACGCTCATTGCCGCTATTTCATCCGCCCGACCCAAGATCGGCAATTATCCGTTTACCACCCTGACCCCAACGCTGGGTATGGTCCGACCCGATGGGGCGGAGCCTTTTGTCGTTGCCGACATCCCGGGATTAATCAAAGGGGCACATCAAGGCACCGGGCTCGGCATTAAATTTCTCAGGCACATCGAACGCACCCGAGTCCTGGTTCACCTTATCGATGTTTCCGGCATTGATCCTGACGATCCGCTTTCCGGATATGATATCATCAACCATGAACTCGCCATGTACGATGAAAAACTTGCACAAAAGCCTCAGATTGTTGTACTCAATAAGCTGGATCTGCCGGAAGCCCGCCAATGGGCCGGAGCTTTTCAATCCGCGCTAAAGGAGAAAAAAATAATCTTAATATCTGCGCTGACCCGTCAAGGACTTTCGGAATTAACCTCTCAAATTGTTCAGTGGTTGGACCGCGATGATGAATGAGAATCGAACATTGATTTTTGATACTGCCAAACGGGTGGTGGTAAAAGTCGGCAGCAATGTCTTAACCCAAGATCACGGATTGAACTTAAGTGTCATGCGATCCATCAGCCGGCAAATCTGCGGCTTGATCGACGCCGGGATCGAGATTATTCTGGTCTCTTCCGGAGCCATGGCTTCGGGAGTTAAAAAAATAGGCCTTGACAAACGACCTGAAGAAATCCCCAAACGTCAGGCCGTGGCTGCCGTGGGACAGGCCGGACTGATCATGGAATATGAAAAGGCCTTTGCCCGATATCATAAAAAGGTCGCCCAGATACTTTTGACCGGCGAAGACCTCAATAACCGCAGACGATATCTGAATGCCCGAAATACCCTATGCATGCTGTTGTCATGGCAGGTGGTTCCCATTATCAATGAAAATGACACGGTGATGGTGGAAGAAATTCAATTCGGAGACAACGACAATCTTGCGGCCATGATTACGCTGTTGATGGATGCGGATGTTCTCGTCAACCTGACCGATATCGACGGCCTTTACACGAAGAATCCCCACACGAACGCCGACGCTGACTTTATTCCCTTGGTATCCGCGATCGGAGAAGATATTAAAAAGGTTGCGGGCGGCATTCCGGGCGCTCTGGGCACCGGCGGCATGCTCAGCAAAATAAATGCCGCCAAAAAGGTTACCGCTGCGGGAATCCCGATGGTCATCGCAAACGGCGGCACAGCCGATATCTTAAAAAAACTTTTCTCAGGCAAAGCAATCGGAACGTTTTTTGCGCCAAAAAAGAAAAAGCTCAAAAGCCGGAAGTGCTGGATCGCTTTCACCTTGAAACCCAAAGGCGTTATCTTAATCGATGACGGAGCCGCTGCCGCAATCCTTAACAGAGGCAAAAGTCTCCTCCCGAGCGGCATTGTGGATGTAGAAGGTGAATTTGGCATCGGCGCTCCGGTTCAATTTAAAAAAACGGATAAAGAAATACTGGGAATCGGTCTCGTAAATTACAGTTCCGGGGATATTCGAAAAATCATGGGACTTCAATCGAACCAGATTCAAAACCGTCTGGGACATAAACCCTTTGACGATGTGATTCATCGGGATAACCTGGTGGTCACTGCGGAATGTTGTATGTGATGAGCATCAATTGAGGGTTTTTGATTCTTCGAGGAAAAATATAATGACCATCGAAACAACTATCGTAAACATGGCCAAAGCTGCCCGGGCGGCTGCCGCGGAAATGGCCAGGTGCCGTTCAAACCGGAAAAATGCCGCGCTGCTGGCCATGGCCGATAAAATAGAACACGCCGCATCGACGATCAAAAAAGCCAACCAGCAGGATCTTGACCGGGCAAAAGAAATAGGCCTTTCCCCTGCCATGATCGACCGGCTCGCGGTGTCGGATGCAACCATTAAATCCATGGCCAAAGGTCTTCGGGAAGTGGCGGGTCTCAATGACCCTGTGGGCGCTTTCGAAAAAACATGGCTAAGACCCAATGGTTTGGAAGTAACGAAAATGCGCATCCCCATCGGCGTGATCGGTATCATTTACGAATCACGGCCCAATGTCACCATCGATGCCGCCGGTCTCTGCCTCAAAGCCGGCAATGCCGTCATCTTAAGAGGCGGTTCCGAGGCCCTTTATTCGAATCAGACCCTTGCCCAAATTATCGGCCAGGCTCTCAGTGAATGCGGCCTTCCTGAAAGCGCCGTACAAATCGTTCCTGTCAGAGATCGGGAAGCAGTCAACATTTTACTAAACCAGGAAGAATTCATTGACCTGATTATTCCTCGCGGTGGAGAAGCTTTGATCCGTTTCGTCGTAGCACATTCCACCATACCGGTACTGAAACATTACAAAGGGGTGTGTCATGTGTATGTGGACGAAGGCGCAGACCTGGATATGGCCGAAGAAATTTGCTTCAATGCAAAGGTGCAGCGCCCGGGGGTATGCAATGCCATGGAAACACTGCTTATGCATCGATCCGTTGCCCGGGAATTTTTGCCGAAAATGGCAAGACGACTGATCCGTGCAGGCGTCGAAATCAGGGGGTGTCCTGAAACATGCAGCATCCTGCCGGACATAAAAAAAGCAGACGAAGCGGACTGGCCTGAAGAATATCTCGATCTTGTCCTGGCCGTCCGGGTGGTCAAGGATATGGATCAGGCTATTTCCCACATTTCAACATATGGTTCAAAACATACGGAAGCTATTGTCACGCGCGATTATAAACGGGCCAAACGTTTTGTGCGCGAAGTCGATTCTTCGGTGGTACTGGTCAATGCCTCCACACGCTTCAACGACGGCGGTGAGCTTGGGCTCGGCGCCGAAATCGGCATCAGTACTTCAAAGCTCCATGCTTTTGGTCCTATGGGGGTAGAGGAACTCACCACCACAAAGTTTGTTGTCTTTGGGGATGGGCAGATAAGATCCTAACCCGGCTAAAAACGATCCTGATTTAAAGGACCTGGTTTTGGCTTCACCCCACAGGGAAATGATTATAATCACATTGCATATGGCTGGAATATTGGAATAATGGAATATTGGGAAAAACGGGAATTTTGAAGCAGATAGGACTTTTCGGAGGCACATTCAATCCGGTTCATTTAGGACATGTCCAGGTTATTCGGGAAGTGAAATCGGGTTTTAATCTGGATGAAATACTGATTATTCCTTCGGCACTGCCCCCCCATAAAAAACAGAACACCGTGGTAGATGCCGAAGATCGCCTTGAAATGATCCGGCTCGCATTTTTAAACGATCCGGATTTTGTGATTTCCGAGGTAGAACTGGAACGCACAGGGCTTTCGTATACGATCGATACGGTTCGATATTTCAGGTCGATGCTGCCCGAAAGCACGAAGCTTTATCTCATCATGGGGCTGGATGCTTTTTTGGAGATAGATACCTGGAAATCTTACAAAGATCTTTTCCTGCTGATCCCTTTTATCGTCATGTCCCGAACCGTTGGAGGAAAAAACGAAAAGACATCCCGATGGGAATTTATAGGAAATTATCTCCGGTCCAGAATTTCGAAAGGATATGCGTTTTCCGCTTCTCAATCGACATACGTTCATAATAAAAAACAACCGATTTTTGTTTTCGATGTCTCGCCCGTGGATATTTCGTCAACAACCATTCGCGAATATATCAAAAAAGGGGTTCCGATCAAGCATCTGGTACCTGAAATTATTGAGGATTATATAAAAACCAAAGGACTTTATCTATGACGGAAACGCCCAAGTTTTCTCCGGACACCGCTCTTGATCTTTATATCCAAGCTGTTTTGGGGAAAAAAGCAATGAATCCGGTGGTTCTTGATGTCCGGGGATTAACGTCTGTTTCTGATGTTTTTATTATCTGCAGCGGCCGTTCCAACCGTCAGGTTTTAGCCATCGCGGATGACATTCAGGTAAAATTGAAAAAACATGGTATAAAGCCGCTGAGTGTCGAGGGTAAAAAAGAAGGTCACTGGGTTTTACTGGATTACGGTCATGTGGTCATTCACGTTTTTTATGAACCGGTTCGCACTTTCTACGACCTTGAAAGCCTCTGGATCGATGCAAAAAGAATAAAAATTGAAATATTTTAATATTGTCTGAAGCCATTCATTGTACAAATCTAAACGATTATATTCTGATTGTTATTTTCCTGCAACATCTTGCCCACAGTGTTTACAGATTTTTGCTCTCTTCTTTATGATTTCCGCACAAAAAGGACACTCACGGGTGAAATGCCGCTCATGAATCTTTTTCACGGACGCATCAACCTGTTCCTGAACAAGTTCATTTTCGAATTTGGCATTCTTTATGGGATCTATGGCTTCAAGCTCTCCGATATCGCCGACCATTTCTGCTGCTTTTAACCGAACCCGCTGGGGCTGGGAGCCGTCGAGAAGCAGCGTGACCACCGTAACAGAATCTTTGGATACATAGGCGTCCGCAAGAATGGAAAACCCCATCTTGGTTCTTTCTTTTAACATTTCCTGCTCGGCCAAAACCTGTTCATCAACGATTTGTCCCGTACCTCCCATCGGGCTGAATACGGGTATGCATTGAAACTGCTCTGTGCCCGGATAGTTAATACAGCGGTAAGATGCACATTGGGCATAATTTTCCTTCATATTCTTCCATCCCTGGGCATAGAGAGAACATTCGTCGTTGAAACAAACAAACAGGTAAGGAGTTCCCCAGCCAAGACCGTCGGCAAAATCAAAGGGAGGAACTTCCCATATCGTCATCACGGCACCGCAGTGGGGACACAGGGGTTTATCCTGACTGAGTACTTTTTCCAAAACTTGCTCTTTAGTTTCAAAGGCCATTGACAATCCTTTCCAATATTCACTGAATAAAAAAAGCCGGTTTTACGCGAAACTGACCCAAATCCCGGCGCCAAAATGTCAGTTCCTTTAATATTACCATTAAATATGGATTTGCAACATTTAAGCCTAAAAACATGAGAGCCGCTTTCTTTGCCTTAACGTTACTAAAGTTAGCAAATCCCCCTTTTGCTCTGTTGTTTATGCAACGTTAAGGGTTACTTGCTGTCCATCACCCAAACTCCCTGCCAATTATCCGGCGGCGTTTCCATCATTGTCCGGCATTTTTTTGCGTAAGCTGCCGCAGGCGGATCAAGTTCTTGAACGGATGAAAATATTTCCAGCGCCCGTGAGAATTTGCCGTTGTAAAACAGTGCCAATCCTTGGGAAAATGCTTCCAATATATCTTTTCGGGCGTTATATTCCTCGGCTGTCATGGGTTCGTAAACCACGACCGGCTCCCTGCGGCCGACCACGGCTATTCGCGCAAGTTCCCTCACCGCCGGTGTGTCTCCCACCATGTCCCGTGTGAACTGGGAAATCATGGTATAGGTGCCGAACTGTTTATTTGCGCCTTCCAGCCGCGATGCCAAGTTTACGGCATCTCCGATCATGCTGTAATCGAACCTTGTATCCGATCCCAGATTACCCACAATGGCGGGACCGGTATTGATACCGATTCGCATAAACATTTCCTTTCCGATCCGTTTCTTGAATCCCGGACGCATTTTGGCAAGAACCTCCTGACATCGTATTGCCGCACGAACCGCTCTGCCGGCGTGCTCCGGCACTTCCAAAGGCGCATTCCAAAAGGCGATAATGGCGTCTCCCTCATATTTGTCTACGGTACCGCCCTCTTCATGAATGATATTGGTCATTGCTGAAAGGTAGTCGTTTAGAAGAGAAGTCAGTTCCTTGGGGTCCAAGCCTTCGGAAATTGAGGTAAATCCCTGGAGGTCTGAAAAAAAGATTGAAAGAACTTTACGTTCACCGCCCAGCTTCAGGCGTTCCGGATGCAAAATGAGCTGCTCGATCACCGCCGGGCTGAGATACTGTTGAAAGGCATTTTTAATGAACCGCTTTTGCCTTCCCTCGGTGGCATAGTTGACGACAAGGGCCAAAGCAATGGTGATTGCAACGGATATTTCTTGAACGACCAATGGGAACCATAGACCTTGAAGATAGGAACCAAAGGAGACAAAAACAGGAATAGAGAAAAAAATAAGCCCCATTGTCACGCTTCCCGCCGGGCTGCTGAAGACAGAAGCTGAGATCGCGCAGGCAAGTGCCAGAAACAAAACAATTGTTATGGTCAGCCACGCCGAGGACCGGCGCATAAAATCATTGGAAAGAAAGTTGTCCAGTAATGTGGCCTGGATTTCCACTCCGGGATAAACACCGGCAACCGGCGCGGAACGAAGATCATAAAGGCCGGGAGCTGAAAAGCCGAAGAACACGTATTTGTCCTTGAAAGCATTTTTGTCGCGGATCGTCGGCGTTTCACCCCTGAGAATGCGCAATTCGGATTGAATCACAGCGGCTGCACTGTAAGTCTTGTGTGTACCGGAAATTCCCCGATAGTGTAAAACAGCATTACCGAGTTCATCAATGGGTACATTTTTTTTGTTCACCATCAGCTGACCGGGTTTAATTTGCATCTGAACATCGGGGTTCGCCGCCAGGTATGCCCCCAGCCCAAGTGTCGGGAGTATTTTATGGTCAAAAACACAAAAAAGGTTAATGCTCCGGTAGATTCCGTCCGCATCCGGTTCAAGATGGACATTGCTTAGAACGGCGGCATTCAAAGCGATCGCTTGGATGGGCATGGTCGCCCGGCGGAATATTATCGTCTCGGAATTCGATTTATCCAGCCATTTATCCAATCCGATGATGTTGAACTCAGGCGCCGGGATTCCAGCCGGCCATTTTGTGTCATTGCCGCTTTTTTCCCCCAAAAAAACAGCGCCTGCAAAATGTCCGAACCCGGAAATAGCTTTACCCAACGCGGTGTCGTCCTCGTTGCCGTAAATAGAGGGTTCCGTAAAAAGCACATCGAAAGCCACGGCTTTGGCCCCGTTTCTGCGACAATAGTCTAATATGGCGCTGTAAACCTCTCTGGGCCATGGCCAATTCCAGCCGTTTTCGTTCTTGGCCCAGTCAAGACTGTTCTGGTCCAGCAGGATCAGTCTGATATTGTCCGTGGCTTTTCCCGGCTTGGCCATGACCGAAGCCCGAAAATCCCATGTTTTGTTTTCCCATATGTCGAGCCAGCCGAAACGCCAAAGCAATAATGCGACAACAGCCCCTGATATCCCGATGATCAGACTATGGATGGATTTTTTCCCGGATATGGATCGCCAAGCCATGGGGTTAAATATTCCTTAATGCCGCCAGGAATCTTTTCTCTCTGACGCTGGGCTCCTGAACTTTAACATATTTGCCGATGTGTTTTTGAATGTCGGCGATTCTGCTTTCCGGTGAAGGATGTGTTTTTGCAAAATCAAGACCGCCGGGTTTTAGCCTTGTCTCCATCACCTTCAGCATTTCCACCAGGCCGTTGGGATCATATCCGACGCGCTTTAATATGGTTACGGCGGAAAGATCTGCCTGACGTTCAAAGGTTCGAGAATAACCGTTATTGATCAAGGTTGAGGTGATGTCGGAAATAGAGCCCTCGAAGGTCTTTGTGAGATTGGCCAGATCCTTATTTCCAAAGGTTTTCGCACTTTCTGTACCGATGGTGAGCAAAGCTGATGTGACGCGGGATTTTTTGATGGCCTGAAGTCCGTTCTTATGCTCAACATGACCGATTTCATGGGCCAGAACTGCGGCCACAGCATCCTCACTTTGGCAGCATCTCAATAACCCCCGGGTAATAAAGATGAGCCCCCCTGGTGCGGACAATGCATTGATATCATTGGAGTCTAAGATTAAAAAGTGATAGCCGTTAAACGTATCCGGCATATCCGAGGCTTGGGCCAAGGTCTGGCCCAGCAGGTTGATATATGCGTTGGCCTTTTTATTGTTATACGGTTTGTATTTGTTGACAATAACCGCACCGACGGCACGGCCGATGTAATATTCCTGCTGCGGCGTGAAGTCTTCAAAGCTTCGTTCCACGGCTTTGGAGGTTTTGGTTATGGATTCGGCCTGGGAGTCCGTGAGCAAACCCACGGATTTACCAAAAGACGTACCGATGTTGGTCAAGGATTCCATGGTCTTGCAGCCGGACAGAAAAGCAGGAATCGCCAGCATAATGACCAGTGATATCACCGCCGGCATCACAGCGGGATTTATAAATTGTTGTTTTCTTTCAATGGCCATCAGAAACCTCCTTCCGGAGTCAGCTTGCCTTCCTTCAGGAACTGCTTGATCTGTTTTTCAGAAACAACAAACTGTTCCATCCTGTTGACCCATGCGTAATTAATTTTTGGATTTTGTTCCTTAAATTCGTTTTCAACCTGCTTACTGAACCCCTTTCCGGCAAGGGCCAGTTCATTGCTGGAGGCTGATGTCTGCACATCTGCAGCTCCGGCGTTGAACACGATCTTCTTTACGGTAAGGGCCGAATTGTGAATCCAGCCTTCGCTGTTGTGCCCCGTCATACGGACCTTAACCCAAGGACCTTTTTCTTCCCGGACATAAACCCGGTCGCCATAGGAAACCCGGGCCACGACAACGCCGAGAAAAGAAGGTGTTGAACGAATCTCTCCTTTTTTCACCTGTATGCTCATCATTTTCTGTTCAACGGCAAAGGCAGGAAAAGCGTTCAAACCAATTAGAAGGAATATCATAAATGATGGCTTAAGCTTGATCATGACTTTTATACCTCCATCGAAAAATTACCTGGTGTCCATCCATAAATGGTCTTTTTGCCCGATATCGGCGTTATGCTCAAAAAATAATCCTCGGGATATCAACTATATGCCTGCGGTTATTTTTTTCGCATGCCTTGATCTCGAACAAAAATCCTCATTTATGGATGGACACTACCTATCATTTTTTAGTTCCCAAACAGGCCTTTAATTCTCGATAGATGTGTCGAATGAATCGCTTGATGTTGTATTCACGAAGACCCGGTGATAATATTTAAAATTTTAATCATTTTTATATAAAATAATCTCTAATTTCAACAAAACAAATAGAGGGTTCTCCGAAATTCGAATTATTGAAAAAACTTGCAGACAAGGCGGCGGGAAGAATTTAAGTCTGTACAAGCGCCCGATCACCATCTATGTGCTCAGGGATCCCGTCTTCATCCCAGCCGCGAAGGGCGTAATAATCTTTGAGCATCGTCGCCAGATTTGTTTCATTGGCCACATGACCTGTTTTTAGCATTTCTTTGAAAAAACGCCGGGGAAGACGATCATCCTCGGACTTAAGCCCTTCCCGAAGGTTAAAGCAGCGCGTCAGCGAGGCGAGTTCGGAAGCGATTTTCTGCAATGCTGCTTTGTCCGCTTTAATACCGGTGGTCATTTCAATGATCTGCCCCAGCCGTTCCCATGGATAAATATCTCTGAAAAATCGGCATAAAATCATCGTATCCATAAGGATCAGGCGGTCTTCGAAATCGATCAGAAGTTCGGCTTTGCGATTTACGGCGTCCGGATCGATCATTCCTTTCAATTCGGGATTGTGAAATGTCGCTCTCAAGTGGCAAGCGCCGCGGGCCGATACGGAAAAGGCCAAGCCGCTGCCTTTGAGAACTCTGGGATCGTAACCCGGGGGTTCAAGTCCTTTCACGTGCACCGCCGTATCTTCCATATCCCAGACATTTGCCGCATGTTTAATTCCCCGGGCCAGGACATCTCCGATGCCCTGCCTGCCTGCAATTTTTTTAAGCAAATCGGCAATGGCGTCGATATCGCCGTAACCGATCTTAAGATCGATCTTTTTCTTTTTCGCGGCTTCAATGGTCAACCCGCAGAGATTCCCGGCAGAGATGGTATCCATACCCAGACGGTCGCAAACGTCGTTTAAATATGCGATCTCTTCGATACTGTCGATCATGCAAAGCCCGCCAAAGGCAAATATGGTCTCATACTCGGGGCCTTCGATTTTCAGACCGGCATGGCGCCCGTTGACCACCGTGGTCATTCGGCCGCATGCGATAAAGCACTTTGCACAGGCCCTCGACTGAACACGGCATTGCCGGTGCAGGGCCTCGGCACTGATATTTTCCCATCGATCGAAAAAACCTTCAGACCAGTATTTCGTTGGAAATGCACGGGCCTGATTGGTGGTTTTCACCATCATGGGCGTCCCCATCTTTTTGTATGCTTGGACCACAGGATTATTTCTTGATTCAGCGGCGATTTCCCTCGAAAAGCGTTTCACCGTTTCCGCGTCGAAAAGAAGGCGCCTTTTATCGCCTTTAAACACGACGGCTTTGAGATGTTTCGATCCCATAACCGCTCCGCCCCCTGTTCTTCCCGCGGATCGCCAGTAATCGTTTTCAATGACCGCAAATCGAATTCGGTTTTCTCCGCAAGGGCCGATGACAACCGCACCTGATTTTTCCGGTCCGGAACCCATGCCTCCGAATCTTCGGTTCACGGTATCTTCGGTTTCATAGGTGTCCATACCCCATATCCCCGCCGCATCAAAGAATTCCGCACCCTCGGGATGTACCAAAACCACCGTAGGGCGCCTGGCCTTGCCGAATAGGACGACGGCGTCGAACCCCGATGAATCCATAGCTTCCGGGACTTTTCCGCCGGCATAGGATTCGGAATAAAAACCGGTCTGGGGGGACTTCGTAAAGACGCCGTACCGGCTCGATCCCCATATTCTGCTGTTGGCGGTGGGGCCGGTGGCAAAAATCAAACGGTTGTCCGGCGACAACGGATCGACGCCCGGAGGATTTAAGGTATAAAGAAGATAGGACGCCAGACCTTTCCCACCGAGATACCGCGCCAGTATTCTATCGCTTATCGAAACGATCTCATATGTTTCATCGGTCAAATTTATGCTTAAATATTTTCCGTAGAAACCTTTCATCGCGGATTCTCCGATCAACAGGATCTTGCGTTGCTTTCTGAGCGAAAGTGGCTGCAAATTATGGCACAACCATCAAGGGTTGTAAAGCGTTGCGTACCTTAATAGAATCGTTAAGCACAAGTTTCATTCGGTTGAAAAGAAATACATGCCGTCGCGGAGCGTTTGTGTCATATTCACATATCTTTGCCCTTTTGAATTTCGGTTTCATAATTGACACAAACCTGCTTTTTTTTTAAAATTGTAACAAGTTGGTTTTATCAATGGATAACACGACAAGCAGCCAAAGATGGCATCAACGACTGACAGACAATAAGGAGGTAAAAAATGAAATGTGATCGATGCTCGGAGGACATAAACACCGGAGAAGAAAGAGAGCATCACGGACAGGTTTTATGCGAAGACTGTTATATGGATGCGCTGTCACCGGCCAAAGCGTGCGACCCGTGGGCCGTGCACAGTGCCCAGTCTTTTGCAAAATCCAAAGGCGAGCCCCTGGAACTCAATGAGACCCAGAAAAATATATTGCGCCTGTTAAAGGAAACGGGCGGCGCCGAGCCAACGGAAATCATCCATCGGCTCGGGATAAATCCTGCGGATCTTGAAAGGGAAATTGCCTCGCTCAGACATATGGAGAAGTTAAAAGGCGAACTCAGAGACGGAAAGAAATATTTAATGCTCTGGTGACCGATCACGTTTGTGCTCTTACGCGTTCAGGGGGTGCGCTTCCCCGTTTCACTTTTCCGTCTACGTGTCTGGTCATTTCAATGACTTAGCAGCGAGGGCATTCCTGCTCCCTCCGCGTTCTCCCGCAAAAAAAACCTGCGGGAGCCGCGGTCTCCCCCACTGCTAAATCATTGAAATGACGAAGCCACTCCGCCAATATCGTTACACGGGGAAGCGCACCCCCTGAACTTCATGGCGGATACCGCCCCGTTGGACACCTACCCAATCACACCCAGCGGCCGGGAATCACCGTTTTGCAGAACTTGCATCGATTCTCATCCAGGTTGTACGTCGGGATGAAATAACCGGCCCGTTCAATCAGCAATTTTTTGCAGTGGTGGCAATAGGTATTGTTTCCTTCGGGATAGGCAGCGTTCCCCACATAGACATAATGGATGCCTTGCGACATGGCCAGTTTACGGAATCGAACCAGGGTTGAGACCGGGGTCGAAGGCAGGCGATCAAGTTTATATTTAGGAAAAAACCGCAAAAAATGAAGGGGATAATCCGGCCCCAGATTTTCAAGAATCCATCCACACATCTTTTTGACCATCTCATCGTCATCCACATAACCGGGAACCACCAGATTTGTCATTTCAAAATGGACCCCTTGTTCGCGCAGGGTTTTAAAGGTATCCAGCACCGGCTGAAGCCGGCCGCCGTTCAGTTTTCGGTAGATGGCGTCGCTGTAAGATTTGAGATTGACATTGGCGGCATCCAGCACCTTGCAGAGCGCCAGCAGCGGTTCCCGGTTGATATAACCGTTTGAAATCCACAAATTGAAGACCCCGCTTTCTCTGGCCAGTCGTGCGGTGTCGATCATATATTCAAAAAATGTCACCGCCTCCGAATAGGTGTACGCAATGGACAGGCATTTGCTTCGCTGTGCGGCTTTAACGACATCTGCCGGGAAAAGCTCGTAATGCCGAACCTCGTTCGGTTTGGCCTGAGAGATTTCCCAGTTCTGGCAGTTCAGACAGCGGAAGTTGCAGCCGGCAGTGGCAATGGAAAAGGCATTTGACCGCGGCTTGAAATGATAAAGCGGTTTTTTTTCAATGGGATCCACGTTCACGCTGCAAGGATTGCCGTAGGTTAAGCTGTATAGAATGCCGTCCATATTGACCTTGGAACGGCAAACACTTCGGTCTCCGGGAGATAAAAGGCATCTGTTCGGACAGATACCGCACAGCACCAGTTTGTTATCCAGTTTTGTATATAAAAATCCCTCATGGGACCATTTCCACAATGTCTCGGGCGCATCCCCTTTGAAGACATGCCCGCGGATATCGGCCGGTCCGGCTGCCATGCCTGTTTTTTCGAAGAACGGCCAGAATGCCTGGGCGGATACGGCGCTGCAGAAAAGCCCCGCACCGCAATACAGAAATTGACGTCGGCTAAACGTTTTCATAACTTAAATAGGTAACCGTTAAACTCAAAAGCTTAAGCCCGATCAGGCCGGCCGCCGTCCAGATAATGCCGAAATAAGGAATCAAGACGACATTGGCAATCAATGTGCCGAAGGCCGCCCCGATAAGATCCGCGGAAAAGGTCTGCGTCACCGCGGAAGCATCTCCGCCTCTTAAATAGAGTGCCACCGGAAACTGAAAACCGCAAATCAGTGATACTAAAAATCCGAAAACCAGATAAGCCGTCACCGGCAGATGATGTCCGGCCTGCTTCAACGCTGCCATCAGCAGCCCCATGAGAACGATCAGAAGGCCGTCGGTGAGCATGAGGGTCTGTTTGCTTCTCTTTCTGAGTCTATCCCCGAGCCAGGCGCCGGGCAAAAGACCGGCCAGAAAAATAGTGACGATCAGGCCGATTTGAGAATAAATATATCCGAAAAAGATTTGAAAAGCAAATATTACCAGAATTTCACTTCCCATGACCATAAATCCGGTGGAAAAAAGAACAAATTCTTCCGAATGGAGACGAAAAAGGTAGACCGTGCAAAACAGCGCCAAAACCACAATGAAGCCGGTCGGGGAAGTGGAATACTTTGCAAACCATTGCAAAAACATGAGATGCATGAGCTGGGGGACATCATCTAAGTTTTTGGGCGTCTTTGGATCGATGAGGGCGTTTAACCGCTCGATTCTTTCAGAGGTCACATTGCCGTAATAGTATCCGCTGATATATCGCGTTGAAATCCCTTTTTGATTTAGAAGTTTCGGGATATCGGTATTGATGGGCCGGGAACCGCACAGGAAAAAAATTTTTTCTCCCGGCAGCAACAGCACATGGCTAAAATAATCGCAGACCGTATTATATAACGAAGAAAGCTTCTGTCGCTGGGGTTCGGCCAGGTAATTGTCGAATCCCTCCATGGCAAAGCTCAACACCCCCTGTTGGCCCAGATGACGCCGGGCCAACGCAAAAAATCGATCGGTATAGAATCTGTTGATTTGAAACGTATCCGGTTCACTCAGGTTCACGATAATGGCATCATAGATTTTGTTCGATTTCTCCAGATACGCCCTTCCATCTTGGTGAATGATTGCAAGCCCTGGAATTTTTTTGATCAATCCGAACCTGAATTCAACATCCGCGACTTTTGGATCCAATTCCACATAATCAACGGATGCCGGCCGATATTTTTCAAGTTCGGCCATCATACCGCCTTGGGCGGAGATCAAAAGAATTTTTCGTGCCGTATCCACTTGCGACAAGGGATAATGGATGGTTTCTTCGGCCATGCTCAAATTCTGGCTGCTGAACAACGGAGCGCCCCCAAGGAACAGCGTATACTGTTCCTGATTTTGCAAAACCTGGATCCGGCCATATCGGGATTCACTGTAATAGGCCAGCTTGCCTTCAGGCAAAACCAGTGATGCCGGCTCTAAAAATATCCCGGCCCCCAGAACGGCTATCGTTACGACCACTCCCAAATAGACCGAAAGACGGCCCCGGGAAAAATGATGAAAGAGCAGGATTGCGGACAATAGCAACGGCAGGTTGGCCAGAAATACGGCGGTCATCGGAGAAACCCAAAAAACCAGGACAAAGGAAAACAAGGCCCCTCCGGAAACATCTCCCAAATTATCCGAGATATAAATAAGTGCGCCGGGATAGTCGGGATTCGCCGTTCTGATGACGAAAAGACTGTAAGGGAGAACAAAACCGATCATCAGGCAATAGGGGGCGGTAACCAGGAAGGAATAGATTAAAAAGGGATAGAACCCGACGGAACTTCCATGGATGAAAAAGATATCGCGAAGATACCGGATGGCCAGAATCTGAACGCCGGGCAACCCCGCCAAAAGAAAAGAGAGCCAGCCCAGCCGGGTTGCGGTAGCGGTCCATAGGTTTCGAGTGATTCTGCGGGATAAAATCGTGCCGATGCCGCCCAAAATAAGCCAGTTGAAGAGAATCAGGGCGATAACAAACTCGTTCCCCTGGAACTGGGCCAGAAATTCACGAATGATCAATAACTGGGTCACTACGGACGAGATACCGGTAGCGATGATCACCCGTGTTATTACATGTTCATTTCTCCTCTTCAAAGTATTGAACCTGGTAAGTCGAAACATCGAGATGTTCCTTTTTCCAGGTGTCGGCGGGCAGTCCGGCTTTCATGCAAAGATGGGAAAGAAAATCTTCAGGCTTCGGCAACTGCTCCCACACCTGGGGTAAAAAGGTGGCGCCGGCCGATCCTTTTTGAAGAATAACCCCATCAACATGGACGCGCAATTTGGAAATCAATTCGTTGCCGTCCCGATATTCCAGGGACCGGGGTTCGGTAAGGATACTGATTTCGATATCCACACGGTCCAGTTCATCAGCTTTCAATGGGGAAAAACGGGGGTCATGGAAGGCGGCATTGACGGCATTTCGTTTGACCCCGCCCAAGATTGAGTCCCGTGCATCCAGGTTGCCGATGCACCCCCGCAACTGCTTGTCTATGGTTAATGTTACAAAGGTGCCCCTCTTTTTCTGAAAACCCGGGTCCGCTAAAGCATCCGGATCAACTTTGGTCGAACGTTTGCCAAGCTTTTGAGCAATGGTCTGCCGAGCCAGTTTTACCAGTATCTGGCCCTGGCGCTCATTCAAAGATTGAATAGAATCTGCATGGTCTTTCATAGATGAACCTCCGTAAAAGGCGATGGATGCATAACCGACAACCCTTGAACGATCTCCGGCGGTGTCACCGCTGTTGGAATAATGAAGAAGAACCGGCTGCCAGTGGTGACGGCGGGCCATGTCCATAAGAACCAGAATCGGCACCTTGCCGCAAGCCGCATTCTCACGCATTATCAATTTGCGGTCATTCAGCGTTAAGATGCTTTCAATGGTTTCCCGATCTTTCGCAATTGCTTTCTGATAAGGCAGATAATGGGATAAATCCGAACTGGCCACAATCAGGGTGTGCTGATCCAACAAAGGATCAAGGGATGCCGACGCCTTTTCAGCCAGATCCTGTCCCCGGCCGAACACGACGGGGATGAGGTTAAAGTTTTTAAAAAAATACTGGAGATACGGGAGAACCACCTCCACGGAATGTTCGAACCGGTCGGACACCGGGATCACCCGAAACAGGGTTTTATTTTGGCGCAGCCGGTCGGCGGCGCCATGATCCAGTCGAATCCGGCCCAGAGGCGTTTCCCAGGCGGCCGCGTCACTGACGGCACATCCTTCAAACCCGATGCGATGGTCCGGCCCCATGACGATGATCCTGCTGAATCGATCCCCGTTGACTGCCGATGAAATATGGGCTGCCGTCCATCCGGCATAGACATATCCTGCGTGGGGTATGATGAGCGCCTTGAGTGAAGTATTCGGCGGGTGATTGACATGGGCCGGCTTAACCCGGCTGACATATTCTTTAATCAAAGTCGAAAGTTCTTCGGCGGTATCCGGGTAAAAAGAGCCGGCAAATACCGGTTTTCGGATGTCCCCGGCATGTGCCGGCGGACACGCCGCGATAAGAGATGCCGGCAAAAAAGAAAGCAGCGTCATTAAAAGAACATTTATTATCTCGTGCTTTCGTTCTTTCGTGTTTTTGTGATGGGTTTTTGGCATAATATAAAATACACCATTCACACATTGTACTGTCAAGTCAAGATCCCCGGCATTTTTAAGAGACCCTTTTTTTGTTATCCGTTCAAGCGCCAAAACCCAGGTAAGCGATGAGCAGGCATTCCAGAACCAGATGGGCCAAGATCGCCAAACAGGCGTTTTTCCGCTTGATGGTCCAAAACGTCAATGCCCCGCTCCAGGCAAACATGCCCAGCATTTCAGGCCAGGGTTTATTAAAATGATAGAGACCTTCAAATAAAGGGATAAGCAACCAGGCGTGTCTTGGCAAAGAACGCGGAACGTGATAGGCCAGTAGACATCGATGCATCAACTCCCAGCCGGGAAACCAAGCCGCCAGCCAGATTAACCGGCGGCCGACGCTTATTCTGCCCGGCCTGTAGTAATCGGCCAAAGACGGAACCAGTGGAATAACAGCAATCACCAGCACCAAGCCCGCCATAAGCACGGATGCGGCATGCCATTCTTTTCGGCTGAGGGCCCTTACATCCAGCCAATGTAAAATCTCACTGCGATTTTTTGTTGAATATACCGTCCACAGATAAAAAACCATGGGAACGGAAAACCAAAAAATGAATCGATATTGATTCGCGGGCAGGGAAAATTTTCCAAGGTGATCAACCCATAAAACCATTGCAACATAACACACGCACAAATAGGCAAGAAATTTATCGATCAACCGCGTGTGTATGGTTATAGCGTCAATCATCAGAAATTTTATTCGAAAATTTTCATGACATATTCAGGCTATCCGCCGGTATGCACAATATCGGATGCACGAACCAGTGTTGCCTTTTTTTCAAGCTCCGGCAGCATTTCACGGAGGATATTATAAGTTTCGGGATGTGGGTGCGCAATACCGACTGCTTCGCCATGACTATCGGCAATCATGATGAGCCGATGGATTTGTCTGCGGATAAAGTCGGGTTCCGGTTTATGATCGATAAAGACATCTTTTTGCGCAAAAGGAACTTTGAAGAGCTGCGCCGATGGTTTGCAAAGCGTATCCGGCGTGGTGCGGCTGTCAATAAAGAAAAGCCCTTTCCCCTTCAACACCGAAAAAATCTGGTTGAGTTGAGGAGAAACCGTCGTCATTTTTGACCCCATATGATTATTTACCCCTGTTATAAACGGGAAAGCATCCAGATCTTCATTGAGCTGGCCGATCAGTTGATCCGGTGTCATGGAAGTCAGAAGCACTCCGGGACCGGGATTGATCGATGGATACTCATCAGGCTCCATGGGCAGATGAAGCATCACGTCGTAACCTTTTGAATGAACGCTTCTGGCAATGCTTTTCTCATAGGGACTGTAAGGAAGTATGGAAAATGTTAAAACCGCGTTCAGTCCCAAGAATTTATTTGCGATGGTTTTGTCATAGCCGATATCATCAATAATTATGGCAATCTTGGGCAACCTTCCGAGGGCTTTGCGGGGTTTTTTCGGCAGCGTTTCGCGGGGCGATATATCATTTTTGGGATAGACTTCAAACCTGGGCGATCTGACAACCCGGGATTTTGTCATCGGCGGCACGACATATCTGCTCGACATGAAATGGCGCAACAGCACACCGGCAACGACAATCAGAAATAACAGAATGCCGAGTCCTGCAACAGCCTGTATCAGGTACGTACTCCAAATACTACGCTTTTTCGTCTTTTTTAGACTTTTCTTCGGTCGCCGACGCCCACGCTTCGCCATGCCTTAATTTTTGACACCTTTGAAGATCTGATAGCTCAAAAGAGCATCCAGTGCACGTGTCACCTGATTATCCGCCTTCAGCTGTTGAAGGTTGAGCTTGCCGTAAATAAATGTTGGCTTTAGGGTTTTTTGTTTCTCCGGCGTTTTTTCTTTGTTTTCACCTTCTGTTTTATGATTTTTTTTGTTTTCAGGCACCGCTTCGAGATGATTTTTCAGGTCTTTTTCTCTGATCATCTCCTCGTTGACAAACGACGTATTTTCCTTATTAAGAAACCTTCTTTTGACGACGATATCCGGTACAATTCCTTTGGCTTGGATCGAGCGACCGCTGGGTGTATAATATCTGGCAATGGTCAATTTAAGTGCATAACCGTCTCTTAATCTTTCTACGGATTGCACCGAACCCTTTCCAAAAGAAGTGGTTCCCATGATGAGTGCGCGTTTTTGATCCTGAAGTGCACCGGCAACGATTTCCGAAGCACTGGCAGTTCCGCCGTTAATGAGGACAACCATGGGATAATTCCGTTTTGTTTGATTCGGAGTTGCTTTAAAAACCTGGTTGTTTTTTTCCTTCCGCCCTCTGATGGAAAGGATCGTACCCTTTTCAAGAAAAAGATCTGAAACCTCTATCGCTTGATCAAGAAGTCCCCCGGGGTCGTCGCGAAGATCAAGAATCAACCCTTTTAAGGGTGTCTTCCCGGAGTCAAGTTTATCCAGTGCCGCAACGAGATCTTCTGTCGTATTTTCTCTAAAATTGGTGACCCAAACATAGCCGTATCCGGGCTCTAACTTAGCCGCTTTAACGCTCTCGACAGGAATAATATCTCGGATAATTTTAAAATCAATGGGTTTTTTACTTTCCTCACGAGCGATGGTCACCACAACTTCGGTTCCTTTAGGGCCTCGAATCAATTTGACCGCTTCCCGCAAATCTCTGGTGGGTTTTCCGTTGACTTTGATAATTCTATCTCCGGCTTTGATTCCGGCTTTGTAAGCCGGCGTCCCTTCAATGGGAGAAATCACGGTAACAAAACCATCCTTTAAGGTGATGCTCACGCCGATACCTGTAAACTCACCCTGTGTGTCAATCTGCAGCTCCTTAAAGTCATCAGGAGACAGAAAAGCAGAATGGGGATCAAGGCCGCTGACCATTCCTTGAATCGCTTTGTCGATCAAGTCTTTCGAATTCACGGGATCGACATAATTATTTTCAACCAGCTCAATCACATCGGAGAATAGCTTCAGCCCCTTATATGTCTCTGCCCCCTTAGCCGAAAGGTTTCTATAAAAACCGGATCCGACGGTCCAGAAGACAACGGCGATCAACAGAACCAGCCACAGTTTAATATACTGCTTTTTCTTAATATTCATAATATTCTCTCCCGATAGCCCGAATCTTTCATCAACCTGTTTTCCCAACGGGTGAAAAATCCTGTCTACCCTTTATTAATCCATTCCAACGGATCTACAGGCTTTCCGTGGTGACGCACTTCAAAATGAAGACTCGGGCCGATCATTGACCCTGTATCTCCGACCGTGGCCACCACCTCTCCCGCTTCCACGGTATCTCCCTGTGCCGCAAAAAGTTCCTGCGCATGCGCATAAATGGTATAATAATTATTGCCATGGTCTATGATGATCATATTTCCGTATCCTTTAAACCACCTGGCATAAAGAACGCGTCCATCATAGACCGCATGAATAGGTTCACCCCTGTCGGCCTTTATTTCAATTCCGCTTTGGAAATTGATAATATTCAACTTCTTATTTCGATGAGATCCGAAAAAGGATATTATTTTACCTTTAACCGGCATATTAAGCAATCCTTTTAATTCGGAAAAATTTTTTGAAGATTTTTTCCCACGGGATCCACCCCGATCAAAATCCGATTTTAAAGCATTTATGGTCTGATCCAGATCTGCCGCCGACTCCTTCAAAGATTCAAGGGACGCTAACTTCAGAGATCGTTTCCTGCGAATATCATTTAGAAGTTTTGATCGCCTTTTTCTCTCGCGAGACATCATTTCAATCTGTTTTCTGTAATCTGATTCAACGGCGAGTTTCTCCATTTTTTTTTGATCCAGGTCGACCAGCAGGTGTTGCAGCCTCTTTTTGTTTTCCATAAGGTTTTTCCAAACATTTTCATCATATGCCAGCACGTGTTCCAGCGCCCTTTTTCGCTGAAAAAGATCATACACGGACCGGGCCGAGGCAAGAACATAGATTCTGCCCAGCCAACTCAGCTTGTAAATCGCCACGAGACGCAAAGCGGCGTAATTTTCACTGGCTTTGATCCTTTTTTGAAGATCATCGGAATCATTTTTCGTTTTAATCATTTCTTTTTCTAAGGCAGCAAGCTCTGTTTTCAGCAATGATGCATCTTTCCGCGCATGGTCAAGCGTGAGATCAATATCGTTCAAGCTGTTGACGATGGCGGTTTCTTTTCTGGTGAATCTTAAAAGTTCAGATGTCTTTTTTTCGATCTTTTGATTGATGCTTTTTGCTTCTTTCTGAAACTTTTCGATGTCGTCCGGGGAGTTGCCGGTCTTTTTCGATTCAGTTGGAATGTCCTGGGTTATAATATGCACATATGACTTTAAATGTCGAATATAACCCACCTGGTTTTTATATTTTATTTTAAGCCATGCTTTATGGCGCTCGACAATTTGGACCTCTGTTCCTTTTGGGATCAACATCAAAGAGGGGGTGTTGACGCCGGGCTGTGCCCGAACATTCAGTTGATCAACGGTGACCACACCGATTTCATTGGATCCCGCAACGGCGATATCATAAAATTGCAGAACGGCAATAACGCCTAAAGCGATATAGGCTATTGTTTTAAAAACTGTTTTAAAGAAACGAAACACCCTATCCACCCCACAAACATGCTGCAAACCCATATTCCCAAAAACGTATCCCAAGAAAGAAATCGAATCGTAAAAAAACTTGACGTTAATCCCTGTCCCATGTTGGATGAAATGAGGATAAAAAGAATGAACAATGCCCCCAGGCCGATAATCCCGCCCAGTGCCCCCTGGATGAGGCCTTCGATATAAAAAGGCGCTTTGATGAACCCGTCGGTCGCTCCCACCAGCCGCATGATCTCAACTTCCTTTTGCCGTGAATAGAGGACCAGACGAATGGTGTTGGCGACAATCAAAACGGTCGCCAGCAGAAAAAGACTGCCCATTGCAAATCCGGTTAATCTGAACAGGTTAAGTATGTTCGTAAACCGTCCCAGCCAAATCTGTCCATATTCGACCTCATCCACCGGCTTTAACGATTCCAAACGTGCGGCAAGTTTTTCAATCTTTTCCTGATTTTGGAAAGATTCCATAAGCTGAATTTCAAAAGCATCCGGGAGAGGGTTTTCTTTCAGGTTGTCCAACAGAGAAGACTGCCGTTTCATTTGGTTTTTCAACCGTTGCAACGCGTCTTTGTTTGAAATGAATCGAACATCTTTTACACCTTTCATCTCCTGGATATTGCGCTTTATCTCCGTTACTTTTATTTCAGGGGTGTTGGGTTTCAGATAGACCATTATCCGGATTCCCTTTTTCCAGGAGTTTACGATAGCGTTCGCATTGATAAAAAACAGCGTAAAAGCACTGGCAATCAATATGGAAACCGAGATGGTGACGATGGTCACGACGCTCAAAAATCTGTGCTCAAGAATATCTTTTATGGCCCGTTTACAATAAATCATCATTGGAGCACATTATTTGGCGAGTTGATGGGGTGTATTCGACCCTGCTTCAGATAAATGACCCGGCCCCCTGTTTTGCGGATAAGCTCTTTATCATGGGTGGCAATAATAACCGTAGCGCCTCTGGTATGAAATTTTTTTAAAAGATCGACAATAACATCGGCTGAATCTTCATCCAAATTGCCTGTCGGCTCGTCTGCAAGGATAATTTTCGGATCTCCGACAATCGCCCTGGCAACGGCAATCCTTTGCTGTTCCCCACCGGACAGGGTCGGCGGCAAGGAATGGATGCTGTTTTCCATACCGACGGTTCTCAGCACGCTCCTTATTTTTTTTTCAATAAATCGCCGTTTTTTACCGATTGTTTCAAGAACTATGGCGATATTGTCGAATACGGTTTTAGTCGGAATCAACTTGTAATCCTGAAATATAATTCCAAACTTTCGTCGAAGCATCGGTATTGTTTTATGGGATATTCTCGACAGGTTTATACCGTCGATCAATACCTGTCCCTCTGTGACGGCTTCTCCATAATACAAAAGCTTAAGTAGAGAAGTTTTGCCTGCCCCGCTGGGGCCGGTGATAAAGAGAAGATCATTTTTTGAAATGTCAATGGTAACATCGCTGAGCGCTTTAGCCGCACCGTAATTCTTATGAACATGGAACAGACGAATAATCGAGGCTTTACCCTGTTGATCCATCATTTATTCACTTCCTGTCCAATGGCACGATATAGTTTTGCCTTCGAAATTTTAAATGTGTATAATGCATCGTAGTATCTCGTCATGGTTCTTGAAAGCAGCGTTTGTGCAATAAGCACATCGGTTTGCGTGGCGATTTGTTCCTTATACCTTTCCTGGTAGATCCTGAAATTTTCTTTGGCCTGTTCAATGGCTGTCTCAACGGTTTTGATCGCCCTTTCGGCCTGCTCGGTGGTCAAGTATGCCGTCTTGACTTCCAAACGAATATTGTCGACAATTTCTTGCTTATTCAGTTTTGCCTGAGACCATCGGGAATATTTTTCTTGAACACCGTATGAGGTCCGCCCCCATTCCCAGAAATTCCATTTCGCCACAGCGCTGATTTCCCATCCGCTGGGATCATAGATTCCAAATCCGCCGTTTGCATCCCAGTCCGTTCCGTTCTTGAAATAGTTTCCCTCAAGATTGATGGTGGGATAATAGTCTTTTTTGGAGAGCTGGTATTGTTTTTGGGAAATGGCGACGTCCAAATCGGCGATTCGGAGCTCCCATCGATTTTTCTCGGCCTGGGACAGGCAATATTCCAGGTCCTTGTCAAAATGCGTATAATTCAAAACATCTTGCAAAATAACGGGTGCATTGAGAGGTCTTCGAAGGAGCGTATTGAAATTCGATCTGTTATTGTCCATATTGTTTTTTGCGACAATAAGATCTTGTTTAGCATTGGCCAATTCAACCTGTGCCTGCAACAGATCGTTCAACGGCGTCATGCCAACCTTATAAAAATTTTCAGCCACATCCTTTTGGGCGCTGATCTGGACTACGGTCTGTTGAGCAATGTCGTACAGTTTATGTGTCTTCAGCAATTGAAAATAAGCATTTTTTGCGTCCAGAATAATATTCTGCCGGGTCATTTGTTCACTCACGTTGGCTTTATCCAGACCGAGCTTGGCAATATCGTATTTTCTCAGCAATGATAGCCCCGTAAATATCGGTTGACTGAATGACGTAACAAAGTTGTATTGTGTTTTCGGTGTGAGGACAAACCCGTTGACCTCTATCCCTTCATCAAACCGGTCATATTTATAAGAAGTGCTGAATGTGGGTAAAAATTGCGTCCGTTGCGCTTTTTTTAAGGCCAGGGAGGCGGAGGTCTCTTCTCTGGATGATTTTAACCCGAGATTGACTTTTAAGGCGCTTTCAATGGTCTGCTTGAGCGTAAAAATTTTAACAGGTTCCTGCGCATAGGAAGCATCGACAAACAGCATCGATGGCAAAACGACCAAACAAAACAATAGCCTAATCCAATTTTTATTCACCATCATTTCTTTTATCCTTACATTAGTAAAAGATATAAAATCGTTAACCCGCTCTATCCTCTTTGATAAAATATCCGTCAATCCTTCACCTATCGCCTTTTCGATCATTATACATATCACATGTCAAGGGTTTTTGATTGACCCGCACGGGATTAATTGCTATTTATTTCTCGAGTTGAAGGAGTGCTGTTACCAGTTTTCCTTACTCAAAGCCTCCGCTGAATCCCATTAAACAGGCTTCTTCCATTTCGGTGGAGGCTTTTTTATATCGAATCAAGGCCTTAAAATCAATAGTTTCCTATACACCATAGAACGGTCGAAATCACATTATCTTGAGCCCTCGCGGAGTTTTTCTTCTACATCCTTATAAAAAGATTATCCATGTAGCGCCTGTACGGAATACACCCCGACTCTTCATTTAGATTGAATCTCCTTGAGGGTCTTTTGATATGCAGAATTTAAAGGCCCTCCCAAAGAGACCGCTTTCCGAGCGGCTGCCAGCGCTTCTTTTTTTTGCCCCAGTTCAAAGAGGATTTGTGCAAGATTGTTAAATGCCGAACCTGATTCAGGATGTACACGAATGGCTTTTCTAAAGGCGGTTTCGGCGTTTTGAAGTTCTCCGAGGGCATAGTAGCAGTTGCCGATGCCCATCAGCGCAGAAAGATTGTCGGGCCATCGTGTCAGCACGGTTTGGTATCCGTCGATGGCATCGCCGAACCGGCGGGCCTTCTCAAGCCCGAATACCGCTTCTGTAAACCGATCTTCTTTCACGACGGCGGGGAATTGATCAGGGCGAAGAATGATGATTCCCCAATGGTGGCTGCGAGCCCAGGTGTTTTCAAATACCCAGAACGATAAAACCTCCCGGGCAATATTGCCCGAACGCAGTACAAGCGTTTTTTCGGTCAAATCATAGCCGATCACCACCGCATAATGCCAGACAGGATACCACGACAATCCGAGATTTAGCAAAACGACGACCGGATTACCGGCAGCCACTTCTTTAAACAGATCCTCCGGATCTGACACTGCATAAGCGATTCTGCCATGCCTGCGGGCTGCGCCGATCAATGCGGTTTGCAGGCTGCCTTTTTTCTCGGGTATAAAGACCTCGCTGGTCAAATTTTCCGGCGTAATCCCGAGACCACTGTATTGAAGAACCTCGGCAAGGGCCGCAGGACCGCACTGGTAGGCTTTTTGAGGGAAAAAGGGGACCGCGTCAAGTTCAAAGCGAGACGGAATGCCGCTTGTCTTTTTCAACTTTGTTGAAATGTGAAAACCCGCACACCCTGACAAGAAAGCACCGGCAAGAAAGACCAGAACAAAACCATATAATCCTATATACTTATGCCCAATAGTCATGACAACTCATTAAAACCTGAATCCGAGCGTGAGATGAAACCGGCCGGCGCTTTCACCGGGTTTTCTTTCCAGTTTGTGGCCGTAATAGAAGCCGACCGGGCCGATGGGTGTAAAATAGTGAAGTCCCATGCCGACGGAGGAACGAAACTCATCCGAACCTTCGTTGACGACCGCATTTCTGATGCTGCCGATATCGTAAAAAAAAGAGAGCTCGAAATTTGACCCCAAGCCGACCCGGGTTTCTGCATTGCCCAAAATCGAAGTTAATCCTCCCACTGCATTGCCGGCCGCGTCAAATCGAAGCAGATTTTCGTCGAACCCCCTTACTGTGGATGCGCCGCCCAGGAAAAACAGCTGATCTTCGGGGATATCCCCCGCATCTCCGAAGGCAGTAATATGCCCCACCCTTCCCCGCAGGGCGAACGTCAAGTTTTTTACGGGGGTATAATATTTCCGAATCTCGAAGCGGTATCTTAAAAAATCGTCCAGAGAATTATAAATATCTTTAGAAACATCCAGCATCAAAGAAGAATAAAGCCCTTTTCTCGGCCGGATAAAGGAATCGACACTGCTATAGACCAGTGAAGGACTTATCGTCAGAACTTCTCTGGACCCGAATGTCGTTTCATCATTTGCGGAAAGGGCTGCCGCATCGCGCGGGTAGGTATCAATATATGAATAAACAAAAGAAAGGCCTGCGTTAAATTTTTGAAAAAATTTGCGGCTGAAGGTTACTGAAACGCCCTTTGTTCTGGTGCCGAAATCGGTATTAAAGGCTTCTTGCTTTTCACTGAACATGTTGACTGCCGACGTAATTCGAGTCCCCAGAAACCGGGGATCAGAGTAGGTCAGATCTCCCCGGTACCCGATCTGGCTGATTTCACCGCCCCCCGAAATTTGCTTGTTCAACCCAAAAAGATTCTGGTCGCCGGACAGGATGTTGGCGTAAAATCCTCTTCCGGTGTCATACCCTCCGCCGGTCTGAATATAGTAAGGCTTTTTTTCGTCCACTTCCGTCAGCAGGTTTACGCTGTCCGATTCTTCAGCCAAACCGAACGTGTCAAAGCGGACCGCATCGAATGCGCCGATGTTGCGGATATTGCGCTGAGATATCAAAAATTTTTTCAGAGAAAACGGTTCCCCCGGTTCGAGTGCCATCTCATTTTGTATCACGCGTTTTTTGGTAATAAAATTTCCCACGGATGCGACTTGACCCATTTTCGCAAAAGAGCCCTGATCCACTTTATAGGTTATCGCCGCTTGGGTATTGTCCTTGCTGATGGCCGCAGTTCCTTTTACACGGACATGGGGGTATCCTTTTTCGGAAATCTTTGAAGCCAAGGTATTTTCATCACTTTGCACCATGAAACGGCGGAAGTCGGCCCCTTTGTTCAATGCAATGGATCGAAGGGCTTCGGATTTCGACAATGCCGCCAGACCGGGGAATTCAACGGATGCCACACGGGTTTTGGCACCTTCCGAGATATTAAACGTAACGTCCACGCGCTCCTTGTTCTCTGTGATGTCTTTTTCGAATACTGCATCACTCTTTACGTCCGCATTATTATATCCGTGCTTTTGGTAAAGGGCTGTAATGGAACGGTCGTCTTCTTCCAGGATGTTTGAAACAAATGCCCCTTTTCTGAACATTCCCGGCGGCCGGGTCAAAATCGCCTGCTTGATTTTCCGGGTGGCCAGCACTTTGTTGCCGGCAATCCGAACTGAATTTACGATGTACTGCGGGCCTTCATCGATGATGATGCGGATTTTTCGCACCCATCGGTCTGGTCTTTGACTGATTTCCGATTTCATTTCTATCCGGCAATCTTTATATCCTGCTTTAAGGTAACGCTCCTTTATGTTTCGGATACTTTTGACGAGACCGTAATTGTTCTCATTGCCCTGCTTAAACAGGATGAGATCTGTCCGCAGCCGATAATCCCCAAACGCCGTGTTGCCCTGTAATTCGATATCATATCTGGGACCTTCGTCAATGCTTAAGGAAATAGAAACATTATGAGTCTCGGCATCCTTTTCGACAATACGCTTTACCGCCACATCGGGATACCCTTTTCCCCGGTACAACAGGATAACATTTTTGATATCATTATTTAGGTCTTTTTCCTTAAAACGCCTCATAAAATCCGGTTCCCACCAAAATTTAGTGGTTTTGATTCGAAATTTAAGACGCGTTAATGAAAAGGCCCGGTTTCCTTTGATGTCAAACTGTCGAACATGAAAAAAATCACCTTTGTCGATATTCAAATAAACCATCATGTTTCCGTCGGCGGGGTCTTCTTTGACTTTGAAATGAACAACCGGGGAAATATAGCCTTCGTCTTTGAAAAGCCGGACAAGGGCAGCTTCTTTGCCGGAAAACGTTTCCGGATGATAAGCGTCTCCCGGACGGAGCTGCATGGCGCCGAGAATTTCCTTTTCCAACAAGGGGAACTCGCCGCTGATCTCGATATCTTTTACCAGAGGATAGGGTGTTACCTGGAAATGAAGCACCAATTGATGGTTTTTAGAGGGAGTTTCGAACACATGGATGGCTTTGAATATTTTCGACGATTTCAAAGCCTCAAGTGAATCTTTAAAGCGTTTCGTTGAAAACGGTTCTCCCGGGTGGATAAAAATAAGATGTTTGACCACATCGACCCATGGGCTCACATCTCCTTTTATCCCCTGAACGTCGACGGCCACCTGCGATACTACGGGTTGGGATCCTTCTGCTTTCTGCGTTTGCGCATAACAAGGGCTTTCGGCAGCAAGGATCATTAAAATCCACAAAAACACCATTATTTTTATCCGGTCTTTGGACCACCACGCTGTCATCTGCACCAATTTTTCCTATCGGAATTCAAGTCTGAATTGAATCCCCGCGCCGTAATTTCCCTCGTTATCCTCAAAGGTGTTCATCAGCAAGGTTTCAAGAAATTTATATTCCGCGATCACGCTTTGAATGACCTTTCCGTTTGTTGTCTGCGCACCGTATTTGACCGTCACCCTTTTGGAAAGCTCTTTACCCAGAGTAACATTCACCCCACCAGGCGTCCCGCCGTTACCTGTGCCGTTATATCCCAACGTCACGATATCCAGGCCGGTGGCATTCTTGATTTCTTTTTGAGCATTTTCGGCCAGAACACCGGCAAGCATCTGTTTCGGAGAGAGCAATGACCCGCCTTGTCCTGCAATCAGTTCCTGTGTTGTTTTTCCGGCAATCATTAAAGAAAGAATATCCTGTTCGCTTTCCGACGGATTTGAAGAAAGATTAAACTTAAGGTTGTCCAATGTTCCGGAGACATTGAGTGTTACGCTCCACTGTCCGGATTTTAACATCAGCCTGGATATCAACCGTGGGTTCGATCTTATATGGATTTATAAAATCCAAAACCCCCTTTTTGACATTAAATTCATTATTTTGGAAATATACCGTCCCGGATTCGACTTCAGCCCTCCCGGTAATGAGGGGATGGTTTACCGTCCCTTGCACATGAAGATCCGGTTTGATCGTCAACAAGGCGATATTATTGTCGACCACAAAAGCCTCTGTATTCCTGATTCTGCAATCAAGTCCCATGTTATCGAAAAAGGGCCAGGGAGTCGTTGACGTTGACGGCGGACCTGCCTGCGATTCACGGGCAATGCCTTGGATGGGATTCAGACGAACATCTTTGGTATACCTTCCTTCAAGAATCGTAATATCTCCTTTTATCAGAGATCTTTTCGGAGAACCTCGGACATCCAGTTCGGAACTCAAGCGGACATCCAATAGGTCTGGAATCGTAATGGGAAGGTTGTCCGCTTTCAGCTTAAGTCCGATGTTTGACCATCGATATCGGTCAAGGTCGACGGCCCCTGAAAGTCCGAATCGACCGTCGCCCAGCATTCCTTGGATATTGTCCAACGCGACCGCTTTGGGGGTGGCTCGAATATGACCGTTGATGTCGTGAAACCTTTGAAACAGTCCGGGAACCTCTATGCTGCCGTTTTCAAGGGCGGCCTCGAACTCAAAGGTCGGCTGCAAACCGTTTTCACTGACACGAAGCGAAATGCGGGCCTTTCCGCCGGCATCAGCAATCGAATCCGTAAACACCGGAAGAACGCTGAAAGGAATGACCCCTTCGGCTTTCAAGCGAATATTTTGCCATAATTTCCCGCTGCCCGAAATCGTGAAATAGCCTTGTTCGAGTAAGGAGAGCCGCATGTTCGGAACCGATATTTCGTTCTTGTTCACGACCGCCCTGAGATCCCGGCCGGTAACGACCGCCTTCTTTTTCCAGAAGAGCGCCAATTGGTCAATTGTGATCCCGCCGTCGATTTGTATTGGTTCTTGGAATTTTCCTCTGACGTCAATGTTTCCGGTGATGTTTCCACTGAGATCTTGTTTGCCGAAAAGCTGTAAATAAGGGGTCAAAACCGTATGGTCAAAACGAAGGGATGTTGAAAAGAATCGTGTCTGCAATCCATAAGTTGCCTTCAGGTCAAAGTTCAGTCCGCCGTCAATATATGCCGTCCGGTTTTCAACACCGATGTTAAAGGGAATTTTTCCAATCTTTTTGTCATTAATCGTCAAACCTTCGACAATTGCCTTCCCCTTTAATTGCGGATTTGCAAATTCGCCCTTTCCTTCCAAATCAAAAGATATTTTCCCGCCGTTCGCTTTTAGAAATCTTAATTTTTGAATGTTTTTTATCGAAATATCCGTCGAGGCCATTCGGAGTTCATAATGTTTGTTCAAAGATATCCAGCCGTTTAATAGGATTTGTTCTCCCGGAACGATGGCCAGCATTAATGGATCGACCTCAAATCGGCGGCCGTCGATGCGTGATGTCAGGCGGACGCTGTGGATTTTCTGGATGCCGAAATCGACATTTTTTCCATAAACCTCAAATTTCCCCCTGGGACGGGAGATATCCCCCTCAATGCGGCCGTTCAGGTCGAATGTTCCTCTCATTCCCTGGATAAAATCTTTAAGAGACAGGCCGCTCCCGGCCAATGCGGCCGTAAAAACAGGGTGGCGGAGAAATCGCAGGTTATTGGGATCAAGGATTTGGATGTCTCCGGAAAGAGCGACCCTGGAATCGCCGCTGGCAATTTCCCCCCGGTTCATAGAAAGTTGCCCTTTTGAGAACCTGAAACTCGCGTCGGCGCTATCGAACCGGACCTTCTCGAATCTCAAGCGCTCCCCTGTTAACCGGGCATCCATGAACGGCTCCCTCAAGGTCCCGGATATCTTGCCCGTTATATTCACCCTTCCGTGAACACCCTTAACGCCCGGGTTTAACAGCATGTCGGACAAATCAGGGGCATTGAGTCCGAAACGGGCCAATGTCCGGTGGGAAAAAATATCATAGCTGCCGACCATCTCAAGGCGCACGCCATGGGCATCCGCTGCCAGATTCCGAACCGTGATGCGCCCATTGGCCATGTCCGCCAGAGCCTTTACATGAACATCAACGGTTGACGGCATTTTTGCAGCAGCCAATTTTTCCGCGTAAATCTCAAGGGTGGTTTCGGCCCGGAGCGATTTCGGCTCAATCCCTTTGCCTTCGAGCTTCAATGTCGGCGTGTACGGCTCCTTTTAAACCGCGTATACTCGGAGCTAAATTTTTCAATTGAGCGGCTTTCTGTTGAATGAATAATTTGTAGGAGACGGCATCTGCGATAAACGACGACGTCAAGACGTCATCGGGAAGCGCCTTGGTGAAATCCACATCCCCCTTTATATGGAACCCGCCCCAAGGGGTATCCGCATTTGCATCAATGATATTCAAGAGTTTGTTTTTCAAACGGCATTTCAAATGAATTCTTTGGATTTGCCGTCCGGAAAGCTTCCCTCCTTTATAGCCCAGTTGCAGGCTGATATCGGGATTTTCTATTGTTCCTTTTAAATTCGAATCCGCCTGGATATCTCCTGAAAAATCCGGACCAAGCCCCATAAAATGCCTGAGTTTGGATAAAGAAGCCCGGCTGTTTAGACGAAGATCCAGAATAGGTTTGTTTGTAAAAAGATTTTCGACGGTTCCGGTGATGCGGGCATCAAGACCATCCGTGGTCATGTCAAAAAGCAAGCCGGAAACGCTGTCATTCCGGACGTTTGCGTCAAAAGATAAATGATCGATATCGGTTCGGGCACCTTTAATTTGAATGTGTCCCTCGCCAATCCGACAAAGGATCCGGCCGCTGTGTGTTAACAGATTCCCGTCTGTGACCGTAAGATCCATGTTCCGAAGCTCCAGCCGGTCGATTCGATTTCCGGCAGTTTTTTCGGATGTATTGTAGTCAATGGAACCATTCGTAACGTTTAACCGGCGGAGGAGGATATTAAATGGGAGACCGCCATTATTACCGGATTCCGTCGGTTTATGCCCGGTGGTGTAAAATGCCTGAATTACATTGAAATTGCCGGAGTGATCCCTAACCAAATATAGGTGCGGATCTTCCAGTAGCAGGTCATGAATATTTAATTCCCCTTTTAATAATCCGGTCCACGATATGTGAATTAAAAGCCGGGCCAATGCCATCACTTTTTTATTATCAGGGCCCGTTAACCGAACTTGTTTTAATTGCACTTGTCCACGGAGAATGGAAAATCTGTTGGATTTCCATGTCAACGTACCGGGAATCACCTGATTCACCCTCGCCTGAATGTTTTGCTTGGCCTGTTCCGTATTCAAATAAAGCTGAATCCCCAGCACCGCCATAAAAACAGCGGCGAAAACAACACCGATGACGATTGTTGCCCGTTTAAAGATTTTCATCATGCGCATTCACCCATCGCGTAATTTTAAAGAATCAGAGGTGGTGGTCCTTTAAAAAAAAGTCAAAAGATGAATTCGACTTTTTATGGATTCATTGGTATCATACCCATATTTTCACAAAGAGATTCAAGTGCCAAGTCTGTTTTGATAATTTGAGGGATCGAGATGTTTTTATTTGTCGGATAGCTCCATGTATTATGTTTTTTGCAAATGAAACGCCCCAACTGTTCACTTATTTCGAAAGGCCTTTTTTATTGACTTTATTTTATAGAATTGATGAATTTGATTTTATACTGACAATTCCATGTATGGGAAAAAAGAGATGGCAGCAATAAACATTGACAACGGAACAGTTAAATTTGTTGTGGGCCTGCCATTTAAAAGCAAAGTTTATCAATGACCCGGTTCAAAAAGATATCCCTCTGGGCAGCCGCCTGTTTTATCTTCTGTGTTGGGCTTTTCTTCATCCTGGTTTTATTTTCAGACAAACTGATCAATCAAAAGCCAATTTTAGACAAAATTCAGGCCGAAGCTTCTTCAGCGATCAACGGAAAAGTCACCTTTGAACGACTGGGTGTGTCCTTTTTTCCGCGACCCCAACTTCTGGTTCAGCAGTGCCGGTTTTTCATTCCTGAAACGACCGCCGGAACCATCGCATCCATGACGATCTCTCCAAAAGTATTGCCCCTTCTCTCGGGAAAGTTTCAACTTACTGAAATCAATTTGAACAAGCCCGACATTAACATTCATCTCAAGCAAAAGCCGGAATCGCAAACCAGCCGGTATCAACCTTTCGCCTTGAAAACCATTGAAGAAAAAATAGGACCTGTTCTGGCCGTGGTTTTGTCGAAATCTGCAGGACTCCATGTCCGGATGAAAACCGGCCGGTTGACGATTTTCAAGCAACAAAAAACGGTGTTTTGGCTGCGGGATATTAATGCCGGTATGGACCTTTTTCAAGATCATATCGATCTGGACATCGGCTGCGATACCAAATTCTGTCAAGGTGTCGCATTGAATGGATCGGTTTTTTTATCTAAAGACAGATTGTCTTTTTCGGTTGCACATCTCAAACTGAATGATCCCCATCTCAATTTATCCGGAAAACTCGATATTGATCAACCCTTGTCTTCGACATCACCCGGTTTCAACTTGCAAATAACGGGCAAAGAGGTGGATATCGATTCGACTCGAAAAGCAGCCCTTAATCTGGCCGGAGACACGCGGGTGGTTAACGAAATTTTTAATGTTATAAAAAGCGGAGAAATCCCCTTGATTCATTTAACCTCCCATGGGAAATCTCTGGAGGAACTGGGAGAATTGGAAAATATCATCATCAAGGGCCGGATGGTGAACGGAAAAATTTTTGTCCCGGAAGTTGATTTGGATTTATCGGACGTGGCAGGGGACGCCATAATTTCCAACGGCATCTTGTATGGCAAGGCCCTCAAAGCACGCATGAAAACCTCAAAGTGTCTTGACGGAAGCTTGAAATTGGGCCTTAAGGGCAAAGATGCGCCGTTTCATCTTGATCTGACACTTTCGGCCGATCTGGCACAACTTCCGCCCATCTTGAAACGCGTGGTTCATAATAAATCGTTTATTAAAGAGAATTCACTAGTTGATCATGTTAAAGGGAGGGCAACAGGAAGGCTCATTTTGGGAGAAAGCCTTCAATCCGTTCATTGCAAAGTAAACATTTCTCAATTTAATCTTTCAGCAAATTACCGGCGACTCCCTCATCCTTTAAAAATAACAAGCGGCCAATATTTCTTGAATGAAACCACAACCGCCGTGAAAAATATGAGCGGCAGTATGGGAAATTTGACCTTTACCGAAGTCTCCGGACAAGTGGACTGGAAGAGCACACCCCACCTTAACATCGCCTTGGGCGGCGCAAACATTGACCTGAAAGAGATATATCCTTGGCTTATGTCTTCGAAATTGTTTTCCGAAAAACTCAAGGATTTAAAAAATGTGACGGGGGTTTTGAAATTATCTTCCATGCGTTTGGACGGCCCCTTTTTTGAGCCGAAAAATTATCGGTATCAAATGGCCGGCAACCTTCAAGACCTGGCTGTTGATTCATCCTTATTGCCGGGGCCGTTAAAACTTCCAAAAGGGAATTTTAGCGTAAACGCCAAAAACATTATCATAAGGGATTTTCAGACGCGCATTTTGGATGCCTTATTGACCGTGTCCGGAACGTTGAAAGATTATTCAAGGGGACCAAGCGGCGTTGATCTCACATTCCAAGGAGAAATGGGACCGGATGCAACCGGATGGGTCGAAGACACGGTGAAGCTGTCGCCCCGCCTCCGATTTAAGGCCCCGGTAGAGATTTCAACGGCGCATCTGAGCTGGAACAATCAACAGCACACCGATTTTTCAGGGAATCTGTCTGTAAATAAAGGACAAAAAATTTCCATGGACCTTTCAATAGATCCCGGACAGCTAACCATCAAAAATCTGGCCATTCAGGATGAGAAGTCCGATGCTTCTATTAAACTGATTCAAAAGAGCGGCACTGTGGATGTTTTGTTTGTCGGAAATTTACAACAGGCATCTTTAGACCGCATTCTGGAAAAAAATGAGATCCTTAAAGGTCAAATAAAAGGAAATTTTACTGCGCATGTGCCGCTGGATCATCCTTTGAGCTTAAAATTTCAAGGTGAACTTAAGGCAAAAAATCTTATCTTTTCTGGAGAAACAATACCATCGCTTGTCATCGACGATCTGTCTTTGACGGGGAAAAAAGATATTTTGCAAGTCGAATCAGCCAGATTGGACTGGTCGGACAACGTGTTCGATCTTAAAGGAAAGGTGAACTTGTCTGCCGCCGTGCCCAAAGTGGCCATGAAACTTTATGCAAAGACGATTAACGTCGACCGGCTCAAACAGATTCTGGATCAAAACCTCACAAAAACAGACCCTCAGATGAATGAAAAATCATGGGCCTTTCCGGTGCGAGGCATCTTGAACGTCATCACTGAACAATTAAATTATGGTAAGTTTACCTGGCATCCCTTTGAGGCTGATGTTCGTTTTAATGACAAATTCGCATCCGTTTCCATTACCGATGCCGACATATGCGGTATCACAACCTTGGGAAGGATGAAAATTTCGCCCTGGAAAGTGACCATCGATGTAAAACCGTTTGCCCAGAATCAAAAACTCAATCCCAGTATCCAATGCCTTTTGGATAAATCCGCAAAAATTGTCGGAAATTATAACCTTGAGGGAAAAATTAAAGCGCAGGGAACAGGCAAGACATTGATACAGAACATTAATGGAAATTTAACGTTTCATGCGCCTAAAGGCCGGTCTTACGCCGGCAGGAATTTCAGAACATTGATCAAAATTTTCAGCCTGTTGAATGTCACGGATATATTCAAAGAAAAACTACCGGACATCGAAAACAAAGGATTTGCCTATAACTCCATCCGAGCGGAGGCGGACATTCAACAAGGCAAAATAAAACTTGACGAGATGATTGTCGACGGCGATTCGATGAACATCGTGTGCCAGGGGTATATCGATCTGGCCCATAACCAAATGGATGTCACGGCTCTGGTCGCGCCATTGAAAACCATCGACTTTTTCATAAAGAAAATCCCCATCGTAAGAGATATCCTGGGAGGGTCTCTCATTTCTATCCCCTTTGGAATAAAAGGCAGCATTGAAAATCCGGATGTTACGCCCATCCCTCCTTCTGCGGTGGGATCGGGATTATTGGGGATTGTGAAAAGAACACTTCAGCTTCCGGTGAAAATAATTCAACCCTTTTCTCCCAAATAAAACGATCAAGTTTTAAAATGCTAAACAGTTGCCTGAAATTAAATTTCCATTGAAAAACTTGATAAACTTATTTATTGTACGATAAAAGTGTTCGGCGCTTAATTTTATCAACGGCATTCGAACAAAAATAACAACTCATAATATCGGTAGGTTATCGACGAAAGGAGAGTTGAAAAATGAAAAAATACGCGATCGTTATGTTAACCGTCACCGCCATTGTCGCCGTCATGGTCACTCCTGTCCGGGCCGAAGACGCTGCTAAACAGCAGTTGCTGGTGGACCAGGCGAGGATTACCTTTAAAAGTTTTATGATCGATAAAAACATGGCTTGGTTCCGCAGCCACCTGCCTCAGGCCAAAGGTCTTCTGATCATTCCGGAATTGCTTCAAGGTGCCTGGTTTATCGGCGGCTCCGGAGGGCGCGGTGTGCTCGTTGTTAAGGATGAAAATACAGGAGACTGGAGTCAGCCCGCCTTTTATACCATCGGATCGTTAAGTCTCGGCATTCAGTTCGGCGGTGAAAAGTCGGAGATTGTTATGATGGTTTTTACCCAGAAAGGATTGGACAGACTGTATGCATCTTCTTTTAAGTTCGGCGGCGACGCCTCCATTGCCGTGGGACCTGTGGGCGGCGGCGCCGGGGCCGATATCATGACGGACTTCGTCTCGTTCATACGGTCAAAGGGCGCTTTTGCCGGCATGTCCTTGCAGGGCGCCATTGTAAAAGTGAATTACGATTGGGATGAGGCGTATTATGGCCAAAAAGTCAGTCCTATCGGTATTATCAAACAGAAATTGGTCAGCAACCCCGGATCCGCTGAATTGCGAAATACCATTCGGGACGCCTTAAAATAACCCCGGACCGCCAACCTTGCAAAGCAGGTACACATTATGGTCAGAACTGAAATATCACTCTTTTTAAAAAATATTCCCGGTGAACTGGGGAAGCTGGCATCACTGTTCTCAACCGAAAACATCAACATCGACGCCCTCACCATTCAGGATGCTTCCAGCTATGTCCAGAATCTTTTTGAAGCCAGAGGAAAATCGCTTAAACGGATCGCGTCGGTGGCCAGCTACAATTCCATGAGAAAGGATTCGGCCCAGTTTGCACTGATCCGCATGCTTGTCGACCAGACCGACAAGGCTATCGATCTTTTGTCAAAAAACGATTACCTTTTCGATATCATGCCGGTAATGACCCTTGAGCTTGAAAACAAACCGGGTTCCCTTGCGGCCGTCGCCACTAAATTCGGAGAAGAAGGTATCAATATCAACTATGTATACGGAACGGTTTCATCCTCTGATGAAAAATGTCTTTTTGTCTTCTGTCCGGAAGATATCGATCTGGCGTCAAAAATTTTTCAAGATCCTTAAGGCTGACCACCTCGTCGCCGTCCATCGTTGCCCTGGCATTTTTTTCGATACAGCTTTGTTATCGGCTAAGATCTACAACCAACGCCGGGTGTCATCGTCATCATCGTATGGCTCATCGTCATTGTATGATTCGTCATCATCGTCGTCATAGTACTCCTCGTCCTCATCATCGTCGTCGGATTCGAGAACCTCGAATTTTGTAACGGTGACCCGTTTTGTCCCGTCCTCACCTTTGGTTACGATTCCGGTCACTTCGACATCCATGTCAACCTCTTGAGAAAGCCTCTTACCCTGCTTGTTGAGTTCCACCACATAGTCGTCGTCGTCCGTGGCGATAATCAGTCCGGTGCCCCCCTCTTCCTCGTTCTCTTCTACAACACCAATGATGGTTATTTCTTTTCCTGTATTTTTTGCTTTTTTCATAGGATCTCCTTTTGTTCAATATAACGTCACTAAACATCCTTTCAAACTTTTTGGCAAGGATTGTTCAACGGCTAATAGCATCCATCGTGCCATAAACGTAACTATTTATAATCACTACTTTATAAAAATATTAAACTGCGGGAAAAGAACATTTTATTCCGAATTTGGCAGAAAAAACAAAATGTTCTATCCAATGATGTGATCCAAGAAAGCTGCAATTGTTTGAAAGGACTTGATAAGTGAACCGAAAAGAATCCTTATATCCGTTTTCGATGATGATCCGAACTCCGGGTTCTGAACCGGCAGAAGCGAGCGCATTTCCCGTAACTTGTTGGAACGAAGCAGACTTGTCCGCCGTGCCGTGTGGTGGAGATCCTTTTTCGACGGGCTGCAGGGTACTCTTCAATTAAAAATTTGCGAGATCGGATGTTCAGGATCCGTGATGGGGCCTGCGTTTGTCCTTTAAGATATGATTGGAAATCACGATCCTTTGGATCTCGGAAGTTCCTTCATAGATGGTAAACACACGGGCGTCTCGATAAAAACGTTCAACCGGATAGTCTTTGATAAATCCATATCCGCCATGTATCTGAAGCGCTTTTGCCGTTACCCGGTTGACCATCTCGGAGGCAAAAAGCTTGGCCATGGAGGCTTGTATGCTAAACTTTTCACCCCTGTCTTTCATGGCCGCCGCGGAAAGCATCAATTGTCTGGCCGCCTCTATCTCCGTTGCCATATCCGCCAAAATCCAACGCAATCCCTGGAATTTTGAAATCGACTGTCCGAACTGTTCTCTTTTTTTAGCATACTTCAAAGACGCATCAAATGCCGCCTGCGCAACCCCCAGCGACTGGGCCGCAATACCGATGCGTCCGCCGTCCAGGGCTTTCATGGCTATTTTAAATCCATCCCCTTCTTCTCCCAGAAGGTTTTCAACGGGAACTTTGCAATTGTTAAAAATCAAATCCGTTGTATCGGAAGCCCGAAGCCCCATTTTATCTTCTTCGTGGCCCACATGAAGTCCGGGCGCGCCTTTCTCAACGATAAATGCGCTGATCCCATGGTGACGTTTCGCTTCATCGGTAACGGCGGTTACGATCACCAGTCCGGCATTTTTGCCCGAGGTGATAAACCGCTTTGTTCCATTGATGATATATTCATCCCCTTTTCGTACCGCCGTGGTGGATTGTCTGACCGGATCGGATCCGGCGTGGGGTTCGGTCATGGCAAAGGCGCCGATGATATCTCCTGATGCAAGGGCTTTTAAAAATCGATCCTTTTGGCCTTCGGTTCCCAAGCGGTAAATGGTTTCACAAACAATGGAATTATGAACCGACATCACCACCGCGGTAGACGCACAGGAGTAGGCAATTTCCGAAAGCGCGAGGACGTAGCTGACCGAGTCGGCCCCGGATCCTTCGTACTCAATTGGAACCATCATCCCCATTAATCCCAATTCTCCCATCTTCTTAAGATTTTCGGATGGAAATTCCTTGGTCCGATCCCGGTCCGCGGCGCTTTGAGCCACTACTTTCCGTGAAAACTCCCGAGCCATGGTCTGAATCATGATCTGTTCATCCGTCAGCGCAAACGACATAGATAGGTTCCTTTCAGTCTATAGAAGCTATCTCAAAATTAGGATTTTCGGTCGAAATCTCCCGCTCAAGATCGGCGGGACAAGAACGCGAGGCCGAGAATCAACCCACAGGCATACTCCAGTATGTCGAGGACTTGATATGAGGACTCAACGCCGATATCGGACGAAAAGACTTTTTTGAGATGGCTTCTAATGTCCATAGATGACAACCACAAGCTCTGCTTTTTCGTCTCCGATATTCCTGAGCTTATGACGAATTCCGGAATTAAAGTGAAGTGATTCTCCGGCATCGAGTGTGTTCACATGATCCCCGACAATCACCTCGATCTTTCCGGACAGTACGTAAACAAACTCTTCTCCTTCGTGCTGATACCCAACGCCTTTATGATCCGTCATGGGTTCGATGGCAACCTTGAACGCCTTTAAATGTTTGTTTTCAGCCCCCGGTGTGAGCGTCGTATATGCATAATTTTCGGTGCGTTTGGTATATGCCTTGATACGATTTTTCAAGTTTGATTCTTGTTCTTTCAAAAATAAGCCGGAATCGATCTCCAGCGCTCTCGCAATCTGTAACAGTGCTCCCACCGGCGGTATATTTTTGCCGCTTTCCACTTTTTTCAAGTAATCGATCGAAAAACCGGTTTCATTGGCAACTCGGTCAAGGGACATCTTCTTTTTTAATCGCTCCTGTTTGATCTTCTTCCCCACCGGAACAACGGTTCCGACTTTTTTAACGGCCATGGTGCCTCCTTAGTATTGCAGTGTCTATCCATAAATTGGGATTTGTGTTCAATATCAAGGCATGCGAAAAAAATAACCGCAGGCATATCTCTAATATTCCGAGGATTATTTTTTGAGCATAACGCAGAGATTGAGCAAAAAGACCATTTATGGGGAGACACTATTTGTATTCATAAAACCCCCGTCCGGTCTTTCTCCCCAGCCTGCCGGCTTCCACATATTTTTTAAGCAGCGGACAGGGGCGATATTTTGAATCTTTGAATCCGTCAAAAAGCGTATCCATAATCGCAAGACAGGTATCCAGTCCAATGAGATCCGCCAGCGCCAAAGGTCCCATGGGATGATTCGCACCCAGCTTCATGACAATGTCGATATCTTCCCGGGAACCCACACCATGATACAGGCAATACACGGCTTCATTGATCATGGGCATGAGAATTCGATTGATGATAAAGCCGGGAAAATCATTTGCCTGAGCCGGTGTTTTACCCAGTTTTATAGCCAGATCCCAGATGATGTTAAAGGTCTCATCCGATGTTTCCAGTCCCGGGATGATTTCAATCAGTTTCATCACCGGAACCGGATTCATAAAATGCATCCCGACAATTTTATCCGGACGGTTGGTATGGGCTGCGATCCGCCCAATGGGAATGGACGACGTATTGGTGGCCAGAATCACATGGGATTCACAGATTCGATCCAGATCCTTAAAAATCTGAAATTTGAGCGATTGGTTTTCGGTGGCAGCCTCCACAACCACATCGGCAGACGCCATATCATTGATGTCTGCGCTGGTTCTGATCCTTCCCAAAACAATATCCATTTCTTCATCCGTCATTTGGCCTTTTTCGACACTTCGCTTTAAATTTTTCTTTATGGCTGCAAAACCACGTTCGACAAATTCCGTCTTGATGTCGTTCATAACGACCTTAAAGCCGCTTACAGCGGCGACCTGAGCAATACCGCTTCCCATCTGACCGGCACCCACAACACCAAATGTTTTGATATCCATATCCGTCTCCTTATCTTTTCACCACCATGGCAACACCCTCACCGCCACCGAGACACAGGGATGCGACCCCGACCTTGTTGTCCCTTCGTGCCATTTCATGCAAAAGTGTCACAAGGATCCTGCATCCGCTGGCGCCGATGGGGTGGCCCAGCGCGACGCTGCCGCCGTTCACATTCACCTTGCCATGATCCAGGCCAAGCTCTTTCAACACGGCCGCGGTCGAACCACTGAAGGCTTCGTTGATCTCAAAAAGATCCACGTCCTGGATGGAAATTCCTTCCTTTTTCAGACACTTGGGAATAGCCCAAATCGGCGCCACCAGAACGTATTTCATATCCATGCCAAAAGCCGCCTGGGCGCCGATGGTCGCCATGATCCGGCACCCCAACGCTGTTGCTTTATCTTTGGACATCACCACCACGGCCGCAGCGCCGTCGCTGATAATGGATGCATTGCCGGCGGTGCCCTTCCCATCCTTTTGAAACGCGGGCTTCATTTTTGAAAGGGCTTCATATGTCGTCTCTCGGGGACATTCATCTTGATCAAAAATGACAGGATCTCCTTTTCGCCCGCGGATTTCGACGGGAACGATTTCATCGTTGAAGCGGCCGCTGCGGATGGCTTCAAGCGCACGTCGGTATGATTCGGCGGCATAAACATCCTGGTCTTGGCGGCTGATATCATACTTTTCCGAACACAGTTCATTGGAAACACCCATGTGGAAATCATTGACAATATCCCAAAGACCGTCATGAACCATGTGATCCTCAAGTTTTCCGGGGCCCATTCGATATCCGAAACGTGCCTTTTCAAGATAATACGGGGCCATGCTCATATTTTCCATGCCGCCGGCCACCACCACGTCGGCATCTCCGACCTGAATCGCCTGAGCGGCCAGCATAACCGCTTTTAATGCCGAACCGCAAACCTTATTCACAGTGATGCATTCAACCGAATACGGCATCGCAGCTTGAACGGCCGCCTGCCTGGCGGGATTCTGTCCATAGCCGCATGGAAGCACCATCCCCATAATCACTTCATTCACGTCATCCTTTTTGATACCGGCTCGTTGAACCGCCGATTCAATGACAACGGCACCCAATCGGGTGCCGCCGATATTTGCCAAAGAACCGTTATAACTTCCCAACGGTATTCTCACCGCACTCACGATCACTGCCTCTTGCATGTCGATCTCCTTAAATTTTACATATTTCGTCGATACTTTCCCCCCACATCATACAATGCCTGGGTAATCTGGCCCAGGGTGCATGCCTTGACGGTCTCCATCAGTTCTGCAAAAATGTTTTCCCCGGACAGGGCAACGTGCTGCAACCGTTGCAATGCGTTATTCGACGCTTTGTTATGTTGTTTCTTGAACGCCGCCAGACGCTTAATCTGAGACTGCTTTTCAGCCTCGGTGGCCCTGGACAACTCAATGTATTCGGTCAATTGCTCCAAATCGGCATCCGGATCCCGAAAGGTATTGACGCCGATGATGGGCAATTCACCGGTATGTTTTAAATTTTCATAATACAAGGATTCTTCCTGAATTTTGCTCCGTTGATAACCGGTCTCCATGGCGCCCAGAACGCCGCCGCGTTCGGTAATCCTGTCGAATTCCGAAAGAACCGCTTCTTCGACCAAACGCGTCAATTCTTCCACTACGAAGCTGCCTTGATTCAAATTCTCATTTTTGGCAAGGCCCCATTCCCGGTTGATAATGAGCTGGATGGCCAAAGCCCGTCTTACCGATTCATGACTCGGCGTGGTAATGGCTTCATCAAAAGCATTGGTGTGCAGGCTGTTGCAGTTGTCATAGATCGCACAGAGGGCCTGGAGCGTCGTCCGGATGTCATTGAGCTGGATGTCCTGGCTGTGCAAAGAGCGGCCGGATGTCTGCACATGATATTTCAGCATCTGAGACCGCGCGGATCCGCCGTATTTATGCTTCATGGCAATCGCCCAAATGCGCCTGGCCACCCTTCCGATAACCGTGTATTCAGGATCCATGCCGTTGGAAAAGAAAAAGGAGAGATTGGGAGCAAAACTGTCAATGGGCATGTCCCGGGACAAATAATACTCGACATAAGTAAATCCGTTGGCCAGTGTAAGGGCCAGCTGGGTAATCGGATTGGCGCCGGCTTCGGCAATGTGGTATCCGGATATGGAAACCGAATAGAAATTTCGGACGTTGTTCTCTATGAAGTATTCCTGGATATCTCCCATCATTTTCAGTGCAAATTCGATGGAAAAAATACAGGTGTTCTGCCCCTGGTCTTCTTTTAAAATATCCGCCTGTACTGTTCCGCGAACATTGTAAAGGGCCTGGGATCGAACATCGTTATATTCTTTTTTCGAAGGTTCTCTACCTTTTTCCGTCCGAAATGCGTCAAGCTGTTGATCGACGGCCGTATTGAGAAACATCGCAAGTAGGATGGGAGCCGGGCCGTTGATGGTCATGGAAACCGAGGTGTCGGGTGCGCACAGATTAAAGCCGTCATAGAGCACCTTCACATCGTCGAGGGTGCATATGCTGACCCCGGAAGTACCGACTTTGCCGTAAATATCGGGCCTTATGTCCGGATCGCACCCGTACAGCGTGACGGAATCGAAGGCCGTCGACAACCGTTTGGATTTGGCGTCGGCGGATAAAAGCTTGAATCGCCGGTTGGTCCTGGCCGGATCACCTTCACCCGCGAACATTCGGGTGGGATCTTCGTCGATCCGTCTTAACGGAAAAACACCGGCGGTGTATGGAAAGCGTCCGGCAATATTTTCTTTTCTCAACCAGGCATAAATCTCTCCGGGGTCTTTGAACTTGGGAAGGACTATTTTTGGAATTCTGGTATGGGCCAGCGATGTGGTGAAAAGGGGAACCCTGATTTCCCGGTCTCTCACCCGATATACCAGTTCGTCTTGGGTATACGCCGCTTCAATCTTTTCCCAACCAGCCAGAAGGGCCGTCGTTTCCGGATGAAGCGCTTCTTCGGCCTTATCGATTTCCATCTTAAGCCGATTCAACATCTGTGTTGCGTCGTCTTTAAGAGGATCTTCACCCAGGACCTTTGCGGTTTCCTTCATGTGCCAGACGTTCCTCACCGCATCCGCCTGCTTTTGCGTTTCTCGATGATACTTTCTGACGGTATCGGCAATTTCAAAAAGATAACGGGTTCGCTCCGGAGGAATAATAACGGTTTTGGACGTCGACGTCTTTGTATCGCGTCTTTTAAGGTTCGAGTCCAAAACAAGGCCTGTTTTTTCAGCCAAAGCATCGATAATTCCATGATACAAGGCCGTGACGCCGTCATCGTTAAACTTGGAGGCAATGGTGCCATACACCGGCATATCCTTGAGAGGTTTTTCCCATGCTTTCCGATTGCGCTGTACCTGCTTTCGCACATCTCGCACCGCATCTTCGCCGCCGCGTTTTTCATATTTGTTCACGACAACTATATGGGCAAAATCAAGCATGTCTATTTTCTCAAGTTGGGTGGCGGCTCCGAATTCGCTGGTCATCACATAGATCGATAAATCAACAAGATCGATAATGCGCGAATCTCCCTGTCCGATCCCGGCGGTTTCGACAATCACAAGGTCGAAGCCTGCAGCTTTCGTCACATCTATGGTTCCGCCCAGGGCATGAGGGATTTCTGTCCGTGATCCTCGGGTCGCAAGGCTCCGCATGTAGACCCTTGGGTTTTCGATGGCATTCATGCGTATTCTGTCGCCCAAAAGCGCGCCGCCGGTTTTACGACGGGATGGATCACTGCTGATGACCGCGAGTTTAAGATGTTTAAAATCATTTAGAAACCTTAATATCAGTTCGTCCGTTAGAGATGATTTCCCCGCACCGCCGGTTCCGGTTATACCGATCACCGGAATTTTTCGATCGCCGATTTGTTTCTGAATTTGAGATCTGAGTTTTGCGAGGTGCCCGTCTTCCTTCGCCTTGGCTTGTTCAACGGCGGTAATCAATCCGGCCAGCATGAACGTATTTTCCGGAGACAGATTTTCAACGGCAAAATCTCTCGTTTCGATGGTAGAAAAATCCATCAGTTGAATCATGTGGTCGATCATTCCCCGGAGCCCCATTTTGGCGCCGTCTTCAGGAGAATAAATTTTGGTGACGCCGTATGACTCCAGCTCTTTGATCTCTTCCGGTATGATAACCCCGCCGCCGCCGCCAAAAACCTTGATATGGGACGCTCGTCTTTCTTTCAAAAGATCGACAATATATTTAAAAAATTCCAGATGACCGCCCTGGTAGCTTGATACGGCCACCCCTTGGACATCTTCCTGGACAGCCGCATCGGCGATTTCATTGGCCGAGCGGTTGTGCCCCATATGAATCACCTCGACGCCGGCATCTTGAAGTATGCGGCGCATGATGTTAATGGATGCATCGTGACCGTCAAACAGAGACGTTGCGGTAACGATTCGGATAGGATGTTTGGGTGTGTAAGCTTCAACAGCCATTGTCATACATTCTCCTTAACTAATTGATAATTTAATCTATTTAACTTAAGCTTCGCCTCAATTGGAATGTTGGAATGATGGGTACAAGGAATTTTATCTCATTTAAAGCAGATTTTTTCATTTTTAAACCCAATATTCCACCATTCCTTGGGTGATCTCAAACCCGGATATTGCAAAGTTTCGGAAACGTCTAATCAGTTCCACCTTACTCGCGTCAGGTCCCGGATATCCCGAGAATAAATTCGGTTTGAAGTTCGATATAGTCTTCAATACTATAGTGCCGGGCAAGAAACCAGCGCCGAAAGGTCCACATGTGGCCCAGAACAGATATATTGTGAGCGATAAGTTCCATGGAATGTTCACTAAAGCGAGGCATATCTCCGGATGAAATCAACCCTTCGAGAACTTCCATAAAAATACCGGTAATGCGGACCTCATTCTCTAAAACCTTTTTCCGCCATTGAGGCGGAAGAGATTGCGTTTCCTGGTAAATCAGCAAAATATGGTCGCTCATGCGATGACACACCAAAAAATATTCCCGAATCACTTCAGCCAGTGAATGTCTTCCGCCTGAAGCTCTCGACAACGCTTCTGTTACGCCTCGTTCCACTTCTTCGTGGATGGCGTCACACACCAGGTACAAAATATCTTCTTTGGAAGCGACATATTCATATAATGAACCGATTGAGATATTGGCAGAGCGGGCAATCTGTCGCGTGGTGGTCTTGTGAAATCCCTTATGGATAAAAAGTTGAACCGCAGCGTCAATAATCTGGCGATGCCGCCGCTGCACGAGTTCAGGATTTTTTATCTGTGTAGGGATCTCTTTAGTGGCATGGCGCTGTTTCATAGAAACTCCATAACGCTGCTCGCTGGACATTATATGATGAATAAATGCTGACTGAGCGCTCGTTCATATTTTATATCATGTTCGGCTTTTCACTGTCAATGTTTTTCATTTCAAAAATCAATTTTATATTAAAGAATTTCATATATAAATCGGATAGTAATAAAGATATTGACAATTCTCTCAACCAAAGGTACAAATGAATTCAGGACTGTGACCGAGCGCTCGCTCATAATTTCAACCAAACGGAAAATCTTCCTGAATTACGATTTCAAGTGGTTGCCGTTTGTGCTATGATATTTTTAATGTCAGATTGAGTGACGGATCATTGACGTCACCGATAGGTATAAAAAGAAGGAGGTTTTATTATGGAGAAAAAACTCGTATTGGTCGAAAAGAAGGATATGATCGGCGTGATCACGCTGAACCGGCCCGAAGCGATGAACACGTTTAATGTTCCCTTTGCCAGAGAATTGAATGATGCCCTGTTGGATCTGGATCAAGACGACGATGTTCGTGTCGTCGTGATCCGGGCGGCGGGCAAGCATTTTTCAACCGGCATTTCCCTTCCTGAGTTCAAAGGAAAAAATCAAAGAGAACTTCGGGAATTTCTGAATTTGATGGATGAGTTTTACCACACCCTGCCCCGCATGAAAAAACCGGTGATCGCCTCGGTCAAAGGCGCTGCCGTGGCGAACGGGGCCGGCCTTGTGTTTGCGTGTGATATGGCCATAGCCGCCGAAAATGCCAAGTTCGGAACCACCGCCATCAACGTCGGACTCATCTGCCTGGGTCCGGCCGTACCCTTGGCGCGCCATGTCGGTCGAAAAAAAGCCCTGGAAATGGTTCTCACCGGCGATATTATTTCGGCCGCCGAAGCCCTCCAACTCGGTTTGATAAACAAAATCGTACCCCCGGACGATCTTGAAGCTGAAACCATAAAGTTTGCCCAAAAACTTGTCCAAAAAAGTCCCTTGGCAGTTCAAATCGGGAAAACCGGCATCTACGCCATGTCTGAAATTCCCTATCACCAGGCCGTAGATTATATGGATGAACTGTTTTCTTCACTTGGCGGTACGGAAGACGCCATCGAAGGGATTAACGCTTTTCTCGAAAAGCGGAATCCGGTCTGGAAAAACAAGTAACCAGGAGGGCTGAATTGGACTTTGACCTCACCAAAGAACAGGAAATGATCCGAAAAGAAGTTCGGAAATTTGCCCAGAGCGAAATTGCCCCGGTGGCTTTGGAACTCGATGAAAAAGAGGCGTTTTCCGTTGAACTCACAAAAAAATTGGGGGAAATCGGCCTTTTCGGAATGTTTGTTTCAGAGCAATATGACGGTCAGGATTTGGATTATCTGTCTTATATTATTGCCGTCGAAGAGATTTCCAGGGTGGATGGATCCCAGGCAGCCACTGTTGCCGCAGGAAACTCGTTGGGAATCGGTCCCATATACTATTTCGGGACAGAAGGACAAAAGAAAAAATATCTTCCAAAACTTTGCGCCGGCGAGGGTCTCTGGGGTTTTGGACTGACGGAACCTACCGCGGGTTCCGATGCCGGCAGCAGCAAAACTACCGCCGTAAAGGATGGAAATGAATGGGTTCTTAATGGATCCAAAATTTTCATCACCAATGCAGCCTGTGAAATGAGCATGGGGGTCACGGTTCAGGCGATTACCGGTAGAAGACCGAGCGGAAAGCCGGAATATACTTGTTTCCTTGTAGAACACGGAACACCGGGTTTTAAAGCCGTTCCTATGCACAAAAAGATGATGTGGCGGGCGTCAAATACCGCGGAACTCTTCTTCGATGATGTCAGGATATCCGAAAACAATGTTTTGGGCATCAAAGGAGACGGTTTTCACCAGATGCTTGCAACCCTTGACGGCGGCAGGCTGTCCATCGGTGCCATGGGCCTCGGAGGCGCACAAGGAGCCTATGACGCCGCTCTTAAATATGCCAAAAGCAGGGTCCAGTTCGGACAACCCATTTGCAAGTTCCAGGCTGTCGCCTTTAAACTGGCGGACTGCGCCCTTGAAATCGAATGCGGCCGAAATCTATTATACAAGGCCTGCTGGCTCAGAGATCGAAATAGGCCGTTTGAAAAAGAAGCGGCCATGGCAAAACTTTATTGTTCCGAACTCATGGGAAGAGTGGTGAATCATGCGGTTCAGATCCACGGGGGATACGGTCTGATGAAGGAATACAACGTGGAAAGATTTTACCGGGATCAGAAACTTCTGGACATCGGGGAAGGAACTTCGGAGGTTCAACGAATCGTCATCTCTCGATATATCGGATGTTAGGATCGTCAGGATTGTTGATTTATGATTGTTGATTGTTGATTGTTGATCGAAAGTTAAAATTTTGACCCGGAAGGGATTTGCTTTGTTGAAGTTCATTTGCTGATTGAAATCCCAAATACCAAATAGCAAACAAATTCCAATGATCAAAATTCGAAATTCCAAATTCAAATGTGTGCAGCCCTTGAAGGTTTTGGTCATTGTATATTGAAATTTGAGATTTATTTGTAATTTGGTGCTTGGAATTTGCTTTTTAGACCTAAAATTACAAATCATAACCTTCTGTCGCTGGCCTGATCAAAATAGCTCTTAACCCACGTTGATTGACAAAGGATAGATCTATGGATGAAGACAGAGTCCTTCTGACCCAAGAACAAGACGGTATCGTCATTCTCACCCTAAACCGGCCCGAGGTGATGAATTCTTTCAATTTTGCTTTGCTGCATGCACTGAAAGAACAGATCGAAGCACTTAAATTCAATAAGAAAATTCGTGTGGCCATCATTACCGGCGCCGGTCAAAAAGCCTTTTGCGCCGGTGCGGATTTAAAAGAAAGAACCACCTATACCGAGCTTCAGGTAAAGAAATTTATTTTTACCATCAGAAATCTTTTTACCGACATTGAATCCCTCAACAAGCCGGTGATTGCCGCCATAAACGGCATCGCACTGGGCGGCGGAACAGAGCTCGCCCTTGCCTGTGATATTCGAATCGCATCCGTAAATGCTTCCATGGGCCTTACGGAAACGCGCCTTGCCATTATTCCCGGTGCCGGCGGCACCCAGAGGCTCCCGAGACTGATCAATCCGGGCAAAGCAAAGGAACTTATATTTACGGGAAGACGTGTAGACGCCCCGGAAGCCTTGCAGATCGGCCTTGTCAACCGGGTCTCCAAGCCGGAATCGCTTCTCGAAGATGGCTTGAAAATGGCCGCCATGATCTGTGAAACCGGCCCCATTGCCATCGAACAGGCCAAATATGCCATCAATTACGGCCTTGAAACCGATCTTCATACAGGTCTCGGTATAGAATCGAATGCTTACTGGATCACCATCCCGACGGAAGATCGTCTTGAAGGTTTGGCTGCTTTTAAAGAAAAACGAAAGCCGGTATTTAAGGGTAAATAAAGGAAATCTCATGACAGACGAAAATCGAATATTCTGGGAAAATGAAGAAAAAAAGCTGGATGAACGGGTTTACCAGGCCATGTGGCCCGGGGGAGAAAAAGCTGTTGCGAGACTGTCGAAACAAGGAAAACAGCCGGTGAGAGATTTGATCGCCAAACTCATCGATTCGGAAACCGAATTTTATGAACTCAGCCGCATCGCAGGGTTTGGGATGGATTATCCCGGTGTTGAGGACGTTCCCTGCGCCGGAATCGTTACGGGATTAGGAAAAATCCACGGCAATTGGACCATGATTTTTGCCAATGACAGCCGTGTGAAAGCCGGGACCTACTTTCCGATTACCTTAAAAAAACATATGAGAGCCCAAGCCATTGCAGAAAACTGCGGATTGAACTGCGTCTATATTGCAGATTCGGGCGGCGCTTTTCTTCCCATGCAGGCCGACGTTTTTCCGGACGACCAGCATTTTGGGTCCATGTTTTACAACATGGCCCGAATGTCGGCCATGGGTCTCAAACAAATTACCATGAGTACCGGCGGGAATACGGCCGGCGGCGCTTATATCGTTTTTATGGCCTGCCAATCGGTGATGATTGATAAACTGGCATATTCTTTTTTGGGCGGCCCGCCGCTGGTCAAAATGGCCACCGGTGAAGTTATTTCCGCCGAAGATCTGGGCGGCGCAAAAGTCCACACCCAAATATCCGGCGGTGCGGATTATTTTTGCGTTGATCAGGATGAGGCCATCGCCCAAGTACGAGAAATCCTTATGCTTGAACCCTCCCAAAAGCTATATTTTCACCGGTATGCCCAATCTCCCCCACGGGTGGCTGAAGGGTCGGTTTACGATATTTTACCGGCACATGTTCATCAGGGAATCAATGTGCGTGCGGTTTTTGAAGCCATTGCGGACGACAGCCACTTTGCAGAATATAAAAAAGATTACGCTCCCGGTCGGGGAGATAATATCGTTACCGGGAAAATACGACTCAAAGGGATCACGGTGGGTGTAATCGCGGCCAACGGTGTGGGCATCATATTCTTTGAAGCCGCGTGCAAAGCCACGGAATGGATCGTTCGCTGCTGCCAGGAAAAAATTCCCCTTCTGTTCATACAAAGCTCGCCGGGCTACATGGTGGGATCGGAATCGGAACATATGGGAATCGGCAAATACGGCGCGGACATGGTAAGGGCGGTGTCCTGTGCGCAGGTACCCCGTATTCAGCTTGTCATCGGACCGGACAATGGTGCGGCCAACTACGGAATGTGCGGCAGGGCATACCGGCCTCATTTTCTCTTTACCACGATGCGGGCAAGGACCTCTGTCATGAGCGGCCGCAGCGCTGCAGGCGTCCTGCTTTCCATTGAAGAGCGAAAACGAGCCATCCGGAATCAGCCTATGACCGAATCGGAAAAAGAAGATTTCAGCCGGCAGATGATCCAAAAATATGATGGAGAGGCACATCCGTTTTACTGCGGCGCCCGTCTTTTGAACGACAGGGTCTTAAAATTTTCTGAAATCCGGAACTGGCTGGCCGCGGCATTTGAGATCAGTCTGTTGAAACCCATCGGAGATCCTTCTTTTGGGAACTTTCGGTTTTGACGTCGTTAGAAAAGGAGAAAAGATGGCCTTACTAAACTATCCGAAAAAAGTCGTTTTGGGAGATATTACCGTCAGGGATGGTTTCCAGCATGAAGAAAAATTTATCCCAACCGATGCAAAAGTATGGTTGGCGGAAGAACTTATTCTTGCAGGATTCAAACGCATAGAAGTCACCAATTTCGGCCCCCCAAAAGTGATGCCTCAATTCAAAGATGCCGATGCGCTTTTAAAGCGCATTCGTGCCAGCAAAAAAGTCGGGCATCTATTGAAAGATGTGGAGATTACCGCCATAACCATCCGTGAAAGGGCTGTCGAACGAGCTATCCAGGCCTGCAAGGAAGGCTTTGGGCCGGATCGTATTTTGCTCATGGTTTCCACCAGCGAATCCCATCATCGGGTGAACTCCGGGCTCTCGTTGGACGATTACTGGAAAATGTGCGAAACTTATATCCCGAAAGCCCATGACGCGGGAATGAAAGTCAATGGAACGGTGAGCACCATCTGGGGGTGTCCCATCGAAGGCCCGACGGAGCTTAAAAAAGCCGTTGAATTCACCCGGCGCTGGCTGGATATCGGGGCGGATGATATTGAACATGCCGATCATGACGGTTCAGCACCGCCGAACAAAGTCTATGAATATTATTCCATGATTCTCGATGCCATACCGGACCCGGCCAAACATGTGGCGCATTTTCATGTCACCCGCGGCTGGGGGCTTGCCAATGTATTGGCGGCCCTTCAAGCCGGAATCACCCATTTCGAATCGACCATGGGCGGAACCGGCGGCCAGCCCGCCAACTTTATCGATGGCGTCCCTGTTGCCGGCACCGGAAAATACTACTACGAAGATCCTGGAATCGTGGGGCTTGTCTCTACTGAAGATTTGGTCGTAATGATGGATGAAATGGGTATTGATACCGGCCTTGACGTGGACAGAGTACTGCGCATCGGACGCATGGTGGAAAAAATTATCGGAAGGCGTCTCCGGTCGGAATGCGCGCATACCGGAAGAATACCCAAAGGGATAACCGGAAGAATTTAAAGAAGGTCTCATAATCAAAGTTAGTGTCCATTCAGAAATGGTAGATTTTGGTTCAGGTCAAGGCCGCAGATATTTTGTAACCGCCCCGAAAAGACCACGGGATCTTCGACAGGCGTAGCAGCGCTACGTCGAGGATTACAAAATGGCGAGAACGCCGACCTGGACCGAAAGATGCCATTTATGGATGGACACTAGTTGGGAGTGCAACATGGCAAGCAAAAAGAAGACCCCCCATATCAATGTAGATTTTTTTGAAGATCTGACCGGCGATATTTCTCAATCGCGCCCCAAAGGCATCGAAGAGATCGGCCAACGGATCAAAGCGCTCAGAGAACACAAAGGGCTTTCCCTGGAGGAAGTTTCACATATGACGGGATTCGATGTAGAATTCTTGTCGAATATCGAAACCAACAAAGTTCAGCCTCAACTCGGAACGGTCATCAAGCTCTCCAAAGCCCTTGACAGTGCTTTCAGTCGTTTAATTTCGGGCATTGGCGACAAAATGTATTCCATCACGCGCAAGCATGAACAAAAGATTGTTTCGCGGTCCACGGCACAGAAAGGCGAAAAACAAGTCTATATTTACAAGAGTCTCGCGCCGGAAGTCAAAGGCCGCCACATGGAAGCCTTGATCGTACAACTTGAAGAAAACCCTGATAAAGAAGTTTCCGTTCATGACGGAGAAGAATTTATTTACGTGTTGGATGGTATCGTTGTGCTGAATATCGGAGAAGAAACATTTGACCTCAACCCCGGAGACAGTGCTTACTATCTGTCCACGACGCCGCACCTGGTCGCTTCCAAGAAAGGACAAGCGACCATACTGGCGGTGCTTTATGAAGGATAGCTTCCACTGAGTATCCTTTCGTAAAGAAAGAGAAAATCCGGTTAAAAGACGTTAAAAAAGACACCATTATGGAAAATTCGCCATTTCACAAATGTTAAGTGACGAATAATACTGAATATTTTTAGAGTCAATCCATGTTAAGCAGGGTTCCTTCAGCCATCGGACATTATGCATGAAACAGTTTCGCTCCTCGCACGTAAGCCCGTTGGTGCAATATCCTCCTTTACGGCAGGGGCATGTTTTATGCGTTTCGTTCCACTTCATAACCTGGCACCACTCAATGGCATAGCCAAATACTCATTTTCATTTCCCAAAGTGAATAAACGGTTCCAACCTAAAAAGCATGGATGATCGTCCGTTCCTGACGTCTTTTATGGTGTGGCGATCGGTTGTTATCATTGCAAAAACCGTGCTAACTTGTGTAAAGATATGTTTATGATATTTATACCGGGTAGTTAGATGATTTATTCCAACAGATAGATCTAAACTATTTTATCAATATTCAGTCTAATTATGAAATAACTTACATAAAGATTATGAAATGCATGAAATAAATGATCTGCTCATGAGAAGGAAAACGTTCATTTTCGGCGGATAGTTGGACGTATACGGATGCTAATTTGAACCTGATGGGCGGGAAAGATGCCGGACCGCGTGGACCAAATCCGTTAGGGGGAAAGGTTTTAAAAAAACCGTATCAAATTCGCCCTCTTCCAGAAGCCAGGGGGTTCCGGAGCAGCCGATGATCGGGGTATATGGCCTGTCGGAATTTCGGATATGCTTCACCACCTCTATTCCGTCTATCTCAGGCATAAGGATATCGGTAATGACCAGATCAAAGGTACCGCCGTCAAATTTTTGAATTCCTTTTCGGCCGTTTAAAGCGATTTCAACCTTAAACCCAGCCCGTGACAACACCGACTGAACAACATCCAGAATTCCTTTTTCATCATCAATGACTAAAATTCGTTGCACGACATCACCAAGTTTGTCCATGAGGATAGATATTTTGGAAATCGGGAAACAAATAAAGTGAGAGCCATATTTTGTCAAACCGAATAAGCGTGTATTGTCTTTCCATTTTTCAACATGTTATTAACAAAACCATATGCTCCCGATCTTATAAGCAATTATGAATTGATAACTGCTAAACACTTAAAATCACTCCATTTTTTAAATTCATTTTTTTCTTAAATATTTCAGATATATTCTGACTAAAATCAAGTTATGAACAATGTTATGCAAACATATTGTTCTTTGTAAATCTCATGAAATCTTTTATTTGTAATCATTAACGTCCAAAACAACCCCGGAATGATAAGTCCCGTCCGCTTCTGCCGGTTCAGACGATATAAAACCCTTATCGTTGTATCAGAAAAAGGCTCAGTGCCGGCCAGTAGGTAATGATCAACAATGCGGCCAGCAACACGATCATAAAGGGAAGAGCGGCCTGATAGAGCTCAGTGATGGATTTATTAAAACGGAAACTGGCGATAAACAGGTTCATGCCCACCGGCGGCGTAAAGTAGCCAATTTGCATGTTGGCCAAAAATATGATGCCCAGATGAACCGGATTGATCCCGTAATTCACCGCCACGGGAAGGATAATGGGAATCATAATGACCAGTGCTGAAAAAATATCCAAAATGGCGCCGAGTATTAATAACAAGATATTCAACAAAATCAGAAAAACGATTTTGCTTGTAACATGGGCCTGAATCAAATTAAACAAACGTATCGGTATGTCGGCATCGATTAAGAAATTGGTTGATGCCAGTGCAACACCCAGAATCAAAAGGATCGCACCCACCATTATCATTGATTCCCGCATGATTGATGGAAGCTGAGAAATTTTGATCTCTTTATAAACAAAAATCTCGATAATGACCACATACATGGCCGTCACCGCAGCCGCTTCGGAAATGGCAAAATATCCCCCGTAAATACCGCCGAGCACAAAAAACGGCAGCGGTATTTCCCATATCGATTCACGCAGCGCTAAGACGGCTTCCTTGACTGAAAACGGCTCACAAGGAATGGGATTCCGGCGGTTTTCCCATAAACTCCAAAATGACAACATCAACACCATAAGAAGCGCCGGGAAAATACCGGCCAGGAATAAATCATTAATGGATACGCTTTGACCGATGTCCATTTGCTGTGCGATGATTCCGTAAAGAATCAGCGGAAGCGAAGGCGGCAGCAACAGACCCAGACTGCCGGACGACGTCACCAATCCGATGCTGAATTTATCCCGGTATCCGGCTTCGGTCAGCGCCGGATACAGCAAGGCGCCCAAAGCCACGATGGTCACTCCGGAAGCACCGGTAAACGCGGTAAAAAAAGCGCAGGCAATAAAAGCGACAATGGCCAAGCCACCCGGCATGCTTCCGATAAATGCCTTGGTGAGTCTAACCAGACGGTGAGATGTCCGGCTTTCCGCGAGCACATACCCGGCAAACGTAAACAGAGGCAGCGCCAGCAAAACCGGTGTATCGGCAATTCGATACATTTCAATGGCGATGACCGACAGGTTAACACCCTGGTAATGAAATCCAAGCATCGCAACCGCCAGAATAACGGCAAACAGCGGCGTGCCGAAGATGGTAAGAAGAATCAATATCAGAGCAAAAATATACGGGATCACGGCTTGGATTCTATGATTTTTTTGAAGTTATTAATGGATAGCAAGAGGTAGCGAACCGCCATGACCATAAATGCAAGGGGCATGATGGATTCGCACAGCCATGACGGAATCTTTGCAAAAGCTTTCCCGCCAACGGAAAACTCCATCTGCACAAATCGCAGGCTGTAATAAGCCGCGATGAAGCAAATCATGGCGGTAAAGAACCCCACAACAAATTTGGCCACAATTTTCGCGCGTTCCGACAGATAGCGATCCATGATGTCGATGTTGATATGTCTGCCCTGCCGGCTCGCAACCATCGCTCCAACGAGCCCAACCCACAGCACGAGTATACGCACCAGAATATCACTCCAGACAATTCCCTTTGCGAACAGGTCGCGAAGCAGGATTTGGAGAACCGCCATGACGATCATCAACAGGAGCAACCCCACCAGGATCGAATCTTCCACTTGCTCTACGATCTTCTGAGAACGCTCTAAAAAGGATTTACGGGGTTGCTCATCCATTAGCGCCGGACTCCTTGGAACGATACTCCTTGATAAGACGATTCAGCGTATCAAGCATCTCCTGGGATAATCTGTGGCTTTTAATCAGACGTTTCGGCACTTCTGAAGCATCTTTGAACCATAGATCAAGCGCTTCGGGAGACGGCTTGATAAACTCAATACCCTGTTTACGCAATGTTTGCATGGCTTTTATGTTGTCTTCCCGGTTGCGTCGATCGAGTGCTTCAAAGACGTTTCCCATAATGTCTCGAAAGATTTTTTGATCACCGGGAGATATTCGTTCAAATGCTTTGCGATCGATGGCCAGAACCCCATAAATGTATAGAAACGGCTCATCCATCAAATACTTAATCTGCGTGTGCCACTGCAGTGCCAGAGCACCTATGGGAGGAGTGGTCACCGTATTGATAAGTCCGGTTTGAAGACCTGCTCGAACATCGGCGATAGACAACGGGATCGGTGAAATATCAAATGCTTTGACCGTCTCCAGAATCATCGAATCATTATCCGGAATCCAGACTTTCTGATGGCGCATGTCTTCTACGGTTCGGATGGGAACCGTAGACATGACATAAGCAAAACCGCCTTCGGCGATTCCGAAAATGACCATTCCATTTTTCTCAAATCCTTCCATGATACGATGATCCAGGTGTTTGCGAACATAATCGATCTCCTTGAAAGATCTGAAAAACAGCGGCAAACTGTAAATCTGATTGTCGGGGTATATCCCGGACAAGCTCCCGCTGACAAAGGCGCCGCCCTGGAGCTGTCCGATGCGAATCTTGCGCAGCACCGCCTTGTCATCCCCCATAACCCCGCCCGGATAGTACTTGATCAGAACCCGGTTATTTGTTTTTCGGGCCAGCTCCGCAGCGCCTTGGCGCATTTTTGCCATCCAGACGGATCCTTCCGGTGAAAGGGTCGCAATTTTAATATGAATCGCCTGGGCCTGACCGGTCCACATGACAATGAGTATAAACGCTAAGATTCGAATCTTCATTAAAGCACCTTTTTGTAATTTTTGATTAAAAATAATCCTCCCCACTCTTCAGCAGTTCCCGAGCCCGTTTTTGGGCAAGGGTATTCAAAAGCGTATATCCCGGGACATGCGTTTGGGCATCAAGCACCTCGTGAAGCAGGCGGTCATGCAGTTTTCGATCAAAGATCAGACGGGCGTAATACTGGGCATACATGACCTTAACCATCAAATTCTTGTTCTTGGAAATCTCCAGGGCGCGTTCGAAATGCCGTCGTCCCACCTCAGGCTTGCCGCCCAATGCCGGTGGGATAAATGTTGCCAAAACACCAAGATACAGATGCGCCGCTCCATCCTGGTATAATTCATCCAGTTCGACGACGCGCTGCATAATGGCTTCCACCCTTGAGATTTCAGCCACGGCATTCCAATCTTCACGATGTACCTGAATCCATGCGGCCCACGACGACCCCAGGGTAAACAAGTCCGGAACATCTTTTTTCGTCAACAGCAAAAGCGCATCTTTAAATTCCTTAAAACTTTTTGTTCGAAATTGGCAGGTCACCGGCCTGCGGACGCAGAGGGCTCGAAAAGCATAATCCAATGCTTTGTCGGTGAGCTTCCCGGCCCTTTCCTTGTCTTTAACAAAGACATTGGTATATGCCGTATAGATGTTTGCCGCCCCGCGAAGCAAGGATTCATTGTTCGGATCTTGATACAGAAAACTGTCGACCATCAACAGGTATGCGGGCGCTCCGGCTTTTACGGTGGCGAGGTCGTCGTTATTCGAAATGGCATGGGATAGATTTTTGGTCATATCGACCGATGCGGAAGAAATAAACAAAGAACATCCGGTCAATAGAAAAACGCTTATCCATGGGAAAAGGGGTAGCGCAAGCGAAAAAAATTTTCGATACCCAGTACATATAAAACGACGGCAAAAGACAAACATGACGCACACCATCAAAGATTTAGTCAATGGAACCGATACATTGCCATGTAAAACCCGCATGAATCCAAAATTTATTTTTAACAAAAAATAATAATATAAACAACAGGTAAAAAATTAGGGCCGGCGATTCTCATTAAATACCGGGAAGTCTCCGAATGATAATTAGAAGCCATCGCAAAAAAGTCTTTTCGTCCGATATCGGCGTTGAGCCCTCGTCTCAACTCCTCGACATACTTGAGTATGCCTGTGGGCTGATCCTCGGCCTCGCGTTCTTGTCCCGCCGATCTTTGCGGGAGATCTCGGCCGAAAATCCTAATTTTGAGATGGCTTCTAAATGAAAAAGATTGCGAAGTTGCTTCTAACTAGTGTCCATCCATAAATGAGGATTTTTGTTCAATATCAAGGCATGCGAAAAAAATAACCGCAGGCATATAGTTGATATTCCGAGGATTATTTTTTGAGCATTACACAGAGATTGGGCAAAAAGACCATTTATGGATGGACACTAACTAACCTTCAAGCTGAATGGTTTCCACCAAAACCCTTGCCGTTCCTGTTTTGTAAAAACCCAGCTTTTTGGCTGCTCCGGCGGAAAGATCGATAATGCGGCCTTGCACAAAAGGACCCCGGTCATTGACCCGAACGATGATATTCCGATGGTTTTCAAGATTTGTCACGCGAACGTAAGAAGGCAGCGGTAAATATTTATGCGCTGCATTCAAGCCGTTGGGATCAAATACTTCACCGTTGGCCGTCATGTGCCCCCCTTTTTGGCGGAGCGTCTCATATCCATACCAGGAAGCAATCCCTTTTTGCCGATATTTACGGGCCTGTTCTACAGACATGGGGACATACCGTTTGCCCCTGACGACATAAGGAGACGCTTTGACGCGACCTTGCCGGATCGCCTCTTTTGGCGGCAAATCATCGATGGAATCGATATCTTCATGCATCAACGGCCAGCTCAAGGGCGCCATAATAACGACAAAAGTATATTTTCCGATTTGGTAGACGGTTTTCCCGGCAAATTTAGTCACTTTATAGGTTGTTTTTATCGTCCCTTTTGCAACTTTATAAGTGGTCTCTACGGTTCCTTTTGTAACCTTGTAAGTGGTCTTAAGCACGCTGCAGGACAAAAAAAACAGATATCCAACGACCAAAAGAATATATATTGGCCTGTTTTTTTTATCAAAGGGCATTGGTTCTTTTCATCTGTTTAACGAAATAAATGAATTACATGTTTTGATAACGCACTCCATTTGATGGCACATATCATATTTAACAGATGTTGGCGACCACTTGATGCGCAAATATGCTAAAACGCGTCTTTCGATTCAATATATATTAGAACTCAAACAGGCTTCCAACTGGTCCATATACCCGCCATAAAAATGATCCGCGCCATCAATGATGTCAAAACGGGCCTCGGGATTCCAGGAAGCTATCATTTTTTTTATTTCATCTGCGGGGGCAATATCATCCCGGCTGCCGGTGACCACGAACTTAAGGGAATCCATTGTGGAAATGGAAGCAAAATCCATAAATCCAACCGGCGGCGACACCATGATCATCCGGTTCACCGGACTGTCTTTCTGCAAGACATGTACGTTTACCCAGGCACCGAACGAATATCCGGCCAGATCGATCCGATCCATCCGCATATCTGCAAGAAAAGAAATGGCGGACAAAACATCCTCTTGTTCGCCCACGCCGTGGCCATAGGTGCCGCTGCTGCGGCCGACTCCCCTGAAATTGAATTTTAATGTCGAATAACCTTTCATATTGTAAACATGCACCATGGATTCCACCACCAGATTATACATGTCCCCGCCATAAAGCGGATGGGGATGCGTCACCACCACGCCCTTCTTTTCATCCCTGATGTTAAACAGCCCTTCCAGTTCATAATCTTCAGAAAAAAACGTCACTCTTTTGACCATTTTCGCTCCTTCAATACAACATGTTGTATATTTTTTTTCTTGACACACAACGTAATTTTCAATATGCTGCATTCAAATTTAAGTTGACCTCCTTTATCTTAAACAACGCCAATAAAGTGGCGCAGGCCGGAAATATTTTTTATGGTATATCGGCAATCTTTAAACAAAAATGTTTTAAAGGCAGATGGACGATATATGAAAATTGTTTGACGAGCAAAGCAATTCATCGAATGGTTTGAACCACGGCTGATCTTACGCGATAATTCTCTCTTCTCCATTACAAAAATGCCGAATCGTCAAATCGGAATATGATTTGGAATTATCTCGGAGGAACGTTAAATTACGATATAAATCATTTTCGCCAGCCTTTCTAAAGAGGTATTTCCATTTTTAATAATCTTTAAAAAAGGAGGGATGAAGAATGAGAATTATATCGATTGCCAACCAAAAAGGGGGATGCGGCAAGACAACCACGGCAATCAATTTATCCGCATGCCTTGCCCATGAGCGACGAAAAGTGCTTCTCATCGATATGGACCCTCAGGGACATTCATCCTTGGGCCTAGATGTCGATATCAGCGGTCTTGGGAAGACAATCTTTGACGTGATCGGTCATCCTGATCACGCAAAAGCAATGCTCGGTGACATCCTTCTTGAAATTTCGAAAAACTTTTATTTGGCCCCCTCAAACATATCCTTAAGTTTATTCGAGCAACATCTGTCCGGCGTTCACGGAAGGGAGATCCGGCTCAAAGAAGCCATTGGTGGTTTGCATCGAGCTTATGACTACATCATCATCGATTGTCCTCCCAGTCTGGGACTTCTGACCTTTAATTCGCTCATTGCTTCCACGGAAGTCATCGTTCCTGTTGAAATGAGCCTGTTTTCGCTTCATGGAATCAGCCGGCTGTCTAAGATCATAGACTTGGTGCAGAAAAGAACCGGACATAAACCCCTGATGAAAGTTATTGCAACCATGTATGACAAGCGAACAAGAATATCAAATGAAGTCTTTCAAAATATTAAGAAAAATTTTAACGAATCGATGTTACGAACCGTGATCCATTTGAATGTAAAGTTAAAAGAAGCGGTGAGTTTCGGAAAACCCATTGTAGTATATGATAAAACAGCCCGGGGATTCATCGACTACATGGCGCTTGCAAAAGAGGTGACCGCCCAAGAAGAAATACTTGGTATAAAGCCTTTAAAGGACCAAAAACCACCAGACTTCGTCAAGAAAATAAAAAAGCAATTCTTTTTTCATGCCCCTGAAGCAACCGATGTAAAGATTGTCGGAAGCTTCAATAATTGGATTCCTGCCGATGCGTCGATCATGGAACGCAAAGAAGACGGAACATGGACAAAGAATTTCTTTCTTCCACCAGGAAGCTATCAGTACAGGTTTGTCGTCGACGGCACATGGGTGGAAGACACTAACAATTCCAAATTTATCGACAATTCATACGGAGGCAAAAACTCCGTGATTGAAATACCATAAAGGAGCAATATCCAATGGAAAGAAAAAGTCTTGGCAAGGGAATCGAGGATATTTCGCACATCTTTCTATCAGATCAAAAGGATAAAAAGAATTCCGGCGGATTCTCTTCAAAAAAGTTAAGAGACGCGACTTGTGAATCCTGTGCCAGTGTCATTCGTAATTCCCCTAAACCTGCCAAATGCAGAATATTCACCCTTGAAAATAAAAAATACGGGGTGCGATATATGGAGACACTATCGCCGTCGAGTGCCAATTATTGCGAATTTTTTGAGCCGATTCCCCAAACAAACGAAAATCCCGATGCCGTGAAGGAATTGTCCCCGGTCAACGATAACGTCGATTGCCGAATCGAAGAAAGCATCACCATCCGGAGAAATATCACATATCCGGCGTCTCCCGATGCCCAGCAGAATATTTTAAACTCACTTTCCAAGCATCTTGAAGAGAACTACAGTATAAAATGCGTTGACCTGAGAAAAACCGACGAGATCCTTAGACCGGGAAAAATAAAATACATCAATGAAGACATCACCATTTGCATTGCAGATCATCCGGCTGAACCCGGGATGTCACAGGAGGTCAAATGATGTTGAAGATAAGCTTGTGAGCACCGGCCAATTTTACCGGTAACTTTTCAATTTCATGAAATTTTTTCTTTTTTAATCTGCGATAATAACGCAAAAGGCCCGACATCCATCCCTTCCTTGTCGTTTTAATCTCCTCAAAGGATTTTGCAGGACAAATACCGACAAAAAATAGCTGAATAATCCTACAGCAAAATCGGATGAACTCTCCTTACAATCAATTATAGTTATGTCTATGTTTAACCTGAATCGATCGAATCCCAAGTATACCTCTTATGCAGGGAAAAAGGATCGACCTTTGCTCTCAGATACCTTTGGTTATAAACACGAACATAGATAATGCGCAACTGAGGCTGTTTCATCGGCCTTATCATAAAGGAGGACATGAGGATGGAATTTATCATGCTGAAACCCACCAACGGCTGGAAGATGGCGATTCTAAATTTTGTATGGCTTGGGATTGTTGTCGCCCTTTTGGTATTGACGCCCGGGCTTTCAGAGGCCGGTGGCCATAAAAATACCGACAAGACCATAACTCGCGCCGTTTTGGCCAATGGACTGCGGGTGGTTATCGTACGCAACCCCATTGCGCCGGTGGTGGCTACCGTCGTCAATTACAAAGTGGGGTCCAACGAAGCGCCGCATGGGTTTCCCGGCATGGCACATGCCCAGGAACATATGATGTTTCGCGGGAATCCGGGTTTGTCGGCCGGTCAGCTCGCCAACATCACCGCAGCCATGGGCGGCATGTTTGACGCCGACACCCAGCAGTCCGTCACCCAATACTTTTTCAACATCCCTTCGCAGTACCTGGACGTCGCCCTGCGCATCGAAGCCATTCGCATGAGTGGCGTGCTCGACAGCGAAAAGCTTTGGCGAAAAGAACGCGGCGCCATCGAACAGGAGGTGGCCCGGGATTATTCCAGTCCTGAATATATCTTCTATACCCGTCTTCTGGCGGCGATGTTTAAAGGTACACCGTATGCCCATGATGCATTGGGTACTCATGCCTCATTCCAGCAAACCACAGGCGCCATGCTCAAAAAATTCTATAACACCTGGTACGCTCCCAACAATGCGACCCTGATCATCGTGGGAGATGTTCACCCCAAAGATGCGCTCAAGCTGATCAAAAAACGTTTCGGCAATATTCCGGCCAAAAAGCTACCCCCGCGGTCAGGCGTCCGTTTAGAACCCATAAAGCCTGAAACCATTCGGCTTAAAAGCGACCTCGCCTATGGATTGGCAATCATCGCTTTTCGGCTTCCCGGCTATGACAGTCCGGATTATGCCGCTTCCCAGGTGCTTGGGGATGTGATGAACAGCCATCGCGGAGACCTGTATCAATTGGGAGTGGAAGGTAAAGTACTGAGTGCCGATTTCAGCCTGGATACATTTTCCAGGGCGGGTTTGGGATATGCCATCGCGGCATTTCCCAAAGACGGCCGTGCAAATGAAGTGCTGAAAAATCTCCGTAGCGTTTTGAGCAACTATGTAAAAAACGGGGTGCCGGCAGATCTGGTGGAAGCGGCAAAACGGCAGGAACTGGCCAGTGCCGAATTTCAAAAAAATTCGGTATTCGGACTTTCCATGGCCTGGTCACAGGCATTGGCAGTAGAAGGACGCCGGTCTCCCGAAGACGACCTGAAAGCCATCTCCCGCGTATCCGCAGATGATGTGAACCGGGTGGCCCGCCGCTACCTGAACTTGGACCATGCGGTGGTTGCCGTCCTCACGCCCGAAGCTTCCGGAAAACCTGCATCCGCTCAAAACAACATGGGTATAGAGAAAGTTGCATTGCCTCAGAATCGAAACGTCGTTTTACCGGAATGGGCCAAAAAGGCGTTGAAGCGCTTGTCGGTTCCCGCCTCAAAGCTCAATCCAGTAATAAAGGAACTGCCCAACGGGATCAAGCTGATTGTTCAACCGGAGTCCATCAGTCATACGGTGAGCGTATACGGGCATGTTAAGAACAATCCATACCTGCAAACGCCTCCCGGCAAGGAAGGCGTCGACGAGGTTCTGGACGGACTCTATGACTACGGTACCCAAACAATGAATCGGAAGGCCTATCAAAAAGCCCTGGATGAAATCGCCGCAAACGTTTCCGTGGGGACGGATTTTTCTTTGCAGGTTCTGACGGATCATTTGGATCGGGGGGTACAGTTGCTGGCGGACGACTTGCTGCATCCGGCCCTGCCGGATACGGCATTCAAAATCGTCCGAAGCCAGGTCAAAGCCATTGCTGCGGGAAGAGAGCAAAGTCCCGATGAATTGACCCACCGGACACTGAAAACCGCCTTGTTGCCCCGAAACGATCCTGCCTTGCACTGGGACACGCCGGAAACTGTGGCCGCGTTGACATTGAAAGATGTTCGAGATTACCATTCCACTGTTATCCGGCCCGACGAGGCCATTATTGTGGTCATCGGAAATGTGACGCCCGAAAAGGCAGCGTCGGTCATAAACAAATACTTTGGCGCCTGGAAAGCCGTTGGTAAAAAACCCAACCTTTTGCTTCCCCGTGTACCGTCAAACGCTCCTTCTACCGTCAACGTTCCGGACACCAGCCGGATTCAGGATGAGGTCATACTGGCCGAAACACTGGGAATAACCCGATCGGATCCGGATTACTATGCCCTGAATCTGGGCAATCACGTGCTGGGCGGCGGGTTTTATGCCACGCGTTTGTACCGGGACCTGCGTGAGCAAACCGGACTGGTGTATACTGTCGGAGTGGATCTGGAAGCGGGCAAAACCCGCAGCACCTTTGCGGTAACTTATGCCAGTGACCCCGCTAACGTCGCTCGGGCACGCGCCATCGTAGAACGCAACTTGAAAATGATGCAAACACAATTGGTTAGCCCCGTCGAGTTGCAGCGGGCAAAAGCGATGCTGTTGCGTGAAATTCCACTGACCGAATCCAGCTTGGGAAGCATTGCCCGGGGATACATCCACCGGTCGGTTTTGGACCTTCCTTTGGACGAACCGATCCGAGCCGCGCAACGCTATATCTGCACTGACGGCCCAACAGGTCAAATCGGCATTTGCCAGGCGGCTTCGGGTCAAAGACTTAGTCCAGGTCACAGAAGGTCCGGCGCCCCATTAGCCGGACATCAGATCATTACAGGAGAAAAATTATGTTGCATTATTTCCCATTGGCACTGCCGTTTTTGTTGATACTCTTTTTTGCTTTTATTTTTCTGATCGTCATGATTGAAGTGGGCATTCTCGGATATGCTTACCAAACCATCGGTATCAACCGGCGTTACGTATTTTTGCTGCTGTTGATGTGTTTTCTGGGCAGCTACATCAATATCCCGGTATATCAATTGCCGCCGGAGACCGTTCGATCCGCCGGTCAAGTGACATTTTTCGGTATTCCGTATATCATTCCCACCGTCACCCAATGGCCGGGAACAGTTATCGCGATCAACGTCGGCGGTGCTGTTATTCCCACAATTCTATCCATTTATCTGATTTTCAAGAATCAACTTTTTGGCACAGCGCTGCTTGGCGTCGCTGTGGTGTCGGTTGTCGTTCATTGGTTGGCCCATCCGGTTTCGGGACTGGGTATCGCCGTGCCGCTTCTGGTTCCACTATTAGCAGCCACGGCGGTCGCGATGCTGCTTTCCACGAAGCATGCCCCGGCGCTCGCTTACATTTCCGGTACACTCGGGACTCTGATCGGTGCGGATCTTTTGAATCTGGGCAAAATACATGGCCTTGGAGCGCCCATTGCGTCAATCGGCGGGGCTGGAACTTTTGACGGCATTTTCATGACCGGCATCCTGGCGGTCCTGCTGGCCGGATTAATGACACGTAAAAATACGCCTGCTTGAAAACATCATTGGGCGTGGTTTTGTCTACAAGATCTTAGATCATGATTGTAGGACACTCACCGACATCAAGTTCTGGCAATCTCCTACAGGAAAATCAGAAGGAGGCTTATACCGGTTTTTTTAAACATGCTTAAAATAATAATAACTGAAAATGCACAAGGATAAAGTTTAACGGCTTCTTGTGGAATCGGATCCGGGAAATGTCAATCACCGCCGGGTACGTTGAAAAATATAAACTTCAAAGAGAGCTTAATTGTTCCGGAATTTTGATTGATCCGGGGTATTTTCATCAAATCAAAAATGTTAGGAGGATAAAATGATTTACAAACACACTCGAACAATGCATTACCTGTTTTTCTTTGTCATTGTGCTGCTGACCTTGGGAGTGACCCAATGCGAGTCACGGTCTTCCGGTTCAACGACGGCACAGAAATCGATCGCCGTCGCCAGCGCAGCGACAATTGCCGGTCCATCTATAAAGGCCGTAGCGCCGATGAACGTCAATCCTTCAGCCGAAGATCTGAGTACCGCTATCGCAAGGGTTGCCAAGGAAGCACTTCCGGCAGTGGTACATATTGAGGTCACTCAGAGTCAGGAAGTCAGCAATCCGTTTCTGCCCTTTGAGAACGACCCGTTCTTTCATTACTTCTTCAACGCTCCCAATCGACGAATGCCTCGCAAGTTCAAACGGGAACTCAAAGGACTGGGAAGCGGCATGATCATGGATGCCAAGGGATATATTTTGACCAACAACCATGTCGTCGCCGGTGCAAACAAAATTCAGGTGTTTCTGGCTGACGGACGTGAATATCCGGGCAAAGTCGTCGGCACCGATCCAAAGACGGATCTTGCCGTCGTCCAGATCAAGACCGATGAAAAGCTTCCACATATCACGTTCGGCGATTCGGACAAATTGGAAGTCGGTGACTGGGTTGTGGCCATCGGAGCCCCGCGAGGTCTGGACCAGACCGTCACACAGGGCATCATCAGTGCCAAGCATCGCCGGGGCATTTTGAACCCGAGCAGTTACCAGGACTATTTGCAGACCGATGCCGCCATCAATCCGGGGAACAGCGGGGGCCCCTTACTGAATCTGAAAGGACAAGTCATTGGGGTCAATTCAGCTATCATATCCGAATCCGGTGGATTCGAAGGCATCGGCTTTGCTATCCCCAGCAAAATCGCCGTTCACATTGCCGATGAGCTTATCAAGAACGGCAAGGTGGTACGCGGCTGGCTGGGAGTCAGTATCCAGGACGTAACACCGGCTCTGCAGCAGTCCATGAAGCTTAGTGTTTCCCAAGGCGCCCTTATCGTTGAAGTGGTTAAAGGAAGCCCTGCAGATAAAGCCGGCCTTCAAAAAAACGATATAGTGACGGCGTATGAGGGGAACAAGATCCGGAATGCATCCGACCTGCAAAATCAAGTGGCAAATACATCCATCGGGAAGGAAATCACCATGACCGTCATGCGAAAGGGAAAATCACGGAGCTTGAAAGTAAAAATCGGTAATCTTCAAAACGCCGTTAAAATAATGGCGGCCTCCGTGAACAAACGGATGGGTGTGGTGGTGAGACCCGTAACTGAAAAAGAGGCTCAGAAATATGGAATGCAAGAACCTAAGGGGGTGGCCATAAAATTGCTCCAGCCGGACGGGATACTGGGGAAAGCCGGTTTTGAAGTCAATGATATTATCCTTTCCATTGACGGCCAACCCGTGAGCGGCGTGCAAAGTTTCATTAATGTCGTTCAATCGCTGAAGCCCCACCACTGGGTTCAATTTTTGGTCCTGGATCACCGAACCGGTCAAACCGGTTACATCCGGGTAATGGTCAACTAAAATGCAGATCGATAAGCCATGCGTGCATGACGGAATAAACCGTCCGTCATGCACCGTGAGCTTCAGCGCCCCTGCACCATAGAAATAGCGGATTACAGAGAGGCCGATATGGAAGATCGAAAAAAATTTTCACTTGGCTACTACATCATCATTTTTTCATCGATCCTGTTTCTGGAAACGATATTTTTTTCCGGAACAGCCGTCAAGGAAATTTCTTACAGCAAGTTTCGGGATTTGATCCGGATGAACAAGATCCAAAGCGTGATCATTGAGCCGGATCGAATCTACGGCTTGGAGAAAGGACCCGCTGTAGCCGGAAAATCCAAACCGGACGCTGTCGCTTCCGAAGAACAATCCAATTTCACACCGCATCAAAAACATACGCCCTGGTATCTGGACTTCGGCAAATTGACCGGTAAACATCAACAGAAACTTGACCGCCAATTCACGGTGGTACCCCTGAAAGATCCGCAGCTTCTACCGGATCTTCAGCGTCACGGTATCAATTACCGCGGCAAGATCGAATCCCATTGGCTCTCCCATTTTATTTCAAACTGGATTATTCCTCTCGGGCTCTTTTTTCTCCTGTGGAGCTTTATTGTTCGGAAAATGGGCAAAGGCAGCAATTTTTTGAGCCTGGGTAAAAGCAAGGCCAAAATCTATGAGGTTGAGTCGTCTCAGAAAGTTTCCTTCGAGGACGTGGCCGGTGTTGACGAAGCGGTGGAAGAGGTCAAAGAGGTCGTTTCCTTTCTGAAGGAACCGAACCGTTATACCCGGCTGGGTGCCAAGCTTCCCAAGGGGATCCTGCTGGTGGGCCCCCCTGGAACGGGCAAGACACTTTTGGCTCGGGCAGTGGCCGGAGAAGCGGGAGTGCCCTTTTTCAGCCTGAGCGGGTCGGATTTTGTGGAAATGTTCGTCGGCTTAGGGGCCGCTCGGGTACGGGACCTGTTCAAGGATGCTAAAGCCAAAGCACCCTGCATCATTTTCATCGATGAACTCGATGCTGTGGGGAAAAACCGATCCCAGGGTGTTTATTCGGGCAGCAATGATGAACGAGAAAACACGTTGAATCAATTGCTCACGGAAATGGATGGTTTCGATCCCAAAGTGGGCATTATCATTATGGGGGCCACAAACCGACCCGAAGTTCTCGACCCGGCTTTGTTGCGGCCCGGCCGGTTCGATCGCCAGATCCTCGTAGACCGGCCGGATCTCACCGGACGCAAAGAAATATTCAAGGTACACACCCGCGATCTCAGTTTAAATGAAGATGTAAATTTTCACACACTGGCCGCCGAAACACCGGGATTTGCCGGCGCTGAGATTGCCAATGTCTGCAACGAGGCTGCCCTGCTGGCTTCCCGTGAAGGGAGCAACACGGTTTCGGTTTCCCATCACAACTTTCAGGATGCCATCGAACGGGTTATTGCCGGTCTGGAAAAGAAAAACAGACTGATCAATCCCCATGAGCGGGAAGTGGTCGCCTATCATGAATCCGGACATGCTATCGTCGGGCATTTGACTCCCGGAGCCGACCCGGTGCAGAAGGTTTCCATTATCCCCCGAGGCATCGGTGCTCTGGGATACACGCTGCAAACCCCTCTGGAAGATCGTTTTCTCATGTCACGATCCGAATTGCTCGGCAAAATCAAGGGGCTGTTGGGCGGCCGGGCAGCAGAAGAACTGGTGTTCGGCGACGTCTCTACAGGCGCTTCCAACGACCTTGAAAAAGTGGCGGATATCGTAAGGAATATGCTCACCGTGTACGGTATGAGCCGGCACACACCCAACCTATCTCTTGTGGAAAAAAACCAGAATCCGTTTCTCGGTCAAGGTCCGATGCTGCAGCATCGTTCAGAAAAGCTTGAAGAGATCATCGATGAAGAAACACAGGAAATCATCAAAGCCTGTTACGAAGATGCCAAACAGCTTCTTTTAAAAGAAAAAGATAAGCTCGCGCATATGGCGCACATCCTCTTGGAAAAAGAAAAAATCGACGAAACGGATATTCTTGGCATCCTGGGTCCCCGATCACTAAAAAAAGAAGCCAATTGAAAAATCTCGGTTCAACAAATTCCCGACTACAGATGGATATCTGAATTTTCAAGACAGATTTTCAATCATAGACAATTTGACTTTGTGGTGTTAAAAATAAAAACTGGGTCTGTTGGTATATGCCTCAACATATTTAAATGTGATTGTTCCTATGAATCAAACTTGATAGGATTTACCGTTTGGATATAAAAAAGGAGGGCTGACCGATGCCGGTTATTTTTATTTCAAGAGGAACCATGTCCGGCGTTCACTTGCTGGTGGATTGTCTCCATGATAAAACAGGCATTCGCTGCATTTCTCACGAAGATCTGGTAAAAGATGTCAATAAACATGGAGAGATAGCTGCGCGGGTTCTCGAAAAACTTGCCGAGGCGGCTTCGGCTTACGATCAATTCAGCGAACTCAGATGGCCTTATATGGTCCTCATGCGAAAGGCGTTGCTGGAGGAAATCCGTAATGATAATGTCGTATATCACGGTTATTCAAGCCACCTGCTTTTACCGTCCCTCCGGCATTTAGTGCGGGTCCGCATTGAGGCTCCGCTGGAAATGCGCTTAACCATGACCATGCAACGCTTGGCATGCAATGAGGGAAAGGCCCGTAAGTACATCATCAATGCGGACAATCAACGTATAAAATGGGCAAGATTCATGTATGCGCAGGACATTCGAGATACCATGCTTTACGATCTCATCGTGAATCTGGATCGTGTCACCTTGAAAGCGGCCTGCGGCATTCTCGAATGCATCATGGCAGAGGGGGATTTTCAAGCCTCCAGAGAATCCCGGGCGGAGGTGGAGCGGCTCTACCTTGCAACGAAAATCGAGGAGTCATTGGTCACCGATCCCCGTACGGCAACGTTGGAGATACGTGCCGATGTCCAAAGCGACGGTATCTGTCTTATCGGTCCCTATATAGAGGACTCTGAGCTGACAACGATTATGAAGATTGTTCAAACGGTGTCCGGCACGTTGAATATTCGATATGACCCGGGATATGCGTCCAAATTTAAAGATAACCGTCATTTCCGAGTATGGAACCATGAATATGGAATGGACGGATAAAAATTATAAACCCTATTTCCTCAACGCATCAGGAGGGAAAAAGCAATGGACGAAGACAGATATAGCGAACAGATCGCATCCACTTTAAAGGCGATTCACGCGTTGCTGATTCAGACGGTGGATATTCAACAGACAGGCACTGAAATCGACAGATCCATCCATGATTTGGAAGAAAAGCAAATGGAATCAGCCTCGGGTTTGCTGGAACATGCCGCTGTCACCAATACGCTCGCCACACATCGAACAGACATGGCAAAAGAGCGAACCGCTCTCGTCCGCGAACAAACACGTCTTTCCACCAAATCCACCGAACTCTCCGATATTCGTACCCAGATGTCTCATGAACGCACCGCTCTCGCCGGTCAGAGAACGAATCTTTCTGTATTGCGTACGGATTTTTCACGATCAAGGACCGGTCTCGCCGAACAGCGCAATAGAATGGCCACCACCCGCACTCAATTTTCAGAGAAACGCACAGTGTTTGCCGGCACCCGAACGGTCTTTTCGAATATGCGCACCGCACTGGCTCAAGGGAGGACCTATCTGGCCCTCATTCGTACCGGACTGGCATTTTTTACGCTGAGCATTGCGTTCTTTCGCATGTTCGGTCTTTCCTGGTGGTCAATTTTTGACGGGGTTCTCGCGGTGTTGAGTCTCGCAATGACCGCAACGGGACTCGTGGGTTACAAACGCGCCAATCGCAGGGTAAATGTTCTGCTGTTAAAGGTCCCGGAGGAAGAAGCAGCGGCAACTTAGAATTGGTTTAACCGAATCGAGTCCAAACTCGATTTGACGTTATTCGTTATCGGTTAATGGTTATTGGTTTTTTTAATTCCAAAATGAAATACTCCGCAGCAAGCTGCGGAGTATCAAAGCGGAATTCACCAAAGTCAATCCGCCTTTGCTTTTCGAATAACAAATAACAATTAACCAATAACTTCAATTGAGCATCTTTAGCTCAATTGGGATTCAATAAACCGAACGCATCCAGCCTGTGTTCTTATTCACCAGAACTTTGTCTACCAAAGATCCATTCTTCTTTGTAACGATTTCAGCTTCAAAAGCATATCCTTCATCTTTTATTTTACCCAGTTTCAGATTCGGATTTCGCGTGGAATTCAAATAGTTTTCCACAATCTCTTTTGCGTCTTGTTCTTTTAACCGTTGATGCGGCAGCCGATATCGTTGATAGTAGCCATAGCCGGGCCCCATCATACCGTATCCCCTGCCGTATCCCATCATACCGGGACCCATACCGTATCCCATCATACCCGGGCCCATACCATACCCGCCCTGGTAAGGATTGCCATAGGGACAGTGCCATCCGCCTTGCGGGGATGGTACCGTAATCGCTTCCCGGCGGTTGCGCATAGGCAATGCCCAGAATCAAAAATGCGGCTAAAAATGCAACCGGTGCCATGAACATGTATCGTTTCATTTTGCCTCTCCTTTTCCTTTTTGATAACGGTTATTCATTCTTCTTTACCAGCAAAATGGATGCGGGCAGATCGCGCAGAATGGCATCGTTGGTGCGGCCGAAAAGGAAATGCTCCAAACGCCCTTCATGATGGGCCAGCATGACAATCAGATCAATTTTTTCCTCTTCGACAACCTTCTTGATCTCTTCTTCCGGCGGACCGTCTTTAACCCAAACCGTAACCGGCAATCCTTTGTCTTTCTCGACCTTTACCATGTGATCCAAAACCTTTCGGGCATCGGCGACCATTTTTTCATATTCATCGTGGAAGCTGTAAACTGGTAAATTCCAGCCGTCCAGGTTGAACGGGTCATGAATTACGTGCAGAAGATAAAGCTTAGCGCCGTACTGGTGTGCCAGCGAGATGCCGGTCTTTACTGCCTCCCGGCAGTATTTCGTTGATCTGCTGACAACGAGAATATTATTAAATGTTTTCATTGTTTACCTCCTTTGATGGTTTTAATTAGCTGATTCTCCTGATGAAAACCAACATGCTCGATTCCATCAAACTTTGACGATCCGTGGATCACCCCTTTAAGACTTCGATGATGTTTTCAAATTCACGGGTCTTATTGAAAAAGTAATCGGCGCCGGCTCGAATACTCTGTTGACGATATTGTGGATAATCATAATTAGTCATAATAATCACCGTTATTTCAGGTTGCAATTCTTTAATTTCACCAAGCAACTGGATACCGTTTTTACCGGGCAGCCGGATATCCAAAAGAACGGTATCGGGTTTAAGAACGCGAATATCGTCGAGTGCATCGCCGGCATCGCCGGCTTGTCCGATAACCTGGACATTGTCAACGTCATACAGCAACTCGCACAAGTGTTTCCGCAGTCTGACGGAATCATCGACGATATAGACTCTTTTCATGGCGACCTTCCTTTTTGTCTTTATCTTATAATAATCAATACCGTGCAATATAGAAATCGGACATCGTCTGATCTTGTTGTAGGCGTTTAGCGCAATCGGATGTCGGCGATTTTCCGACAAATCCTGTCAAACGAAGCAGATCCCGGAAGGTTATCCTTAGCAATGGGTAATTTTATAATGCTGAATATCTTTCTCTATAAAATGTCATATATTTTCATTAAGTTGTAAAAATCCGAAACGGTATATTATGCCATCTAAAACGTACCGCGATGATGACGCGCATGGGGCGTGATGGCTTCTTGAACCCTTTTAAGAAATCCTTCATGACGCGGGCTCTCCATGGCAAAATGACGATAAACAGTGATTTTAGCCCAGTCCGTAAGAAAGGCCCCGATGATGGCGTATCCCCAAACAAGGCCGATGTCCTTCCAGCTTATGGGCGTAATGAGGCCAAAACCATATGCTGCCAGAAGGGTCCCGAGCAGCTTGGTCACGATTCCCGACCAGATCATAACCGGCGCGGGATAGGGCTTTTTTAGAAAAAAACCCTTGTTCCGTGAAACGAACAACGTCAGATGTCCGGCGACTGTCAATGTGAGAAAGATATAGGTCTGTATCTGGGGAACACTCAAGTGGAGCCAGTCGATGGCCAGGTACAACATCAGAAAGCTGCCCATGACCCCTGTTAAGCCCATGACGGTGGAAACCACAATAACCTGATGCATATTCCAGCGCACCGGTTTTGGGTTGAGATACGTCTGGTCGTAAGCAATGGTCATAATCGGAACATCATTGAGAAAAGCCAGCAGAATGATCATAATGGCGGTGATGGGGTAAAAATTGAAAACTAACATCGCCAGTACCACAAAAACCATGATTCGAATGGTTTCCGTGATGCGGTAGATGGCATATGAGTTCATTCGTTCGAAAATCCGGCGGGCTTCCTCAACCGCATTAATAATCACCGATAGTCCGGGTGCCGTGAGGACCAAACTCGCCGCCGCCTGGGCCGCATCGGTGGCGCCGCTGACCGCTATGCCCACATCGGCTTGTTTCAGGGCCGGCGCATCATTCACGCCGTCACCGGTCATTCCCACGATATGGCCGCGGGCCTGCAGGGCTTTGACAATACCGTACTTGTGCTCGGGAAACACCTGTGCAAAACCATCCGCCTTCTCGACCTGATCTCCCGCATCAGGGGCCATTTGCCCTTCTTTTTGGTTGGCGACGAGAAGCCTGTCCGCCGGTTTAATATTCTTCCCTAGGCCAAGCTGTCCGGAGATTTCGCGGCCAATGGCGAGGTTGTCCCCGGTAACCATTTTGACCTGAACGCCATGTGCCTTGGCTTGGGCAATGGTATCGGCCGAATCCTCGCGGGGGGGATCAAAAAGCGGCAAAATACCGAGAAACCGCCAGGGTCCATTATCTTCGGATCGTGCAACACCCAAGGTACGATATCCCTTGGCGGCAAACTCGTCTACGGCCGCTTCCGCCTTTTTTTTCGTGTCATCACCCGCATCGCTCATTCCCAGAATCACTTGGGGCGCCCCTTTGGTGACTTTGAACGTCTTGTCCTGAGCATCCTTGATGGTTCCTTCCGTGCGTTTGATAACAGGATCGAAAGGCAGAAACTTAAGCTGATTGTAGGTTCGCAACACTTCCGGATCTTGAACCCCGCCGATGACCGCCAGGTCAATGGCATCCTGATCTTCGGGCTTTGAAGCAAGGGCAGCCGCTAAAATCAGATCCTGGGGGTTTTGCGCACCGAATATCAAAGGTTCTCCCAGCGTGAGCCGGTTCTGTGTCAGCGTCCCGGTTTTATCAGAGCACAAAATGTCCATACCGGCCATTTCTTCAATGGACTCCAGCCGGGATACAATGGTTTTGAGCTTGGAAAGCACCAGTGCACCAACGGTCATGGTCACGGAAAGCACTGCCGGCATGGCCACCGGGATGGACGCCACGGTAAGAATGAGGGCAAACTGGACCAGTTCAAGAAAGGGTGTTCCGCGGAATAGCTGTACGAGGATAAGGATCGCAACCAGACCGAGGCTTATATAAATCAGGTAATCGCCGATCTGCAATACGGCTTTTTGAAAATGAGAAACGGACTTTGCGCCAACCACGAGTTTAGCGGTCTTTCCGAAATAGGTGTTATTACCGGTGCCGGTGACAAGTCCCACCATTTCCCCCTGTTTCCCAACCGAACCGGAATAAGCAATGTCGCCTTGTTTTTTGTTCACCGGCAATGACTCGCCGGTGAGCGCAGACTGGTCCACACTGAGATAGTCGCCTTCAAAGAGTTTGGTATCAGCGGGAATGATTTCTCCCAGACGCAAACGGATGACATCACCGGGGACCAGTTCCTTGGCTTGCACTTCCTGCCATTTTCCATCTCTTAATGTGTGGCTCCTTAACGCCAGTTTCTTTTTCAGCGCTTCCACTGCATTGCCTGCCTGATATTCCTGCCAGAAACCCACAAAGGCATTGAAAATCAAAAGCGCGATGATAATGTAAAAATCCGCCCAATGCCGGACCACCAAAGAAAGTACGGCCGCAACCTCAATCATCCAGGGAATCGGGCCCCAAAAATACCCTAAAAATTTACGCAACAGACTGACTTTCTTTTCCTCGATCTCGTTGAAGCCGTATTGTTGAAGCCGATTTTCAGCTTCTGACGAAGAAAGACCGCCTTCATTGGAATCGAATTTTTTAAACAATTCCTGAATCGAGCTCTTTTTGGATTCTTCGGCACTTAAAAATATGGGTTCCATGGATGGGCCCTCCTTTGGATCTTTGGTGGCATATGCTTTTCCTTGTTAAATCAATATAAGCAGCAGAAAAAATTTCGCAAATCAGAGATCGTCTGAAAATATTGTAGGAAATCAGGGAAAAGGGATGTCGGTTATCGTCTGACATCACTTGATGCATGGATATAAGGAGAAAAGTTTGCCGCCGATCTACAGTAGATGAACCATTTTGACTCTATTTGCCGGAGGTCCGAAGCTGGCGGGACAGGCAAAAATACAACTGGGTATTTCGAAGATTAATCGATGAGTTGGGTTTGAAATGCATAACGGGTAAGCTCTGCATTGGTTTTCATATTCATTTTTTCCAAAATACGTGCGCGATACGTACTGATTGTCTTGACGCTCAAGTTTAGTTCTTCTGCGATTTCCGTAACCGTTTTCCCCGAAGCGATCATATACAGCACTTGATACTCTCGATCCGACAAAGTCTCATGAAGCATCTTCTCGGAATCGGCATCTAATGCAAAAGCAATCTTTTCAGCGAGATTGGTACTGATATATTTGCCGCCGCGGTGAACTTTTCGGATGGCCGCTATCAATTCAGAGGAAGCGCTTTCTTTGGTCAAATATCCGGATGCGCCGGCCTTGAGAATCCGCAAGGCATACTGGGCTTCAGGGTGGACCGTCAAAATAATCACCGGAATCCGGGGTTTTTCGATCTTCAGTTGTTTCAATACATCCAGGCCATCCATTCCTGGCATTTTCAGATCCAGCAATATGACATCGAAATCTTTTTCACGGATTTTGTCCAAAAGTTCGGCACCGGTGCCGGCTTCATCAGAAACCACAAAATAGGGAGATCCGGCAATAATCTGCTTCAAACCTTCGCGAACGATGGGATGGTCGTCGGCAATAATCAATTTAATCATTCTGGCCCTCTTTTTCCTGAAGTGGGAACACGGACAATGACCCGTGTTCCCTTGTTGGGATGACCGATAAAATCAACCTGCCCGTTTAAAGGATAAAGGCGCTCCCGTATACCCAGCAGGCCAAAGGATTGTGAATTGCTGATTTCAGCTTCGGAAATTCCGCGGCCGTTGTCCGCTACTTCCAGCATCAGTGTATCTTCATTTTTTTCCAACCGGACGTTAACCTCGGCGGCACCGGAATGACGCATAATATTGGTCAAAGTTTCTTGAAATATGCGAAAAACAGCAGTGGACTGCTCTTTGGTCAAATCGAGGTCAGCGATACTGGAATCAACCCGGCATCGAACCCCCGTTCGGTTTTGAAATTCTTCGGCCTGCCATTCAATGGCGGATTCAAGACCGAAATCATCCAATATAACCGGTCGCAGTTCCGATGATACGGTGTGGAGGGTTTGGAGCGATGCATCAATGACCTTGAACATGGCATCAATTTTATTCTGAACCTGCGGTTGATCCTGAATCATGTGTTTTTTCAGCCATGACAAATCCATTTTCAGAATCGTCAGCGATTGGCCGAAATCGTCATGAATTTCTCGAGCGATTCGTGTCCTTTCCTGCTCGCGGACATCCTGCAGATAGGATGCAAGATCCCGGAGCTGTTCTCTGGATCGTTTGAGCGCTTCTTTGGCCTCAAATTCCCGCATTTCGCGCAGTTCCAGCGCAGCCGCCATGTCATTAAAAACCCGGGCCAAATGGCTGATCTCGTCACCGCCGCGAATAGGTCCGATACGGGTGGCAAGATCACCCTTAGCGAGCATTCGACTGGCCTTTACGATCATATTGACGCGTCTGAGAACCAACGCGTCACCGGCCCACCAGATTATAAGAACCGCCAATATTGCGATAAATCCAAGCAAAATGATATTGCGGGCAAAAACGCGTTGGGACGTCGCAAACGCAATTTTTTGAGGAATTCCCAGTGATATATAGTGGCGGCGGGCATTCAGAGAGCTGGGCGCCGGCGCAAAGGCATAAATACGGGAAACGCCGTCATCCCCAATGGTTTTTTTTACACCTGTTTTGTGCTTTAAGATCCATTGCAGCAGTGATGGATTAAAGTGATCCGGTTCAGTCCATTTTCGTAAATAAGGTTCGTACGTAAGGATGTCCCCGCCATCATCGATTTGGATCAAGGTGGAACCTTGCGGCAATTCTGTAAAGGACTTATAGATCGATCGATTGATCCAGTTTAAGGCAATCGCCGCAAAAACAGCGGCCTTCACGTGATGGTGTTTATCCAGGACCGGAAAAGCAAAATACAGAATGGGTTCTTGGGTGATATAATCGACTTTATAATCGCCCATGGTAAAATTCTTCTCCCCGATACACCGGACAAACCACTCCGGTTGCTCGGATCCTTTGAAGGGTGGAACTCCGCGAGCACTGTTTAAAAGTTGTCCCTGGGGCGTTAAAACCCCTAAATCCACATACCCTTGAGATTGTTTAACAAGGAATGCAAAAAAGCGCCTTGCCTTGTCGGATCGGGCGTTGTTCAGCAAAAGGAATTCTGATATGGCACTCAGCAGATTGCGGGTCGCTTCCAGTTGTTGGTGCTCTTCATTGGCCGCGGAATGTGCGAGCAGTATTGCATTATTTAATATCGCACGCGTTTCAATGTCTTTTTGTTCCTCGGCGGTATAAAATATCAGAGCGCACACCGGTATGAATGCGGCCAAAACCAGCAGATATAGGCGTGTTCTAAGGCTTGTTGCCGAAAATATCTTCATGGGTGCTCACCATCTGGCTCAAGATACATGGCAAAACAAAATGTTGATACATGAATTTTTCATATATTAGTATCAAATAGTTATAAATTTTAAAATAATTATTTTCCGTTTTTCGTCCGTAGGTTTTCAAGATATGTTTCGAAAATGATTGGAAAGCAACCCAAATCTTATAATGGATAAGATAAATAATGGCAATGAGCTAAGAAGTTCACAATTCAATTTTGAGAGAAAATCTATCCTACGATATAGGTTCCGGTGCCCACGGCGATCAGAAGATCCTGATCATTACAAAGTTCCATACGGGTGACACTGACTCGTCTGCCGGCCCGCATAATGGAGCCTGTTGAAACAAAATGATTCCCTTTACCCGGTCTCAGGTAGTCGACACGCAGATCAATGGTGCCGATCTTTGTTAAACTTTTCCCGACCTCTTCAGTCGTACGTCCGGCCATTTTCCGGAGGACACCCAAAGAGGCGGTTATACCGCCGGTGGTGTCCAAAACCGCGGAAATAACGCCTCCGTGAAGAATGCCCTGAACGAAATTTCCGATAAACGCATCTTTCATCGCGAATTTTACGCGCACATCTTCTACCTTTAGCGATTCGATCTTAAGACCTAAAACCTTGTTAAAGGGAATTTCTTGTTCATACAAATTACGCAGCATTTGCAGCCGATCATCAAGATCCATTGCTTTATCAGGCATAATGAAATTCCTATTTTTCTTTTAATATTTGAAACGCTCCGTTTAGGAATAAAATATCTGTGAATCAGGCCGTTCGGAAAAAAACGCTGCTCTGTCTCTGATTCGCTGCCAAATGCCTGACATGTCGGCGATTATTGCCTGTTCCGGACAATTTTTCATGCAATTAAAACAAAAAACACACCCATCGTCAAATTCCGGATACGGCGTAAAAAAGACGGCATCCATTGGGCAAACCTCCGAACATACCTTACATTGATTGCACAGCCCGGTATCTATTTTTCGTTTCGGCAGATGCGCTCTGGCGGTTTGAAGACCGGTTTTTTCCATTTCTTCATGATTCTCTTTTGTCTGATACGCCAGGTCGGACAGATGGATCCCTTTCGGCTTGGCGTCGTTAAGCTTTTGATGAACATGATTCACCAATTTCCCGATCATATGATCGTCGCCAACATCCGGATGCCCTTTTCCCAAAGCATCTTCAAGCGCCCACATCAAGGAATGAACCGCCAGAATCTTGGCTGCTCCGAGGAGCATAAACCTTTTTCCCATTAATTCTTTACCCATTTCATACAACGAAATACCGCTGCAAGCCCCGCCCCAGGTCACAAAAGGAACGGCGAAGACGCCGGGATTCTCTTTGAGTCCGGCAATGCATTCCATCACGGGTGGAAGCGCATGAGAAGCATATACCGGTGAACCGATAAACAGACAACTTTTGCCTTCCGGGTTTTCCATCTGTTGCGAAATCGCCGCGGCGACGCCACTGTTGCCTTCCGCAAGATCAAATGAGGATGTCTCGGTACCCAGCGCCTGAAACTGTTTCTCGATAACCTTTGCGACATGCCGGGTGGATCCTGCCGGAGAAAAGTACACAATAAACACGTTTTTCTTTTTTAAAACCATTTTCTTTCCTTTATCTTTGACGACGTTTCCATGACTTTCCTTCTGATGCCGTTATTCGGATCATTTTTCATTTTACCCGAATGCCTCCGGAGATTTTCATCTCGCAACCTTTCAGGATGCAAAATTCGGGGAATAGGTTATTTTTCCATCTTTTCTTCATCTCTTTCAATGTCTTCCAAAATTTTAAAAACATATCTGGCGGGCCAATCCGCAACCGACCCGGACAGGGCAACTGAAACGGCAACGGCTTCCAAAATCTCCTGACGACTTGCACCTAAGCCAACAGCACTGCTGACATGATACTCAATTCAGCCATAGCAAGCATTGGATATGCTGATTCCCAAAGCAATGAGTTCTTTATATTTTTGCAAAAGCTCGCCGCTTTCCAGTGCCTCCATCTCAATTCTATCCATATCTTGAAATGTTTTAATGCCGCTCTGTTGCATTTGCAGATAATACTTTTTCCTTAATTTTCTAATTTGATCTGTGTCGACAAACATTTTCCCTCCATTTTTCGTCACTGGGTTAAGGGTTAGATGGAGATATTGGTTTTGCATCAGTCGGCCCGGAAAACAACACCGGGTATTTGACATGTATTATCAATGTTGCCGTTTATTTCGTCAAATATTTTTCTTCTTTAAATATTGACGTTTTTTGGGGACGGCCAGGCGTTGACGGCGGGTCAAATCCCAATGAGACCCCATACCAAATATTTTGGAGAAAATTTCTTGACAAGCAATTTTGTGAGGAGCATGCTTTAAGTATAAACTTATTTTCTCAAGCTTTGCACCCTAAAGTAGCAAAAAAGCCTTCTTCTCCGCCTGTGAGTGTTGCGGATAATCCCGCAGGCCAAAAGTCCCGCCGAATGGCGGGATTAAGGCAAAATATTTCTTTGGTGCATTATTGTACGGCGCCAAAATTCAAAATGACGCCTTTCTTAAAATTTGTACGGATCTTTGCACGTTAATTTTTCGTGGTGCCTTTGCCGAGGTTCGAGAAGCTCTTTTTAAATTTCACCGTCGTTTTTGTCAATTTTACGTTAATCCCGCCATCCGGCGGGACCGGTCTGCCACACTTTATCAGCATTTCCGCCACACAACCGGCAGACAAGGATGGAAAGTGAGGACGCGATACGCGTGATACTGTTTGAAAGGTGTAAGTTTTTATCTCTAATTATCATCATTTAAGGAGCTTTTAGGATGAGCGATAACACAACCTATCGGGATTTTCTGAATGAAAAATTTGATATCGGGCAACTGTTTGATAAGCCGGAGCCCTTGGCGGGCGTGAGGGTCTTGGAGGTCTGCTATGTTGTTTTGGGCCCTGCGGCCTGCGATTATCTGGCGGAATTCGGCGCCGAGGTGATCAAATTCGAGGGACAAAAAGGGGACCAGATGAGGTTTGTAACGCCGTATGCCTATTTTTGGAAAAACATGTCCCCCGGCCTTGAAATCGAAAATCATAATAAATACTGGGTGGGCATGCATCTGGGCCACCCCCAGGGAAAAGAACTTTTTTTGGAACTGGTGAAAAAGTCCGATGTGGTGGTGGACAACCTCACCCCGGGCCGGATGGCGGAGTGGGGCTTGAGCTACCGGGAACTGAGCCAGATCAACCCGGGCATCATCCAATTGCATGTTTCCGGATATGGCAGCTGGGGGCCCTGGACCGGAAGAACGTCTTACGATGCCGTGGCTCAGAGCATGGGTGCTCTGTCGCCCATTACCGGGTTCGAGGATCGGGGACCCATCAAATCAGGCGTATGGATTGCCGACTGGATCACCGGTCTGATGTGCGCCGTGGCCGTCATGGCGGCCTTGAACTACCGGGAGAGAACGGGTGAAGGCCAGTTCATTGACTATATGCAAGTGGAAAACGTCATCCGGTGGCTGGACTGGACGTGGCTTTACACTTTCAAGACAGGTGAGAACCGGAAACGATCCGGCAACCGGGACCTGGCCGTATGTCCCTCCGATTTGTTCGAATGCAGCGACGGTTGGGTGGCCCTGGCGGCTTTCAGCGAAGAGGAATTCCGCGGTTTATGCGGCATCATGGACCGATTGGATCTTTATGAGAAATATGCCGATCCATTGGAACGGCTGCAGGATGAAAATGCCCGCAAAATTCTCGAGGCAATCTCCCACTGGACCGCCACGAAAAAGGTGGCAGAGGTCGAAGAGTTTGCCAACCGGCAAGGTTTTGCCGCTTCCCGAGTCTTGACCGCCGCCGATGCCTATCACAGCGAGCACTACCGGCAGAGAGGCGCCATCCAGGAATACGAAGACCCCGTGTATGGCACGATGGTGCAGGAATGCTATCCGCCGCGCATGAGCGAGACGCCCAGCCGGGTGAAATGGAGCAGCCGTCCGTTGGGATTCGACAACCGTTACGTCTTTCAAAAAATTTTAGGCCTGTCCCTGGAGAAGATCAAACAATTGGAGTTCGAAAAAGTCATTTTTCAATGGAATCCGGACATCCCTTCACAGTGTCCGCCGCCGGATTGGGACGGCAAAAGTGGTCTGAAGATGCCCTAACGATATATTGCCATAAATTTTTTTAGGAGGAGTACGATGGAAGATGAAAAAATTGTAGGTCTGGCAATCAATCAGGAATTCGCCCGATGGGCGCACCGGGAAACTTACCCCCCGGATACCTTCAAAAAGCAGGAAGCCCTTGACGACACCTTGGTACTCGATGTCAGTCACGGCAGCTTTGCCGGTCTTTTTGCTTCCTCGATTCTCTCCGAGATGGGGGCCGAAGTGATTCGCATCGAACCTCCCGGCGGGGATCTGGCCAGGAAGATGTCCCCTTACGGCATGATGATCAAAGATTCCGGCCTGGCCTACCTGGCCGAGGCGAGAAATAAATTCCATGTTACCTTGGACCTCACCAAAGAAGAGGGCCGCAAGATCTTTTCCAGATTCTCAGCCAAGGCCGCGATAATTATAGAAACGTTCAAACCGGGCTACCTGGATGGACTGGGAATCGGTTACCGGCAACTCAGCGCAAAAAATCCGGGGTTGATCTACTGCGCCATTCATAGCTACGGCCAATTCGGGAAGGATGCCGAGAACAGCGCCAATCAACCGGGCTATGATATCGTCGATCAAGCCAGGGGTGTCATCATGTCCATTACCGGCGAACCGGATCTCGATACGAAAATCTCGCCCAAGTATAAGCGGCCGTTGAAACATGGCAACTGGATGGGGTGGTATGCCGGTGGTGCCTGGGCGGCCTTCAGCCTGCTGACGGCGATGTTCCACCGGAGAAAAACCGGTAAAGGTCAATTTATCGATTGCGCCCCTCCGGAAGGACTCCTGTCCATCGCCAACTATGCCATGCAGTACTTCCATATGTCCGGTGAGCAAATGCCGAGAGCCGGAAATTACGACTATGCCGTATTTCCTTACACCTACGTCAAGTGCAAGGACGGCTACACCTTTATTTCCGGATTCACCGATCCCAACTGGGCGGCGCTTTGTGAAATCATGAACCGGCCGGATCTGAAAGAACAATTCCCAACAATCAAAGAACGCCTCACGCCCCAAAATCAACCCGTGATTCAACATGAGATTGAAACATTTACCGAGAAATACACCGCGGATGAAATCCAGGATATGGTTTACCAGTACAGCAAGCGGGAAGACAAGAAAGGGACGGTGGTTACAGGACGGCTGGAAAGCCCCCGGGATGTTTTACAGAGAGAACACTGGCAGGAAAGGAAGACCTTCATCAAATGGAAAGACCCTTATTACGGTGAACTGTTGATCCAAAACTCCTCGTTCAAAGCCATGACAAAAACGCCGGGCCGGGTGAAGTGGATCTGCCGGCCCATCGGCGCGGACAATGAGTTCATCTATCAAAAATATCTAGGGATGGGCCAAAGCCGGCTCAAGGAACTGAAGCAGGAAGGCGTGATGTGATCGGAGTGTGATTTGGGAAATGCTTTTGCGCTTCACAAGCCGGCGAATATTGAACCGGACACGGATGTGATCGATCCTATCATGCTAATTCAATTCAATCTCAAAGAAAGAAAGGAAAATAATTATGAAACTGGAAGACTTTTTTTCAGAAATGATGAAGGTAAACGCCATGGACGACACCGAAGTCATGGAATCGGCATCCCGGGAGCTTTTCAACAAACTGAATCATCTCAGTTTTCCCGATCATTTCAATTGGGTACAGCAAGTTTTCGAAGGAATTCACGTCAAGCAAAGAGGTGATCAGACAGGCCTCTTCTGGATCCATCTGGAGACGGATGAGAAACGACAATATACTTACCGAGAACTGGCGGAAAATGCCAATAAATTTCTTAATTACCTCCGGAAACATGACGTGGAGAAAGGCGATAGCGTCTACATGATGGTCCCCTCGGTGCCGGAGACCTGGCTGGCGAATATTGCAACCATAAAGGGCGGCCTGGTTTCCGTACCGACCGCCACAACCATGACGGTCAGAGAACTGGAATATCGCTTCAAAACATATCCGCCTCAGGCGATTCTTTCAGATGAAGATTCTGCCAAAATGATCGACGAAGCCCTGCAAAATGTGGCCGCCAAGCCCAAGGTGAAAATTGTTCTGGGTAATGTGAGCGGCTGGAGCAGTTACAGTGTCATTGACAAAGAATCTCCCAAAGCGGAAGCAGCCAGGACAAAAACAGACGATATCATTCTTTGTTTTTTTACTTCGGGTACGACCGGTCTTGCAAAAAGAGTGGCCCACACGGCAGTCTCTTATCCTGTCGGTCACCTTTCCACTTCGAATATCGCCGGCATCAGGCCCGGCGATATCCACCACAACTTGAGCCAGCCGGGATGGGCAAAGTGGGCTTGGAGTTCCTTTTTCGCGCCATTCAACGTCGGCGCCACCACCTCCGGCTTCTTCTATCCCTCGCGATTCGATGCAGATAAATACCTTTCAGCCGTCGATGAATCCCAAGTCAACGTGTTCTGTGCGCCGCCGACGGCCTGGCGGGCTTTCATGCTGCAGGATTTGTCCAAATATAAGTTTAGCGCCTTAAGAGAGTCTATCAGCGCAGGGGAACCCCTCAATCCCGAAATCATCCAAAAATGGAAAAGACACACCGGCACGGAAATCAGAGATTTCTACGGACAGACCGAATCTACTGCAATGATTGGCAATCCACCATGGTTCAAGGGAAAAATTTGTGCGGGATCTTTTGGTTTCCCCGCATTCGAATACGATATCAAAATCATGGACGAAAAAGACCAGGAGATCACAAAGCCCGATGAAGTGGGACATATCGCGGTCAGGCTGAACCACTGGCGCGCCATAGGGCTTTTTGATCAATACATCGGCGACCCTGAAAAGATGAAAGAAGTATTTCGCAAAGGGTATTATTACACCGGCGACCGGGCTTCCTTTGACGAGAAGGGTTATTGGTGGTTCGTGGGACGCGCGGATGATGTCATTAAGTCCTCGGATTATCGCGTGGGTCCATTTGAGGTGGAAAGCGCTTTGGTCGAACACGAGGCGGTTGCGGAAGCTGCGGTGGTCGGGAGTCCGGATCCGAAAAGATGGCAACTTGTCAAGGGCTTCGTCATCCTAAAGCCCGGCTACGAGCCTTCAAGGCAACTGGCCCTCGATCTTTTCCAACACTGTATTAATGTACTTGCAAAGTTCAAAATCCCCCGCATCATCGAATTCGTTCCTGAAGTGCCCAAGACGCTAAGCGGAAAGATTCGGAGAATTGAACTCAGGGAAGCGGAGCAGGAAAAGAAACAAAACAGCGAAAAAGCGCCGCAAGAATACTTTTATCATGAGTTTCCGGAGCTTAAATCCTCATAACATATACGGGACGGGCATACGGGCGAAAGACCTTATGTCCGTGCTCCGCTGAACCGTAAATCAGCCGGAAAGGGCCGGCGTGTCAGGCCCCTTCCGGCTGCTAAAACGAGACTCAGAATACCGCCTGACTCCAGGAAATTCCAGGATCCCCCATTCGGAAACCTTCCATAACACCGCATTCATTAACTAGTGTGCATCCATAAATGGTCTTTTTGACCGATCTCAGCGTTATGCTCAAAAAATAATCCTCGGAATATCAACTATATGCCTGCGGTTATTTTTTTCGCATGCCTTGATTTCGAACAAAAATCCTTATTTATGGATGGACACTAACTATGTTGCCCTCTATGAAAAATCATGTCTTCCCCAAACAGGGGATGCTTTTTTATCGATAATGGGGTAAAATAGGCATTGTTTTATTCAAATTTTATGCATAAGTTCATCATATATTTTGGGGCAATTGGTTCGTATCCTTCAAATTGCTGAAATGATATCCAGTCAAAACTGAATGGAAGATAAGGAAAAGGCAAGAAATAAATGCCGCAACCAAAGAACGCCATGGAAATTTTTCAACTGCTCGAGAAATCGAATTGCCGGAACTGCGGTCAAAAGACGTGCCTGGCTTTTGCCGGGGCGGTCTTCAGGGGTCAAAGCAGGCTTGATGAGTGTCCGAAGCTGGATCGAAAAACCATTGAACAGTATTCCGGGAAATCCGAACCGCAGAATGTCATTGAAGAAAATAGGGAAGAATATATCAATCAGTTGAAAGCCAGGATTTCCCAGCTTGATCTCGATGAGGCTGCGAAAAGAACAGGAGGCCGGGTTTCGGATAATAAACTGACGCTCAAGGTACTGGGCAAGAATTTCAGCGTCGATTCAAAAGGGAATCTTTACACGGATATCCATGTCAATCCATGGATATCCCGCCCGTTTCTCACCTATGTGCTGTATGGCAAGGGGCTGCCGGTGTCGGGAACCTGGGTTTCCTTTCGAGAGTTGAAAGACGGCATGGACGGGTATCCCCTTTTTCAGAAAAGATGTGAAGAACCTATGAAACGTGTCGCCGATACCTATACCGACCTCTTTGACGATATGGTCCATATATTCAGCGGAAAGCATGTGGAAAAACAATTCGAATCCGATATTTCCGTTGTGCTGCACCCGCTGCCGAAGGTCCCGATCATGGTATGCTACTGGTTGCCGGAAGACGGTCTCGAATCAAGTCTTTATGTATTTTTCGACCGGACAGCGGATGATAATCTCGGTACCAACATCGTCTTTACGGTAGGCGCCGGTCTTGCACAAATGTTTACAAAGCTGGCATTAAGGCATGGGGTTTCAGAACCTCAATAAACGAGACGAAAATTCGGAGCGAGTATGTTTGAACACATTCAGGCGGCCAAGGAAAGATTGAAAGGCCATGCCAATGTAACGCCGATCATGACGTCGCGAACATTAAACCAATGGGTCGGTGCCGAAGTCTATTTCAAGTGTGAAAACTTTCAGAGGATCGGGGCATTCAAGTTTCGCGGTGCATTCAACAGTATCTCAAGGCTTTCAAAAGCCGAAAAAGAACGCGGCGTCATTACGTATTCTTCGGGGAACCATGCCCAAGCCGTGGCGCTGGTGGGCCGGATGCTGGATATTCATACCACCATCGTCATGCCGAACAATGCCCCTGAAACCAAACGTGACGCGACCAAAGATTATGGCGCAACCATTGTGGAGTACGATCCCGAGAATACCAGTCGCAAGACTGTGGCGGAAAATCTTCAAACAAAAAACGGCTTTACGATGATTCCGCCCTTTGATCATTTGGATGTCATCGCCGGTCAAGGAACCGCCGCGCTGGAGATGTTTGATCAGATCGGCCATCTCGATACCCTGCTGGTTCCCTGCGGCGGCGGCGGCCTATTGAGCGGCTCGGCCGTCGCCGCCAAAAATGTCGATCCGGATTGCCGGGTCATCGGCGTTGAACCGGAACTGGCCGATGATGCCACAAAATCTTTTTACACCAAAAAACTTCATCACGTAAAAAACCCGCCCACCATCGCCGACGGAACCCGCACCCCATCTCTGGGAAAGATCACCTTCCCCCTCGTACTCAAGTATGTGGATGACATGAAGACCGTATCCGAAAAAGCGATCATAGAAGCCGTCAAATTTTTCTTTTTTCGAATGAAGCTTGTAGTTGAACCGTCAGGCGCACTCGGTCTGGCGGCAGTATTGAGCCGAGCGGTGATCCCCGACAGCCGAACAGGCATCATTATCAGCGGCGGCAACATCGATTCCGCCACAATGACAATGATCCTAAGATCATAACTCAGGTTTCACACCTTTGTCAGCAACCCGAAGATCCTGTCATTGAAACGCTGCGCTGGATTCGGCGCCGCAAAAACAAGTCTCCGAGTTCCGTGGTTTATGAATCAGCCAATTTTTCCCCAAGACTTTTCACGGGTTTAATGACCGGCGGCTGATAAATCATATAGCTTTGTACCGGATACCGCGTCCCTTTGGCGTGGGTTTTTTTCAAGCCGTTTTAAACCCAATGCCGCAAGGCAAGGCGTGCAGTTGATATCTTCCGCGACCGCTCCGAGAATCCTGCCCCATCGTCTTGCCATGGTTATCCACTGGCAAAGTGAAATCTTAATGTTGTATTTTGAGGGTCTGACGGCTTGTGACGGCAGTTGATCAATATCTTTGACAAATTTGACTCCGATAGGAAATGTTTGGGGACGAACCATCTTGGAAATCTCTTCCGAATATGCTTTATAATCCATTAAAGCCTCCTTTCATGGACCATTTATTCAAACCCGATTATATCGCGGTGGTGATGAGAAGGGGCAAAACCTTGCTTTCCTTTAAACGCGCCTTTATCACCGTTCTTTTTGGAGAACCAACACCTTCTTAATAAACTTTCAAAGTCCCCTGCTGATGAAAACATCATCATTGCCGTGAAATCTTTTTTAAAACCCGTATGATCTCCTTGCCAAAAACCCTTTTCTGCCACTGCTTCATTCCCGCTATCGACGCAAGGGCGTTTTCGTCAACAGGATTGCTGACGGCGACGGCGGTGATGAGCGCATTATTGCAAAGCATCCCGGGATGGATTTTAAGGGTTTTTGCCGTTGAGGTCCTCCAGGTTTTAAGGGCCTTGATCCGTTTCGGCGCGCCTCTCGGCAGTATCGGGGGCTTCCTTGAAAGATATACCGGAAGTTCATCGTCAGGTATCTTCCAATGCGCCGGCCACCGCTTGAATCAGTCACTGCCATACATCGACATCTGTCTATTGCTCAGTGTGTTGATATGTTTTAAACGGCGCAAAGAAACGGGTCTTGCCGTTGCAATCTTCATCATCGAATCGTTGCTGATAATTTTAAAAAGCGGCTTGTCTTTCTCCTTCCGCCACCTGCTTCCTGAATTGCAAAAGCGCTTCAAGCACGGCCAAACTTCTTGATTTGAGCCGCCCTGCTCCTTTGAACTTTAAAAACAACGGCCCTGCATCGGTCAGATCATGCCTCACTTTTGCCAAATCGTCACATTCTTCTCGCACCCAGTCCAGCCGGCCGATTTCTTCAAGCTGACGGATTAAAATTTCCGCAAGGGGAAGAAGATACATCACATCTGTTGAAGCATACACCGTCATCTCTTTTGGAAGCGGCCTTTTGGACCAGTCTTTTTTCTGGAATTTTTTATCGATATCAACGCTAAAAAACATTCTTCAATACGGCCTGAAGACCGCTCTCTTTGAGTCCTAAGAATCTTGAGGCCAGTTCCGTATCAAAAAGATTGTTGATACTAATATTAAAGTCCCGATAAAGACTTCGAATATCATAATCCGCACCGTGAAAAACCTTCCGGATGCCGGAATTTGAAAAAAGCGGCTTAAGCGGAGACAGATCCTCTATCATCAACGGATCCACCATAACAGACAATTTCTTTGTCGCAATCTGAACCAGGCAGACCCTTTCCTTAAAATGGTACATGGAATCCGCTTCAAGATCAACGGCAACAGCCGTTTCACGTTCAAATTGGCCGGCCGCTTTTTCAAGTTCGGCCGGGGTAGCTATGATCCTGCAGTTCGTTTCCATTCAATTTTTCCTTGACCCTTGACGCTATTTCTCCTAAAAATTCTCATTGACTTACATGCAAAATTCAGGTTTATCGCAAATCAAAATGCCCAATGGTTTAGGTGAAATTATAATGGTAAACATAACATTTCCAGACGGTAATATAAAGCGTTTTGAGGACGGCCTCACAGGTTTGGATGTGGCAAAAAGCATTTCAGAGGGTTTTGCTCGAAACTGCGTGGCCATGGCGCTGAATTCAAAACTTGTCGACTTGAACACGGCCATCACCGAAGACGCCGAAATCAGGCTGATTACGACCAAAGATCCGGAGGCCTTGCGCATTCTCCGACACAGTGCCGCCCATGTGATGGCACAGGCTGTTTTACATCTTTACAAAGACGCCAAACTGACCATCGGACCCGCAGTGGAAGACGGATTTTATTACGACATCGATATGGAACCGGTTTCAAAAGAAGACTTTGAAAAAATAGAAGCTGAAATGAATAAGGCCATCAAGGCCAAAATCCCTTTTGAACGGCGTGTCGTCTCTAAATCAGAGGCCATGGCGGTTTACAAAGACGAACCATACAAACTCGAGATGATTTCGGAACTTCAAGAAGGAACGATTTCATTATACCAACACGGCGATTTTACGGACCTTTGCCGGGGCCCGCATCTTCCCCATACCGGATTTATCAAGGCTGTCAAGTTGATGAAAGTTTCCGGCGCATACTGGCGCGCCGATCAGACTAAGGCACAGCTCCAAAGAATATACGGTACGGCGTTTTTTTCCAAGAAAGAGCTGGATGAATATTTACATTTTCTCGAAGAAGCCAAAAAAAGAAACCACCGCAAACTCGGCATTGCTCTCGATCTTTTCAGTTTTCACGACGAAGCGCCGGGGATGCCTTTTTTTCATCCAAAAGGAATCTGTATTTGGAACTGCCTTCTTGATTACTGGCGGGAAGAACATACGAAAGCCGGTTATGTTGAAACAAAAACACCGATCATGCTCAATCGAAGCCTGTGGGAAAAAAGCGGTCACTGGGACAATTATCGTGAAAACATGTACACATCTCTTATCGATGAACAAGAATACGCGATAAAACCGATGAACTGTCCGGGGGGGATGCTGTTATACGGAATGAAACCTCATTCTTATAAAGACCTTCCCATCCGGGCCGCAGAGATCGGGCTGGTTCACAGGCACGAACTCAGCGGCGTGCTGTCCGGCCTCTTCCGGGTCAGGGCCTTTCACCAGGATGACGCACACATCTTTATGAGACCGGATCAAATCGAAAAGGAAATCTTGGGCGTGCTGAAACTGGTGAAACGGATATACAGTACCTTTGGCCTCGGGTTTCACCTGGAGCTTTCCACAAGACCGGAAAAATCCATCGGAACGGATCAGCAATGGGATTTGACGACACACGGACTCAAGGCCGCGCTGGATATGTACGGCCAGGAGTATAAGATCAATGAGGGAGACGGTGCGTTTTACGGCCCGAAAATAGATGTTCACATCAAAGACGCCCTCGGCAGAACCTGGCAGTGCGGCACCATCCAGCTCGACATGTCCCAACCTGAGCGGTTCGATTTATCCTACATCGACCCAAACAATGAAAAACAGCGCCCCATAATGATCCACCGGGTTATCTACGGCTCCGTCGAACGATTTTTCGGAATTCTCGTCGAGCACTTTGCCGGCAAGTTTCCCCTATGGATGGCGCCGGTCCAGATCATTCTCCTGCCCATCAACGACAGCCTCGTTTCCCACGCAAACGATGTAAGAACTCATGCTTGAAAAGTCCGGTCTTCGCATTGAACTGGACGACAGAACCGAAAGTCTGAACAAAAAAGTTCGGGACGCCCAGCTCAGCAACATACCGTTATTCTGACCATCGGGGATAAAGAAAAAAAGTCCGAGAGTCTTTCGGTAAGAACCCTTGACGGAAATGTCAGGTTCGGCGTTTCCCACGAAAATTTTCTGGAAAAGGTGCTTTCCCACGTCCGGCAAAGAAAATTGGATCTCAATCTCTTTTTGGCTTAAATGCAGGATTTAGGTATGAACGATAACGCAGGCATAACAACCCACAACATAAAATGGTGCGATTTGCGCTGCGAACATGCCAGGTTTGCAAAAATGGATGCGCTGGACGGAAGCTGCCGAACGTTTCTGTCGCTCTGGTGCGCCAAACTTGAAAAACATGTCACCAAGAACGCGCCCTGTGAAGACCTTTTCGGAAAAAGGCGGCCCACAACGGGATTTTGAGTCTCAGAAAATTGAACAAATTACACAACTTTTTCGCCTACTGGTTCCCGATCCTGCTTTACTGCCTGTTGATTTTCATCCAGTCTTCCTATCCGTCGCCTAAAATCGAACCGAACTTGCCGCATTTTGACAAGGTGCTCCATTTTATGGGTTATGCCCTTTTAGGTGCCCTGTTCCTAAGGGCTTTTTATACCACTTCGATCAACCGTCATCTAAAACTCATATTTATGCTCAGCGTACTTTTGTCAGGACTTTACGGCATCAGCGATGAATTTCACCAGTCTTTTGTCCCTTACAGAGACGCCGATGCCATGGATGCCCTGGCGGACTTTCTCGGGGGTGCATTCGGGGCCGGTGTTTTTTTATTATGGTATAAAAGCTACTTGAAAAAATGAGTATAAAGTTTATCTGTGGAATCATTTCAGAAATGTGCATAACATGTTAACAAAATAGTAATTTTTCTTCATAATAGATTTCATGCAACGTCTGGCAATCCCGCGCAAAGGTTTTTACATAATCTTCAACTCCAAGGCAACAGATGGTAAAAAATCCGGAACGTTTACAAAAATTCAAAAACACCTTATACAAAAGTGAAGGTCCTTTTCCCTTTATACATTCTTTATCCTAAAAGCTCTGTAACGATTCATAAACAGAGACATTATTTGTCCAATCTTTAGAGAAGTAGTTTTAAAACCTTCAATCGGGTTCAAGGTCTCCTGTTAAAACCTAGCGGGATAAAAAGGCGGACTGGGGCGGCCGACCGCAGGAATATCGAGAATATTTCGAGGATTGGACCTCTCAGCCTAACTCAGAGATTGAGTTCGCGGGGAGGTTTCGAAACCATTTATAGTATTTTTTATACCTATTAAATACCATACAATTGAGGGTTGTTTTTCAAATTGATTTTGGTATATATAAAAAAAGCCTGCAACCCGATTCCCGAAAAGGTCCCTGCATCATGCAACTTGCCATCAACATGCCGGGCACGTTCATTACTCAGAAAGACGGATGTTTAAGGCACATAATAAATCAATGCAAAAAGTGGGGACGCTGTCCCCACAATTACAAGTAGCGCCTGAAACCCTTATCCAACGGCTATCATACAGCCACTTGGAACTTATTATTGATCTCGATGATGTATTCAAACGGGTATTCTACGAGATCGAATGCATTCGCGGAAATTGGTCGGTGCGGTAATTGAAAAGGCAGAACAACAGCCTTTATTACGAACGCTCCGGATTGTCGAAGGACAAAAAGAAACTATCCGAGTTGGTGAAGGCCTGCGCGGAATCTGCCGAACCGAAACTGGCCATTCGCGATCCTTATATCTTCGAGTTCCTCGGGTTAAAACCAAAGGAAGTTGGGCTTAGGTGGGCTATGGATAAAAAATATTACGCACACACCCTGGAAGGAAAGTCTCCGAGCGACTGGCAACCGCTCGAAGAACATCTGAAAAATGTCGCGGAAATGACAAGATCATTTGCTGAATTCTTCGGTGCAGGCGAGTGGGGATATCTGGCTGGGTTGTGGCACGATATTGGGAAATATTCGGATGAATTTCAGAAGATGCTTAGCGCTGAAGAAGGAAGCGATGCTCACATTGAGACAAAACCGGGGCGTATAGATCATTCGACAGCAGGGGCAAAACACGCTTCCAATCTTTTGAAAGATAAGGGTAAGTTGATATCTTATGCCATTGCCGGACATCACGCCGGACTTCTGGATGGAAAATCCAATGATGCGTGTCTTTACAAACGGTTAAAAAAAGAGAACATCCCCGATTATTCTTCCTGTCCTGAACACATCCTCAATACCAAAAGCCTATGTAATCTACCCTTCGATTTTAATGTCCACGGTCCGAAACGGTTTGGCTTTCAAATTTCCTTTTTTATAAGGATGATTTATTCCTGCCTTGTAGATGCTGATTTTCTCGATACTGAAGCGTTTATGGATAGAGGAAAATCTTCATGGCGAAAAGGGTATCCAACTTTAACTGAATTGGACAACAAGCTTAGCTCCGCACTCAATCAATTGGTTAAGGATGCCCCCGAAACATCAATCAATAAACAAAGGGCAGCAATTCTAAAAGACTGTCTCAATGCCGCCGGAAGCCCCCTACGGTCTGTTCTCCTTAACAGTTCCAACAGGAGGCGGGAAAACTCTTTCATCTCTCGCCTTCGCTATGAAGCATGCCCTCAAATATAACCTTAAAAGGATTATCTATGTCATTCCCTATACCAGTATTATCGAGCAGAATGCGGAGGTTTTCAGGAAGGTTCTGGGAGAAAATGCAGTACTGGAGCACCACAGTAATTTTGAACCGTGCGAAGAAGATCATCGTTCCCGCCTTGCTTCGGAAAATTGGGATGCGCCGATCATAGTTACTACAAATGTTCAATTTTTTGAGTCATTATTTCGCAGTCGGTCATCAAAGTGCAGGAGGATTCACAATATAGCGAACAGCGTAGTTATCCTTGATGAAGCACAAATGTTGCCGGTGCCGTTGCTAAAGCCATGTCTTGAGGTTCTCAGGGAACTCTCGACCACATACAAAACATCAATAGTCCTATGTACAGCCACTCAACCAGCTTTATCAACAACAGAAACTTTCAAGGACGGGTTGGACGTTGTGCGTGAGATTGTTTCTGATCCCGGGAAACTTTATGCCGAGTTTAAACGGGTTCAAGTGGAAAAACTGCCGGTGATTTCTGATGATGAATTGGCGAAAAGATTAAACAAATACAAACAGGTCTTGTGTATCGTAAATACGCGAAAGCATGCCAGGTGTATTTACGAACGGATTCATGATGAAAAAGAAGGATGTTATCACCTGAGTGCTTTAATGTGTCCCGAACACAGGACAGCAACCCTGAACAAGATAAGAGCTGTCCTACTTGATGGTAGCCCATGCAGGGTCGTCAGTACACAATTGGTTGAGGCCGGAGTGGACATTGATTTTCCTGTTGTATTCCGTTCCATGGCCGGCATTGATTCCATAGCCCAGGCTGCGGGTCGGTGTAACAGGGAAGGAAACTTGCGTGAAGGCGGACAAGTTTTTATTTTTTCGCCTGAAGATGGCCTCCCACCGGGTCACTTTCGACAAACAGCCCAGACCGCCGAAGGTGTGATACGGCACCATGAGGATCTTTTATCGCAGGAAGCGGTTATAGAATATTTCAGGACGCTGTATTGGATGAAAGGAGAGAAACTTGATGAATATCAGATACTGGATGATCTTGCCGAAGGCGCAAAAAATGGGGATTTCCCTTTCAGGGTCGTAGATAAAAAGTTCAAGATTATAAAAGATGGCGCTGAATCTATTATCATCCCCTGGAATGAGGAAGCGGAAAAAATCATCAGCGGTTTGCGTTATTCTGAATATACGGCATCCTTTGCCAGAAAAGCTCAGCGTTTCACTGTACAGATTACCGCATCGCGTACTGAGCAGTCTGGAATACGTCGGGTAGTGTCGAACGCCTGCATGATCAGTATTGCGTACTAACCAACATGGATATTTATCGTGATGATCTCGGACTTTGTCCTGAAGATCCGACTTTTTACAGACCAGAAAGTCTAATCGGATAGATATGGCAGCTCAAGAAAAATACAGCATTGCTCGGAAAAAAGAAACGCCCCTTTTCAGGGGCGTCGGTCCAGCGATGCTATCGCTGAAGGGGCTAACTATTTAATAGATACTATATTGTAGCTCAAGGAAAATTTTCCAAATTTCTAATATCTGGAGACAGCAATCTTGTGGGGCCGATCAAAGCTGTTCGTCGCCTTTTCCCGCTGAAAAATGTAGTTGTATGATTCCCGCCCCGCAGGCATTCAGTACAATTGGGGAAAGTTGCTAACGCCATTTTTGCCATAGGTCGTAGAAAAATATCGAATAGTATCTTTCCCGATCAAGTAATAAAGCCTGACGGATATATTTGCGCATGCCTGACGATGGAAATCAAATTCGCCTACTTTCTGTGATTTTTTACTCATATATGTCACCCTATTTAATAGGGTTGTGGATTGAAACAATGTAATGATTTAATTTCAGAAAAGAGTCGCCTCTGCCTACATAGGGGCGTGGATACTTGAAGGAAAGGAGGTGTCTTGTATGTCTTATGGCGTCAAATTAAAAGTTTGGGGGGAATATGCCTGTTTTACCCGACCGGAGATGAAGGTGGAACGAGTCAGTTACGATGTGATGACACCATCTGCCGCTCGCGGGATTCTTGAGGCCATTTACTGGAAACCTGCAATTATCTGGGTAATAGACCGTATCCATGTGCTCAATCCGATCCGCTTTGACAATATCAGGCGTAACGAACTTGCCGGAAAATTACCACTGGGTACGATTAAAAAAGCAATGAAAAACGGTTATTCTCCTGTCGAAATCCTTATTGAAAATGATCGACAGCAACGTGCCGCAATGGTGCTGCGAAATGTCAATTACGTTATTGAAGCGCATTTCAAGTTTAAAAGTAATGAAGATAATAATACAGCCAAACACAAAGAGATCTTTGACCGTCGCGCTCGCAACGGTCAGTGTATCCATCGTCCTTATCTCGACTGTCGGAATTTGCCGCACATTTTGAGTTGATAGAGGATGGTATTATTCAATCCAAACTTGTCGGCGAACAGGATCTGGGCTGGATGCTACACGATATGGAGTTCAGTAACAACATGGAAGCGAAATTTTTCAGGGCTACGATGACTAACGGTATCATCGAAGTGCCTTCATTCAATGGAAAGGAGGTGAAAAAATGATCCTTCATGCATTAAACAATTATTATGAACAGACTAAAAGATAATTCAGAAACTGATATACCTTCTCTGGGATTTTGCTAGGCAAAAGATTCACTTTGTTCTGCTAATTAACCGCCAGGGAAAGCTTCTTCAAATTATGGATATAAGAGAAACACATGGATAAAGAACTGGTACCAAAACAAATGATTATTCCGGAAGCGGTGATCAAATCTGTCTAATATTGCGCCAAATTTTATGTGGGATAACACAAGCTATGTCCTCGGAGCCGATAATAAAGAAAAACCTAAACGATCTATTAAAACCTTTTCAGCGTTCAAGAAACTTCATAATGATCATTGGTGATAATCTGGATGATGATGGCATGGTCGCCGTATTATCGGTTTCTCGACTCGTGGAATCCCAAAGATGCATCCAAACTGTCACATTGGAACGAAATGGCGGGCATGAATCTTGTTTTTCAGCTTGACGGTAATTTGCAATACATTCACGAACGGCCCCAAATTCAGGGATGCCTGGTTAAAATATTATCCGAAAACAAGTTCGGATCAATTTGCCACCTGCCTGGTCAGCGGAAAAAAAACCCCGATTGCTCGTCTGCATCCCAAAATAAAAGGCGTTAGAGGATCTCAAACATCCGGTGCATCCATTATTTCATTCAATCTGGATGCCTTTCTGTCTTACGGTAAAAAACAAAATTTCAATGCGCCTGTCAGCGAGGGCATAGCTTTCGCCTACACTACTGCGCTTAACCATCTTCTCCGCTTTGAAAGCCGCCAGAAAGTCCAGATTGGTGATACTGCTACGGTTTTCTGGACAGAGAGAGAGTCGCCGATAGAGGGCTTTATGGGGATGATTTTTGATCCACAGGATAATGCGGGAGATACAATGGATATCCGCCTGTTTCTGGAGGCAGTAAGGGATGGGAATATGCCATCAGAGATCGGTGATCCAGACATTAAATTTTATATTCTTGGTATTTCTCCCAATGCTTCCCGTCTTTCCGTACGTTTCTGGCATGTCAGCACAGTGGGAGATATTAGCGCTAAGATCGGTCAACACTTCAAAGACTTATCTATAATCAAGAATTACGATAGCGACCCGGAATTTCCGGGCATATGGCAGACTTTTAAGGGAAACCGCAATCTTGCGAAAAAACGGACAATATCGTATCCAGTGCTTGCCGGTTCAGTTATACGTTCAATTTTAACAGGCGTTGCTTATCCTCAAAGTTTATTGACAGCGGTCATAAACCGCATACGTGCGGACCAAAAAGTCAACTACCTGCGTGCCGCACTGATAAAAGCATGTCTTGTTAGAAAATATCGTATTACCAATAAATCTATGGAGGTAAATATGGCATTAAACAAAGAATCGACTAACTTTGCATATCGGCTTGGAAGGCTTTTTGCGGCCCTTGAAAAAGCCCAGAAAGACGCCGTCCCCGGCGCCAATACGACCATCAAGGATCGTTTTTACGGCTCTGCGTCTGCAACACCTCGCACTGTGTTTCCGCAATTGCTCAGGCTGACCCAGCATCACATTCAAAAAGCTGAATATGGACGTAATACAGACAAAATGATCGAAGAGATCATGCAGGGCATTCAGGAATTTCCAGCTCATTTAAGTCTGGATGATCAGGGTCTCTTTGCTATCGGGTATTACCATCAACGACAGGCATTCTATCCTAAAACAACGGAAAAGAAGGAGAAATAATCATGGCTGAAGCTATTCAGAATCGTTACGAATTTGTTTATCTTTTTGATGTAGAAAATGGCAATCCCAACGGTGACCCGGATGCCGGCAATATGCCCCGAATAGATCCGGAGACAAGTTACGGGCTTGTTACGGATGTATGCCTGAAACGGAAAATTCGTAATTTTGTAGAGATCGTTAAAGGCAACCAATCTCCTCACGAAATCTATATCAGAGAAAAAGCAATCCTGAACCAAACTCACGAACGGGCACATCAGGCTGTTGGAGTAAAAGATGAGGGTGAGAGTAAAAAACGCAAAGGATCGGGAGCAGATGTTGAAAAAGCGCGCGCCTGGATGTGTTCTAATTTTTTTGATGTGCGCACTTTCGGAGCTGTTATGTCAACAGGTGTTAATTGCGGCCAGGTTCGTGGTCCTGTGCAGTTGAATTTTGCACGCAGTATAGAGTCCATTGTTCCGATGGAAATTAGCATTACCCGTATGGCCGTTGCAACTGAAAAAGAAGCCGAGCAGCAGAGCGGTGACAACCGAACTATGGGACGCAAGCATATTGTTCCCTATGCGCTTTATCGGTCCGAAGGCTATATCTCCTCACATTTGGCGGCACAGACCGGATTCTCAGAAGAAGATTTAAAGCTGTTATGGGAATCACTTATTAATATGTTTGATCATGATCACTCTGCAGCACGGGGAAAGATGAATGCACGCAAATTGATCGTCTTTAAACACACCTCCATGCTTGGCAATGCACCCGCTCACAAATTGTTCGATCTTGTTGACGTTAAACGTATTACTGATGGAGGACAGCCAGCCCGTTCATTTAAGAATGATTACCAGGTTACAATAGACTGGGACAACTGCCCCGAAGGTGTTACAATAGAAGAGAAAATATAGTCCTTGAGTACCGAAACGATTTTATTCCTCTACCTGCTTTACAGCACTTACTTTTTTAAACGGCTATGCGCCTTAATACATGCAGAATAACTCAAGATGACTGACAAAAAAGATCTCCAACAACTCATCCCGCCCCACGGCGGCTATCGCGAGCTGCAATCCTATCAGATGGCGGAGATTGTCTATGACGCAACCGTGGTGTTTTGCAACCGGTTCATTTCTAAGTTCTCTCGAACGCACGATCAGATGGTTCAGGCGGCACGCAGCGGAAAGCAAAACATTGCCGAAGGCTGTATGGCCTCCGGCACCTCCAAGAAAACCGAACTCAAACTCATCGGAGTAGCGCGAGCAAGTTTGGAGGAACTACTGTTGGATTTTCAGGATTATCTGCGCCAAAAGGGATTGGTCCTTTGGGGAAAGGATCATCAAAAAGCTAAAAAAGTTCGCGGGCTTTGCTATCGAAAAAATAGGTCTTATTTGACCTATAGGCCCTATATTGAAGACTCTCCTCCTGAGACTGCTGCCAACACAATGGTCTGTTTGATTCACCAGGCCAACTATTTGCTTGATCAACAATTGAGAGCTTTAGAAAAAGAATTTTTAAAAGAGGGTGGATTCACGGAAAGAATGTATCACGCCCGTTCACGGGCACGCTCTTGGAGAAAAAACAGATGATGTACTCCGAAGACGAACTCATACCACTATCTGCTTTACAACACCTGATTTTTTGCGAAAGGCAGTGCGCCTTGATTCATGTTGAGCAGGTATGGGTTGAAAACCTGTTCACCGCAGAAGGCAGAATCATGCACGAACGGGTTGACACAGGAAATAAGGAGTCCAGAGGCAAAGTGCGGATCGAGTACGGTATGCCGTTGCGGTCGCTCCGGATAGGTTTGATCGGAAAGGCTGATGTTGTCGAATTCCACTTTCTAAAAGAAAACGCATCATCAAAAGAAAAATGGCAGCCGTTTCCGATTGAATACAAGCGCGGCAAACCTAAAAAAGACAACTGCGACAAGATCCAGCTTTGTGCTCAGGCATTGTGTCTGGAGGAAATGTTGGAAACTGAAATTTCTGAAGGAGCCCTTTTTTACGGTAGGACCCGCCGGAGACAAGATATTAAATTTAGCAAAGCTCTAAGGCAGGAAACAGAAGATGCAGCTAAACGAGCACATGAACTAATTAATGCAGGGAAAACGCCGAAACCGGTGTATACAAAAAAATGTGAAAGCTGCTCTTTTGTTGAGTTATGTCTGCCGAAAACCATAGGAAAAAACCGCTCTGTAAATCGTTATCTTCAAAAAGTCGTGGAAAAATGAAAAAACATCTCAATACACTTTTCGTAACAACCCAAGGGGCTTATTTATCCAAAGAAGGCGAAACCGTTGTCGTTAAAGTCGAAAGAGAGGTTCGCCTGCGTGTACCGATACATACACTGGGAGGGATTGTCTGTTTCGGAAATATAATGTGCAGTCCGTTTTTGATGGGATTTTGTGCGGAAAAGGACGTGGCAATGAGTTTCCTGACGGAGCGGGGCCGTTTTCTCGCCAGAGTTCAAGGGCCTGTATCAGGCAATGTGCTGTTGCGGCGTGAGCAATATCGACTTGCCGATGACCTAAACGTTTCTGCTAACATTTCCAAAGCCTTAGTAATCGGCAAGCTTGCGAATTGTCGAACGATACTGCAGCGAGCATTGAGAGATCATTCAAGTAAATTACCGATAGATAGAGTTGAACATGCATCAAAACAAATCAATAACTTCTTGCTGGATTTGCAGCCGGATTTGCCTTTGAACGTTGTTAGAGGAATTGAAGGAAAGGCAGCTCACACTTATTTTTCCGTGTTTGACCATTTGATTACTTCTCAAAAAAAGGATTTTTATTTTCAGGGTCGAAATCGCAGACCCCCGTTGGACAATGTCAATTGCCTGTTGTCATTTCTGTATACGATCTTGATGCACGACGTCCGCTCAGCCCTTGAATCGGTGGGTCTTGACTCAGCCGTGGGATTTTTGCACAGGGATCGCCCGGGCCGGCCGGGTCTGGCACTTGATCTCATGGAAGAATTCAGACCTTTTTTGGCGGACCGCTTAACATTATCAATGATAAACCTCGGACAGGCAAAAAAGAAAGGCTTCCAAAAGAAAGAATCCGGTGCTGTTTTGATGGATGACGAAATGAGAAAAACCGTTTTGGTCGCCTATCAAAACCGAAAGCAAGATGAGATTTATCATCCTTTTATAGAAGAGAAAGTGTCAATCGGCATGTTGTTTCATATTCAAGCCTTATTGCTGGCTCGATATTTGCGCGGTGACCTTGACGGATATCCACCTTTCATTTGGAAATAGGATAAAAATTATGCTTGTGTTGGTGAGTTACGATGTCTCCACAACTGACAAGAAAGGTCAGCGCCGCTTGAGGAGGGTAGCAAAGGTTTGTCAGAATTTCGGACAACGGGTTCAATATTCCGTTTTTGAGTGTATTGTTGACCCCGCTCAATGGACGGCTTTACGTCAAAAATTAATTGACGCGATAAAACCTGAAGAAGATAGCTTGAGATTTTACTTTCTCGGTTCAAATTGGAAACGTCGAATAGAACATGTTGGCGCTAAACAAACATTCGATCAGGAAGGTCCTTTGATCATATAAAAGCAACTCTGCGAACCACAAGTGAACATATTTTCCCCGTAGGGTTCGCACTTAATAAAGATAAACATAATATCAGACACTTAAGATAATGCTCTTTGACAATCAAATAGACGCCTCAAGGATGAAAAGGATGCTTCGCAAAAACAATATAAAATACAGTTAAATTTTAATAAGTTATGCAGGGACAGTCGCTCCCCATGCGGGAGCGTGGATTGAAACATCATTATTGCATCTTCAACAGCATTTTGATCACAATGTCGCTCCCCATGCGGGAGCGTGGATTGAAACATACATTGCATCTTCAATGAAATACGTATTCAATGGTCGCTCCCCATGCGGGAGCGTGGATTGAAACATTATGACACTTTGCTGAAACATAGACCGAAAGATGTCGCTCCCCATGCGGGAGCGTGGATTGAAACAGTATTTAGATGTTAAATTATGAGTACTCGATATGGTCGCTCCCCATGCGGGAGCGTGGATTGAAACATGCATAATAGTCGACTATGCGATAGTCAATGAATGTCGCTCCCCATGCGGGAGCGTGGATTGAAACAGCTATAATCGTATTGTTGCAATTATCGGAATGGTCGCTCCCCATGCGGGAGCGTGGATTGAAACACAAATGAAATTGTCATGATTGTTATGAATATCCATGTCGCTCCCCATGCGGGAGCGTGGATTGAAACATCAGTAGGTGTAACGCATCATAGAACTCGTTCAAGTCGCTCCCCATGCGGGAGCGTGGATTGAAACAGCATAACAATTAGATCATGTGGATTTCGAACGAAGTCGCTCCCCATGCGGGAGCGTGGATTGAAACTTTTATCAGATGACGCGTTATGCATCGAGCGCACACGTCGCTCCCCATGCGGGAGCGTGGATTGAAACATTGCTTATTTGATCGAAAGTGCCATAAACCATATAGTCGCTCCCCATGCGGGAGCGTGGATTGAAACCGATATGATACGCGATGGTTTAATGGCAACATAAGGTCGCTCCCCATGCGGGAGCGTGGATTGAAACTTGTGTCAGTTGCAACACCGATAACTTTAATCACAGTCGCTCCCCATGCGGGAGCGTGGATTGAAACAAGTATTAACCATAAATAATACTTAAACCTGTTGGCAGTCGCTCCCCATGCGGGAGCGTGGATTGAAACATTTCCTAATTGCGGTTGACGATATAAAGAACTCGGGTCGCTCCCCATGCGGGAGCGTGGATTGAAACAGGTATCTATAAATGTTCCATTGTCGCTCCCCATGCGGGAGCGTGGATTGAAACACTAATGTTGATGGCAAATCCGAATTAACAGTCGCTCCCCATGCGGGAGCGTGGATTGAAACAAATATAATACAATAAGTATGTTTAACTTTATAGAGTCGCTCCCCATGCGGGAGCGTGGATTGAAACACATTAAAAGGTATTTATGCATACGACCTAATACGTCGCTCCCCATGCGGGAGCGTGGATTGAAACACATCGATGATGATGAAATTGCTAATGCAGCAGAGCGTCGCTCCCCATGCGGGAGCGTGGATTGAAACATGACAATGCTGTTCTAGAAAAGACCCCAGAATAATGTCGCTCCCCATGCGGGAGCGTGGATTGAAACAAATATCTAATCATAGATAATAGTTAAATCCAGTGAAGTCGCTCCCCATGCGGGAGCGTGGATTGAAACAGATATTACGAGATAGTCCGAATGCCGCTAAAAGTCGCTCCCCATGCGGGAGCGTGGATTGAAACAGATATTTATCGAGAATGATCAACGCGGATTAGACGGTCGCTCCCCATGCGGGAGCGTGGATTGAAACAGCCATTATACGGCCCGTATGCTTCATACGATCAAGTCGCTCCCCATGCGGGAGCGTGGATTGAAACATCTTAAAGATCCGGAGGCAGTTGAGAAGAAATAGGTCGCTCCCCATGCGGGAGCGTGGATTGAAACAAATAGATTATGATGAACCGATCCCCCAAAAATAGTCGCTCCCCATGCGGGAGCGTGGATTGAAAGAAGTAAGACAGTTGCGAGCATGTCGCCTTAGATAAATACGTCGCTCCCCATGCGGGAGCGTGGATTGAAACCGATCGGAAGAGTTGCTGCTGGATTTTCAGGATCATATGCGCCAAAAGGGCTTTGCTACCGAAAAAATAGGTCCTATAGGACCTATAGGCCCTATATTGAAGACTCTCCTCCTTAAATTGCTGCCAACACTATGGTCTGCCTGATTCACCAGACCAACTATTTGCTTGAGCAACAATTAAGGGCTTTAGAAAAAGAATTTTTAAAAGAAGGAGGATTCACGGAAAGAATGTATCACGTCCGTTCACGAGCACGCTTTTGGAGAAAAAACAGATGATGTACAAGGATTTTTACAATATCAACGCAGGAATCATAATGTCTTCGAGCTGCTTTCTTTGTTTTTCAAAACTTTCTTTGTCCTTAACTCTCTCAAATTTGATCATTTCTCCAAAACGAAGAAACACGTTACTAAAGGGTTTCGGCAGGAGAAATTTATCCCAGCTATTGAAATACCACGTTTTTTCTGCAGAAACATAAAAAGGAACGATGACGGCATCGGCAGCATGTGCTAAACGGATTGTACCCGCCTTAACAGTACCTGAAGGCCCTTTAGGCCCGTCTACAATATGGGCTGCCAGTTTTTTCTCCTTTAAATTAGTAATCATTTTCTTTAAAGCCCCCATCCCGCCGTTTGAAGAAGAACCCCGAACTGGATTCCAGCCATTACGCAACGCCATCTTAGCGACTATTTCACCGTCTCTGCTCTGACTAATCATGATACTTGGATTGAAGATTTTATAATTTTTAAAAGGACGAACAGCAGAAAAAAATTGTTGATGCCAGGTGCAAAGCAAAACAACACCGCCATTTTTTCTGTACTCCATCCAGCCTTTATCGTTTTCAATCTTTAAACGAAATGTCCACGAATATAATAAAACCAATCGATAAAAGAAAGAAATGAAAAGCTCTGACGTAAGAAAACGATATAGATTTATTCGCAATATAGTAAGCCCCTTATTGCCATTGGTAAGCACTAAGATAGAAAAAAGTATTATGCGTTTCCAAATTAGTAGGATTTGAGGGGTTGCAAGTTAACGGCCTGCCTGCCTTTAGGGGTTTCTTTTAAGTCAAAAGACACGGGATCACCCTTTTGCAAACCGAAATGCCCGAATTGCTTGATGCCCGACTTATGAACAAAAACAACCCCATATTCTTCAGTGTCTATAAAGCCATAGCCCTTTTTTTCACTGTACGATTTGATATAACCTTCCATCTAATGTTTTTCCTTTCCATGTATCTTGTGCAAATGCTCAGGGAATAACTTTGAAGAAAGGCCAAAAAAGATAGGTTCTTTGGGCAGGCTTCAAAATAAATGCCATAAAAATACACAAGCAGTGAATGGTAGAATTAGGTATATCTTTGATTAATCCATTCGTAATGATAAGTCAATAGCTTAACCGGAAGATTGGAGGACATCTGATGCCTTTAAATAACCATGGGAAATTTTTGTGAGTATAATTCTGCGGCCTCTCTCTTCACGCGCTAAATTTATAAATTTTCTATGGGTTCTAGTGATCGTGATCTTCGGACTCATGCCCCGGATGGTCGTGGCTGTGGTAACGGCGGGCCGTGTGATCGTGGTTCTTCTTGTCTTCGGGGTGGCTGTGCGTAAAGCGGTGGCTGTGTTCATGTGAGTGATCGTGAAGATGGTCGTGCTCAACCTCTCCATGGCGATGCTGGTGCGTATGCAGGTGTCGGTGTAAATGTTTATGCTCATGTTCGTGCTGCATTGTAAGGATGGCGCTGCTGCTTCGCTGCCGGTAAGTGTAGGATGATTCGTTGAGGTTGCCGAGTCGTTCATCCTGCAAAAACGCATGGGTTGGTATATCTTCCAGAATTAGCCCCCTGTGCATTACCAGGGTGCGACGGGTTAATTTATTAACGAAAAACATATCATGGCTGACGAGCAAAAGGGTCACGTCGAGGTTGCACAGAATATCCAGCAGCAGTTCCTCTCCCTGCGGATCGAGGCCGGCTGTTGGTTCGTCCAATATGAGCAGCTTGGGTTCCATGGCTAACACACAGGCCAGCGCCAGACGTTTGCGCTCCCCACCGGACAAATGCAAGGGGACACGCTCTTCGAAGCCGTCCAAACGAACCATAGACAGTGCCTGGGTAAGCCGTTTGCGAGATTCGGCCCTCGGATATCCGAGTTGATGCAGCCCAAAGGTAATTTCTTCCCGCACGCTGGGACAGAAAAGTTGATCGGCGCAATCCTGAAAAACCATTCCGACCCGCCGCCAAAGGGTCTTTCGCCATCTGCGTGTCATCAACCGGCCGTCAAAACGAAACTCTCCGAGTCCTTGGCGCAGGCCGATCAGACAGGACAACAGTGTGGTTTTGCCGGCACCGTTCTCACCGACGATTGAAATCCGTTCGCCGTCATGAATGGTCAAATTGATGCCGTGCAACGCGAGCGTTCCGTCCGGATACCGATAGTGATAATCGCGCAGGACCACAAGCGATGTGCCTTCAGATACTTCAGCCAGAGCGGGGGTTCGATGAAGTTCTTCAAGGGGTTCTGATTGAGTCGGATCGCATGATGAGGCCGTGTGAACCAAACGAAAGGAAAAATCAAGACCATGCTCCCGTAATGATTGACGTTGAGAGACCAGTTCGCGCAGCGTGTAATCATGCTGTATGCGACCGCGATCGAGAACCACGGCCCGGTCGCAAAGTTCATAGAGAAAGATCAGGTCATGGCTGATGCAGATCAGTGTGCCGGAGAAATCCTTTAGCAGGTTGAGGAAGACCTCCTCTTGATGCGGATCCAAATTTGAGGTCGGTTCATCCAGGAGCAGCACGTTCGGCTGCATGGCAAGAAGCCCGGCTAAAGCGGCGCGTTTTTTTTGTCCGAAACTGAGATTGTGCGGCGCTTTATACGCCATGTCAAGCAGGCTGACGCGCTGCAGCGACTGCCGGGCCGCCTGTTCCGCATCTTGCCGGGACAAACCTTGATGGCGGGGGCCGAAAGCCGCGTCGTCCAGCAACGTGTGACCGAAAAGCTGGTCGTCCGGATCTTGAAAAAGCAGGCCGATTTCCAGACGATTTCGGTCCAGATGCTCCCCTTTCAACGGTTTCCCTTTGTAGAGAACTTCCCCGTCGGTCGGCTGCAGTAGTCCACAGAGCTGTTTAATCAATGTGGTCTTGCCGGACCCGTTTTGTCCGACCAAAGCGATTCTATCTCCGCCGGCGATGCCCAAGTCGATATCGGATAATGCCCGGGTATCATCCGGATAACGATAAAACACCCTGCGCATGCTGAATAAGGGAGCATCCAAAACAGGTTGCCGAATTGGACGAAAAGGTTCATGCATGATGCGCTTGCTCCTCACCAAGCCATCCGGTCATAGATGATCAGCGCCGCTCCGGCGGCGATCCATCCCGCAGCCAATACCACGTCCCTTATCTGCAAACGCAGTTCGGCCGGATCCGGAAACCGCCCTTGGTAACCGCGCGCCCGCATGGCATCGAAAACCCGCTCGGTCCTTTCGAAGCTGCGAACAAAAAGCATTCCAATGAAATTGCCCATGGCGCGCAGTGTTGCCAATTCAGTACGCTTGCGGAACCCGCGTACCTGCATGCCCGAAAACATCCGACGGGCTTCGTGCCGGAAAACATGCAAATAACGGTAGCTGAGCAGTAGCATCTGTCCGACCATCTCCGGTATACCAAGCCGGGATAATCCGTGCAGGGTAACCGGAAAAGGTGCGGTGGACAGCAGGGGCTCCATCAACACTGCGATAGCAACTGCTTTGGCTGCAATCGTCGCAGCCAGGAGCAGAGCCGCGCAGGTTAAAAACGAGCGAGTCCATGCCATTGAAAACCAGCACCGTGTCGCCATTATGTACGGGTACCGAAAACGGCATGACCACCAGAAACATGCTGACAAAACCGGAAATCGCCAATAGCCGCAACAGCACCTTTGTAAAAGAAATTTTTGCGATCAACAAAATTGTCAGCGATAAGCCGATGGCGATCAGCGCAGGCGTCAGATGACTCAAGGAAGCAATGGCAAAACTGCAAACCAGTATCGTCACGATCTTGCAGCGCACATCCCAGCGGTGCAGTAAAGAAGTGCCGCCGCCATCGGCTAAGGGCGGGACAGACCAGTCACGATCCTCTCCGGGCGCACGGTGCTTGTATGCCATGCGTCGCAGCAAAACCATCATGATCGCTATTGCTGAAAGTGGTATCAGTACCAACAGGGACAATTGCCACAAAGGCATCCGGATATTGATGACATCAGCCATGGGCCGCCTTGGTCGGGCGCAGAAACGACGATTGCAACAGGGCCGGCTTGACACGGGCAAGAAAACCGATGGTAAATGCGCTCACCACACTCTCTATGATGACGACCGGAACATGCGCCAGCAGTGCAATTTTGGCCACACCGAAAAAATCCTCACCGCCGCTCATCAACAGTATCGCCAGAATATTGGCTGCCAGTACGGTCCCTAAAGCCCCCGCCAGCCCGCCGACGACCACCTGCTGCAACTGAGTTCGACCTTTGTATTTCTGGAAGAACCAACCGCACGCCAGGGCGGGCAGGCCCATCATTAGGGCGTTGGCGCCCAACGCTGTTAAACCGCCGAATTGAAACAGCAAGCTTTGCAGCAGAAGACCAAGGCCGATGGAAAGAAAGGCGGACGGTCCCAGCAGTGCGCCCGTCAGGCCCGGTATAATCAGATGGACGCTGGTCGGACCGAGAGGGACGTGAACCAGCGAAGCGACAAAAAAAGCCGCCGTCATGACCGCCAACTTGGGCAGTTCTTCGCTGCGGGTGCGGCGGACACTCCAGGCCGCTATCGCGGCGCTGGCGACATAGCTGCCGACTGTTACGGAAATGGGGAGAACTCCGTCGGAAATATGCATGATCTACTCCTTACGGCGTGCAGCGACAAAAGCGGCCGCCCCGAACAGGCCGAAAATGTAACCAATGCCCGCGAATACGTCTTTGATACCCGGCTTGTCGAGATCCGCGCGCAGGGCTGCGATTTCCCGCTGAATGCGCCTTAGATCGTTGGACAGCTTGCTATTTTGTTCCTTTAAAAGCGCAGCGATCTCATGAGTGCTCTCTTCCGGAGGTGTCTGCGCAAGAAGTGAACCCGGCAAGCCCGCCAGAAAGAGACACAAGACGCCAACCAAAATCCCTCTGTGAATAATCATCATTTCCCGGCCTCCACTTCGGATTTTTTCAGCTTAAAACTGTTCTTGTGTCCCATGGTTGCCTCAATGACAATGGTCAAATCATCGACCTTCGGCACGGCAAAGCTGAACAGTCCCTTTTTGTCGGTCACCCCTTCCAAAAGCTGTTTGTTTTGACTGTCATAAACCAGCACTTTACCGTTTTCCACCGGGATGCCATCCGGGAAATAGCTTTCGGTGTAAATCTTCCCTGCTTCGACATAGGCGAACAGATTCACCCTGTGCGCCAATGCGGTCCCGCTGAACAGCAGTGACACAAAAATCGGAACGAAAAGACAATTCAGGATTTTCATTACATCCTCCTTTTACTTTGTTTAATGTCAGTCTTAAAAATTGGCCCCCCACAGGGTGAGGGGCGTCTGACAAATCAACGAAAAACCTGATGCCGCTATTTCATATCCCGGGTGCGGACCCAGTAGACGGCGCCGATCTCTACGTCCTTGTCCCGGCCATCGTGTTTCAGTTTCCAGTCGGCGTCATTAAGGGCCGCAAACCCCCACCAACCGGCCTTGGGCATGGCGTAACTGAAAACGCCGTTGGCATCGGCTTTGACCACCTGGGTCACGTAAGGGTCCGCCGGTGGGACAACAATGTTGATATTCCCGGGTGACTCGTTCAGATACTCGATCTCCACTTCGGCAAAGGAGACCGGCTGGCTTTTGAGCAGCACCTGCCCGGTAAATAGGTTCCCGGTCCACAGCCCGTAAGGCCGGGTCAAAGGAACAATTTCAGTCTCCAGGCCCACCGGCTGATCCCAGCCTTTTTCCAAGCCTAACGCATTGACGCACACTTTGGTATAATGAACAATGAATTTGTCCTCGGCAGGCTCCCAGTAAGGAGTGGGTTGGACATAGAAGGTGTAATCTCCCGGCCTGCGGATCCGGAAGTCGGCGGTCCAGAAAGTGAACTGGTTATTCTGGCTGAGGCTTTTCTTTTTGGCGGCCTTAAGGGTGGCGAGTAAATCGGTCTTTTTTCCGTCGTGAACCACGCCGAACTGCTTGGGTTTGACCATTTCCATGTAATGCATTTCCAAGGGATGGATGAATTTGACTTGAATGTTCAAGGTCTTGGCATCATCCTGGGTCACGATGTCATCCGACGGTGTAATCGTGCCGAAATGGGCAAACGCCGGATGAACAGCCGACAGCATCACCGCGACAATGACGACGGACAAGATTGAAATGAGTGCACGCATAAGACATTCCTCCTTTTTATTTTTGGGTCAAATATATTAAAAACATACGATTTAAAAAATAGACCACGAGCCTTTAAATTCACCAAATTTCACGGTACCGATAATAGAAGCCATCTCAAAATTAGAATTTTTGGTCGAGATCTCCCGCCGAGGACCGGCGGGACAAGAACGCGAGGCCGAGAATCACCCCGCAGGCATACTCACGTATGTCGAGGACTTGATTCTTGCAAAACAAACCGGGTGCTTTGCACCCGGATGCAAGTTCAACGTCGAAAGCACTGACGTGCTTTTGCCTTTTCGGCCTGTGGCCGAAAATTCAAGCCGCCCGCTTCGCGGGTGGTAGTTGAAACGAGGGCTCAACGCAGATATCGGACGAAAAGACTTTTTTGAGATAGCTTCTAGAATTCCGCTGTCACCCGCATGCCCGTAATCCATCCATCCACATCCTCTCCGGCGCCTTTCTTGTACGTGTCATCCAAATACTGTATATCGAGAGTCAACGCCAAGATCTCGTTCAATCCAAAACGGATATATCCTTCTGCCACCTGAACCCGATCAATGTCCTGGTTGCCGCCGCTCAGATATGCGTAGCCGATACCGATGTTGTCTTGCTCCCGGCCCCACAGTTTGCCGCTGATGTCAATGCCCCCGGAATACAGGTCCCTGAAATTGATGATCGCGCTGTCGTCGCTGGTTCCGAAACGAATCCATGCGCCCAGAATCTCTCCCATCTCCTGGTCGAAAGAGACAATAACGCCTCTTAAAGGTTCTGTACCCACCCCGTCCGGATCGCTGAAATCGTCGCTGGCGGCATCTGCGATGACGCGGTAGGTCCCTTTGCCGATGGGCGTTTCGAGGGTGTAGCCCACCTGGACACCGTAGAAGTTATAGGCATTTCCTTCGTCGTTTTCACCCACTTGCATGACGACACCCCTTACGGCAAGGAGCCCGATCTCCCACTCCATCGCACCGCCGATGTCAAAGGAGGGTAAAAATGCGTTGGGGCCGTTGACCAGGGCCTCGTTCATAAACTGCGTGTATTCATCATTGGCATACCTGTTTTCATCGAGATAATCCGTGGCATCGATGATGCCGCCGGTGATACCCAGCGTATGCTCTTGACCAAAGCTGAACGTATGCTTGTACCATGCGGTCAGCAGATAATCCCGGCCGCGGCCGTTGATATTTTTGACGTCATCTTCAAGACTCCGCCGCCCAGGGCGCCAGGGCGAAAAGGTGCTTTTCACTATTCAAACCGTTGCCGGCGGCAAAACCGAACTTAAAGAAAATTTCGTCGGATAGCGTCGGCTTGATGCTGACTTCCGCTTGAACGGGCATCGCTCCGCGTCCGAAGTCATCGGCATCGGACGGTCCGCTGATGCTCTCATATTGATAGGCACCGGCCATAACACCGCTGAACGTGATTGTTTTAGCAATCCCTTCCAATGATTCCGTCGTTGCCTTCTTCTTTTCCAATTCTTCCAACCGTTGATTCAATTGGTCGATTTCCTTTTGCATGGCCGCCTCATCGGCCCAAACGTTCCCTGCGAATATGAACAGGCACATCATTACAACGATTCTCAAGGTATTTTTCATGTTTCCACCTCCTCCGTATAGGTCGTTATTAACGATTAAAATCTGATCAACCGGATCTGAAATCAATCGATGGCCAGGTTGAAATAGACGATAGGCGGTTGTCTCAGGAAAAAACCGGCCAATACTGCTCATTAAACTTTACCTGATGTTTTAATCGACTTCCTCTTTCAAAAAAAAACCACGAAGCACCCTATCTTCTTGATACGGTCAGCCTTCGTGGCATCAATTCTTTACTTGATATTTTGTTTTCTTTAGGGCTTCAGGCTCGGATTAGAGATTGCTGCATAAAAAAAAGGCCACGATGTCGCTTCCTTTTTCGAAAGCGTGGACCTTCGTGGCCTTTTGCTTGAGCTTTTTATATGCTTCCCGTGGATATTCGGCGGAGAATCTTATATCTTGTCCAAAATTCAAACATGAGCGACTTCTGCCGCAATTTTTGATTCACTTTAATACGTTAGCCTTGTTGAGAAAGTCAAGTTTTTTTTCATCGATTATTAAAGACCTGACTTGACATTATTCAAAATGTCCATATTTTTTAAATTGAAAATATACAATATTCTATGCAGAGCGGCGCGAGAGATCTGGCTTTTTGACCGCCCGGCAACCTTTTCCAAAAGGTGCCAAATCCAGCCCGTAAGGGGAACATAAGGTCTTATGGACAAATGGACGACAACCTCTCTTTATGAGAGGTTTTTTTTTAAAAAAACCTTATTGAGGATGAAAGGAAAATATCATGACGACATATCAAAAATATACGACCACCGTTGTTGGATCATACAGCGTGCCCAGATGGTATGAATCCCTCGAAAAACAGGTTGAAAACGGAACCCTCTCCAAATTGGATATGGCCGACGCACAATTCCGTGCGACCCAGGCAGCCATACTGGATCAGGAATTGGCCGGGATCGATATCATTACCGGCGGCGAGATGCATCGAAGAACGAATAACCGGCACGCCCCGCCCAATGCCATGCTTAATTATTTTTGGGAGAAGATACCCGGCTTTTCTAAGGAAACCCGGCCCAAGCCCATCACGTCAAAGGATCCCAATGTGTTCCATCCGGCCGCCGTTTGTACGGGCCCTGTCGGTGATGCCGATCTCGGCCTGGTTGACGAATTCAAAATCGTTTCAAAATATGCTAAAAAGGAGGTCAAAATCACGATGACCGGCCCGCATATGCTGGCCAAGGTCGCCCATGACGAATACTACGGCGATATCTCCAAGTTCATGCAAGACCTGGCCAAGGTCATCAACCGCAACTTCAAACAGCTGGAAGCCCAGGGGTGCAGGCATATCCAAATCGATGAACCTTTATTTGCGATTTCCGATGATAAAGAAGTGCAGTCCGCGGTGGATGCCATTAATCTGGCGTTCGAAGGTTTGAAGGAAGATACCTTCACTCAAGTTCACATCTGTCAGGGCAATTACGCGGTCGGGGCCGATTATGACGGCCAGATCGGTCATCGCTATTTTGACACGGGCCGATACCCTGCCGACCTCATCTGCGGCATCAATTGCCATGCACTTCTTGTCGAGCATGACGTTGTCATCCAAATACGAAGGGCTTTTAGGGAACAAGCAGCTTGCCGTGGGGGCAGTGGATGTCCAGGACCTGAACATCGAGTCCGGCGAGGTCATTGCACAGCGTATCCGCCAACACAAATGGCTGGTGCCGGAACAAACCTTAATCACCACCTCATGCGGGTTGAACCACCTGCCGCGCCACATTGCTTTCGGAAAACTGCATGCGATGGCCCAAGCCAAGCAAATATTGGCAAATTAAGAAAGAGATACGGGAAGAAAGATCGGTAGGCGTGTTGAGTGTTCAGCGTTCGGGGGTTCAGAGTTCAGGAAGTGCAGTTGTTGAGTGTTCAGTGTTCGGGGTTCAGAGTTCAGCAAGGGCAGTTAGGCGAGATTGATAATTCTACCTCGCCTGAACACTGAACACTCACTATGTCAGTCCACAACCGGCCTGGGAAGGACCTTGGCCCGTTCGGCAATCTCGGGAACCATGTGTTCCCATTCGATGGCCATCAGGTGAACCCCGTGAACGCCTTTCATCTCCTTGAACTCTTCGATCTGTTCGCAGGCGAACTTGATGCCTTCGTCGGCCACCTTTCCTTTTCCCGCGCCCTGGAGGCGTTTGATGATGTCATCCGGAACATCCATCCCGGGAACCTTGTTCTTCATGTATTTGGCCATACCCACACTCTTCATGGGTGTCACACCGGCCAGAATATAGGTTTTTTCCGTAAGCCCCATGTCATTGGCCTGCTGGATAAATTCCCGAAACTTTTTCATGTTGTAAATACACTGGGTCTGGATAAAATCGCACCCGGCTTCCACCTTCTTGGCCAGGCGGTGAACCCGCCATTCAAAGGGGTCTGCAAAGGGGTTGGATGCCGCACCGATAAACATTTTAGGGGTTCCATGCAACTCGGCGCCGCTTAAAAATGTGCCGTTGTCGCGCATGGTTTTGACCATGCTGATCAGTTGGATGGAGTCGATATCGAATACCCCCTTGGCCAGAGGATGATCCCCGAATTTCTGATGATCGCCGGAAAGGCACAGCATATTCCGTATGCCGTGGGCATAAGCTCCCAAAATATCGGCCTGCATGGCCAACCGGTTGCGGTCCCGGCATACCATCTGGAAATTGGGCTCCAGACCTTCCTGAATCAAGAGAAGGCTCGCGGCCCAACTGGACATCCGCACCATGGCGGTCTGATTATCGGTAATGTTCACGGAATCCACATTCCCTTTCAGATGTTGCGCCTTTTCTTTGACTTCTTCGACATTACAGCCCCTGGGGGGGCCCAGTTCCCCTGTAAATGCAAAATGACCCGCTTTTAAGACTTTTTCCAAATTGCTTCCTGATTTCATTTGGCTTTCCTTTTGTTCTGATCCCTTATGATTCGTTTATTCGTTGATGAATTCTGCGTTAACCTCATATGAATCCAATGAATACCACATCCCTTTGCAACGCATTACCATATAACCGTTCGACCATTTAACTTTTCAACCGTTAACCGGCCTTCTCCGGTTTTTTATAACCGGGTTGAATCAATGTTCTCGGAACCTGGTCATTCCATTCCACAGGGGGGGTGTATTTTAAAATATTCTCAAGGCGTCCTTGCCGCTCCAGACGTTCATAGATCCTGAACCACGCACACGGCTGTTCCGTGTCGATTTCACAGCTTCCTCTGTTGGTGCCGCCGCAGGGACCGTTGTAAAGTCCCTTGGCGCACATGGTCACCGGACAGATGGCCGCAGTCATGCCGAGCACACACTTTCCGCAGGAACGGCACCGTTCTTCATACCAGCCCACGGCCTGATTGGCGGACATGCCGCATGTATCCACACCCGGAAACACCGGTTTATCCGGAAACCGTTCCGCCAGGAACTGAATTCCAACGCCGCAAGCCATAGAGATAACGGCATCGTACTCGCCGATAATATTGTCAAGCTCCGCGAGATATTCATGGTCGCACTGTCTTTCGACGGTCTGGGCGCCGAGCTCGATGGGGTTGTTGTCCAATTTTCTGGCCATATCGATCTCGGCATTCAGTACGGCGACCTCTTTTTCGCCGCCGGCAAGGCAAACCGCCACACACGTGCCGCACCCCACATTCAGGACTTTTTTATAGTCCTTGATCATTTCTTTTATTTCTTCAAAAGGTTTCCTTTTGGCAACTATCATTTTCCCTCCTAAACAGTCATTTGTCGCCAACCGTTAGCATTGATCACCCGTCAAGTATCCTTGTCTCAAGTCTTCAGCGACGGATGGCAGGCAGCTACATCGCAGATTCAGGGTGAAAGGGCAATACTTCTTTAAGATCATCGCCCAGATACTCGCGTTCATTGGGCCCGAGTACTCCCAGCGACAAGCAAATCAACGTCCACAGATGAACGGTTTGCCATGCATGATTATTGACGTCGCTCAAATCATGAATCTGGGCATGACAGTTGTGGCACGGCGTGATGCAGTAATCCGCTTTTGTCGTTAAAATCTGGTTGGCTTTGAGGCTGCCGTAGGTGCGACGCGCCTCAGGATATCCGGATTGGAGAAATCCTCCTCCGCCGCCGCAGCAGTAATTGTTCGACCGGTTCGGCTGCATGTCGATGAGATTTTCTTCACCTACCACCGCTTTCACGGTATATCTCAAATCTTCGGCCACCGGGTCCCCAAAGCTCTTGCGGACCAATTGGCAGGGGTCCTGAACCGTAAATTTAATTTTAAGATCCTTGTTCCAGTCGGAACTGACCTTGAGTTTTCCCTCTCTGATCCACTGGGCATAATACTGAATGATGCTTCTGATTTCAAACTTGTGCTCAATGTTGAATTTTTTCAGTCCGGCCCGGACTGCAAAAAGTTCGTGCCCTCACTCGGTATTGAGCCAGACCTTGCACTTTAAATCATCCACGGCCTTGGCTTTTACCCTGACAATATGTTCCCAGGCGTCATTGTCTGCCATAAACATGCAGTAATTTTCCGCGGCCCAGCCCTTGGTGCTGTATGTCCAGTCGGCGCCGGCCAAATGAAGAATTTTCCACAGGGGCACCATTTCATCCGGCTCGGTCACCGGTTCCCTGGAGTTTTGGTTCAAAAAGAACTCGGCGCCCTCCCGATTGACATCCGCTTTCATGTCCTTAAACTCCGGCTGGGCTTCCTGATATTCTTCCAGCACGTCTTCCACAACGAACTGAAAATCTTCTTCGGATGTCCCCATGGCGCTGCAGGTATCATGTTTCAATGCCATATCGCACGATCCGAGAATACCCTTTGGCCGCTCTTCTCTGGGCCATGCCGCCCGGGCGTTAAAGACCAACTGCGGAATGTCGATCTTCATGGGACACACATAAATGCACCGCTGGCACATGGTACACATCCACACCCAGGGCGAGCTGGTTATTTCCTCATCCATTCCAAGGGCAGCCATACGTAAAAACTTTCTGGGGTCCATATTCTCCAGGCCCGTCGCCGGGCATCCGGATGAGCAGGCGCCGCAGGTCAGGCAAAGATTGAGATGTCCCCCTTCCGGAAGCAGCTCCTTTACCTTGTCCAGAAAAATACTTTTCTTTTTGCCGCCGAGTTTAATTGCTTCTTCAGCCATAATGTATCCTCCGTTTTTAGGCCTTTGTCGAATTCTTAAGCGGGTTGGGTCCCAAAGATCGTATGTTGTCGGTCATCTCCTTTGCATAGGCTGCAAAGGTGGGTCCTTCGCCCGATGATAGATTATACATTCTCACCCTGTCTCCTTCAAGACCGATTTCCTCCAGCAACATGCGGACATGTTCCACCCGTTCACGAGCCCTGAAATTTCCCTCGTTATAGTGACAGTTTCCTTCCAGACAGCCCACGACATACACACCGTCGGCGCCTTTCTGAAAGGCCCTTAGAAGATGTATGACATCAATCTTTCCGGTACAGGGAAGTCTAACGATTTTAATACTTGCAGGATAATCGAGTCGCATGGAACCTGCCAGGTCCGCGGCCGAATATCCTCAGTAATCACAGCAAAATGCTAAAATGGTCGGTTCAAAATCAGCCATTATAATCCCTCCGCCTCGAGTAAAGCATCAATTTTACACATTATTTGATTGTCATCGTAAAAACTTAAATGAATGGTCTGCCGCGGGCAGATGCTGGCGCAAACACCGCATCCATGGCAGATCGCTTCATTGATTTCAATGACTTTTTCATTGATATTAAATTCCGGCACGCCAAAGGGACAGGAGCGGACACAGGTTAAACACTTGACACAATGGTCCACATCTACCTTGGCCGTAATGGCCGAAAGCTTAATGGCATCTTTGGCCAGAAATGTGGTCGCTCTTGAAGCCGCCGCCTGGGCCTGTGAAATCGCCTCCGTAATCAGCTTGGGGCCGTGGGCGGTCCCGCACAAAAAGACGCCGTCACTGGGCATATCCACCGGACGCAGTTTCACATGGGCTTCGATAAAGAATCCTTCGGGATTCCGGTTCAGCTTCATGATCTGGCTCATCTCGTCGGTATCTTCAGCCCGCATTCCCGCGCTCAAGGCGACCAAATCGGCCCTGATCTCGACATTTTGCTGCAATATATGGTCTTTAACGGTAACCAGCATGCCTTCGGACGCACTTCGAACATCCGGCGGCGCATCCTCGTCAAAACGGATAAAGATCACGCCCTGTTCTCTGGCCGCCGTGAAGTAGTCCTCAAGAAGCCCGTAGGTCCGGATATCCCGGTACATCACATAGACCTGGGTTTCCGGATTCAGCTTTTTGATGTGAAGGGCATTCTTGACGGCATTCTGGCAACAAATTCGGGAGCACTCAACATGCTCGTCATTTCGGGAACCGACGCACTGAATCATGACAACGCTGTCGAGACCGGCAGCGCCTTTCTCTTCCAGCCTGTCGGAAAGCTCAACCTGTGTCACCACCCGATCGTCGTCGCCGTACAGATATTCCTTGGGCCGGTATTCCCCGGCGCCGGTCGCTACGATAAAAACACCGTGATCAATTTTTCGTCTTTCTTCATTCGCACCCAATGCCACTTCCGTAGCGAAATTCCCCTTAAAACCTTCAAATCCGACGATCCGGGCCCCGGTCAATACTTCGATTTTATCATGGTCGTTCACCTCATCAATGAGGCTTCTAAGGTAACCTTGAATATCCGCCCCTTCGATGGTGTGGTGAAGTTTTCGCGAAAAACCGCCGAGTTCGGCTTCTTTTTCAAGTAATACCGTATCGAATCCCTGGTTGCCCAAACTCAACGCCGCGTTCATTCCGGCAACACCGCCACCGATGACCAGCGCGTGTTTGTTGATGGGAACCACTTTCTCATGAAGTGTTCTCAGTGTAGCGGCCCTGGCCACAGCCATCCGAACCAGGTCTTTGGCCTTTTTTGTCGCGACCTCGGGTTCCTTGGAGTGAATCCAGGAATTCTGGTTGCGAATATTGGCCATTTCAAACAGATATTTGTTCAACCCGCAGGCCTCTAAGGTTTCCATGAACATGGCTTCGTGGGTTTTAGGACTGCAGGATGCCACCACCACCCGGTTAAGGTTATGTTCGATTATTTTTTCTTTAATTTTGTCTTGCGTGTCCTGGCTGCAGGTAAACAGGTTTTCATCCGCATAGACCACGCCCGGAAGCGTCTCTGCATACGCCTTCACTCCCGGGACATCGACAATTCCGCCGATGTTGATGCCGCAGTTGCAGACAAAAACACCGATGCGGGGATCCTGACCGGTAACATCCATCTCTTTGGGAATTTCAACCTTGGGTATATCGGTTCCCCGGGCTTCGGCAAGCTCGGCGCCCGCCAAACAGGCGGCTGCGCTGGCTTCCGTCACGGATCCGGGAATGTCCTTGGGCCCTTGCAATACCCCGCAGGTATAAATTCCCGGCCGGGATGTCGCCACCGGTGTAAACGGACTGCTGTCCACAAAATGGTATTTATTCAGTTGAATACCGAGACGCTGGGCAAGCTCTGCCGCATCCGGCTGAACCTGAAGTCCCACGGACAGCACCACCATGCTGAAGACCTCTTCTTTCATTTTGCCGGCTTCATCGGCATACTGGATGATGAGATCGCCGGTTTCCGGAACTTCGATAATGCTGTGCACCCTGGCTTTGATAAAACGAACGCCCTCTTTGTCCCGGGCGCGCAAATAATATTTTTCATAATCCTTGCCGAATGTCCGCATATCCATATTGAACACCGCGCAATCGAGTTCTCCATGGACATGCTCCTTGGCGATCATGGACTCTTTGACGGCGTACATGCAGCAGACCGAAGAGCAGTAACCATTGCCGCACCGGTTGGCATCCCGGGATCCCACACATTGCAGCCATGCGATGCTCTTGGGTTCCTCCCGGTCCAGAGGCCGCATCAGATGCCCAAAATAAGGACCCGATGCACTTAAAATTCTTTCAAATTCTTCACTGGTCACCACGTTGGCGTATTTGTCGTATCCCAGATAATCGAGGCCCGCCGGATCAAACCCGCGGCTCCCGACCGACAGTATCACGGACCCGACCGTAAGGGTGCTTTCACGCTCGGTATCATCGTATTTTATCGCCTTGGCGATACACATGTTTTCGCAAAGACCGCAGCCGATGCAGGTATCGGTGTCGATGCCGAATGCAAGGGGCACCGCCTGGGCATACTCGATATAGGTCGCTCTGCGATCATCCAGCTTCATGTTGTATTGGTTGACGGCAGTTACCGGGCAGTGTCTCGCGCATTCCCCGCACCCTGTGCATTTAACAGGATCGATATAACGGGGATGATTGACCAGCGAAACCTCGAAATTTCCAGGCTCGCCGTTGACGCTTTTAACTTCGCTGCACATCACCAGATCGATATTTATATGCCGGCCGACCTCGACCAGTTTGGGCGAGATCACTCACATGGCACAGTCGTTGGTGGGAAAGGTTTTGTCCAGCCGGGACATCATCCCACCGACGGTCGGCGACTTGTCTACCAGATACACCTTATATTCTGAATTGGCCAGATCCAGCGCGGCCTGCATTCCGGCAATACCTGCGCCGATAACCATAACCGATCCGCTTTTGTTCGTCATTTTTCCTCCATTGGTTCGTCATTTGTCATTCACGTATGACCCATGACCCGAAACACTAACTATAATACTGCAAAAACCGGGATACGATCTTTCATTCCCGTAAACTCTACCTTGTTTGTTTTTTCCAGATCCGCCAGAAGATAAGAAATTCTCTTGAGATCGAGCCCGATCTTCTTGTGGATATCTCTGACAGAGGTGTGTCCTTCTTTAACCGCTTTATAAATCAAATTCTTTTGATATTCTCTTTCGAGCACCGCATCGAGAATAATTTCAAAATTCTCGACATCCCATTTGCGCCCGTAAACATCCCCTTTTGATGTAATTTTGACTTCCTTTCCAACCATCCATCTCAGTGTCTCTCCGGAAAGCGTCATTTCCGCCGCCGCCAGCTCATATTCAAAGGCTTTGGGATCAAATTCTCCCTTGGCTTTAACCGATTCGGTGGCATCGATGACGACTTCTACAAACCGCTGGGCCTCGGCCGATGACACCCATGCCAGATGAAGCCGCTCTTGACCGATCCCGGCAATATCAAACAGTTTTTGGGTCAAACGGATCTTCTTCTCGGCCTGAACATTACCTTCCAGGTAATGGCAATCACCGAAATGTCACCCGGCCACCAGCACGCCGTCGCACCCGTCCTTAAACGCTTCCAGCACAAACATCGGATCAACCCTGCCCGAACACATCACGCGAACGGTTCGGATGCTCGGGGGATACTGCAATCGGGAAACCCCCGCCAGATCGGCGCCGGCATAGGCACACCAGTTACACAAAAAAGCAACGATTCTAGGTTCAAAATCTTCCATTCATATCACCCTTTAAATTTTAGTCAGTGCCCCTCCATATTTTTTGACGGACACTGGTTAAGCTGTTGAGTCGCCGATTTGTCACGTCGCAATTTCTTCTTTATTACCCAATTAACCATTCGACTGTTTAACGAATCAACCATTTATACTGCTTATACTGCCGAACAGACCGATGCGATAATCTGCGCATCCCGGAAATGGAGCATATCGATCGCATGCTGCGGACATGATGCCGCGCAAAGCCCGCATCCTTTGCAGGACGCTGAAATATTTTTGGCGCGATAGCCCTTTCCTTCAACCTCTTCCAAATCAATGGCCGCAAACGAACAGACTTCCGTGCACAGTCCGCAACCGATGCACTTGTCGGCATCCACCTGGGATACCAGCGGAGAAACCTGCACCGAATCTTTTGCCAAAATGGTGGTCGCCCGGCTAGCGGCGGCCATGGCCTGGGCAATGCTTTCGTCAACGCCCTTGGGATAATGGGCCAGTCCGCACAGGAAAATGCCGTCGGTGGCAAAATCCACCGGCCGCAGCTTGGCATGGGCTTCCATGAAAAAGTTTTCGGCATTGAGCGGAATTTTATAGAATTCAGATATTGCCGTATTATCGGCCGGTTCGACGGCCGTCGCCAGGTTGACGTAATCCGCCTTTATGGCGATGTTCTTTTGCAGAATCGGATCGAACACATCCACTTGGAGCCCGTTTTCGATTTCACTAACCTTGGGTTTATTCGCCAGGGAATACCGGACAAAAATAACGCCCATCTCCCGGGCTTTTTTGTATAAATACTCTTTTTCACCATAGGTTCGGATATCCCGGTAAAGAATAAAAACATCGGTGTCCGGATGCTGTTCCTTGATGGAAATGGCCTGCAATACGGAGGCCGTACAGCAAATTCTGGAACAATACGGCCGGTTGTCGTCCCTGGATCCCACACATTGGATAAATACCACACATTCGGCATTTTTCAATTTTTCCGGGTCGTGTTCCAGATCATGCCAACGGGTCACCCGGGGATTTTGGCCGTAAAGGTATTCATCGACTTCAGCCGCTTTTCCGCCCGTGGCAACGATGGTCACACCATGCAGAACGGTTTTCGTGCCGTTTCCATTGGCGACCTGGGTTTCAAAGTTTCCCACGAATCCGGACGCACCCTTCACCTCCGCGCCCGTCAACACCTCGATATCGGGGTGATTCGTCACTTTATCCACCAGACCGGAGAGATACTCTTGCACATTTTGTCCCCTCCAGGTCTTTTTTATATCCTTTGCAGCACCGCCGAGTTCCGGTGATTTTTCCACGATCGTTGCCGGAAAACCTTGATCGGCCAGGCTGAGGGCGGCCGTCATACCGGCCACACCGCCGCCGATGACCAGCGCCGACTTATTGATGTTCACGGAAATGTCGGGAATCGGTTCCAGCAATGAGGCCCTGTTAACCGCCATCCGAACCAGGTCTTTTGATTTCTCCGTGGCGCTCTTTTTATCGTTTGCATGCACCCAGGTGCACTGATTCCGGATATTGGCCATATCGAAGAGATAGGCATTGAGGCCTGCATTCCGTATGGTCTCCTGGAACAACGGCTCATGGGTTCGCGGCGTACAGGCCGCCACCACAATACGGTTCAAGTGTTGTTCCTTGATCACCTCGACCATTTTATCCTGGGTGTCCTGGCTGCAGGTAAACAGGTTCTCTTCGACATAGGCGACGTTGGGCAGGCTTTTCGCATATTCGGCAATGGCCGGCACATCCGCCACCCCGCCGATATTGATACCGCAGTTGCAGACAAAGACGCCGATTCGGGCTTCCTTGCCGGCGACCTCGCTTTCTGACGGAAATATCTTTTCACGGACCAGCGACCCGCGGGCGGATGCCAGACTGATGCCGGCACTGCAGGCGGCCGAACTCGCTTCCATGACCGACTCGGGAATGTCTTTGGGTCCTTGGAACGCGCCGCAGACATATATGCCCTTTCTAGGGGTTGCAATGGGATCGACGCTGTCGGTTTTACAGAAATTCCCCTCGCTGAGTTCAATGCCGAGCCTTTTGGCCAGATCGGCGATTTCCGAGGAAATCTCCATACCCACGGACAGAACGATTTGATCGAAAATTTCGGTTTTGATCTCTCCCTCGTCCGTCACGTATCGAATTTCGAGGTCATCTGTCCCGGCGACCGGGTCAACAGTGTGCACGCGGCTTCTGACAAACCGCACCCCGTGCTTGTTTTTCGCCGTTTCATAATATTTTTCGAAGTCTTTGCCGTGGGTGCGCATATCCATGAAAAATATGGCACAGTCCAGATTATTCCCGGAATGTTCCTTGGCAATCACCGCCTCTTTTACGGCATACATACAGCAGACCGAAGAGCAGTAGGCATTGTCGCATCGATTCATTTCCCTGGAGCCGATGCATTGGAACCAGGCGATTTTATTGGGTTCTTTACGATCCGACATCCTGACCAAGTGACCCTGGGTCGGTCCGGTAGCGGATAAAATGCGCTCGAACTCGATGGACGTCACCACATTCGGATGCTTGATGTAATTGTAATTTTCAAATTTGGACGGGTCGAAAGGTTTAAATCCCGGTGCCAGAATCACCGAACCGACTTCCAGCTCCAGTGTCTCGGGTTTTTGGGCATGGGTGTCCAGGGTGACGGCCTTGGGGCCGCAGGCTTCCACGCACTGGTAACATTCGCAGCAGTACCCGCAGTTCAGACATCGATGGGCCTCGGCCTGTCCGGCAGTCGCTTCGTATCCCAGCTCAACCTCTTTAAAGTTGCCTTTTCGCTCCTTGAGCACCAGTTCGGGCATTTCGGCCCGGGCTTCTTCGGCAATGCCATAAGGAACCGGCCGATAAACCGGATTCTCCCTGACAACCGGCTCCCGCCCTTTAACCATATCCCGGCCGTCAATATACCGGAGGATGGATTCCGCCGCCTCTTTTCCGGCGGCAATGGCCCCGATGGCCACCCATGGTCCGGTCTGGACATCGCCCCCAGCAAACACGCCCTCCCGGCCGGTGGCATACGAAATCGCGTCCACCTCGGTGGTCCCCCAGCGGGAAAACTCCAGCCCTGCAATATCCTCGATGGCCGACAGATCCGGCCGCTGACCGATGGCCGGGATCAACTGATCGATGTCGATGTCGTATTCCGTCCCCGGAACCGGAACCGGTCGCCGCCTTCCCGATGAATCCACATCGCTCAGTTCCATGCGGATGCAGCGGAGCCCGACGACGTTGCCGTCTTCGGTCAATATTTCCTGGGGCGCAGACAGATATTCGATGTCGACGCCTTCAGCCACGGCAGCGGCAATCTCTTCTTCCCATGCGGGCATTTCCGCCCGGGTCCGGCGATAGATGATGCTGACATTCTTCGCCCCCAGCCGAACCGCACAGCGGGCCACGTCGATGGCCACGTTCCCGCCGCCGATGATGGCCACATGTTCACCCACATCCGCTTTTCCGGTGAGATTCACTTCCCTTAAAAAATCAACGCCCTGGCGAACGCCGTTGGCCTTCTCGCCGGGAACCCCCAGCTCGATCCCCCGATGGGCGCCGATGGCCAGATACACTGCCTTGTATCCCTTACCGAACAGATCGTCCACCGTCAAATCCGGACCCAGGGGCGTGTCGGTTTTGATGTCAACGCCCAGTTGGGTGATGACTTCGATTTCCTGATCCAGAATATCCCTGGGCAGTCGGTGCTCGGGTATCCCCACCCGCAGCATCCCGCCGGTCACGGGCAATGCCTCGTAAATGGTCGACAAAATCCCCTTGCGGGCCAGATGATACGCCGCGGACAGGCCGGCCGGACCCGAGCCGATGATGGCCACTTTTTCATCCCTTGCCGGGAGGCAGGCGATCCGGATATCCCTGGGATCGAATTGATCCGCGGCCAGACGCTTGAGATTCCGGATGGCCACCGGCGAATCCACGTCGCACCGCCGGCAGGCATCTTCGCAGCCGTGGGGACAAATCCGCCCCAGCACACCGGGTAGCGGCAGGTCTTCCATAATAATTTGAAGGGCTTCTTTATATTTGCCCTGTCCCACCATCTGAACATACGCCTGGACGTTCAAACCCGCAGGGCAGGCCAGGCGGCAGGGGGCCTTGTCTGCCTTTTGAATGGCAAATGCCCCGGGTATCGCCTGGGCGTACTTTTTATATGTCGCTTTCCGGGTACTAAACCCCTGATCATACTCGTTGGGTAATGAAACGGGACACACTTCGGCACAATCGCCACAGGACGTACATTTATCGGGATCAATATAACGGGGGGCTTTACGAACAGTGACTTTGAAATTTCCTTCAGTACCCTCAACCTTTTCAACTTCTGCACAGGTAATGAGGTTGATATTGAGATGCCGGCCGACCTCGACCAGTTTTGGGGAAATGATTCACATCGCGCAGTCGTTGGTGGGGAACGTCTTGTCCAGCTCGCTCATCACGCCGCCGATAGCGGATGATTTTTCCACCAGGTGAACCAGATATCCGGAATCCGCCAGGTCCAGAGAGGCCTGCATTCCGGCGATTCCACCTCCGACAACCAGGACGGATCCGAGGATCTTATCAGTCATGTGGAACTCCTTATATTTTTGTTTTTTAAAGATAAAGAAGATTGAATCCGGGTTTCGTCCATGCACGAACCGCCCGGACCGCAAACAAAGAAGTCTTTTACTCTTTATGTGTTAAATTTGTCAACCAAAATTTATACATAGCCTTAAAATGCCTGTTAAATTCGCCACTCAAAATTTAACACGGAAGGATAACACAACGGAAAAATTTGCCAACCGGTTGAACACAGGATGAAAAAGGGCCTTGAAACAGATCATGGCTCGTGCTAATTCTCAATCATGAGCAATCAGCCATCCGAGGTTATGAGTATCGCCCTTGTGGGCGGCGGCAATTTCTGCAAGGAAATCCTCGAAAAGACCACCTTCGACGACAAACAGGTAGGCGCCAACGCCGCCATTACGGCAGTGGCCGATCCCGATCCCGAAAGTCCGGGTATGGCGCTTGCCGAAAAAATGAATCTTTTAACCTTCACCGATTTCCACGAACTGTACGACGCCCGACACCATATTCGTTTGATTGTCATTCTGACGCCGGAACAACATCTCTTTGAAGATATTCTCAAAACCAGACCCCCTCACATCCGTCTCATGGCATATGATGTCTTTAAAATATTCTGGAATGCCATCGCAAGAGAGGCACAAAAGCTCAGGGAACGCACCAAAGAGATGGAAACCATTCTCAACGGCATCCAGGAATTCATATTGGTGATTACGCCTGAAAAGGAAATAATCGACGTCAATAAAACCTTTCTGGAGAAGATGTGTTATACCCGGAACGAAATTATCGGGAAAAAGTGCCACGAGGTCTATCAAAAAAGCAACACGCCGTGCAGTTTTGACGATATCGTCTGCCCGCTGAAAAAAGTGATCGACAATAAAAGACCGGTGACAAAAGTCATGACCCGGTTGAACCACAACGGCGAACGTCGTTACATTGAAATTAGCATTTTCCCCATATGGGAAAGCAACGGCCAAATATCGAAATTTATTGAAATCAGCAGGGACATTACCGAACGCAAAATAGAAGAAGAAAAAATTATGCGGCGCTTGGAACAGATGGTGGAAGAACGCACCCACCAATTGAAAGAAACCCATGCCAAACTGATCCACCAGGACAAGATGGCCTCCCTCGGGAAACTGGCGGCCTCTGTAGTCCATGAAATCAACAACCCCAACGCCGGGATATTAAACCTGATCATGCTCATCAAACGAATCATGGACGAAGGCCCCGTCAATCCCAAGGATTTGGAGCAAATCAAACGATATCTGTTCCTTATGGAGACTGAAACCCGCCGTATCGGTCGAATCGTTTCAAATCTGCTGACGTTCTCCCGGCAATCCAAAACACTCAGAAAGCCGCTTAACATCAACCGGCTCATCGAAAAAATACTGGTATTGAATTCCAATCTGCTCAAAATCAACAACATCAAGGTGAACAAACAGTTGGACCCTGATCTGCCCGACCTTATCGGTTCCGAGGATCAGCTCCAACAGGTTTTTATGAATTTTTTCTCCAACGCGGCGGAAGCAATGGAGTCCGATGGAAAAGGCAGCTTGAGCATCACGACACGTCATTCTTCAAAAAGCGGCAACATCACGGTGTTATTCAAAGATACCGGCGTGGGGATACCCGAAGAAAACCTCCCGAAACTTTTTGAACCTTTTTTTACCACCAAAAAAAGAGGAAAAGGGGTCGGACTCGGACTCTCGGTCGCCTACGGCATCATTCAAGAGCACGGTGGCGCCATCAGCGTTCAATCTGAAAAAGGGAACGGCGCCGCTTTCATCATAGAAATTCCAATGAAGCACGAATCAATTTAGAGCCCGGAGGTATCCATGCTCTACACCAAGATTCTGATTGTAGATGACGAACCGATCATGCGTGAATCTTTGGCCGGATGGCTTGAACGGGACGGTCATCATGTCGATACTTCAGCCAGCGGCGAAGACGCTTTAAAAAAACTAAAGCAAACCCGGTATGATATCCTGTTGGTCGATATCAAGATGGAAGGAATCAGCGGGCTGGATGTTTTAAAACACGTCAAAGAGAGTGATCCTGACGTGGCGGTGGTCATGATCACCGCTTACGGTTCCATTGCAACGGCCATAGAGGCGATGAAAAACGGCGCCTACGATTACCTGCTCAAACCGTTTGATCCGGATGAGCTGGGGATTATTATTGACAAAATTCTTAAAGACCAGGCCCAGCTTAGAGAAAACATCTATTTAAAAGCCCAATTCAAAGATCGAACCCGCTTTGAGAGCATGATCGGCCAATCCCGGCCGATGCAGGAAATATTCGATCTTATCATGGATGTTTCTCCCAGGAACTCAACCATTTTGATCACCGGCGAGACCGGGACCGGAAAAGGGCTGGCCGCCAAGGCCATCCACAGCAACAGTGCCCGCTGTGAGGGTCCGTTCGTGGTTGTCAACTGCGGTGCCATACCTGAACATCTTATGGAAAGCGAGCTTTTCGGTTATCAAAAAGGGGCTTTCACAGATGCCAAAGAAACCAAGAAAGGGCGCCTGGAGATATCTCACGGCGGCACCCTCTTTTTAGACGAGATCGGGGAAATCAGTATGAGAATGCAGATCGATCTCTTGCGGGTACTCGAAGATCGCGTATTTTATCGGGTGGGAGGAACTCAGCCTCTGAAATCGGATTTCCGCGTGATTGCCGCCACCAACCGAAATCTCGACGAGGCCGTCAAAGGGGGAATTTTCCGGGAAGATCTTTATTATCGGCTGAATGTTATCTCTTTTGAGATTCCCCCGCTTCGGGACCGCAAAGAAGACATCCCGCTTCTGGCAGAACATTTTCTTCACCGGTTTACCCAGGAAACCAACAAGCCCATTGACCGCATCAGCCGGGGTGCCATGGACGAAATGATGCTCTATGAATGGCCGGGAAATGTCAGGGAGCTCGAAAATGCCGTTGAACGGGCGGTGGTGGTCAGCAAAAGCCGTTCCATCCAGCCTGAGGATCTGCCTATTTTCAGGCCCGAATACTGTATCCCGTCATTCAACAATTCCCTCAAGGAAGTGGAGAAAGCCCACATCACCCTGATATTAGAGGAAAATGCCTGGAATATTTCAAAAAGTGCCAAAATCCTAGACATTGATCGTTCCACTTTATACAACAAAATCAAAAATTATAGACTCAGCAAGCCGGCTTGAACAGACTCGATATCCATAACGTTTAACGCCAGAATACAGCAAACGAGTGAAACCCGGAAAATCCCTTTCAAAACAGACCATTGACCGTCCCGCTGAGGATTTGCAAACCATCATCATTTCTCCCATCGACAATATCGATGCCGGCATTCATACATCCATCGGACGGGAAATACATCGAATTTTTGGTTTTCATACCGAAATGAAGCCGCTGCTTAAGGATGTGAGCTTTGCCTTTGACCCGGGCCGAGGCCAATATTATTCCACGGTTATTTTGGAAAAACTGGCGAGCATGTTACCGGCCCAAAACGTCAAAGTCATCGCAATTGCCAATGTCGATCTTTTTATTCCGATCCTGACGCATGTCTACGGTGAGGCGCAGCTCGCCGGAAGAGCATGTATCGTATCGACATTTCGGCTCAAAGAAGGACTCTCTCCCATGAATATTCCGGAAAATTATGAAAAACGCCTTGTCAAAGAAGCCCTTCATGAACTGGGGCATACCTTTAACCTCCGCCACTGCCAAGATAAATCCTGCATCATGCATTACTGCCGCAATATCAGGGATGTAGACCGAAAATCAGATCAACCCTGCCGGTACTGCAAGATTCTTTTGGAAGATGAATTGAAAAAATTGGGGGAAAGATGATCTTTTAGTGTCTGTTTCCGGATGGGCCAGGACCAAAAACCATTGCCGCAAGTACGTGTGCAGGGGGTGCGCTCCCCCGCACACATACTTGCGCAATACGTCAGGTGCGCAGGAAAAGCTTGGTTAACCGTTCCCATCCCAGCCCGGGAAGATTGCCGAAGATATCATGGTGAAGCTGCCCGCCGTCTGCGGCAAGGGGACCGGCCGTTTCCTCTATCACCTGGTACAGGCGGCCGACCTCCCTGGAATAAAATGTTTCGGTTTCATCTCCGATCATCAGATTCTTGAGATCCCGGCGAAGGTTATGGGGATGGATTCTCAAAACCCAGCCCTCTGAATAAGGGTCATCATTGGCCAGGCTTCCTTGGTCCCTCAATCTGGAATTTATCGCCGTCACAACACCGCTTACCGGCGAAAGCACCTTCGCTTCCCTTGTCTCCCGGTTGAGTGAAATATCCGGACGACCCTGTTGAATCTCCTTGCCGACCAGGGGAGCTTTAATCTGATCCAGTGAACCCAAAAGTCGCAGGGCAAAATCATCCATGCCCAACCTCACTTCAGAACCTTCCTCCAGTTTTGCCCAGCAATGCCCCTGGTGGAGATAGTATCCTTGCGGAATTTTGAATCCTTCAACATCCAAAAAATCTACCGGCCTGACAAAGGCATGCACCGTGAATTGATCCTGAAAATATTGGTCGAACTCACAATTTCCGCACCGGTACTCATGCGCGCAGGCCCTGAAATCGATACGGCCTTTCATATGGTGCAGGCATGGACGCCGGTTTGCCGGCAGCTCTTTCAACCGATCTTTCCAGAAAACAATTTTGCCCTTTTTCCCTTTCGGCGTTTTCCCTTTTTCTTTCTTTATTTTGTTTCCAAGCGCTGCATGTCGCAAGGTCTTGTCAAAACGGCAGGCGGAACAATCATAATCGGTGTCGCAAAATTTGCAGCGAACCACTCCGGCCTGCATCCACAGGCAGGGTTGTTTTTTCCCCGGCGATGAATTTTCCTGACGGGTCGATACCATGGCGTGTTTTCCTCTATGGCGTATCTCCATCGGTTGAGTGGCAGGCTGTTTTTCACGTCTCAACGGGCTGCCATTCAACGATTCGGAAATATCTGCATCAGGTTTTAAGAAAAGTTCTGGTTAAATTTTTCCAACCGAGATCCGGGATATTGCCGAAGATATCTTGCAGCAGAAAACCGCCGTCGGCAGCCAATGGACCGGCAACATCCTCGATCATGCCTTCCAGCTTAACGACTTCGTCGTTGGTCCATTCCAATCCTTGGGTGTCCGTCATCAACGCTTTGGCCGCCTTCTTGATATCCGGTGTACGCACCATGAAAAGCCACCCTTCACCGTAAGGCTCCCGGTTGGCGAGTTCGGGATTTCCCCTGACATTTGAATTCACTTCCGTAATCACTCCGTTAACAGGAGAGAGGACATCGGCCTGATTATCCTTCCGCCGGAGGCCCCAGCCGATCTTGTTCATGTCCAGCTCCTTGCCCATCAGGGGAAGATCGAAAGCATCGGCTTTCCCCAAAAGCTTGAGAGAAAAATCATCCAGACCGATCCGAATGTACCCGCCGCTCTCAATTCGGGCCCAGGTATGTCCGTTATGAAAAAAGTATCCGATGGGAACCTCAAATCCCTTCACATGCTCCATATCAAATGGCATACTTTTCGTTCTGGGACTCATCACGTCTTCGAAAAACTGGTCAAAGTCACAACTTGCGCACTGATAGTCGTATGCGCAGACCCTTTCTCGAATACGATTGGTGAGACTGTGCCGGCAGACTCTTTCCAAGTCCGGTCTTGTTCTCATAGCATCCTGCCAGCTCATCTGTCTGCCTTTTTCAACCTGCTTTTTCATGCCGAAATCATACTTGCACGACGTGCAGTCATAGTAGTTGTTGCAGTCTTTGTGTTTGACGACACCGGCCTGCATCCAGAGGCAAGGGTTTGTCACTTTGGCATCTTTATCGGGTTTTACCATCCAGACTTGACCCCCCAGCACCGCGTCAATCTCGCTTTTTTGACCGAGATCACCTTTATCGCCTTTTCTGTAGGATGATCCATACCCCAAACGACTTCTTAAATCTTTTTTGATTTTTTCTCCCATTGGTCTCTCTCCTTTGTCATATAGTGGTTTTTTTTAATTCTTGTTTTCTGTTTGGCGAATGTATAGAGCAAAGCGTGTGCCAGTTAAGGAAATATCGATAAATAAAGACATAACCTATTCATATGATGGACTTTTTATGGATGGAGAAGAACAAACCGGCGGGTTGGGGGCATGGTTCTAATTTGTAGGATAATTCTACATGACTGCCTGGTAAACCGATAAAATTGTTCCCTTATTTACATTTATTTTGTATTATTATGAATAGTTAATATCGATGTCGAATTATTCCACAACGAAGTCTTGTTTCTCAACAGTTCCCATTGACGCACATGATAGATGTAAATTGAAGACCCTGAAAAGATTTGATTTGGCATGGACGCTCTGTGGTGCTACCATCATAAGATATTAAAACCTTATATTTTCAAATAAAACAGCCCATGAAGAAAAAAAACACTCTGGTTCCCAAAAAAGAACTTGTAGCCGACTGGCCGGCGCTGACCCGAACCTTCATTCGACCGGAAAACGATGCCGCCAGATCCACGCTGATCAAGTACATGGAGCAGATCCTTTTCGGGCTCCACGATTTTCTTAAAACACACGTTGGTTTTACCGAAGCGGTCAGCCTGAAGGATTTGGCCGATCAATTTACGGACAGCTTGATCAGCCAAAATCCTGACAAAAAACTGGCCGACGTGATTACCGATCTGATCGAAGACATCGCGCCCCATGCCGTCAATGTCGCCTCACCTTATTTTGTGGGACACATGACTTCGGCCATTCCGTTTTTCATGGTCCACCTCAAAACCATCGTCGCTGCGTTGAATCAAAATGTGGTCAAAATCGAAACATCCAAGGTGGTGTCGGTGGTGGAAAAACAGGTGCTGGCCAAAATTCACCGGCTGATCTATCAAAAAAGCGATGCTTTTTATAAGGAACATATCCAGAGCACAAAAACAACGCTGGGCTGCTTCACCGAAAACGGCACCCTCTCCAACCTGACGGCATTGTGGGTGGCTCGAAACGCGCTGCTTGCCCCTAAAACCGGATTCGACGGGGTTGAAAAAGAGGGCCTTAAGGCGGCTTATGATGCTTACGGAATCCAGCGATGCGTGCTTCTTGTATCGAAACGGGGGCACTATTCCCTCAACAAGGCCGGCGGTTTGCTCGGCATCGGCAACCGGAATATCGTCGGCGTCGATGTGGATGAAAAAAACCGTATCGACCTGGTCAGGCTTGAAGAAACCATCCGCACCTTGTTGAAAAGTCGCCCAAAAACAGCCGTCCTGGCGGTGATCGGCGTTGCCGGAACCACTGAAACCGGCTCCGTGGATCCCCTTCGGGAAATGGCCGGCATCTGTGCTGAAAACAATATCCATTTCCACGTGGATGCCGCCTGGGGCGGCCCGACCCTGATGTCGGAAAAATACCGTCATCTCCTGTCGGGCATCGAACATGCCGATTCGGTCACTATTGACGGACACAAACAATTTTACATGCCCATGAGCTGCGGCATGGTTTACTTCAAAGATCCCGCGGTGATGGATAACATCATCTATCATGCCAATTATGTCAACCGGCCGGGTTCCGTGGATCTTGGCATTAAATCGCCGTCCGGATCCCGGGAGGCCAATTCCCTGATACTCGACAGCGCACTTAAAATTATGGGGAGCCGGGGATATGCTCTCCTCATCGACCACGGCATCGAAACCGCCCGCAGGTTTGCCGATGAAATCGAAAAAAGGCCGGATTTTCAGCTCATCACCCCTCCTGAGCTCAACATTCTGACCTATCGTTTATGCCCGTACGAGCTTCAAAAGATACTCGCTGAAAGTGATGCGGAGCAGATGTTGCGCATCAACGAAAAACTGAACGACATCAACCGTCAAATTCAAAGACGACAGCGGGAAGCCGGCAACAGTTTTGTCTCCAGAACAACGCTCGACATTAAAGATTTTCACGGGCAACGTATCGTGGTGCTCCGAGCGGTGATCATGAATCCCATGACCTCCATGGATATTCTGCGGGAGATTTTAAATGAACAGGAAGAAATTTATAAAAATATGACGGTCTCGTAAACAGTCAAAAAAGCGACTTTTTTACGAGAGTGAAAACTTCAGGAAATAAAATTCAACAAAACGAAAATGCCGATAGCGGCAAAATGAAAAAGGATGGCGGGAAAAACGCTCTGGGACCTTTCCCGAACAAATCCGACAGCAATTCCAAATGCAGTTGCAGCAAATAAACAGCTTAATATCGCTTTTATCGACACGGCACCTTTCAGGAAATTTGGAAACAACACCAGATAAGCGATAAAACCCGCATATAGGACGGCCGAGCCCACCGTTGGATAGGAAAAAAACCATCTGCTGCGGCAGTCTTGAGTAGAGGCCCCCTTTGCCAAAATGCCATGTGCCAAGCTGCGAAAAAGAAGCTCCGAGGCCAGAGGAATGATGAAAATCATGTATAGCAGCGTTTCGTCGAAACCGAGTACCGGGAAAAATCTTTGTGGAACATATACTCCCTTGGCAAAAGCAGCAAGCACACCAACGGGTAATAGGAGCCACCAGTCTTTGCCGGTGGGTTTTTTAACGCCAAACCGCCGCCATCCTCCGCCGGAAACAATACCCAATATCAGAACCGTAAAAAAAATCATTGCAGCGAAAAAAAACAGATCGGATTTGAATAACAACCGCATCCGGTTCGTGCCGTCTATTGAAAAATTCGATAAAAAGAAAAATCTGGAGATAGCCGCTGCGCCCAGGATGACGCCGACCAAATAAAGCGCATAGAGAAAACGGATCGTATGGCCGGCAAAGCTGGTCTTCTGAAATGCATCACGGCAAGCCTGAACAATCTCTTCCGGGGTTAGTTTCGTCGGCATTCCCCGCGGAGAACCGCCAATATCATCGGATCCTCCCCACAGGCGGCTGTTTTTTCGGCAAGTTACGTCGGGATCTATGGAGTTTAATTTCTGATAGACATTGTTCAGACCCATTGGCATAAACGGATCCATGCGACGCAATGTATATATCCCTTCCCCTTTTTTTAAAATAGCCAGCCCGAGGCTTTCGCCATAGATGCGGTTGAGATAGGGTTCGAGTTCGTATATTCCCAACTCGGCTTCGACGACAACCGCGATACGATGATCGCCAATCTCTGCTCGCGCAAGCTCCTTTAGTTCTTTAAAATCGCTAAAATCATCCGACTTATAAATGATTCTGTCAATTTTATGCAATATCAGCGCCGTATATTCTAAATAGTCGGTTTCCTCCCAGATGGCACTCTTTTTCAGGCTGACCTCTTCCGCTCTTAAATAATCGATCAACTTTTTAGTTTTCTTTAAAAGCTCCGGAGGAAATGCGCTCAAGCCGGCCATCTCCAGCCCGTGCGCGTCAATGACACCCTCGAGTCGCACCAATGCATACAACCTGCGCAGACCGGCTGAATGTTTCCCGCTGACCCGGACATGATTAAAAATCAGCCAAATGGCCATAACGGTGTCCAAATCCGGTTCGTTCGCGAATACTTTCCAATCCCTGCCGCGCAGATCCAACCCTTTTAAAATCATGATCAGGACCTGTTCGCAGGTTGAAAGTGTAAAGGGCCTGACACATCCTTCATGGTGGTCGAAATTGTAGATCTGCTTTTCAAGATTCATGAAAGGTTCACACGCCGCGGCACCGTCCAGATAGATGGTGCCCGGCAAAGACTTGTAAGCTGCTGATGCGGAAACCGTTAATCCGGCCTCAACATGAACGGAAATATTCGGCGCTTCCAAACAGGTAAGAAAACGGCCATCATTGGACTCATTTACGATGTAGCGTTGAGGCAAGCGCCGGAAAACTGTCGAGCCGGTTTTCACCCCCCTTTCCGCCGTCGGACTCAAAACCGGATGTTCCGTGGAATTCGCGGACAGGCCTTCTTTTTTCTGTTCATTATTCATATAACAAATCGATAAGTGACAGATTTTGCACCTTAAAATAGATGTAGCCCTTAGATAACACCGGATTCGACATCACCGTCGATTCGCCGCCGCCGGATCGGATTAAAGAGGCAATATATTGAAAATGTAAATAATTTTCTTCAGAAGCATTTTTGTCGTATATCGTTATGCTCATTGGACTAAATTGGGTGGAAAAGAAGTGAAGTGATGAAAATTCTCTTTTAGCGCTCGGAGTCAACTACCACCCACCAAGCGGGTGGCCTGCATTTGTCCGCCGCCTTATGGCGGACAAATGCGAAAACACGTCACTGCTTTCAACGTTGAACTTGCCTCCGGGTGTAAAGCACCCGGTTTGTTTGGCAAGAATCAGAAATATTAGCAATTGTGCACCATTTCATTCAGGATCGTAATAAATATCAAGGCCCGAATCCCGAAACACGCATTAATTTAGTAAAATTAATGCATATCCATCATTTTGTCAAGAAATCGCGGCATTATCCTAACCGTATGAGATGAGCGCAGGCCGGCCGCTTCGTTCTCTTGCTCACAAGATGATTCCTACCATCGATGCAAACAAGATGGTCCCGTAAACAGTCAAAAAAGGGACCTTTAAACCGGCTCAAATGACGCCGTACGATTTCAGCCTTCGAATCACGGGTGGAACGAACACCCCCCCTGCAACACCAAAGAGAACCGCCGGTACCGCCTCCAAAAACGCGTGCCGGAGGATGATATCCGGATCCATCGAAACCAGATGGTCCATGACATACGTATCAACGAATTTTGTCGATGCGGCCATTGCCGCGACAAGGGCGCACAAGAGATAACTTTGAAACATAAAAGGCAGTGCCATGGCGCCGATATCGACGACCAGCGCAGGCATGACGAACTTGATCAAAAGAAGAGGTCCTCCCTTCCCCATCCCCAACGCCATGGCGGCCACGCCGGCAAACAGTCCGGTAATCGTCGCTGCAAAAAAGCGAGGAACACATCCGCGGGCGATCAAAAAGAAAAACATCGTGGAAAACATCACGTGTCCGCTGATCCCCAGATGAAGTCTCAGAGCTGCCCGTGACAGCAGCACGAAAACGGCGCAAAAGCCCAAAAAAAGAGATTCTTTCAAAGATATCCTATTCATAACATAAATATTCCTTTCAGAAGCTATCTCAAAATTAGGATTTTCGGTCGAGATCAAGACAAGGCCGAGGATCAACCCACAGACATACTCAAGTATGTCGAGGACTTGAGACGAGGGCTCAACGCCGATATCGGGCGAAAAGATTTTTTTGAGATAGCTTCTAAATGCCGGGCCAGCAAGTTCTTCTCTTTTTCAAACCGAAATTCCTTGCCTTGGCCGCCAATGTGATTTCCCCGGCAAGATTCATGCTCCGTATGATGACCGGGAGCACCAGACAGAAAACAACATCCGGCCAATTGAAGGGATTTAACAGGTCCCTGCGAAGAATCTTCGCACCGCGAAAGACCTGGCCTTCGTAAATATTTCTTATTTCCGTCAATATGAGAGGAATGAATTTCAAGCACGTCGCCATCACAAAAGCCGCGCGATAGGGTGCGACGGCTGAAAATGCCTCAACAATGCGGGATTGAGGCGTCGTTTTGACAAAGATGACGCCGGGCATATAAGTTAAGGAAAGCTGCCATGAAATCATTACCCCCGGCTTAAAACCCTCAATCCACCCGAAGCGCAGAATATATAGAAAAACGATGATCGCCGTCTGCCACAGAAAGACCTTGATCTCCCGCCTGAGAAAGACAAATCCGTAACGGAAAACGAGCAAAAGGGTAAGATTAATTGCGGTAAGCCAAAGCAAACCGAAAGATGTGCGGGTCCCGAATGCAAAGAAGGAGAGGACCGTCAAACCTAAAAGTTTTGCGCCCACCGCGATGTTTCTGCCTCGACGATGCTTGGTCCCGGACAAGGCCCTAAACAGGCGTGAAAATCCGAAGAGTTTCCTAAGACGGATGCGCAACGACTTTTCCTCTTTCCATAAAAAACTCTTGATCTGCCCATCCTGAGAACATCTGCGGATTATGGCAAGCCCAAATAACTGTCAAGCCCCTGTTTTGATTCAACCGGGACAGAAGGTTCAATATAAGTTTGCAGCGGCTCTGGTCGAGGCCTGCGAAGGGATCGTCCAGCAGCAACAACTCTGGATCGGGGGCCAGCACGGATGCGAGCGCCACAAGATGCTTTTGACCGTAGCTGAGTTTATGAGGTGAAAATCCGGCAAGGTCCTCGATCCCACACATTGCCAGCGTCTCATCGACATTTGATACCAGCGCTTTTCCTTTTTTCCCGAACCGTTTCAAAGGAAAAGCAACCTCATCAAAAACAGTGCTCTCGAATAGCTGTTGTTGGGGATTCTGAAAAAGACACCCCACCTTGCCGCGGAGATGGCCCGGAACCGGCTTGTTGCCGAAAACCATCACGTTCCCGGCAGACGCCTGGACAAAACCGGCAAGGCACCGGAGCAGTGTCGTTTTCCCCGTACCGTTCGCGCCATACAGGGTAACGCGCTGGCCCCTGGCCACGTTTAGAAAAAGTTCGGAGAATATGGATAACCCGTCGACATCGCTAACGGTCAAACTGCGCGTGCTGACAACCTCCCCCGTAGACGCCGTAAGACTTCTGCGTCCGGCCGAACCGGACTTCAAAGGACCATCTGTCGGAATCTTAAAGCACCCGGGCCGAAGATATCCTTTGCTGTCAAGGTGCCAATAAACGTCGATAACCTCCGATAAAAATTCAGGATTATGCTCGAACAAAAGAAATGACATGCCCGACTTCTTCAGCGTTTGTATCACCTTCAAAAGCCGCTTCAAACCATCCGGATCCAACTGCCCGGCAGGCTCGTCCAGGATTAAAAGCCTGGGATTCATCACCAAATGGGAAGCCAGTATCAAGCGGTATTTCTGTCCCATGGAAAGGTTGGCGGTCTGATGTTCGATGGGCCGGTCGAGTCCGACCGCATCAAGCGCTTCTTTTACCATAGCGGGCATCACAGTCGGATCCACGCAGAGGTTTTCCAATCCAAACGCGATTTCGGCGCCGATCGATGATGCAAGAATCTGAATTTCAGGATTTTGAAGGACAATGCCAATGTCGGTCCTGCCGACCTCTGACGCACACATCCCGGTTATCCGGCCTTCTTCATTTCCCGGCGGCAGCAAACCTTTTATCGCCAGTGCCAGGGTTGTTTTGCCGCTACCTGTCGGCCCGCTGACACAATGGCATCGCCCGGCTTCGATATCGAGGTTTATGTTTCTTATCGCAAATCGGGTCGCATCAGGGTAAGCATACGAATAATTCTTGATCCGGACAACGGGGTCCACTTCCCTTCCCTTACAAGCCGCAATCGCAACGGCATAAACATCGTTTTTGTTAAATGTATCGTGAATGGGTGATTCCTCGGGGCCTTCGGAATCCCTGGGATCAATTCCCTATAGAAAGACGATTGTGTGATGCGGCATGTGACAACGTGAAGATAGATACCGGATGCCCGTGTTATTGTCAAGACGGCATTTTTCTTAAAAAACCGGATAAAATGTCAGATGAATGGATTCTGCCTCGGAGGCGATGGTTATCCGAACCTCCCGGTGACGTACTCTTCGGTGAGCTTTTTAGAAGGAGACGTGAAGATCTTTTCCGTTGCATCGAATTCGATCAACTCCCCCAGCATCACGAAACCTGTCCAGTCCGAGATTCTGGCGGCCTGCTGCATATTATGCGTGACGATGATGATCGTGATTTCATTTTTCAAATAGGTTACGAGTTCCTCGATCTTCGATGTGGAAATCGGATCGAGAGCGGATGTCGGCTCGTCGAAAAGAAGGATTTCCGGCTCAACCGCAAGGGCACGGGCAATCACGAGCCGCTGCTGCTGCCCGCCGGACAGATCGAAGGCACTGTCAGCGAGTTTATCTTTGACCTCATCCCACAACGCGGCATGCTTTAAAGCCTTTTCAACCCGCTGTTCAAGCTCCGACTTCTTTTTGATTCCTTTAAGCTTGAGGCCGTAAGCGATATTGTCGAAGATCGACATCGGAAACGGCGTCGGTTTTTGAAAGACCATGCCGATCCGGCTCCTCAGGTTAATGAGGTCCATCCCATTGGCGAGAAGGTTATTTCCCTTAAACAGTATCTCTCCTTCATAACGGTGCTCGGGATAGAGGTCGTGCATCCTGTTGAAACACCTGAGTAATGTTGTCTTGCCGCAACCCGAAGGCCCGATCAGCGCAGTTACGCTCTTGTCATAAATGGTCAGGTCGATATTTTTAAGGGCCTGGCTGTCGCCTGAATAATAAAAATTGAGTCCCTTTATTTCAAGCGCAATGGTATTCGTCACCGTTTGTACCTCCATCTTAAAAGAAGTCTTCCCCCAATGGTGATGAACAGGATAAAGACGGTAATGACCAGCGAAGCGGCCCATGCCTGGGCGTGCCAATCGTCATAAGGGCCCATGGCATATTGGAATATGCTCACCGTCAAAGAAGGCATGGGACCGTTCATGTCCATCGAAAAGAAGCTGTTATTAAAGGAGGTAAACAGAAGCGGCGCCGTCTCGCCGGCGACCCGCGCAATGGAAAGGAGTATTCCGGTAAATATGCCGGTCGCAGCACCCCTGTACACCACTTGTATAATAACCTTGTAGTAGGGTGCGCCCAAAGCAAAGGCCGCCTCTCTTAATGTCCAGGGCACCAAAGACAGCATGTCTTCCGTCGTCCTCAGGACCACAGGAATCATAATAATCGCCAGTGCCGCCGCTCCGGCCCATCCGCTAAAATGTCCGATCGGTTTTATCATCAAAGCGTAAATAAAAGTTCCGATGATGATCGACGGCACGCTGACCATGATATCGGCGAGTATGCTGATAATCCGTGAAAGGGTTTTCCCCCGCGCGTATTCTGCGAGAAAGGTTCCGCCGAGGACACCGATGGGCACCCCGATCAGCGTGGCGAAGGCGGTAATCATGAGTTGCCCGACAAAAGCGTTTCTCAAGCCCCCTCCTGAAACGCCGGCAGGTGTTGGGTCATTGACAAAAAAGCTCAGATGTAAAGCCCCCATGCCGTGAATAAGAACGTCTCCGAGTATGAATACCAGCCAGAAGAGACCGACGAATGCGGCGAGGGTGCTCAGTGACAGTGCAACGAACCCTTCAATTTTTCTCTTCGTCTCGTGGGTCATCTTGAATATTTCCTTTCCGCCCTGATGAGGAACACTTTGGCGATGAAAAGCGTAATGAAACTCAGAACGAAAAGAACAAGGGCCAGATAAAAGAGCGACGAAAGATAGATGTCCGAATCCGCCTCCGTAAATTCGTTCGCCAAAGAGACGGTGATGGTCGCCGCGGCATTTAGAAGGGACGACGTGATCTGGTGGTTGTTACCCAGTACAAACGCGACGGCCATGGTTTCACCGATCGCCCTTCCCATGGAAAGGACGACACCTCCGAAGACCCCGAGTTTGGAATACGGGATGACGACATTCTTGACGACCTCCCATTTGGTTGCGCCGAGGGCATATGCGGATTCTTTTACCACTTCGGGGGTGAGATTAAAGGCATCGCGCGAGATGCTTGCCGTAAACGGTATAATCATGATGCTCAATATCACGCTGGCCGTCAAAAGATCAATACCCATCGGGGTTCCCGCAAACAGAATCGAAAAAATCGGGAGCTTGCCCAGGGTCGCCTGGAGTGCGGGCTCGATATAATTGGACATGATGGGGGCAAGGGCAAAAAGACCCCACATGCCGTATATAATACTCGGTATGGCGGCAAGAAGCTCTATGGTCACCCCGATAGGTCCTTTAAGAAATTTTGGGGCGACTTCCGTTATGAAGACCGCGATGCCGACGGCGACAGGGATCGCCATTAGCATTGAAAGCACCGTCGTTACCATGGTCCCGTAAAGTGTGGAGGCGGCGCCGAAGATTTTATGAACAGGGTCCCAATCTATGGTGAAAATAAATTTAAAGATGCCGAATTTATGGATCGCAAGAGATGATTCAAAAACGAGGGTGATCAGAATGCCGACGATCAGCAGGATGATCGAAAAAGATGAAACCGCCGTTAATACGGCAAATAACAGGTCGATTGGATTTTTTTTGGTTGACGGTATCATGTCTGTTAAGATGTCAATGGGCCAGGTTCGAGACCCCCTGGCCCATTGGCGCTCTTTATGTCTAAAGCCTTGCTTTAGTAAATCCCGTGGGCCTTCCAGTAAGCTCTGATTTTGTCCTTCAGCGATTCCGGCAAGGGGATGTATACGAGTTCCTTGGCTTTTTTATCACCGTTTTTGAATGCCCAATCGTAGAATTTGACGGTCTTCATGTCGGCGTCTTTCTTATCCTTTGCAAGGAGTATGAACGTTGCGCCGGCAATGGGCCAGGCATTCTCGCCCTTGGCATTGACAAGCCAGAGATAGAAATCTTTCTCAGGATCGAAATCACCTGTTGCGGCGGCATCTTCGAAAGTCTTGAAATTTGGGGCCACAAAATGACCTGCCGGGTTCTTGAGAAGGGTGTAAGCAAGTTTGTTCTGCTTGGCATAGGCAAACTCCACGTAGCCGATGGAATTGCCGGATCTTCGAACATAGTTCGCAACGCCTTCGTTGCCTTTTCCGCCGATACCCACCGGCCATTTTACCGATGTTCCGGCACCGACCTTCTCTTTCCAGTCCGAACATGCCTGGCTGAGATAGGTGGTGAAAATCGCCGTTGTGCCGGACCCGTCAGATCGATGGACAACGGTAATCATCTTATGGGGCAGCTTCAATTTCGGATTCATGGATTTGATTTTGGCGTCATCCCAATACGTGATTTCGCCGAGATAAATTTTACATACCGCATCGGCGTCAAGATGCATCTGGCCCGCCTTGACACCTTTGATGTTCACGACGAGCACCACCCCGCCCATTACGGCAGGGAATTGGAGCAGGTTGTTTTTCTGAAGAAATTCCGGTGTCTGTGGAGCATCCGATGCTCCGAACCCGACGGTTCTATTGGTGATCTGCCGAATTCCTCCGCCGGAACCGATGGATTGGTAATTGAGCTGAATTCCGGTGGCCTTGTGATAATTATATGCCCAGGCAGAGTATACGGGATACGGGAAAGACGCACCCGCCCCGTTGAGCGTATCCGCCGCCTGGACCGACACTGCGCCCAGTACAAATGCCAGCACCAGGCCTACTTTAAAGACTCTTTTCATACCTTACCTCCTAAGTAATTAAATATTCGCAAAATAGTAAAAAAATGGTTGCGCGTGATGACATCCTTGTTACAGCACCACCTCCTATGTTTGTTTTTTGCCGGGCAACTGATTCCCCGCTGCAAGTAATCAACCATAGGAAAGCAATGTTAGGCGAATATTAGGCGAATATTAAAAATATGTTTGCACGGAAAGTAAAGTGATGAGAATTCCTTTTTTTAAGTTCGGACATCGAGCAGCCGCCAGCGATTTAGAAATAGGTAATGCATACCCGTCGCATTGTCAATAAAACATCTTTCAGGAACCCGTGGAAGGCGCCTCAAATCCCGCTCATAAAGGGAGAACCTTTTAACGGTTGACCGCCTTCATCGACGCTTCGGGGTAGCGTAAACCTTTAGCGGCGCCTAACGGTGCCGCCTGATCGATTTGCGCGAGATCTTCCTTGCCGAGTTGTATCTGCAGGGCTTTGAGGTTGTTTTCCAGGTATTCGCGACGCTTGGTACCGGTAATCGGCACGATATCTTGGCCTTGGGCCAGGAGCCAGGAAAGCGCCAGCTGCGCCAAAGAACACTGCTTGGCGGCGGCTATCTCCTCGAGCCGACGGATGATCGCCAGATTGTGTTTGAGATTGTCTCCCTGAAAACGGGGAGAATTGCGTCGCCAATCGCCTTCTTCCAAGTCTTCTATTGATTTGATCCGGCCGGTTAAAAAACCGCGTCCCAAGGGGCTGTAAGGCACAAATCCGATCCCGAGTTCACGGCAGGTGTCCAAAATCTCTCCCTCGACATCCCGGGTCCAAAGCGAATATTCGGTTTGCAAGGCGCTGATCGGATACACGGAACAGGCTCGCCGGATCGTTTGTGGGGCGGCTTCCGATAAACCGAGAAACCGCACTTTGCCGACCTTGACCAGATCCGCCATGGCGGCGACGGTCTCTTCAATGGGCGTATCAGGATCGACCCGGTGCTGATAGTACAGGTCAATGACGTCCACACCCAGGCGTTTCAAACTCGCATCGCACGCTGCTTTGACATAAGAAGGTTTTCCATTGACCCCCTTGAAGCTGCCGTCCGATCCGCGGACATTGCCGAATTTGGTTGCGAGAACCACTTTGTCGCGACGATTTTTGATGGCGCGGCCCACCAGTTCTTCATTGTGTCCAATGCCGTACATATCCGCCGTATCGAGGAAATTGATCCCCCAATCCAGCGCCTGGTGAATGGTGCGTATCGATTGGTCTTCGTTGGTCGAACCATAAAATTCCGACATCCCCATGCATCCTAATCCGATGGCCGAAACCGTAGGGCCTTGTTTGCCCAATTTTCTGAAATTCATGATTTACCTCCTTTTTTAAAAGAGTTGCGGCAATGCCGCAGGACAATATCTTTTTGGCTATCGCACAAAAAGACATAACAAACTATTCTAACTACGAATATAAAAAGGTCCTTTCAAATTTATTATGAAATATCCGGGTGAGTTACCGAAGGGGGGCCATGATGAAGTGCCCGAGCGATCACACGTATGCCAAAGGAAGATTATCCGGAGGTTACGACGGCGATTTTTGGAAAGAACAACCCATCGCTGTCGAACCTAATCAATATCATCGGGCATCTTAAGGAAAAGACATCTTGCTTTCCCAAACAGCCGTGTCAATATGGATGTGCTTGAATTCACATTGAAATAAGTTTTTTTCAGAACCGACCGAACCCCTTACGGTTAACGGTCGATATCGGCTGTGGATGCCCTCCGCCCTGATTATTATTCGCTTAATAATCGCTTAATGCAGTCTTTGAGTTCTGTAATTTTTATCGGTTTGGGAAAAAAATCATCGGCACTTTTTCGGAACGCTTCAATAGAAGCATCCATGCTTGCAAAGGCGGTAATCATGATCACTTTGGTATTCGGAAATTCTTTTTTTATGGTTTTAAGAACCTCCATGCCGTCAATATCCTTCATCTTCAAATCGGTAATCACCACGTCGAATTCTTTTTCCTTTAATCTTTCAAATGCCGGCTTTGCATGCAAAAACGTCTCCACATTGTAGCCGTCTTTTTGAAAAGTCGCTTTGATCATCTTTCCGACGATGTTTTCGTCATCAATTACCATAATGCTGTGACCACTCATCCATCTCCTCCTTTGCTGAATAAACAGGTAATTCTATGGTAAAGGTTGTCCCCACGCCGACGTCGCTTTTTACCCTTATCTCTCCTTGATGGTTTCTAATAATACCATAGCTGATAGACAATCCCAGACCGGTTCCCTGGGTACCCTTGGTACTGAAAAACGGATCAAAAATATTGGAAATGAACTCCGGCGAAATACCGGTACCGGTGTCCTTGATTTCTATCATGATGTGACCTGAAATATTTTCAAAAAACGACCTGACGGACAGCGTTCCGCCGGGAGTCATGGCCTGAATGGCATTGGTATAGAGATTCACCAGCACCCCTTGAATTTTATTTTCATCAATATAAACCATAGGGAGTTCTTTTTGCAGGTTCAGCTGTGTCTCAACCCCGGAAACGTGAAGCATATTCTGGACCAGCCTGAGAGAACTTTTTACAAGGGTGTTGATATCCGAAACCTTGAAATCGGTTTGCTTGGGTCTCGAAAAATCCAAAAGGTTCTGCACAATGTTCTTTATTCTCGAACATTCTTCCAGCACCGTGTTCATGTAATCCAATCTTTCCGCCTTGTTCAGGGAATCATAAAGCTCTATATAGGTTTGGGCAACCATGGATATGTTGTTGAGCGGATTGCCAAGTTCATGGGCCACGCCGGCCGTAAGAACCCCTATAGACGCCAGTTTTTTGGATTGGATCAGTTGCTCATGCCGGGTCTTAAGTTCGACGCACATCGAATTGATGGCGTGCATGGCGGAACCCAATTCATCATTGGATATCTTGCAGGCAGTCTCGACGAAGTTTCCTTCAGATATGGAATTTGCCGTTTTTTCAATTTGGCGAAGCGATTTGAACATTTTTGAAAAAAATAAATAGGTGCTGGTTGTCGCCACAAATATGACCAGGCAGAAAAAATAAAGCAATCCCTTGTTTGAAGCGGAAATAATTTTATTAACCTTGTTTCTTTCAAGCCTTATAATGCTTTCGGAAAACATTCTTAATGCTCTGCCGGACTCACGGATGCCGGCTTGCAACACTTTGGCATTTTCCCCGTTCAGATCTATTTTTTCAATTTCTTCCCTGTATCTCTTGAGGTTCGAATTGAGCTTTTTAAAATGTTCGATCCCAACCGCCGTGATGATGTTTTCCCGCATGCTGCTGATCGTTTGCTCGCTCTCATGTAACTCATTCTTGATCAACTGGAGTGCCGATTGGTCCTTGTATAGAAAATAGTTCTTTTCCGACAATCGCATTTCCAGAAACGATGCATTGAGATTGTCGGCTATCTCCATAAAACGCAATTTGGCCTGAATAAGCTTGACTTCATGATACGAAAAAACCGATATCATGACGAGGGTAATAATCCCGAGGACATTGCCAAGTATGATTTTATGTACCAGTTTCATATGATATTCAGCGGCAGTTTGAAAAGAAGGAAGCTTTACGGCACGGCAATATTTTGGTCATCTCAAGCCGGTTTGTCAATGAAATATTGATTTATTCATAAAAAATCGGCGGATGTCAGGACCGATTATTCTGACTGAATCTTTTGTTCCGCAAAGATGACCCGATGCGATTGCAGCTTTCGTTGAAATGTGATATACAAAAAATTTTTCTGCCAGCGATCGTGTAGAACGGGGCCAACAGTTGGCGCCATCTGGTCATTTCGGCGGTGTGAGGAAATAATGAGTAATAAGACGATGACTTTCAAAACGACCCGGTCAGAAAAATACCGGGATACCGAAGTCCAAAGTCCAGATCTTTCCGAGATAAAGGACAAAGGACAAATCAGCAAAGAAGCACTGGATAAGATACTTAAAGAGCAAACCGGGGCTGTCGAATATCTGGAGAAACTGATTGTATCCCGGCAGGTGGCCAAGCACGAGGTGTTGGATCTTCTTTCGAAACATTACGGCGTTGCCGCTTTCGAATATGATGAGATGATTCAGGCTAAACCGGGCGTCATCCGGTTGCTGGATATGGATCAACTCATGGAGAAGCGCTGGTTTCCTATCTCGATTAGGGGAGGTAAAGCCTGCATCGCCGCCGCCGATCCCCGGGACCCTGTGGTTGCTGAAACAGCAATAAAAATGCTGAATGTTTCCCATATTCATTTTTTGGTGGCACTTCCATCCGATATCCGTCTCATGATCGAGAATAGCCGGGATGTGAACCACAATTTTCCGCCGTCGGCCGGAAGAACGCCCCTTGCCAGACTCCGAACATGGCTGGCGGATCAGCGGACCATGCTGGCCCAGTACAGGACGGCTCTGGCCAAAGGGAGGACCGGTTTGGCGTTTATCCGCACCGGACTGGCCTTCATATCCATTGCCCTGGTGCTGTTCAGAATTTTTGGGGTGGGAATCCTGAACATAATAGAGGTGTTGATGCTGGCGTCCGGAATCGCGATGTTCGTCGACGGACTCGTCTGGTATCTGCCGGCCAGAAAAGTGAAAAAGACTCGGGTCGATTATGTCCCAACAGAGCCCACGTTCGGGACCACCGTTCTTGAATTCGATTATCAGGATGGTAAACCCAGTTTTAAACGGACCCCGCCCATAAAAGGTGCGGAAGAGCTCCGTATGCATTGGAATCGTCTCACGCCGGTCACGAGGCGGCGATTTTTGGCCATCGACAGGACCGATCTGGCAGAAGAACGAACCATCCTCGCCAATTATCGTACGATTATGGCCCGCGCCCGCACCGGTCTTGCGTTTACTCGAACGGGAATTGCATTTTCGGGCCTTGGGATCGCACTGCTGAGGCAGTTCCCTTCCAGTGCATGGAGCGTCTTGGACCTGGTCCTCATTCTTGCGGGCATTGGCATAACATTGGAAGGTTTTAACTGGTACATTCCGGGCCGAAAGACATCCAAGGTCAGCGCCGAGGCGATCAAAAAAACCCAGAAAAGTATGTCCATCTGGGATTTCATGTTCCGCCCGTTCCACAAGCGGCTTCATTTGGACGACCTTCCCCATACCCTCACCATCAAAGGCTCCCATGCTTTAGGGATATGGGGGACGACGGGACTCGCTCTGGAACGGACACTGATTGCCGACCGGCGCAACGTCAAGTCGAGGCTTCGCACGGTCATGGCAAGGTCGAGAACCGGTATGTCTTTTATCAGAACAGGGGCCAGTTTTTTTTCCATCGGCTTGGGGCTTCAGGTTTTTTTCGGCTCCGCCAATCTCCTGTGGACGCTTCACAATGCAGCCCTGATACTGGTGGGAGTGTTCCTGATCGCGGATGGTTTTTACTGGCACCTCCCGGCAGAAAAGACCAAAAAAGAGTTTCCGTATTGCTTTGCCGATATGGAGATCGTGTTCCCGGACTATGCAAAACCTTCCCCATTATGGAAGAAAGTGGTGTTCAGTCATGAAGATCTCTAATCACACGCCGCCGCAAGAGATGGAAAGGCTTCTGCCTTTGGTGGATGCCGGTGAGATAAGCCTGGAAGAACTCCGTGAAAAGAGCGATAATGCACTGCACCGTAATATGGAATTGGAATGGGTGCTTCGCCATGAATACGACGTTCCGCGGCGAAGAATCCTCGAAGCACTTTCCGAGTACTATCACTGCCAATGGGCCGAATATGACGAGAGGGTTCCCGTGCCGCCTGAATTGTTGACGGGGCTGGATGCCGATGTGCTCTGTGCCGGCCAGTGGTTCCCCATCATCAAAGATCAAGAGACGGTGGTGGTTGCAGCGATCGACCCGCAGGATTCACGGATGGTCGATGAGGTCAAAAGATGCATCCCGGCAAAAGACTATGAATTCAGAGTTGCCATAGGTGAGGACATCAGAGATTTCATTCAGGACTTCCTGAATTCCATTCCCGAGCAAATCATCGGCAATGAACGAACCGGTCTTGCTTACTGGCGAAATACCATGGCCCGTTGGAGAACGAAACTGGCCTGCTATCGAACCGATTTTGCCAAAGCCAGAACCTACCTCAGTCTGCTCCGCTGGGGGTTGGGACTCATCATGCTGGGACGGGCGCTGCTGCGTGTCCGGCCGGTCGCATCCTTGATTCCCCTTTACTGGGTGATGATCGGGTCGGGCTTTTGCATCGTCATTGTCGGGATCTCCACCTACTTCAGGATCAAAAGATCCATTTTGCGTCCACCGAAGCACCAGACGCTTGTGGAGGTATCCGCAGCGACCCTGTATTTCCTTGAGAATTATCAGTTCGTTGAAAAAAAGCCGGAGAAGCCGTCCGAAAAATGGACCATGCTGGCACGGCTTGCCGACATGCTGCCCAACAGCTGCGTGTTCATCGAACCCTCTTTGGACAACAAGGCGCGATCCTCCCTGGCGCATGAAAGAAACGCCCTTGCAGCCCAACGTACTGTGGAAGGCTGTTATCGGACCATCTATTCGCGTGCCAGGACCGGCCTTTCCTTTATTCGCACCGGCGTTGCTTTCATGAGCATCGGGCTCGGACTTATAGAGTATTTCGGCCTGAGCATGTTGACGATTGTGGATTCATTTCTCATTATCGCAGGCTTTTTGATGGCTGCCGACGGCGCCGTCTGGTATTGGCCTGTTCGAAAGGAACAATACGAAGCAGCAAAAGACGCGCCGATTATAATGTAGGCATCGATACAGATCGTCCGAGATGATCTTGCCGTCACCTGGGTCATCATTTCTTCCCGGCCGCCCTTTCCTTTTTATTTCCCGCCATGGACCGCAGTATCTGATGGATTTGATCCAGTTCTTCACCGTATTTGCGCCAGTTGGCCTGTTTGAGATATTCCAACGCCTTGTTGTAGTGAGTGAGGGCCTGTTGGGCCATATCGGAAAGGGGACCGGCGGGCAGGCCGCTGAACGCTTTTTGTTGCTGCTTTTCCGGCACGCCCTCAACGGAAAAGATCGCACGCAGCGCCGCATCGAGGTTTTTTCTCATTTCCAACTGTCCATTTTGAACGGCGATCACCCGTTTCAACTGCGGTATCTGGCCCTGTTCCGACTGGAGATAAACCGGTTCTACGTATATAAAGGAATGGGCGATGGGGATGATGAGCAAATTTCCTCGAATCACGTTGGAACCTTGCTGGCCCCACAACGTCAGCTCCGAAGATATACTCGGCTGCTGGTTGATACGCGCCTCTATCTGCATGGGACCGTAAATCAACTTCTCTTTGGACAAGGAATAGATCAGGAGCTGCCCATAATTGTCGCCATCGCAGCGAGCGCACATCCACGCGACCATATTATCTTTTTTCGACGGCGTCAACGGAAGCATCAGGATGAATTCTTCTGATTCGGCACCCGGCAACCTCATGATGATGTAATAAGGCAGTATGGATTGTTGTTTATTCTCATAAATTTCCTGAGGGATGCTCCATAAATCCTCCCGGTTGTAAAACACCTGCGGATCGGTCATATGATATGTCGCATACATTTGTGCCTGGATGATAAACAGGTCCATGGGATAACGGATATGTTCCCTCAGAAATTTAGGCATGTCTTTTGCCGGTTTGAACAAGACGGAAAATATTTTACTGTAGGTCTGAACCAGGGGATCCGAAGGATCGATGATGTAGTAAGAAACGTCCCCGTTGTAAGCGTCAATCACGACCTTGACCGAGTTTCGGATGTAATTGATTCCGCTTTTATCGCGGCTCTGATTCGCGGGTTCCGAATACGGAAACATGTTGGTGGTCGTATAGGCGTCATGAATCCAGTATAGATGGCCGTTTTCGCCCACCACCATATAGGGATCCGAATCATATGAAAGAAACGGCGCTATTGTCCGGTCCCGGTCGGTAATGACGCGGTGGAACATGACCCGGCTTTGATTGGTGATATAGCGGGACAGAATGATATTGATATCGGACAGATCCAGACTGTAGACCAGTCTTCGGAAGTAGCTGGAAAGCTGCACGCCGCCTTTTCCACGATACGAAGTATACGCATTCTGATCGCCTTTGGGATAATCGAATTCTTGGGTCGTGGTATGGACGATGGTAAATTCATTGGTTTCTTCACCATAGTAGATTTCAGGTTGTGTGATGGATATGGAGGTGCTGGAGCGGGGCGGGATATCCTGGATGATGAATTTGGGCAGACCGTCCGAAGTGACTTCGTTAACGGGGCTCATGACCACCCCGTAGCCATGGGTGTAAACGAGGTGCATATTGACCCAGGTTCTTGCACGCTCGGGAAGCTGCGACGAGGGCAATTCCCTCCCGGCAAGGGCCACTTCCGTGTATTTGCTCTTCAGATGGTAACGGTCCACATCCACGCTGTTAAAATCATAGTAAAGCCTGATTTCCTGAAGCTGCTTGTAGGTTTGAATCAGCGGCCGGCGATCCCACAGGCGGATATTGTGGATGGTGGAATCATTTTTCATAATGTCGCTGTATGTCATGGTGTCGTTGACCGGAAACAGCTCCTCCCGGGCCTTGTTGAAACCATAAGCAAGACGGGTGAACTTGATATTGTTCTTTATGTAGGGTGTTTCCTTGGTCAACTCATTGGGTTTCACCACATATTGTTCGATGATGCCCGGATAAATCCAGGAAAAACTGACCAGGACAACAAAATATATCCCGATGACATATATCACCCACTTCCATTTTTTCAAAAAGGGCATGGAAAACAGCAAAATGGCGGCAAGAACGCTCAAAACCAAAAGAACCCGATAGGCAGGCAGCTGTGCATGGATATCCGCGTAACTGGCCCCGTAAGCGACACCGCTGGTGGAATACATCAGACCATAAATTTTCAGCCAGTAGGACCAGGCGAGCCTCAGCGCAAAAAATCCACCCAGCACCACCAGATGGGCCTTTGCATTTGAATCAAAATAGAACCGGTTTTGCTGAACCCCTACGGCCTGATCCAGATAATAGGAGAGGCCGACGGCCACGATTACAAAGAATAGCGCAAAAAAACACCATTGCTGCAAAAAATTATATAGCGGCAGCTTGAAAACATAGAACCCGACATCTTTGGAAAAAATGGGATCCGAAATACCGAATCGAGAATTGTGGATGAACTGCAAAAAGGTCATCCATGAGTTGGACGCGCTCACTCCCATGATGCCCGACAAGAACAGGACGATTAGGGCCCATACATAAGGAGCGTATCTCTCCTGAAAAAGGATATCAAGGGATGTGACCGGTGATTGAGGCGTAACCGTCCTGAGGGATCGAGACGGCGCCCCCCATTTTCTGGCGATAAAAATGTTCACCCCTGCAAAAATGGCGAAGATAAGGAAAAATACTGCAAAAGCTAAGAACTTTGCCCACAGAACCGTGGTAAAGACTTGCGAAAAGCCCATATTTTGGAACCAAAGCCAATCGCCGTAGTAATGCATAAATAAGCTCAGCACCGCCAAAGCGATGATGACCAGCCCTCCAACAACCCATAGCCCTTTCTTCTGTTTCATGAGGTGGCCTCCAGAATGATAGAATGATAAACTTGTCAAGCCCTGCCGAATCAGCAATGAGACTGTCCGAATGAAGACACTGTAAGGCTTTTCAGCGAATCGATATCCGGCATCGGGACAAACCAGGATGATGCGGTTTGAAGGGCATCATATGGTCGCGACGAACCATACACCGGTAAAAAGGTTCACGCTGCAATCGAAAATTCAGCATACCATAGATTTGAACCAAAGAACACCCGGCATGAAAAAATATTGCGGCCGTCCCCGCAGGCGGCTGAATGTCGGTATTCGATGCCCCGGCTGTGTTGCAGACGGGGCACAATTAAATGTAATGCTAAGCTAATAGCCGAATCCCGGAATTTAGCTACCGCTCTTGATCCATGGCTTACCTACGGGCAGATTGATGCCGGCCTCTGCAAAAACCACATGGGCCATGAGATACCATGCCAGCAGCGCGCAGACGATGAGGTCCCAGGCAGCGATCGTACCCAGGAGTTTGTTCCCGGCGAGCTCTTTGAAATCAAGCCCGATAAACCCTAAAAGCAAGGTAAGAAATATCCAGGCCAGCGTAGAGTGATGCTTCATGGACGCGATGAATAAAATAAAAGTAAAAAATGTCCACATGAGCAGAAAAATGCCTAAACCATGGCCTGTCAATTTCAGGGTGGGGTACATTTTTATGAGCTCTGCATTGGTTCCGAAAATAACATAAAAACATAACGAAATCCAGAATGCTCCGTACCCGCTGAACGCGCAAAAACCAAAGTTATTGCCTGTTTTGAACTCCAGCAAGCCCGCAATCAATTGGGCGCTGCCTCCGAATATAAGCCCCAGCCACAGCACAGGTCCAATTCCGACCCAGCCAAGGTTGTGGAACTGCAAGCATAACGTGGTCATACCGAATCCGCCTAGACCGACAACAGCGGGGTTGCCTAATTTTGCTTCATTCATTTGAGCCTCCTTTTAATGTATCTTAATACAGTGAAAAGTGATGATATTTTCCTTTTGAGTGATATGAATTGTCATTTTAAATTCGGGATAAAGTGAAGTGAGTATGAAGTGAGAAGAATTACCTTTCAAGTTAGGAATAAGGAAAAAGTTAACATTTTGTGCCGAAGCATCAACCATCTTGATATGTCGTAGAACCGAATATCAAGCAACCTCATGCTGCGGCAACAACAACTTAATTTAAAATATTGCACGCCAGGAATATTGTCAAGACGGCTTTTTTCTTTAAACCGGATAAAACATTGGGATTTTAGGAAAGGGGAGTGATCTACAGATCCAGCAGGGCTGCAGCCGCTTTGTCGGCCAGCCAGACCAGCTCACCGGACTCCGGCCGGATAAGCTGGGCCGGCAGCCGGAAGGGATCTGACGCATCCGCGATCACCTCTTTTAAAACAGATGCCTTCGAATCTCCGGAAACCAGAAACACCACCAACCGCGCCCGGTTGATAACGGCAGGCATCAGGGTCACCCGGTACATATCCTGTTCTTGAACATACACCGAAGATGTCCATGCGTCTTGATCTTTCAGGATTTCATCGTATGGAAAAAGAGATGCGGTATGCCCGTTTTCTCCCAGCCCCAGCAGGACCAGATCAAAGACCGGCGGACCGCCGGCATAGAAATCATGCAGCAGATCACGGTACTGCCCGGCGGATTTTGCCGGCGCCCCATGGCATAAAATCGGGTGAATCTGATTTGGTGGCACGGGAACGTGGTCAAGGAGCGCCTGCCGTGCCATGAACGCATTATTTTTTTTGTCATCCGCCGGGACGCATCGTTCATCCCCCCAGAAAATATGCGTTCGGTCCCAGGGAACTTTATCGAGAAAAGGCGGGCCGGCCAGTAGTTCATACAAACACCCGGGGGTATGGCCTCCGGACAACGCCGCGCAAAAACGCCCCCGCCGGTTTACCGAAAACTGCGCCTGCTGAACGAAAATCCGGGCCGCTTCCAAGCCTAAAGCCTCGGGATCGGAAAGGACGCGAATCATGGCAGCGCCTCCGTAATAATCCGGCACACAGACGCATTTTCCTGGCACTTGAGCGTGGTGGGTGTGATCCAGGAGAAACCGTCTTGGGCAATCAGTATGTCGGATTCTTCAGGTCCCCAAGTACCGGCCTGATAGTTTGGAAAATCGGTGGATTTCACATTGCTCCAGACATCTAAAACAGGGGAAATGACCGACCAGGCCGCCTCCGTCTGATCCCCCCGCAAAAAAAGCGTCGCATCGTTCTTCATGATATCCAGCAGCAGCGTTTCATAGGCTTCGGGCGGCACGATTTTAAATGCCTCTCGATAGTAAAACTGCATCATCACCGGAGAAAGATGCAACATGGGACCGGGTTTTTTAACCTCGAACCTCAGCAGAATCCCCTCCTCCGGCTGGATAGCGATCAAAAGCCGGTTGGGACGCCAGTCCAACGTTGCGGAAGTGGGAAACGTCTGATGGGGAACCGGCTTGAATTGAATGGAAACTTCGGAAATCTTCGTCGGCAACCGTTTGCCGCTCCTTAAAAAAAAGGGTACGCCCTGCCATCGCCAGTTATCGACGTAAAGTTTAATGGCGGCAAATGTTTCCGTGAAGGAATTTTCGGGGATGTTTTCTTCGTCATGATATCCTTTAACATATTCCCCATTGATTTTTCCCGCACCGTACTGGCCGCGAACGGCATAGCGATGCACCTGCTCATGGTAAATGGGCCGTATGGCATGAAGTACGTCGACTTTCTTATTGCGAACCTCATTGTCGTCGAAGGAAACCGGGGCTTCCATGGCGACCAGGCAAAGTATCTGCAGCAGATGGTTCTGGATCATATCCCGCAATGCGCCGGCCTTATCATAGTATCGTCCCCGGTGTCCGATGCCCTGGTCTTCGGCTACGGTGATCTGGATATGATCGATATACTGACGGTTCCATATGGGTTCGAAAAGGGTATTGCCGAAGCGGAAGGCCAGGATATTCTGTACGGTTTCTTTTCCCAGGTAGTGGTCGATGCGAAAAATCTGGCCGTTCTTCGAAAATCCCGGTCAGAAGGCAATTTAAATTTCTGGCGGATTCAAGATCATGCCCAAAAGGTTTTTCAACGACAATCCTGGCCCTTTTCCGCTCCTGGTTCAATTTTGACGCCGCCAGGTGCCGGGCCACTGTTTCAATCATGCTCGGCGGCAGGGCCAGGTAGAAAATACGGTTTGCTTCCTGTACCCCATTGCTTTTCCCGGTCGGAAAGCGTCTTGGCCAGACGTCTTGTAAGCTTTTACATCGGTCAGGTCCATTTTGCTGATATGGAGACATTGGGCGAAATTTTTCCAGTCTTCGTCTTTGACCTTTCCCCGCCGGGAGAATTCATTAACACCGTCACGAAGATGGTCCCGGAATTTGACATCACTCATTTCTCTGGAACTCGTGCCGATGACTTCAAATTTTTCGGGCATCCAGCCGCTTAAATACAGGTTGTAAAGTGCGGGAACCAGTTTTCGCTGCGTCAAATCGCCCGAAGCCCCGAAAATAACAAAAAGCGTCGCATCCGGCTGATTTTCCTTTTCCATATGAACTCCTTATTGCTTTCCCCATTTGGTGTGAAAGGTTCCGGCGGCATCCACCCGGGCATAGGTGTGGGCGCCGAAGTAATCGCGCTGAGCCATGATCAGGTTCGCCGGCAGCCGGCTACTGCGAAAGGCATCAAAATATGACAAGGCCATCATCAGTCCGGGTATGGGAAGACCCAATTTTGCACCGGTACAAACGATATGCCGCAAATCTTTTTCCCGGTCGATCACTGCCCGGCCCAGTTGATCGTCCAGAAGCATATTTTCCAGATTTGGGTTGGATTGATAGGCGGACCGGATGTTCTCCAACAAGGCTGCGCGGATGATGCACCCACCGCGCCATATACGCGCCACGGTTTCCAGATCCAGGCCGTATTCGTACGTTTTGGAAGCTTGCGCAAGCAATGCCATGCCCTGGGTGTACGCGATGATCATGGCCGCATAGAGGGCATTTTTAATCCGACGAACGAACGTTTCCCTTTCCCCCTCAAAGTTCGGCTTCGGCCCTTTGAGCACCTGTCCGGCTTTTTCCCGCAGCGCCTTGTACGCAGACATGTCCCTCATCATGACCGCAATGTCGATATTAAATGTCGGCACTTGAAGGTCCAAGGCATCCCAGGCCGTCCATTCGCCGGTTCCTTTTTGTCTGGCTTCATCCAGAATGACGTCAATGAGAGGTTTTCCGGTTTTCTCGTCTTTTTGCAGAAATATATCCGCCGTGATTTCGATCAAATAGCTGTTCAATTCCTCTCGGTTCATGCGGTCAAACACACTGTGCAGTTCCTCGGGTTCCATTCGAAGACCCTGTTTCATCAAGTCGTAGGTTTCGGAAATGAGCTGCATCACGGCGTATTCAATCCCGTTATGGACCATTTTGACGTAATGGCCGGACGATCCGGGTCCGAGATACGCCACACAAGGATCATCATCCACATGGGCGGCGGCCGCTTCAAGAATTTTGGCGATGCGCTCATATCCCTTACGGGTGCCGCCGGGCATTAGGCTCGGACCCCGGCGGGCGCCGCTTTCTCCGCCGGACATCCCCATACCCAGATATAGAAACCCTTTGTCTTCTATCGATCGGATGCGCCGGTTCGTATCCGTAAAACGCGAATTGCCGCTGTCGATGATGAGATCACCAGGTTCAAGATACAAAAGGAGTTCATCAATCACCGCGTCCACCGGGTTTCCTGCAGGCACCAGCATCATCACGGCCCTGGGCCGGGAAAGCAGCCCGATAAATTCCTTGAGGTCATGGCCGGCCTGCAGCTCCTGTTGTTTCGTCTTTTCAGACATCAACGCCTGATTTTTTTCTTTATCCCTGTCATATCCTGCTACCGAAAAGCCGTGATCGGCCATGTTCTGCGCAAAATTGCGTCCCATGACCCCCAGTCCGATCAATCCGATATCGCATTTTTTATTGTTATCATAAGCTGCCATGTTATTTCTCCCGTTCTTTTTTGCTTTCTTTATGTGTATTCCTTGATTTCTAAATATGAATTTCAAGCCCCATTTCTTTCAGTTTCTTCCGGGTGGATTCGAATCCGGCATGAACAATCCCTTGAATCCCCAATCCTTGTGCAATTTCAACGAACATGGCCCGATCATCGATATAGATGACTTCTTCGGGTGGCACTTGGGCGCAATCCAAAGCGATGCGGTACATGTCTTCATCGGGTTTTCGAAAATGCACGAAACACGATGAGATAAAAAAATCAATAAAACTGCTTAAATTAAACTTTTTCACCCGGTAAATGGTAAGTTCCCGCCCCTCATTGCTGACCGCGGCAATTTTGAGCTTATACGTTTGCTTGAGCTGACTGACAAGCTCGATCATTTCAGGCATCGGCTTTGACTGTGCAAACATGAACGCCTTGAAGTCTTCCCGGGTAAAGGAACGGTCCTTAAAAAAAACAACCCGGTCCAGATACTGATCCAAGCTGAGTTTACCCTCCTCATACGTGCCAAACGTCAAATGGTGCCGTTCATCCATATCTTCATAATCGAGTCCGAACCTGTCGGCTCCGAGCTTACGGAGATCACGACTCCAGCCGTTGGTGAGTAATACGCCCCCGTTATCGAGAAAAAGGGCGATGATGGGTTTTTTCGTCATGGTCTATGGCTTTATTCCCGGCAGGGCGGCATCCATTGCTTCTTTTAATTGAAGCAGTGCCCGGCCCTGGTTCCCGGAAAGGTGGATCCGTATTGCGCGACGGTGTGTTGATGCAACGCTTCCAGGTCGCCCTGTGCCTGAGCTTGGCGTAAGACACCGAAAGTATAAGGTTTCCCGGGTATGTTTATGTCATCGGTTGTGTCTGTCGTAAGCTGCAAAAAGATCCCTGTATTGGGGCCGCCCTTATGAAGCTGACCGGTTGAATGAAGGTATCGGGGGCCGTATCCCATGGTGGTCGCAATTTTCAATTTGGACTGCAATGTCTGGCGAATATTTTCAAGGATGACCTCCGTGGCGGTTTCTTCGGTCAGATAGGCCAGGATTGCGATATAATCGCCGGGACTTATCTTTTGAACGCTAAGAACCGTGTAAGACCTTCGGCAATGCCGGTCGGCCTTTCATCTTCTTTGCCGTAGAGGCTGAGCAACCCTTCGGTGATGGTCGGTTTTTCCTCCGGCAGACTGCCTTCTTCCTCCACAAGCCTTAAAAGTCTATTGGTATTGTCTTTGCTTTCCTGGACATTGGGCTGGTCAAACGCATTGATCCCCAAAACTGCGCCGGCTGTTGCCGTGGCAATTTCCCAGCGGAAGAATTCCTGAGAAAGATCCGATTCGATCCGCCATTTCAATGGTCACCACGGGCTGTCCGGCCTTGTGCAACTGCTCGACGCTGCGATCAAGGCGCTCATCGATTTCATTTTTAATCCGGATATGGACAAACACCCGGTCATCCCCGTAAACGACCCGGATAACCCATTGGTTCACCGGCCACCGGGAGCAATCCCGTGCCGTTCTTGCCGGTGCTTTCAGCCAAAAGCTGTTCCAGCCATGTTCCTAATGTTGAAATCGCCGGCGGCACCAGAAAAGTGACCTTGTTTCGACCCTGTGTTTGCGAGTTGCCCCAGCAAATGCCCCAGATGGACGCCGGGATTTTCCGCGGATGAACATGTTCGTTTCGCAGGCGTGTTTCATTCTCAACGATTTCGCCAGATGTTCCGCCACATCGATACCCATCAGAACTGCCGGCACCAGACCGAAATAAGACAATGCGGAAAAACGGCCGCCGATGTCTTCGAAATTGAGAAATACGCGTCTGAAATTTCGCTTCTGAGCCAGTTCCGTAAGCGGTGTTTTCAGGTCCGTGATGGCCACAAAATTTTCTCCGGCATTTTTATTTTTTGCGGTTTTAACTTTTTCGTAAAAATATTCCATAAATGCCAGGGGTTCGGCAGTGGTTCCGGATTTGCTGGCAACGATAAAAAGAGTTTGTTTTAACGGCACGCGTTTTTCAATATCGGAAATGGTGGCCGGATCCGTGGTGTCCAAGACCATCAACCGGAGTCCATGCTCTGTTTCGGCAAATGTCCGTTGAAATGCCAGCGGCGCCAGACTGCTGCCGCCCATGCCCATGTGGACCACGTGGGTAAAACCGGCATCTTTGACTTCCCGGGCGAAATCGGTAAGTTCTGTTATATTTTCTATCCATTTTATCCGCCACATGCAGCCATCCCAGGGCATTGCGGATCGCCTCCTGTTCCTTTGGGTCTGTGCTCCATAAAGCGGCATCCTTTTTCCAAAGTCGGGCGACGAAATCGTCTTTTTCCATCCTACTCGATCTGTTTTTCCATTTCAGGACCGTATGCGTCAAGGTTGATCCACTGAACATCCACGGGTTCTTTGAGAATCGACAACCGCTTGGCCTTGAGCGTTTCCATGAGGCTGTCATAGGGTTTGTTGAATTTCTCGATGCCTTGATCTTCAAGCTCCTGGGTAACTTTATCGATGTTGATGTCAAGGGCAATAAGATTATCCAGTACATCCCCGGCCGTATCAAGATCCTGTTCCAGCCGGGGGCCAGGTTTGCCGTGATCCCGGTAAGCCTTAATCGTTTCCTGGGGCAAGGTATTGATCGTGTCCGGTCCGATCAGCGGCTTCGACGTATTTGACATCGGCGTAGTCCGGGTTCTTGGTACTGGTGCTGGCCCACAAAAGGCGCTGGGGCCGGGCTCCCTGGTTTGCGAGTTTTCGAAACCGCTCGTTTTGAAAAATCGTTTTGTATATCTGATAAGCCTGCTTTGCGCTGGCGATGGCCACCTGGCCGCGACACTTCTTTGCCGGGCCGGATTTTTCCGTGTTTTCTTTGATGAGCGTTTCAAGCAGCGGATCGACCAGGACATCGATTCGGCTCAAGAAAAAACTGGCCACAGAGGCGACGCGGTCAATAGGTTTGCCCTGTGCGGCCCGGTCTTCCAGTCCGCTGATATAGGCATCGGCCACATCCCGGTAACGCGGCAGGCCGAACAGCAGCGTGACATTGACGTTGATGCCCTCGCCGATGAGCCGGCGGATGCAGTTCAAACCTTCCTTGGTGGCGGGCACTTTGATAAAAACATTCGGGCGGTCCAGCGTCCTCCACAGCTCCCGTGCTTCCTGGATGGTGCCGTTCATCGTCATGGGCCAGGTGCGGATTGACTTCCAGGCTGACAAAGCCGTGCTTTCCTTTAGAGCTGTCATACAGCGGTCTGAAAAGGTCGGCGGCTTGTCGGACATCCCGTACGGTCAGAAACCGGTAAATTTCCGCCACACTTTTGCCGTCCAGCGCCATGGCGCGAATATCGTCATCATAATCTCGGCTGCCGGCAATGGCGGTGTCGAAAATACTCGGGTTGGAGGTGACGCCCCGGATGCCGTCTTCGTCGATGAGCTGTTTGAGTTCTCCGGACAGGATGATGTTTCTTTGGATATAGTCCTGCCAGATGCTCTGTCCGAATTCCTGTATGTTCAGCAGCGGGTTTTGCTTCATCGCGCGGTCTCCTTTCTTTTTCTTATGTCGCGGCCGGCGCCGCTAGGCAGGCGCATACGTTGTCCTTATAGATTTTCTTTGACGCATTTGATAATCGCGTCCTTTGAGATCTCTTCAAAGTCAAGAAGTTCGGCGGGTTTGCCGCTTTTTGGTTTCTTTTGTACCGCCAGTGAAAACAGCGGCACCGAAATCGTGCCCAGTCCGCTCCTGACCGCTTCGCCGATGCCCCCTTCCGGATAATGGTCTTCAACGGTGATGATGCACGATGTTTCTTTTGCGGCCTGTCGAAGTGTTTTTATATCCATCGGCTTGATGCTGTATAGATCGATAACACGGATAAAAATCCCTTCTTCTTTAAGCTCATCATAGGCCTTGAGGGCTTCATGGAGTGTCACCCCGGCGCCGATGACGGTGATCGCATCTCTCTCATTCTTTCTTTAAAATCTTGCTTCCGCCGATCACAAATGTTTCATCGCCATCATATAGGACCGGCGTTTTCATCCGTGTGGTGCGAATGTACACGATGCCGTTATATTCGGCGGCCAGTTCGACGATCTTTCTCCGTGGATACGGCGTCTGACGGATACAGTACCACACCGTTGCAGATCGTTCTGAACATGGCGATATCTTCAAGCCCCATTTGCGAAGGTCCGTCGAGGCCGATGGAGGTTCCTGCGTGGGAACCCACGAATTTTATGTTCGCGTTCGAATACTGGCTCATCCGAACCTGGTCGAAGGCGCGCGTCAAAAATGCCGCAAAACTGGAAGCAAAAGGGATTTTCCCCCGGCACCCAAGCCCGAGGGCAACGCCGGCCATGTTTTGTTCGGCAATATACATTTCAAAAAACCGGTCCGGATAGGCTTCTTTAAGTTTTTCCGAACGGGTGGAGTTGCTCACTTCGCCATCGACCGCCACGATCTTCGGAAACTGCCGGTAAATCCGTTTAAGGGCATTTCCGTAAGCATCACGGGTGGCAACAGGTTTATCAGCGGGGTAATTCAGAGGTTCTGCCGGAATCGGCTTGTCATCTGCCGGCCGTAGGTCATCCGGCTTTGAAATTCGGCCGCGGATTGATTTATCAATGGTCCCCAGCTCTTTTACGGCGCGTTCATAGTCCTTATTTGAAAGCGCGATGCCGTGCCATCCGTTTTTGTCTTCGACAAATGAAACGCCTTTGCCCTTAATGGTTCTGGCAATGATCATCACCGGCCGGTCCGGAACGCTGACGGCTTTTTGATACGCCTCAAGAACCGCGGAATAGGAATGGCCGTCGATGAGGATGGTTTTCCACCCGAAGGCTGAAATCCGTTTTTCATAGGCCGACAGATCGTGGCCGTACATGGTTTCACCCCGCTGGCCGAGCCGGTTGACATCCAGGATGCCGATGAGATTATTCAGCTTGTAAAAGGCGCCGATTTCCATGGCCTCCCACTGCGACCCTTCCGCCATTTCGCTGTCACCGAGAAGGACATACGTCCGGTATGGCAGTTTATCGAGATATTTTGCGTTTAACGCCAGGCCTACGCCGATGGAAAGGCCCTGCCCAAGAGAACCGGTGGCCGCATCCGCATAGGGAAATGACGCCGTCGGATGCCCTTCCAGGGGGCTTCCGAATTTTCGATACGTCATGAGGTCATCTTCGGACAGCTTTCCGGCGGCCGCCCACAATGCATAATACAGCGGAGAAGCATGGCCTTTGGAAAAAATCAACCGGTCGTTGTTGGGGTGATCCGGCCGCTCGAGATCATACCTGAAAATACCGCCGAACAATGAGGCCGCACATCAGCTCGGTTGCCGACAGCGAAGAAGTCGGGTGGCCGGAACCGGCATGGGTCGTCGCGGTCAGGATATAATATCGTATCAATTTAGCCAGTTTTATCAGTTCGTTAAGTTGTCTTTCATCTGTCATGACGGTATATCCTTTTCTTTATGCGATGTTTTTTGGCGATAATCGCATCACGGTAATGTTAAAAAAATAAATTGCTTTTAAAAATGACACAAACAGTGTTACCCGTTCACACTGTTTTTAATGTATTTCAACCTGGCATTTAATTGTATCTGAAATAAGCGGAAAGGAGTATTTCCCGTCGGGTGGATCTCTTTTGACCTTTTTTAATTTCAGTCTTCAAAAAAAGAGGCTGTTTTGAACCAGGATCCTAAATGACAAGTAACGTGTTTAGAATTTCCTTTTTGAACTTGGAATAAGGACAAGTTAAATTTATGATCCGAAGTCGTGGTGCTTGATCGATAATTCCTAATGACCGGGCATTACGCCGCCGCCTTACCTTGGCAATCATCGCTTTTATATAAAAATATTGCATGGCGGTCGTATTGTCAATGACCCACTTTCTCAAAAACTGAATAACGTCGAATCGAGTTTTGATTCAATTTGGCGATTAGTAGTATGGCGGATATTGCAAAAGATACAGGTAAGCTGCAGCCGCTTCCTCCGCCGTGATATACGGGTATGCCGGCATTCTCTGACCGCCCATCATCATCATCCTCGATCCCAGCTCAACCTGCCAGACAATGCTTTGCATCGACTGTTCCCATGGAAAACTGGCCAAAGACGGGATAATCCCCCGCATCATCCCCATGCGCCCTATTCCCGGGCCCGTAGCATCGTGACAGATCTGGCAGGTTCCCTTCACCAGGTGCTCACCCACACGGGAAACAGATTGCTTAACAAGCATTTCCTTTCCCTGAGATTCAGGGGCACCGACGTGCGCCTTCAGGTACTTCAACAAGGCATTGACTTCTTCTCGATCAAGATGCTTGAACGGCGGCATTTTTTTGCCCCCATTCTGAAGCCGCTGACGGATATTTTCCTCTGCCTGGGCGGCAAGGTCTTTTGCGAGCTTCGTACCGATGGGCCGGCCCAATTTCTTCATCCGCTTTTCAAGCAGAGCGGGGGATGTTCCCTGAAACGGACCGATGAGCGAGTTTATTTCAGGCGGCGCCCCATCACCGTTCGGTCCGTGGCAGGACCGGCAGTCCAGACGGTAGAGGTCGGCGCCTGCAAGGAAAAACCGCTCGCCCATCAGCCTTTCTACTTCAGCGGGACTGAGCCGGTAATTGGAATAAGATCGTCCCATCATTCCTCCCATGCCCATTCCCATGGGATTACCCGATGGTGCCGTATCTACCGGAAATTCCGGTTCTTTGCGGGGTGATGGGGGCGGCGGATCATACCCTCCCATCTCTCCCATCGCCGTGGCCCTGATATCGAAAATTCCGAGGTGCTTGAGCCAGCTGGGACCGTGGGCGGGTGTTACCAGACCGGCAGGATCGAAGTTTTGTGCGCCGCCGCTCCCTTCGTGATGATCTGCCGCCGGACTTTTGCCCGTGTTTCCGTCACTCGCAAGCACGAGAACCGAAGCAAGGACGATAAAGATGCCGATACTTACCGGCCCGATAAAAATTGTATGTCTAATTCGCATGATTGTCTCCTTAATCATCTTTTTCTATTTCAATTTCTCCGGAACATTCCCGACGGTCAGGTTCCCGGTCGTGACTTCAATGTCCGGTTTTTCCCGAAGCCGGCGGACCCACCCCGTATTGGCATCCGGCATCCAGTACACCCGATAATATCCCGGGGGAACTTCGTGAAAGATATAATGGCCCAGGGAATCTGTCCGCGTCCCCAGAATAATTCCGTCCTGCAAAGATTTTCCTTTGTCCGCCGCAAACCATTTATCGAGGGCAGCCCGGGAAAATCCCGTATATCTTTCGAGGACGATTTTTACCCGACGGTTTCTCAGTGGTTTTCCCTGCCACAGGATCACCCCTTCAACGCTCCCCATCTCTTCTTTCAGCAACTCCCGGTGGGCACTCATATTAACCGGGGAACCGGAGATGTTTTCAGTCCCGGCTTTACCGATCTTCTCGGACGGTTCTTCGGACCGGACCGCCGTTTCATTCTTTTGGGAAAATTCGGTGGATGCCGATTCCTGTTCCACGGACGGCGCACTCGGCCGGGTTTTCTGTTGGACCATGCGGATGCTGCCGCGCGGAATTTTCAATATCAGATAATCTTTCCTTTCTTCCCAGATCACCTTGCCTGAAAGAGTGGTCGATGGTTCGCCATCGCTCCTTTTTACGGATTTTATCGCCGCTTTTGGAAAACGGATCGTTATGCTTTGATCATCCTCTCCGACAACCACGCCGTTTTGCGAACTCTTATGATTCTGAAACACGATGTCATCCGCAAAGCTTGGAATAGAAAACAGACCGGTCAGAATAATGACGAACAACAACCCCGCTCGCTTATTTTTGATCATAAAAACCTCCAATTAGCTATACGGATCTATCTTTTGGTCATCCCCTTGAATTCCACGGTTGCGGTTTTCCCTACCGCCACCGTCACCGGCTGTGAAGACGCCTTTAGTTTTTCGTCCCAGGTTTTCAATTGATATTTTCCGGGCGGCACATTCTTTATTTCAAAGTTTCCATCATTGTCGGTCAGCGCATAATAAGGATTTTGTAATACGATCACAAAGGCGCTCATTTCCGGATGGATGCTGCAAAGAAGGGGAACCTCTCCCAGATGATCAAAGGTTTGAGTCTTTTTGACACCGGTGCCGTATATACCGAGGTTAAAAGGCGTGGCCGACCCTGGGGGCGAAAACACATTGTGGGCCACGGTATCGTCATTGGTAAAATCGACCGTGGAGCCCTTCAGAACCGGCAGGATGTGAGGCATAAAAACCATGCCTTTCTGACTCATATGGGGATTTTCTTTGGGAGGCGGAAATTCTCCGTTCACATGGGCGATGTATACCAGCGCCGGATAATGACTGACATAAGGGGACTCCACCATCCCCTTGATCGTTCCCCCCTGTTCCCCGGCTCCGGCCCGTGATGTCTGAACCCCAAAAGCGAGCAGGAACATAAACAGAACCACGCCCCAGCATAATCCGAAAGTAAATAAATTTTTCATTGATTTCATCATGTCCTATTCCTCCTTTTAAAACGCAAAATCGAGTTGGAAGGCGATCTGATCGTCATCCTTTATTTCGCCGCCGGCTGCTTCGGTAGGTTCATTCTTCGTATAAAACATCCCTTCCACAACGACCCTGATATTAGCACGCAAGAGCATCGTCGAACCCACGATACATCTTGCGAGATCCCTGTTATCGACATTTTTTACGGAAAGGTTCTCATACCTGAGGTACGGCACCATCCATGGAAAAACAAAATACTCTGCTTCGCCAAACCAGATATCCTTATTCTCTTGGGTCTGGTCATTGCTGCCGTGTATGTATCCGCCGGCCAGAGAAAGGTTCTTATAATTGATCCGGGCATCCCCCCCGATCCGATCATAGAGATCGGCATTTACGCCGATATGGCTCCTGTAGGCAAAAACTCCGAAATGAACCGAATCATCCCGCCAGTAGCCCGATGGGCTGGTACCGATTCCGCCCGTCTCAGACGTCCCTCCGGAACCGTCATATCCAAGCCCTCCGAATTTCAAGGCGAAACTGGCATAATAATCCTTATCGCTGTTGTCCCGATCTGTTTCCACAATGCCGACGCCATACCGCCAATGCCGGCCATACCCGTCCGCTTGGAAGCCGGGTTCGTTGTCAAAATCAAGTTCGGTGACATACAGGTAGTCTTGTATCGTAAAACTGTTTTCATTCCTCGTATTCGGCAAAGCAATGGTTTGCCGGCCCACATTGCCTGCTTTGAGGTTGAGATGATGTTCCCCGACAAACCCTGAGACGAGATTCTGCCACATTAGCCATGCCAGCGGCGTTGTCGTGGTTGAATCATCTTCTTCCTTTTCGAATGATAGCTGTGCAAAAAAGGCAAAATCTTCACCAAATGCGCCTGCGCCGAGAAGCGACACTTCCGCCGGGAAATTAAAATCGCTGCGATTTGTTTGAGGGCCAAAGGGGTGGTAATTCACGTTCCCAATGGCACGAATGGAAAGCGGCGGCATGCCCGGAATGGTGGACGGCCAGATCGCTTCGGGGAAGACTTTCTTGTAAGCTTCGGCGCCCATGGAGACCGGTTGCTCTTTCACATAAATCTCATCCGCCTGCGGCAGTTTGTACCCGTTCAGTCTAAATGCCTCCCCCATGGCGGTCAGCCGGGGAAACGGCGCATGACATAACACGCAGGAAGTTTTGTATTTTCTAGCAAACGCCGGAATCGCATTCGCCTTGCCGGAAAAAAATGCGAGAAAAAGAATTGATAAAACAACTAAAAAGATGCTTCCCAACCATATCCGTCTCATTTTTTTTCCTCCTTTCCATTCACAAAATCATACTCATTTTGAACGGCCGAATCGACTCTGATCGATGATAATGCCTAAAAACATGTTTAAAAACGAAACCGTGAGTCTTTAGCAACTTAAGGTTTAGGCCGCAGGTTTTAACGGGTACTAAATGGAACGCTGCCCGTCCAAACGGATTTGGGTAGTTGGTAAGGATCCTTTTCTTGAAATCGGGATAAGAAAAAATTTAAAGTTGCGTACCTTCGAATGACAATTGGTAGTTGGTGCAGATATCATGAAACAACCATACAATATGTGACAGGGCCGAATATCAACCAACAGTTATACTGCTTCGAAGTATAATGTAAGAAATATTGCATCCCCTTTGTGTTGTCAAAGAGGCCTTTTTAAAACCGGATGAGATATTGATATTCGGACATAGGATGCCTAACGCTCTATTTTGGTTTTTAAAATACCCAAGGCCGCTATTTTGAAATTATGCGGACATCTTTTACTCTGATTTTAACCGAATATCCGATCATTTTGACCCTTTTGCCAATTCGTTGACGAGATATTCGTAAACTTTCTTTAACTGTTTATCCGCAAGCTTGGACGGCATAAACTTCGGCATCGGTCCGGATTTTCCGTTCGGCAGTTTGGGGTTACGCACAAATGCCAAAAACGTATCAAAACTGGCCAGCTTGTCAGAGCCCACAATGGGCAGGTTGGGTATAATGGCGTTTTTACCGTTGGGATGGCAGGCACTGCAGTTGGCTTTAAATAACTTCTCTCCGGTTTTGAATTCAGCTGGTATAGACGCAGCCCTGGTTCCGTAGGTCAACTGGCCGCCGAAGTAGCCTAAAACAACCACCACCATAAAGCAAAGTGTATAAAGCACCAGTGCCGGTATAGAGCCGGCCCCTTTTTTACGGCGGACAATGATCGCAATCCCGAGAAGTATGAGCAGGGTGAAAGCCAGGGGAATCTTTACCTTGATGGGAAACAGCCAGGCGCCTGCGTAAAAATGCTGCCAGTCCATGTATCCGAACAGCATCGTCGGAAATACCCAAATAAACGCCAAAATAATACAATACTTGACGGCTTCTTTTAGTTGGGGGCGCTTGAAAATAACAGCAACGAACGCAAAGATAAAGGAACCCACCACCAGCCCGATGGGCATATGGACTTCGGTAGGATGGATCGGATGGGTGTACCCAAGGCTGGCAAGAAACTTGTAAACAAAATTGAACATTATGAACCTCCTCAAACACCGGCCGCTCGACAGCCGGCCGTCAGAAGTCCCGAAGGTCGGCTACGCCGTATGCGACTTGCCAAAATGATCAGAACATCAACCAGAGTAACGCATAAAATGTATTGTTATCGGAAGCATCCCGTCCGAATCCATCGTAGTTCGAATCCGAGCCGTTGAATTTATTATAAATGGTGTACTGCAATGCAAGTTTGTATTTTTCCTTGAAGATATAGTCAGCTTGCACAATGAATCCATTGCTGTCTGGAGAGCCGTTGCGGCTGCCGTCAACCGGGTCGGCAGCATACAGCAGCGCATCCGTATCGCCGTCGGTGTAAAAATATCCCACAGACCCCCCGAAAGTTCCGTGGCTGCTCCGGTAAAAATAATTGATGTTAGCTTTGTAAACATCCATGTTTGAATTCCGATTGGCCGTGAGACCCAGGTCGTAACTCGCATCCCAGTCCTGCTTTTCATGGATCCAGGTCCCCCGGATCGAGAAAACATGAGGGGATGCGATATATTGATACTGGGCATCCACGCCGACATCGGTAAAACTGTTGGTGGCCCCTTGGTTCATGCCGGACGGATAGACGTCCGCATAAAGGCCATAGGTGCCCACTTCTGCGGAGTTGCCGCCCCAGTCATGCTGAAAGGCAACCCGCCAGTAAGGCACGGCCGCGTCGGTTTCCGTGGTAACCGTGGTTCCGGCACCCAAGGGACGGGCAATTCCGTCGGCGGTGGTGCGGTATACGGTGGCAGCGGCGTATATCAAATTGTGCCAAAAGGCATAGAGTCCAATGCCGCCCACCTGCGCATCCAATCCCCCATCGATGAGCGCGTCTGCGGCGGGCGTCGGCGCAACCGCCGAAGAAGCATAAGGAAATCCCCACGTCGGCGTAGTGTTCCAAACGTCTTCGACGGTCGGGCTATTGTTTATTGTAAAGCCATAGATTAGATTGCCACCTAAAGAGATGGTCCGCGCATATCGTATATCGGTTAAGTCCAAAGCAATATCGTTTGCGGTTCCGTCGTAGGTGAGTTGCGAAAAAGCCCCGAAGTAATCCACTATTCGGCCGCCATAGAAAATCGAGGCTTGCTGAGGAATGTCGATTTTATCCGTTGTCGAATCCATAGCATCGTCAAAAGGCGCCACGCCATTTGTGAGGATACCGCTGTTTTTCTGCAAAAAAGTTGCAGATGCCTGGAACATGGCGGCGATTGGCGGTTGGTAAGGCGCCGACTCACTGGTTTTACTAAACGTGTATCCTCCGAGTTTAAATGTGCGTCCAAAGGGGGTTAGCTCCGGCCAAACCGTGTGGCAGACACTGCACGACATGCCGGTCTGGCGGGCAAAGCTGGGTAATGCATGGCCGTTATCGACAGCCAAACCCACCATCATTACGGCGGCTACCAGTGCAAAAAGCCATTTTAGAAAACAATGCGGTTGCATCTGTTCTGCCTCCTTTCTCTAAGTTTTGATGCGGTGTGCCGAGAAAACCCAAAAGGAATGCTATTATCAAGGTTGCCGGGTCGACTGGAACGTTGGGTTTAAGTTTCGCAGGATTCTCCGTTTTTTGTTTATAAGCGAAAAAAAGCCTTCAAATCATGAGTTGACCTTACTGCGCAATTGGTCCGGTATTTTTTTGCGCCATTATTTTTTGAAGGCATGTTCCATATAACCGATGATGGATTTGATTTCATCCGGGCTCAGTTCAAAAGCAGGCATCGGGGGATGCCCTTTACGGACTGTATCGGTTATCTTTTTGGCGAAATCACCTTGCCAAAACTCGGGTTTGTTAAAATTAGCCGGAGCTTTGCTTAAAGCGGCAGCTGCCGGTCCATCCCCCTTGCCGTCAACGCCGTGACAGATCACGCATTTTTTTTCATAAAGATCCTTTCCTTTGTCATAATTTTTCCCATGAGCCACATTTGTCCAAAAAACAGCAACTGTCAGGCTAACGGCAACGACGCTAAATACGAAACATTTGTTCATTGAGTTCTCCTCCATTATTTTTAAATTTCAGCTCAAAAACAATAAGAAAACTTGTTAAAGACATATCAATGATGGATTGCTATATTCTTTCCATACTGTCACCGGAATTAGATCTCTGGAAAGGCTCTTTATAAGCAGATAAGAATCTAATGATAAATAATTGATAAAAAAATGTTTTTAAGACTCGGAATTAGGAAAATTTAAGGTTGAGTACCGTAGCATGAAGCATGCATTATGAAGCAGAAAAGGATATCAAGCAACTAACATGCTGCGGCAAGTGATAAGTTAATAAGTGATATCTAAAATATTATCCGATGCCGGTTCAGGTTGTCAAGAAGGTATTTTTCCCAGATCGGGTGAAATAGCCGATATCCGAAGAACCGGGTATGGTGATGGAATTCACCGGGAAATAGGGGAAGTGCCGGATTCGGACTCGTCAAGGGCTTTTTCGATCCATTCACGAGTAACGGGCAGAAAGTGTGCCAGCCCCTCCAGGACCCCGGCGGCGTAGTTGCCGTTCATCCCCAAAAAGCCGCCCTTTGCCTCGTATAAGGTTTCCTCGATCCCGCTTTTTTCAACCGATTCGCGGGCTTGGCGCCGGACCTCTTCGGCGGCGTTTCGAACCAAAATCGACTGAATGTCGCTGACCATCACCGCGAGATCGTTTCCGCTGTCTCCGGCATAGACCACACGCCTTTTTGAAATGCCCTTTCTTTCGGCGAGAAACTTGACCGCGTGGACCTTGTTGGCCCGCTCCGGCAACACGTCGATCAGCCCGACATCACGCTGCTCGTCCACGCTCCATATGACGCTTGCCCGAACGCCTCGGCCTTGGAGCCGCTCGCGGATCTCTTGGATGAGCCGCTGATGGTCGCCGCCGGCGTCGGTATAATAGCTCAGCTTGAAACGGTTCTGCTTCTCGAGTTCCTGCGGGCGCAGCCGGTCCATGTCCGACAGCATTCCGGCCAGTTCATCATGCCCCCCTTTGGGCCAGTCTTTGGAAATCTCATCGTTCCAGGCCGACCACTCGTTCCAGTTCCCTTTTTCCAGGTCGTAAATCGTAGTGCCCACATCGCCGATGGCAAAATCAGGCAAGGGGAGGCGATAGTTCTCGATGGCGTCTTGGATAAGTTTGCGGTTTCGACCGCTGACATAAACCAGGCGAATCTCCGCGCGTCGGGCGATCCGCCGCAGCACCTCCCGGGCTCCGGGTGATTCGGGTGCCTCGCCGTTGGGAAGAATGGTGCGGTCCAAGTCGCTGCACAAAAGAATTTCGGTTTGATCATCCATGGATACGAAACGTCTCCTTCCCCTTAAGCGCAAAATGGCCGATGACGGCACCGGCCGCGCTCCAGCCCTGATGCCGGGTGCCGCCCGCGGTGTATTCTTTGCCGTGGACATACTCGGGGAAACCCCAGGCCTCCCCTTCCATTTCCAAGCGGTTGGCCCGATGGATCCCGATCTGGTATTCCCGGGCCACATCCATCAGACCGCGCCGGCTCAGGTCGGCCACATAGAAGCCGGTGATCATGGGCCAGAGGCCGCCGTTGTGATATTCATAGGGCCTGTTTTTGAACTGGTAGGAAAAAATGATATGAAGCTCTTCCCAATCCTTGTCCACGGGAGTGATCACCGGATGGAAGGCCGGCACCAGCTTGAGTTCATCGTCAGCCAGTTCCTGTTCGATATACCGGTCTACGAGCCGCCGGCGCTGTTCGTCCGCCACGCCGAGAAGAGAAGCGAAAATGTTGGCCAGGGCGTCAAACCGGTACCCATAGCCGTGGGGAGAGAAAAAAGACATCCAGTAGCGATTCTTATTGCCGGCGGCAATCTTTTTCCCCTTTTGGTAGATGACGTCGTGGTAGACGTCGTCCGGCACCTCGGCATCTTCGGTGAACCAGTAGTTGTCCCGGATCAGGTGCTTAAGCCGGCTTTTTTGTTCGTCGAGCCGATGGTCATGGCTATCGTGGCAGTGGGTCCGGATTTCTCCTATGGTGCGAAGCGCCTGGAGGTAGAGGAGTTGATCGTAAAGAACGTAGCCGTTGTGAAGATACTCGTCGGCCCAGTCTCCGGTGGCCGGAACGTAAAGCAGTCCCCGGTTGTTGAATTCCCAAGCACCGAGAAGGAATCGGACTTTTTCGATGGCCGGCAGCATCTTTTCGAGAAACTCCCCGTCACCGGTCGCTTTCCAGTATTCTCCGCAGCCGATGACGAACCAGAGGTCCGCATCCACCCGCCCGGTCATGCCGCCGTAGCTCACCCGTCCGCTCTTTGGATCTACGTTGCTGGGAATCTCACCGTGGGGCCCCTGGTGGCGGGCCAAGGTTTCGAGGCTGCGTTTGAAGGTGTCTTGAAGTTCTTTATCCTCTGTCAGGAGGGCGGCCAGGCCGATGATGACGCTGTCCCGTCCCCAGATGCGCCGGTAGTTCTGGTCGTTCGTCGGGCTGGCCAGAAAGCCCTCGGGACGGCTGCATTCTCCCAGTAAGTCTTTGGCTTTCCGGTATCCCTGCTCCATCAAATTTTCGTCGTTTTGCGGTTGGGCCATGGGTTTTTAAGTCCTTTTTTTGTTTTACCGGCGCCGGCTTTGTTATAAATTCCAATCATTCCGGGGGTTCCTTGCATGGCTTCCAGGTGTCATCGGGGTCGTAAGCGGTCATGGCCGCCGCCTCGCCGGTTTTCTCTCCCAGATCCTTTTCATAAACCACCCCTTCCTGGTTGACGATGAATGTTTTAACGCCTGTCGAACCGTACCGGGCCGGATAGGCCACCAACCCGAAGCCCAGGATCAGTTTTCCGTTGACCAGATAATCAAAGGCGCCGCCGGTCGCATGTGGCCCCTGCGCGGTGAGAATCTTGAAGTAATAGCCGTTAAAGGGTTCGGCCCCCTTGCCGATAGGCCTATTGGAATAGCCGGCTTCGCCGGCCCGGGCGATCAGCGGGCCGAAAGGACTCTCCTTCTCACCTTTCCCGGCCGGCCAGTAAAGACCGTCATGGGTCCCTTTGGTACTGATCAGCCGCCGTGCGAACCGGGCTGTGTCACCTTTCTGTTGGAGACGATCGGCATAATCGCGCTGGGCGTCACCATATTCGCGAAGCACTTTGATGGTACGCAGTTCGTTGCGGCCGATACGCCGGTTGAGGATCTCCTCTCTCCCGGCCCGGGTGTCGAAGACCCAGCGCCCGTCCCTGCGTACGACGGGAATCGGGAAGGCATAATCCGACTTTCCGATATGCAGCACCGCAAGATTGTTATCGCGCCGTTCCAAAAAGTTCTTTTCGGCGTAAGCCTTGAGGAAACGCTTCCTGCCATTGCGATCGGCGACCTTGTCGCCGGAGGAGATCAGGTCTTCTGCGTCCGGACCGAAGATGGCAGCGAGTTTCCTGTCGTTATCTTCCCGCACATCCGCCACCAGGGACTGCACCGCTTTGTCCGCGGAAACGAAGGTCGTCTGCGCTTGTGTCTGGGCGGCCGTCGTTGCCGTCGCCGGTGATGGAAGCAGACCCACCATTACGACCAGGATCCCTGTCCAAAGCAACTTCTTACGAATATCGAACATGAACTCCTCCTCAGATTAATCCCTTTGATCTTTCGTTTTTAGAGTCATGTTAGGGCCACTTCCGTTCAACGGTGGGAACCGCGACCCCCGCCGCCCCGTCCCCCACGCTGTTGAGAGGAAGATGGAGCACCTCGATTCTCTTTCTGCCCGTGCCAGCGCATGGCGCCACGGCTGGCGCCGCCGCGGATGCTCGATCTCCCTTCCTCCCGGCCGTTCCCGACACTGCTGAAAGCCGTAGTGTGCTCCTGCCTCCCGGGCTGCTCTCTCCGCCAGGCTTCTTCCGCGCGCCGCTCCGGAAAGTGCGTCACTCGCCCCTTCCCCGCCGGTGTCCGTTCGCGAACGCCCGGTTTAGCAATGGGTGCAGGATGGGTGGTTGCCGGTCCCCGGACGGAAATGCTGCCGCGCCTCTCCCTGCTCAACCGGTTTTCCCCCTGCTGCTGATAAGACCTCGGTTGTCTGCGGTCGAAAACTCGGTTGCTGGGGTACTGTCCGAATCTCTCGGCGGTAATCCGGTTGCGATACGCTACTCCTCGACGGTGAAGGGGCTCATGGTGCCAAGCTCCCCGGTGAGAAGCCCAGTCGTAGTCATGCCGGAAGAATCTGGGACGGCGATGGGCGTTGATGATGATGGTCCGCCTCGGCCAGTCAAAGTAACTCCAGTAGCCGAAACCAAGGCTGAAGCCAACGTAATAGTCGGGCCAAAAGTAGAACCCGGTGCCCACCACCACTCCGGGCGGTCCCCAGTACCAGGGCGGATAAGCCGGGTACAACCAGGAGCCGTAGACGTAGCGGGTATCGTAGTAAGGCACGTAAACAATCTGCGGGTCGGCCGGCTCGATGACAATGGTGCCGTCGGATTTGAAAATGACCTTCTGTTTGTCATTGGAGCTGAGATTACCCTCCTGATACGCGCTATGGCGAAGATCCTGGATGACGCGCATCACCTCCGATTCCTGGGCCAGAAAGGCGTTGCCCAGGTTGGTGGTCTCATCCAGTCGCTCACTCATCAGGGCCAGCAGAGTGGGGACGTGGCAGAGAGCTTTGATGCTGGCGTCCCAGTCCTTGTCTTTGAGGGCGTCGTCAAGATTGGCGCCGGTCAGCAGCGGATTTTTCTTGACCCAGCGATCGGCCTCCACCACCTCTAGGGGGTAGGTGGAAGCCATCAGCACCTGGGAAAGCAGGTCATCGGGATAGAGCGCAATCGGTGCCAGCATCTGGCTCAACTGGTCCCTCGAGTAATCCCCTTGCGCTGCCCGGGCCGATAAGGTGAGCGGTTGGGTAAAGGAAAAGAGGATCAACAAGCCGATCGCCCCGCGCAAGATACTATATGCCTTCATGTTGCCTCCCTACCGACCCATGAGTCAACGGCTGTTTTTACCCGCTTCCGGAACCCAAATATCGATCTGCTCTACCTAAGCGGGCCATAGAATCACACTTTCGGAATTTAAAACTGCAATACCGACATTGGCGTATTTCCAAATTTTCTAAGCCCCGGGCATCCGGTAAAGTGAAATGAGAGTGATGAGAGTGACGTGATAAAAATTCGCTTTTTGAGATCGGAACAAGTAAAAATTTACAGGTGCATGCCTTAGCATGAAGCATCACAATAGTTACCAGGGCCGGAATCAGGCAGCCGCATGGTTCGGCAACCCATGATAATAATAAATATCGGATAGCCGTCGTATTGTCAACAAGGCAATTTTCTTTGGACCGGATGGAAGGTTCGGATGTTGGGCCTGGGAAGCCCCGCCACCCGAACAAAGAAAGGATCGCCGATTAGACACAACGGGTAAGGCATGTTATGGAGTTTTGCCTGGAATCATCCCTTTCCACGGCAAAATATATCGCCGCTCATTGAATTATAAAAAAATAGGGGGTTTCCTTTCGAACAACCCATAACTTCAATTGAGCGTTTTTTTCTCAATTGAAGTTATAAGGAACAAGATCCATCGTTCATGTTTTTAAAGTTTTACCCGGCCGCTTTTTAGTCTTTATTTTGGTGGCTGCCTGCTTCTGCTGGTCGCATCCGGTATCCGTCCGAAACTTGTGAATGTCGCTTTTTAAATTGATTTCCGGAAATTATACAACCATCTTCGATCATACAGGTTGATCAGGATCCGAAGATTAAAACGTTATATTTTTGTTTTTTTTATTTTTCAAATGTCATAATCCATCACCACCGGATATCTCATGATAAGGTCCATTGCCGTATTGGCGGCCGAGGCCGCGTCAGGAAAAATATCTTTTAAGGTTCTGATATGTCTCAGATTGTCCGCCGTCCTGAGAATCAGCATGCACAGATCCCCCTCTTCCATTTTCGCAATGGTCAGCACGTTTTCCCATGGCAGGCCGGACGCCCAGGCGAAGATCATCGCCGCCGGAGACAACATCAGCGGCCGGGTTTCAAAACCTTTTTGGGTCATCCGGGCTGAAAAAGATGCCAATCCTTTTTGAACGGTGAAAAAGCTGCGGGTCAGCGCTTGAGGTGTAAATGCCTTGTCTATTTTCTCATCGGATTCGCGTTCGTTGACAAACATCGTCATGACAGCGGCAAGGAGCGGCGGATCATTTTTCGGAAAAACCCCTCTCTGGAAGCCTTCGGCAATCATCAACGGATGATCCACTCGAAGTTGAGAGGCCCATATGCCGTCGGCGGTGAGCCGGCCGCTTTTTTCGGCATAACCGGTTTCCTTTAAAAAATCGAGATGGCGCACAAAATCCTGCCAGAGCTGTTTGGGATCAGTTTCCGAGGATGGCTGCAGCCTTTGTTTTTTTTTCGCCTGAACCATCTGATGGGCTGCAAAGGATTTACTCAAAAGATCTTCGACCTGATCCGGTGTATGGGACAAAAGGAGATTGAGAACCATGGAAAAGTTTATTTTGATCTGACTGGATACATCCGACGGCAACGACGACATCAGCTTTGCCGTCAGCCGAATATCCATAAATTTGCCGGGAATCGCCACTGCAAATCCGATATGGTCCATTCCCCTTCGGCCGGCCCGGCCGGTCATCTGATGAAACTCGGTCGGAGAAAGCGGCAGAAACTCCCTGCCGTTGAACCTGTCGGAGTTCAATAAAACAATGGTTCTGGCCGGAAAATTCACGCCGGCGGCAACGGTTGACGTGGCAAAAACCGCATCCAAAAGTCCTTCGGTCATCAAAGTTTCCAGCACCAGCTTCCATGCCGGAAGCTGCCCGCTGTGATGGGCGCCGACAGCCAATTGTTCGAGGTGCCACATTTGCCGGTGTCGGGCAATGTGGGCATTATGGGCCACAAGTTCTTCGATTCTTCGACGTCGTTGATCCTTTCTCGTCAAATTGTTTCCGAAGTTCTCATCGCATAGATCAAGGGCATTGTCACAATCGGCTCTGGACTTGAGGAAAAATATCGCCGGGAGAAGTCGATATTTATTGAGTACACGTAAAATATCTCCGAAAGGCGGCAATTTATGCGGCGGCGAAAGAAAAAGCGACCGGCTGTCATTCACATAAGATGCCACCATTTTGGATAATCTGCCCTTTTTCGGACTTCCCCGGGAAAGCAGCGGAAACAGGGTCCCCGAGGGGTGGAAAAAAACGGGATGCAACGGTACGGGCCGTTTGTTTTCTTCAACAACGATGCATTCCTTTAAACGAATGGACGAAAGCCACTTGGCAATGTCCTTTGCATTCCCGATGGTGGCCGAGAGTAAAAGAAGGGGTATCCTTGAGGGAAGATATATCATGATCTCTTCCCACACCACCCCCCTGTCCTCATCGCCCAAGAAATGCGCTTCGTCCAGAACAACAAAATCGGTCAGAAGGGTCACGCCTTGATGCATGGCGTCGTAAAGTTGATTCCGAAGAATTTCAGCGGTCCCCACAATAACGGATGCATCGGGCTTTTCTTTTCGGTCGCCGGTTAAAATGCCGACGTTTTCCGGCCCGAATAGCTGTGAAAATTCACTGTATTTTGTATTGCTCAATGCTTTTAAGGGGGAGGCATACCACGATTTACCCCCCTTTTTAAGAATCCTGGCAATGGCTTGCTCGGCGATCCAGGTTTTGCCGGATCCGGTGGGCGCCGTCACCATGCAGTCCGAGCGTTTAACCGCCGACAATGCCTGGATCTGAAAGGGGTCGGGTTTAAATGGTATCTCATCAGGAACGCCGATACCCGCAAAAATCCGTTTAAGCCCTGCGTCAGCGCCGGCCCTGATTTTGGGAGGCCGGCGCTTCCGGCTGTATCCGCCCTTTCTTTTTTTGGTTTTATGGAAAAATCGTGTTGAACCGCTCATTAATGTCCATTCATTAGAGCCCGGCAATCATCGCGTTAACATTTTCTTTTGCAACCGAATCTACATCAAACGGTGAAATACCGTCCAGATCCGCTTCTATCAATGCTTCATCATAAGGGATAAAGCCGAGAAACTCGAAATCGTTCAGATTTTCTTTTAAAAAGAGCTCGTCTTTTGGGTTGCGGATTTTGTTGCCCACAAGGACGATGTTTTTGAGTCCGATTTCCAAAGCAAGCTTTCGAATATGGCCGGCGGTATCCATGCTTCTCCGGCCGGGCTCCACCACCACGATCAACCGATCCACCGCCGAAGCGGTGGCTCTTCCCAAATGTTCGATTCCGGCCTCCATGTCCATCACCACCACTTCATCCCGCGCCAGGACAATATGGGTGATCAGCGCCCTCAACAGGGTACTCTCCGGGCAGATGCATCCGCCGCCCCCTTTTTGAACGCCGCCGAGCCGCATCAGCTTAATGCCGTCCAGCTTTGCCGACAGTGCATCGGGAAGGTCATCCACTTTGGGGTTGAGTTTGAAAAAGCCGCCGATGCTGCCCGGCCTTGCTTCGGTCCTCTCGAAAATAAGTTCTTTCATCTCGGCAATGGGCGTAATTTTGTCCGCATCCGGTATGCCCAGCGCCGCCGCCAGATTGGCGTCCGGATCCGCATCGATGGCCAGCACATGTTTGCCCTGCGCGTTCAATGTCCGTATCAAAAGCGCTGAAAAGGTCGTTTTCCCGACGCCCCCTTTGCCGCTGACTGCAAGTTTCATAAGTATATCCTTTCGAGTTTTTTGAATTTTAAGTTTCTTCGTAACCTTGAATATAACACAAGATATCGCCGGGGCAAGGGCATTTATTCACCGTTTAACTTGATAATGCCTTTTGAAAGGGTTATTGTTGCGGTTAAACCGTAAACACTGAACCCTGAACCCTTGAACCCTTGAACCCTTGAACCCTGAACCCTCCATAATAAACAACGAAACACAAATACCTTCTCGCCCTTTGATCCTGGCGCCGGCGGGTAACAGGACCGCATTTTTGGCAGCCATAGCCGCAGGCGCCGATGAAATATACTGCGGACTCCGCCAATTTTCAGCGCGGATGGCCGCCGAAAATTTCACCATAGAGGACCTTATCCCTCTGACACTTCTGGCCCATGACAAAGGGATCAGAGTTCATGTCGCGTTGAACGCCCTGCTGAAACCGGATGACCTGAACACCGCAGAAAGACTGCTCCAACAATTGGTCAGCCACGTGAAACCGGACGGCATCATCATTCAGGACCTGGCCTTTGTCCATCTCGCCGGGCAAACCGGTTTTAAGGGGGAACTTCATCTTTCGACCCTTTCCAATGTCAGCTTTTCAGCAGCCCTTCGGCAGGTTCAAAACAGCTTCGGTGTTCACCGGATCGTGCTTCCCAGAGAACTGAATATCGACGAAATCAAAGCCATGGCCATGGCCTGTCCCAAGGGGCTGGGCCTGGAAGTGTTCGTGCACGGCGCGCTATGCTATGGGGTTTCCGGAAGATGCTACTGGAGCAGTTATTTCGGTGGGAAAAGCGGACTCCGGGGGCGATGCGTCCAGCCCTGTCGCCGGGTGTACCAACAAAAAGAACAAAATAAAAGATTCTTTTCCTGCCAAGACCTCAGCCTGGACGTGCTCGCAAAAGTCCTTCTGGCAATTCCGCAAATCCGCACATGGAAGATCGAAGGCCGTAAAAAAGGTCCGCACACGGTTTTTTATACGATCAAGGCTTACCGGATGTTAAGAGACCACGGAAGCGATCCCAATATCAAAAAAGAGGCGCTTCAGCTGTTGTCTTATGCCTTGGGAAGATCCGGAACCCATTATCATTTCTTGCCTCAAAGGCCTCAAAATCCTATTGCTTTTGATGATCAAACCGGATCCGGCCTTTTTGTGGGGACCGTAAAAGGCACCGCTCAACAACCGTTTCTGAATCCAAAAGAAATGCTGTTGCCGGGCGATCTCCTTCGCATAGGATATGAGGACCAAACGTGGCACAAGACAGTCGGCGTAGGAAGGTACGTTCCAAAAGGCGGGCGCCTTACGCTAAAACTGCAATGGAAAAAAAACGGCGGGGAAAAAATCCCGGTGTTTTTGATCGACCGGCGGGAAAAGGATCTTATGGACAGAATATCCAAACTCGAAAAAGACTTGATCCGAACACCTGTCTTGACATCCGCAGCGTCTGTTTCTGTCGTGAAACATTTTAAAAGAATCGAAAAGCACAAAGAGAAAAGTACAGATCTTCGCGTTTTCCGTCATCCGGGTAAAATCAAACCTTACGATGCAACAGGACTCTGGCTCTCCAAACAATCCGAGGCGCAGTTTCCCCAAAAAATCCGGTCCCGAATATGGTGGTGGCTCCCTCCTGTGATCTGGCCGGATAACGAAAAAGAACTTAAAGAACGCATCGATTCGATGCAAAATACCGGTGCCAGATATTTCGTACTGAACGCGCCATGGCAGCGCGCGCTATTTAACGATGTAAAAAAAATTACCCTGTGGGCCGGCCCTTTTTGCAATATTGCTAATGCCTCGGCCATTAAGATCCTGGCATCCATGGGCTTCAAAGGCGTTATCGTCACTCCCGAACTGGGGCAAAAAGATTATTTTTTGCTCCCCACGCAAAGCCCTTTGCCTCTTGGAATGGTGCTTTACGGCAACTGGCCCTTGTGTGTTTCCCGGGTGCTGTCCGACCAATTGGAAACTGAAAGGCTTTTTATGAGCCCCAAAGGTGAAGCAGCCTGGGCCACAAAAATTGACTCCGACTATTGGGTATATCCCAACTGGAAGCTCGATTTAAGATCCCAAAGGGAATCCCTCGAAAAGGGGGGTTACCGACTGTTTGTGCATCTTTTGGAACCGATTCCAAAAGATGTGACTCTTAAAAAAAGACCCGGGCTGTGGAACTGGGAAGTGGGGCTTCTTTGATATTCTAATCCGGAGCCATCGCGGTGTGTTATGTTAGGATGTTTTATCTCGATATGAGCAGAAATTAACTTGATAAGTGTCTAAAGTTTAAAGTGATCTAAAATGATCTAAAGTTAAGGATAGCGCTTTCAGCGCAGTCTATTTTATAAAATAGTGAAACCGCAAATTCACGGAAATGGACTCCGTCTTAATGAAATGTGGGTGGCATGTAACTGGTATTCACGAGTTTAAATTTAACTTTAGGCACTTTAGATCACTTTAGGCATTTTACACTTCCAATCGGAGGACGACAATGAAACCCGTATCCATATTTTGTGCCGCCATCGAGGCCAAATTAAAAATCGGGCCGGATATGTGCGATATCACGCCGTTGCTTGAAAACCTGATCAGCGAATCGAAGATACAAGCCGGCAATCTGTCTGCAACCCTCGTGGGATCCACCGGATCGATCACCACTATTGAATTCGAACCCGGTGTTATCCAGGACCTGAAAAGAGCCATCAACACGCTGGCGCCGCCGGGTCTGGAATATGAGCATGAAAAAGCCTGGCACGACGGCAACGGACACAGCCATGTCCAGGCTGCACTGCTCGGTCCGTCCATTGCCTTGCCAATTCGAAACGGAAAGCTCAGACTGGGAACCTGGCAGCAGGTGGTGGCCGTCAATCACGACAACCGCGCGAGGAACCGAACCATAGAAGTCACCATTATCGGTGTCCCTTGATGAACTTTCGTACAAATATGAGGCCTTTGAAAAACGCTTAATTTTGTTCAAGGACAAGGAAGGCGAAAATCTTAGCCACAGGAATACATTGTGTATTTCGAGGATTAAGAATTTGAGTCTGACGCCGTAATTGGACAAAAGGGAGCGTTTTTCAAAGGTCTCAGTGATTCTCCTTGACAAATACCTTAATCCCTACTAATAATTCGCCTTTGTGAAAATTGAGATGGTGATGAAAAAGCCATTTATTTTAATACATAAAATCGAAAGGAGACGGTAACCAATGTCAAAACTAATTCCACCCCATGGCGGCAAAGGTTTGACCTGCTGCCTGCTCGAAGGCGCCGAGCTTGAGGCAGAAAAGAAAAAAGCCAAAGGGCTGAAAAAGATCACCATGTCCCATCGAGAAGTGGGCGATTTGATCATGATGGGTATCGGCGGATTCAGCCCGCTGACAGGCTTTATGACAAAAGCGGACTGGAAAGGTGTTTGTGAAAATTTCTTGCTGGCCGACGGAACCTTCTGGCCTATCCCCGTGACCCTTTCCGTGGACAAAACCGATGCCGGCGGCATCAACAACGGCGATGAAATTGCCCTCTGTGATCCGGATACCGGTGAAATCATGGGAACCATGAGGGTTGCGGAAAAATATGAAATGACCGACGCCGACAAAAAGTTCGAATGTGAAAAAGTCTATATGGGTGAAGGGACCTCGACTCCGGAAGAATTCTGGAAAATCGCCAAGGACGATCATCCCGGTGTGCAGATGGTGATGAATCAAAGACCCGTCAACCTTGCCGGACCGGTCAAGGTATTGAGTGAAGGAGAATTCCCCACCAGATATGCCGGCGTCTATATGAGGCCCGAAGAATCCCGCAAAATTTTTGAGGAAAAAGGGTGGAGCGAAATCGCCGCACTGCAACTCAGAAATCCCATGCACAGATCCCATGAGTATCTTTGCAAAATCGCCGTGGAAGTGTGCGACGGCGTCTATATTCACTCCTTGGTGGGAAATCTGAAACCCGGCGATATTCCCGCCGAAGTCCGCGTCAAATGCATCGACGCCCTCGTCAAGAACTATTTTGTGGATAAAAACGTGGTTCAGGGCGGTTATCCTTTGGATATGCGCTATGCCGGTCCCAGAGAGGGCCTTTTGCATGCCACCTTCCGCCAGAATTACGGATGCTCCCGCATGATCATCGGTCGTGACCATGCCGGCGTGGGTGATTTCTACGGCATGTTCGAGGCACAGACCATTTTCGATAAAATCCCACAACCCAAAGAACCGGGTAAAGCGCTGCTCTGTATGCCTTTAAAGATCGACTGGACATTTTACTGTTTCAAATGCGACGGCATGGCATCTCTGAGAACCTGCCCCCATGGCAAGGCCGACCGGGTGCTGCTTTCCGGAACCATGCTGCGAAAGCTCCTTTCGGAGGGCGGCGAGCTTCCGGACCATTTCGGTCGCGATGAAGTGGTTGAAATTCTGAGAAAATACTATGAAGGACTGACAGAAAAGGTGGAAGTCAAGCTGCACGGAGCCGCCACCGGCGATAACAAAAAATAGAACAACGATGGGGCGACGTGCTGTTTGGCGATCGTCTAGAGTTGCTTAACGAAAAAGGGGAGACCAATTGGTCTCCCCTTTTTTAGTCAATTATAGGGTTCGAAATCTACTGCCTGCCCGAGTACTCATTATAGGCCATGGCCACGGTTCGATAAACCAGATGGGCCAGCTTTGAAAAAGGAGCGTAGGCAAATAGACTCCATACCAGCATAATATGAATCGCATACAGAAAATATGACAACCAGGCAATTCCCCCCAGTCTGGCTGTTTCGGTCAGCAAGCCGGTCAATCCCAAAAGAAGCACCAGCCAGACCAGAGTCCAGTCCCAGTAAGTCGAAACCTGATCTTTTTTCGCAGCACGGTTTTTTATCAACAGGAAGCCGCCGATAATCAAAGCGATGCCGCTGACATTAGCAAGCCATTTAATAGGATTGAGCTGGGAATACGGTCCGTCAATGAGAAAGACCCACTCCGCCAGGAAAAAACAGGTGGTGACAACAAAAAGACCGATAAAACTTAATAACACCATCATGTGGGGAGTGGTTCGTTCGCTGTTTTCAGAACATTCATTAAACTTTTGATGCTTGAGAATTGTTGGAACAATCCGAAACAAGGCCTTTATAAATCCGGATGGATCGATCTTCTCTTTCTGGGTCTTTCCTTCGGCCAGCGCATTGGTATGTATATCCGCCAAAAACCGTTTGAGGCCCAGGGCAAAGACGGCAATAGCCCCAAAAAATGTGGGAACCATTATGCAATCCACCAGAAAGTTGGAAATAAAATGGTCCTGCCAGATTTCCCCGCTGTGAGGTGAAAAATTGAGCCAATTGACACCAAAGAGCTTAAGGAGCAGACCCACCGCCAGAAAAATAACTACCGGTACGGCCAACAAAAAGGGCAGTTTTTTCGGATCTTTGACAGCCTTCCCCACGGCTTTGGGGACGGCATATTCCGTAATGGCATAAGAACGAACAGCTCCCAAAACATCCCCCGGTTTCGCGCCGCGGGGACACATGGCCGTGCAGTCTCCGCAATGATGGCAGAGCCAGATGTCAAGATCGCCCACCAGTTTATCTTTCAGTCCCCATGATGCGGCGACCATCTCCTTTCGGGGAAAAGGCTTAGTGTCCGGAGAAATGGGGCATGCCACCGAGCACGTTGCACATTGAAAGCACTTTTTCAATGTGTCGCCCCCAAGCCCGATGATCTCTTTTATAAAGTTCACATCAGGCTCGACCAGGTATTTGTCTGTCATATGCATACCTCCTCTTATATTGACTATTAGCGATTGACGATGGATTGATATCCGGTGGCATCAATACGCAATCATCAATCGCCAATCATCAATTCAATCCCTAAAATCCTTTAAACGGGTTCGGGCCAAGTTCTTCGACGATTTCCACAAAATCATTAATCATTTTCGGAAGCTTGTCATAGTCATCAATGGCGACTTCGAACTGGGCCACTCGTTCGTCTTCCAAAGCCAGGCTTGAAAGGGCATCACCAATTTTTTTCATTCGGATGTCCGCAAGCTCACTCCCTTTGACAAAGTGGCACTGGTAGTCGTCACCGTACTTGCAACCCAAAAGAAACGCGCCGTCCATGCCCTGGGCAAGGGCGTCTTTGATCCAGATCACGTTCATCGAACCTAAGCATCGAACCGGAATAAACCGAACATCGGCTGAGTAGGTCAGACGATTCAAGCCGGCAATATCAAGAGCAGGGTAAGCATCGTTTTCACACACAAACCCGACGATCCGCATCGGCGGCTCTTCATAATCATCTTCGGAAGGAACACCGATGGCCTTGACCATGGAACCGACGCTGTCGATGTTGTAATCGGCGAATCCGATAATTCGCTCAGGACAGGCGCCCATACAGGTGCCGCATCGCCGGCAGCGGGCCGGATTTGGTTTGGGCGTTCCCTTTTCATCGTCATCGATGGCACCGAAGGGGCATTCTTGCGTACACCGTTTGCACTGGGTGCATCTTTGGAAAAAGAAATCCGGGAAAGTCATATCGCCGGAACGCGGATGCACGGAAACGCCCCGGTTGACCGACTCGATGCACTGGATGGCTTTCAGCGCGGCGCCGGTGGCATCTTCAATGGATTCTTCCATGGTCATGCTGCGTCGAACGGCGCCGGCCGCATAGATGCCGGTCCTCTGGGTTTCATAGGGAAAACAGATATAATTGGAGTCACAATATCCTTCAAAAAGATCGATGTCCCGAAACGCCGGTCCCTGACGATATGCCATATTGACTACCGGATCGTCCACGGTAACCGGAACCATACCGGTCGCAAGCACCACCATATCGGCCTTGACCTTCACTTTTTCCCCCAGCAGGGTATTGTCCGCTTCAACGATCATGCCGTTACCGTTTTTGGAGACGCTGATGACCTCGCCTTTGGTCAAAAAAATCCCCTCATCCTGCTGGATGCTTTTATAAAAATTCTCCAAAAGACCGGGGGTCCGCATATGCTGGTAGAAGATGAACGCCTTGCCGTCGGTATAATCCTCCCGCACATATTTGGCCTGCTTGAGCGCCACCATGCTGGTCACCGAACCGCAATAATTGAAATCGGCATCGTCTTCGCCTTTTCCCGGAGATTGGACAAAAACAACGGATTTGGCTTCCCTGCCGTCCGAGGTGGTGATTTTTCCTTTGGCCGCCATTTCTTCAAACTGGTGATTGGTGACGACATCCGGCAATTCGCCGAATCCTAAATGGGAAAATTCATCCTTTTCGGGTTTATATGGCCGCCAGCCCGCGGCAAGAACTACGGCGCCGAACTTTTCGCCGTTGGGATCGAACTTTAAGATATCGACCCTGCCTTCGTTGTATTCCAGATACCGCTTATGCTGGGCCTCAACATCAAGCTCTTTTCCGTTTTCATCAAACTTCATCTCTTCAGGCAACGGATAGGGGACATCAAACTCGATCTTCTCACCTGGCTTTTTCAGCGTTACGGTAAAATTGCCGGGCTCGCCGGCCAGACGGGCCACCAGGGTGTTCGTTCGAACGGTAATATTATCATAGCTCTCAATTTCCCTGATTTTATTTTCCACCGACGGCAAAACAAGATTTTCATAGGGGTCTTGATCCGGCAGCTGTTTTCGGACTTTGGCCGCGTATCCGCCGAGGGAGGATTCTTTTTCGACGATGGTGACGTCATAACCGGCTTTGGCGGCATCAATGGCCGCCGAAATCCCGGTAATACCACCGCCGATGACCAGAATTTTTTTGCTTAAGGTTTCCACCTTGTAAGGTTCCGGCAGCTTGATCTTCTCAATTTTGGCCATCCCCATTTTCAGATAATCTTCGGCCAGCATTTGAAGACGGTCAAAATGGACGCCGTCATCGATCTGATCCTCGGTCAACGCCGGGAATTCCGACCTGGGATGCGACCAAACCACTTGTTCCCTCAAATTCACCCGGTCTACAATGCAGCCTTCAAATTTAAATATATCGAAGTTTACGCGACGCGAACAGGCGGCGATCACCATCGTATTGATGCCCTTATCGGCAATATCTTTTTTGATGAGCTCAACCCCATCCTTTCCGCACAGAAAAGGATGCGTTTCAACCGGAAGGCCTTCTTCTTCAGGAACGTCGCTCAGCGCCTCAATATTAAGGGCATCCCCGATGCCGCAACCTGTGCAAATATATACACCGTATTTTTTATCCATGGATAACCTCCTACCTCTTCACCAGGGTTTGAATCGCTTTAAGAGCCATACCGGTCGCATTCTGGTTCGAGGAAACCACATCCGCCGGTTTGTTGGCGCATCCTGCCGCAAACATCCCGCCTTTTTCAAAATCATTGATGATAAAGCCGTCTGCATTATATCTCAGGTCAGCCGGCAGTTTGGCTGTTGCGGCTGTCGGCTGCATCCCTGTGGCAAGAACAACCATTTCAACCGTCTGTCTAACCTTTTCTCCGGTGACGGCATTCTCTGCCACAACGGTGATATTTCCCGTTTTCGGGTCTTCGGCCACCTCGGCAACCTTGCCTTTGATTAAAAAGACATTTTCGTCTTCCTTAATCTTTTGGTAAAACTTCTCATAGCGTTGACCCGGCGCGCGAACATCAATATAAAAGATATAGACTTTCGAGTCGGGATACTGTTCTCGGATGTAGGTGGTCTGTTTCAATGACGCCATACAGCAAATATAGGAACAGTAGGGAAGATAGTTTTCATCTCTTGACCCGGCGCACTGGACAAAAGCGATGCTTTCGGGTTCCTTGGCGTCCGACGGTCGTGTGATTTTTCCTTTGGTGGGTCCGTTGGGGGAAGCCAGCCGCTCCATCATCATGTTGGTGATAATATTCGGATACTGACCGAAACCCAGATTTTCAATTTTTGAGGCGTCATAAGGTTCCCAGCCGGTGGCCCAGACAATGGCGCCCACTTTCAGGTCCATGGTTTTTTGCGCCATGTCCAAATCAACGGCATCATATTGACACGCTTCCTTGCACCGCTTGGCATCCTCAGTGCCGATAATTTGAGGTGAAATCACATAGCGGGCCGGAAACGCCATTTCAAAGGGCAGATAAGCCCCCTTTATTTTTTTCATTCCAAAATCAAAATCGCTGGAGATCTCTGTTTCACAGGCTGCTGAGCAATCACCGCAGCAGGTGCAATTCTCGTTGACATATCTCGGATTCAGCTTCACCGTGACATCATAGCTGCCCGGCGCACCCGCGACTTTTTCCACCTCTGCCAGCGTCAGCACCTTTATTTTCGGGTTGTCCTTGATTCGTCGAAAATTGATTTCCAGCCCGCAAGTTGGAGGGCATAGCTTTGGAAAATATTTATTCAACTGTGCCACTCTTCCGCCAAGGTAAGGATTTTTTTCCACCACAAACACCTCGTACCCTACTTCGGCAGCTTCGAGGGCCGTCGTCAATCCGCTTATCCCTCCTCCAACAACCAAAATGCTCCCATTTGAAGGGGCTGCTTTGCTTTCTGTCATGCTATCCCTCCGTAAACAATAAGTTCAGAAATCCTGACGCCTCATTAAGAGTCTCAAGGGGTCACACATATCATCTGAATGGGTGGGCTATAAAGGATCGATGGTGTGATGGCACAGGGAGGTAATGGAACGAACCAGAATTTTTTTCTGCCGTCGTAGCCAGCCAACTCCGCCGAAGCGGCTGCGAAGGCCGGAAAGGCTGCTTTTGCGAAGTCGGCCATTATTCCAATACCCCACGATTCCATTACCCACCCCAAGCTTAACAATGTGGAAAACTTCAAAAAGGCCGGTAAAAGTCAATTCCGATGTCAGAACTCCTGAAGTTCAGGGGTTTTAAAAACGATTTTAATTTAATAAAAACCTCCAGGCGCCTGAATAACCTGGCGCCTGGAGGCATATGTATTCCGGTTACTTCTTATTCATCTCAATCCGGGATAATCTTGATATATTCTTTTTTGAATATATCCCACTTTCCGGCTTTGGGATCATACTTGGAGTTGACAAAGCAGAACCAGTTTGCATCATCCTGGCCCGGATAGTCGGCCTGATAGTAGAATCCGGGATAGCGGGTCTCTTTGCGGAACTGGATGTGACGCAGGTGAGATTCCACCGTCCAGATGCGATGAAAGATTTCCCAGCAGCGCATCAGTTCATGAAGATCACCGGCAGCCAGTTTTTCGCAGTCTTCGCGCATCACCTGGAGCAAATCCATAACGATTTCCAGACTTTTGTTGCTGGTCTGATAGTAGGTCGCCGTGCCGGCGCCATATTCATGGGTGGCCTTCATGAGACGATAGGTCATTCCCGCAGGTTTGAGATAATTGGGGTTGATATCGATGGCCGTGGTGTAATTGGCATGATCCAGGAACGTTCTCACCGGTTTGTAAACCACATCCACCAGTTCTTGGGCGGACTGGCTCACGGTCGGCTTGAAGCCGGCGTTATCGCGCACGAACTTGGCCATAGCCTTGGCGGCGATCCGTCCTTCGGCATGGGAACCGGAAGAAAATTTATGACCGGAGCAGCCCACGCCGTCACCGGAGGTAAAAAGACCGTTCACCGTGGTCATGCGGTTGTATACCTTATCTTTATATCGGATCTTGTACGCTTCGGGCACCCAGTCATAATCCGGTCCGGAAGTCCACATGCCGCAACATCCGGAATGGGATCCCAGCAGATACGGCTCGGTGGGCATAACTTCCGATGTCTTCTTGGCCGGGTCGGTGTTGGTGCCGCACCACAGGTTGGCCTGGCCGCAGGTCATGTCGAGGAAGTTTTCCCAGGCTTCCGATTCGAGTGCTTTCATTTCTTTCTTGTCGAGCTTGGCGCCCATTTCCGCCAGTGCCGTGGGAGTATCCATCATAATGGGACCGCGGCCTTCCTTCATCTCAAAGATCATCAAATGGTTGCGCAGACAGGTCGGCGTAATGGCTGCGGTGCCGTACGGCGCATACTTTTGAAGTTCTTTTTTGGCTGCATCACTGCCCACATACCCTTCACCAAGGCCGTTGAGTGTTTTGGCCTTGAACAGCAGGAACCATGCACCCACAGGCCCGTAACCGTCTTTGTAACGGGACGGGGTGAAACGGTTTTCCATCATGGAAAGCTCGGCGCCCACTTCCATACACATGGTGTAGGTGGAACCGGCGTTCCAAACCGGATACCATGCCCGGCCTTTTCCTTCACCCACGCTTCTGGGCTGATAGATGTTGACCGCACCGCCGCAGGCCACCATCATGGTGTTGCATTTGATGATGTATACTTTGTTCTCACGGACCGAAAAACCGACCGCACCGGCGATTCGGTTGTCTTCATTGGCATCCAGGAGCAGTTTGACGATAAATACGCGCTCCAAAATATTTTCTTCTCCCAGGGCCAGCTTGGCGGCTTCGGCAACGATCCTCTTGTAAGATTCACCGTTGATCATGATCTGCCATTTACCGGTGCGCACCGGTTTGGAGCCGCTTTTTAACGTCCCCATTTTCTGGCCTTTTTTACCGTCGAGCTTCTTTCCTTCCTCGGACAGTTTCCAAATGGGAAGTCCCCATTCCTCGAACAGATAGACGGAATCATCAACATGGGTCCCCAGGTCGAAGATCAGGTCTTCACGGACAATCCCCATGAGGTCGTTGCGGACCATGCGTACATAATCATCCGGGGTATTATCGCCCTGGGCAGTTCCGATGTAGGTATTGATGGCGGAAAGGCCCATGGCAACAGCGCCGCTTCGCTCCATGGCGGCTTTGTCCACCAGCAAAACTTTCTTGTCCCCGGCCCATTTTTTGATCTCAAATGCAGCTCCACAGGCAGCCATGCCGCCGCCTACGATCAGGATGTCAACCTCACGCTCTTCGACTTCAGGATCCCTGACGGCTTTAATTTCTCCCAAAGGTTTATTCGGTAATGCCATATTACATCCTCCTTAAATATGTTATCATAGTATGTTATCAATGTACTGGGTCATTAAAAACCGGTATCCGCATTAGACCGTTGCCATCGGTTTTAGAAGTTGCACGCCATCCGCCTCTTCGGTGCTCAGCAGCTCGCTGTCAAGGTCTTTTCCTTGAAGACTCGGATATGCATTGGCGGCGCCTTCCGGAGTTGTCCGGATGGGGAACTTGAAGCGCTTGATGTTGCCGTCTCTGAACTTACAGGTCCACATGACATCTTCGGTTCCCAGCATGGGCATAACGCTGCCTCCCAGGGGCACAAAGTCGGCATAACCTCTCACCTCGATCGCCTGTGTGGGGCAGATCTTTACACAGGAAAAACATTCCCAGCACTGATCCGGCTCCTGATTGTAAGCCTTCATTGCATTGGGGTCCAAAACCATCAGGTCATTGGGGCAAATGTACATGCATGCGGTTTTATCGCCGCCCTTGCAGCCATCGCATTTTTCAGCAATTACGAAACTTGGCATTTAATTACCTCCTAATTTTGTTTTAAAAATTTCGTTATTTTATCCTCTTCCAAATAACTTTCGGTACGGTTGATAAGCTTTTTGCACCTCCCTTCATTATCTTGACCCGTATAGGCCGTCATTTGTTTTGAATCATTTTAAAAAGTCTATTCTTATCAATGAAATCACTTCAACACGTGATTTAATAAATTCAAGTTAACCGGAAATGAGTGATTCTCTATTAAATCAATGAGATAGAAAAGATATGGAAATCAAAGGACTTAGATAACAATTAAGATTATTCTTGTCAAGTACTTTTGGGAAAACAAAATTATAAATTTTCAAACACGGATTCAACAGATCTTCTCGTACCTTTATATAGACGATACCCATTCAACATACACTATATATAGTGCTTAATAGGCTTCATGTTGTATAAAACATTCAGGATATGAATTTCATACAGCACTTTTTCGTTGATCCGGATTTTAATGCGTCCTTTTGAATGATTCCGGGCCATCAAGGCCGTTATCGCCAAATACATTTTTTAAGATTGACATCTCCGGCTGAATTGGTCATTGATGGCGTAAGTGGCTCACCCAAATTTCGGACCTGGTGATATGGAAAATAACATGATCCCCCTTTCACAAGATGATATTTTTACGTTTTCATGCTCTGCCAAAGTGCCTTGCTTTAATGAATGCTGTCGAGACCTGAACCAGTTTCTCACCCCTTATGATATCCTGCGCTTGAAAAACCGGCTGGGTTTGTCATCGAGTCTCTTTCTTGAGCGATATGCCGCACAACAAACCGGTCCTGAAACAGGTCTTCCCATCATCACCTTGAAACCGGATTTCGCTAAAAAACGTCGGTGCCCATTTGTGACAACGTCAGGATGCAGCGTTTACGAAGACCGCCCATCATCGTGCCGAACCTATCCGCTGGTGCGCCTTGCTTCCCGATCCAGAGAAACCGGCAAAATTGCCGAGCGGTTCATGCTCCTAAAAGAGCCGCACTGTTTGGGTTTTGAACACGGCCGTACCTGGACCATCCGGGAATGGATCGAAAATCAAGCGGTCTCTTTCTATAACGAGATGAATGATATGCTGCTGGAAATCATCGCTTTCAAAAATCTGAGGCTGCCCGGGTCTTTGGATATAAAATCAAGACGTGGCTTTCATATTGCCCTTTATGACATCGATGCATTCCGATCGAACATATTTGAAAATAATATTCTCGATCAATGGCATCTTGACTCAAAAACGTTGGATACCTTAAAAAATGATGATGTTAAATTATTAAAACTGGGCCATCTATGGATCCAAAAAATCCTTTTGGGTAAACATTGGACAGGATTGACCATGGACATTAAAAACAAAGTCGCCCTGGTGCTCGGGGCCGTCAAAGGCATCGGAAAAGGCATCGGGCTTGCCCTTGCACAGGAAGGAGCCGGCGTCGCTTTAAATTATTTCGACTGGGAAGAGGAACTTCCGAAATTAAAAAAGGACTTTGCCCGCATCGGTCAGGATCATCTCATCATCAAAACAGATCTGCTCGACACCGGCAAAATTCCCGCCCTGGTCAAAACCGTCATGGATCGTTTCGGCCGTCTCGATATTTTGATTAACAATATCGAGAGGGGCGGATGGCCGGTGGTTCACGGATCCTATGAACAAGAACAATGGGATCTTGAAATGGCCACCACTTTGCGCGCCAAACAGTGGGTATTTGAAACCGCCCTGCCGCATCTTAAAGCTTCAAAAGACGGCATTGTGATCAACTTGTCGTCAATCGCAGCAGTTGTGGGGCGTTCGGGTCCTGCCGGCTTCATATTCAATGAAGGGTATGCATCTGCGAATCGCGGCATCTCGCTGTTGACCGAAACCTGGGCGCGCCTGGGCGCGCCTGAAGTTCGCGTCAATGAAATCATGCTGGGTTTTTTTGACACCCGTCACGGCAAGAACACCCGGGGCTGGGGATTGCTGACCGATGAACAGAAAGCGGCCATCGCCGATCACACATTACTGTCCCGTTCAGGGTCCATATCGGATATCGTGAAGACCGTTCTCTTTATGATCAAAGATGCACCCTTTATGACCGGAAGCGTCATAAGGCTCGACGGCGGCTATGTTTTGGGCGGCGAGAAGATAGTGGCGATGCCAAAAGGGGTATTTTAATTAACGCCTGAACGGAAAGTCATGTTCAGGCAAAATACGAATATCGAAATCCGAAATAAATTCTAATGTCGAATGAAAAAAGTTGTGCCGTAAGCAACTAAAATTTTATGCTACTTTAATTTAAAGTCCTTGGATGAATCCCCCAGACGTAAAATTTGACCCACTCGAAACCGAACGTCATCAAATCCGCATCGTTGGATCGAATCCGCTTTAAAACCTTAGATGCGACCTTGTACCGCTTTAAAAAGGTACTTTTAAACAAAAAATCCCGGAATTGATCCATATTATACGTGGCCATGAAGGCCATTTTCGCCTTGGGCCCGTCGGCCCCCTGGGAACCCCAGGGGTCTGTTTGAAACAGCCGTTTCAGTTTCGACCAGCGGGCGGTCATTTCATTATATACCATCGCATCCTGATCATTGGACCACGTACGGGTGGTCCAAACTCTCTTTTCGTGTTGTCCCAGGCAAAAATCAGGGGGTCTGAAAAAATGAACCGTCTCGGTTTGATCCTGTTCAACATCGTAAAATACGCCCTGTTCCACGGGAAAAGTACGGCACGTATCCGGGCGGTCCGGATACACCGAGCAGCCCGAGGGTTTTAAAAACGGACAGGTTTTTTCCGGGTTGTCGGACATGCTCAAAAGAACTTCCGGAAAAAAATTCGAAGGCCTCAGGACAATATCCACATATTTTTCCAAAAATATGTCGGACGTCACATTCAACCGTTTCTTCAGGCGAACAATGTCATAAGGATATAGAAAAAGGTTAAGATTTCGGCAGCATCGATTAAAGCATGCAATCCCCGGGTGGCATTGAAAATTAAAGGTGTCGTTTTTTTCAAGTCTCCTGCCGGGCAGTTTATCGATCTCATCGAAGTCTATATATTTCATATTCTCTCCAACAACTTACTAAGGAGCACAAATCCTACTCGACATTTTTTACTGATGTGCTGACTTTAATACCAAAACAGAAAAAGTTACAAGTGACTAAAATGCGCTAAAGTGAGCTAAAGGATGTTATCATCTCCGCCACCGTCATCTTAATCTTGTGCATTCCGCCCGCCGACTGTCTCAGTTCCTTTTCCAGTGCCGCCATTTGTGCGTAAAAGGGCGTCCGGTCGAATTTGTAATACTTTTTTACATGACATGTCCGGGTAAAAGTGCCGCATCCCGAAGCCTTCACCACCCCTCGGCCGGGACTGGCCAGTTCATGGGGAATTCCGTGCAGACGGCATATCATCGGTCGATAGGCATAGATCAGGCATAAGCCGGAAATATTGACAGGGCACATCAATCTGACCGAATCCCCATTTTGATCGGACTTTTCGGTTTCCCGGCAGATATCCAGGGCGCTGTGTTTGACTTTTTCCTGTTTTTCCGTATCGAGCAAATGGTATCCGTTCATGATATACAGATATTCCAGGAGGGTGTAATGATAAAAGCGCGTAAAACAGCAATTGTCTTCACAACCTTTGCATTGAAATCCGTAATAATCCGCCGCCTCCCGATACTTCCGGTCCATGGCCGCATAGAGGGTGCTTAATCGGTCTAAAAAAGGAACATAGTCGTTACGATCGATTCCGATCTTCATATCTGGTTTCATCAATGGCAGGTGCATATACGATCACGTTAGAATTGCGGCGAGGGGAAAAAGATTTTCTCGTAAAGCGTCAGCGCATACCGATCCGTCATGCTGGCAATAAAATCACAGACAATTCTTTCGTTGGACTGAATGGTGTGATTACAATCCGATATCCTCAAATCCTCGAGCCCTTTTTGCAGCAAATCTTCATTTTCTATAAAACATGCGTAAAGTTCGGATAAAATTTTTTTTGCCTTGACAAACTCTTTGTGTACCTGGGGAGAACGATAGACCTTTTCATAAAGGAATTCTCTTAATACGGTCATGCTGGAATACACCTTGTCGCTCATTTGCAAAACCAGTTTGCCGCTTTCGACATGGGACGAAAATACAAGATCTTTGATCATGGTATTGGCACGCTCGGAGTGGGTCCGCCCGAGAATTTTGATGCACGAATCCGGTACCTGATGGGGACCGATCACGCCGCTTCGAATGGCATCATCCAAGTCATGATTCAAATAGGCCATAATATCGGCGATGCGCACAATATTGCCTTCAACAGTACACGCCTGTTCTTCGGGATCATCAGGAATGATTTTTCCATACCCCTTGGAGTGTTTCAAGATCCCGTCACGTACCTCATAGGTCAGATTCAGGCCCTTGCCGTTGTTTTCCAATATATCCACGACGCGAAGGCTCTGTGCTTTATGGGAAAAATCCGGAGAAAATATTTCCTTGAGAATGGTCTCTCCGCCGTGTCCGAAGGGGGTATGCCCCAGGTCATGACCCAATGAAATGGCCTCAGCCAGGTCCTCGTTCAGGCGCATGGCCCGGGCAATGGTTCTAGCGATTTCCGATACTTCAAGGGTATGGGTCAAACGGGTTCGGTATTCGTCGCCCAATGGGGAGAGGAACACTTGGGTTTTGTACTTCAACCGCCTGAAGGCATTGGAATAGACAATCCTATCCTTGTCCACTTGAAATGCCGTTCGGATGGGACAGGCGGGCTCCTCTCTCATGCGGCCGCGAGATTCGGCGCTCCGGCACCCAAAAGGAGAAATAAAGCCTTTTTCACGTTTTTCAAAATCTTCACGGATACTCATGGCGTCAAATTTATTCACAGGAGATTTAAATTGTAAAGAAATAATTGACACTTTACATCCCAATAATCTTATTTTATGCTTCATCCGGCGTCAAAATTGAATTTTGTGCTTTTTAAAGGCAAAAAATTAAACACAATCACGAAAACGCAAAATTTTAAAAGCATGAAATTATTAATGTCTTTTTTCGTGTTTTCGCCCTTTCGTGCTTTCGTGACAACATTTTCTTCATTTTACGGTTTATTCAAGTAACCGGAAAGTTTAACCAAAAATTGGAAGATAAAAAAGGACATCATCTCATTCTCGGCGAACGCGTCGATTTTATCACCGGCTGCACCATCTGCGACACCCATGACGAAAGATACAGGCAATTGCTGGCCCGTCTCCTGGTTGAGCATAAAGGATATCCTAAAAAAGACATTGAAGCCCGGCGTGAACTTTTTTTCAAAGCCGCCGATAAAACAGCGATGATAAAAATCGACTACACGATTTCTCTTTTTGATAAAATTTGCATGATCGTGAAATACGGACCAGGCTCACTCACTACAAGGCACCGGCCGGCTTTGGCGGCATCGAGACTTTTGGCGTTATACCCGGTGCCGGTTGTCGTGGTTACAAACGGCAAGGATGCGGATATCATTGATGGGACGACGGGCAGCATCGTCGGGCGCGGCCTCGAATCGATTCCATCCAAATCAGAACTCATCGAAATTGCTCAAAAATCACGCTTTGATCGGTTGCCGGACAAACAGCTCGAAATGGAGGCGAGAATCCTCTATGCGTTTGAAGTCGATGACAGCTGCCCCTGCGATGACACCATATGCAGGTTATAGATAGAAACATGGACTACGAATATTTCATGAAAGAGGCGCTTAAACAGGCCCAAAAAGCATTGGATGCCGGAGAATTTCCGGTTGGATGCGTCTTGGTCCATCAAAACCGGATTCTGGCGACAGGCGCCAGAAAAGGCACGGCGGGACAGTTTCCAAACGAAATCGAACATGCCGAAATGATTGCCTTAAAACGATTAGCAGATATGGAAATAGCTGCAAACAGAGAAAAAATTGTTCTCTTTACGACCATGGAACCCTGTTTGATGTGCCTGGGGGCAATGATGCTCAGCGGGATCAGTGAAGTGGCTTATGCTTACGAAGACGTCATGGGCGGCGGGACACGCTGTGATTTGTCAAAAATGACGCCGCTGTATAAAAACAATCGAATCACCATCGTACCGCATATCCTGCGGAAAGAAAGTCTGAAACTCTTTAAACTGTTTTTCAATAATCCCGAAAATTCGTACTGGCAAAATAGTCTGTTGGCCGAATATACGATTCGACAGTAAAGCGGTTTTATTTTCTTGCATTTTTTTCTTGCATTTATTAATGTTATTCTATATTTCAAGTCTCATTTTAAGGTTGGGAGTCAATTACACCCGCAAAGCAGTTGGCTTGAATTTGTCCGCCGCTTCATGGCGGACTAAGGCAAAAGCTCGTCAGCGCTTTCAACGTTGAACTTGCATCCGGGTGCAAAGCACCCGGTTTGTTTTGCAAGAATCACGGGGCGGAAATGAAAGTGTGTTTTCGTGAATGGGAAAAATCTTTAGCTCAGGAGGTGAAGGTATAGCTAATTTGAAACGTACAGATAGGGCAAGCAGGTCAGACAAAATAAATATCAATCGAAATATAAGGGCAAAAGAAGTCAGGGTGATAGACCCTGAGGGAAACCAGATCGGCGTGATCCCGACCTATAAAGCCATTGCCGTTGCAAATGATTTTGGCCTTGACTTGGTGGAAATTTCTCCGAATGCAAGTCCCCCTGTTTGTAAAATTATGGATTACGGCCGGTTCAAGTATGAACGGACCAAGAAAAAACAGGAGGCAAAAAAGAAACAAACCACATTTCAACTTAAAGAAATCAAGGTTCGCCCAAAGACCGGCGAACATGATTTGAAGACAAAGATCGGCCACATCAATAAGTTCATCGCCAGAAAGGACAAAGTCAAAGTCACCGTCATGTTCAGGGGACGAGAAATTACACTTACAGATCTGGGCAAGGAGTTGCTGGAAAAGATTGTTCAAGAAACCGAAGAGATTGCGCTCGTCGAACAGCCTCCCAAATTTGAGGGTCGAACAATGATTATGGTCCTGGCGCCGAAACCATTATCAAAATAACGACGCCCTGATACCCCAAAATTGAATTCATATGAAACGATCGTCGGCGATGGGTTGACGGATTCGCGGGACACGGTCTTTTTTATTTTTCGTTAAACGAATTGTTAATTATTTTGACAAAGATGGCGTGAGCTGGAATCTTAAATGGTTCACGCCATCGATGTTTGAAATGCCGGAAAGGACTGAAAGATGCCGAAAATAAAAACAAATAGAGCTGCCGCAAAGCGCTTTAAAAGAACAGGTTCAGGTAAATACGTTTTTTCAAAATCACATGCAAATCATATTTTAACCAAAAAAACCACCAAACGAAAACGGGGTTTGAGGCAAAGTCAAATCGTCGATAAAACCAACATGAAAGCACTTAAGCTGCTGCTTCCGAACGGATGAAGGGTTTTGATAGAAGAATAGGAGAATTGGTATGCGAATCAAAAGAGGGTACAAAGCCAGAAGACGCAGGAAAAAAGTTTTAAAATTGGCGAAAGGATATCGTGGAGGACACAGTAAATTATTTCGTACGGCTGCGGATACCGTCGATAAAGCACTCATGTATGCCTATCGGGATCGCAGGACGCGCAAGCGTGACTTCAGACAACTCTGGGTTGCCAGAATCAACGCTGCGGCACGCATGAATAATCTGTCCTACAGCAAATTCATTCACGGGTTGAAGCTTGCCGGTGTTGAGTTGGACCGAAAAGTTTTGGCTGAATTAGCGATATCCGACCCATCGGGTTTTAGTCAAATTGCCGGTCTGGTATCGCAGCAATTATAATTCAATACAAATAGAACCCAAATTGGAAAAGATCATAGAACAGCTTCAACAAGAAGCGCTGAAAGAACTCGAATCGGCCGGCGATGCAGAAGATGTCAAAACGATTTCGATCAAATATCTGGGTCGAAAGGGAGCCGTCACCCAATTTTTAAGAAACATTTCCAACCTGCCCCCGGAAATCAGGCCTGAAGCGGGAAAAAAGGCCAACGAAACAAAAAAATATCTGGATTCATTATTTAAAGACGCTTTGATGCATTTTGAAGCATCATCCCGGGGAGTCGACGACCGGATCGATGTATCTCTCCCCGGAAGAGTGACGTCGATAGGATCTTTGCATCCGATTACCCAGATCAGCCAAAAAATCTGTGACATTTTTACCCGGCTGGGCTTTGACGTTGCCGAAGGGCCGGAGGTTGAAACCGATTATTATAACTTTGAAGCGCTGAATATTCCCCAAAACCATCCTGCAAGGGATATGCAGGATACGTTTTATATTTCCAACACCATTGTTTTAAGAACCCATACCTCGCCGGCCCAACCCAGAATAATGGAAAAACAGCGTCCTCCGGTGAGAATCATCGCTCCGGGCAAAGTCTATCGATGTGACTCCGACCTGACCCATACCCCCATGTTCCACCAGGTTGAAGGGCTTCTGGTTGATAAAAATATATCATTCGGGGATCTAAAAGGCATATTAACCACATTTGTCCATCAGATGTTTGACGCGGAAACCGGTTTAAGGTTCCGGCCCAGTTATTTCCCATTTACCGAACCGAGTGCCGAAGTCGATATCCGCTGCGTGATCTGCAAAGGCGCGGGATGCAGGGTATGTTCAAACACCGGTTGGCTGGAAGTGCTGGGTTCAGGAATGGTTCACCCTGCGGTTTTTGAAAACGTCGGATACGATACCGCCCGCTATTCAGGATTTGCTTTCGGGATGGGGGTGGAACGGATTGCCATGCTGAAATACGGTATTGACGACATCCGAAAGTATTTTGAAAACGATCTAAGATTTCTAAGGCAGTTTTAATATGAAGGTCAGTTTAAGCTGGTTGCAGGCATATGTCGGTCTGAACCTGAACATCAATGAATTGGCGGACGCCCTGACCATGGCCGGGCTGGAAGTCGAAGCCGTCTCGGACCGGTTCGAATATTTAAACACTGTTCGTGTGGGCCGTATCGTCAATGTCACCCCCCACCCCAACGCCGACACATTAAAACTTTGCGATGTAAATATCGGCAACAGTATCATTTCCGTGGTGTGCGGCGCGCCGAATGTCAAGACAGACATGCTTGCGCCATGCGCCCTTCCGGGCACCGTGTTCCCAAAGGACATCGTTTTAGAAAAAAGCACCATTCGCGGAAGGACTTCGGAAGGAATGCTCTGCAGCGAACTCGAGCTGGGACTCGGCGGCGACGGCCGCGGAATTATGGAACTGGACTGTGGCCTGTCAGAAGGCGATTCGCTGAATAAGGTGCTGGGGCTTTCAGACCCGGTACTGGAAATCGACCTGACGCCCAACCGGCCGGACTGCCTCAGCATTACCGGGATCGCCCGTGAAGTTGCGGCACTCTCCGGCAAAAAAGTGAGATACCCTGAAATTTCTCTGCCGGAATCCATGGACGACATCGCCGATCACACTTCCGTCACCCTGCTGGACACCGGCCTTTGCCCGAGATATGCCGCGGGTCTTGTATTCGACATCGTTGTCAGGCCGTCTCCTTTCTGGCTTCAGGACCGCCTGGTTTCAGTGGGTTTAAAACCGATCAACAATATCGTGGATATCACCAACTTCGTTATGATGGAGACCGGGCAGCCCCTGCATGCCTTTGACTTCGATCGTCTCGCCGAAAATCGAATCGTGGTCCGAACGGCCCGGGAAAACGAAACGTTTGTCACCCTGGATGGGAAGGAACGTCGCCTTGATCCGGAAATGCTGATGATCTGCGACGGGGAAAAACCGGTGGCGCTTGCGGGGGTCATGGGCGGGCTCAATTCGGAAATTGAAGACGCCACAACGAACATTCTCATTGAAAGCGCCTATTTCGATCCGGTCTGTATCCGAAAAACATCCAAAAAAACAGGATTGAACACGGATGCATCTCACCGATTCGAACGCGGTGTGGACCCCGGCGGCACCGTCACGGCACTCAAACGGGCCATGCAGCTGATTGTCGACATCGGGGGCGGTAAATGCGTTCAAGGCATCATCGATGAATACCCCTCCCCTTTTTCCGAAAAGACCGTCGAGGTGAGCATTAAGCGCCTGAATCGGCATCTGGGCACCCGGTTGGATGATAAGGCCATCGAAAACTATTTGGATTCGATCGAGTTTGAGGTTGAAAAAATAGACCTTGACCGGTTTCGAGTGACGCCGCCGACCTTCAGGGTCGATATCACAAGATTTGAAGATATTACGGAAGAAATCGCCCGTCTGTTCGGTTACAATAACATCGAAACGACGTTTCCGCTGATTCCGGCCGATGCCCGGCACCCGGACAAAAAGATCGATTCAAGATATTGGATAAAAACCATGATGACCGGGCTGGGGTTCAGCGAAGCCATCAATTACAGCTTTATCAGCCACCAATCCTGTGATCATCTTGAACTCCCGGCGGATGATCCCAAGAGAAAGCTGGTACATATTCTCAACCCCATTTCCGAAGATCAGGCGGTGATGCGCACCTCTCTTATCCCGGGCCTTCTTCAAACGATGCAATATAATCTGTCGCAGCAAAACAAAAATCTTAAAATTTTTGAAATCGGTCATACTTTCTTTCATGCCGGTAATACGGACCTCCAGCCGGATGAGATCGAGATGCTTGCCGGGCTTTGGACCGGGAATAGAGTCGATTCGACCTGGTTTTCAAAGGAGATTGCGTGTGATTTTTATGATATCAAAGGCATTGTCGAAGAGCTGTTAAGAAACATCGGCATCGTCAATGCCGCGTTTACCCGAATGCCGGCGAAATCGTGTTTTTATACAAAACCGGGACATACGGCGCAGATGATATATGAAAATGAACCCATCGGCCTCGTGGGGGAGGTTGACCCCAAGGTCATTCGCAATTACGATTTGAAGCAAACGGCATTTATCTTTGAACTCAATCTCGATCAGCTGATTCAATTCATTCCGGACACGAAATCCGCCCGTCCCATTCCAAAATTCCCGTCAGCACCGAGAGATATCACGCTTATTATTGACAATGATATTGAAACGTATAAAATTATTCAAAGCGTTGAATTGTTCCAAGAAGAACTGGTGGAAAATCTGCATCTGTTTGACGTTTTTGAAGGAGATCCGATTCCAAAGGGGAAAAAGAGTGTTTCTTTGAGAGTGACCTACCGGTCTTCAAAAGAAACCTTGGAAGATAACCGAATCAATGATATACATAAAAAAATTACGGCCCGGCTCATGAAAACCTTTGATGCAACCTTGCCGGCCATATAATTGCTGTTGACGCATAAAATGGAAAACGAACCGTTTTGTCAAAAAGAATTGCCGGATAAGTTATATTTCAAGGTCGGAGAAGTCAGTTCAATTGTCGGCGTACCGGCATATGTTTTAAGGTTCTGGGAAGCTGAATTTAAAAAAATAAACCCCAAACGAACCCCTTCGGGCCAGAGATTGTACCGGAAAAAGGATGTGGAACTGATTCTGTGGATCAAACATCTCTTATATGAAAAAAAATTTACCATTCAAGGCGCCAAACAATATCTAAAAGCGCAATCTCCCTCGGAACAGGAGACACCCCCTGCCGACCTCCTTCAAGAAATCGCCTTAGAACTTCAAAAAATCAAAGACCTTTTAGCCTGAGCCCTACCCCTTTTGCCCTTAAATTTATTATTGAAATCTATTGACAATGCAAATCATTTGTAATAATTTATTTTTTTTGATGGGCGGGCATAACTCAGTGGTAGAGTACAAGCTTCCCAAGCTTGGAGTCGCGAGTTCAAATCTCGTTGCCCGCTCCATTAAAAGGTCGCCTTTCAAGAGGTTGCGAGACTTCTAAAAACTGTTTGCCAAGGTCTCGTTGCTGAGCGCAGATTCTGGGATTGTGGGTGTGATTTGGATTTAATTTTTCTCTCATGGGTCATTAAATGAACAGGTAAAGTTTTTCAATCCACCATAAAGATCTACCTGTATGAGAAAAAAAAACGGGCGACAGCCCGTTTTTGTTTTTTTTTTGGTAAAGATCGCTGGAAGACCGTTGAAAACAAAAAATGGACAAAAGGACGATAGATCAAACGTCAAACACCGGGAACATAATACCTGGTCGCCGGATAATATGAAAAAAATGATCGTCCGGGCAATAGATATATTGGATCCGCTCTGCAGGGCAGAGGGAATAGAACTGGTTCATATCGAGTGTCAACGTGAGGCCGGGGGGAGAATTCTCCGTCTTTATATCGACCGGCCCGGCGGCGTGACCCTGGCCGATTGCACCAACATCAGTCGCCAGTCCAGTGATCTGCTGGATGTTTTTCTGGAAGACGCGGGCCCCTATAACCTGGAAGTGTCATCACCGGGGCCGAATCGGCCGTTGGGGAAAAAGCGCGACTTTGATCGATTCAAAGGGAACCGGATCTTCATCAGAACCGCGTCTCCTGTCAACGGCAAGAAGAAAATCAAGGGTATTTTGTTGGGCATATCCGAAGATATGGTCAGCATTTCAACCGGAGACCGAACAGTGGCGATTCCGTATCATGATATCCAGGCGGCTCGTCTCTCGGACGGTTCTCATTGATAATGGTGCACCCGGTTTATGATCGAAAATATATAATAATGGAGAAAATGGATGCTTATCACGGATATCAAACGCGTTGTTGAACAGGTCAGTCGAGATAAAGGCATTAATCGTGAGATTCTGATCAAGGCCCTTGAGGAAGCATTGGGATCTGCCGCGAGAAAAAAATTCGGTGCCAATGTCGATATTGAAGTTCAATACAATGAATCCACCGGTGAAATAGAGGTTTTTCAATTTAAAGATGTCGCCGAAACCGTTACGGAACCGGATTTGCAGATCAGCCTCAAAGCGGCGCGAAAGCTCGATCCGGACTGTGAAGTCGGCGATAGTCTCGGAACCAAAATGGATACCTCTACCTTTGGACGTATCGCTGCTCAGTCCGCCAAGCAAGTCATCATACAAAAAATGAAAGATGCGGAAAGAGATGCGGTCTATTCGGGTTTCATTGACCGAAAGGGTGAAATCATCAACGGCATCGTTCAGCGTTTTGATCGAAATGATATCATTGTCAATCTCGGTCAAACAGAAGGAATCCTTCCTTCTCGCGAACAGATTCCCAAGGAATCCTATCGACGGGGGGATCGCATGAGGGCGTATATCATCGATGTCCTGTATGATACGAGGGGTCCGCAGATTGTTTTATCCAGGACGCATCCGGACTTTTTGGTCGCCCTTTTCAAAACAGAGGTGCCTGAAATAAATGAGGGCATAGTTACCATTATCGGCGCGACCCGCGAACCCGGCATCAGAGCAAAAATTGCCGTAACCTCAAACGATTCCGATATCGATCCTGTCGGCGCCTGTGTCGGGATGAAAGGCAGCCGGGTGCAAAACGTCGTTCAGGAACTTAAAGGGGAAAAAATAGATATCATCCCTTACCACATCGATCCTGCAAAATTTGTGTGCAATGCCCTTTCACCTGCGGAAATTTCAAGGGTAATTATTGATGAGGAAAACGGTTCCATGGAGGTCATCGTCCCTGATGAATTTCTTTCGATAGCCATCGGGAAAAAAGGACAAAATGTCCGGCTCGCTTCAAAATTGACCAAATGGCACCTTGATGTCATCAGCGAGACGCGATACAGCGAAGCCATGCAATACGGATATGATTCTTTGGTATCCTTGCCGGATGTCGGCATCAGTTTGGCGGATGCTTTGTATGAAAAAGGCTTTTTTTCCGCAGATGAACTCAGCAAAGCCTCTGTAGAGGATCTGGTTCAGATCAGAGATATTTCCGAAGAAAAAGCCGTCAAGTTGATTGAAGCTGCCAAAAATTATATTCCAAGCACCGAACACGGCGATGAAACTTCCAAAGAAGAGGTGATATCGGAAAAAAAAGCGGACGTCGAGGCCGCAGTCGAGGCCGAAGATGTTTCGGATTCTCAAACCGCCATCGACGATGCGACAGACTCGGATGAGGGTTCGTCCGGGGAAACGACACCACCGGAGGACCAGGACCCGACGGATTCTGTTAAAGAATAATGATAGTCAAAAGCACGTCAGTGCTTTAAACGTTGAACTTGCATCCGGGGGCAAAGTACCCGGTTTGTTTGGCAAGAATTATTGAATAGAATAACCATTTGCAATACGAAATGTGTTGCAAAGACTTTGCATAAAAAAACAGGCTACCACTAAACACAACGGGGGGTTTAATGGCAAAGATCAGAATATATGAGCTTGCCAGAGATCTTAACATGACGAATAAAATGTTGCTCGATAAGTTGCAGGATATGGATGTTGACGCAAAAAGCCATATGAGTTCTCTGGATGATGACACAGTGGACACGATTAAACGAAAGCTTCGAGGTTCGCCGGCAAAAGAGATTGAAGAAACGCGTATCAAGCCGACACTGATCAGGAGACGCAGAAAACCTGCGCCACAAGAGCCGGTTGAAGTTGAGATCGCCGCCGAACCGGAATCACCCGCTGAAAAAGTGGAGGCTGCCGAACCGCCCTCTGAAACAGTTCCTGAATCCAAGGAACCGCCCCTTGAGAAAGAAACACCGGCGCCTGAACAGAAAGTCATCCCGGAAGCAGAGGATAAAGAACCCGGAGCGGTGAAAACCGCCGAGGTTCCGGATGCAGATACCGCAGCGCCCGGTGCTGCAAAGGTGGAAGCCGAAACCGAAAAGCCGGTTTCAAAATCCCCCGAAGAACCGGTTGTTCTTAAAAAATTAACGCCGAAAAGAGCCGGCAAAAAACGTAAAAAAGAAACACCGGCAAAAATCATAAAGATGCCGGTTTCCCCGGCCGTAAAGAAAAAAGAGACTAAGATCCAAAAGGATCAAGTCCTTGAACCTGAAAAGAAAGTTGAAAAACCGCCCGCCGCCGAAACATCCGCTGCAGAGGAGTCTGCCAAAGAAAAGAAAAAACCAAAGAAAAAATGGGTTACAAAACCCGACGAAACCGTGACGGACAGAAAATTTTTCAAGAAAAAAATTTCCTTTCGTAAAAAAGAGGTGGTGGAAGGAGAGGATCTTTATACCAAATCGCACCGGGCCCGCAAGGGTCGAAAGTCCGCCAAAGGAAAAACAACCACCACCATACAAAAACCGCTGATTACCGTGCCCAAGGCCATTAAACGCAGAATCAAAATCGATGACGCCATCGCCCTGTCCGACCTGGCAAAACGCATGGGTGTAAAAGCGGGTGAAATGATTAAAAAATTGATGGGTTTAGGCGTCATGGTGACGGTGAACCAGGTGATCGATTTTGACACCGCTGCGCTCGTTGCCGCAGAATTTGATTATGAGCTTGAAAAAGCCTCCTTTGAAGAACAGTCCGTCTTGAGGGTAGAAACCGATGATCCCGATAAACTCATCTCCAGACCCCCGGTGGTGACCATCATGGGGCATGTGGATCACGGCAAAACATCTCTTCTTGATGTTATTCGTAAAACTAAAATTACGGAAAATGAAGCCGGTGGAATCACGCAGCATATCGGCGCCTACAATGTCGCGACAAATAAAGGTCAAATCGTCTTTTTGGATACCCCGGGCCACGAGGCTTTCACCGAAATGCGTTCCCGCGGGGCCAAGGTGACCGATCTGGTCATTCTTGTCGTTGCCGCCGACGACGGTGTCATGCCCCAGACCATTGAGGCCATCAACCATTCCAAGGCCGCAGGAGTTCCGATTATCGTAGCGGTCAACAAAATCGACAAGGCGAATGCAAACCCTGAACGGGTCAAAAGAGAACTGGCCGACGTCGGTGTCGTACCCGAGGATTGGGGCGGCGATACCATCTTTGTCGAGGTCTCTGCCAAGGAAAATCGCGGGATAGACGATTTGCTTGAAATGGTGCTTTTGCAGGCAGAAATTCTGGAACTTAAGGCCAATCCGGAAAAACTCGCCGTGGGACACGTTGTTGAGGCCAAGCTGGATGCGGGGAGAGGTCCTGTTGCCACGGTCCTGGTCAAGGAAGGTACTTTAAAAATCCACGATGCTGTGGTTTGCGGCGTTCATTACGGTAAAATTCGCGCGCTCTTAAATGACATGGGGCGGCAGGTCTCATCGGCAGGGCCGTCGATTCCCGTCGAAATCATCGGTCTTTCGGGTGTTCCCAATGCAGGAGACGAATTGATCGCATTATCGGACGAGAAAGATGCAAAACAGGTGAGTTCGCATCGAACCCAGAAACAGCGATCAAAGGAACTGGCTAAGACCAGCAGGCTCAGTCTTGAAAAGCTTTACGAAAAAATGCTGGAAAATGAAGTTAAGGATCTGAATCTCATCATTAAGGCCGATGTGCACGGTTCCATCGAAGCCCTTTCGGATGCGTTAACCAAGCTTTCCAACGAAGAGGTCAAGATCAATGTCATTCATTCGGCGACGGGCGCCTTGAACGAATCGGATATTTCCCTGGCTGCGGTATCGGATGCCATCATTATCGGCTTCAATGTCCGTCCCAGCTCCAAAATTCAGGCATTTGCCAACGAGGAAAATGTGGATATCCGGTTCTACAATATTATTTATAATGTGATCAATGACATCAAGAACGCCATCGTCGGCATGATGGCGTCCACCTTTGAAGAACACATTCTGGGTAGAGCCGAGGTGAGAGAAGTATTCCATGTTCCCAAGGTCGGCGCTGTCGCCGGCTGCTACGTCACAGAGGGTAAAATCGAGCGTGGACAGCTTGCCCGCATACTCAGAGACTGGGTGGTCAGTTACGAAGGAAAGATTGCTTCCCTTCGTCATTTCAAAGACGATGTCAAAGAAGTTCAAACCGGTTATGAATGCGGCATCGTCATTAAAAATTACAATGATGTCAAACTCGGCGACGTCATCGAATGTTACTATGTAGAAGAAATCAAACCTGAAGTCGAATAGTCATGGATGTTCGGATTTTTTGATTTGTAAATTTTGAGTATATTGTGGCAACATAAAACCAATGCGTTTGAAGTACCGAGCGTTCTCGAATCGAGTGAGGGGATCATGGTGGCCGGCCTAGGTATTGTTACATTCAGGCTGCACGAGTGTCGTTCTCTAAAGGCCAAAAGAAAAATTGTAAAATCGATTATCGGCCAGTTGCGCAGCCATTTTAATGCATCGGTGGCCGAAGTTGGGTCCAACGATATATATCAACGCGCAATGATCGGGTTTGCCCTGGTCGGCAACGACCGGTCGGTGATAAACTCCAAGATAGACAAAATTTTTAACATGGTCGAAGAACTCAATCTGGCCGAGATCATCGACAGTGAAATGGAGATTATCAATATATGAAACCGTTTGCACGTTCCGACAGAGTCGGCGGCCAAATACAAAAAGTGTTGTCGGACATACTCCTTAAGCGGGTGAAAGATCCTCGTCTAAAAACAGCTTCGATAACAGGCGTAAAGATGTCGCGTGATTTAAGAATAGCGCGCGTTTACTTTATTACCGCCGACGGCAACAATAATATCGCCCAAACCATTGAAGGATTCAAAAGCGCTCTTGGATATGTAAAATATAAGCTTGCCGCAGAATTGGGACTGCGGTATATGCCCGAGCTTAGATTTTTTTATGATGAATCGTTTGAATACGGGGTTCACATCGACAAAATTTTAAGCCGCATCCATGATGAAGATCGGGCAGACGGAGATAATGCGCCGTCATCAACAAATTCCGAAGACCATTAAACATTATGGATTTAATCATACGTCACATAAAAAACAGCCGCCATATTCTGGTGGTCAGCCATACCAACCCTGACGGAGACGCCATCGGATCTCTTATCGCCACAGGTCTTTCCCTTAAAGCGCTGAGGAAAAAGACAACCTTATACAACGAAACGCCCATACCGGCGGTATATCGTTTTCTGCCGGAAGTGCATCATGTTGTCCGGAAGATCGAAAAGACCGCTTATGATCTGGCGATCATTCTGGATTGCAGCAACATGGATCGGATTGGGAAGGCCGTCTCCGTCGTTAAAAAGATACCCATGATCATCAACATCGATCACCATATTACCAATACGAACTTTGGGCATGTTCAGCTGATCGACACATCCGCATGCGCCACATCGGAAATCGTGTACTGGCTGATTAAACAAATGGGCGTCCCCTTGGATAAGTTCATTGCCACCGCAATATATACCGGTATTTTGACGGATACGGGTTCGTTTCGTTTTTCCAATACGAACAGGGCCGCTTTTGCCATTTGCCAGGAAATGCTGGATTTGGGTGTCGATCCTTATAATATTTCTCAGCATGTTTACGGCACATACTCTTTGGGACGGATAAAACTGTTGAATCTTGCGCTCGACTCTATCGAAATTTCCAATAGCGGAAAAGTGTCGATTATGACATTGACCAAAGACATGTTTATTGAAACGCACACGCAGCCTGAAGACGGAGACGGCCTCATCAATTATGCCAAACGAATTGAGGATATCAAGGTTGCAGCACTGATCCAGGAGCACCATAACGGCAAAGGCCCATCGAAAAACCGTAACTTGTATCATGTCAGTCTCCGCTCCGACGGATCAATTGATGTGGCGGCCATCGCATCCATGTTTGGCGGTGGCGGTCACGCCAGTGCCGCAGGATTCAATATCGAGTCGACACTTTCGGAAATAAAATTAATGATTTTGAACCTGACGAACACCATGTGATTTAAATCATGCATGACGGCATCAGCGGAATTCTGATTGTTGATAAACCCGCAGGTATAAGTTCCGCCAAGGTGGTGGCCTGTGTAAAAGAATTATTCAAAGCCAAAAAAGCGGGGCATACCGGGACATTGGATCCCTTTGCAACAGGCGTGCTGGTGTGCTGCATCAATCGAGCCACAAAGCTTGCCGGTTTTTTTTTGCACGGCAATAAAAAATATGAAGCGGTTCTTCACCTGGGCATTGAAACCGACACACAGGATTCAACGGGAAATGTCACGCGCATATGCAATCCTGACAAATTTTCGGAAGAAACCATAAAATCCGTATTTAAAAGGTATGAGGGAACCCTGACCCAAGTCCCGCCGATTTATTCGGCCTTAAAATATAAAGGGATTCCGCTCTACAAACTTGCCCGAAGCGATAAACCCGTTCAGAAGCCGGCAAGAAAAATATCCATCATCGATCTTAACATACAAGACATTCAACTGCCGACCATTTGCTTCGAGGTCTTTTGCTCGTCAGGCACATATATCAGAACCCTATGTGCCGACATCGGCGCATCCTTGGGATGCGGCGGTCATTTGAAAGAACTCCGGCGGATTGAAAGCAGCGGGTTTACCATAAAAGAAGCCATAACATTGGAAGAACTTAAAGACTTGACATCAGCAAACAAATCTTCCGGCCGGATCATCAGTATGTCGAGTGCGCTCAAGGATTTCCCTGAGCATACTGCCGACAAAATTTTGGCAAATAAAATAAAATATGGTCAAATTCTGACAAAAAATGATATTGTAATCGAAACGGCAAACCCATCGGAAGGCTTTATGAAAATCCTCGATGCCGAAGAACAGCTCATTGCCGTGCTCAAGTATAACGGAAACAGGAACCAATACGATTATCGTTGTGTGTTTAACAATTGATGAGCCCGTGGAAAGGGTTCAACGGTTTATTAGGTAATACGAGGTATTTTTTACAAAAGGAGGCAAAAAAAATTGGTCTTAACATCAGATGAAAAAAAGAAATTGATTGATCGATTTAAGCTGCACGAGAACGATACCGGATCGCCGGAGGTGCAGGTGGGGCTTTTGACGCACCGCATCTCCTATTTAACGGAACATTTGAAAGTTCATAAAAAAGATCATCATTCCAGAAGAGGACTTTTGATTCTTGTGGGCAGACGGCGCAGACTTTTGAACTATGTCAAAAACAAAGACGTGAAACGGTACCGGGAAATCATCGATACCTTGGGACTGAGAAGATAGCAAGAGCCGTTTCGTTTTTTGAAACACATCGATGTTCAAAAAACCAAACGTTTTGCCAAACCATTCAAACGAATAGATGCCTGTATTGCCGAATTTGCCGTTGTTTGTTTTCTGGAAGACAACTTTCAAGTTGCGCCACAATCACAGGTCCGAAGCCGTTTGACGCGTAGGAGAAATTTATGGAAACTTTACTCAAAACAGAAATCGGGGGTAAAACTCTGAGCATCGAGAGCGGCAAACTCGCCAAGCAGGCATCCGGCGCGGTTCAGGTTCGATACGGAGATACCATTGTCTTAGTGGCGGTTGTATCTTCTCAGGAAGAGCGCCCGACGGATTTTCTACCGCTAACGGTCGAATACCAGGAAAAAGGATATGCTGCGGGCCGTATCCCCGGAAATTATTTTCGGCGGGAAATCGGCCGGCCCAGCGAAAAGGAAACCCTGACCGCCCGCATCATCGATCGCCCCATCCGGCCGCTCTTTCCCAAAGAGTATCGGTTTGAAACGCAGGTTATCGCCACGGTGCTTTCCATGGATCAGGAAAACGATCCCGACATCCTGGCCATGATCGGTGCGTCCGCCGCCCTTGAAATATCGGACATCCCTTTTGAAGGACCGATTGCATGTGTTCGTGTGGCCCGAATTGACGGCCAATTCAAAGTCAATCCGATCCTCAATGAATATGAAACGTCCGACATCAATATTATTGTTGCCGGATCAAGGACCGGGGTCGTAATGGTCGAAGGAGGGGGCAATATCGTCAATGAATCGGATATGCTGGAAGCCATTTTTTTCGGACACGAGGCCATGCAGCCGATTATCGATATGCAACTGAAACTCAAAGAAATCAATGGCGTCGCCAAACGACCCTTCACCCCTCCTCAAAGAGATGAGGCGCTGTGTCAAATCATCGAGACCAAGGCCTCTTCAAAAATTTACTCTGCCCTGTGCGTGCCGGACAAAACGCATCGAAATTCGGCGCTTTTACAGGTAAAATCGGATATGTTCAAAGAACTGGAGGAAACCTATCCGGATCGCCGGGATGAAATCAATGCGATATTGAAAGACTTGCTGAAAAAAATTAGCCGGGACATCATCTTAAAAGAAAGGCGACGTATCGACAACAGAAAATTTGATGAAATAAGGCCGATTACCTGTGAAGTCGGGATAATGCCCAGACCCCACGGCAGCGCTCTTTTTACGCGGGGTGAAACCCAGGTGCTCGCGGTGCTGACCCTTGGATCGGGCCAGGATGAACAGCGTGTGGAAACCTTGATCGGAGACGAACTCAGGCCCTTTATGCTCCATTACAACTTCCCGCCCTATTCAGTGGGAGAGGTGAGGCGCATCGGCGGACCGAGCCGAAGAGATATCGGCCACGGCGGGCTCTCCACACGGGCTCTCGAAAAAGTTCTCCCGCCAAGGGAAGACTTTGATTACACCATCCGGATTGTTTCAGAAGTTCTCGAATCCAATGGTTCTTCGTCCATGGGGACGGTCTGCGCCGGCACGATGGCGCTGATGGACGGCGGCGTTCCCATCACTGCGCCGGTGTCAGGGATCGCCATGGGGCTGGTTAAGGAGGGCGATGATGTCGTCATTCTTTCCGATATTTTAGGCGATGAAGATCATACCGGCGACATGGACTTCAAGGTGGCCGGTACAGATGCCGGGATCACGGCGCTTCAGATGGATATTAAAATCCATGAGCTGTCCAAAGATATCATGAAAAAAGCGCTGGAGCAGGCCCGGGACGGACGGCTTTATATCCTGGGTAAAATCACCGAGGCCATACAGGAACCCCGTAAGCAAATTTCGCCGTATGCCCCGAAAATCATTACCTTGAAAATTAATCCCGATAGAATCCGGGAGATTATCGGTCCCGGCGGTAAAACCATCCGGGCCATCCAAAATGAAACCGACACAAAAATTGAAATAGACGACACCGGCATGGTTAAAATCGCGGCATTTTCTCAAAAAGAAGCCGATGCGGCCTTGAATATGGTCAAAGAAATAATTGTTGAACCTGAAGTCGGAAAAATTTATGACGGCACCGTCGTCAAAATCATGGACTTCGGCGCATTTGTCCAGATACTTCCCAATGTTGACGGACTGGTGCATATCTCGCAATTGGCCGCACATCGCGTGAACCGGGTATCGGATATCGTGAAGGAAGGAGATCACATCAAGGTCAAGGTTCTCGAAATCGGAAGAGACGGTAAAATCCGCTTAAGTTACAAAGCGGCTTTGGAAGAGGAAGGATAACCCATGGATAATGAAGTTTTTAAAACCGTTCTTTCCAACGGCATCAAGGTTATCACCCAAAAAATGCCGCACCTTCGATCGGTATCCATGGGCGTCTGGGTGAATGTCGGGGGGCGGGATGAATCTCCTGTTGAAAGCGGTATGTCTCATTTTATCGAGCACATGATTTTTAAAGGAACCCAAAAAAGGACGGCCTTTGAGATCGCCAAGGAGTTCGACGCCATCGGCGGCCAAACCAATGCTTTTACCAGCACCGAAAATACCTGCTATCACGCAAAAGTGATGGACGCCCACATGGACACCATGGTCGATATTCTATCGGACATCTTCCTAAACTCGCTCTTTGATGAAAGAGAAGTCGAGAACGAGCGTGCGGTGATCCTGCAGGAAATCGGGATGGCCGAAGACAGTCCGGACGAATATATTCACATCCTTTCAGGAATGAATTTCTGGAACGGAAATTCTCTGGGACGTTCCGTGCTCGGCAATCGTGAAAACGTAACGCGCTTCGATTCCGACAGCCTCAAACGCTTTTCCCATCGTTTTTATCAGCCCGAGCGCATTATTATTTCCGTCGCAGGGAACCTGGACCACAACCATTTCATGGATATCGCCGGCCCGGCGTTCGAATCGATTCGCCCGGGAGATCCTTTTCCCCAGCGCACGGCACCGGATGAACAATGCACCATTGATCTGCATTACAAAGACCTGGAACAGGTTCATATCTGCTTGGGAACCAAAGGAATGTCGATCACCGATCCGAGACGGTTTGCCTATTCCTTGATGAACACCATTTTAGGCGGAAACATGAGTTCAAGGCTGTTCCAGGAAGTCCGTGAAAAAAGAGGCCTTGCCTATGCGGTTTATTCCTATGTATCCTCTTTTGTCGATACCGGAATGTTCGGCGCATATGCCGGCGTTGCCCCTGTGAATATTAAGCAATCGATACAGCTCATTCTCAAGGAAATCTCAAAAATCAAAGAAATGCGAGTCGATTCAAGCGAATTGCATTACGCCAAAGAATTCACAAAAGGCAACCTCATGCTGGCCTCGGAAAGCAACGACAATCAGATGGTTCGAATGGCGCAGAACGAGACGCATTTCGGACGCTACGTCCCCTTGGAAGAGATTATACATAACATTGATGCCGTCACCGAAGACGATATTCTCCATCTGGCCGAGAACCTGTTTCAAGACAACCGTTTTTCAATGACCCTTTTAGGGCCTGTTGACGATAAAAGCCAGTTTGATGATATCTTGCTGATGTAAAATAGAGCGCAGCGAACTAAGTTGTGGATACTTCTCCTTTGATAAAATTTCTTCGATTAAGACCCGACTCGGATGCGGATATTCCGCTGCCCCGATATATGACGCCCAGGGCGGCCGGAATGGATATCTGTGCGGCCAATGAAACAGATATTCTGATTGAAAAAGGCGCCGTCGGGTTGATACCCACCGGTTTTGCCGTTGCCATTCCCGATGGATTCGAGATACAAATTCGCCCCAGAAGCGGATTGGCCGTAAACCATGGTATCGGACTGATTAATTCTCCGGGCACCATCGACGCCGATTATCGCGGAGAAGTCAAGATTGCGATGATCAATCTCGGGGAAAAGGCCTATACGGTTCGGCGCGGCGACAGAATTGCCCAGATGGTCGTCAACCGGGTATATCAGGCAAGACTTGACATTGTTCAGCAACTCGATGAAACCCGAAGGAACAGCGGCGGATTCGGGCATACGGGTCGTTAAGATGAAAAAGGGTCCTGCGGTAAACCGCCTGCAAGCCAATGGCGATGACAATCTTAGCGTATGTATCCTGGCCAGCGGGAGTAAAGGAAACGCGGTTTTTGTTTCCGGGGGCTCGGCGTCAATTCTGATCGATGCCGGCCTTTCAGGCATTGAAATCGAACGCCGTCTGAAATCAAGGGGACTGGATCCGAAAAACCTCGATGCGATCCTGGTGTCTCACGAGCATTCCGATCATATCCAGGGCGTCGGGGTTCTTTCGCGGCGTTATCAGCTTCCGGTCTATATCAGCACCAAAACACAAAACGCAGCGTCCTCGCAACTCGGCGACCTTTATGACTCAAAAACCATTGAATGCGGATCGACCTTCGCCATCAACGGCTTGTCCATTCACCCCTTTTCCATATCCCACGATGCCGCTGATCCGTGCGGATTTACGATCTGCCAAAACCAAACGAAAATCGGAATCGCCACCGATCTCGGCATTGCTACCGCCATGGTCAAAGAGCATCTTAAAGAATGTTCGCTGTTGATCCTCGAGGCCAACCACGATGAAGAAATGCTGATCAACGGCCCCTACCCGTGGCCCATCAAACAGCGCATCAAAAGCAGAACCGGCCACCTGTCCAACGCGGCATCCAAAACCCTCTTGAAAGACCTGCAGCATGACTGTTTAAAGCACGTCATGCTGGCCCATCTCAGCGAAACCAACAACACGCCCCAAAAGGCCGCCCAAGAAGTCGGTCAGGCCCTCACCCGCTGCAAGGCGCGCCTTCATATCGCATCTCAAAATACATGCGGCGTGTTATTGCACCTGAAATAATCGAAGGATAAACATCCCACTGTATAGAAAGGATCATGTTAGAAAGGAGGAAATGATGGCAGAATATGACTGGCGACCGGAACAGGCTGCAAAATCGCTGAATCGCATTCTTCCCCAAGTGGAAAAGACCTTTGCCGTTGAACTGGCGCAGGCTGTGCATGAATGGCCTAAATTCAAAAACAGACTTCATAGGGAGTGGGAACGCCTGTTTGCCTGTCTTCATCAGTTGTACGGGTGGCAATATGATTTTTTTTATACCCTCGAACAGATTCTAAATATGCTGGTTCAATACTGGCTGGAGCGCCCGGTTGAACTTAAACTCCTGGATGAAAAACGGGAAGCCGATCAGTACTGGTTTTTATCCGAAAACGTGGTGGGCGGCGTATTATATGTGGATCTTTTCAGCGATAACCTTGCCAAACTGGATGATCACATTTCTTATTTCAAAAAGCTCGGCCTAACCTATCTGCATCTGATGCCCTTGTTTGCAGTCCCCAGAGAGGATAACGACGGCGGGTACGCCGTTAGTGATTATCGGGCCATCAACCCGGATATCGGCACCATGGAGGAGCTTTCCAAACTCGCCGCCGCACTTCGTAATGAAGGGATCAGCCTTGTGCTGGATTTCGTTTTCAATCATACATCCGATGAACATATTTGGGCCCGAAAGGCCAAATCGAAAGATTTGGATTTTATGGCCTATTACCATACCTATCCGAGCCGTGACCTGCCGGATCAATTCCAAAAGCATCTGAGAGAGATATTCCCCGCCGTAAGAAAGGGGAGTTTTACATGGTGTGAAGAGATGGGACGATGGGTATGGACGACGTTCAACAGCTTCCAGTGGGATCTGAATTACGCAAATCCGGAAGTGTTTCGTGCCATGGCCGAAGAGATGCTTTTTCTGGCGAATCAAGGCGTTGAGGTGCTGCGCCTGGATGCCGTGGCGTTTATCTGGAAAAAACTCGGCACCAATTGCGAAAATCAGCCTGAAGCGCATACCATCATCCGTGCCTTTAATGCCATGGCGAAAATCGTCGCGCCCTGTTTGCTGTTTAAGTCCGAGGCCATTGTCCATCCGGATGACGTGATCCGGTACCTTCATCCCGATGAATGTCAGCTGTCTTACAACCCCCTGCTCATGGCGCTGCTGTGGGAAGCGCTGGCAACCCGGGAGGTAAAGTTGCTCGAGTATTCCATGAGAAATCGCTATCCGACGCCGTCCGGATGCACTTGGGTAAACTTTATCCGTTGTCATGATGATATCGGCTGGACTTTTGACGATCAAGACGCGCGAAACATCGGCATTGATCCTGTCGGCCATCGCGCGTTTCTGAACAAATTCTACACCGGTCAATACCCCGGTTCTTTTGCAAAGGGCGTCCCTTTTCAATTCAATGCGGACAACGGCGATGTACGGATTTCGGGAACGCTTTCATCCCTGGCGGGACTGGAAGATGCCATCGAGAAACAAGACAGCGAATTGATCGAACAGGCCGTCCGGCGGGTCAACCTCTTAAGGAGTATTCTGGTCAGTATCGGCGGCATTCCGCTGTTATATGTCGGAGACGAATGGGGCATGCTCAATGACTACACCTATTTAACCGACCCTGAAAAAGCCAGTGACAGTCGATGGGTCCATCGCTCCAGAAAACGATGGAACGCCCGGGAAGACCTCACGGATCAAGATACACTGGAATGGCGCTTTTTCCAGGAAATGGTCAAGCTGTTCGGTTTGCGCAAAACATTGCCTGCCCTTCAAAACGGAGGCATGGAAGTCATTCATACCGGAAATCCCCACCTGTTCGGATATCTTCGGGCTTTTGGCGACCAGAAGATCCTCATCGTCAATAACTTTGCCCAAGACCCCCAGAACATGGATGCCGATCACCTAAAGGCTTGCGGTGTAAAAGAAGATGTTGTTGATTTAATAACCCGTGAAGGGCTTTCTTTCGGCAAAGACCTCGTGTTGAACGGCCATCAATCGGTTTGGCTGGATATCTCTTAGCCGATATACCGCCTCGCTCTGTTCCAACATAAATCTAATCTGATCAGTCCTAGTGATCCCGGCGTTCATCGTGCGGTGAGCAAGACCCAAAAGATTCGGGAATACTTGAAGCTATCTCAAAATTAGATAATATATCTCGCCGCTGATTTAAATATAAATAAAGATGGGGTTTCTTTTCGAATAACGGATAACAAATAACCAATAACTTCCATTGAGCGTTGTTTGCTCAATGGAAGTTAAACTACAGCTCAAACTCGAGTTTAAATAACGCGGATAAAGAATTGTAGGAACTGTCCGGCTGGATGTTGTCAACATATTGATTGAATCCCAAATTCAAAGAATAACCGATTTTCCGGGAAAACAAACTCCTTGCGTGCCAACTCAGCCCGATGGATGTGCTTAATGTTTCGCTGTCCAAGGTTTGGTCGGTATTTTTCGATTGAGAATATCTACCCCTGAAGGACAGATCAACGACATTGGAAATTCGACGATAAGTAATAAAGAGCGAAGCAGAGGGATGTATTTCGCGTTCTCCATACCAAAGATATCGATATTCGCCAAAACTTAACACCGGGGTAATGGTGAGATGCGGTGCGGGGTGGATGGAGGATCTGATTCCGTTCCGGAAGCGTTCGGTTTCCTGGTCGGGATGAAGCAAGTCGCGGCTGAGAGAATAGCTTGTTGAAGCTGTAACGTCAAAGCGTTTGCCGCCATAATATTTCAAGGAGCCGTTGTAGGTTTCTTTCTGTATTCCTTGATATTCGGAACTCCCTGTCTCAAGGTTATTTTCGGATTCCTCCCTGGAATGAAAAAAAGAAATCCAAATGGGCAATAGATGCATCCTGTATTTCATTTCGAGCCCGTATTTATGGGTCAGCATTCGAGGGAGTGTAGGGTCGCGATCAACATTGTTCAAAAACCTTGAGAAAAACGTTTTTATGCCGATGAACCCGATGTTTTTTTCACCCCAAATCTCCACTCCCTCCTGATCGTTTTTTAACCCAACTTTTGTTTTGGTTCCCGTTTTGTTCTTATAGCGGTTAAAATAGTTTAGATGTTTTGCAACATAGCGGTATTCCAGACCGCAATTAAAGCCTTTTAACTTTTGTTCTAAACGAAAAATCTCAAACCGGTTCGCAGTCGCGTTGGAAAATGAACGTGACGAAGAGAAGGGTTCATCAATGATGGAGCGTTTACTTTGAAAAATATCGATGTCCGGCTTGAACGTTTCCAAAATATCAGCTTTTACTTTAAGTTTTAATAGCTTGCCGCCTGGACCGTCATAAATTATCAATGGTTCTTCCGAAGGGTCTTTGACGGAAAGATCCGGAAGATGAATGTGTGATTTTTTTAGGGTTGTTTGGTTTTGGCCCTTATTCTCTGAAAGTTCCGCTGCATTTGCAGCTTTGAGAGGGAGGTGAAAGTTAGGAATCCAGCACAAGTTAACGAAAACAGGAACAAGCCATACCATACGCAAACGAACCGCAAAAAAAACCTCTTTTATGCGGATGAAGCCTTGTCTCATCGTTTGGTTTTAAATTATATGTTGCAAAATATTCCAAAGCATGAATTGACGGACACGGATTTTGAAGTTCAATACGTTTCAAAATATCACGGATGACCTCATGACCGTCCGTTTCACATATCATTGATGGATGAAGCCCAATATTTTTTGTGTTCGAATGAATCATTGCAAAAGTCATGCAAAAATAATTTTTCACTTTGAATAAATATTGAGTTTTATATAATTCAAATAGTTAAGCTGAACACCCGATTGTCACACCCCAAACAGTGCGGCAAAAATTGACCACTGAGGCGGCAATTTTTTCTGCAAGGATATACGCTTGAGAAGCAGTCTATCTATTTGAAAGAAAATTCAGGAAAGCACCCTTTTCCCAATCCTGTCCAAGGCTGTTTTGCCTGATTTGACTTTATTTTATAAAAATATTTTTGATAAAATATATTTTAATGATATCTAAAATTGGCTTCCTATGAGTGTCAAGTAAAATTATCTATAATTTTATATAATTTTATTAAATTAACTGAACCATGACCATAAATCACGACAATTTTAATGCCGGGTCCGGAAAACAATTTAAACGCGCAATCAGAATCTGGGCTTGGGTGATTGTTTTTGCCATTGCTTTTGCGTGGGTTGAAAGCGCTGTTGTCGTCTATCTGCGGAAAATTTTTTTTGACGGAGGCTTTAGATTTCCGCTTGTGATCAAGTGGGAAGACGGCCGGCATATGATCGATCCCTTGGTACGAATCGAGTTCAGCCGGGAAATTGCAACGGTGATCATGCTGGTGGCTGTAAGTTGGGTGGCCGGAAAGAATAGAATTCAACGGTTTTGCTTTTTTATGATCGCCTTCGGGATATGGGACCTGTTTTACTACCTTTGGCTGTATGTCATGGTGCGTTGGCCCGAAAGCCTCATGACGTGGGATCTTTTGTTTTACGTACCGCTGCCGTGGGTCGGCCCGGTCATTGCACCGTTATTGATTTCGATGGCCATGGTGGCGGGAGGCTCTCTGATGATGTATTATGATGAAAAAGGATATGATATTCGCTTGAGGTGGCACGACCTGGCGGTTGAGCTGGGCTGCGGTTTGCTCATGATCGTGGCATTTTGCTGGGACTGGAAGAATATTATCCAAATTCCCGGTGACATTAGACGAACAGGCATTCCCCACCCTTTTGCATGGTGGCTTTTCCTGCCGGCCTACGGATTTTCAACGGTCTATTTTGTTATGATGATGCGGCGAATGATGATGACCGGCCGGAGAATTCTGGAAGATGCTCCTTATCATAAAGTTTCCATTGATACGTCAGGGAATCTTATTATTTAAAAGTTGCCCGGCAAGTTCCGGATGTTTACGCAGAACAAGGTTAAACATTTTTACTTCCTGAAGTCTTGTCCTCGCAGTCAATGCAAATCAAACCGCCGTTTTGAGGTTAAGGCGGGGAAGCGCCAGGAACTCGTCTTCCATATTGATGCCCACGCGAACCTCCTTCTGTGCAACAACCTTTTTCGAGCGGCAAACATTCAGCCTCTTGCCACCAGGCGCCTGGTGGCATATTCTCATTAGAAGCCATCTCAAAAAAGTCTTTTCGTCCGATATCGGCGTTGAGCCCTCGTCTCAAATCCTAATTTGCGAAAGTCGAGGCTTGCCCGCCTCTGGCTGTGACACCCCGAATCTCTCCGGCAGCGGGATCTTCGTTTCACGACAAAAGGCGTCCGAGGGCAAAACTGCATTCGTCCAACGCGACCTCTCGGTAACGTTGATGATGCCGTTCTTTATGCCAATGCCTGCTCAATCAATTCAATCAATTGTTCCTTCTCAAAAGGTTTCTGAAGATATCCGGAAATACCATAAGAAACAAAAAGGTCTTCCATGACCTCTCTTTCTTTGGTCGACATCATAATGACCGGCAAAGACGCCTGAGTTTTTTCTTTTCTGATATGACGCAAAAACGTATATCCGTCCATGCCCGGCATCATAATATCCGAAATCACAAGGTCGGGATTGATTTCGTCAATCAGATCGACAACGTCCGCAGAATCTGAGGTCGTGACGATCTCATACCCCTCTCCATCCAGAAACTTCTGAATCAAGTGACGCACCGTTGGGCTGTCATCTGCGACTAAAATTTTTGATCCCATGGTTTTCCTCCTGCTCGATAAGAATTTCATTTGAAAAGTTATGATTGTATATGGAATTTATCAAGACCGCATATTAAATTAACCTTTCATCACATCCCCAAAATCAAATGGTTTTGCGGCGCTGAAATAACAAATGGTTCTTATCTTAGTGGATTTTTAGCAAAATACGTGCCAATAACAATATCTCAATGGAGACCAAACAAAATCATTGTTTAGGAGAAGAATTGAATTGATTGTTATATTAATTGGTTAAAACAAGTTTTTTCTATCTGTAAAGTTCAACTAAACCTTGTACTCACCCCATCAGGCAGCAGGGACCGCCGAAAGATGTCAACCTGATGCCAATATTCGAGTTCCTACGATGCTCGGCCGCAGGCTCCGACCTCCGGTCCTTCGCCCTGCCTCTTTCCTATTTCCTATTTTCTAATTCCTGCCTTCAGCCCTCTGTCCCTGTCGTCTGGCTTTCCGACTCCCGTCCTCTGTCTTTATCCCCTGCCCTCAAGCCCTTGATCCTTTATCCTTGATCCCTGCCTGGATATTTCTATTGATTTTAATTGATTTTTCTATTTATTTATGTCTTTTTGGCCTTACACAATGGCCATTTGATCAAAGGAGAGAATGTCCATAGCGTGAACGTTGCAAGAACACCCTTTTTAAGGAACACCCGATTTACCGAATTTCTGATCCAAAAGAATGCTCTCGACCACGGCGGTTTTAAAGGGTGGGTCTTTTGCACCGGGATGCTGTTTCATTCAACCGACAAATGGTGGGGAGATCGGAAAAAGCGCGATAAACCCCATGAGGGTTTGGATTTGTGTCTCTACCAGGATCAAAAGGACACGATACTTCGTCTTGAAGAAACGGCAGAGGTCCCCGCAATCTATGACGGAATCGTTGTCGGGATGATCGATGATTTTCTGGGGAAATCGGTGATCATGGAACATCTATTTCCCGGCGGGGATAACACCAGGCTCTGCACCATTTACGGTCATACCATCCCAAAAGATCATCTTCACGTCGGTGACATCGTCAAACAAGGGGATGTCATTGCAACCGTGGCGGACTCGATCCCGTCAAAAATAAACATCTTTCCCCATCTACACATCTCACTCGGGTGGACATCCAAAACAATCTCATATGACCGGCTGGATTGGGAAAACATCGGCGATCCAAATACAATGACGTTGCTGGATCCGCTGTCGATTATTGATTGGCATTACGTTATCCTGCCGCGCGAACCGTGTGAAAGCTTGTGACACGGGAAATGCGCACGATCTCAAAGAGAATCCGGGACAACGACGTTCAATGAGTCGGCGGTTCAGGAATCGGAAAAAGGGCGTCTGTCGAGACGGCAAGTAGTCATTTCCTGGAAAGGTTCGGCGGCGGTCAGATGGATAGAGTCCATCAGGGCCTGGGGATTGTATTTGAAGCTATGCTTGATCGAGGCATCTAAGCCGCTGAGTTTTTCGTCAAAATTGCTGATCAGGTTCTGAAGGCTCCAGCGGGTCAGGTAGTAGGTGATCATTTCCGGGAGCCGGGAAAAAACAGTCTCTTCCGGCAGGGGATCGATAAAACTCGAAGCGGCGAGACATTCGCCGGAAAGGGTCTGGGTGCGGTAAAAGGCCCCGAGAAACATGAGTTCGGGCGGCAGGATGGTCTTGAGCCCGATGCTGGTAAGCATCCGCTGGATGACGTTAACCCCCCTTTTGCCGGTCCGGGCAACGGTATAGGGAATGTACAGCTCCTTGGGACGACTCAATCCCAGATGTGATTTGACGGTCAGAATCAGCCGGGCGAGTTCAACCGGGTCCCGGTCGACAAAATGATAGGTGTTGCCCCCGAATTCTTGTCGGTTGTTCAGCATGTGATGGATCAGGTAGGGCAGTTTCCGGGATGAAGAGTATGAATGGATAACGCCCTTTTTAGTAAATATGAAGGGCATCGATTTGTCGGCAATGCAAAAGATCATGCGATGAAAGCCCTGGATCTTATGATCGTGGGCGCCGTAAACCGTGGCCAGGCGAATAACGGTATAGTCGAGGCCGTAGTGTTCGGCCATGTGGCGAAGCGTATGCTCCGCCATTAATTTCGATTTACCGTAGTTGCTCAGTCCGGCGGTAAGGGGCAGATGGTCAGTTTCTTTCAGGTTGGTTCCGGGCGGCAGGGTCGCGGCCGAGCTGAAAAAAATATACGGGACCTTCAGAGCCGCTGCAACACGGGCAGCATTGATCGCACCGAGATAGTTGACCTCGTAGGTCAGCTGGGAATCGGCATTAATGTTGGCGATGGCGGCGTTGATGATAAAATCCGGGCGGACGGTGAACAGATATTCCCGGATATCGTTGCACTCGCGGAGCGAGACTTTCTTACTGCTGGGAGCACGAATATCGACAAGTCCCGGCTTTTTGGCCTTGAAGTAATTGACGATGGTACCGCCGATGGTGCCGGTACCGCCGAACAACACCGCAAGTTTTTTCTCTCCGTTTTCCAACCTGAAAGGAACCATTGTTTTGGCATCCTTTTGTTGACTGCCGATTTCTTTTTATCAGACACCATTTCCCCGCTATTGCAAACCAATGCGTCTCACGCGACAGGAGGTGCCGAACCTGACAACAATCAGGTCATAAGAAATCGTTTTTATCAGGCAAACCTAAAAACCAACCCTTCCTGTTCCTCGCTCGCCTTCAAACTGTATCAATCCTAGCAGATCAATCACACCGGTGCAACTTTTTTTTAACGGCCTCCACAATGGACCTGCAGGGGTGGGAGAAAGAACCGTATGAGCGTGCGTGCGCTGTTAGTAGAGATATTAAAAATTGTTCAAATTGTCAGATTGATCATTAAAATTAATATATTATGATCATCATCGGTTTTGTTTACACTCATTTAGGGTTGTACTATCGCCTCACAATAGGATAAGGGAACCCTGGTCATTGATAAAAAATATCAAAAAGGGCTTAAAGATGTGAAAGCCGGTCAGCAGATCGTGGTGATTTTCCATTTCCACAAAAGTCCGGACTTTACACCCGATTTGCTGGTTCAACAGCCGCCGCACCACAATGAAAAACGGGGGGTTTTCAGCATTTGTTCTCCCAACCGGCCGAATCCTGTGGGAATGTCGGTGTTGGATGTTCTTGACGTGGAGGATAACGTCATTTATGTTCAAAGGCTCGACATGTTGGACAAAACGCCGATTCTGGACTTAAAGCCATTTGTAAAAGATAAATACAGCTGCCCCAGCTACAGAGAAAATCAGCAATCTTGAAAAGATGCCACGCATAAGAACCATAAGGCGAGCATACTATAATCTGTTCTCCCATCTGTATGATGCGTTTGTAAACCTTCATGCGCGCCAAGATGCCGGAGATACGCGGAACTTTTTGGCAAAAATGGCCTGCCTGGAGGAAAAGCCCCATCCTTATATCCTGGATATCTGCTGCGGAACCGGCGCGGTCATTACCGCTTTCGCCAATCAATATCCCAATAGCGTTGCCATGGGCTATGATTTTTCCCGGGGGATGCTGCTCAAAGTCCGGGAGAAATCCGGTGACCGGACCATCATCTTGACAGAAGGAGACGCGGCCCTCCTTCCGTTTATCGATGAAAGTTTTGATGTGATCACCTGTTCCCATGCGCTGTATGAACTGAAAAAGCCGGCGCGACAGGCGGCCTTGCATGAGATGAAGCGCGTCATCCGCCCTGGCGGCGTTGTATTGATCATGGAACATGAAGTGCCCCGTCATCCTGTCGTAAAAATCCTTTTCAATCTCAGGATGCTGACCATGGGATCTGCGGATTCGAGAGAATTTGTCAAAGGCGGGCTGAAACCCTTTCAACAAATCTTTTCCGACGTCTCGCTCCTTCATTCACCCAGCGGGAAGAGCAAACTCTTTGTGTGCCGGCGGTAGTTCCAAGGCATAGATTCCTTGTTTCTTCCTTGGACAATCAGATACGCCAAACCATCCGCCTTGATAATTCAGACCGAATTCATTGGATCAACATAAACAATCGATTGCCAGGAACTTTCCACACGAAAGTCCCCTCCTCACTATCACTATCAGCCCCGTTAGGTTGCTTCCAGCTCGTATGAGCTTACCCTCCGGCCTGTAAGCCCTATGGGCTGGAAGTAAGCTCGGAGAGAGGAGCGCTTCGCTTTAGGCATAAGGCAAACCGACGGAAGAGGGCCTACGCCCCGGAGGGAAGACCGCTTCGCTAAAACGAGGGACGAATGATGGCAGATGACGGCCAACCCGACCTTCGACTTCTGGTTTTCCAGCTTCTGCCCTCTTTCCTTCGCCCTTTCCCCTCTGCCCTCTGTCGTCTGCCATCTCACCTTCTCACCTTCTTACCTTCTGCCTTTCCCCTTCTGCCCTCTGTCGTCTGCCTTCTGTCCTCCGTCGTCTGTCTTCCGTCCTCCGCCATCTGCCCTTTACCCGATCCCTCAATAAAAACGACAAAAAATTGGCAGTATCCCATATGGGTATGCGCGGATAGCCATGAGAAGTGCTGACAAATAATTTTTATTTTCACCCCTTATGCTGCACCGGATTAACAGGGTTTGTTGCTTCAGAGGTCTCTCTTTATCACACCCTATCTATAAATGACCGACCGTAACCTATTATAATCATATCTTTTTTATCACATCTCAAAACACATCAGCCTCCTATTTCTGAAGGCATATCCATTTTCGATCTTTGGCATGGCCCTTAAGCGATGGGATGATAATCCATCGGCATCTCATAAATTAATGATAATTAATTGGTTTTGCACGGATTTTGCACGGTTTAAACAAGGCCATAAGGACAGCAGCCGAATTTACCACAGTGAGTCATCCGTTTAATGGCAATTGCTGCGCTTTGTCTTTCAATCATTAACAGGTGATGATGAAGAGAACTTCAAGGAGATATCATGTATCTTTCTCACTATAATTTAAAAGAAAAACCCTTTCAGATCAGCACAGACCCAAAATATATCTGGTTCGGAGCGAATCACCAGGAAGCCCTTGCCGTTTTAGAATATGGTGTCATAGACAATAAAGGATTTCTCCTTATCACAGGCGACGTCGGTACGGGAAAAACAACCCTTATCAATGCATTATTAACGCGACTGGGCAATGATGTTATTGCCGCCAACATCACCAACCCTATTTTAGAGGAACTGGATTTTTTCAATATTGTGGCCAATGAATTTAACATCAATAAACAATTCAGCAGCAAATCCGAGTTTTTAATTCATTTTGGCCGCTTTTTAAACGATTGTTACGCAAAAAAGAAAAAAGTCATCCTTGTCGTTGATGAAGCGCATAAATTGAGTCAAGACCTTCTTGAGCAGATACGGCTTCTTTCAAATATTGAAAGGACGGATACCAAACTGATCAATATTTTCTTCGTCGGTCAAAATGAATTTATTGATATTATTTCCAGTCAAGAAAACAGGGCTTTAAGGCAAAGAATCACGATCAATTACCATCTTGAATCCTTGAACGAATCCGAAGTAAAGGCGTATATCCTGCATCGTTTAAACGTCGCGGGTTTAAAAGAGAATATTTTCAATGACAATGCAATCCGTGAAATTATGTCTCTTTCAAAGGGGTATCCGCGGCTAATAAATATTATTTGTGATCATGCGTTGTTGACCGGGTTTGTCAGAGAAGTAAAAACAATCGATGAAGCGATCATCAAAGAATGTGCAAACGCGCTGTTTCCAGCAGGCGAAAATAACGACCGCTCAAACAATGATCTAAAAACCACACGCGGGAAAAGACCTGCAACTCAAGAAGAGCCCACGATAACGCCAATAGATTATACCAACAGATACAACCTGCCCGAAGAAGAGCTCGATCATCTTCAAAATCATTCTAAAGTCATGGAAAGTATGCCTCATCAATTCGTGAAAGAACCCGCTTCAAAATTATCGCAAAAGCGCTTTCAATACTTGGCCGGCGCAGCGATAGCATTGATTGCGTTGGGGCTTTTTTATTATCCGACCAATTTAGGCGGACACATCAAAAATATCAAAAGCTATTTTAAACCCATTCAAAATATACAAGAACAAACCGCATCCGCCGAAGTTGCCCGAAATGCAGCATCCCATCAAAAGAAAAACCCGGCAGTTCAGAAGTCGGATCAATACGGCGATACACAGTTTCATTCAACAGGCCAGGCTGCCGAGAGTTATCCCCCGCCCATAGCAGAAAAAAAGAAGATTACAGGACCACAAAAAGAATACACCAATATAAAGCGCTCTGCCGTTAACGACGTTAGTCGATCCTGAAAAATAATTTAACCATAAGAATTTATTTGATTTAAACAACAAATGATGGTATATGAATTTGCAAGTTTTTCAACCCAAAACCACCAAAATCTTGCAAATTTTAAAATGAAACCAAAGAAATCGCCGCACAAAAACCATCAGTTGGATCTTTTCAGGCCGGAATTGATAAAAATCATCAATCGCGGTCATGAAATGGTCAAGCTTGCCACTGTTGTGGATTGGGACAGATTGGACGAGCTTTTTGGTGAAACCTACTGTCCCGATAACGGCCGCCCAGGTATAAGTACCCGCTTGATGGTTTCTCTTCACTACCTAAAGTACACATTCAACCTCAGCGATGAAGATACGGTTGCCGGATGGGTAGAGAATCCTTACTGGCAACACCTGAGCGGGATGAAGTACTTCGAGCATGAAGCGCCCATTGATCCTTCCAGTATGACCAACTGGCGGAAAAGAATCGGCGAAGCAGGTGCTGAAGAACTTTTAAAGGAAACCATCAGCGCCGGACTAAAAACCAAGGTCGTTAAAGCCACCCAGCTCAAACGCGTGAATGTTGATACGACGGTTCAGGAAAAGGAAGTTCGTTTTCCAACGGATGCCCGGTTGTATGATCGGGCACGGCAGCGTTTGGTGGCAGCAGCTGAAGAACGGGGCATAGCCCTTCGGCAGAATTACAACAGGAACGCGAAAAAACTGATTTTGAAACAGAGCCGATACGCACATGCCAAACAGATGAGAAGGGCCGACCGATGTACCGCCAAACTTAAAACCTATCTTGGCCGTGTCATCCGGGATATTGAAAGAAAACAGCCGATTCCGGACGAGAAACTTGCAACTCTGCTAAACATTGCCACCCGGGTTCATCAGAGAACAAAAAGTGAGAAGAACAAAATCTACAGTGTCCATGCTCCGGAAGTAGAGTGCATCAGCAAGGGAAAGGCCCACAAACGCTATGAATTCGGCTGCAAAGTAAGTGTTGCGGCCACCAGCCGTGGCGGCTGGTTTGTCGGCGCCATGGCAGTTCACGGAAACCCTTACGACGGCCATACACTGGCAGATACCCTGGCTCAAGTAAAACGCATTGCAAAAGAACCGCTCCATGTCTTTGTCGACAGAGGCTACCGCGGGCATGATTACCAAGGCAGCGCCGAAGTTCATGTGGATAAACCAAGACGAGGCAGAACAGCTAAGAGTCTCTGGCGTTGGATGAAAAGACGCGCAGCGATTGAACCTGGCATCGGACATCTCAAACGAGAACACAGGATGGACCGTAACCGCCTCAAAGGAACTGAAGGGGATATGGTAAATGCCATCCTGAGTGCCGCTGGAATGAATTTCAGCAAGCTGCTCAGGTGGGCAGCCCATATTTTTGGTCTCATTTTTTCAAAGATCATTGCGGCCATCTGGCCAAAATTTCGGTTATGTTGCTCCCTGATTTAGGGGTTTTTCAGGATCGACGACGTTAATCAAAAGAAAATTTCGGATAAAACATCTAAATCCCAGCAAGTTTCAAAGCATGAGTCCGCTGCACCCCGTAAATATACCATCAATTTCAGTTATGATTCATCCGATCTTTCAGGTCAGAACCTTCAAACGCTGAAACGAATTTCCGGATTACTGGTTCAACACCCAAAAACCGATATGATGATCAAAGGCTACACGGATGCTGAGGGCAATGCTGAATATAATAAAAAGCTTTCAGAATTAAGGGCTCGTTCCATTAAGAACTATTTTGTGGCTCAAGGGATTAATTTTTCAAAAATTAAAGCCATTGGGATGGGACAAAAAAATCCCATAGGATCAAACAAAACCCCGGAAGGAAGAAGCCGCAACCGCAGGGTTGAGATCGAGCTAAATTTTAATATCTCTGCCAACAGTTAGAAATGTGCCCTTTTCGTCCTGATTCAAGAATAGGATAATTATTGTTGAACGATATCAAGTTAGGCGGCGACCGGGTTAAATGTCGGGCATCAGCTTACTCTTGCCTGAATATATCGACCGAGATCTCCACGGCCGGCGTCGTTCCTCTATTCTCAAGCCAGTGCGTGGTGTTCTTATCCTCGGGCCAGCCCACTCCCGGCCCATACTCCTTAGCCACTCCATTTCGATGGTCAGTGATCGTTCCTTGCAGTATGTAGACCATGCCCGGCCTGTCTTTATGGTTGTGAATCGGGCCGAAGACGCCTCCAGGTTCGATGGTCACCATACGCATTCGAAGTTGGCGCCCTGCCATGCCCTCGATTTCAGGGCCAAGGTCAACCGCTGCAAGTTGCTTCACCGTAACGCCTTTCGTCTCAGGTGCCTCCTGTTCGGTTCTCATCGCGGTCTCCTTTCTGTATAAATGATTTTCCTTGTCATTTTTAACAATACCGATGCTACTATGCAATAAATTTCAGACTGGCTTTTACACAAGATGTTGTGGTGAGCCATTTCATTGCCAACCTGGGATACATTGAGATAACCACATGAAAATCGAGATTGTCAAAACTTGTGTTTACTTGCCAAAAACGCACGTCCAAGTATCCCAATTTTATATACAGATATTGTATTTCTTACAAAAATGCAAAAAAAGCAAAACCATCAAGGTGAGTTTGTCCCTGTGATATCCGAAAACACAATATTCTTAAGGCAATCTAAAACCGGCGATAAATAGCAGAAATCAAAACCTCGGATAATAGAAAAGGCAGAGCCAAATAACCCTGCCTTTTCCTGTTCGGTTGAGCCATTTTCATGGAGTCGCCCAAACCTGTTATATTTATCAGTCAGATGATTGATATTTGAATGACAGGTTTACCTTGGCCCGGTAGGCAGTGACCTTCCCGTTTTCAATTTTCATGTCCATTTGAGTAATCTCCGCGATTCTCAAATCCTTTAAGCTTTTGCTGGCGGTCTCCACTGCGTTTTGTGCGGCATCCTCCCAAGAAGTCGAGCTTGATCCCACCATTTCAACAATTTTGTAGACACTTCCACTCATGGTTTACCTCCTTTCCTTACCGCGAAGCGGTTTCGTCTACAGTCTGGGCTTTTTTCTTTTCTCTTTATGGGCAAGTGGAGCAACAAAAAAAAAGAAGGCTAAAAAATAAATGACTTTAAGGGATCTATTTATAAACATCAAATTGTGTCTGCAGGTAAAATTTCAAATCTTTTTCGAGTGATTTTGGATTGTTGAACTGTGCACCAACCTTGCGATCGATGATCCATTTTATTTTGACGGGTGTGTTGATTTCCATTCTCATTTGATCGTCTAAAGCAAATTTCAATTCAACTGTATCATCTTTGAAAAAATTATGTGGCTTGATAGTTGTAAAATTGATTCCAGTCATTGAAATTTCTTCGATGAGTATTTCTCCTTTTTCATCTTTCCCCCGGACAAAGTATTCACCAACAAACCGGACATTCTTACGGTAATACTTTCGAAAATCCAAGGTAAGCCGAAAAACTTCGCCACATTTACAATTAGCCTTTAGCCGCTTATGAGTATCCTTAAATTTGAATACATTTATACTTTTTTCTAATCCGCATTCGGGGCAGATAATTTTTACCTGATTGGTATAGTCTACATAAACTTTTTTCATTTTATTTCACTATCCTTAAACGATGGGTCTTTCTTAATCTTTCCCACAGTTCATGCATAATATTTTCATAGTCTTCATCTTCAGGATCAACCTTACTTCGGATATACAGATCAAAAACAGCTTGGAGAACCTCAACATCTTTCTGTTTCATATTTGCGAGGGAAACCCTTTCTTCCAAAGGCATTTTAGAAAGAATCTCATCAACGATCTGGTAAGATATGTGCTCAGCCCAAGCCTACACCTTGTGAATCAGCTATGCTCAATGCCTGGCGCACCTTAGAACCAGGCGCAGCTTGCCTGAAATCCACGTTATAGCAATCCTTTATACTTTAGCTTTGCAGTGATTTCTTCCAATGTTTCTTCCACATCAGTATATGAACTGTGAGGAGGCTGCCAATGATGTAGCCTTGAACCAGACTGCTCACCTTTTACGATTGTGGTTACCAAATCAAGATTGACCACAAGCTCTTCTTTCTTAAATCCTGTCAGTTTGATAAACATTAATCCTCCTCTCCTCCGAAAAAATCGCCAATCCCGGTTCTCTTAAACCCTCTCTTCCAAAGGCATTTCAGAAATGATCTCATCAACGATTGTATCTTGAGAGGGTTTTGTCATTTCACTGTTCTCAATGTGTGAGTCTCTTGTAACCTTTGCCATAGAACCCCAAGAATAACAACTGTGGCTTCGTCTTCATTATTGATGGGCTCTTTTGATATGGATCTGTAATCTGCCAGCAGATCTTAATTCCCAGACCATAGACCAAAAGCATTTTTAATTTATAACTGTCTGGGAGCCTTACATCTTCAGTCTTTCGACCTTTGAGTATCCAACCACCATGTGGAAAGTTATATCTTATGGCAGCATCGAGGACTGCTTGGTCTGCACCAGTTTGGCCACCTGATATGATTTTTTTATGGGCTGCACCTGCTTATCAAATTCTTTCTGCATCTTTTCAATCTTTTGAGCTAAACTATAGAGAGCTTTTGATACGGCTTGCAGATCCTTTTTAAGTTTTTTTGTCATTTTATTCTCCTTCTTTGTAATTGCTAAGTATTTCTTACCGGCAGGGACTTGTTTAACCCGATATTCCAGCTTAAGCGCATCGCTTTTCGTCATTTCAGGACTGGCAGCAACTAATTCAACGGGTCTCCGAGATCTTGTATATTTTGCACCTTTGCCTGAATTATGCGCTACCAACCGGTTTTTCAGGTTATTGGTTATCCCGCAATACAAAGATTCATCAGAACACCGGATCAAATAAACAGTCCATCGTCTTTTATCCATTAGTCAGCTTTAATTATCTACCCGTTCCTTTAATTCCTGCCCACACTTGAAAACCGGAAGCTTCTTAGGCTTGGTTTTAATTTGTTCACCTGTCCTTGGATTCATCCCTGTGTATGTCTTGTAATGCTTGACATAAAAAGAAAACAATCCCCTGATTTCCACACGATCACCGGCTGCAAGTTCGCTGGCCATTTCGTTAAAAAATAAATCGACAATCTTCCTTGCTTCGATTTTACTTAGCCCTGTTTTCTCTTTCAGAGCCTCTATAAGATCCAGCTTATTCATTTAACCCTCCTGATGCCTTCTTAAAATATTAAATATATCAAAAACATATAGGATGAAATGGTTAATGTCAATAAATACAAAATGTTTGCATCTCTCTCAATATTCTAAGTTAACAAATCATGGATGATCATATATTGCACAGAAAAATGTGCAGATCAATCTGTAACGAATCTATGCCTTTCATTTGACATTGAATCTAACTCACTGAAATCAATACCGCATAACAATACTATGTAAACTATTAACCCTGCTGGCATGAATATTGGATTCTATGACTGTAAATTCTCACAGGGGGGATTCATGCCTGTTAAAAGTGTTATGATGCTTGATGCCAGTATCCTATTTTTCAGAGATATTGCAAGTATCCAAGGTTTTGGAGGAATGTTTTGATATCGAAAGTGCAATCGAATTTGAGTGGTCTGAATTGAAGGTTAATGGTAGAAATGTAGCATTTTTTAATAAAATGGTATTTAGGTTTTTAATCCCTTGAATTGAATCAATACCTTAAGATCACCGAGAAAAAGACGGGCGTAAAAAATTGATAAGCTTTTACCGTGACTCAATATTTTTCCCTTTAAAAGGAAATTTAATTAATATTTTGGTGCCTTTCATCATGCGTGATTGAATCGTCATTTCGCCTCAGAAAAGGGAATTCTTATCAATGATATATAAAAATCTCTGTGAGTAAATTCAGGATGTCCGGAGAATCACCAACCACTAAAATTCGGGTTGAAGTTTTTTCCCGCAATTTCTCAGCCTGGCTACTTTGTGATTTTTTTGCTTTCACTTTAAAATTCTGCCCCAACTCATTTATAAGTCGCTCCTGCTTCTTTCCTACCCCAAAGTTTTTTATGAAAGTCCTATTCCTTTTCCTGTAGGTTCTTCTGCTGCAACGTAGCTGTCCTCAACGCCTTTTTGATGTCTGTATTTTGAGGGTCAATGATAAGGAGATCCTGCCACAGTGCAATCGCCTCGCTGAGGTTTCCTTTTCGGTATTCCTGAAATCCCTGTTTGAAAATAGCTTTCTTGCAGTAACAAAGTTTTTCATTCAGAGCGATGCTGTTGAATGAGAGCTTCTTTTCAAACCCCTTGAAGTGCGCGTAGTTTTTCAGCAGAACATCGTAGTTCCTGCCAGCGGATGCAAAGTCTTTCTTATCTAACGCCTTGTCGGCGGCTGATGCTATATTCTCGATGCTCTTCACATACTCTCTCGCCAGAGATAGATCATGCGGGTGCTTTTGGTACTCGACATTGTAGACGTCAATCGCCTTCTGGCACTCACCTGCCTCCATATGTTCTTTGGCCAGATTGACAGCTTGAGCTGATACCTGAATGAATATCTGTGAAGAATCCTTGACAGGAGCCGATGTCTTAGCAGAATCTTTTTTGACCAGATTGGCAGCTTGACGGGAGGATGTTCGACGGGATGTCTGTGAAGAATTCTTGACAGGAACCGACGTCTGAACAGAACTTTTTGGTGAAATCCAGCTTTTCATCTCCGCACAGGACATGACGATGGGTAAGAGCATACCAATGAAGACAAGCAGTATTGACCCGCGAAGATTAGTCATCCGGCGAACCTCACAACAGAGAGTGGCGCATCCTGGACGTGGTTCTTTTCCATCAGCTCAAGAAAGATCTCAACCAGTTCCGGACGGAACTGTGTTCCTGACATCCGAGCAATCCTGCGCAACGCTTCATCTTTAAAGAGGGCCTTCCTGTAAGGCCGGTTTGAAGTCATAGCATCAAATGCATCTGCTATGGTTATTATTGCTGCAAACAATGGAATATTGTCGCCAACGAGCCCATCAGGATAGCCCTTGCCGTTGTGCCACTCATGGTGGTGACGGGTGGAAGGGATATACTTGGATAATGATGGCGCCCAGCTAAGGATGGATGCTCCGTACTCCACGTGTTGCTTCATCTCCGTATATTCAGCTTCGGTGAGTTTACCCCGCTTGAGCAAAATAGAGTCAGGTGTCTTTATCTTACCTACATCGTGAAATAAACATGCGACCTCCAGATCTTTCAGATCCGCTTCGGGAAGGCCTATTTGTTCTCCAAGGAGTAGAGATAGCTGAGCAACCCGGGCGGAATGACCATGGGTATAGGAGTCTCTCGCGTCTATGGCTGCAGCCACCACCTTAACCATGGAAACGTAAGCATCTTCAAGATCACGAGCATACTTGGTGAGTTTTCCCCGCTGATCGGCTATCACTGCTGACATTTCATTAAAGTTACGTGTCAGTTTCCCCAGCTCGTCGTGAGAGTAGATCCTGAGCGGATTTTTTGCAGTTCCATACTTTAATTCTTCCACACCCGCTGAGAGTTCCTTTATAGGCTTTATCAAAAAAGATGCCAGCAGCGAACTCGCGAACATTCCGAGAACGACAATGATTCCAAAGACTATCAATATCATGCTGCCGACTTTTCGCTGTGCTTCCAGCAGGATGGACTTGTTCATGCCAATAACAACACTACCCAATGACTTCTTCATAAAGACTATGGGGCACAATATTTCGAAAATACTTTCTGATGAATTTGTCAATTCTTTTACAGTGGTCCCGTCAGCAGCCTCTCTGAAAAGCTGACCCTGGGCAACTGGTTTGGTCTCCCCGATCATTTCTGTCGAACTATGGACAACCGTCTTCATGTCCGGATCGACGATGGCTACATAGAGCATGTCGCTATTTGATGACTTTGCCTTAAAGACAAGATTGTCCAGACCCAGGAGATCCTTCGACAAAAGATTGTATCCTGCCGAAGCAGCAATACTCTTACCCACTGATTCCCCTCTTTTGATAATCTCATTCAGTATGTAATTGTTCATTATCTGGACCGTTACGATACTGAGAGCAAAAGAGGTACTTGTCATGAGAATAACCACAAAGAAAGCAATCTTGAATCGAAGACTTGCAGACCGATATCGCTGTGTCATCAAGTGCAACGCGGCCTGGAAGAACTTTACGAGTGCTTGAAGATATGAAGTTATTTTAAGTGCAAATGAGCGAAGCTTCGCTATCATGGTATTTTCTCACCATCTCTGGCATTGTTCAATTTAGTGATGATAGGTTGTTTATCGACCAACCATATGGAAACTTTAATTAAAATTACCAGATTTAAAGAAAATAAATTAAAAAAGAATATACCAATGCCTGAAAAATCAATAAAAATGTCAAAAATCCTCAGGTCGCCAATTCCGCAGGAGGAGAATGAGTCGGGAAATGGTGTCAACTCTTGAATAGTGAATAAAAACTTGACATAAATAGATGAGGGGTCGTGGCTAAATCCTTTTGATGTTTATCCAGGTTGTCCATCAGGAGCAGTTTGTTTTCCGAAAAATTGCTTACCGCCTGTTGATACCTTGCAAATATCTATTTTCACATGAGATTAAGATACGGCATAGAGGTATCTCAATAATAATGCTCGTTGAATTTCTATGACAACCTGCCATAAAATCCTTTTTTATACTTACCAAATTGTTGTGATATATTCAATTCCGAGGTACAGGTGATGATGTGATACCCATTCCAGATCGCAGATCCGGCCTTTGTTGTGATTTCTAATCGTTATCAATGAAAATACAAAACCCCACCTCTCTTTTCTGAGAAATGGGGTTCTTTTACCATCACATGGCTCTTCCTTTGGATAAAATTAAAACAACTATTTTAAATTCATATGTTTTTTCGCATATTTAACCTAAATTGTCAAGAACATAACAAAAATATGACACATTGTGGCCGGTAAGGACAAAAGCATCCGGCATCAATGCTGAGGATCATCAGGTTGTTACAAAAACTCGCTGATATAGCTTAACCTAAATAGAATACAGAGCTTTTCGATCAAGTATTACTCTTTGGCTTTTCCTTGCCAGATATAATTAAAACATATGATGATGAAAAGTTAAATATATTCGAGAACGGAAACGCCACTTAAATGGCTGAAAAATCTAAATAAAGAGTGATATTGCAGAAGTGTAAATCAAGGTGTGTGGCGAGTTAATTAATTAAGTTATATTTTTTTAATTAATTAACTTTATAGAAAGAAATGAAAAAGCCCATATAATTCAACCTTTTGGGACGGCTCTAACCCTCATTGAGTCCAACAAAACTGCTGTCTCCCGGGGGAGACTTTTCGATGCTCAGATTGATAAATCGAGCATTTACAGCAAGATAACAAAACAGGATGAAAAAGCAAGACGCTGGAAATAGAGAAACCAAAAAAGGCCCCTCCGTCTTTACTAAAAGATGGTTAAGGCCAAAGTTAATAAATTAACTTTCTCAAAATTATTAAGGCAATACAGTCACCCTTTATCATTAATATAAATGGGCGAAATTTCACCATAATTAGCGTCATTGCAGAGGGAATTAGATGGTATGAATTAATTAACTTAAGTTAACTTTTTAGTTAATTAATTAACTATACCCAGGATAGCTTGATGAACCGAAACCTGGCTTTCTGCCCGATTTTCTGGTCTATACTTACAAGGGAATTTCAATGACCCACCTCTTCTTTCCCTGAACGTATCGAAAAATCGCTCTCTGAACCCGGTTTGTTAATTTGGTACAATTTTATCTTTTTACTCTGATTTTTATCCGACTTGTTGGGTATAGTGTTGGGTATGAGCAATTAAGAAACTAAAAAGGGAGCTACAATTTGATATAACTCCCTGAATTTATTGGTGGCGTCCCCAAGGGGATTTGAACCCCTGCTGCCGGCGTGAAAGGCCGGTGTCCTGGACCTGGCTAGACGATGGGGACGCAAGCAAATTTTTATGCGGCACGTCTTACATTTAAGACGATAAAACGCATGTGGTGGGCCGTGCGCGACTCGAACGCGCGACTCTCTGCTTAAAAGGCAGATACTCTACCGACTGAGTTAACGGCCCTTAAAAAATTATATTAAATATCGATAGAATTAATGATTGTCAATAAAATTAATGCCAATTTTTAGGTATTTCTGTCAATCTTTTTTATAATATTATTATCAAACACAAACAAACCACACCCGCAAGGGCAATCCAGTCCTTAACACCGCAAGAAAGTAGAGAATCGGTTCTGTTTTCAGAATAACATCTGGCCTCCATGGCAAGGACCAGTTTGTCAGCCCGTTCAAAGATTCGACGCATGAGCGGAATTCCGAACATTTTTAATCGATAGACGGGATTCTTCCGGTTTTCCACTCCCCTTGCTTTCTGGGCTTCCTTGGTTTTCTTGGCCTGTTCGAAAATAATGGGAATAAACCGCACAATCAGACTCATCATGATGCCAATTCTTTTGGCTGGAATCCATGGAAAAGGTTTCAGCATCCACTCCACAGCTGCTTTGATTTCCGAAGAACGTGTCGTTAAAACAAACAACAAACCGGTCATGATCACAACCAAAAGACGCCAGCAAACCATCGCCCCCTCGTAGAGTCCTTCCCGGGTAACAGAAACAGCCTTAAATTCAACAACCGGTGATCCGGGAACGGAAAGTGATCGCGCCATGAACACAAACACTAACAGCAAAAAACCATAGCGAAGATCTTTTAGAGCCATCTTAAATGGCAGCCCGGCATGGTTGAGTGCAACTATGAGCACCAGTGTTAAAAGAGAAAGTGAAGGAACAAAAGCTTTTAAACTCGATAGGCTGATGATAACAAGAAACATCAATTTAAATCGAACATCCAATTGGTGCGGCACAGAATTGCCGGAATGAAAACCCAATACGTTCAATTCAGCCATGAATGCACCTCCATCCCCAATCGCGAGGCACATGGTTCTCTAATACCAAAAGTCTCGAGATCCCCGAGCAGCTGAGAGGGCAATCCGTCCCTGACAATGCCTCCATCTTGCATAATGACCAGACGATCTGTATGGGCGATCAGCTTTTCCAGATCATGCGCGGCAACCAGGATCGTGTGTCCGGCCTGATGCAGAAAAACCATCTGTGCCAAAACTTCTTTGACACCCGGATAGTCCAGGCTGGAAAAAGGCTCGTCAAAGACGAGGACTTTAGGTTTCATTGCCAGAATACCCGCTATTGCGAGCCGACGCTTTTCTCCACCGGACAATACATGCGGTTTTTGATCTTTGTGGTGATGCAATCCCACGGTCTCCAATGCCCGGACAACCCGGCGTTTGACCTCGGCCCTGTCCAGGCAAAGATTCTCCGGTCCAAAGGCCACATCATCTGAAACGGTTTCACCGACAATCTGGCTGTCGGCATCCTGAAATACCATGCCCACCATCTGTCTCGACCATGTCAGGTTTTTGGCCACCGGTACCGGCCAAAGAGTTTGACGACGCCTTTTGTCGGCAAAAGAAGGCCGTTCAGATGTTTTAAAAGAGTGGTTTTCCCGGACCCGTTACGCCCTGCAATGACAACAAACGCCCCTTCGGAAATGGAAAGATTGATATTGTTAAGACCAACTGTGCCGTCTGCAAATCTATGGCTTAAGTTTTCGATTTCAATGATATTATTCAAAGCTTTTTTTGCCATCTGTTCACTTGTTACAGTTTACTTGTCACTTATGAATTATCGGCCGCAATGCTTTTGCGATGGGAACCGCCGCTGCCATTTTAAGCGCATCCCCCGGGAGAAACGGATACATTCCCACAGCCAGGGTTTTTCCCAAAGTCATGCCGGTCAGTATTTTTAGCCACGACAAACCGCATGCATAAATGATGAGACTGCCACAGATCATACCGAGCAGATCTCTGACCACATTTGTTTTGGATACATTTGATATAAAGCCAATCACGCAAACAGCCGGAAGGAATCCCAAAAGATACCCTCCGGTGGGCCCGGCAAATCTTCCGATACCGCCGACACCCCCTGCAAACACCGGAAGTCCCAGAATACCGGCCAGAAGATATACCCCTACACTTGCAGTTCCCCAAACAGGTCCCAATAAAAGTCCTGACAGAAATATAAAAAGATTCTGAAGAACAATCGGCACCGGTCCAATGGGGATGGCCAGGTATGCCCCGGCTGCGGTCAGAGCAGCCATTAATGAAGCATATACCGTCATTCGAAGTGAAGCGGCAGAACCTGTGATCGATATGTCTTTTTCCTTCATACCCTATTACCCATTACCTATAACCCATCACCCATTACCCATTACCTTTTTCATTCATGAAAGCAATCGCCGTATATAATTTTTTTCATTGACCCGTCCGCCAGTTTCAATATTAGCGCACCATTGTCATCCACATCCATGGCAAGACCTTCGGATATGTCATGGGTCGTAACGATCCTGACATGCCGGTTCAATGTTTCCGTATATTTTTTCCATTCGGAAACCACATTTTCAAAATCCGCATCATTTAATTCATCTTCAAAATGATGGAGAAACGCCTTCAACACCTCTATCCTCGGTATCTCTTTTCCGAGGATTTTTTTTAAAGACGTTGCCATGGGTTCATAGGGTGTGGGATCATTGTTCACGTTGATGCCAATTCCGATACTGATAAAGCTAACCCTGTCGATTTCAGCCTCCATCTCGGAAAGAATTCCTGAAATTTTCTTTGCCATCCACCAGCACATCATTGGGCCATTTGACCATGGCATTAATGTTAAACATGTTGCGCAGAGTTTGGGCCAGAATCATCGATGCCGCAAAATTGACCCTTAGACTTAAAACAGGCGGGATTTTTGGCCTGACAACGATTGTAAAATAGAGCCCTCCTTCTGAAGATAGCCAGTTTCTTTTCAGCCGCCCCCTTCCTTTTTTCTGACGACCGGCAATAACCACCGTAAAATGAGGACACTGTTTTCTTGCAAGGTTTCTTGCGATATCCATGGTGGAATCCACTTCATCAAAATAATGAATGTGGTATTCTTTTTCCTCAAATTCCCATGGATAAAGGGCGTCAGGAGTGCTGATAAAAAGATAGCCCTTGGGTGTCGCTTCAATATTGTATCCGACTTCTTGAAGCTTTTTGATATGCTTCCACACAGACACCCTTGAAATATCAAGACGGTTGCTGAGCACCTCCCCGGAAACAACATCTTTTTCCGATCTTAGTATGTTTAGAATTCGACCTTTCATTTTCGATTTGACTGGTTAACCTTTTTAATTTGGTTGGTTAACGAATTAAGTGCAACTTGTCAACCTCATTTTAATAGCAGTTGTTTACGTTAAAGGGCGGAAAGGAGGCGTTCGTGAATGTTGTCAAATCCTCCGTTGGACATGACAAGGACGAGATCCCCGGATCTTGCTTCTTTGATGAGAAAATCAATAATCTCATCCGTATTCGGGAAAAAGTGCGCATCCTTGCCTTGACGGTTGAGATCATTCACAAGTTGTTGAGAAGAAAAACGTTCTTCAGGCGGAATTTTATCCAAAAGCGAGGGCCGGCGAATGCAGATAATGTCGGCACCATCGAATGAGAGGGGATAGATGTTTTGAAATATATTGCGCATGCTGGAATTGGTTCGAGGCTCGAACACGGCGATGAGACGTCCATTTGGATAAAACGGCTTGACCGCCCGAAGCGTCTCACGCACCGCCGTAGGATGGTGTGCAAAATCGTCCATGACCGTTACACCGGATTTTTCGCCGCGTACTTCCTGGCGCCGCTTGATCCCCTCAAACGATTCAAACGCCCTTTTAATAGCTTCCACCGGTATCGTTAGCATGTCTGCGACGGCAATGGCAGACAAAGCATTCAGCAGGTTGTGTTCTCCCACCAGCCGCGTCTTAAAGTTTCCAAAAACCTTTTACCATGCTTTAAAACGTCAAAAAAAGTCCACGGCTGTTGAATGGTAACGGCACCCAATCGCCACATCGAATCAATATTTCGACCGTATCGAACTGTTTTGCAGGATTTTCCGTGGACAAGATCGGAAACATTTTGATCATCGTCAAATGCAACGAGCGTATTTTGAGGTGAGATACCGCTGATAAAAGCATCAAAGGCTTGTTTTACATGTTGAATATCTCTGAAAATATCCGCATGATCAAATTCGACACCTGTCAATATGGCTATTGATGGGTCATAATGGAGAAATTTTGCTCCTTTATCAAAAAATGCCGTATCGTATTCATCGCCCTCGATGACCATGTGCTCACCGCTTCCCAGGCGATAATTGCTTTCAAAGTTTTTTAAAATCCCACCGATCATGAACGTCGGATCCATCCCGGCTTCATACAGAATCCATGCTAAAATTGAAGAAGTGGTGGTCTTGCCGTGGGTGCCTGTGATGACCAGGGGTTTTTTGCCGGATGCAATAAATCGGTTCACCGCCTGGGGCATGGAACAGAACTCAAGTCCCATTTGATTCATTCCAACAACCTCCGGATTGTCCTTTGACACAGCGTTTCCCACGATAACCAGGTCCGGACCGTATGCAACATTGTTTTCGCTGAATCCCTCTGTAATCTTGATGTCCTTGCTTGAAAGAAATTCGCTCATGGGCGGATATACTTTCTGGTCCGAACCCGTTACTTCAAAACCCATATCTTTAAGCATACTGGCCAGCGCTCCCATTCCGGTGCCGCATATGGCAATCATGTGTATGCTTTTTACAGTATCGGGAATTCGATTTTTGCTTAAATCCATGGGTTATGGTTCCTTTTGGTCTTTTTGGGTAAGTGTTCACGGGCGAGTAAATCCCGTGAACACTTACTTTGTTTGAGCCAATATTAGGGCGATAATCCTCAAACTGCAATAAAATTGTTCGGCCTGAGTTAACACAATCAATCATCATTCACTTCCAAAGAAATCTGTATAATTTAAAGCAATTCTAGACAGTCAACAACACACCCACCCAAATACGGATGTTCTTTGTTTTGTTAAGTTTTTTAATAAAAAGGCCGATATATAAAAAAAATAATTTCTTTTTAATCTCTAACCGGCAATAAATTTTGATCAAGAATATATTATAAGGATTTTTTATGTCCGATAACTTAAAGACACAAGAACTGATCGAAGAAATGCGAAGCAAGGGGAATCTCCCTGCAATCAATGAAAATGTTCAGGCAATCACACGAATTACACATCAATCCCATACTCGTGCAGTTGATCTTGCCACTGTAATCATGAGAGATTGCGGCTTAACCTCGAATATTCTGGCAACTGCCAACTCGGTGATGTACCGGCCGCGCTATCCCATTAAAACCATCACCTATGCCGTCACGTTTTTAGGATTCGAAAAAGTTCGTTCCCTGGCTCTGGGACTGTCCATATTCAATCAGACAATGAAAACAGCCAAGACTCAACAACTGGGGCAGCTTTATGCCAGCTCCTATTTTTCCGGAGCCTTTGCCAGTTCTCTGGCAGCGAAAAATAATACTGAAAATCCCGAAGAAATATTTATTGCCGGTTTGCTTTATCGGCTTCCATGGCTGGCATTGGCAAATACATTTCCTAATAAATTCAAAGAAATGGAAAAGTTGATTGCAGAAAAAAATGCTTCAAACAATAAAGCCTGTAAGGAAGTGTTTGGTGTTGAATATGATGAAATTTGTAAAGCATTGACAAACATTTACAATCTTCCCAGACAAAGTCGCCAAAGTACTTAGAAACGATGATGACGCCAGCGACCCTTTGATAGCCTTGATACGCGAGTCCGGTCATATTTCAAATATGCTGTTCACCAATAACCGCGGTGGAGAAAAGGCCATGGGAAAAACCGAGGCTCGCATTAAAAAAATACTTGGAACCGATGAATTTAACATTTCAGATTTTATCAAAAATACCTGTGAAGAGGATGCAAATGTTGCAAGATTCTTTAATTTGGAAAAAGACGACGTTGATATGATGGTCAAGGCCCTTGAGTGGGGAAAAGGGAATCCCGCTCAAATTGCCGGGAAAGTCACCTTTGGAGATGCACTGGCCGAAGATGAAAAGCCTGAAGATCCGGATTCGCTGATCGGCCAGTTTCTGACGGATCTGATGATTGCCTGCCGCAAAAGTACTGAAATCAACCAGGTATTAATGCTCGCTCAAGAATCGCTGTACCGCTGTCTGATTGGAACCGAAATATTTACAGCATTTTTAAATAAATCAAAAACAATGATGACTGGAAGGTTTTATGCAGGCAAAGATACCCGTTTAAAAGCCGAGGATTTTAAAATCAGTATGAGTGATATTAACTCACCTATTGTCAAATCCATAAATAATAAGGAATCAGCGGTTTTTGATCTTGCCGAAAGATCCTTTCAGATTTCCCTTTTGAAAAACCAATCGCATTTTAAAACGGCAATGATTTCTCCCATCATTACTATGGATCTTGTCATCGGAGTATATTTCATCGCCAGAGCCAACAATATTCCCTTCTCGGAAAAAGAAATTGCCTGGTTTGAACAAATTGTTATATACGTCGGACAGGCTTTTGAAAATTCTAAAAAATAATTTTTCATTCATACATATCAAGTTATATCTTTTCTTTGAATACGCCCATCAAATTTTAAGTGTTTTTAAATAGTTCTCTGCTTCAAGAATTTCATTTTCGCTGAAGACACGAATACGGTTCTTTTCCAAAAGGGCGGCAGTAACCCCCTTTCCCGGTTTTTTTATTCCGGAAAAACTTCCGTCATGAATATAACCACTCCCGCATGAAGGGCTCCCTTCTTTAAGAATCGCAAGCCTGATGCCCAATGAGCCGGCAAGTTCAAGTGCTTTTTGGGCACCATCTAAAAAATTTTTTGTAACATCCTGCCCGTTGATATGTATCACCTTTTTATGGCCGTTCAAAACCTGACTCCCATCTCCACCGGAGATCTCCGACCTGGGCCTGGGCACAGGAAGTCCTCCGGCAACTTCAGGACAAATGGCCACCACCCATCCTCTATGATTCCAGGATGTTAGGACATGACTTTCAAAGCTTTTAACAATACCATTGTAACGCACACGTTCTCCCAACAAACAGGCACTGACAAGTATTTTTTCCATTTTCATTCACGGTTGTTAAAAACCAAATTTTTATTTGACGGCGTCAATTTTTTATATTTTACTCAAAAATAGGTTGCAAATTATAATATCTATTGTTAATGCGAGCCAACTTTTTATGAATCACTAGTTTCTTCTTAAATTCAGTCTTATGACCACTTCGGAAAAAGAGCCGGAGTATCCACAATGTCTGACATATACTTTTCCAATTTTCAATTGGAAGAAGACACGGAATATTTTTTATACATCGGTGAGCTTAAAAACTACGGTCTAAACACCTATCTGAAAGAAGCCCTGTCTCACATTTTCAGCCGCAAATTCGATTTTATCTCCATTGTACCAGATGTTTTTGAACAGTACGACTATGAAAATCTGATTGTAATCAACCCCCATGCCAAAACCCTTGAATGTCAATACGGCGCTCATGTGTGTTGCAGGGTTTCAAGCGATGAATTTGCGGCCGTGGTTTCAAAAAACCGCCGGATTCACGCTTTGATCAAAAGACTCTTGAATCGGCAGAAACATATTTATATTTCCATGTATGAAAGTATTCCTGAAATGACCCTGGATGAAATCCCGGGTATATCCATTCTGGGACCGGATAAACATGTTGCAAAACAGCTTAACAGTAAAATCTATCAGTATCAACACTTGAAGGATTTACTCCCTGTTGTAGATTTTCGTATTTGCCATGGATTCGATTCGCTCATCCAAACAGCTCAAGAGCTTGGTAAATCATGGAGGGATGGAATTTTTGTGTGCCGGGAATACAGCGCAGCCGGTGTGAACAGTATTGTTGCCCATGGTATTGATGATATAAAAGAAAAATTCAACGAACCGGACGTGCCTTACCTGATCAGCCGATTCATTCCCCACAATTATGATCCAACGGTGCTGGCCGTTGTTGCCGGTGAAGAGGACGTTTATATTGCCGGGGTTGCTGATCAGCGCATCGAACAGGGGACCCGGTTCACCGGTTCTGTCTTCCCATCGGTGTTGGATAAAAAAATTATTGCAAAACTACAAGAATATACCAGGATGATAGGCGGATGGCTTGCTCGAGAAGGATACAGGGGTATATTCGGATGTGATTTTCTTGTAGATGACAACGACGAGATTTTTTTCATAGAAATTAATGCCCGAAAACAGGGAACGACATTGGAATTTTGCTGTACTCTTGAACAGTCTCTTCCTTCGGGATCTCCCATGTTGCCGGAGCTTGAATTTTATGCCGTAACAGAAGGACTGTTTCCGGCCAATATCGTAGAAATGAAATCAAATCCAAAAAACTTGCACTGGGGAACACATAATTATAAAATCCATGCTACAGCCCAAACTGACAGCTACATTCCCCAGAGCACACAGGAACGTAAAGCATTCAAGAAAGTCGCAGAGGGAAAATTGAAGAAAGACTTCCTTATTTTGGAGCATACCGGATGCGATTTTATTTTGGCCGAAGGTGCATTTATAGCCCGCATAGTCGCTTTGGGGCATAGCCGATCCGATGTTCAACAAGGGTTGAACATCGGACGAAAAACCATCGAACTTACCATCGTTAAGAAACAGGATCCGGAGGAACAGCATGGGTGACAAAAATTTAGAGCCAAATGGCATGGATGACTATACCCAGGAGCTTCTTGAAGAGCTTTTCTGTGCCCCGGATCAAAGCGTTTCAGACGTCTCATCCCTGTCTCAAAAATTGACCAATGAAATAGGCGGTCTTATCAAAGCAACGGAAAATACCGACCTGACAACCCCTATCATCCATCTCTTCAGGCGCCTTAAGGAAATAAAAAAAGAGCTGAATATTTCGCCGGATGCTTTCGGTATTTCGAAAGAGACCCTTACACTGCTCGCAGTCAAACATCAACATCTGGATGAACACGGGGTGACCCTCGGTGGCAGGGTGAACCGGGCCATGCCCATTGTCGAACAGGCAAATGAGAGGGTTGCCCATTATCTGAAAAACAAGGATACAGAAGCGCCAAGCGGCATCGAATTGTGGGACAGCATCCAGGAAAATGTCCGTCGTATAAAATCGATTCTGAATATAGATGACGACGAATGGAGCTCTTATTCCGGACAGTTAAGACATTGCATTGACTCTGTAGAAAAACTTTCAACCATAATCGATCTTCCATCTCAAATCATGGAAGAACTGACCCGGGCAACCAAGAGTTACCGCATGCGCCTGACCCCTTACTATGCCAGCCTGATTCAGCCCCATCGAACGAATGATCCGGTTCTTTTGCAATCGGTCCCCACCGGTGAAATGGTCGATAACATCGGCATCGAAATCCCGCCGGTGGCGGCAGACCATTCACCGGCCCGGCTGATCGATCAGTTTTATCCGAGGGTTCTCACCATCAAGGCCACCAACATGTGTGCCATGTATTGCACCCACTGCCTGAGAATCGCCCATATCGGGAAAAAAGACCGCATTTATTCCGATAACGCCTACGAAGAAGCTTTAAACTATATCCGCCATAACACACACATTCGAGATGTCCTCATCACCGGTGGAGATGCATTTGTTCTCCCCAATCGAATGATCAAAAACATTTTAAAGGCACTGGACGACATCGATCATATAAAAATGAAACGCCTCGGCACCAGAATCCCGGTCACAACCCCATGGCGAGTCGATACCGAACTTCTTGAAATCCTTGAAGAGAGCAATGACAAAAAGCCGGTGAGGGTGGTCACACAGATTAATACGGCTCAGGAAATTACACCGATTTCCAAAAACGCCTTCAAACGGATCTCTAAAAGCGTAAGCGCGGTGTTGAACCAGGCCGTTCTTTTAAAAGGGATCAACGATACCAAGGTAAAAATGTGGAAACTGTGTGAAACCATCCAGGAAAATTATGTCCGGCCATACTATATTTTCAACTGCAGCTATCGAAATCCCCAGTTTGCCCACTTCAGAGTTCCTATAGAAAAGGGAAGAGATATCGTGGAAAGCATGTACGGCAATATCTCGGGAGATGCTATTCCTCGATATATCGCCACAGCCGGCGGTAAAATCCCTCTGCACAGAAGTAATGTTTTGGGTCATGAGGGGTCTGACATTGTCATGAAAAAACCGTGGAGCGATGAAAAAGTCAGATATCCGGATGCCGATCCCGACGAATACGCCAATAAAAACTTTTCCTTTGCCAAAAATTGATGTCGATCCATAACCGCATAACGTCATTTTTAAAAGCACACTATCGGGATATGCTCGCCCTTCTCGAAAAGATGGTTCGGATTCAAAGCGGAACCTACAATAAACAGGGCGTGGATCAGATGGGACGTTTGATAACATCCTCGTTTCAATCCAATGCCGTCTCCTGCCAGGTGATGGAACAGGATACATTTGGAAATCATCTGGTGGTTAGATCCCTTTGTGAAAAGGGGTTTGACAAACAGATACTTCTGTGCGGGCATATGGATACGGTGTTTCCGGAAGACACTCAATTCAACTGGTACAAGGAAGACAACACTCACTGTTTTGGCCCTGGCGTCATTGACATGAAAGGCGGACTCGTTGCAGGAATATTTGCACTCAAGGCACTGGACAATGAAAAGCTTTTAACAGAAATACCCGTCAAATTCTTCTTTAACTCCGATGAAGAAATCGGATCCCCCAGCTCAAAAATTCATATTCAAAAGGAAGCTGTAAACAGCGCTTTTGCATTTGTGCTGGAAACCGGTGGACGCAATGGAGAAATCGTCACCGGTCGAAAGGGAAACCTTTCTCTTGAACTTAAGATTAAAGGAATCGCCGGCCATGCAGCCTTTGCCGGAAAAGATAAAGCCAGTGCCATTGCTGAACTGGCTCATAAAATTATTGCCTTTGAATCTTTAAATAATTCGGATCGGGGAATCAGTGTCAATGTGGGCAAGGTCAATGGCGGTATAGGGCCAAATACCGTGCCTGAACATGCTGTGGCCCGTATCGATTTCAGGTTCACCGGGATAGCGGATAAAGCATCTCTGGAAAAAAGCATCTCTGAAATTACCCGGAAAAAAGACATCCCCAAAACCAGTTCTCATTTTACCATATTGAGTTCAAGACCTCCCATGCCGGCATCTGAACAGAATAAAGAACTTTTCAAGGTGGTCCAAAAAACAGCAGCATCCATTGGATTATCGGTATCGGAGGAATTCAGGGCCGGGGTATCGGACGCCAATCTGATTGCCGGAAAACAGACACCGGTCATCGACGGTTTGGGGCCAATCGGCGCCATGGATCACAGTGAAGATGAACATATGATTAAAGAAAGCCTGTTACAACGGTCGGTTCTGCTGGCCTGCGCTTTAATAGACTGCTGGGAAAAATATCAAAAGGGGTATTTTATTCTGACGAAGACATTGGAGAACCGGTAATGGTATAGTCCTTTGAAATAAATCGTTTTCAAAGGCGCTTCGGGTATGATTAAATTTTTGGCTGGAAGCTGTCTGAGTGGATTAGGAGTCGTTTTGAAAGGACCATCGGCGACTTAACTTTATGGATGAAACTTTCCGAAAAAGCAAAAATCATTATTAATAACCCGGGCAGGTTCTTTCATTACGAGCCCTTATCCACGAGTTCTTGCAGCAAAGATTTAATTATACCTGGAGCGGTAATGTTTTCAAAAACTAAAGCGTTACGAAAGCCGTTAGATTCATCCTTCCGGCAGAAAGGGGGTCAGATCGTGGACATATTCCGACAGCACTTTGAACCCGCCGTCACTTAATGCTGAAATAGCACTATCTTTATCTTTCAATCCCACTCTCATGACCAGCTGATAAACTCCGGGGCATTCTTTCTCCGGCCAGGTAACAAGACTCCGAATATTGATATTCTTTTCTTTGAGAATTCTTGAAACCTCAGCAACAATCCCGATGCGATCCTGGACCAGGACAGTAAACCGGGCGCTTTCCTCACCGAATCCAATGGCACGAAGCAAAACGTCCATAACATCGGTACTAGTAATTATCCCCACCAGTTTTTCCGCTTCAATAACCGGCAGTGCATTGATTCTGTTTTGTTGCATGATATAAGCGGCACGTTCAATAGTAGTGCCTGGGGATATGGTGATAATCTTTTTCACCATAATATGTTCGACGGTCAACTGGGTCAAAAGATAGTTCAGTTCGTGAACACTGAGAGTTGTGGCCGGAGAAGCCCAGCTTTGTCTGACATCTCTGTCTGAGATAAGGCCGACCAAATCCCCATTTTTGTTAACCACCAGAAGATGGTTAATTTTTTTATTTTCTATGATCTCTTTTGCTTTTTTTAAGCTTGTATCCGGAGCTACGGTTACAAGGTGTGTATGCATAATTCGGCCAACATACATAGGACCACCTCCTTTTGATAATGGAGACAGACGGGAAATAAAATTGCGTTAGGATATTATTCGCCTGAGGCGGATGGATGAAACTCATGCAATCTACGGCAGAACGGGATCCACCACTCGGCACCGGCGGACATGTCGGCTTTGCCTCAACAAACATTGGGGGAATGCAAACTTAAATAACATCCCTAGTGTTTAAACAAAACCTATCTTCTTCAGTACAATCGATGGCAGATATAAAAAAATCGTCATCATTTGATGCCTGGTAAAGTTGAATGGCCTCTAGAATTTCGCAATCTTTTGCGCACAATTCTTTAGGTTGATTTTTCCATTGACAGTTTGCACATGGAGAAGAAATCATATTGCCTCCTCTGTTATGCTAAGATTACCAGGAAAATTCAAATCTTTAACATCAAGTATCCATTATCAACCAACCTTCCTCTAAACTTTAACCGGGTTTGGGAAATCGAAGTACTATGCCGCCTTTCCCGCAGATTTCTTCCGTTCCTGAAACATCTCACATTGTTTACACCAGTTGCGCATGTTCCCTTTCCGAAAAACTTCCTTACAAACTTCACGATAATATTGCATTTCCGGATCTTTAGGACATTTAATAAAAGATTCGCCCATCAACACCTTCCTTGTTTTTTGTGATAGTTTAGTCCTTTGATACAAATCAATTACATCGGTCTTCACTTCAGAAAAAAGGTGATTACATCTGAACCGGTAATGTTTTCAAAGGACTGCCAGTCCACTTTTTTTTAAAACATTAAATTAATTACATTTTAAAATAGCTTTTTATAAGATAAAATATCTTGTGTGTCAAGATAAATATACCACAATATATTGAGCTGTTAATCCCAATACTGGTTGATTTTATAGCATTAAAGAGATTCGATGTCGGGGAATCTTTCGATGGACCTTCCGGTCATAGAAGATAATTGAAATGTTAAACAAGCTTCTATCAAAAAATCTGGATATGAACCTCCACAAACGGACCACTTTCCATTTAAATTTCAGGTGGTTTTAATTCGTCTTCTCGTCCTTTTTCCTTAAAACGTTTCCTTTACTTTTCTATATTTTTTTCGGATATTTTCTCCCCGGTTTTCCCTTTATTACCTGTCACCTGACAAGAATTTCGAACTCATGTCGAAATACCCAATTTCGGCAGGATATATGCTTGTAACAGATACCAAATCCCGACGATGATCAAAAACAAAATGATACCATTCATATTTTTTCTCCTTTATCCGTTGGTTCACTCGATGAATTAATATGGTTTTTTATATTCAAAATTATAACCTAAATTGAACGATTTTCAAATTTTTTTTTTAAATTCAAACTGTCAGAATACTTTAAAATATTATTGAGTTAACCCATTTCAAAAATTTGAAACACTCAGCTTAGGTTTAAATGACGCTCCATGTAATCATGCATATGCTTTAAAACCTTTTTAGTCTCTTGAGAATTGGGCAGGATTGCCCCAATTTTCTCAATATACTCGCGATCTTTAACCACCTGAATCGAAATGGTAAAGTTAAGATCAAACACCCAGCTTAACAGGAGCAGTTTAAAATCGTTTACTGTTCTTAAATCCTGGAAACGGACAAGCCGTTCTTCGGTCAAGGCAGACAGAACTTGCGGTGAAAAAGATGGATCATCAGGGAGACCGAAGTCTACGACCGGATTCGGCTGTTTGTCGTGCGTATTGTAATAATCGATGAAAACCCTCCAAATGTCGAGTTTATCGGCATCCCGAAGAAGACGAATGTAAAAAAGGGATTTTCCATTCTCCTTATTAGGAATTGTGATTGCATTGTGGTTGGCAATGGCTTTTGTAATCCATTTTCTTTCATCTTTGGTGTATGTCTCAAGAACATTATGGGCCGCCAACTCTCGAAGCCCAAGCAGGGCATGATTTTCAGAATCCGCATCTTTGAATGTACCGTAGATGGCATACTGCTTGAATCTGCCGACATCATGGAAAAGAGCCATGGTTTCTGTCAGCACCATTTCCTCATTCGACAGACCCAGGGCTTTCCCCAGCAACGTCATATTTTCGCACACGCGCTCCGTGTGTTTTTCTTTAAGGCGGATGGTGATGTTATCGGTCGGATTATCCGTATAAAAACCGGCGACATAATCCGCAAACCATTTCTTTAGGTGTTCCAAATCGTTTTGATTCATCAATACTTTCCCTTTAAGCTATCTCAAGACCCGAAACTTAAGTTCAATAACCTAATATGTCAAGATTCATATCCCCGTTATCCCTTTCCATCTTGACTCCATAGTGTGGTTTATCTAAACTAAAAGTATCGATCTCGATAAGAATCTTTATAAACGAATAGAGGTCGGGGAGTTTTTTTGTCAAATCGCTCCATGGATAATGCTTTTTTTCAAACCGTGTAAACTCGTGGCTAAAGGATCGTAAAGAAAGAACAGAAATCAATATAAAAACAATGGGTTCGTCTGAATCAAACACTTTTTTGCTGTTGAGATGTCTCGCTATGCGCCTGTTCTATCTAACGATCCCTAAGCCACTCAAACAGTACACGCTTTTTAAAAAAAAGATTATCCATTCGCTCTTCGAGCCGGAGGCTGATGTAGATGGGGTGAGCGTGTTCAGGGGCGTGCTTTTTCGTGTAACGATACGGTTGGAGTGGCTTCGTTATTTCGATGGCTTAGCAGTGGGGGAGACCGCGGCTCCCGCATGCTTTTTGCGGGAGAACGCGGAGGGGGCAGGAATGCCACCGCTGCTAAGTTATTGAAATGACCAGACACGTAGACACCAGAGTTAAACGGAAAAGTACACCCCTGAAAACATATATTTGTGCTAATAAAACTCACCGACCCCTAAAAACCAATTAACTTGAAAACAATGATTATATAGGCATTCAAATGGATGGATGGTGTGGTAAAATTGCCAGAATACATCTCACCGACCAATCATGGCGCGCTGAGGTTCCCGATTTAAACGTATTAAAAACATTTATCGGTGGAAGAGGTCTGGCAGGATATTACATAAGAAAGAAGATAACCCTTGATTGGAATCATCCGGATATGCCGCTGCTCTTGTTTGCCGGGCCTCTTGTTAATACGCGCTCCCCAACCAGTGGCAGAATGACCATCATGTCCCGATCACCTCTCACCGGAGCTGTCGGCGATTCTTCTGTGGGTGGATCTTTTGGTTTCCAGCTAAAAAAAGCCGGATTCGACGGCATTATCATAACCGGAAAGTCCGACAGACTTTGCGGCATTGAAATCAAAGATGACAACATCCAATTTTCCGATGCTTCTCACCTTAAAGGCCGAAAAACCGCTGATGTTCATTCGCTCCTAAAAGGCAAAGGCTCAACCGCCGTTATAGGACCGGCAGCAGAAAACGGGGTTCTTTTCTCAAGTACGATTATCGATGGACATTTTGCGGCAGGCAGAAGCGGCATCGGATTGACGTTTGCTTCCAAAAACCTGAAATATATTACCATACGAGGGACCGGAAAAACGAAAGTATTCGACCCGAAAAGTTTAAGATCCGCCAGAGAAGACGTATTCAGATTAACAGCCGCTTCTCCGATTCTTCTGGGAAAATTCGGAATCTCGCGATTTGGCACCGGTGCTCTGTATGATTTGATGGATGCACGGCAGATGATGCCTACCGAAAATTTTCAAAAAACCCAATTTGATCAAGCTTTCAAACTGAATGCACATGCGTTTAAAAAAAAGTTCAAACCAAAAAATACCGGTTGTCGTGGATGCCACATTCTATGTAAAAAAATTACAAAAGATCAGACAAGCATGCCTGAATTTGAAACCATGTCCCATTTCAGTGCACTTTTGGGCAATACCAACATCGGTACTGTCGTTAAAGCCAACAGGATATGCAATGAAATGGGGATGGATACTATTTCAGCTGCAGCCACCCTGTCATGCTTTTCAGAAATTTCGAAAAAGAAATTGTCGCCCAAAGAAATTGTTTCTCTTTTGATGGACATTGGAGAAAAGAAGGGTGTCGGCGTTGAGCTCGGCCAAGGTGCGGCAAAATATTCCGGCGACTGCGGCAGATCTGATCTTGCCATGGTGGTCAAAGGTCAGGAACTTCCGGCCTATGATCCAAGAGGGGCTTATGGGATGGCCCTTGCGTATGCCACATCTTCCAGAGGGGGATGCCACCTGAGAGCATATCCCATCAGTCACGAGATTTTGAGAAAACCCGTAGCAACCGATCGTTTTTCATTTAACGGAAAAGCCCGAATGATTAAAATAGGCGAAGATTTAAATGCCGTTGCAGATTCTCTTACCGCATGCAAATTCATATTCTTTGCAGCGTCGCTTGAAGAGTATGCCAAAATTTATACTGCAGTTACAGGGATCAAGACCTCCGTTCAGGATCTCTTTGAGGTGGGTGAACGGATCTGTTACAATGAACGAATGATGAACGCCGCCAACGGCTTTACCGAAAAGGACGACGATCTTCCGGTCCGTTTTTTTACAACACCGGGATATAAAGGCGATGGTATCAATATCAAGCCGATAGATAAAGAAGCATTTTTAACTGCACGTTCCAACTATTATATTGCAAGAAAGTTGAATAAAAATGGCACACCGGTTTTAAAAGTTGCTAAAGAACTGGGGCTGGAACCGATTTAGTGTCCATTCAGAAATGTTTAAAAATCTAAAGTGCACCAATGAATCAAATCTTTCGCACATACGAAAATAAGCTTATAAAAAGCGGTCTAGTCGGCCCTGAACCACCGCTTCTGGGATGTCTGGATGCACATCTTGAATGGAACAGAACAGACAGGAAACATGTTGGTCTCGAAGAGATCTTTAAGCATTTGAACATCAACGCCCTTATTTTTTCCCGGCCGGCTGAACCTTATCGCAGCATCATGGATTATCTGGCGGAAACTTCCAATGGGACGATTACACCAAATGATTGCGAAACCAGAACCTTTCTCCATGATCTCCCGGTGTCGTTCCGGTTTTCAATGAATTCTGTTGTTTCAATCTTGAAGCAGCGTAAAAGTGCTATTATTCCCGGAGAGGGTATTATCACCCACGGAACGGTGGGCATAGAACAGGCTTATGTCACATTTTCCTCTGTATGTTTTGCCGGTTTCGTAAAATTTTTTTCCGATTTTCTTCTTCAGGCAAAGAAAGGACTTGTTGACACGAAACGCCGACAAGTGTTTGATCGGGTTATAAAAAATCTCGATCCACCGGTCTCGTTTAACGGTTCTTTGATAAAAGGTGTGCTAAACTCAAAAAAGCGTGTTTACGAAGCAATTCAGGAGGCAGGACGATTGACCGTGGAACATCGTTTGGTCGATTCGCATTTTGGAAACATCTCATTTCGTCATGGCCGAACCCTTTACATCAGCCAGACCGGAAGCAGTTTGGATGATCTCAAAGACGCCATTGATCCTTGTCCTCTTGATGGTTCCTCCTGCGTCCCTATAACCGCGTCCAGCGAGTTACCGACGCATTTGGAAATTGTGCAGCATACTGACAACAAAGCCATCCTTCACGGGCACCCCAAATTTTCAGTCATTTTGTCCATGGACTGCGACATAAAAGAGTGTAGGTGCCGCGAAGAGTGTCATCTGACATGTCCTCATGAACGTTTTGTGTGTGGTATTCCCATTGTCTCCGGAGAAGTCGGTTCAGGACCGCATTCACTCTGCAACACTGTTCCTGCAGCAATCCGAGGACATCCGGGAGTCATCGTCTATGGTCATGGTCTGTTTACCACAGGAAAAACGGATTTCAATCAGCCGTTAAAAAATCTGATTCAAATTGAAAATAATTGCCGTAAGGAATATTTTAACAGAATCCGTTCTTTGGAAACCGTTGAAAAATTATAACTTAGGCTCAAAGAATTCTCCGTGTCATTCATCCCAGAATGCTTCATCATTTCGACATTATTGCACCGTTTTACGATCGGGTGATTCACAAACTCGATTTGAAACGATTGATCAGCCTGCTGAAGTTGCCGGCCAAAGGTCGAATGCTCGATGCCGGCGGGGGAACCGGCCGGGTATCGTCCCGTTTACGGACAATGATCGATGAAGTCGTGGTATGCGATTTGTCATTGTCGATGTTGAAACAAGCCAAACTCAAAGGCAGCTTATGGATGGCACAATCTCACATCGAACAACTCCCTTTCCCCGATGAAAGTTTTGAACGGGTTATGGTGGTCGATGCGCTGCACCACTTTTGCGATCAGCGGCAATCGATTCAAGAATTGCTGCGCGTCCTCAAAACCGGAGGCCGTTTGGTCATAGAGGAACCGAACATTGAAAATTTTATCATAAAATGGATTGCTTTGGCAGAAAAGTTGTTTCTGATGCGAAGTCATTTTTCTTCTTCGGATGAGATTGTCGAAATGATAAATGAGCAGGGATTTAATGCGTATGTTGATAATGATGACCGCTTTATTTTGTGGGTGGTTGTTGAAAAAAAATAACGCGGCAAAAAGAATCTTTTTTTCTGATTCAGGTTACTTGAAGCCATCTTAAAAATAGGATTTTGGCTCAAGGTCAAGGCGGGGCCGAGTTTCAACCCGCAGGCATACTCGAGTATTTCGAGGAGTTGAAACGAAGGCCCAACACAGAGATTGGGACAAAAGACTTTTTTAAGATAGCTTCTAATCATCCACCTCCTACCGCCGGGAATATACCGACCCGCTCACCGCCTTTTAAAACGGATTCAAGATCATGCTTAACACCGTCAATAAAAACAAGTCTTACCTCATCTTCTGGAACACATAATTCTTCAAGAAGTGTTTTCACGCTCATTCCGGGTTTAACGGGATAGCTGTCCGAAGAAACCGGTGTAAATTTTTTTAAGGAAGCAAATAAGTTTATCGTAATATGCATTTTCATTTTATTCGCCATTATTTTTAAGCAATATCAGGCGTTGGGTGTTTTTATTTGTTAAATCGCTCCATGGATAATGCTTTTTTTCAAACCGTGTAAACTCTTGGTTAAAGGATCGTAAACAAAGAACAGATATCAATATAAAAACATTGGATTCGACTTGAAACAAACACTTTCTATCTATCAAAATGTTTCGGTATGCGTCTGTTCTTTCTAACGATCCCTAAACCACTCAAACAGTACACGCTTTTTAAAAAAGATTATCCATTCCGCTCTTTTAGCCAGAGGCTGATGTAGATGGGTTGAGCGTGTTCAGGAGGCGTGCTTTTTCGTGTAACGATACGGTTGGAGTGGCTTCGTCATTTCAATGACTTAGCGGTGGGGGAAACCGCGGCTCCCGCATGTTTTTCGCGGAAGAACGCGGAGGGGGCAGGAATGCCACCGCTGCCAAGTTATCGAAATGACCAGCCACGAAGATACCAGAGTTAAACGGAAAAGCACACCCCTGAAAACGAATTTTTGTGTTAAAAAAACTCCCCGGCCCCTCATATAGATAGAATTTTGATTAACGGTTAAACACGCCCCCCACTCCACCTCAGCTTAGCCTTTAGAACATCAAAATAGTCCTGGTCGGGCAAAGTGATCATATTAATGGGATAAGGGCCTTTTCGGATAATGATGGTATGTTTTTCATTAATCTCAAGACCGGCCTGACCGTCGAATGTCAGCATGATATCTGATGATTTTTTTTCAAGTTTGATTTTTATGCTGGCAGAATCAGGAATGATTAAAGGTCGGTTGGTCAAGGTAAATGGACAAATTGGCGTTATGAGGATGCCGGGCACTGCCGGATGGATAACAGGGCCCCCTGCGGCAAGGGAATAAGCGGTTGAGCCGGTTGGGGTTGCAACAATCAGCCCATCTGCACTGAAGGTGGTCAGATAATGATCGTCGATATATGTCTCTATATGAGCAAGTCTGGCAAGAACGCCTTTGTTGATGACAATGTCGTTCAACACGGTTTCACAGACAATTTCTTTCTCTTTTCGTGTAACTTTTACAAGAAGTCGCATTCTGGATTCGGTAAGAAACTGATTATTCAATACAGATTCGACAGCAGAAAAAAGATCGTCTTCTACTGTTTCGGCAAGAAAACCGACTTCACCGAACTTGACACCTAAGATGGGTATGTTTTGATCTCCGATCCAGCGAACCGCACTCAAAAAAGTTCCATCACCGCCAAGCACGAAAACGCAAAACAGATCCGGTGGGGCAAAAGATTTGTTTCTGTCCAAAATTCTGCGTCTTGGCGGCAGATTTTCTTTACGGATAACCTCTATATTCTTAGACCGGAGCCAATGTTTAAGTTCATCGGCTTTCCTTTCGGCCTCAGCATCTTCTTTTACGACAATCCCTACTTTTTTTACAGTCAAAGATGATTCCCTTATTTTAGTTATTGTTTTCCAATTCCCATCTATATATGAATCCGTTTTTAATAATGTTTTTCAACTGCTATATTTATTACTAATATCGTATCGGAACAGCAAGATTTTTTTAAACTAACAGTTAATTATTCTTTTATCTTGACTCATCATTTTCATATTATTATATATTTTAGTTTGTAAGGTATTTTTGATAATCAAAAATTTATGAGGAGGAAACGATGATGAAGACTGATTTTGGAAAGTTTTTTGTTACTGCAATCATTGGGATATCTATTATTTTTTTGTTTCCTGGGAACAGCCCTGCTGCCGATACGATCAAGCTGGGTGTCGCCGGCCCACATAGCGGCGACCTTGCTTCTTACGGGATTCCGACCGTAAGAGCGGCCGAGCTTGTGGTCAAAGATATCAATGCAAAAGGCGGAATCCTCGGCAAAAAGGTAGAACTATTGGTTGAAGACGACGTATGCAAGCCCGAAGTGGCCACGAATACGGCCACAAAACTCTTGTCTGAAAAAGTGGATATAGTATTGGGCCATATATGCAGCGGGGCTACGAAAGCGGCATTGGGCATTTATAAAGATTCAAAGATCATTGTCATGTCTCCTTCCGCAACCAACCCCGCCCTTACGCAAAGTGGTGACTATCCGAACTTTTTCAGGACCATTGCATCGGACGACGCACAGGCAAAGCTTGAGGTTGATTTTGCACTCAATACCTTGAAGGTTAAAAAGGTTGCCGTGCTTCATGATAAAGGTGACTACGGCAAAGGGCTGGCTGAATTCGCAAAGGGATTTCTTGAAAAAGATAAAAGAGCAAAGGTCGTCCTGTTCGAAGGGATCACACCGGGAGCTGTCGATTATTCAGCCATTGTTCAGAAAATTAAACGATCCGGAGCCAACGCCGTGATATTCGGAGGGTATCATCCTGAAGCCTCCAAAATTGTGACCCAGATGCGCAAAAAAAAGATGAAAACCATCTTTATTTCTGACGACGGGGTTAAGGATGACACCTTTATCAAAGTCGCTAAACAATATGCCGAAGGTGTTTATGCCACAGGCCCCAAAGATGTGTCTAATAATCCCATGGCCATTGCCGCCAATGAAGCCCACAAAAAAGCATACGGTGAAGATCCGGGTGCTTTTTTCCTCAACGGCTATGCGGCAACATTGGCTCTGCTCAATGCCATCGAAAAGGCCGGATCAACCGATTATGATGCTGTTGAAAAGGCTTTGAAAACCGACTATGTGGACACGCCGCTGGGTAAAATCCGCTTTGATGATAAAGGGGATGCTGAAGGTGTCGGATTCTCCATCTATCAAGTACAAAAAGGGAAATATGTGGAATTAAAATAGTGGGTTATTTAAAAGAAATACAGGGGGTCAGGCTAAACAGCCTGACCCCTGTGCTGTTTGATTGAAAATTCCCTGCAGCAAGCTGCGGGGAATGCGCTCGCCGTTGCAGTTCAATACGCCAGGAATTTTTTAAAAAAAACGATGGAATATTTTCTTGAGCTTTTTCTTGGAGGACTGACCCGTGGGAGCATCTATGCGCTGATCGCGTTGGGATACACCATGGTTTACGGAATTATTGAGCTGATCAATTTTGCCCATGGTGAGATATATATGATCGGTGCGTTTACCGCTCTGATTGTTGCCAGTGTTCTCACATTGCATGGCTGGAATCATATCGCCATCCTGGTCATCGCATCCATTGCTGCAATCATCTACTCTTCGGCATATGGTTATACCGCCGAAAAACTCGCCTATAAGCCATTGCGTCGGGCACCGCGGCTTTCCGCTCTTATCAGCGCCATAGGCGTATCTCTTTTTCTTCAAAATTACGTGCTCCTGGCTCAAACTTCCGACTTTCTTCCATTTCCAAACCTGATCCCTGAATTTAAATTTAATAAGCCCTATGAACATATTATCAGTTCGACTGAAATCGTTATCCTCACCACCACCACTGTGGTCATGGTTTTACTGTGGATTTTGATCAAGTTTACGAAACTCGGCAAAGCCATGCGGGCAACGGCTCAGGATAGAAACATGGCCATGCTGGTGGGCGTGGATGTGGACAGAGTCATTTCCTTCACATTTATCGTCGGATCGGCAACCGCTGCCATAGGCGGTGTTTTGATTGCTTCCCATATCGGACAGATCAATTTTTATATCGGATTTATCGCAGGCATAAAGGCTTTTGTCGCCGCGGTGCTCGGCGGTATTGGCAGCATACCGGGTGCCGTTCTCGGAAGTCTGGTTCTGGGTTGGACGGAAAGCTTTTTTACCGGTTATATTTCCAGTGACTATGAAGACGTTTTTGCTTTTTTGTTTTTGGTGTTCATTCTTATTTTCAGACCTGCAGGTATACTGGGACGTTCTGAAACAGACAAAGTGTAAAAAAATTTGAATTGAAACCTTTTCAAGAAATAAAAAAATCTTTTCTAGTGTCTGCCTGGTTTATGTTTTTGACCTTTCCTATCATGGTCATCCGGGTCAATACCGTTGAAAACGTGGTGGAGTGGCGCTGGTACAATATGCTCTTGATCGGCATCGGGAGTTTTTTCTTAAGTTTTGTCTGGCGTTACTCTATTAAAAGACGGGATGAAGGAACGAAAAAAACTGAAATCGGAGAAACAGAAAAAACACCTCTGATTCAACGAATATTAAAAGAGCGCAAGATTTTCATCCCGACATTAATCATTATTTCCGTTTTCGCGCTTGTTTTCCCTTTTATATTCTCCTTGTATCAAACCAATATCATGATCACGGGTCTGATATACGTCATGCTGGGCCTGGGACTCAACATTGTTGTCGGTCTTGCCGGTTTGCTCGATTTAGGGTATGTGGCTTTTTATGCAGTGGGCGCTTATGCATATGCACTTTTGAATTACCATTTCGGCTTGGGATTTTGGGCGGCGCTTCCCATTGGCGCAGGCATGGGTGCATTTTTCGGTATTCTGTTGGGTTTTCCGGTGCTTCGATTGAGAGGAGACTATTTGGCCATCGTTACCCTAGGATTCGGCGAAATCATCCGGCTCATCCTGGAAAACTGGAATGCATTTTCTTTCGGCCCCAGCGGTATCGCCAATATCCCGCGCCCTTCCTTTTTCGGCATTGAATTTTCCGTGTATAATGCCACCATTTACCTCTATTACATTATGATCGGCCTTGTTTTGTTCACCATTTTTGTTGTCAACCGTTTGCAGGACTCTAGAATCGGTCGTGCCTGGATCGCCCTTCGGGAAGACGAAGTGGCCTGCCAGGCTATGGGCATCGATAAAAGAGCCACCAAACTGACCGCATTTGCTTTGGGTGCAACATGGGCGGGAATGGCGGGGGTAATATTTGCTGCCAAAACAACGTTTATCAACCCCGCAAGCTTTACCATCTGGGAATCGATTATCATTCTTTGTATTGTTGTCTTGGGTGGCATGGGTTCCATCATTGGCGTAATTACCGGTGCTTTAGTTTTAATTCTTCTGCCGGAATATCTCAGGGCCTTTTCCGAATACCGCATGCTTATTTTCGGAGGCATTCTAGTGTTGATGATGGTATTTCGTCCCGGGGGAATCGTTCCCGATGTCCGACGAACATACCGGTTTGAAGGTCTTAAAAACAATAATCACAATAGTTAGTCGATGAAACCGATACTGGAAGTAAAAAATTTAACTATGGATTTTGGGGGGCTTCGGGCACTGGACAGCCTGAGTCTGGAAGTTTGCGAGGGAGAAATCGTTGCCCTTATTGGCCCCAATGGCGCCGGTAAAACGACATTTTTTAACTGCATTACCGGCCTTCATCCCCCCACAACAGGCAACATGTTGATTATGCCGCCGGGGAAAAAACAAAAACGTTTAAACGGTCTTAAACCCAACCGAGTCACCGAGTGCGGCCTGGCCAGAACATTTCAGAACATCCGGTTGTTTCCCAATATGACGGTTCTTGAAAACGTTATGATCGGTCGGCACTGCCGAATGTCAGCCGGTATTGCCGGAGCGATTTTTAGAGGTCCTTCAACTCGTAAGGAAGAAAAAGAGGTGGTCAAAGACAGCTACCTGATTCTCGAAAAGATGGGCCTGACAGACTTTGTCAATGAATTTGCCATGAATCTTCCTTACGGTGCTCAGCGCCGCCTTGAAATTGCCAGAGCAATGGCCACCGATCCCTTTCTGCTCCTTCTTGACGAACCGGCGGCAGGAATGAATCCCCATGAAACCCAGGAACTCGATGAGTTAATTCTATGGATTCGTGAAAATGAGAATATTTCCATTTTGCTCATTGAACATGACATGAAACTGGTGATGAGTCTGTCTGATCGAATTTTTGTCGTCGATTACGGAAAGAAAATCGCTCAGGGTACACCTGAAGAGATAAAAAATAATCCAGCGGTCATAAAAGCATATCTCGGAGAGGAGATTGATGCTTAAGCTGAAAAACGTAAATACATATTATGGAAACATTCAGGCGTTAAAAGGGATCAGTTTAGAGATTTCAGAGGGACAGATTATCACGCTGATCGGCGCCAACGGCGCTGGAAAAACCACAACACTCATGTCGATTTGCGGCATCGTCCCACCAAGGTCCGGAGAAATTCTATTTATGGACCAACCGATTCACCATTTAAGTCCAAATAAAATCGTTTCACTTGGAATTTGCCAGGTCCCTGAAGGCCGCCGAATTTTTCCGTATTTGACGATAATGGAAAATTTGGACATGGGGGCTTTTTTGAGAAATGATAAAGGAAATATTAAACGCGATATGGCTTACATATTCGAACTATTCCCGATATTGTCTGAACGGCGTTATCAGGCCGGCGGAACCCTCAGCGGCGGCGAACAACAGATGCTTGCCATATCCAGAGCACTCATGGCCAGACCCCGTCTTCTTTTGCTGGATGAACCTTCTTTAGGATTGGCGCCGCTGGTGGTTAAGCAGATTTTTGAGATCATAAAAAAAATAAATGCCGAAAACAACACCACAATATTTCTGGTAGAACAAAATGCCAATCTTGCACTTAAGGTGGCACACAAGGGTTATGTTATGGAAAACGGCGAGATAACACTGGCAGAATCTGCTGAAAATCTTCTCTCAAACGAAAAGGTAAAAAAAGCGTATTTGGGATTATAGACCTAAGAAACGGGGCTGTACGTATTCACGGGGTGTGCTTCCCCGTTTCACTATTCTGCGTGTCTGGTCATTTCAATAACTAGCAGCGGTGGCATTCTCTGCGCATTAGAATTTTTGTAAGTCATTGAAATGCGCAGCTCCGAGTCCAAGATATACCGTGCGATAACATATCATTCCGCCCAGAGCCGAATGGATATTCTGACGTTTGAGTGGGGACGTTGAAACCCTACGATGTTTAGCACGGAAGTCTTTATTAGGAAACCATGTTATGATAGAGATATTCTTTCTTTACGAGCCTTTAACCACGAGTTCTTTAAAAAAAAGCATTATCCATGGAGCGATTCTAAAAACACCCAGACTTTTCATTTACTTTTTTTCTGCAGGTTCTGCAGGCGAGTACTAAGTTTGACAGGATAGGCTTTATGATCCTGAATCGACTTGTATCCGTCATCTAACGCGGCAAAGTTTTCTTTGAACCTTTCCTGAAGCATTTTAAGTTGAGGATGCGGATACAATAGCCTTCCGTTTTCCATAACCTTTTCCAGCAAGGGTTGTCCTTCAGCAATGATTTCGTCTCTTTGGCCGATGATATCTTCCGAATAACATCCATTTTGATCCGTCGTTCTAAAGACCTGCTTTTCACCGGCAAGGGTCACCTTACCAGGGCTTAGTTTCCTCACGTCGCGCCCTTTAAACCGGACCATCTTGTAGACAACGTCAACAAAAGGAGCATCTGCGGAAACCCCGACTTTGGTCCCTACCCCAAATGCATCGATGGCAGCACCTTCCGAAATAACCTTAGCAATCTTAAATTCATCAAACCCGCTACTGGCAAAAATCTTAACATCCAAAAGCCCGGCGTCGTCAAATATTTTGCGCACTTCTCGACTGAGGCTTACCATATCTCCGCTGTCAAGACGAACGCCGATGAGTGTATGACCCCTTTTCTGCATCTCTTTGGCGACGGCAACGGCATGTCGTGCGCCTTCAACACTATCATAGGTGTCAATGAGAAATATTGAATGATCAGGAAATGTATCTGCATACGCAAAGAAGGCATCAAGTTCATTGTCAAAGGCTGAAACATAAGAATGGGCCATGGTTCCGGAGATGGGAATACCGTATATTTTTCCGGCCAGAACATTGCTGGTCGCTGCAAATCCGGCAATAAACGTGCTGCGAGCCACTTTGATTCCTGCATCCTTCCCCTGAGTTCTTCGCATAGAAAAGTCAATCAAGGGCCGGCCGGCAGCGGCATGAAAACATCGGGCCGCTTTTGAGGCAATCATGGTTTGAAACCCGATGGTATTCAACACAAAAGTTTCAATAAGTTGGGCTTCAACGATGGGCGCCGTCACTTCCATAACCGGTTCATTGGCAAAAAAAACCGTGCCTTCAGCCATAGCATTAACCTCACCGGTAAAGCGAAGTTGCCTTAAGTAATCAAGAAAATGTTTCGAAAAACGACCGGTACTTTGCAGGTAGCGTATATCCTGGTCAGAAAATTTAAAGCCTGCCAGTTCATTCAACACTTGCTCAAGACCCGCAGCCACAAAATAATTGCGGGTGGCATAACCGTCTCTGATGAAAAGGGAAAATGTTGCCGTATCAAATACCTCATGAGCAAAATAACTGGCTGCCATGGTCAATTCGTAAAGATCTGCAAACAGCGGCCCAACTCGGTGTGATTCTGTCATGAGACATCGGCTCCGTATATCTTTTCCATCCGTTTCAAACTGAATTGGTGCATCTTTTGATCAAAATCGGCAACTCCCTTGACGGGGACAGTGATGTTATAGTCCCGGTTGGCCAGCCCGCCCACAGTATCCATCACACAAATCGACGTACAGACACCCACCACCTCAACGTCATCAATGCCGGCTGATTTTAGAACATCTTCAAGATTGGTTCCGTAAAAACCACTGTATCGCTTTTTTGGAATCATTGTTTCACCGGCCTGAGGTGAAAGTTCGGGAATCACTTCACAACCCCAGGTTCCTGCAACACTATGTTTGGGAAACTTCTCGAACTCTTTGTCATCTTCATCATGCGAATCCTGAAGATATATCACAAGATCCTTGCGATTTCGATAACTCGTTAATGCCTTTTGGATAAAGGGAATAATCGATCTCGCCGTGTCGCCACAATACAGTGCGCCCTTTTCATCCACAAAGTCGTTTAACATGTCAACGATGATCAATGCTTTTTTTGGCATTTCCGCCTCCTTTTAAGGCTGAAAGGTTTTTGTATTAAGGTATGAATTAGAATCTTAAATTTCAAGAAAATTTTGATAAGATTGAACATTCTTGACTATTTAACATATTTAAGGTTATTTGTTTAACAACGGCTAAATTTTTTATCAAAGGATTCGAATGTTTTTACGCCACTTTTTTTTTATTCTGTGCTTTTTAAGTATCCAACTTCACTCAACCGCATGCATGTCGGAAAAGCTTCCGGTGATTGCCAGCATTTACCCCATTGCCGACATGGTTCAGAAGGTGGGCGGTGACCATGTTGACGTTGCTTTTGTTCTGCCGGCAGGTGCAAGTCCCCATACATTTGAACCAAAGCCGAGCCTGGTAAAAAAGTTTTCATCAGCACGTATTTTCTTTATGGTCGGCGCCGGGCTGGAGTTCTGGGCCGAAAAATTCATCAATCTGGCAAGGCCTGGTTTGACAACAATCGTTCTTTCAGGAGGAGTTTCACTGATCCACACCGTCGGACATCATCATGAAGACGAAGCCGAGCATCATCATGCCAGGATAGGCAATCCAGATCACGAATCGAGCGTTGCCAATCCACACATATGGATGGATCCTGTGATCGCAAAAACGATGGTCAATAAAATTACGGCCGCCCTTTGTGATGTTGATCATCAAAATCTAACGTATTATAAGGAAAGGGGCCAGAGGTATTTGGAAAAGCTTGATGACCTCGATCAGATGATTCAAAAGACAGTGTCAACTTTTACGATCAGAAAATATGTCTCTTTTCATGCTTCATGGGATTATTTTGCCAGGAGATACGGCCTTGAATCTGCCGGTGTCATCGAAGCGGCTCCCGGTCGAAATCCAACACCGATACAGATTAAAAATATTGTGGCAATGATAAAAAAGTACCATATTCGGGCTGTATTTGCAGAACCCCAGCTCAACCCCAGAGCCGCAGAAATCATTGCCAGAGAAGCAGAGGTTAAGGTCCTTCTGCTCGATCCTTTGGGTGGTCCCAATTTGAAAGGACGTAGCACGTATATTGATCTAATTAAATACAACCTGAATGTTATGCAGGAGGCCATGAAGTGAAACATACGGCCATGGATACGAAAAATGATAAAGAACCCATTGTGGATTTAAATGATGTATGGGTGGCATACGATGATAAATGGATTCTAAAATCCATTTACCTAAACTGCTATCCCGGTGAAATATTTGGTATCGTCGGCCCTAATGGCGGCGGCAAAACCACTTTGCTGAATGTAATTCTTGGACTTGTGACCCCCAAAAAAGGCTCTGTTCAGTTATTTGGAAGTCAACCCAACAAACAAAGCAGGCTGGAGGTCGGATATCTTCCCCAGATTTCCCATGCAGACCAATCCTTTCCGGTTACCGTCCTCGATGTGGTACTCATGGGCCTATATAGTCGTATCGGTCTTTTCCACAGGCCGGACCGAAACAGCAAAAAGATTGCCATGGATATGCTTTCACAGATAAACATGGCTGATCATGCAAAAAGACCTTTTGCCGTGCTTTCGGGCGGACAGCAGCAACGGGTCAACATCGCACGGGCAATGGCATCCAAACCGAAACTTTTAGTCCTTGATGAACCTTCAACCGGTGTCGACAGCGTGGCTCAGGAAGATTTCTATGAACTTTTGGCAAAATTTAGAAATGACCAAGGCATATCCGTCATCATGGTGTCACACGATATCGGTGTTATTTCTTCCCATGCAGACCGGGTGGCTTGCCTGAATGTTGAGCTTCACTATCATGACGAGCCGGATTTCTGTTTTTCACCGGAAATAACAAAAAAGGTTTTTGGAAAAGACCTCAAAGTTATTGTTCATGATGATAAATGTGCAACCTGTTACCACAGGCATCAAGATCATGATTGATATGTTCAGCCTTCAATTTATGCAAAATGCCTTTTTGGCGGGAATGATGCTCAGCTTCGTTCTGGCGGTGGTTTCATTTTTCGTCGTGTTGCGTCGTTTGTCTTTTATCGGCGTTGGTGTGGCACACTCGGCTTTCGGCGGTGTAGCCCTGGGGGCGCTTTTGGGGATATCTCCAACACTTACTGCCATCGGTTTCGCCGTGGTCGTATCCAATGCCATTGGGTATATCAGCAAAAAGGGCCACCTGGGCACAGATACCGCCATCGGTATATTTTTCCCTTTAGCAATGGCTATGGGCGTTATTTTTATCGGTATGTCGAATCAATACAACGTGGATCTTTTTGGTTATCTTTTCGGCAACATTCTGGCTATTACCCGGCAGGATTTGATTATCACCGCAGTGCTTGGAGGGCTGGTACTTCTTTCAACGGTATTATTTTTTAAGGAATTGCTTTTTGTAGCCTATGATCGGGAAGTTGCTTTTGTCAGTGGAATGCCGGTGACCTTTCTCGATCATTTTTTCCTAACCATCCTTGCCTTCTCCGTGGTGATCAGTATGAAAATAATCGGAATCATCCTTGTTTCCGCACTCCTGGTGATCCCCGGGGCAGCCGCTTCACAGATAACTCGTCGTTATAATAGCATGATCGCCTTTTCAATACTCATCGCACTGATATCCACCAGCGGCGGGCTCATTATCTCTTATTATGCCGACCTGCCGTCCGGCGCAACGATTGTTGCATTGGCGTCTTTGATTTTTTTTGCAGCATTTGCGGTAGGTCAAACACGCAAATAGTTAGTGTCCATTATAAATTCATGGATGGGCACTAGTTAAAATTTCGACTTTGGGGAAATAAAATCAAACAATGGTGAGACGTCCGGGGTTAAGAACTTTCCGCAAACAGGGATGAAATGGCGTTTCGGCCTTTTTCTTTTGAAAGATACATGGCCTGATCGGCTCTTTTTATAAATTCTGACAGCGATTCTTTATTATGATATTCCGTCACACCGATACTGATGGTTACGGTGACGACACTTTCGGGTTCCGGAAAAAACTTTTCGGATGCCACGGCAGTTCTAATCCTGTTGGCAACATTATTGGCCTCTTGTGCTCTGGTTTCCGGAAGAATAACTGTAAATTCTTCACCGCCATATCTGAAAGCGGAATCCATTGTTCTAAGACACGAACGGATAATCTGTCCTATTCTCACCAGAACCTTGTCGCCTTCAAGGTGACCGTATGTATCGTTGTACACTTTAAAGTTATCAATATCTAAAAGTAAAAGCGCAATAGAGTGACCATACCGGCGACAGCGATCAATTTCTATTTCCAGCAAATTATAAAAGTGTCTTAAATTGTATAATTTTGTGAGGCCATCTGTTATTGCAAGGTTTTCAAGCTTGCTGAGGATACGGCCGCGTTCTTTGGTGAGTCGTCTTTCTTTTAAGACTCTTTTCAATCTCAGCAACAGTTCCTCGAAACGAAACGGTTTGAAAACAAGATCGCTGGCACCTTTATTGATGGCTTCTTCATAAGAATAATTCTCACTATATCCCGTCATTACAATGACATCGATATCGTAATTTTGTTTGATTTCAGATGTAAGTTGAAGGCCATCCTTGCCGGGAAGCAAAATATCAGTTATGACAATTTGAATAGTGCCTGATTTTATGATTTCAAACGCCTCCTCCGCACTGGGAGCGGAGAAGATCTTGAAGTTTGACTTTGTTAAGAATTCATGTATGGAGCTTCTTACGGCATCATCATCTTCAACGATTAAAATGTTTTCACCCATTTTTCTCTAACTCATCCTCTCTTTTCTAATTTGAAGAGATATATCGACACTTTTGGGGTAAGGCTTGACATGTTTAATCTCATTTTGATAAAAAACTGTTCCTTTATAAAGCGCCCATGAGCATATTAAAGTTTGTGGAAGTTTTTAACATAACTTGAAAAAAAGATGGTGTCAACAGGCTTTTGAATGATGTTAATATAGAAAGACAGGTTAATAACCAAAATGAAAAACATAAGAAATTTTAGTATTGTAGCTCATATTGATCATGGCAAATCGACGCTTTCCGACCGCCTGATCCAGATGACCCATGTTGTCCTGGATCGTGATTTTAAAGATCAGATATTGGACAGCATGGACATTGAACGGGAACGGGGTATCACCATAAAAAGCCAGACTATCTGCCTGCCGTACACAGCCAAAAACAATCAATTTTACTCTTTAAATCTGATAGACACCCCCGGCCATGTGGATTTTTCCTATGAAGTGTCACGGGCACTGGCCTCTTGCGAAGGGGCTTTGCTCCTTGTCGATGCCAGTCAGGGTGTCGAAGCCCAAACCCTAGCGAACCTGTACCTGGCTCTTGAACACGATCTTGAAATCATTCCGATAATTAACAAAATCGATCTTCCTTCAGCCGATATTGATCGGGTCAAGCAACAGATCAAAGATGACTTGGGACTTGATCCTGAAACAGCGTTACTGACATCGGCAAAGGAAGGGATCGGGATTGAAGAGGTGCTGGAAGGGATTGTAAATCGCCTCCCCCCGCCATCCGGAGATCCGGAATCGCCGCTTCAGGCATTGATTTTTGATTCCCACTATGATTCTTTCCGGGGAACGGTTGTTCATATCCGGGTTTTCCAGGGAACTGTAAAACCGAAAGATGTTATTATGTTCATGTCCAATAACGCCGTTTATAAGGTGGAAGAAGTCGGCATATTTCAAATCGAGCGTATCCCCACAAAAGAGCTTTCAGCAGGAGAAGTCGGTTATATTATTGCGGGAATTAAGACGGTCAGCGATACCCGATGCGGGGATACCATCACACTAAAACATAATCCCTGCGCCCCGATGCCGGGTTTCAAGGAAGCAAAACCGGTGGTTTTTTCTTCGATTTATCCGGTGGCTTCCGACGGTTATGAAGACCTTGCTGTCGGCCTTGAAAAACTGAAACTCAATGATTCTTCCCTGATTTATGAAAAAGATACCTCGGTGGCGTTGGGATTTGGGTTTCGTTGCGGCTTTTTAGGGCTCCTCCATCTCGAGGTTGTTCAGGAGCGGCTCGAGCGTGAATACGACCTTTCATTGATATTGACAGCCCCTTCGGTCCGATACGAGCTGATCATGAATGACGGGTCCTCAAAGATCATCGACAACCCGGCATTGTATCCGGATCCGACAACCATTGACCGCACAAAAGAACCCTTTATCCGTGCGGGAATCATCATTCCGGACCGATATATGGGCGCAGTTATGAAGCTTTGTCTGGATCACAGAGGAATTAACAAAACGTATCAGTATTTAACCAGCAATCGATTGGAAATGATATTTGAACTTCCGCTGGCAGAGGTCATTTACGATTTTTACGACAAGCTCAAATCGGTGACCCAGGGATACGGATCCTTTGATTACGAAATTATCGATTTCAGAGAGACAAACCTGGCCAAACTGGATATATTGATCAACGGAGAGCGCGTTGATGCGCTTTCACAGCTTGTTCATCGAGACCGGGCGGTTGATCGCGCAAGACGCGCCTGCGATAGACTTCAGGATGAAATACCGAGACAGATGTTTAAAATAGCCATTCAGGGAGCTATCGGTGGGAATATCATTGCCCGAAAGACCATTTCAGCATTTAGAAAGGATGTCACTGCAAAATGCTATGGCGGCGACGTCACACGAAAGCGAAAACTATTGGAAAAGCAAAAAAAAGGGAAAAAACGAATGAAAATGGTGGGACAGGTCATGATTCCACAGTCAGCATTTCTTTCGGTTTTAAAGTCGGACACCGATTAGAAGTTAAAAGTGAGCTAAAGCCCGCCCTGGTGCGACACGTTCATATATTTAACAGACTTATGGCATATTACAAAATCGACTTTTTGAGTATTGAGTACTGGTTATCGGTCTGGGCCAGGGTTTGAAGTGAACTAAAGTTGTAAAAAATGATATTGAGAAAATCAATTAATGACTAAAAAATTGATGATTTTCGATCATTAATCCTTCACTTTCCAGTTTAATAATAGCTTAGTCCCTTAAAACAAATCGATTTCAAAGGAGCTTCATGTATGATTAAATTTTTGGCTGGAAGCTGTCTGAGTGGATTAGGGATCGTTTTGAAAGAACCATCGATAATTTAATTTTATGAAGGAACTTACCTGTAAAAACAGAGACCTTTATCAATAAACCGGACAGGTTCTTTCATTACGAGCCATTATTCACGAGTTCTTTCAGCAATAATTTAATTATATATGAAGCGCTAATGTGCTAAAAAGGCTAAAGTGTTATCCAGTTTGGTTTTCACTTGTTCGAGTTAAGGAGGCGTTATGGGTAGAACCATTGCTGAAAAAATTTTTGATGCCCACCGGGTTGATCAGCCGGAGAAAGACATTCATGTCATTCGGCTGGACGCGGTATTCTGTCATGAAATCACAACCCCGGTCGCTGTCAATGATCTTGTCAGCCGAGGCAAAGACAGAGTGTTCGATCCCGACAAAATCAAGGTTGTCATTGATCATGTCTCACCGGCAAAAGATTCGAAAACCGCTATGCAGGGTAAAATCCTGAGAGAATGGGCCAGGCGACACAACATCCGGGATTTTTTCGATATCGGCAGAAATGGCATCTGCCATGCCCTTTTCCCGGAAAAGGGTTTTGTACGCCCCGGTTACACGGTGATCATGGGGGATTCTCATACCTGTACCCATGGTGCCTTCGGTGCATTTGCCGCCGGTGTGGGAACAACGGATCTCGAAGTGGGAATTCTCAAGGGCGTCTGTGCCTTCCGTTCTCCGTCAACCATAAAAATTGACATTACCGGCCGGTTGGCCGACGGCGTCTTTGTCAAAGACGTGATTCTTTTTATCATCCAGCGGATGGGGGTTAACGGCGCCACCAATAAAATATTGGAATTCACCGGCCCGGTGGTGGATGCCATGAGTATGGAATCGAGGATGACGCTGTGTAATATGGCGGTTGAAGCCGGCGCCACCTCGGGTATATGCAATCCAGATATGACCACCGTCGAATATCTCTGGAAGTTCATCCAGGACGACCATGCCGATAAAGAATCCGCTTTGGCAGCGTTTAACAATTTTCAATCAGATCCTGACGCCCGATATGACCAGGTCATTGAACATGATGTCAGCCCGCTAGAACCCATGGTGACATTTGGTTATAAACCCGATCAGGTCAAGCCTGTAAAAGAGATGGCATCCGCCAAGGTCGACCAGGTCTATATCGGATCCTGCACCAATGGAAGAATCGAAGACCTCAGGATTGCAGCACAGGTGCTCAAAGGAAAAAAGATCAGCGATTCGGTAAGGGGCATTGTATCTCCGGCAACACCAAAGGCTTTTCGTCAGGCAATGGAAGAAGGTATTCTGAAAACATTTATGGATTCAGGATTTTGTGTCACGAATCCGACCTGTGGGGCTTGCCTGGGCATGAGCAACGGCGTTCTGGCTGAAGGTGAAGTCTGCGCATCTACGACAAACAGAAATTTTAACGGCCGAATGGGCAAGGGCGGCATGGTTCACCTGGTAAGCCCTGCAACAGCCGCAGCCACAGCCATTGCAGGTTTCATTACAAATTCAGAATTATACAAGGGGTAACCATGAAAAATTTCAGTGGAAACGTACTCTTTCTTGACCGGTCTGACATTAATACGGACGAAATCATTCCTGCAAAATACCTCACCGAAATTTCCAAGCAGGCATTGAAACCCTATCTGTTGGAGGATATCAATTTATCGGGATTCGATCCGCCGCGTGATATTAAAGAAAAACAGGTCATCATCACCCGGGCGAATTTTGGGTGTGGCTCTTCAAGAGAACATGCACCATGGGCACTTGAAGCCAACAACATCCATCTGGTCATTGCTGAAAACTTTGCCAGGATTTTCAGACAGAATATGTTCAACTGCGGAATGATGGCGGTGGAACTCCCGGGTCAGACCATTGATGATATTTTTAAAGAATTTGCCGGTAAAGAAACGCATCTTGAAACGGATTTTGAAGACAATGCGTTTATCATTACAGCCGATGGTCTTCATCAAGAAGTATCTTTTTCAATTTCCGATTTTGACCGCGCCCTGGTCATGACCGGTGGGTGGGTTGAGTACGCGGATGCCAAATACTGATAGGAAGTTTTAGGGTCATGCAGTTAAATCCAGATCATCTCCAATAGATTAGTGACCCGCAAAGGATTCCAGGGGTCAAGGGGCCAAGTGAAATACTGAAAAATAATTAGAAAACAAACACTCGAACCCTTGAATCCCTGAATCCTTGAACCCTTCTCCTCAATGAATCGGAAAAAGAACCTTAAATCCATATTCTCAGGAGTCGCCGTATTCCATGATTACGTTGTTGACAATGGTACCGATATTTTCGATATAGCACTCAACCACGTTGCCCGGCTTCAAGACTACCGGGGGATCCCTGAATATTCCCACCCCGGCCGGTGTTCCGGTGGAAATGATGTCACCGGGAATAAGGGTGATATCCTCGCTGATATCTTCTATGATGGTACAAACATCGAAAATCATATCCCGTGTATTTCCATCCTGCATGATTTCACCATCGACCTTGGCGGTGAGTCTTAAATTGTTCACATCCCCGATCTCATCCGGTGTAACGATAAAAGGGCCGATCGGTGCAAAGCCGTCAAAGGATTTTCCCCTGAACCACTGGGAATCCGAAAACTGGGCTTCTCGCCCGGAAACATCATTCATTATGGTAAAACCTGCGATATATTCCCATGCTTCTGTTTTACGTATTCGTTTTCCTTGCTTTGCGATAATGATGGCCAGCTCCACCTCCCAGTCGATCTTTCCGCTGCTTTTAGGAAGAATGATGGGATCAAAAGGGCCGTTCAAAGTATTGGGTGTTTTGCAGAAGATCAGCGGCTTTTCCGGATTTTCAAATCCGCCTTCTTTGGCATGCTCGGCATAATTTTTCCCAAGACAAATGATTTTAGAAGGCGCATGGATCGGGCAACCGATTCGATCTTTCAGGGTCTGGCCGGGATCGTTAATTTCAGAGATCTTTTCAAGCCAGTTTTCCCTAAAAAACACTTCCCCGATATCCGGAATATCAGGAAATATCTTTTTTAAATCAACGATGTTGCCATCTTTCCAAAGGCCTGGTTTTTCTTTTCCTTTATCACCAAATCGAACGAGTTTCATTGGTTGTCTACCCTTTCTTTTTTTCCGTCCTCATAGCACTTTTTTCCATACCAGTCCACCTGTCGGCACAGTCCCCGGATAATATTGACCTCTTTTGCTCTGAGTTGCAGACGGGTAAAAAAACTGCGAAAATGATTCAACCAGTAATCCGGATTTTCAGAATTAATATAGCTGATTCTAACCAGGATATCTTTAAGTTGATCATACATCCCGTCAAGCTCATATCTGCTGGCCATTCGAGGCGTAAATTCTTCATTCGCCTCACCACCGGCGATAAAGATCTCATAACACAGAATCATGACCGACTGGGCCAGGTTCAAAGAAGAAAATTCAGCTGTGGGGATATTGACAAGGGCGTGGCAGAACCGGATGTCCTCATTGGAAAGTCCTTTGTCCTCGGGGCCAAAGAGTATGGCAATGCGATTCTTTGCAGAAATTGGAATTAATTTTCGAGCAAGTGTCAAAGGTGCAAGCACAACCTGTCGTTGCCCCCCAAGCCGCGCCGTTGTTCCCACAACATAATTAAACGGGGAGAGTGCTTCTTTCAAATCCTGATAGTATTTGCTTTTTTCGATAATATCCGAAGCAGAATGGGTGGCCAGCTTGAGCGCTTTAGACAGGTCAAAGTTTTGAGGATCAACGATCACAAGCGACCGGATGCCCATATTGCGCATGGCGCGAGCAGCAGCCCCGATATTTTCAGAATACCGGGGCTGCAAAAGCACAATACTGATGTTATCAAGATTGACCCTGTCGGACATCAGTGGATAAGTTCAAAACTATTGAAAAAATAACCGATTTCAACGACAGCGGTTTCAGGGGAATCCGAACCGTGAACGACATTTTTCTCAATGTCTGTAGCAAAGTCTTTCCGAATGGTACCTTCAGCCGCTTCCCTGTAATCCGTGGCGCCCATTATTTCACGGTATTTGGCGATGGCGTTTTCACCTTCAAGGACCATGACGACAACCGGTCCGGATGACATGAAATATGTCAGGCTGTCAAAAAACGGCCGCTCTTCGTGTACCGCATAAAAACCTTCAGCCTGAATTTTGTTCATTTTCAACATTTTCATGGCCACTATGTTGAGTTTGTTGCTTTCCAGCCGTTGAATCACTTCACCGATGATCCCCTGTGCAACACCATCGGGTTTGATAATAGACAATGTTCTTTCCATGATGTTTAGTTTCCTTTGATTAAAGTGTTGATCCCTGTTGCGATACCAAAACGCGGGTTCCAAGTCAACACGATATGTTGCAATCCCTTCATAGCCAGGTCAATGTTTCCAACATTAGCAAACCCGTTACGGCACAAAGAAAAACTTAGTTTACTCAGTCAGACATATTCAAGGTTTTTAATGCGAATGATATTTTTATCTTATTGCAAATATCTGCAGGTCATTGTGGATGATTTGTGCGTGCTCTGCACGAACGTTCCGTATGAAGATTGGAGCGAAGCAGGTATGGAAGTGCTATTTATGGACCAAACGTCAACTGATAACCGACATACATTGCCAGATCATTGGGGCCATGGATGTCCTCGCCGATTGAAAATAACAGGTGATGCTTTTCGGTCAGATTAACGATGGCGCCGACATTGAATCCCGAGCTGTCACCGCCATCTTCGGTATCTGCGGTAACGTAAAATATTTCAGCACCCACTGCCAGAAATTCAGAGAGTTCACGTTGAACCTGCCAGCCGGTGAACCAGTAATTCTTGCAGTTGTCGCCGGGATTTATCCAGTACCCCCCGCCGGCATACGAACTCCATGGTCCCCAACTTTTTTGAAACCATAAAGGGAGGAACAACTTGGCTCGACCTTCACCCAGGCCGCGGTCCTCGTCGCCGGTGGGAAGCGTCAAAATCGGGAAGGCACCGACTTGAGGTATTGTGTCGCTTTCATGGATGAACCGATACTTGACCCCCAATTCTACGTCCCCAAGGCCATAGTTGCTGGACTCGTCGTTGGGCTTGTCCCAGGCCAGAGGCACGATCGTGTGCAGCATCACATCCGGCAGTACCGCATAGTTAAATTCAAAATGCGGCGCCGTAGCCGACTTTCCCTCATCGTCTTTGGCGTATTGTGATGCGATATAAAACTCACCGTGCCGGTATGCCGGAGTTTCAGGATCGTCCGTGGCAAAGGGAGGTCCTGCCCAGAGTACGCCGGCTCCCAAGATTAAGTATAATGCCGCGACGATGAGGATTGTCACGAACCGCACACCGCGGCCTCGCGCCTCGCTTGTTACACACAATCTTTTGTCAAACATGTTTTGCTCCTTTATGATGAACCCGGTTCGGATATGGCTTTCCTTATTTTTTAGACTGGATTGAGGCAGGAGAGATCAATATATAGTAGTCTGAGTTTTAACCGGTTTGCCGGTTTTTTTTGAGTCTTCCTCATTGATGAATGAGGGTGATCCTAAAAATCGTGAGCATTGGGTTCAAATTATCACTACGACTCCTGAAATATCATCTACAGATCACAGCCACAGCCAAACCACTGATAAGAGAATAGTATCGAGCAAATTCCGGCAAACGAACCATTGAGAATTCTCAAATTTTAAAAACGCCTTTTTTTGCCCATTTTGCCGTTTGCCGGCTGTGGGTTGCGAAATGTCGAAGTCTTTTGGAAAGGGCCAAGGCACCTCTGCCACTCAATGGTAATACCCTAAATGATCGTAAACAAAATAGGAAGAGTGTTTGATGTGTTTGATTTAGGGTTAAAGCTTAAACTTCCAGTTCATTTCGAATGGTCTCAAAATTCGTTTTCGTTTATTTACACAATTGATACAGTTGCAGCCTTTTGTCATTGGATGTTTGCCGAGCTTTTCAGCAAGCATAAAGCCGGGATCAATCATTTCAATAACCATCCTGCGCTGCGTCTTGTGTAAAAAATTTTTATTAACCTGATTTTTCATAATGAAAACGGCCCTTCTTCGCCACCGGAGGCCTGATCGAGATATTTATCGATGAGCTTTCTCTGGCCGAAACGGTCTGCAAAAAGGTATTTGGACACAGATTTTTTTACGATTCTTTTATGCTTAAAAGTGCATCCAACAACGGCTTGACCTTCATCCGGTGTTCAGGCGGCACCATCAATACCTTAATCTTGAAATTAGAAACAAAACCAGCACCCGGATGGGCTAAAATGTTCATCTTGTAATGGTCACGATTTTCTTTTGATGCCATCAACAACATAATATCTGCAAAATTACCCGAAAAACCCATAAAATCGATATGTTCTACGAACTGCATAAATAGCGTACTTACTGTCATACCAAAGGGATCGACTTCGGCATATCCTGCTTTACTGCAATCGTGCGTTGAAATAAAACACCTGCACCCAAACGGCCGAACCTCATAAATCGGACACAGGTTATCTTTTAACACCGGGCAACTTTCTTTTGAATATGTCTTATTCTCCTCCGGCGGATCGTCCCCTTTCATGCAAAGATCTGCTAGCCTATTGGTGGTGATTTGGGGCTTAAAGCGATGTTTAGATGTCTTTGCTTGAATATTTTCAAATACATCCGACTGACCATTTGAGATCATGTGCTCTGCGATAAGATATCCCTCGAGAGTTGTCATGGTCACATTGGGTGTGCAGCAGGCTGAACAATATTTTTTGCAGGCCACATCCGGATTTTTTGCAACATCGTTATAAAGCCCGTAAATTTTGTTTAGGATATCTAATCTTTGCTCCAAAACCATTTGATCCGTCCCATATTATCATTTGTCGGAATACTCTTTCATAAGTAAATAAAAAATTCCCACCAGCAGCAAGTTGATCAACGCAGTGATCAAGAACCCGCTTTCAAAGCCGATTTTCCGAATAATCGGCCCCATGGACGCCGAACTTATCATCATTCCAAAATAGATGCATGTATTATATCCGCCCATGGCAAGTCCTCGGGATTCAACAGGAACGACTTCCGCAATAAGGGCGCCGATGGAAGTAAATGCCAATCCCATACTGATTCCGAATGCAACGGCAAATACTACAAAATGAATCACCCGCGTGGATATTCCAAAACCCGCCATAGAAGCGGCAAATCCAATAAGTCCTATAACCACAAGAGTGCTTCGATTCTTTACTTTATCGCTCATGTGACCAAAAGGAATTCGAGATATTGCATTACAAATTCCCTGAACCGCAAAAACAAGACCGATTTGCCATATGGTCAGGTTTTGATTTTGAGCGTGAAGGGGAAGAAACGTAATGAACATTCCCAGAGCGAAACACCCTCCAAGGGTCACAAGCCAGCAACTCAAAAGAGGACGATTTTTCAAAAGTCCCTTCATAATGACCGATGTTTTCTCTTTTTTTGGTCTTTCAGCAATAATAAGATGGGTCGGCGGCAAGAAAAAGACGACCACCCAAAAGGTTAAGAAAATAATGATGCCGGAAATGAAAAACACCTGAAGAAACCCTCTTTCTTCGGCAAGGAATCCGCCGATGGCGGGACCCAAACTCATTGAGGTGTAAAGGGCTGTCGTATACCAACCATATGAGCGTCCTAAATGAGTGGTGGGGGAAAAATCAGCTACAAATGCCATCATCGTGGGACCGAATGCCGCCACTCCGGCACCGAAAAAAAGATAGATCCAAAAGAGTTGCATCGGGGTCCTGCTGAAATAGAGCAAAAATGAAGTGGCTGTCAGCACGACCAGACCAAGAGACGCAAACAGTTTTCGTCCAAAGCGGTCGGAGAGGATGCCTAATGGCAAAGACAATATTCCGGCCATAAGTAAAAAAGCAGCGTTGATGATGCCGATTTGAACGGTATCTGCCCCGATAGATTTTGCATAAAGCGGGACCACGGGAAGGCGCATATTTGAACCCAGATAACCGGCAAAAGCAACACCGCAGCAGATAAACAGTAAAGTTCCATAGGACATAGGGCGCCACTTGCTTTGGGCGGCGGTCTTCATACGAATCTCCGGATATGACGCATTGCAATTTATTGTCAAGCCAAACATCTTGACTTTGGTAGGGTCTATCGGTAGTTTTAACTTACTCTAAAAACTTGAAAGAACATCCTACAGGGAGGATTCCATGAAAAGCAACGTCTATTTTATCGATTTAAGGGCGTCGGCCAAAGAAAATCTCGTAAACAAGCTGGCAAGACTTCTTGATACGGCAGGCCTCTCCGAAACCGTTAAAGAAAGGGAGCTTGTAGCAGTGAAGCTTCATTTTGGAGAAAAAGGGAATACCGCCTTTATTCGGCCGGTCTTTATTCGAAAGATTGTGGAGTCCATTAAAAGTATCGGCGGTTATCCGTTTCTGACCGATGCCAATACCGTGTATGCCGGGACCCGAAGCGATTCACCTCATCATCTGTCCACGGCCATTCAAAACGGTTTTGCCTATTCAGTGGTGAATGCCCCCATTATCATTGCCGATGGATTAAGGGGAAAAAGCGAAACCGCCGTTACCATCAACCAAAAAAATTTTAAAAAAGTGTACATCGGATCTGATATTGTTGAAGCCGATACCCTGATATCGGTGGCACATTTTAAAGGGCATGAACTTTCGGGTTTTGGAGGTGCCATTAAAAACTTGGGAATGGGATGCGCTTCACGAAAAGGAAAGCTGGCGCAACACTCCACCGTTGCACCCAAAGTCGTCAGGAAAAAATGTGTGGGTTGTGGGGACTGTCTTCCCCACTGTTCCCAGAATGCCCTTTCACTGGAAGACGAAAAGGCGGTGCTGAACGCCAAAAAATGTATCGGATGCGGAGAATGTATCCTTATCTGTCCCAACAGCGCCATTGAAATTCAGTGGAATCAGGCCATACCGATCTTTCTGGAAAACATGGTGGAATACACCATGGGTGTTTTAAAAAATAAAACAGATAAATTGTTGTGTGTAAATTTTATCACCCATGTATCCCCGGCATGCGACTGTTACGGCCACAATGATGCCCCCATCGTCAGAGATATCGGCATCGTTGCTTCCAATGACGCGGTGGCCATTGATCAGGCGTCAGTGGATCTTGTGAACCAGGAAGAAGCTCTGCCGGGATCATGCCTTGATGTCAATACTGAAAAAGGCGGGGATAAATTCAGAGGGGTTTACCCGAATGTCGACTGGACCCTTCAACTGGACTATGCCGAAAAACTCGGACTCGGAAGCCGAAGCTATGAGTTGACAAAAATATAGACATCTTCCGATTAGTTATAGTAATTGATGGGTCGGGGTATTTATTTTTTTTCAAGTCGCTCCATGGATAATGTTTTTTTTCAAACCGTGTAATCACGCCAAAGGCGGACAAGACTCGTGGATAAAGGGAGGATTTTCAAAGGTCTCTTTAGGGTGCTATTTCATAGGCGATGCTGACCTGAACCTGAATACGACTCTCCCCGATCTCCATGGGCGGCGCCATCGCCCCGGCGTCTGCTTTCATCTCGGCTGCTCGCAGCATATGAGTCTGAGGCGGCGAATACATCGGCTGTGTGCTGAGCGAAACAAGGCCTTTTAGCGTCACTCCTGCGGCTTGGGCCAATGTTTTTGCTCGTTCCATTGCTTCCTGCGTTGCCAATTTTAACGCTTTTTTTTCTAATGCCGATTTATCTTTGAGATAAAACTGAATACGTTGAATGGCATTGGAACCGCTTTCAAGGGCTTTTCCAAGAATCCGGGAAACATGTTTGGCTAAAGGCTGAGTCTCAAATCCTTCCAGGGTCACCACGATGGCATTGCTGACTTCATAACCTGTTATCTTGGGTGGCCGGGCTTTATAATCCCTTTGGGGCGTCACACGATAATTGGATGTCTCTAGTTTAAGATGTTTAATGTTCAACCCATTGATGGCGGTTATAACGGCTTTGGTTTTGTCCGCATTTTCCGAACCGGCCTGTTCCAATTTTCGTCCGTCTGTCACAATGGCGATGAAAATTGTTGCTGAATCGTTCTGACCCATGACCTCGGCGGTACCTTCGGTAAGAATCAGGTTGCGATTCGAATCAGTAGGAGACCCGGCAAACCCGGAATTCGCCAAAAGACAAAAACATGCCGTTAGAACCAAAATAAATGCTTTTTTCATCTATTCCTCCATGGATTTACATCATAAATCGGTGTCATGAAATATTTTAAAAAAATAGTGGCTTAGTCCTCTGAAACAAATCGATTCCATTGGTCTTCGCTTTCAGCTTCGACCCAACAAAGGGAAACATCAATGTAATACGCTTGGCACTGCTCAACCCTGACTTGATGATTGAAGTCAACACATCCGGTAAAACAAATCTGGAATTTGATTTGCCGGCATTAAAGAAAATTTTCAAATAATGATCCTCGGGTCATCCCCGGAGCATTACAATCGGTTTATGCCAAAGTTCTGAATCTCAGCTCGTTTTCATCATGAATGATCCAGAACATTTCGAACCATCCTGGAAAGGGTTCCCCGGTCAAAAGGTTTTTCAATATACCCTCGAATACCGATCTCTTTTGCCTTTTCTTCATCGATCCTTTCACTAAAACCGGTGCACAGAATCGTCGGTATATCCGGACGAATTTTTAAAATCTCTTTCACCAGTTTGTCACCGGTGATGTGGGGCATGGTCATGTCGGTAATCACCAGGTCAAATTCATCGGGATCGGCCCGGAATAATTCCAATGCGTCAATGGGGTTTGTTCTGACTTCCACCTGATACCCCAATCGCTCCAGTCTCCCCCGTCCAATATTAACCATGGATTCCTCGTCATCAACGATTAATATTCTTTCATTTCCTGTGGGAAATTTATCAGCAGGTTCCGTTTCTGTAACTGCTTCTTCTTCAGCCATTGGAAAAAGGATACTAAAGGTGGTCCCTTCTCCAAATTTACTATCAACGGAAATGGCTCCGTTGTGACTTTTGACAATACCATGTACCACCGACAATCCGATGCCCGTGCCTTTCCCTACCTCCTTGGTGGTAAAATACGGATCAAAAATTCTGTCTTTAATCTCATGGTCAATCCCGGTCCCGGTGTCCCTCACCGTCAATTTAACATAACTGCCTGGGGGCAAATCAGGATAAACCGTCGCTGAGCTTTGATCCAGATCAATATTCTCAATTCCGATGGTTATCACCCCGCCGGTATCTTCCATGGCATGAGCCGCATTGGTGAACAGGTTGATCAACACCTGATTGATCTGGGTGCTGTCTGCAAGAATGGTATCGTCTGTGTCATTGGGTATGTGCTGATGAATCTCAATACTCGTCGGAGTAGAAGACCGTAAAAATTTTAATGCATCTTCGACGATCTGAACAAGCTTTGCAGGTCTTTGCTTTGGATCCGACTTTCTGCTAAAACTCAAGAGCTGTTTTACAACATCCCTGGCACGCAAACTGGCGGTTCGTATCTCGTTAAAATTAGACTTTGCCGGATGCCATTCCGGCAAATCATCCATCGCCAATTCCGCATTGCCTAAAATGATGCCAAGAAGGTTGTTGAAATCATGTGCGATGCCTCCGGAAAGTGTGCCGATGGACTCCATCTTCTGGGCATGAAAAAGTTGGGCTTCAAGTGCAGCCTTTTCCTCTTCGGCCTTCTTGCGTGCGGTAATATCATGAACAATCGAATATAAAAGTTCTCGGCCATGCACCTTGATAGGACCGCTGTATACCTCCACATCTCGTATTTCCCCGCTATCCAAAACGTGGCGAAAATACAAGTGCTTTCGCTGTTCCATCTTGACTTTTTCCATTACGTCAAACACCTGTTCTTTTGTCAGCCTATTGATATCGGTAATCTTTTTGCGGGTCAGCTCTTCATAACTCCAGCCATAAAAGGAGACGGCTGCCGGATTGGCATCTACGATATTTGCGGTCTCAGGATCGATCAGGAGCATGACCGAGTGGTTGTTCTTAAAAAGACTTCTGTATTGCGCTTCACTCTCCCGCAGGTCTTTTTCAACCTGCTTGCGGCTTGTTATATCGAGTGCCGTAAAGGTGACACCCATTGACAAATCGTTTGAATCGATCGGCGTCGAACTTAGAAGTACATCAATCATGGTACCGTCTTTACGCTGCCAGCGCGTTTCCACGGTCCCGGTATTTCGTTCGCTAATTTGTGCGTATTTCTCCCGCCCGACATATTCGAAATCTTCGTCGGTACCATATAATATTCTTGCGCTTTTCCCCAATAATTCTTCTCTGGTATAACCGGTTATTTTGCATAACCGTTCATTGGCTTGCTGAATCACTCTATCGCATACCATGCCGATACCTGTTGGGGCTGCACGAAAGATGCTTTTTAAAGTGGCCTCGCTTTCTCTCAACGACGCCTCAATTTGTTTGAAGGAAAGCACCTCTTTTTCTAACTGTTTAACGCTTTCTTCCAATTCTTCATAGGTCGGTTTGTCGGCCATTTGAGTCATCTCCAATTGACATAAAAATTAAGCGTGTAAACCTTGAATTATATAGCTTTATATATAGAATTTATTGTATTTAAACGGAATGACAATTTAAGTAACGCGTTAATTATTCACTATCAACACCATACAACCGGCAGGTATTGTTCCATAGGGTTTCAGCCAAGAACGCTGAATCTTCCTGTCTCACTTTTGCAAGCGTCAAGAGGACCGACCGGACAAAGGCCGGTTCGTTTCTTTGAGTGTGGTTTCTTTCGGGTGTCGGGGTCAAGTAGGGAGCGTCGGTTTCAATCAAAATTCGATCAACCGGAATCGAAGGCACTATCTTTCTCAAGTCCTCACCACGTCCCTTGATGGTCACAATGCCGGTAATTCCGATAAAAAGGCCCAAGTCAAGATACTGTTTCAGCTCATCCTCACTGCCGCTGAAACAGTGCACAACTCCATTTCGGCCGGTTGTAAAATGTGTTTTTAAAATGTCGATCATACGGCCGTTACTGTCCCGTTCATGGAATATGACCGGAAGATTCAGCTCATCGGAAATTTCAAGCTGCCGGATAAGCCACCTTTCCTGAACGCTTCTGGGAGAAAACATTCGATTAAAGTCAAGACCGATTTCTCCCCACGCACAAACACTGGGACTTCGGGCGAGGCCCCTAAGCGTCTTCAGGACATCTTCATCGCAACTCTTTGCGTCGTGAGGATGAATGCCCACAGAAGCATACACGCCTGGTATGGATTCCGCTATGGCGACCCCCTTGGCGCAGCGTTCAAAAGTTGTTCCAATGGTCATGGCCGATACAACGCCGGCGTCATGCATACGATGAATGACATTATTCAAATCTTTGTCAAAGGCCCTGTCGTCCAAATGACAATGACTGTCAAAAAGTCTCATGAATTGAACCTGTTAGATATTTTATAAATTCCAAATATTGGGGCACACTACCACAACAAGATTCATATCGAAGTGCATTAAGAGCCTAAAATGAACTAAAGTTACAAGTGCCTAAATTTAAGGAGTCGCTTCGCTCCATCTATTCATATAAAACTGACAGAATACCTTAATTTTAGCTCACTTTAGCTCACTTCAAATTTTAGGCACTTTTAACGATCATTGCTCGTTTACCATCGAAGATCAATGAGATCAATGGATTTTTGTGAAACCTTATGGATTGACTCTTGATATTTCCACTGTTTGTTGGCATTCTGTAGAAGAAATCCAGAATTTAAAACAACAGACGTTTCCCTAATGATCGGTACCAACAATTTGGTCAATCCGGAAATGCACGTGAGTGTTGCAACCCCTATTTCCGGTATGCCCCTTCTGGATTCAGAGGTCGGAGTTGGAGATCATTGGTCAGAGGTTAAATTAAAATTATTAGGAGTAGAAATGAAATCAGATCGTTACAAACGCGGTTGGGAGAAACTCAAAGAAATTGACGGCCGTGCCGGTGAACGGGTCATTGAGGCGCTGAAGGATATTGCCCCCGATCTGGCTGAATATACTATCGAGTTTCCTTTCGGCGACGTTTATTCACGGGGTGTACTTTCACTCAAGGAACGCGAAATAGCGACAGTAGCGGCACTGGCCGCGCTGGGCAACGCACAACCGCAACTCAAAGTTCATATTCACGGCGCACTCAATGTCGGCTGCACAAGACAAGAAATAGTGGAAATTATGATTCAAATGGCGGTGTATGCAGGATTCCCTGCCGCGCTTAACGGCATCTTCGCCGCAAAAGAGGTGTTTACGGAGCGCGATAAGGAAGGCCGGAAAAATTGATCATGCCGGAGCGATTCGTCAGTGAAGTCATCAGACCTGTGGTTGCCACAAGTGACACCTCACGCATGGCAGCCGGAGAACCGGGACTCCCGAGCAAGTTCATGTGGCAAGGTCGAACCATTAAAATCGCGGCCGTACTGCGCACCTGGCGTGAAACCGGAAAATGTCGCCACGGAAGTCCTGAGATGTATGTTCGCAAGCACTGGTTCGAGGTCGCCACGACCGCCAACAGTACGATGAAAATCTATTTCGACAGGCATACTCGCGGTGCTCACAAGAACGATAGATGGTGGCTTTTCACCATTTGTGAGCCGGAAGAATAAATCCGCATTAGCAAATTAAAACCTTGCCGTCACTTGTCTTCGAAACTCATTGAAATCAATTTGTTTTTTTGAAACCTCCCGGATTATCTCCTTGACAAAAAAATGAAAATCATCCTTTATACTTAGTGTTCATTAAAAATACGATTAAATAAACCATTTCAAAAATTTGAAACGCTCAGCTTAGGTTTTAATCATGTTTATTTCTATTAAATAGGGACAGGAAAAATGTCTCAGATAAGCGGCTCTGTAATGGTAGTCGGCGGTGGCATCTCCGGAATGCAGGCGGCTCTCGATCTTGCCGACTCGGGCTTTTTTGTCTATCTTGTGGAAAGATCGTCCTCCATCGGGGGTATCATGGCCCAGCTGGATAAGACCTTTCCCACCAACGACTGTGCCATGTGAATCATCTCGCCCAAACTGGTCGAGGTCGGCCGGCATCTCAACATCGAGCTTCTGACATTGTCGGAAGTGGAAAGTGTCTCCGGAACAGCAGGTGATTTTGAAATTAAGGTGGTTCAGCACCCGCGTTATGTAGATGTGGATAAGTGTATCGCCTGCGGCCTTTGCGCTGAGAAGTGCCCCAAAAAAGTCCCAAACGAATACGACGCCGGACTGGCCAAACGGAAATCGGCCTATGTCAAGTATGCCCAGGCCGTCCCCTTAAAATACGCCATTGATGACAATTGCATTTTTCTTAAAAAAGGAAAGTGCAAGGCCTGCGAAAAATTCTGCCCCACAGGCGCCGTCAATTTTGAGGATCGAAAAAAAGAAATCACGCTGAACGTCGGAGCAGTGCTCATCGCTCCGGGGTGCAGTGTGTATGACCCCGTTGCTCACGATGTCTATGGATATCAGGCATCTCCCGATATCGTCACCAGTTTGGAATTTGAACGTATTCTCGCCGCCACCGGACCCTATAGCGGCCACCTGGTAAGACCTTCCGATCACAAAGAACCGCAAAAAATCGCCTGGATACAGTGTGTGGGATCCAGGGATCTTCATCCCGGATCACAGCCCTATTGCTCGGGAGTCTGCTGTACCTATGCCATCAAGGAAGCCATCATCGCCAAAGAACACCTAAAAGGTGCCCTTGACACGACGATATTTTACATCGACATCCGGACCCATGGAAAAGATTTTGAACAATACTATAACCGGGCCCGGGAAACCGGCGTCCGATTCGTAAAATCGAAAATCAGCAACATCCTGCCGGTTGACGAGACCGGAAATTTTGCCATCGGTTATGTGGACGAGACCGGACAACGGATTCAAGAGACCTTTGACATGGTGGTCCTGTCCGTGGGGTTTAATGTTTCAGCCCAGGCAGTGAGTTTGTCCCAAACACTGGGGATAGAACTGGATGCGTATCAGCACGCCGTCACCGGCAGCTTCGATCCGGTGCAGACCTCTAAACCCGGCATTTTTGTGTGCGGCACCTTTGAAAGCCCCAAGGACATCCCCCAGTCGGTCATCGAATCCAGCGCCTGTGCGGCCATGGCAGAGCAAATCCTGGGCAAATCCCGGGGAACTATGGCCCGGGCAAAAGAAACGCCGAAAGAAACTGATGTTCAAGGGGAATCCCCGCGAATCGGTGTATTCGTGTGTCATTGCGGCACCAATATAGCCGGGTTTTTGGATGTTCCTGGCGTTGTCGAATATGCCAAAACCCTTCCCGACGTGGTCTTGGTCGAAGATAATCTCTTCAGTTGCAGCCAGGACACCCAGGAACAGATCACCCAGGTCATCAAGGAACAGAATTTGAACCGGATTGTCGTGGCTGCATGCACCCCCCGGACCCATGAACCGTTATTCCAGGAAACGGTCCTCAATGCCGGGATCAATAAATACCTGTTTGAAATGGCCAATATCCGCAACCAATGCTCCTGGGTCCATAGCACTGATAGAGAGGCCGCCACCCAAAAGGCCAAGGATCTGGTTCGCATGGCCGTGTCCAAAGTCGGCCTGCTGACGCCGTTGTATGATCCTGAAATCGACATGAACCCCTCTGCTCTGGTTGTGGGCGGCGGACTTTCCGGAATGACCGCTGCCTCTAATCTGGCAAAACAGGGGTATGTCACGCATCTTGTTGAAAAAAGCGATGCCCTGGGCGGACAGGCCTCGAATCTATATGAAACCTGGCAGGGGGAAGATGTTCAGGCAAAATTAACCGGACTGATTAAGGACGTGGTATCTGATCCCAACGTTAACATTCTGACCAGCAGTCAGGTCAAAAAAGTGGATGGTTTTGTCGGAAATTTTAAAACGACCATCGACATTGGCGGAAAGGAACAGATCATCCATCACGGGGTTGCCATCATCGCCACCGGTGCACAGGAATTCAAACCCGATCAGTATCTTTACGGAAAAGATCCCCGGGTGTTAACCGCACTCGAGCTGGATCGAAAATTCATCGACAAGGATTTTGACGTGAATGACATCCATTCAGCCGTCTTTATCCAGTGTGTGGGCTCGCGGATCAAAGAAAGACCCTATTGCTCCAAGGTCTGCTGTACGCACTCGGTAAAAAACGCACTCACGTTAAAAACACTCAAACCTGAAATGGATGTCTTTGTGCTGTACAGAGATATGCGCACCTATGGATTGCGCGAGGGGCTTTACCAAGAGGCCCGCGCCAAAGGGGTTGCCTTTATACGTTTTGACGTTGATCAAGGATTAACGGTTTCCCAAGACAACGACACGTTGGCTGTCCAATGTTTTTCCACCATGTTTCAGCGGGAAATCGAAATCAAACCCGACCTTCTGGTTTTGGCCACCGCCATCGTACCCCCTCAAGACAACCCTGTTGCCGCGCTGTTCAAGGTTCCGCTGAATGGCGACGGATTTTTTGTGGAAGCCCATGTCAAGCTCCAGCCCATCGATTTTGCCACCAAAGGGGTGTTTGTCTGCGGCCTGGCCCATGCGCCGAAACCTGTGGACGAAGCCGTGGCCCAGGGGCTGGGAGCAGCGGCACGGGCGGCAACGTTTTTGGCTAAAAAGAAAGTGTTCGGCAATGCCATTGTATCAAATATCGATGACCGGCTTTGCAGGGGCTGCCGAAAATGCCAGGAGGTCTGCCCCTATCAGGCCATCGGCTTTTTGGAAGATCGTATCCTATGTGAGGTCAACCCGGCCATTTGCACGGGCTGCGGCTCCTGCGCGGTGGCATGTCCCACGGGTGCGGCCTCAATTTTTCATTTTGACGATGAAAAAGTGCTGACCATGGTTAAAGCAGCATT
>CAVZUV010000008.1:0-170562 GCA_963778575.1 uncultured delta proteobacterium | reverse complement strand
TTGGCTCCCCAGCACGGACTCGAACCGCGGACCCGATGGTTAACAGCCATCTGCTCTGCCAACTGAGCTACTGGGGATTATAAGCATTCGTTAAAAAATTATGTCGTTAACTATCTTCCAGCATTTCCGATGGTTAATCCCGCCTCCCGCGGGGACTCTGCCAATCCCGCTTCCAGCGGGACTGCTGGGGACCAAAATAAACGTATTAAATAGTCAAAACCAAATACCAAGTCAAGCAAAAACACAATATGGCTCATTATAAACTTACTAGAAGATATCCATCGGAAATACAACAAAATAAGAAGTTTTTTTCAGAATCACGGGTTTGACGGTGCAAATTTTTACCTTTTACCTTATTATTTTTCGATTGATTGTTGGATGTTAATTTATCATAATCGAAGACAGTAAATAAAATGTTGTCAAAAAGGAAAATAGACAAAATGATCTATTATCAATATATGGATAGCCCCATCGGGAAACTCCTGGTGGCAGGGGATGAAAAAGGGCTGCATCTCATCAACTTCCCCAAAAATGGCAAGCCTTGTTTGCCGGAATCCGATTGGCGCGAAAACCCTAAACCCCTTCAAGAAGCCTTGAGCCAGCTTGGAGCCTATTTTTCAGGGAAACTGCAAACCTTTTCTCTGAATCTGTGTCTGAACGTCAGGCCGTTTCAAGAAAAGGTGCTCACAGCTCTTCGGCGGGTGCCGTACGGGGAGACTATTTCCTACGGCAAACTGGCTGAAAAAATCGGAAACCCGAAAGCAAGCCGGGCCGTGGGCCAAGCCAATGCAAAAAATCCCATCCCCATCGTAATTCCATGCCACCGGGTGATCGGCAGCAACGGCAAACTTACCGGATTCGGCGGCGGTATTCCGTTAAAACAGGCATTGCTTGATCTAGAGCGGCGATATCGGTAATGTGAAAAACTCAAGAAAAGCGAACCTAAAAGGTGGCGGCGTTTAGAATTTTTTCATCGCCTCTTGCAACCGTTCGCGTGCTTCATCCGAATACCAACTCCCGATGAATGCCGTCTCTTTCTGGTCCTGGCGGGCCATCACCGCCTCGGCGATCACCTCCACCCGATTCTGTTTGATCATCCCATAACCAACCTTGGGAAGCGACCCCAATGTATCGGCATGTTCGAGGGCTGCTTTGACGACATCTTCGACGGGCAATATTTTATCCACAATGCCCATTTCAAATGCCTTTTCCGGTGGATAGAACTCGCCGCTCTCCATCATCTCCCGCGCTCTCCGAATCCCTGCCAGAGCATGAAGCACCCTGTCCGGCAAATAGGGTATTGGCAAACCGAGCTTAACTTCGTTCAGCCCCATCAGCTTGTGTCCTTGGGCCATAAACCGATAGTCACAACACAGCGCCAGAATGCATCCACCGGCAATGGCGTGACCGGTTATCGCCGCAACCGTGGGTTTCGGCATTGTAAATAGATCCATGCACATTTGATTGAACAAACGATAAAATCCCCTGAAATCATCCCTGTTCATTTCAAACAGTTCCGGGATATCAAAACCGATGGAGAAGAACTTCTCGTTGGAACTTGCCAGAACAAGACCCTTTACTGCCTCATCTTCTCTAATCCTGTTAAAAATCGCTTCGAGCTCATAAACAACTTTTGGACTCAGCGCATTGGTGACGCCATGATTCAGTTTTACCAAAGCCACTCCTTCGTGATGTTCAACTGAAACCATTTCCATATCAACGCCCCTCCAATATTGTTTCGGGTGGAACGGTCAGGGTATTATATCCATACTCAAGTGGGAAACCGGATTGTTATTATACAGATCGAATTGTTAAAGGTGTCAAGACAATTTTCGATTCATGGATCCGTTAGCAGATGTTATCTCATCGAATTCCCAATCCAATGCGCCGGCAAGTTTCCAAAAACCCATGGGCACATGCCAAAAATCTGACATTTTATGGTATCCCTTGCCGATTCTTGTACCAACGTTTGTCCGTGAAACTTGATTGCATTCTGTTTTTATTAACATTTTTTCACGCACTGCCTTGGCATATTTCCTGCATTGTTTTCCCGCGACACATCGGATTTATTCATTGACAGCTTTGGCTTTATCGTAACTAGGCATCATAATTGCCAGAGAGGGGCATGGTATGCTGGTAACCTGTTCGAACTGTACAAAAAGATTTGACATTCCCGATGAACGTCTCCCAATGGGCAAGAATATCGCTTTCCCTTGCCCGGTTTGCAAGGGGACCATTCACCTCGATCTCACCGGTAAGCTGTCTCAAAATGACAGCCTAAGAACTGATAAAAAATCCAATGGTTACCCAACCGGCGAAGATTTGAAAAAAAAGATTCTTCGGCATGTGAAAGATTTGCCTCCCATGCCGCAGACCGTCCTCAAGGCACGTGAGATTATGGCGAATTCGAATTCGGACTTCAAGGAACTTGCAAATCTTTTTGAAACCGATCAAGCCATTGCCGCAAAGATTCTGAGGATGGCCAATTCTCCATATTACGGATACAGCGGTAAAATCACCTCCATCCAGCGCGCCGCTGTCGTTCTCGGGCATAAAACCTTGGGAGAACTTATCACCATGAGAGGTACCGCCGGTTTGTTGGGCAACAAATTGGTGGGTTACGGGCTCGACTCCGGGGCGCTTTGGAAGCATTCCCTGGCGGTCGCATTTGGTTCCAGAATTATCGCCAATAAGACGAAACCGGCATTATCCAATGATGCTTTCACATCAGGTCTTATCCATGACGCCGGGAAACTCATTCTTGATTCGTATATCGAGCAACGATGGGAATTATTTGAAAAATTCATGACCGATTCCGAACATACATTTTTAGACGCCGAAAAGAAAATCCTGGAACTCGACCACACGGAAGTCGCTTCTGAAGTTTGCAAAACCTGGAACATACCGGAGCCGCTAACTGTTGCCATAAGGTACCATCACTACCCTTCCCAGTCAAACGGTAGCGAATTGGCATACATCGTCCATGTCGCAGATGCCATCGCAATGATGACCGGGCTTGGGATGGGCATAGACGGCACATTGTACCAGATGGATGATACGGCCATGGCATTTTTGAACCTTCAAGAAAAAGATGTCAACGACATCATGGGCAATGTTCTGGAGGCTGTCCAAAAAATATCCGAACAATAGCGCACCGTATAGAATTTAACCTGAGACATGCACGGGTCTTATCGGCCTTAAAAAAAGGAATTGCGGGTGGCAAAAATCAATGAACAGGATCTGTTGGACGAGATTCGATTCGACATCAAGAAAAAGGACTTGATCAAGGCAAAACTGGTTCTTTCCACCCTTGGTCACGTGGGTCGAAAAGCTCAAAAACAAGCCTTGTTTGAAGTCAGCCGGGCAGACGATGATTTTGCCATTCCCCTTTTAGCCGGCGTCATCGCCGAACATGCGGAGGTGACCGAATCTTTTCCAAAACTCAAAGAGACACTGTTTTCGAAAATCATAGACAGCCCCCAGATTCTCTTGGATTTACTATCGAAAACAAATGAAACGCCGATCAGGATGTTTTTGGCGGAGGCGGCAGGAGAAATTCGCCTTAAGAAGGCGGTACCGGTCCTATTGAAGATTTTGGCCGACGAAACGGATGTCAAAATCATTGAATCGATCATTAGCGCTTTGGGAATGATCGGAGATCCTTCCGCGGTAAACCTTGTCAGCGAGTATCTTTATTCAAACAACAGAAAGATTGTTGTCGCCGCGATATATACCCTGGGCGTGATCGCGACACCCTCTGCCATCCAGAAACTGGCCGGCAGACTTGGCAAAGACGCCGCACTGGACCATATGATCATCGACATTGTTGCCAAAACCCAGGTCCCGGAAGTTCTGGAGATGCTCAACCAAATGTTAGACTCGCAACACCCCCAATTACGCACCGCTGTCAAGAAAAAGCTCGGCAGCATCGGCACAATGGGCGTTCGCATTCTGATCAAGAATTTGGTTCTCGACAATCCTGATCTGGTGATTCATTCTTTGAATGTGCTGGGCGACATCGGAGACCGCCAGGCGATCCCGGCCATCAGAAAGCTGATACACCATCAGCCTGAAAATCCGAATATCCGATTTGCGGTTTACGAAACCCTGGGCAGATTACCGCTGGACAAGGGGGTGTACACGTTGGCCGCCGGTTTGGATGACCCCGTAGACCATGTGCGAAATGCAGCAGCCAAAGCCATTGACCGACATTATAACGCCGCCCTTGCCGGCGGCATCCGGAATCTTATCCGCTCCGACAATCCGGAAGCATTGAAAATTATAGCGGCCATCATCGATTCCCAATGCGACACCATTTTTTTAGATCTTTTGGAAGAAGATTATTTTAAAGGGCCGGCCATCGATTATATGGTCGACAAAGCCCACTCCGATATCCGATATTATTTTGCAAGAATCCTTGAAAAAGCAGGTCACAAGGATCTGGCTGGAAAGGTTATGCCCAAAAAAGCGGCTAAAGAAAAAGCGGCACTGAAAGTGTTTGCCGTGGACAACTCCAAGATGATTTTGAACATCTACAGAACCGTGCTTTACAATTTGGGATGCGAATCCCGTCTGTTTGAATTTCCCGCCAAGGCGCTTGAATGGGTCCAAAAAGAAAAACCCGACGTACTTCTCACCGACTTGATTATGCCCGATATTACCGGTATCGATTTCACTAAAGGGGTCCGGCGATGGTATAGCAACAATGAACTGCCCATCATCCTGGTCACCACCCAGAACGAAACACACGCCTATAAAGCGGCTTATTCCGCGGGAATCAATGACATCATTCACAAGCCCTTCACCGAAACACAAATAGGAAAAGCCCTGGCTAAATTTGCAGGCAGGCAGCCCCCTTTTTAACGCTCAGTCCATTGACACGTTGTCGCTGTTCTTCTATAGTGAAAGTATTCGAAATCGGCTGTGTCACCATGGTTGATGAAGCTTAAAAACCGACAACGCAGAACGGATATCCAAAAACATGAAAAAAGCGGATAAAAACTTAATGCCATTGCGGCAATACATCAGTCTATTCAGCGGATTAATCCTCACCCTTTTAATATTGTCCGATTGCGCGGGATTGGGCCGACGCCTGGAGGTGCCGCGAATAACCCTGTCAAATTTTAGCGTTCAGGAAATAAAGATCTTTGAGTCGGTTTTCAAAATCGAAATGCGTGTCTTTAACACTAATGATATCCCGCTGGAAATCAAGGGAATCAATTGCGATCTGGAACTCAACGGCAAACGATTGGCCACCGGCGTAACCAATGTTAAAATCGATATTCCTTCCTATGAAACGGGTGTTGTTCCGATGACGCTTTATTCATCGGCTCTGGACGTCATAAGGGTGCTGCGGGGGTTGGCCAAAACCGAAAAACTTCAATATACACTCACAGGCCGTATCCGTCTCGGGAAAGGCGCCATACCCTCGACGATCCCGTTTAAATCAACCGGTGAATTGCCCTTGCAGAAATTTGTCGTTCCGGATGCAGGCTAAATGTTTATTTCGAACAATACCTTGGGATCACCCGGACCATTGTAACCCAGCGACACCGGAATGCCGTCAATATCACCGTTTCCTTTAGAAATGCTGAACCCGACTTTTGTATGAAACGCAATAGACCCTTTGTTCACGGGTGACGTACAGGCCCGTATGGTGTCCCGGTGATTTTTTTTGCAGCTGTTAAAAAAACGATGATACAAAAATTCTCCAAGCCCGATACCCCGATAATTCGGATGAACCCCAACAAAGTGAATATAACCTTCACGGGGTCTCGACGGTGAGAGAAAACCGATCAAAAAAGCGATGAGATCTTCTTCTTTTTCGATGATGAAAGACGTATCGCAAAAATGGTCAAGAAACAGCTTCGGCAGCATCGGCGTCAGATCTCTTCCCCCCCACCAGTCCTTCATCACCACGATGATTTTTTGATGATCCGCCGGACAACTGTTTCTGACGGTTAGACCTTTCGGTAATTTTGTGATCATAAGAGACCTCTTTTTCACATCCATCGATGTTGAAAAGCGTTTCCTCTAATGAGATTTGATATCAAGACCATCAATCCAGAAACTTTTTGGCTTCCAAGCGTATTCCCTTTCCCGGTAATACCATGAGAGTTGAAGTGCCATGGGCGATGAGGTTTCCTTGGCTGTCTTTGATACTGGCTTCGGCATAATTGATGGACCGGCCGGCCCTGATACAGCGCCCCTCTGCGGTCATTACTCCCGAGGCGATTGATTTCAGATAGTTGAGCTTGAGATCGATGTTCACCAAGCCGGCGTCTTCCGGCAGTCTTAAAAACACGGACCAAAACGTTGCGGTGTCGATCAGCGTGGCCATCACGCCGCCATGAACAATTCCAAATGGCTGCAAATGGCATTGCCCGGTCTCCAGCCTAACCGTCGCCTGATCCAAAGAGACGGAGACCAGTTTCATTCGAAGATGGCGCGGATAGGGACTGGTATTTACTGTCTCTATGAGTTTTTTGATATACGATTCATTGGGTTTTACCATTGGAAATCCTCGAAGGCTCCTTTTTTGCATTCGATAGCGAGATTCAAGAATTATTTATCCCTTAATCCTTCCCGCGCAATCAGAATATCAACATTATTTCCGATGACTCCATCTTATAAAATCGACCATATCCTACATGATAGGCCTTTACTTCCTCCCTGATCACCTGATAAATGGCACGTTCGTATAATATGGAAAATTCCCTTTTGTTTGAAATCCCATTAATCGAAAGCCGGAATGCCCTGAGTCCGTATCTTCGAAACTTCCTTCATGGCGTAACCGTTTTGGCGGCTGCCGCAATACGCGAAATAGCGTGCGCGCGGTCTTTACGGGTTTGGATGCTTCCGGCAATGGGCACCTGATTGCCGTTTTTGTCCGGGTATGCAAACAGGCCTTTGTCATCGGCAAAACGCCGCGGATCCGCTGATTCGCCGGCACCTGAAATGATTTTTCCGCCGGCATTGACAAGGGCCGTTTCTTCGGGTTTACGGCCCAACACCATCTGCTGGAAAAGCATTTCTGCATCTGCTTGAACAAAGCTCACCCCCCCGGAACCCCGACCCATAATAGACCACGCATTGGGAACAGCCACTTGCCCCCCTTGGACATTTCTATACAGTTGGCCGACCATGGCACAGTGATCCGGGCTGCCGGGCCGCGCCTGCAGCCATTGTTGAAATATATCGGCATCACTGACTTTCCGGGCGCCGGGAATCCCGTGTGTTTCGCGATAATTTTCTCTTGCAGCGTCCACGATGCCCGGCCACAGGGCTTCCATCACTTCCAGTTCTCTTTGAAGCGCTTCTTGGGCAAATGCTTGTAAATCCGGATCAAGGTCGCCGATCTTGCTTAGAAATCCCAATTTTTCCAGCCCGTGATCTCGAAAACCGAATTGCCCGCCGACACGGATATACATCGATTTAACAACCGGCTCGCCGTTATCGCCGCGCTTGACGGACCCGTCCGCATATTGCTCATACGTAAAATCAGGCGTGATGACACATTTGGTAATGCCGCCGATGTCACCGGCTGTTACGGATTTAATGGGCCGTCGCGGCATTTTTTTCCCTTTCCAGAACTTTAAGCCCGGATCGATGTTCTGCGTCACGCCGCAAATTCCCATGATGGGGACAACATTGCGCATTTGCGATGTTTCGAAGAGTTTTACCAGGTTGCCCGCAGCAAACACAAATGTGCCGCCCGCTGCCACCGCCGTGCCGCCCTCGGTTTCCAGCGCTTCAATACGGCCGTCTGCGGCAAATCGTATATTGGAAATTTTTGTTTCCGGGTGGAATGTTATATTGAAGCCGGCATGCTTTCCCATGTGGTGGAGTACAAGGCGGGCCGCAATCTCGGACTGAAATGCACCGCCATCCTGAAGCACACAGGTCCCGCCTGCCAATTCGCCCTTGACTTCATCCAGGCCGTAAGCACCGTCGCATAAAGTGGTGATGTCATCATAGGATATCGTCCTGGAATTCAAACCATTTTCATTGCATATTTCAAGTCCGCCGGTGACATAACCCGGCGGAAGTTTGTGGTCCATGAATTTGAGAATGCCGCAACTATCTCTTTCATACCCGTAAGTAAAATTGGACCTCATCCTGAAATCCGGTATCGGTCCATCCAGCTCGGCCATGGTTTCCTGCCAAAGCTGCATGCTCCGGGTACCGATTTGAATCTGTCTTCCCAAACGTTTTTCAAATTCTTCTGCCTCAACCCCCTGGTCAGCGGCAACATACTGCAGCAGCCATTCCAACCCGCGGTTTGAAAATTCTTCCAAACGTTTTTCCAATTTCGTGTCCGGAGACCCAAGCATGCGGCCGCCATCCATAAAAGTTAGGCGTAGATTGAGCCGATGAATTTCATGTTCAAAATCATGCAATGTTTCGTCAGGCTGCAAATGCGCACCGATCTGTGCGCTAATCTGCCGCGCCGCTTCAGTGTTTTTGTCAAAGATGTGAATTTCCGGGCGTGTCAAGCCCTCGACGCCATAAAGCCGGGTCAGTCGATAGGCCGTCCATACACCGACATTGCCGGCACCGACAATATAAATGACACGGGGATATTCCTTGGAACCTGCCGCCATCAGTTTTTCTCCTTTATAATTTTGGCTTCAAGAAAAGGCGTCCTGCACCAAAAAGGTGCCACGCAAAAAATAAAGAAAGCAAAGTAAGCCAAAAAAATAATGCCTCATGGTTATACTCTGTGTCCTGAATGAATCAAATCATGACGGGCTGCTGCTCAAGCAGTTAATTTAAACCGCTGATAATATGATTTTTGATACTAAAATAGGTAAGATTGGGTATTGACAGTATTCAATATGATTTCTATCATTTATAGAGAATGATGTCAATAAGCATCAAAAACAGTCCCGATAAACGGACCGGAGGGCGGTACAAAGAATTTTGCTCATAAGATTAATGAATTGGAGAAATAAATTCTTGATACGTCCCGATAACCAAAAACTATAGGATAATGATATGAAAAAAATACTCGTCTATTTTGCAGCCGGATGCTTAGGCGGGCTGGCCAACAGCCTGGCGGTATGGGCGTTCGGCGCGTATGGAATTACGAATCATTTTGGGGTGTCCATAGCTCCTGCCTTGAAACTTGCCTGGTTATACCCGCGAATCGTGTGGGGAGGAATCTGGGGCTTTGTGTTTTTGCTCCCCTTTTTGAACAGCAAACTCATTACCAAAGGTGCAATCATCAGTATTTTCCCCACCCTTGTCCAGCTATTGGTGGTGTTTCCGCTAAAAGCCCACAAAGGCTATTTGGGACTGGATCTCGGGATGTACACCCCGGTGTTTGTTGTCTTTTTTAACCTGGTGTGGGGAATCGTAGCGGCGCTTGCCATAAAATTTTCAAAATAACATTTTTATCCGGCGACACCAATTAAAATTATACATCAGAATAGGCACCATTGATGATTTCTGTAGAAAGGATTTTGAAAGCTTCTTGCGGAGATACGACCAACACGCCTTCAGGGGCTGCTGGTGTCAAACTCTTGTCAAGCTCGATCCCATAACATTATTACGCCGGTTGAATTGCAGTGCACATTTTTCGTCCGGTTTCTTTCAGGATACTTGCACAATTGGAGCTCTTTTTCCCTCTGCAAATACCGCTGCCGGATTTTTCGGGTGTTCAAAAAATGATTCCCCTGTTCCAATCGTACCAGTTGATAAAAATCACACTGTTCGCACAAGCACTGCTTCGATAAAAATCCTTCTTCCACTCTTTCAAGACAAAGGGTCCCCGAAACCGCCCAGCAAGCACGCCCACCTTTTTCGCCTTCATTTATACCGTCAAATGCCGGGTCTTTCGCAGCCGGGCATACTCCCAATTCATCTACGAATTCACCGCCAGGCTCTCTCCCGCATTCCGTAAACTCCCAACAATTGACTCTTGGCATATTTTCCAACCGCCTTTTGAGAGGTCGAATTTCTAAGTTTAAATGGTCTTCGTATTTTTTCCCGAATTCACTTTTCAGATCAGCTAAAATGAGTGTCCGGCGGATCTCCCTGGTATCTTGCAATTTACACCCCTGCTGCAATTGAACCAATTTGAAAAAGCTGCATCGTCTGCAATCGGAATGTTTAGCTGCAAACGTATCCTGTATTTTTCCTTCGCAAAATGTTCCTGAAATCGCCCAGCAGGCACGCCCACCTTTCCTGCCTTGATTGAGACCATCGATACTCTTTTCAAGCGCAGCCGGACATATTCCGAATTCACCCACATTGTCGCCGCCAGGTTCTCTTCCACACCCATGAAATTCCCAACAATTCAATTTTGGCATACTTATCTACTCCCTTTTTAATTAAGTCATTTTATCATTTTGGCTTATGTCTACAAAAATTATGCCGATTCTATTGAACTTTGAACAATAGCATCAGGATCGCATTTTTTTCACTTGTTAAACTGTATTGATGTCAAATTCTCAGCCATTCACTCATACATTGTGGTAGCTTAACTCAATAACCAACTTGATGTCAATATCAAATTCGTACAATTATTCCTTGAGGTGTTTTCTGAGAAAGCGCTTTGAAATCCAAATTAAAAAGGAGAGCGGTTTTTCACCACAGTGAAGCCGTAGCCTAATAATGGAAAGACAGATTCCTTATTCAGGCATAATTAACGTTCCAAAAACGTCTTCAACCGTCTCACATGATTCTCTTCTTCTTGAATAATGACATGCAATTGATCCAGAGTCTTTTGGTCTTCGATCAGCGGCTGGAGCATTTTGTAAAAAAGGGCTGTATCTTTTTCAAATTCAATGGCCACTCTGATCAGGTCTTCGATCTTTTCCATGCTTGAAAAATCAGCGTCCTCAAGGGCAAAACTATGGGCACCGACGGCATTTTGAAGCAATTCCTTTCCCATTTTTTCCTGCTCCGGGTAATTCCCGCCGACCGGGACTGTTGTTTTCAACGCCGTAAACCATTTGACGTGCACGGGCTTCTTCATCGGCAAGCCAATTCAACATAGACCCCAGGAATTGATCGCCAATGATACCGGCTGCATTTCGATAGACACGTTCGCTGTTTTGTTCGATCTGCAACGGCGATATCGATAATGTCTTTTAAAGAAAACATATTCTCTTTCCAAGACTTCGAATGAGCCCGGTCATCTTTCCAAAAAGATTTCAAGGGGAATGGCGTGGACGTCGTTCGAGATTTCCCGGGTAGACCCAAGCTGCCAGTCGACACACCGGACCTTGCCGTCCAAAAGCGCGTCGATGTTTTGAACCAGCCCTTTAATATTGATGATCGGATGACGGGAAAACACTTCGGGCAGGCCGTATGTGAGACTGCAGGAAATACATTTTCCGGGACGCTGGGTCAGGCGCAGCATGAATTCAAGCCTGTTTTCCCGGGCGCCGCCATATTCGAGATGAATATCGTAAGCGCCTTCTTCGGCATCTCCGTAAAGAGCGTCAAAAAACCGGTCCGACCGGTCTTCCGGGAATAACTCTTTTAAAACATCGGGTGTAAACAGATCGTCAAAACCTCCGGTTCCCATCATTAAGACCTCACAGGATTATAACAGATGGTTATGCCTTAAAGATATTTGTCTAAAATTACAAATTCCCTCTCCGAGGATAACCAAAGCTTGATCTTCTGAACCAGGACTTTTATTCAATATGGGGCATCAATGTCCACTTGATCAACCAGGATCCGGCGGCCGGAGCTTTGTCCAGACAGACGATGCCGCTGTTTTGGAATTTAAAGACCGGTTTTTCATAAGATTCCGTGATCAAATAGGCGGCCAGTCGTTCCATGAACGGGAGATGTCCCACCAGCATAATATCTTCCGTATCATCGATGGTGTCTGCAAAGGCGGCTACATCGTCCAAAGGATTCAGGCCGCTGCGCTCATGAATCCCTCCCGAAGGCTTAAACGCCGCTTCAAAGATTTCAGCGGTCTGACGGGCCCTGGTCTTTCCGCTGTGGGTGATTTTTGATACGCGAATCCCATATCCCTTGGCCACCTGAGCAATGCGTTCGGTTTCTGCGATTCCCTCTTGAGAAAGCCCTTTTCGGGGATCTGTCTCCTTGGGCAAACTTATACCGTGTTGAACAAGATATAGTGCCATAAAGTCCTCCTTGAGATTTCGTCAAATCGTTGAATGGTGGATGTGAAGATTTGACGATGACCGCTAACGCTTTGCTTTTTCCTCTCTCAATGCTGCGTGTGCGGCGGCCAGGCGCGCCACCGGTATCCTAAACGGCGAGCACGATACATATGTCAAGCCCAGTTCATGACACAACTGAATCGACTCCGGTTCTCCGCCGTGTTCACCGCAGATGCCGCATTCCAGATCGGGCCTTACAGACCGCCCTTTTTGAACCGCAATTTCCATCAGCGAGCCGACCCCGTCCCGGTCGATAATCGCAAACGGGTTCTCCGGCAGGATTTCTTTTTCCATATACTCGATCAGGAAACCGGCTTCGGCGTCGTCCCTGGAGATGCCGAAAGTGGTCTGGGTCAGGTCGTTGGTTCCAAAGGAAATGAAGGCGGCATATTCCGCAATCTGATCACAGGTAAGGGCGGCACGGGGAATCTCGATCATGGTCCCGAACTTGTAATTCGGCTCGATGCCTTGTTCTTCCATCACTATTTTAGCCTCGGCTTCTAAAACCGACCGTTGGATTTTGAGCTCGTTCACGTGGCTGGTCAGCGGAATCATCACTTCGGGATGCACGTCGATGCCTTCCTTGGCCACCATGCACGCAGCCTCGAATATGGCTCGGACCTGCATAACGGTCAGTTCCGGGATATGGATACCCAGCCGAACGCCGCGAAGTCCCAGCATCGGGTTTGTCTCGTGAAGACTTTCCACGCGCTTGAGGATGTTTTCCTCTTTTTCAATCTTTTCCAGCAGCGTGTCGATTTCTTCGAGTGTGCCGGCGTTTAGCAGGCGAATCTTATGATCCGCCAGATCACGCAACAAATCAATGTGGCTGGGCAAAAATTCATGAAGCGGGGGATCGATCAGGCGAATAATCACCGGCAATCCATGCATGACCCGAAAAAGGCCGGCAAAGTCCTCCCGCTGAAAGGGCAGAAGCGCTTCGAGAGCCTCACGCCGCTCACTCGGCAGGTCGGTCATGATCATCTTCTGAACAAACGGGAGGCGTTCAGCTTCGAAAAACATATGCTCGGTGCGGCACAGGCCGATGCCTTCAGCGCCGTAATCTCTAGCACGCTGGGCATCGACAGGATAATCCGCATTTGTCCACACGCCGAGCCTTCGAAATTCATCCGCCCAGGAAAGAAGTTTCATCAGCCACAGGTCCTTGATGTCCGGTACCATGGTTTCGACCTTTCCGGCATACACCTCACCGATGGTGCCGTCGATGGAAATCCAGTCCCCTTCTTTGATCACCTTGCCTTTGACTTCTATGTGTCGCTTGATCATGTCGATTTTCATCTCGGAAACGCCCACCACGGCCGGTTTACCGAATTGCCGGGCGACCAGCGCCGCATGGCTGGTGCGACCGCCCCTACTGGTGAGAATGCCCTGAGCGGCCAGCATCCCGTGCACATCGTCCGGTCGGGTTTCGGGCCGGACCATAATTACTTTTCTGTTTTCTTCCTTGGCCCATATCTCGGCGATATCCGCATCAAGCGCGACAACGCCGAAAGCCGCACCAGGGGAAACGTTGAGCCCCCTGGCCAGCAGGTCTCCTCTGGCTTTGACCGCCTTTACGGCATCTCTATCAAACTGGGGATGCAGAAAAAAATCGACCTGTTCCGGGCTGATGCGCATCACTGCCTCTTCACGACTGATCAACCCTTCCTCCACCATCTCAACGGCAATTCGCACCGCAGCATGGGCCGTACGTTTTCCATCGCGCGTCTGCAACATCCAGAGCTTTCCCTTTTCAATGGTGAACTCCACATCCTGCATGTCTCGATAATGCGCATCCAGTTTATTGCAAATCGTCTCAAAATCTCCATAGGCTTCCGGCATCTCGGCTTTGAGTTCGTCGATATTCTTGGTTAAGCGGATACCGGCGACCACATCTTCGCCCTGGGCGTTGGTCAGGTAATCCCCTTCGATTCGATTTTCTCCTGTGGAACCGTCCCGGGTCATTGCCACACCGGTAGCACTATCACTTCCCATGTTCCCAAAAACCATGGTCACGATATTCACCGCCGTCCCAAGGTTATGGGAAATCTTGGCGGCATTGCGATAGTCCACCGCCCGCTTGCCGTTCCAACTCCTGAAAACAGCTTCCGTAGCCATAAAAAACTGCTCATGCGGATCGGCGGGAAAATACCGTCCGGCATGTTGTTTGAAAATGGATTTGAATTTCTCGGTTATCTTCTTCCAGTCATCGGCCGACAGTTCTGCGTCGGTTTCCACGCCGGCCTTGATTCGGGCTTTGGTAATGACATCTTCAAAGGCCTCATCCGGAACATCCATCACGACATGGCCGAACATCTGAATCAAACGGCGATAAGAATCGAAAACAAAACGTTCATCACCGGTCAACTCGATCATGCCTTCTGCGGTTTGGTCGTTCAACCCGATATTAAGTACGGTATCCATCATGCCCGGCATGGAAAATTTGGCGCCGCTTCGACAAGAAACCAACAACGGACTTTTCCGATCGCCGAATTTTTTCCCGGTTGTTTCTTCAATCGCTTTTAAAGCTTCAAGCATTTGTTCTCTCATTCCTTCAGGAAAGGCGCCGCCTGAAGCCAGATAAGCATTGCAGGCTTCGGTTGTGACGGTAAATCCCGGTGGCACCGGAATACCGATTCGGACCATTTCCGCCATATTGGCGCCTTTGCCGCCGAGCAGTCCCCGTACGTTTTCCCAATCACCACCGACATACGCTTCTACTTCATCGACCTCATCCAAGAGATAAACCCACTTTTTAGCCATTTTGCAACACCTCTCAATTATTAAAATAAATTAAAAGATTGAACGGACACGCTTTTTCATAAGGATGATTATCCATATTTATTCTCTATATATGTTAATACCAGTGAAATATCCGGGCTTGAATTCGGCTACTTATAAATGTTATGGGAGAGCGAGTTACGTGCGAGATTATTACTTATAATAAAATCGATTTGCGTGTCAACGGAAAAGGCTTTGCATTTTGAAGAGCGTTTTCAATCGAATAGGCTGGGATTCCGGTATCTCAATGCGCCGGCCGCCATCATTATATCGATGGATCGCTCGTTGTCCTATCCCCGGCCTATTTTCGACATCGGCGCGGTAACCCAGAACATTTGCCTGGCCGCAATCCATTATGGATTGGGCACCTGCATCGCCAACCAGGGGATTGCCTATCCGGAAGTATTGCACGAATTGGCCGGAATACCTGAATCAAAGAGGATTGTCATCTCCGTTGCCCTCGGGTATCCCAATTGGGATTTTCCGGCCAACGCGGTGGTCAGCTTGAGGGAACCCATTAAAAATATAACCCGTTGGATTGGATTCGAATAAGCTTTCTCATCAACACCGGGTCCACCCGCATTCCGTATTGGAGCAGAGGAGACAGCCTTCGGCCCGATGGACCACCGCACCGCAATCCGGGCATACCATATTTTTTATGCTGCCTGTATGGTCGTCATTAAAGTGGATATCCGCATCTTCAATGCGTTTTGCAACTTCGCGATACATATCCGAATAGGTTAAAGCGACTTCAAGCCCTTTCCCCATACCGGCCGCGCAGCTGTTCACCTCGACATCCTTGCCGGAAGATATGGCTTTGGTGCACGCCGGGCAATGAATCGATTTCATGGAACCGATAATCTTGTCGGGCGCCACGCCGGCCCGGAGGCAGTAAGACAAAAGAATGCCCAGCGCTTTGGTATTGGCCGCACAGCCGCCCCCAACGGTTCTGATAAAAATTTCTACAACGCCGTCTTCGTCAAAATGGGGATCCACATAAAGCTTGCCACAGGCGGTTTTCATTTTCAGGCTCGGGCCTGTGGTCGCCCTGGGCCGATTTTTGAGTTCTCCCCGAGCCAATGTATGCGCTTGCTTTGACTGGTCGGGAGTCTTCCGGGAGGTCAGGGCCTGAACCACGCGGGAGCCTTCCCTGTAAAGCGTAATACCTTTGCAACCCATTTCCCATGCTTTGAAAAATGCTTTGGAAATTTCAGATTTTTCTGTGTCATACGGGGCATTGATGGTCTTTGAAACACCTGCATCCACGCCGCCTGCCTGAAGTGCCGCCTGAACCATAATATGTTCATCGACGGAGATGTCTTTGGTGGTAACGAAAAATTCAGGCAATGATCCGGTCTTTTTTCTTTGTGCCCATTCCTTGACCACGGCCGGCACGATGTCGAGATGTTCATCTTCGAGGCACGCTTTGGTATAGTTAAAGGCAAAATTCGGCTCACAACCCGATGAGCAGTTTGCAATCAAAGAGAGTGTGCCCGTAGGCGCAACGGTGGTCAGGGTGCCGTTGCGTCTTTTTGGATTCCTTATCGGATATGCTTCATAGGCCGGCGCCACCCCTTTTTCTTTTCCCAGCGCAATGGAAGTCTCATTGGCGACGGAATAAATTTCCGTCATGACCTCTTTGGCCAGGTCGATGGATTCGTTGGCGCCGTAACGGATATGTCGTTTGATACACATATCTGCAAACCCCATGATCCCCAGGCCGATCTGCCTGGTTTTTAATGTCATTTCTTCGATTTCTGCAATCGGGTAGTGGTTGACCGAGATGACCGAGTCGAGAAATCGAATAGCCGTCCTCACCGTTTCGCGCAATTTTTCCCAGTCAATTTCCGCCTCGCCTTCGATCCAATCGCCTCGAATCATCTGTGAAAGGTTGATGGATCCCAGGTTACACGAGCAATAGGGTAAAAGCGGCTGCTCTCCGCACGGGTTCGTCGCTTCGATTTCACCCATGGCCTTTAACGGATTATTATTATTGATGGTATCCAAAAACACGATGCCCGGTTCTCCATTTTCCCACGCGCCGTCAACAATTTTTTCCCAGAGTTTGGATGCAGAAAGGGTCTTGTAAACCTTTCCATTGAAAACCAGATTACAGTCACCGTCATTTTTAACGGCCGTCATAAAGGCATCCGTGATCCCCACCGACAAATTGAAATTTTTCAGGGTACCCTCTATCTTCTTGGCCGCCAAAAAGCGTTCAATGTCCGGATGATCCACGCGCAATATGCCCATATTTGCCCCTTCACGGGTCCCCCCCTGTTTGATAATATCACCGATGGTAAAATCGAAGATTTCCATGAAAGAGAGGGGGCCGGAGGCGATGCCCTCGGTTGAACGAATGTGGTCTCCCTTTGGGCGAAGTTTCGAAAAACTCATTCCTGTCCCGCCGCCGTAAGCCTGAACATCCACTGCATCTGAAAGCGTTTTGAAAATGCTCCGCCGGCTGTCTTCCAAAGGAAGGACAAAACAGGCGCTCCCGCACCCCTGGTTTCGGCCGAAGTTTCGCAAGGTGGGGCTGTTGGGTAAAAAGTCAAGATTCAGCATGATTTCTTTATATCTTTTTTCCCATTTTTTGCGATCATTGGATTGTTTTTCATCTCCCGCGACTTTATGCGCCACCCGCTCACATAATTTTTCCCAGGTTTCGCCCGGCGCAAAGTATCTTTTTTCTAATATTTTCAGGGCATTTTTTGACATTTCCATTCTCTGTCTCCCAATAGATATCGTATCTGTAACATCTGAGAAGTCGGTGTCCCGATGTTCAATAATTTTTTATAAATATGTTAAAATGAAGGATCAAAACCTAAAGGCATCATAACAAAAAGCGGATGACAGGGCAACCAAATAAGGCGGAATCGATAATGATCCCGCCTTGTTTGCTTTGCCCGTGTTTTCAGGAGGGTGGGGGCTTTTGGTTATTTTAATGCTTCTTTTGTTTGGATCTATACATGTTTTCATCGGCCCGATGAATTAAATCCTCGGCGCTGTCCCCTGGGTCCGAGAAAGCCACACCGGCGCTTACCGTGACATTGATATCGCCCACCTGGTGAGAAAAAAACCGTTTTTTCTTAAGATCTTCTCTAAAATTTACAATTTTCATTTTTGCAATGTCCGGATCCAACTTTTCAACAACAACGGCGAACTCGTCCCCGCCATACCGCGCAATAAAATCATTTTTCCGAAAGGCGTTTCTCAGGCAGTCGGCCACGATTTTTAACACTTTATCTCCGGCCACATGACCCAATGTATCATTGATCCATTTAAAGTTGTCTACATCAAAAAGTATCAGCGAAACAGGTTCTCCCTGTTGGCTGGCCATTTTCAACGCGTCATCGATCCGGATGTCGAACGCACTCCGATTAAAAAGACCCGTGAGTCCGTCCTTTGTTGCGGCCCTTTGAAAATAGGCGACTTTTTTGGCCATTTGGCGGGCATCTTTTTCCGTTTCAACAATCTTTTTCTTGAGTTTATCGATATTCTCCCGGGTTTTTTCGGCTTTTTCCGTTTCTTCTTTTTTCCTTAAAGCGAAAAGTTCCTTTATTTTCGTCAGCTTTTCAACAACGGCGCTCTTTATCTCATCGATAGTCGCATAAATATTGAAAGAGTCTGCAATGGAACCGACTTCGGTGTTGACTTTCGTCTCGAACTTTTCGATTTCTTTGAGTCTGACATCCTCACCGAATTCGGCGGTCAGCGTCTTCTCCAATTCTTTGACATGATTCAGCAGCGTCAGGAATGTATTGTTGATGTATCTAAAATCTTCAGATATTTTGTTTTTGAGTAACCGGATGTAGCTTAAAAATTCCTTTGACGGTCCTTCAAGATCCACCTGCATGTTCTCTTTTGGGCAGTCGATGTCAATAGCATCGGCCCGGGCTTTCAACGCGCCGGTTGTCGGATAAAAGTCATCCACCAGTGCCACCACGATGCTTTTGATAATTTTGCACAACCGTAACAGGCGCTCGTTTAATTCTTCCAGTGTGTTCCGTTCATCAAAAACCTTTTTGGTCTCTTGAGCAAAAATTTTGTTTTTGAGGATTTCAACCTGGGATTCAATCTTATCAACAGCCAGTTCCCGGCCCGGGTCAATCATCTTTTTAAGCGCATTATATTCTTCCGACAACGCTTCACGCATCACTGCAACCCTGCCGAGGATAAAGATGACGTTTGAAAGACATCTTTTTTCATCCTCCCGCCGCTGCTCGATGAGAAGGCATTCTTTTTTTAAGCGCTCCATTTCATCTGTTATCGTGTTATCCATAAATTCCACCTCGTTAAATGCGAAACCGCCGAATCCGCCGGCGCCGACATCAGGACGGCTTTTTTAACAGCGTCAGCGTTTTTTCCACAACATGTTGCACAGTGAATCCGTACTTTTCCATCATAATACCCCCCGGCGCCGAAGCACCAAAACCATCGATACCGATAACATCACCGCCGGCGCCGACATATCGGCACCATCCCATTGGAGAACCGGCCTCCACCGCCAGACGCGCCGGGACATCCGGCAAAAGGATACGGTCTTTATATTTTTGAGATGTTTTTTCAAAAAGTTCCCAACTGGGCATGCTCACAACCCGTGCGGCAATTCCTTTTTCATTAAGGTGTGCCTTGGCTTCCAGAATGACATGAACTTCGGATCCGGTGCCGATCAATATGATATCGGGTTTTCCATCACAATCCTCCAGGATATAGGCCCCTTTTTCCAAGCCGTTTTCCATGGCACCGGAATTTAATACCGGCAGTTTCTGACGGCTTAGAATCAACGCCACCGGTCCGGTGGTGGTTTTAAGGGCATGGCGCCAAGCTCGGGATGTTTCTGTTGCATCGGCCGGCCGGATAACGGTAAGGCCCGGAATTGCCCGCAAACCGGCCAGATGTTCTACGGGCTGGTGCGTGGGACCGTCTTCGCCAACTGCGATGGAGTCGTGGGTGAAGACGTATATCAATGGAATCTTCATAATGGCGGCCACGCGCAGGGACGGCCGTAGATAGTCCGAAAAAACGAGAAATGTTCCACCGTAAGGCCGGAGCCCGTGGTGAAGAAACATGCCGGACATGATGCCTCCCATGGCGTGTTCCCGAACACCGAAACGGATGTTGCGCCCGTCGTAGGTATCTTTTTGAAATTCACGGGATTCATTCAAATAGGTTTTGTTCGAAGGAGCCAGATCCGCGCTGCCGCCGATCAATGTGGGAAGATTCGGGGCAATGGCATTTAAGACTTTTCCGGATGCCGCCCGCGTAGCCACAGGTCCATCGGAAACGCTAAATACCGGGATGTCTTTATCCCATCCGGTGGTAAGAAAACCACTCATGGCATCCACCCATTTTTGGGTCATCTCCGGATATTTTTTACTATAAGCCTTGAATTTTTCCTGCCATCTGTCTTCGGCGTTGCTTCCGTCGTCAATACACTGTCTGAAATGATTCGATACCGCTTCAGGAACGTGAAAAAAGGCATCTTCAGGCATGCCGAGACATTTTTTGGTCAGACGGACCTCTTCTTCACCCAACGGTGCTCCGTGGGCGCCGGCGGTATTTTGCATGTTGGGACTTCCGCAGGCGATATATGTGCGAAGAACGATCAAAGACGGCTGCTGCGTGTGCGCTTTGGCGGTCTGGACGGCGTTATAAACGGCCTGGATATCGTTGCCGTCGTCAACGCTTATAACGTGCCATTGATACGCCTTGAATCGAAGGGCGACATCTTCCGAAAAGGTGATCGCCGTAGGACCTTCGATGGAGATACGGTTGTCGTCGTAGATGCAGATCAATTTACCGAGTCCCAAATGGCCGGCAAGGGACGCCGCCTCTGAAGAAATGCCCTCCATCATATCGCCGTCGCCGCAGATCATGTACGTGTAATGGTCGACGATCTCGTGTCCGGGACGGTTAAACCGTGCGGCAAGGTGGCGTTCCGCCATGGCCATGCCCACGGCATTGGCAAAGCCCTGCCCCAGCGGTCCGGTGGTGGTTTCCACCCCCGGTGTATGCCCGAATTCGGGGTGGCCGGGCGTGTTACTGCCCCATTGACGAAAATTTTTAATATCATCGAGACTAACGGCATATCCTGAAAGATGAAGCAGGCTGTAAAGGAGCATGGAGGCATGTCCGGCCGAAAGTATGAACCGATCCCTGTCGAGCCATCCGGGATTTAAAGGATTATGTTTCATTATCCGTGTCCATAGGACATAGGCGGCTGGCGCGAGCCCCATGGGCGCGCCTGGATGACCGGAATTGGCTTTTTGAACCGCATCCATTGAAAGGCCGCGGATGGTATTGATACACAAATCGTCGACGCTTATCAAGTTTTCTGCCAGACCTTCAGTCCTCATTCATTTCTCCTTTTTTTAACATATGGTGAGTGGTATATTCGAATTACAACGCTCGCAAAAATTCAGGCTTCAGGGCTATCTTGCCCGTCAGGGCCTCATCAATAAGACGTAATGTCTTTTGTTTGTCTTTGGGCAGTCTTGCCTTAATGGGAAGATAATTTGATGCATGGTTGGCATGGAAAAGCCCACTTGAAAGTTCCGTGGCATCAATCATGGCCTTGAGTTCCTTTAGCATTTCATCCGCTTTCAGCACGGGAAATTCTCCATTTTTAAAGTCCCGGTATAATGGTGTGCCCGGAATGAGCATCAGGGTCAGCGCGCCGATATAATCCGGATCGATGGCGGTAAGGACCCGTCCGGTTTCACGGGCATGAATATTCGACCGCAAAGGACCGGCAATCCCCAGAAGTACGGTAATGGAAAGCTTGATCCCTGAGGTCTTTACTTTTTTGCCCATTTGGATCATTTCTTGGGATGTAGCGCCTTTGTTGATCTGTTTCAAAGTAATGTCGTCTCCGGTTTCAAGGCCCATATAGAGGATGCCAAGGCCGTGCGCTTTAAGTGTTTGAAGCTCTTCCAGGGTTTTCATTTTCAGGCTTTTGCAATTGGCGTATGCACCCACGCGGGTGACCCAGGGAAGCTGCCGTTTGATTTCCTGCAGGATACTCAGAAGCCTTTTTTGGGGAACGATGAGGGCATCTCCGTCGCATAAAAACAGGCGACGCTGTCTTTGGCAATGAGCCGCCGCAAAAGCGATATCGTCCATGATGACCGCATCCGCTTTTATGCGAAACCGTTCTCCTTTGTACGCACCGCAGAATGTGCATTTGTTCCGGGAGCACCCCACGGTAACCTGCAGAAGAATACTGTTGGCTTCACTGGGCGGTCGAATGATATTTCCTTCATAGTGCATATGAATGGTTCTCCCAAACGAATAAAATCGAAAAGATTTTAACTAAATTTAATACTTTTATGCAACCTTTTTTCACAAGCCGATTCATCTTAAAGAAATAGCGTTTACATTTGTCATATAAGTTTGATACGGTTGAAAACATTTGAAGAATGGACTGCGAAGCGTGCCCTATGATACTTCAGTTGCTCTTATTTATTGTCGGATTTTTAATGCTCTATTTCGGCGCCGGCTGGCTGGTCAAAGGATCGTCGAGTCTGGCGCGAAGTATGGGTTTGACCCCCCTTGTTATCGGCCTGACCGTCGTGGCATTCGGGACTTCCGCTCCGGAACTGGTGGTGAGTGTCGTTTCTTCGATTAAAGGCAAAAGCATGATCGCCGTTGGAAATGTCATCGGGAGCAACATTTGCAACATTACGCTGGTGCTCGGCATTTCGGCATTGATACAACCGATCAGGGGCAACCGGTCCGTATTCAGGCGGGATATACCGATAATGCTCGGCGTATCGTTATATCTTTTGCTGATTTCGCTGAATTCGAAAATCGGAAGGCTTGAAGGCGCCTCCCTTTTGGCGGGTATCGTCTTGTATACCGGTTTCAATTATTATATCGCCGTCAAGGAAACCCGACATAAAATCCATGATGAAAGTGTTGCATTCGTGCATGTTGCCGATGGCATCGAATATATCGCTTCCCGAACCCGGCAAGTGGCGTGTATCATAACTGGAATCGTCGCTGTCGTTATCGGTGCCGAGATTCTCATTGATTCAGCGGTGGCCATCATGAAGGCATTCGGCGTCAGTGAAAAATTTATCGGCCTGACCATCGTAGCACTGGGGACGTCCCTTCCTGAACTTGCCACTTCCGCCATCGCCGCCATGAAAAAAGAATCGGACATCAGCATCGGCAATCTTGTGGGAAGCAATGTCTTCAACATCCTCAGCGTTCTCGGGGCCGCCTCCATGGTAAAACCCATATCCATTCCCGGCGGTTTTGTTCAAAGCGGCCTGTTGATCGATTATCTTTTCATGATGTTTGTCAGCTTTTTGCCGTGGCTGATGATGAGAAAAACAACCATCGTGTCGCGCCGGGACGGCGTGTTGCTTCTTTTCTGCTATGTCGGGTATATTCTTTATTTACTCATCAAAAGCTAGTTATTTGAGCCCTTGCCGCGAGATCATGCGGTTTAAAAAAAGATTATCCATGAAGCGGCTGTTTGGAAAAACATCCCTCAATTATTTTCCCCCCCTACTGTTTTAAGACCGAATTTCTATGGAAGGATAAAACCCCTTTTTCGGTCCTTTACGGTAAGGTTGGACGATATGATATGAGATATACTGTTTTTTCTGGGCATGCCCCTTGTTATTCCTGCCGTCATAAAAAGCGCCGTTGGTTTCCAGAATATGCTCGATCCGATGTTTAAAAGCCTGAATAAATTTGGAACCGGAACCCTGAAACGTCATGGCTTTCAGCGTCAATTTTTCTTTGACTTTTGAAAGTTCCCCGATGGAAACGGTGTTTTCTTGAAGATCCTTTGCATTTTTGATATGCCCCCACACCAGATGTTGCGCCGGAATGATTAAAGGTTCATCAAGATCAATGATGGTATGGGGCATAACAATACACGCTTCACCGATTTCGAGTGAAGATTCCGATTTCCCCCTTAAAAAGGAGTTAAACCCGACAAAAACATTTCTCCCCAGTTTTGCATGGATAATTTTGGCACCATGGGCCGTCACATTATTGCCTTCAAGCCGGGAATTGATGATGTAACAGTTTTCCTGAACATTTGATCCTTTGCCCAGCCAGGCATTCCCCAGATGCGCCCTTTGAACCACCAGGACGTTTTCACCGATATGGTTTTGCCCATTAACCAGGGCATAACGATTCAAAGATGCGTTTCGAGGAACTGAAAGCGGCGCCTTATAGGGAAGAAGGTCAAAAAGTTTTTGAAAATCGTTTTTTCGGGTATCCATGAAATCCATGAACAGCCCCCCGGGTATAATGTCCGATTCTTCGGCGATATATTTCTTTAGCGTTTTTCGGGAAAAAGCGTAATGAAATTCAAAATCATCCCCTGATTTGATCCAGACGGTACCGGGTTTCACACGATAATGAGAAAGTTCGCCGACCTGCACATATGAGAATGCCCCGATAACGGAGTCATGGAGTGTGGTCAGATCCACGGTGCTAAATGGTCCCAGAAAACATCCTTCTATGGAAGAACCGTGAATATTGGCATACGGCATGGATGCCGTATTTTGGATGCATAACTCTTCTAAAAATTCAGGATCATGAGAATAACAGTGAACCAACGTTTTAACCAAAATGGCGTCTTTGATCCGAATGACTTCATCGTCATGAACAGGAATTTCAAGCCCCTGAATCTTAAATTGATCTCCTTTGCCTTTCAGTTCATCTCCTCGGACATCGCTCTTGTAGAGTACGGCGTGATCCACCAAGCATTTTCCTAAAAAATAACTTCCGGCAAGGCTTGAACTGCGAAAACGAAAATGAATCGGGTGCTGGTGTGTCATGCCTAAAAATGCATTTAATTGAAGCAGCCGTTTCAAGGGGATGATGCCTCGAATAAAAGCAGCGGCATCAAATCCGAAATCACGCAGGTTGACATTAATGCGGCCGATAATCCTATCAAACAAATTTCCAAGCTGTTTCATATGGTCGCCTCCGGATCCCGTATGGTGTAAAAATCTCGGCACAGATGATCAGTCTTTGATATAACCCCTAAAAAGGTCTGTTTTGCTTAAAGCGTACAAGTTAAAAGTGCCTAAAATTATTGAGTCGCTCGCGCAGCGCAGGCGCTTGCGCCGCGTGTCGCTCCACTGGTTTTATATAACCGGAAGAATTCCTTAATCCCGCCGAGGCGGGACTCACTTTAAACTTTAGTTCACTTCAAACTCTTCCATCGATTCTCCAGGCAGAGCCATAACTCTCTGACCCGGACCGGAAGACTATGTTTTCAATGTAAAAAATAATGGCGTCAGTCGCCTTCAGGTTCCAGGCCGAATCTTTTTATTTTGCGCCACAGGGAAACCCGGTCGATGCCCATTATTTTCGCCGCTCTGGTTTTATTTCCCTCGCATTTATCGAGGACCCATTTAATGTAATTTTTCTCCTGTTCCTCAAGGGTCGGCACCTCTTGATCATGCCGGCGATAGGTTTCAATGGAAAGATTGCTGATGTATTCCGGCAGTTCGTTGACGGTTATTTCCGGACCGTTCGCCAGCGCGACCGCTCGTTCGATGACATTCTCCAGCTCTCTGATATTTCCCGGCCAGCCGTACTGGCAAAGTAATTCCATACAATCTTTTTGAATCAATTGAACATCTTTGTTCATGTCCTTGTTCTTTTGAAACAAAAAGTGATACGCCAGAAGCGGAATATCGCCGTTCCGCTCCGTGAGGGAAGGAAGTTTTATGGTGATGACATTCAACCGGTAAAACAAATCCTGTCGAAAATGCCCCTTTTCCACATCCTCCTTGAGCTCGCGATGGGTGGCCGCAATAAAGCGAACATCCACTGGAACCGGTGTTTCGCCGCCCACCGGTAAGATCTCTTTTTCCTGAATGACGCGCAATAGCTTCACCTGCATGCTCAGCGGCATATCTCCGATCTCATCCAGAAAGACGGTCCCGCCGTCGGCTGTCTTGATCAACCCCGCCTTTGCCTTTGAAGCGCCGGTGAACGCATCCTTTTCATGACCGAACAGCTCATTGGCCATGAGTTCTTCCGTAAACGAACCGCAGTTAAATGCAACGAATTCCTTCTCTGAACGGGGACTGAACCGGTGGATGGATCGGGCGACCAGTTCCTTGCCGGTGCCGCTTTCGCCAAGTATCAACACATTGATATCCGAAGGGGCGATCTGTTGAAGGGTTTTCTGAACTTCCATCATGATCTTGCTTTGACCGACAATGGATGAAATCTTTTGCTGTTTTTTGAGTATTTCTTTGAGTTCAATGTTTTCCAGACGAAGCCGCCGCTTTAACAGCGCCTCTTTGGTAATTTGGCGAACTTCTCCGATGTTATAGGGTTTGGCGATATAATAATAAGCGCCGTCATGCATGGCCTGAACCGAGGTTTCAATGGTGGCAAAGCCGGTGATCATGATAACTTCGGTGTAAGGCTGAAGTTCCTTTGTTTTATGCAGCACCTGCATGCCGTCCACTTTGTCCATTTTCAGATCGGTAATCACAAGATCGAAATTTTGTGACTGAAGCAAGTCCATCGCCTTTTGGCCGTTGTTTACGGCAACGACATCGTAGCCGGCTTTGATCAGAATATGTTCGAGGTTCTTTCTTGCAATATCTTCGTCTTCAACAACCAGAATTATCGCTTTGTTTTTATCCACACTTATCCTTTTACAATCGCCGCTGTCCGGGTTGATGATACGGCAGAAAACAGGTAAATGTCGTTCCTTTGCCGATTTCGCTGGAAACGGATATCTTGCCGTCATGCTGCTCTATGATGCCGTAAACAATGGAAAGCCCCAGTCCCGAGCCCTTGCCGACGCCTTTTGTGGTAAAAAAAGGATCGAAAATTTTTGAAATGATTTTTTCATCAATGCCTTCGCCCGTGTCGATCACCTGGAAAGAAAATCCATTTTTGTCCCGTTCATTTTTGGCCCTGATAGCAATATCTCCTCCGTTTTTCATGGCGTGCACGGCATTGACGATAAGATTGATCAACACCCGTTCTATTCGCTGCGGCCCCAAAGTGGCCCGGATATCTTCGGGCACATCGATATTAAAATGTATATTATCCGGTATTTGTGATCGAACTTGAGAAATGGCGCTGTCCACCAAATCCTTAAAAGCCACCTGTTTCAAGCTCAAAGACCGCTCCCTGGCGAACTCTAACAACGATCGAACGATTTCTTTACCCCGTTCCACCTCTTTTTCAGCGCCGACCAGCAGTTCTTTTTTATATTCCAGATCGTTTTCCGCCAGTTCCTCGATAAGGATTTGAAGGGAGGTGGAAATATTGTTGAGAGGATTGTTCAGTTCATGCGCCACACCTGACGTCAGTCTTCCCAGGGAAGCCAGCTTCTGAGCCTGTACGAGCTGCTTGCTCCGCTGGTTCAGCTCATCGATCATATTGTTGAGACTGGTCACCAGAGATTCAAATTCATCCCCGGTTTTGATTTCCGGGATATTATTAAAATCTCCTCTGGCAATCTTGGTAATGGCGTTTTCAATGGTTTTCAGCGGACGGTTGACATTGAAAATCAAAAAGAGGGCAATTAAAACAGAAAGGATAAACACGGGGATCAGCGCCAAAAGATGGATCGTCTGTGATTTTCCGATCAGGTTTCGGATGAATTGGCTCTCTTTTGTAACGATTTTTTCCAGCTCGCTGGTCAGAATTCTACCCTGGGTACGGATGCGTTCAATGGTATTCGGGGAGACCATTAATTGCCCTTGTTCTTGGAGTTTCAAAAGATTGGCGAGGGAATTCTTGTAGGTCACCAGTTCGGCGATTCTTTCATCGAGGTTTTGGGCCAGAGTGTATTTTGAGTATCGGGTCAATATATCGCGAAGGATATCCTCTGCACGGCGGACATAGTTCAGCGTTTCGATGATGTTCTTTTTATCAAAGGATAGAAAGTAGTTTTTCTCGTACCGGCGGGCTTCAAGAATGGCGTTTAAAAGGTCGTACTTTCTTTCGATAATCTGGATCTTCTGATTTAGAATATACTGGCTGTAATAACTGCGTGCCCATATCAAGCCACTGATGGAGATAAAGATGACAAAAGCTAAAAAAATTTTCCCTCTGATGCTGATTTTCATCTTCGCATATGATGGGGTGCCGGATCTGATGCCGGGAACAGAGGTTATCAGGTATAGTAGGGCATTGCGATTTGGCAGAATACATTGTTGACGCCGGGGATGTTGCGCGCAATTTCGGTAATCTGCCGGGTTAAATCCTCCTGATAGGCTTCGCCGAGATGTCGCTGCAATGCCGGACTGATATAGCCGGATTTTTTTCTTTTCTGTGCCGCGACCGTAACATGAACATCCCCGTTTTTTACAAAAATGTCGACGTCACATACCGGTTGCAGGGCCGCCCGCAGCCGACTCGCAACGGCAAAATCTTCCACGATTTGTTTCGATTCATCGGTCGTTCGGTAGGTCTTGCTCCGTGCCGCAAGACAAATAATTTCACAGGCGTCTTCAATTGTCAAGTTTCCGATATTAATTACAATATCATAAAGTTTGGGATCATGGATATCGGTCTTGTATAGATACCGGGTCCAGTGGATTCGATTTTTATCCTCATTTTCAATGATCTCGGCTGCCGTTTCTTTTGTGACGCTTTCCCGTTTTTGCAACAATTTGATCCGGTCGTCTTTATCGGCGATGATCCTTATTTTGAGGACCTGGGGGATCTCGGTCAGCAAAAGATGGCCGGCATGGCCGTGATAGATCACATTCCCTTTCCTGGCATATTCCAAAAGTGCGGCCTTGATAAATTCGAGATACCGTTCTTTGCCGCGGACTATCCGTTCGAGAATGTTGGGCGCGTCATTGAGGGATCGAATCAGTTTTTTTTCCGAAACATTAAAAAGCTGCGCGGCCTCCACCAGAATCTCTCTGCTCACACATTCGTACCCCAGCATTTCAGCCGTCTTTTCAGCAATCTCCTGACCGTGGCTGAAACTCCCTCGAGAAATGGTGATTATTGCCATTACCCATTACCTCCTGAATAGCGCCTTTTCCAAAAAATCACTGAATGCCATAAAAGAAATAGAGAATGGTCAATTCCACGGTTAAAAAGATGACCGTCATAATTGCCCCCGCCTTGGCATAGTCCACGGTACGATAGCCCCCGGGTCTCATAACAAGGGCGTTGACCTGATGCGTCGGAAGAACGAATGTATTGGATGCCGACAATCCCACGACCAGCGCCGCCATTCGGGGATCTCCGCCGGCCATGACCGCCATGTTCATGCACAGCGGAACCAGAAGCACTGTTGCGCCGACATTGGAAATCACCAGGGTGAAAAAAGAGGTCATGATGCCCACCGCCCCCAGCAAGACGATGGGTGAGGGATTACCCAGCATCCCGAGAACGAATTTTGCAATAAACGCAGCCGTGCCGGTTTTTTCAAAAGCAATACCTAAGGGGATCAGGCCGGCCAGGAGAAACACGGTCATCCAGTCCACGGCGCGATAGGCTTCATCCACCGAGAGCACGCCGGTGATGATCATGCCCAGCGCTCCGGACATGAGCGCCACGGAAAGCTGAATTTTAAAAAAAATAATTTGCGCCAGGGCCACGGCTAGCCAAGTTATCGCCAGTTTGGCCTTTTCCGGACGCATGATTTCACCTTCAAGGGCTGTGGCAAAGGTCAGTGCCCGGGGCTGCGGCTGATTTCTTAGAATGTGAAATTTCTCCCAGGGCGCCTGGAGCAACAGCGTATCGCCCATTTGCAGCCGAACATGGGTTAAGTTGCTGTAAATAATCTTATTGCCGGTAAACAGCGCCACCGGGTTTACACCGTACATTTCCTTAAAATTAACCTGACTCATGGTTTTGCCGATCAGTTCCGACCGGGGAGACACCACTGTTTCCGCCATCCCGGCATTAATCACCGCCAGGCTCTCTCCAAAAACATCCAGCCCGCCCTTGATCTTCCATCCGTATTCGTCGGCAAGCATTTTAACCATTTTTTCCTTGCCGATAACGGCAATGTTATCTCCCGGAGAAATAACATCACTGCTTTTCGGCACAAAAGTTTTTTCGTTTTCCGCCGTAAAACTGACGGCCACCACGGTCACCAGAAATTTCGGCCTGATGGCCAGTTCCTCCAACGTCTTGGGGCCGACAAAGGTATCCGGGATATGGATTTCAAACGTATTTTCGAGTCCCTGGTAGGCTTCCATCAACAGCGCCGTAACCCCCTTTTCCGCTTCGCCTTCCGCCGCCGGCAGGATAAATTTTCCGAAAAGAATAAAATAGATGATGGCACTGGAAAGCAAGCAGATGCCGATGGGGGTTTGGGTGAAAAGGCCGAAGGGTTGCAGCTTTTTCCCGCCGAGAACCATGAGATCATTCAAGAGAATGGTGGGACTGGCTCCTACCAGCGTGATGGTTCCGCCGATGATGGCACAGAATCCCATGGGCATCAGGAGTCGAGATATCGGTACCCCCATTCTTTTGGAAATTCGCTGGGTCGCCGGAAGAAACAGGGCTGCGGCACCGATATTCTGCATCATGCTCGATATGATGCCAACAGTACCGGATACCAGCATAATTACTTTTTTTTCGCTGTTGCCGGCCATCTTGATGATGGGGCCGGCCACTTTGTTCATGACCCCTGTCTTGTCAAGACCGGCGCCGATAATGATGACCGCCATGATGGAGACAACGGCGTTACTGCTCAAGCCGACAAATGCTTCTTTCGGCGATATCAGGCCGATAAGCGGGAGCAACGCCATCATGATAATTCCCACGACATCGACCCTTACCCATTCAAAAATAAACAGAACGACGGCAAAACCAAGTACAATCATTGTCAAGATCATCTCAGGTGTCATCGCTAAATATCCCTTCCTGCATCATCATGTGTGAATTTCGACATCTATATGACATCTCCGATCATTTCTTTTTTCTGAACTTAAAACACAGCCAGAAAGCAAAACCGATAAGCACAAGGCCAAAAAGGAAATGCGTATCCACTCCAACCTCCTTTTTTGATTTTAAAAAGAGTTATATAATGCATACATTTAAATTTTTTGCAATATGGAATATGGTTTCCGCCAAAAAAAACACAAAATCCGAAATCTACATAAAATCAGAATCTTCTGTTTCAACGACACGGATGTTTAAAGGGGCTCGATACGGTTATAACACGTTTTCTTCAGGCACAAATTGTCGCGGTTTTCCCCTAAAGTTTCATATTGAAACAACTATCTATCTCAACCGGCGCAACCCTAAATTTCAGCGATGACGAACAATTTAGGAAGTCGCGACAATTTTTAATGCGATCCCGTGATGACGGATCCGGCATAAAGGCTTTGTTTTGCCCATAACGATGTTGATTTGAGAATTATTTCAGTTTTTTCGATTGAATCCTTTCATAATTTTTGCTAAGGGCAGTTGAGCAATCCATTCACCAATGACCGTTTAAAAATAACTGTTGCCGCATGGACTCAGTTGACCGTACGCCAACATAATGACTGTTTTAAATAAAAGTTCACCGGGTATGCATTCCCGCTTCACCCTGTGGATCGAACAAAGGAGACTGCATGGACTCAAAAGAAATACTCGAAAAACTCGATGGAAAGAACCGGAAAGCCATGGAAGGCGGTGGTCCCGACCGAATCCAAAAACAGCACGATTCAGGAAAACTCACCGCCCGTGAGCGAATCGACAAGCTTTTGGATGAAGGAACGTTTGTCGAGTTCGATCGATTTAAAGTGCACCGCTGTACCGATTTCGGAATGGAGAATAAAAAGATCCCGGGCGACGGCGTCGTTACGGGGCATGGGCTGATGCATGGAAGACAAATATTTGTATTTGCACAAGATTTCACTGCACACGGCGGTTCTCTTTCTCTGGCCCATGCTGAAAAAATCTGCAAAGTTCTCCAGCATGCCATGCGCGTCGGCGCGCCGGTCATCGGGCTCAATGACTCCGGCGGTGCGAGAATCCAGGAAGGGGTTATGAGCCTGGCCGGATACGGTGATATATTTCTTTTGAATGTTATGGCATCCGGGGTCATCCCCCAGATTAGCGCCATTATGGGCCCTTCTGCCGGAGGGGCCGTCTATTCCCCGGCGTTGACCGACTGGGTTTTTATGGTTGAAAATACCAGTTATATGTTTATAACCGGCCCCGAAGTCGTCAAGGCCGTTACCCGGGAAGATGTCACCATGGAAGAACTCGGCGGCGCAATGGCACACAGTGCCAAAAGCGGTGTGGCGCACTTTCCCTGTCCCAACGATGAAACGTGCATCGAAAAAATTCGGGAACTCATGTCTTTTCTGCCCCAGAACAACATGGAAGATCCACCCCGGCGATCGCCGGTTGACGACCCCATGCGTCGCGAGGAGAGCATTCGCGAAATCGTCCCTTCGGACTCCAACAAGCCCTATGACATGCGCAATGTCATTAGGGCCTGCCTGGATGACAATTATTTTTTTGAAGTGCATGAACACTGGGCACCCAGCATCGTTGTCGGTTTCGGCAGATTTGACGGTATGCCGGTGGGAGTTGTCGCCAACCAACCCGCTGCAATGGCCGGAGTCCTCGACATCAATGCCTCCAATAAAGGCGCCCGGTTTGTCCGTTTTTGCGACTGTTTTAATATCCCGCTGGTTATTTTTGAGGATGTCCCGGGATTCATGCCCGGTACCCACCAGGAACACGGCGGAATTATCAAGCACGGCGCCAAGTTGATCTATGCATTTGCCGAATCCACCGTGCCGCGCGTGACCGTCATTACCCGCAAGGCTTACGGCGGCGCCTATATTGTCATGAGCTCGAAACATCTTAGGGGTGATATCATCTTGGCGTATCCCAATGCAGAGATTGCGGTCATGGGCGCTGACGGCGCCGTGAATATCATTTGCCGCAGTCAGATTAAAAAAGCCGAAGATCCTGAAACGGAAAGACAGCGACTGATCGACGACTATCGGGATAAATTTTCGAATCCATACAGGGCTGCGGAACACGGTTATATCGATGAGGTCATCGATCCGGCGGATACCCGGTGGAAAATCATCCAGGCGTTAAGGATGCTCAGCAATAAACGAGATACCAACCCTCCAAAGAAACACGGAAACATTCCCCTTTAAACCTTTAAACAGGAGACCGTTATATGAGCTGGGATCAAGTATTTGAACTGATTAAGAGCATCCTTCTAACGCAGACAGGCATACCGAACCTGGAGGTGGGCCAGGTGATCATGATCCTCATTTCCTTTTTTTTCCTTTACCTCGCCGTCGCCAAAGAATATGAACCGCTGCTGCTCGTTCCCATCGGCTTTGGAATATTTTTGGTGAACTTTCCCCTGGCACCGCTCATGGGCTTTACCGAACACGGCGACCCCGAACTCATCAGAGCCTTTTATAAATACGGTGTGCAGTGGGAAATCATCCCATGCCTGATCTTCTTGGGGCTGGGAGCAATGACCGATTTCGGACCACTGATCGCCAATCCGAAAACGCTGATCGTGGGTGCCGGGGCACAGCTCGGGGTGTTCATCACGTATTGCGGGACCCTCTTTTTCGGTTTTACATTAAAAGAAGCTGCGTCGGTGGGAATCATCGGCGGCGCGGACGGCCCCACCACGATTTACCTGACCGCCATGCTCGCACCGCAGCTGTTAGGCCCCAATGCGTTGGCCGCTTATTCTTACATGGCCATGGTTCCCCTCATACAGCCGCCCATCATGCGTCTGATGACCACCCCCGAACAACGCCGGATCAAAATGCGGCAGCTCAGGCCCGTTTCCGCAAAAGAAAAGCTGCTCTTTCCGCTCATTGCGACGATTTTCATTATTCTTCTGATTCCTGCCGTAGCGCCGTTGATGGGCATGTTCATGTTCGGAAATTTTATGCGCGAATGCGGTGTGGTGAAGCGCCTGAGCGAAACAGCTCAAAACGCCATGATGAACATTGTCACGATACTGTTGGGGCTTTCGGTAGGAGCGACCATGCAGGCCAATGTCTTTTTGAGCTGGAAACCGATGCTGATTTTCGGCTTTGGGCTTTTGGATTTTATTATATGTACCTTCGGCGGTATCCTGACCGTCCACATCATGAATCTGTTTTTAAAAGAAAAGATGAACCCTCTTATCGGCTCCGCAGGGGTTTCCGCAGTACCCATGGCCGCCCGGGTTTCTCAAGTGGAAGGCCAGAAAGCCGACCCCGATAACTGGCTCATCATGCATGCCATGGGCCCCAACCTTGCCGGCGTTATCGGTTCTGCCTCCGCGGCAGGAATGTTCATCGCCATGTTCAAGTAGGAGAGCATTATGACGAGTTTACCTGATGAATTTTTCAAAAGAATTTGGACGTGGTTCATTTTGGCATTAATGTTGATTGTCTTGGCGCCACGGACCCAGGTTTGGGCGGCTTTTGGTGAAGATCTGGAAAAGCCCAAACCCGAATTCACCCGTGCGGGAGATATCATCACGGCCAAGCTCATTCCTCGTGCAAAAAGCACCAGCGTTTCTATTCAGTTCCAGGTTTCAGGCGGCGACCTCATCGATGTTGAAGGTATGGATTTTAAAGAGGCTGCCGGTCCCGGCGTCGACAATAAGGATTTCAAGTCCGAACTTTTTGTGATCAAGATCGACAAAGTTTCTCCGGGCGGAGAGGCCAAGGTAGCCATAACGTCGAATTTTTTCACCAGCTCGACCGAGTACTGGGTATTCAACCCAACGTCAAAAGAACCCTGGGTAAACGCTGACGCGCAGAATCTAAGCCTTCCCGACCTGGTCCAAAAACTGACGATTTCCGTAAAGGACGGCGGACCATTTGACAGTGACGGCGCGGTCAACGGCCGGATTACGCTTGAGGGAGGACCCAAGGACTCTTTTTGGGGATATGCCTTGGGTACCCTTTTTATCCGGTTCTTCGGTATTTTTTTGGTCCTGTCCATCCTAATGATCGGCCTGATCATTTCGGGAAGGGTCTTTCAGATGTTAGACAAGAAAAAAGCAAAAGAGATTCTATCGCAGCCAAAAGCCCCGGCACCCGATATTCAACCGGCCGAGTCCGTTGAACCGGAACTGGCCGCAGCTGTCTGTGCGGCCTTGCATTTGCATTTTTCAGCACATCGACCCACGACAACCCCCCATTTTATTAAGCCGGAGATTTCGCCCTGGGTCCGGCAAGGCCGTGAACGGATCATGAATGCTCGATCCATACTTACGAACCGCAGTAATCGCTTGCAGAATCGATGAGGCATTTTATGAAATACAAAATTGCAGTCAACGACCGAAAATTTGAGATTGAAATCAATGACATCAAAGAAGGCATTGCCCAGGTAACCGTCGATGGCCAACCCTTTGACATTCTGATTGAAAACTACGAGGACGTCGCAACCGGATCTTTGCCTTCGGCTCCTGCGTCGCCATATGCTGCTGTACCGGTGACTACCGCAACTCCGAAACCGGCGACATCCGCGAAACCGGCACCGTCCCCGAAGCCGGCGCCAATACCTCCCAGGGTATCGTCACCGACAATGGGCCGAATCGAGGTGCGGTCTCCCAAAAAAGTGCAGACCGCGGGTGAAATTGTGGCACCGATTCCCGGACGCATCATGGATATCAAGGTGAAAGTTGGAGACCCGGTGGTCAAGGGCCAAACCGTAGCGACCATGGAAGCCATGAAAATGGAAAATAATATTACCAGTAGCATGGATGGTTTTGTTCAGATGATTCGGGTTCAAAAAGATTCGGAGGTCGCCACCGGCGAAGTCATTATGATCATCGGATAATTGCCTGTCCCGGGGATTTAGGCGGTATGCTCTCCGGTGTGACGATATTGAGGTCAAAGAAAATCCGGCCTTTCAAAAAAAGGCCGGATTTTAAGATTTTATGCAGTCAATATTATTTAATCTCGATGGCGCAAAAAATGCTCAATTGAAGTTATGGGTTGTTCGTTGCTCGTTATTCGAAAAACACCGTCACTCGATACCCGGTTAGACCATGGAATAAACATAAAGATTTCGGCGTAGACGCTCACCCTCTTCGACCCTGCTTTCCCCTCGGTCTTCCACGCTTTCCGACACTACAAAAGCGATTTCTTTATGCTCTCTGGTGATGGATTCCAGCGCTTCTTCAGGCTCGCTGAACATTACAATGTGATGAAAAGCAATTCCTTTTTCGGCAGCCGCTTCCTGAAACAACCCGGCATTTTTTTTGGACATGGCCGAAAACTCTTCACAGACCTGGTTGCGAGAAGATGAAAATAGCTTAAATGTTTCGCAGGACAGCGGCGCCGTATTTAAGGCCAGAATGTCATAAGACATCCGCTTCGCCATTTCCAGGGCATAATCGATAATCTCTTTTGAAAAATCGCTTTCTCTGCCCATAACCAGCAGTTTTGTGGGCGCCTGAGCCTCTTTTTTTTCAGCCATTGACGTTACGGCATATTCGGATTCGCCGGCTTCGGCAAAGGTAATCGCTTCATGATATTTCTCCATTTTATTGCCGGTTTTGCTCAATTTTCGTTTGATTCTTCCAAAAATCCCAGCCATTTTTACCTCCTCCTTAAATCATATATGTTTTTTCATTTTGTTTGATGTCTAACCGTGAACCGTAACCAGGGGAACCGATAAATTTCTTTTAATCTTCGCAAGGGTATTTTTCTTTTCAAAGCTTTCGACGGTTCCGCTGCCACCGAAAACATCGTAGATGGTCAAAATAACGTCCCGATGGTCGTTGACATATTCGACGATCTCTTTTTCCGGATTCCCCGACGTAATCGAAAAGCGACAATGAACACCTGCTTTTTCCGATTCCTGAATGAGATGTTCAATCTGCTTCGAGGCCTCAGTCATTATATCCAAAGCCGTCTCGTGCTCACCGGCTTCCGCAAAGGTTGCCGCTATTATGGCGCTTTCAACGAGCTTTTTGGCAAGCAAGGCATTTTTTCGAATCTTTTTCATATACTTGCGATAGTACCGGGGTCTGATGATCTGGAATATGCTCAGCTCCGCCTGTATCCGCTTGCAAAGAGACACCGCATACTCGAATGCCTTTTGGTCGGGGGTCATGCCGTCTATGGTTAACAATACGCTTTTCATCGTTATCCTTTTTTTCCCGCTGATCCTTGGCGTCCGGTTAAATACGCATCTCCGGACGGGTTTCTTCACTGCGCCGAACACGGTCTTCGGCCTTTTTCCGGGATTCGCTTTCCGGACGGTCATGCATGATATCAAGCGCCATCTCATGCTCATTGGCCTGGGCAAAGGTAATTGCCGCCATCAATCTGTCGAAAGTCTCTTTGAATTTAAACATGGGTGAATCCTCCATTGTGCAATGTTTTTTTTCGCTGTTGTTCATTGGTAGAGCAACTCTTGTGCCAATGCCGCCGAAAATATATATCTAATTGATAACATTATATTTATATCGATATTAACATTATAATCACCTCCTATAAAAACGTTGCAATCTGCAATGGTTCTTTGGATGATGAAAATATCTCTTTTAATATTAGAAAGTTATTCAATATTGCAAAAAAAGAAGGTCTCGTTGCGTATTGTAACGCCTATTATTGGCGGGCAGACCCACAGCAAAAAATTATTGCGCGGGGCAGTTGAATCTGATTGTATACGGAAAATAGAGGAATCCTATCATGCGAATATTTAAGAAGGAAAAAGGACAAATGAAGGAACTGCCGTCGGAACTCAATGAACTTAAAGAAGACGTACAAAGGGCCAAAATGCCCGAACCGGTAGAAAAAGTCGTCCACAAAGAACTCGAGCGGCTGACCAAAACCTCCCCTTCAAGCACTGAATATACCATCGGCATCAACTATATCGATTATCTGTTGAGTCTGCCCTGGAACAAAATGACCAATGACAACCTCGATATTAAACGGGCCGAATCCATCCTCGATGAAGATCATTTTGGACTGGCCAACATAAAAGACCGCATTTTGGAGCATCTTTCCGTCAGGATTCTCAAGATGTCGGGCCAACACAAGATACTGGTGGTGGATGATGAAAAAATTACCCGCCAGAATCTGGAACATGTTTTTAAAAAAGACGGCTATCACGTCAATACCGCTTCCGATGGTGTAGAGGCGTTGGATTTTCTGGAAAAAAGTGCCTTTGATGTTATCGTCACGGATCTCAAAATGGGAAAAGTCGACGGCATGACGGTTCTGGAAAAAGCCAAAGCGGTCAACCCAAGTACCGAAGTGATTATCATCACAGGGTATGCCACCGTATCAACGGCCATTGAGGCGATGAAAAAAGGATCATACCATTATCTGACCAAACCGTTAAGGCTCGATGAAATCCGTTCAACCATCCAAAAAGCATTGTATAAGAAAAAAGTTCGTTTAGAGCCCAAAGGACCGGTACTCTGTTTTGCCGGCCCTCCCGGCACCGGAAAAACATCGCTGGGCATGTCGATTGCCAGGAGTTTGGAACGAAAATTTGTTCGCATATCTCTGGCCGGCATGAAGGATGAGGCTGAAATAAGAGGGCACCGTAAAAGCTATGTCGGTGCGTTGCCGGGAAGAATTATTCAGGAAATACGCCGTGCGGAAACAAAGAATCCCGTGATTATGCTCGATGAAATCGACAAAATCGGCGGTGATTTTAAAGGGGATCCGGCCGCGGCCTTGCTGGAGGTTCTTGATCCCGAACAGAATACGCATTTTACGGATCATTACCTGGATGTTCCCTTTGACCTGTCTCGTGTGATGTTCATCGCCACTGCAAATGCCCTGGATCTTATTCCGGGCCCCCTGCTGGACCGCCTGGAGGTGATTACCCTGTTGGGGTATACGGAAGAAGAAAAAGCAAAAATCGCAACCCGATATTTAATCCCCAGAGAAATCGAAGAAGCGGGGCTCACCGAAAACCCGCCGGTTTTCACGCCGGAGACCATCCATAAGATCATCCGGGAGTACACCCGGGAAGCGGGTTTGAGAAATCTCAAACGTCAGATTGCATCCATTTGCCGTAAAATCGCCCGTGAAACATTGCGCGGGGCGTATAAAGACGGAGCGACCCATCTAACGCCGGAAATGGTGGAAGATTTTTTAGGCCCTCAAAAGTTTTATTTCGAGATTGCAGAAGCCAGAGAAAGGGTGGGCGTGGCCACCGGACTGGCATGGACGGAAGCCGGAGGCCAGATCATCTTTATTGAAGCCGCCAAAATGAAAGGAAAAGGCAATCTTATTCTCACCGGGTCATTGGGAGACGTGATGAAGGAATCGGCTCACGCGGCGATGAGTTATATTCGAAGCCACGCTGATGCTTTCAATATCCCGGACAGCCTATTCGAAACCCATGACATTCACATCCATGTGCCTGCCGGCGCGATCCCTAAAGACGGTCCGTCCGCCGGCGTGACCATCGCCGTAGCGCTCATCAGCCTGATAACGAACCGTTCCTGCAAAAGGAACGTCGCGCTGACCGGCGAGTTGACGTTAAGCGGAAGGATTCTGCCTGTGGGCGGCGTCAAGGAAAAGGTCCTGGCCGCGCACCGGGCCGGTGTCAAATCCGTGGTTTTCCCGGCCAGAAACAATTCGGACATCAAGGATATCTCCGAGGATATTAAAAAAGATATTCAGATCATCGAAATCAATGAATTGGAAGAGGTCATCGATTTGGTGTTGAATTAGAAGAAGATGTATCAAATATATTTGAACATGGCAAACCGCAGATCTTTCTGGGTCGGATTTCCGGTTTTTACAAATCCGCGGCTTTGATAGAAAGCTTCCGATGAAGGAAATTTGGGGACTTCTACTTCTACCTCCTTCATTCCCATGTGTCTGAACAAATTTTCACACTGCTCATACAGAAGCGACCCATAGCCTTTTCTGGAGTAAATCCTTTTGATATGCAGTGTTTTTATGACAAGTTTCATTCCTCTTCGAACCACAAACGCACAGCCGATGAGATCTTCCTCTTCGTTGAACAGCATGGCGAGATAACCTCTGTCCATCTCTTCCTGTATTTTTTCGGGCGTTGCAAAAGCCACCAGTCTTTCAAGATCTTCCGGACGATACTCGCCTTGATGGATATCCTGAGTATTTTGCCGGATCAACGCCGCAACTTTACCGGCTTCGGAATCACCCAGCGGCTGTGTCCCTTCCTTTAAATTATCTATGATTTTGATTTTCATTTTTTAGCCAGTGCCGAAAGATCTATTTTTGGGATCTTGTTTTAAAACCGGATATCGAAACCTTCGTTAAAAATTAAAAATTAAATCCGTCTGGACCCGGTCTTCATGCTCCCTTTGTTTGTTTTTGCTGAAGGTAACGTCGGAAGGATCCCAGTCAGTGACAGGATCGGTATAAAAGTAGGCGACATCGAATCTCAACCGGTCCAGCACCATATATTTAAGTTTCACTTTATGCCCTTTTCGGTTTGCGCCGTAAAAATCCTGGTCATTCATCGAGCCGATAACAGCGTCTCTTTCAATTCGGGCGTATTTATACCCGATTGACCAGTCCCCTTTTGTTTTTGACTCACCCAGATCAAATCCAATATAGTAGGCGGTATCCTGGCCGCTGGGAACATTATCGGCGGTGTTGACGATATAGTCGAAAATCAGTGTTGTAGGAATGGCTCCCAGTTTGAAATTAACGTATGAGATACCTTCCCATAGATTGTAGTCATAAGCATACTGCAAATTCCCATTGGCATCGAGAACAAACGAGTTGCCCCCCCCGGTTTTATAGTTCGCATCATGGAGGTATTTTGAATTTTCAAGGTTGGTCCAATCATAATAGCTGCCGGCCAGGATCCATTCTAACTTCCCTATGGTCCAGTCGAATCCGGCTTGATAAATAAAAAGAGCCGCGTCGTCTGTTTGGTCCGCGACCTCGTTGACCACCATCTGGCCCAACTGTACAAACGGTTTGAAATCCGCCCAGCCCGGATACTGGTAATATTCATAGGCACCTTCGGGATTTACATCAGGATCCCACATAATGTCGGTGTGCAAAAACGTATTTTTGAATTTACCGCCGGCAAGTGCAAGTTTCTTCAACCAATTGGGCGTATAGACCGCAAACGCCCGGGCAAGATAAATGCCCTTGTCATTGAAATCATCGGTAAGACTCTGGTTGCTGGTCGGTGCCTCCCGATTGGTATCCTGGTCGGTGGAAAGCATGATCTGGGTAGCTATTTCATCACTGATATGGCTGTCGAAAAAGAGTCTTGCCCGGATTCGGAATCTGTCGCGGTTTGGAATATCTTTAATGGATCCGTCCGTCTGTTCCTCTTCACGGTTGTAGATGCCTTCATAGCGAAGTCTCAGGTCGCCGGACACTTTGGTATCTCTAATCCATTTGGGAATTTTCTCGCTCCACTGTTGGGATGTTTCTTTGGGTTCTGCCTTTACGGTTTTGGTCACTTCTTCCTTTTGCGTTTCTTTTACCTTGTCGATGGATTCCTTTTGATTTTTCAGCTCCTGTTTCAGCATTTCGATTTCCTGCTGCTGTTTCTGAATAATGATGCTGAGTTCATTGAGCTTGTTCAACATATCCTCATTATTCATTGCGGCAAACGAAATTTGAGGGAGACAAAGCATGATCACGGTGAGCAACGTTGCACATATATTGCACCATCTCATTTGATGCACCTCCTGTTTTAAAATCTCTGTTTTCTACTTGTTTATTCTGAATCGAGGATGTTCCGGATGTCTTTTTCGATTTTTTGCTGATAATGGTTCAGTGCGGCGCTGTTACTCATGATCATATCGAGCTGCCGGGTATGAAGCGTCAGATAACCCAGAATTTCGAGACGTTTTTTCATGTACGCCATGTCATGGCCTTCCACCCGCGCAATGAGATTGTCTTCTCTTACATCTACTCTGAAGCCCTCTTTTTTAAGTGTTCCTGCAATAAAATGAACCCTTCCGAGTCGTCGCTGATGGTCTGCCGCACCCCCTTTAAATTGGAAACTGATGTAATTTTCCGTTACGCGTTCACTGACCAGCGCCTCCAGGATGGAAAAATGATACCCCAACCTCGAACTTAAGCTGCAATAATTTTTGGAGATCATAAAATAATTACGGGCGGCATAGGCTGAACGAAGACCGGGGATTAAATTCCGATTTACCGTCGATTGAAATATAACTGACGCAAAACCCTTGCCGTCAATTGCCGGCGGGCCTTCCCAGGGAACGGCGCTGAATCCTTTCCAGAAAGACAGCATCGGGATCGAGGCGATATTTTCCAGCTTCACATACCTGCCGACCGCATCTTCCTTGAATCCGTCGTCCAAATTCAAAATCCACCACTGCATGGGGACATTATAAAAAAGTTGTTTGCTCGATTTTTCTGAAAATTTATGCGCCTTACCAAAATTGAACATCTCATATACTGCTTTTTCATGGACAAACCGGGTCATATCATGGAAAGTTTTGCAGTTGGCCGCACTAAAATAAGGAGAATCCGGGTCGAGCAAGTTTAAAGGAATGATAAGGCTGCTCACCTGTTTCAAGGTTTCATAAACCGGGCTGCCTTGCATAAGGTTTATCTTTGGCCCGGATTTTACCGGTAACGACTCGATTTCTCCTTTATAAATGGTCAGGGTGTCGGCATCAACGGTGACCAGATCGCCATGATTCAATCGATTTACAGCACCGGCCACTCCAAAGAGCGCAGGGACACCGAACTCTCGTGCCACGCTGGCGAGATGCCCGGCAAAGCCGCCCTGCTCCGTTACAACAGCAGCCGATCGATTTAACAGTGAGGCCCATATTGGAAGTGGCTGCCGGGTAACCAATATCGCCCCTTGAGGAAACCGCAGGATATCTATCCCCTTGTCCACCAGATAGACTTTCCCGCTGGCTGTACCCGGACTTGCGGTGATTCCTCCCTTGACAATGATGGCATCTTGTGCTGTCTTAAATGCGGGTTCAGAAAGATTCGTCTCCAACGTCTCCGTTTGCTTTAAAGGCCGGCATTGCAGGATATAATCAGAGCCATCCTCGGCAACGGCCCATTCAATGTCCTGGGGTGTTGCATAGTATTCTTCAATTTTAGCCGCAAGTTCCGACAGATCCAATGCCTTCTTATCATCAATGGAGGCCAGATCCTTTTTATCTCCGGTCAACTCCATACGGCAAACCCCCTCTTCCGGCAGGCAGACAAATTTTATCTCCTTGGTGTTTATAGTTTTACGGATAATCTCTCTGGGGGGTTTTTTTGAAACAACAAAAAGATCGCAGGCATCACTGCCGTCGACAACCGACTTGGGCAACCCCCATGCGGAATTGATAAAAATCGAATCATCGGCCATGTCAACGGGGTTGCGAGTATAGATGACACCACCTGCTACGGCATCCACCATGCACATGCATCCCACGCACATGGAAATATCTTCATCCTTAAATCCCCTGTTCAACCGGTAGGTAACGGCCTGAAATGAATACTTGCTCGCCAGAATCTCCTTGTATGCCTGGAATATGCTGTCAAAACCGACGTTCAGTTCACTCCGATACTGGCCGGCAAATGAGCTGTCCCGCGTATCTTCTCCTAAAGCACTGCTCCTTAAAGCCAAAGCTATTTTACCTTTTGTGTCTGATTCGAGTTTCTGATAGGCCTGCCTAACGGCATCGGCCAGATCATCCGGCACTCTGGATTGGATAATAAGCTGCTGAATTTCTGAACTCAGGGTATAAAGCCTTTCTATATTATCCACATCAGCGGATTGAATGCGCCGGTCAATTTCCGCCTGCAAGTCATTTTCTTTGATAAACCTTTCATAGGCTGCCGAAGTAATGACAAATCCCGTGGGAATCCTGATCTGAAGTTTATTTTTTATTTCCCCGAGATTGGCCATCTTGTTCCCTACAAAATCGCTCATCTCCTTATTCACAGCATCCATGGGTATTACGAGCTTTTCATCTTTCATCGATTTCTTCTGTGAAAGCAACTTATCAATCTTTTGCTGAATATCGTTAAACCGGACATCAAGTTCCCCGTATTTGTCCTGGGCGAGCTTTTCCATATTTTTTACCATATTAAAGATATTGACGGAAATCGCCGTGCAACTTGCCCGGACAAAGGCCATGCCAAAGGGTTGTCCGCCCTCAAGCGCCCGCTCCATATCGGCCATAATCTCAAGCGCTCTGTTATTGGCATTCAGCAGGAGCTTGAAACTGTGATACCGCTCCTTGAACTCAATGCGGAGTTGTTCGACATCACCTGCTGCAGGTTCCGGCTTTTTAATAAAAAGCTTTTTAAATTGGTCTAACAGTACGCCCATAATTTCAAGTTCCGGAGTTTCAGATGGATACTTCTAATTTTATTCAGAAGCATTATAAGACGAATTCTCCCTGCATGGTACCATGCAATTTATAAACTACTTGAAAAAAAGGCCGAAAGCAAGGCAACGTCCCTTTTGGTTTCAGCCTTTTCAACGGACAAACGTCAATCCTCTTAACTCTGAAATATTCGGGTTAATGTTCCAGCTTCAGACCCCATCCCTCAAACATGAACATAATTGCAAAACCATACCAGAGCGTATAGATGACATAAAATACCAAAGAAAAGAAGACAATAAAGAAGCGATCGGATATTTTCTGGGGCTCGATTCGGTAGTAGTTGTAAGAAGTCTCCACTGCTTTAGTTGCAACCGTATCAACGGCACTGGCTGCTTTGAACTGTTTTTGCTTGGTTAAATTCTTATTCAGGGCCTTGAGCGCCTGCCACCAGTTATACAGGACCTGCCTTTCGTTATAGCCGTATTTGGCAGCAACAGTTTGCCCGTCATTGATGTACATGCTGTCGGCATCGGCAAGACAGTTTGATAAGATTTTTGCCAGATCTCCCTCGATCTTCAATTGGGTTCCGGACACATTGACCAGGGCGTCGCCTTTCATTAACAAAGCGGCTGTTTGCTGGGCCTGGCCATCGTCCGCCATTGCAATGGTTACATTGACAGATGTACCGGCAAACGTATTTATTTCCTTTTTTACCTTTGGAATGTAATAGGCCGACCCCTTTGAGATGGAATTGTATAAGTTGTCTAAATATTTCAGACCGTTTTGTCCCTCAAAGATCGGGGAAAAGATGATGATCAATATGACTGCAAATCCGATTAACAATGCCAGGCCGCCAAAAAATTCTTTCTTTTTTTCTATCATGATTCAGCCTCCCCACCTTTAAGTACTCGGATATTCATTAAAAACGTGCCGATTACCCATATCGCGAATCCCAATATTACGACGAAAAATGCCCATATTCCAATTTTTTCCAGTAGAGCTCCGGTTCCTTTTGATATCTTAATGATATCCATGGCACCCAGCTTGGCCGGCAGTGCAAAGACCCGGTTAACAAAACCGGCGAGGACCGCCATGGCGTAGAACCCGCGGATCGTGATGCCGCGAACGACCTTAGTCACAATTGCCCCGACCTGGATCCCCACCAAAGACCCCAAAAGCATCCCCATGGCAAGCGTGTAGAAAATAAATCCGTAAATCGCATACTGGCTGATGGCGGCATAACCGGCGGTGAACACAATCTGGAAAATGTCGGTTCCTACCGTAGTCATGGAGGAAACGCCCAGAACATAAACAAAAATCGGAAATGTCAAAAAGCCGCCGCCAACGCCCATGATGGCCGCCACAAATCCGACCATCCCGCCGCTTAAGACCAAAAAGACCCATGAAATACTTCTCCCCTCGGGGGTAAGATCATAATCGAATTTGACTTTTGGAGGAAGATTGACAGCCTGGAGCTTTTTGGGAAGGCCCCCCATTTCCGCGCCTTCAACCTTTTTGCCACGGGTCTCCCTGCCATGAAAGTCCTTGCGCTCTGCTCTTTTAGCCATGAGAAAATCAGTCATGGCATAAATTCCCAAGAATCCAAGCATAACCGAGTAAACGGTCGTGATAAATGCGTCACTGAGCACGGGATTGATGGCATATAATAGGCGGTTAATGACGCCGCCGACGGTAGCGCCTATAATGGCGCCGATTAAAAAGACCAGTGCCAGTGCCACGGAAATATTCCCCAAGTTTCCGGTGGATGACGCTTCCCATGATGGCCTTTGCAAAAATATGGAATAGGTCGGTTCCCACCGCTAAAATGCCTTTAACGCCGGCGCTCATCAAAGCCGGTGCAATGATAAATCCGCCGCCGGCGCCGATGCATCCGGTAATCAGCCCGGCGCCCAGTCCGATAAGAATGGAGACGACAAATATGCCTGTACTGTAAAACGCAGGACTGTAAGCCTTTTTGCCGCCCAATAATTTTGGCAACGCCCCGCCGATCTGGTCTGCAAACGCTATGCCTCCCAAGATAATGGGGATGGTCAGCAAGCCTAAAATTAACAGCCGTTTTTTATCGCTAAAAATGGTATTGGATACACTAATCTCCCACCGCGCATGGGCCCTTGCACCCATCATCATAAATTGTCCCCATTGTTTTAAAAAGTTCACGTTGATATCGCTCCTTTCTTTTGATCCGTCAGTTTGAGATTTCCAAGTTTTTCAATTTTTTGTTTCTGTATGGTTCTTTTTTTAAAAGCGTCCTGAATCTTGTAAAAAAGCTCATCAAAATCCGCCGGTTTCATAAGATAATCAAAAGCACCCGATTCCATGCCTTCTATGGCCGCTTCTATGCTGGCGTGACCGGTTAACATAATGACTTCCATCAAAGGATCTATTTTCTTTATCTCCTTTAACGCATTTATTCCCCCGATACCCCGCATTCTGACATCCAGCACAACCACATCTGCCCGATGCATGTTCAAATAATCGAGTGCCTCTTCGCCGCTTCCGACCCCTGCGACATCCACGCCGCGCTTTTTCATGCGCTTCATCAGTGTTTCCAAAAAATCGATTTCGTCATCTACAAAAAGAACTTTCAAGGCTTCCAATTTCGTCACCTCCCGGATGAAACAACATCTTTTATTTTTACAATGAGTTCCTCAAATTCACATGGTTTTGTCAGGTAATCCGAGGCCCCGAGCCGTAAACCGTCTCTGGCCGCTTCTTCGGACCCGTGCCCTGTGAGCATAATTACGGGAAGATCCGGAACGATTTTTTTAAAGATTTTTAAAATTTCGATGCCGTCCATATCTTCCATCTTCAGATCCAGAACCACCGCATCAAAATCCGTCTTCCTCAAAGCCTGCAACGCATCTTTGCCGCTGTAGGCTTTGGTAACTTCAATGTTTCGTTTGGACATTCTTTTGGATATGACGTCCACAAACCCTTTTTCATCATCCACAAAAAGGATCTTTATAGGCTTTTTTTTGTCTTCAAACATGAATGGTAACCTCTCAGCCTTCAGGCGCGCCTTGCACCGGCAGACGAATGTAAAACGTGGTCCCCGAATCGATGAGGCTTTTCACCTCTATTCGGCCCCCCATTTTTTGAATGATGCCGTAACAAATGGACAATCCGAGACCGGTTCCTTTTCCCACCGCTTTTGTGGTGAAAAACGGCTCGAATATCCTGGAAAGGTTGGCTTCCGGAATTCCGGGCCCGTTGTCCGAAACTTCAATAACAATAATCCCTTCTTCACATTCAAACCGGGTGGATATTCTCAATTCACCCCCCTGGTTTTCCATGGCATCGATGGCGTTGTTGATCAGATTCAAAAGAACCTGCTGCATTTCCGATTGAGCCAGAACCATAGCGGGAAGATCATTTTGAAAATCCGTATGAATCGTTATTTTAGCGTATTTTGCTCTTTGTTCCGAAAGCGCGACTAATTCCGCAATCAACGCGTTGATATCGGTTTTTTGAACCCTGAAATCGGTTTTTCTTGCAAAGCTCAGCAGCTTATGCGTAATTTCCTTGCACCGCCGCCCTTGGGTTTTAATCTGATTCAACGCCCTTTCAAATTCATTTAGGTTCTCGCTTTTACGGAATTCTTCTTCTTCCAGCAAATCTTTCATCCAGCCGGCCTCTTCCACCATAATGGCCACGGGGTTGTTGATTTCATGGGCGATACCTGCGGCCAGTTCGCCGATGGATGCCAGTTTACCGGTTTCTATGATCTGTTTGTCCATCATTTCCTTTTCTTTGTCTGCCACGGAAATACGACGGACCATTCTCTTGGAAAGGATAAGCGCGGCAAAAACAATTCCGAAAGCGCCGAACGCCATAATCATGACGGCGACGACAATCGCCTTGTAGAAATCTAAATAGGCATCACGATGATTCTGTTGATAAACCAACAGCCAATCCCCATCTTTTAAAAAGGACGTGACGTAGATCATTTTTTTACCAAAGTCGTCCTTTTTTTCTATGATATGGACTTTTTGCGGATCATCTTCCTTGATCTTCAGAAAGTCTCGATAGGGTTCATTCTTGGGAGCAACATTGAAAAAGGGTTTGGTTTGAAATTTTCCTTCTCTGTTAAGGATATAGGCAAAGCCGGTTTCACCGATACGGATGTTTTTTACAAAATCGTTAAACGCCACGAAATCAATGGTCGCCCGCAAGATCCACGGTTCGTCCTTCCAGTTGTTTTTTACTGCAACAATAAAATGAGGGAGTCCGCGAAGACCCAAAAACACATCGCTGATAAAATACCGTGTTTTCATGGCCTTTTTAAACCAGTCGGCTTCGTAATATAATGCTTCCCCGAGTCTGAAAGGCCCGGCATACGCCACCTGGAGTCCTCGCGAATTGACAACACCCATGTCTACAAAAACAGGGCCGAAAGATTGTTGCAGCGAATCCAGCCTGTCTTGTAGAAAAAAAGCGTCTTTGAGCTCATCAAAACTAAAGGTTTCCGACAGAAATCGGATATCTCCCAGCTTTTCCTTTAAAAAATTGTCGATGGTTTGTTTATGCTTGAGCACCAATTCTTGAAGATGAGCTTCCACTTTTTCATGATAGGATCCGTGGAACCGATAGAGGATGATGCTTCCCACCAGGATCAATGGAGTAATTGAAACAATGATGATGGTCAGGATCATTTTCCGGGTTAAGGATCGGTAATAGTCGCTTTTTTGATATCCGTTCTGCTTCATCTCCAAAAAGCCTCTGATTTTATTTCGAACGTGCTCGGAAAGTAAGCGGTCTGAGCACGTGCTTTTTCTTAACCATCGGGCGTCTTGAACTTTTTCAGGCTTGATTCCTTCAAAAGGTTCCAGACCACATCTTTCAAGGTTTCGCTGCTGCTCCCTTGTTTTGGAACAAAGGCTGCTTTACTGATATGTGAAGTGGATTCGAGATAATCAATTAGATCACTGTGAATCACAAAGGGCAACGGAGGAACTCGATCTTCAAGGCTCTTGAACAGATTCAGCTGACTGACATCAGGGATATTTGGATCAATAATAACAAGATCGATGGATGCGGAACTGTAAATCATATCCACCAATTCCCTGCTGTTTCTCGCGAGTTGAACAGTGTACCCTTCGGATTGAAATTCTCGCTTCAAAAAATTTCTGATATGCGGATTGCGATCAACAATCAGCAAATTGAATGCTTTTTGCATCAGCCCTTATGAATAAACTAAAAAGTTTCTCTGGTGACTTCACGGCGGTCCACCATATATAAAAGTCGTGCTTTCGCTCTCAGCGCTTCCTTGAGTCTATTGATTTTGAACCGATCGATGCCATACATGCGAATATACACCCGGCGAAATCCTTCCGGAACCATGTCGTAGGACGTCAGGATGCTCGCCGTGCGTCCACCGTATCCCCGAATGATATCCGTCACTTCCTTTATGGCGCCCGGCCGATCCTCCACCTCCATGCCGAATTGAATGCCTCTTTTTTCCGCACCGGTCAGTGAAATAATGGTTTTGAAAATGTCATTCTGAGTCACCACACCCACCACCATCCCGTAATGATCCACCACCGGCACTCCCGAAATGTTATGCTTTAAAAGAACTTCCGCCGTTTCTTCAATGGTATAGTCGGGAGGAACCGTAACGGGATTTTTGGTCATGATCTCCTTAATTTTGATTTTTGAAATTAAATATAGCAGTTCATGAATTTCCAGGGTCGTGGCATCGGAAGCAGACGCCCTTTTGATATCCCGATCGGTTATAATCCCAATGAGTTTGCCTTTTTCCATCACTGGCAGCATTTTGATGTTGTGTTTTTTAAGCAGCTTAATTGCATCATTCATGGACTCGTTCACATCAATGGTAACAGCCGGTTTGCTCATCCAATTTTTGACCAACATGATACCCCTCCTTTATGTTTTGTATGTGTACAGGGGATGCACACCCCTGTGAACACGTATTCGGTTTTTAAGCCTCGATTTGTGTTAAAGCTTTGTCAAATCTATATTCAATTCATAATCGCTTTCCCCAACCATCTTTTTTGCCGTAAAACCCAGCTTTTTCCCCAAAGCCAGCATTTGGGTATTTTCAGGCAAAACGAGTCCCCATACGTTTTCGATCCCGCGTTCTTTTGAAATCAAAAGACACCGTTTGAGAAGTTCTGCGCCGATGCCTTTCCCGTGCCACGAATCACTTACGACGACGGCGAATTCCGCGTTTTTTCGATTGTAAATATTGGTAATCACACGGGCAACGCCCAGCATTTTCTCCTTGGGTTCGGTTCCTAAAAGCGCAACCAGTGCAATTTCCCTGTCGTAGTCAATCTGCGTGAACCGGGCGAGCATATGGGAAGGGAGCCTTTTTAACGAACTGAAAAACCGAAAATAAATGCTCTGTTGTGAAAGAGATTCAAAAAGCTGCACCAGCAGCGGAGCATCCTCGGGCCGAATGGGCCGGATGAACAGCTCCCCGACACCTTCACGGTTGATTCGCGTTTCATACTGGTTGGGATAAGGGCTTATGACCAGGTGATCGTGCGTCTTTATCATGGACGATCCTAAAACGATCCGGGCATTTTTCACACAGATATCGTTTTCAGTGACGATCAGAGGATCGATGTCGATTTCGTCGATCTCGGGAAAATCCGTTACCATCTGAGCCAGTCGAATTAAAATTTCTTCGAGCAGGGTCAGATTGCATGGGGGATAATTTTTGAAACCGTTCAGCAGCGTATATATTTTTGTTTTTTTCATGAGCTTTCTGGCCAACAGACGATTCAACGGAGGCAGCGCAACGGATCGATCTTTCAGCACTTCAGCCAAAACACCCCCCAAACCGAAAAAAATGACCGGTCCGAAATCCAGATCCTTTTTCGAACCCATCGCCAGTTCGTACTGCAGTGTTTTTTGTTGAATCTCTTGGCCGGAGAGTGATGTTTTCGCCGGATAAACAGGGATGCCGTAGGCGTTCAGCAAATCATTTGCTTCTGTTGAGATCAGACACAACGCTTTTTGTGAGAGTTTTTTTTGGATCTGAATTTGCGCGCTTTTAAAATCAAATTCAATCTTTCGGTCAAATTTTGGCGGCGTCTCCAAAAGCACTTCGAGGTTTTTTGAGTAACGATAAAGATCCATAAACGCCCTTACCGCTCGTTCCGGTGTCTCAAATGTCGGTATTCCCTTACGATTAAAAATATCCCGACCAATCTCCATTTGTTTCCCACCCATCCATGAAACGAATATCGGAAAAGAGGTCCTTTTTATAACACCGGCCAAAGATTCGGCCACTTGGGTCGGCCGTGTTAAAGCCTGGGGAGCGAGGATGATCAAAAGCCCGTTCACTGCGGGATCTTTTAGACAGATGTCCACGGCTTTCTCATACCGCTCTGGAGTAGCATCTCCCAGAATATCCACCGGGTTTGTACGGCTCCAGCCCGGAGGGAGAAACTCATCTAATTTGGAAATGGTTTCAGAAGCTAAAATCGCCGGATCCACACCATGGTCGGCAAGCGCATCAACAGCCATAACTCCCGGACTGCCGGCATTGGTGACGATGGCCAATCCGGGCTTCAAAGGCCGCGGCTGCTTGGCCAAGAGCCCCACGCAGTCAAGAAGTTCTTCAAAGGTTTTAACCCGAACGATTCCGGCTCGTTCGAAAGCCGCATCATATACGGCATCTTCCCCGCCGAGCCTGCCGGTATGAGACGCAATCGCCAACGCCCCCGCCGCGGTTCGACCGGCTTTAAGCGCGATGATCGGTTTGATTCGAGATACCGACCGGGCTGCACTCATGAAATTTCGAATCCGCGGAATGCTTTCGACAAATATGACAATACTGCCGGCGTGATGATCTCCTCCGAGATAATCGATAATATCCCCGAAATCCACATCCATCATGGCTCCAAGGCTCACAAAATAGCTGAAGCCGACATGTTCTCTGAGGCAAAGATCGAGAACCGAGACGCAAATTGCGCCGCTCTGGGAGACAAATGCCATTTTTCCGGGAGGCGGGGTATGACTCGAAAAACTGAGATTGAGCTTGGAACCGGAGCAAATTATCCCGAGACAATCCGGCCCGATTACGCGAAGCCCTTGACGTTTCGCCGCATTGACGGCGGATACCACCATCTCTTGGTTTTTGTTCCCGGTCTCTTTACCCCCGGCCGAAATCATGACCACGCCTTTCACCTTTGCATCGATGCACTCTTGGATAACACGAGGTACTGAATTCACGGATCCCACAAGGACGGCCAGATCCACTTCGCAACTCAGCGCTGAAAGACATGGATAAACAGGTTGTTTCCAAATTTTTTTGTGGCGATGATGAATCGGATAGATGCCTCCGGAATATTCGCCTTCAATCAGGTTATGCACCAGGGTAGTAAAAATCCGTCCTCCCGGTGAATCATCACCGATCACGGCAATGGACTTTGGGTGAAAAATTTTATCCAGATGAATCGCACTCATGGCTCAAAAACTTGTCCTTTTAAACGAAAAGAATAAACTGCCATATCATGAAGCAATCGCTATGCCAGATGAAATCGTTGTCTGAAACTTCATCAATTAATTGAAATAAAAAGTGTTTTTAAGACAGGAGGGCAATATTTGAAAACATCATGAAGAAAATAGATGTCGATTTTTTTTACAAGGTGTAAAAAGGAAATGGCAACCGCAGCTTTTATTTATTTGAGCCCTCGGGGAGTTTTTCTTCTACATCTTTAAAAAGAGCGGAATGGATAATCTTTTTTTTAAAGCGGATGCTGTTTGAGTGGCTTAGGGATCGTTAGAAAGAACAGGCGCATTGCGAAATTTTATCTTTAAAAGAATTTAAAATAATGAATTAAACCTATTGATATCTTAAAGATAGTTTCCTGTTCTTTCTTTACGATCCCTTGCCGCGAGTTCATGCGGTTTAAAAAAAAGATTATCCATGGAGCGCCGGTTCGAAAAACACCCGGACCCATCATTTATTTGGATCGTTTAATTTTATCAAAGCACCGTATTTTTTGAACATGACTTCTCCTTTTGGATGAAATGAAAACAGATCCGCACCGATATCTTCAAGTTGCGCGACAATCAGCTTCATATTTTCAAAGCTTGTCAGTAATTCTATCGGTTTTATGGCATCTGCTTGGTCCGTGGGTTGCGATTCAAGAATCTCATATGCATCTTCAAATTCGTCTGCGGCAAACTGCGACGTCAAAACAATATAGTCATCCACCCGTTGTTTCGAATCCTTTAATTCCGGCCGTTTAAGCAGAAATGCCTCCATGGTTTTCCCGATCAATACCATCAATGCTTTGACTTCCTTTACCGGGAAACCCTCGGCATGCCGTCTACGGGCAACCTCTTTAGCGAACGCTGGTATAATGGACCGCTCTCTATTTCTTACCGTTGCGGCGATTATTTGATAATTCAGCGTAATGTGCCACTTCATCAGTTCGCGATCCAATTTCAGGTAATTGGGGAATTGACGTGCATTGGCCGGTTTTTTTGCTTCTTGAATAATTTTTTGAATGATGGGTTCGCGCAATTGGATCAAAATATCATAGATTCGAGTGCTTCTTCTGTAAGCAGGTCGATATAAAAGGATTTCGTTGCGATATATCCATTCTTTAGGCTGGCTGGTCATTTTTTCGGTTAAATAGAGAAGACGCCGCAATATATGATACCGGGGGATCGGCTTCCAGCCTAAAGCCGTGTAGGTTGCCGAGGCATCAATGGTCAGGTTTTTATCAATGTATTCGACCATCCACGGCTTTTCGAGCATTTCCTTTCCAATCAACCATCCTGAAAAAGAAAGAACATAAAATCCCATCCTCGCGAAAAATTTGGGAATTTTAAACGACTTCACATCATGTCCGTAATAGTAACGCGTGGCGGTTTTAAAAAGCTCATTATGCGAAACACTCCCGGTAGGACCGGCAATATAAAGGCCCAGTTGAGGAAGGGTGTCGCTGATGTCGATAATTCTGAGAAACAGTTTAGTAAGATCTCGGATATGGATATAGGGTATGGCTGATTCGCCATGACCGGCCACAACTCTCGACATAATCTTGTTTTTGGATAGCCAGTGCTTTAACAGCATATATAACATGGGATATTCGCACCAGTCGCTGTATACGGCGGCCAGACGGACGATGGAACACGGAAAGGATTCCGAATACTCTTTGATGAGCAATTCCGCTCGCCGCTTGCTGCAAGCATAAGGAAAATCGCCGTCGGCAGGACTTTCTTCGGTTATGGCTTTGCCTTTGGGCGGGAAATTGCACGCAGCCACTGAACTGGAAAAAATAAAACGTTTCACTTTCAGCATGTTTGACAACTCAAGAAGATAGCGCGTGGCAATGACATTCACCTGCTCATATACCGGATTTTCCTGTTGCGTGAAATCGTAATATCCCGCCAAATGCAAAACATAATCCACGTTGCCGTGACTTTTAATATATTCATAAATATTGAGCAACTCTTTCCACTTGGTTATATCGGCCTGCAGCCAGTGTATGGTATTACAGAAGGGAATACCGACTTCTCTTTGACTGCGGCGTGCAATGCAGAACAGGCGAAATTTTTCGGATACGGCCATGACAAAATGTCTGCCGATGAACCCTGAGGCCCCGGTAACCAGAATTCCAGGCAATTTGTTCTCTGCGTTATTCATACTCTGCCGTTTATTGTTTGAAAATAAATATAGCGACGAAAAGCGATAAAAATCGCCATGCCCATTACACCGTCACTGATTCCGGAAACCAAAATGACCCAGTTGAATTCAACGGCAAAACAGTATATCAGCAAAAACACTGTTGCCACGGCCTTTACAATCACTGCAAAGACAATCAAAAATTGATACTTTTCAGGATTTACGGCCCCCAGTGAGTATGCGACAGCCATGAGTAAATGAAAAACACCGCCCTGGGCAGGAAAAAATCGTTCATACCCGGCGTTGAAGCCTGACCATTCCATTAGGATAGTGGGTTGCGAAATCAGTGCCAGTCCCATCAAAATGGAATGGACGGCAACCACCCATAACACCATCGAAAGAATCTTGTCGGGATATTTAATTAGAAATGTCTTCATATGCTAAATCCGGAAGCATGGCGCCGTGTTCCAACAAATTTCGATGCAGTTCAAAGCATCGTATCAGATCATGCCGAATGTGCCCGAGCCTGGCATCTTGTATGTATCGATAAAGGTAGTCCCTGTACGCAGGATGAGCACATTTTTCGATGATGAGTTCTGCTCTTTGCATGGGCCCTAGTCCTCTGAGATCCGCCAATCCCTGTTCGGTAACGACGATTTGAACAGAGTGCTCGTTATTGTCCACATGCGGGCACATGGGTACTATGGAAGATATCCTGCCGCCTTTGGCGATTGAGGGTGTCATGAAAACTGACAAATAGCTGTTTCTCGTAAACTCGCCGCTGCCGCCGATGCCGTTCATGATATCCATGCCGTATAGGTGCGAAGAATTCACATTCCCGTAAATATCCATCTCGATCGCCGTATTCAAAGCGATGATCCCCAGCCTTCGAATGACGCCCGGGTGGTTAGAAATTTCCTGGGGCCGCAGTACAATGCGACAAGCAAAAAAATCTATCTCCGCCACAAGTTGTTTTAATTTATGAGATGAGATGGTCAAGCTCGTAGCGCTGGCGCCCAGAAGCTTCTCCTGGGCCATGAGATCCACCATGGCATCCTGAAAAACTTCCGAATACATGCTAAAAGGGGGAATATCCGGATGGTTCCCCAAGGCAGCCAACACGCCGTTGGCAACGTTGCCGACACCTGCCTGGATCGGCAATAATGCTTTGGGAAGCCGGCCTCTATGTATCTCTTCCAAGAAAAAGCGGACCACATGTTCGGCGATTTGGCGGCTGCTGCCATCCGGTGCCGCTAATTCAATCACCTGGTCGGGCTCGTCGCTTTCCACAAGGCCGATGACCTTTTTGGGATCAGTCACTGCATAGGGAAAACCGATACGCGTCAGGGGTTCGTAGATAGGTATGGGATATCGCTTGGGCGGCGGGGGCATTACCACGATGTCCGCCATCTCGCGGAGCCGCGGAGATTGATGTCTGTTGATTTCAATGATGACCTTTTCTGCGTATCGAAGATACGTTGGAGAAGCGCCGATGGATGTTGTCAGAAATACTCTTCCGTCTGATGTGATCTCTGTGGCTTCCACGACCGCAACGTCGATCCGGCCGAAAAAACCTTCGGCCACGGCCTGCGGGACATGGGAAAGGTGCATGTCCACATATTCAACCTCCTGGCGATTGATCTGTTTGCGTAAAACAGAACCCGACTGGTACGGAGCACGCCATGAAACCGCTTCCGCCTGAGCCAGTTCATCATCGATGATACGTCCGCTGGAAGCGCCGGTGAGCACCCTCATTTTGAAACGATTTCCTTTTTCGTGTTCATCCCGAGCACGAGCGGCGATCGCTCTGGGTACGATTTTTGCCGCACCGGCGGGGCTGAACCCGCTAAATGAAACCGTATCACCGTCCTTTATGTACGATGCGGCCTCATCCGGTGTTAAAATGGGATACGACGTAACAGTCATTGAAAGCAACCTCGCCTTATTGTTTAAAAGTTATTCAATCTTCTCGGATTTCTCGGATTCCGGTTTTCTTAACGCATGGAACATAAATGCCGATGAAATACTGCCATTCTTAAGGACTTCACTGATGGCCTGTTTGAGGCTGTTCATTGAACGGTGGCTCTCGATGATATAAATGAGTACCGGCAGATCCGGAATTCTCTTTTTAATATCATTTAAAATTTGCCAACTGTCAAAACTTTCCGAATGAAGTCCTAAAAGCACTAAATCCGGTCGCGTATCGCTTATATATTCCCAGATCAATCCGATGGTGTTTAAAGTTACGACTTGAAAGTTCTCAATATTCAGCTCATGATATAGCGCCTTGAGAATCACCTTTTTGTCGTCGACGATTAGAATTTTGGGCATATTTAATTCCCCGTCTGCTCGAATGAGGGATTTAAAAAGAACATGCTCGAAGTTTTCCTTTTAGCTTCCGCAAAAAACATGCCATAGCGCCAAATTCGATAATATACGCTTTTACAAGGGGTTATTTTATATGTCTCTTTCCGATGGAGTCAGTTCAGTGTCGATATTTTTTTCAGAATGTAAAAAAAACTGATTGAAATGGAAAAAATGATCAATGGAATAATGGCGGGTTGGAACAGTTGTTTGCACAGTTTCACTGTGAATAGACGTTTGCTCCCTTGTCGTTAATGAGCAACAGCATGGTGTTTTTGATCGAGCCTGTCATCTGCTTCCTGTATATCGCCGGCATTTTCTACCGTGAAACAGGCTTTTAAACTGAAAAGATTTTTTTGGAAGAAATCGGAGTTGACATTGTTCTTTCCAACAAGAACGATTCGGCCCGCACCATACGCATAAATTAAATCCACGGTATTAAACAAAAGATCAAGGTCGTTTTGACGAACGCATCCCTTTTTATCTAAAACCGCAACACATGAAAAGTTATCAGCCAGATCCCCACAGGCATTTTCGATGGCGTTCACGTATTCTGTTATATCATTCACATTCCCGTCTTTTAAAATGATATACATTCTATTTTTTATGGGATTTATATGAACCTGGTGCATAAAGATCTCCTTATTGTGTTTTGACAGGCTCTATTTCCTTAATTTGATTTCAAGCTGTCGAATCGATGATCAATTGTAATGGTAATTACAATTTTCATGCCAAGATTAAATTTCAGATGGTTAAAAAATATTATGGCTTATCGGGAGATGGTACGATTTTTGCTGCTCTCTATGGTATTGTTTAAGCAAACTAAATATTCTCATTAATTTTTATAATGAGGATTGTTTCAATACGCTGTTCGGATCTTAGAAACACAATGGTCCAGGATTCAGTAATCCGGATCAACATATTGGAACAGCTCGTTTTGTTGCTTCGAGATCGAATACTCAGTTCTTATGAAGCCATTGAAACCTTGTAGTATCTCCAACCATTTGAAATTTACGGCGCCTTTCTGAACGGACAAGATGGGTTCCCATACGAAAAGAGGTGGAAGCCATACGATTTATCGGCTGCCACCTCTTTTAGGTTACCCATCTTCATTTCATGGCTCATTCTTTTTCATATTTAAAGGAAAGCTTTACCCGGGCGCGATAAGCCGCCACTTTCCCATTTTCGATCTTCAAGTCCAGCTTGGTAATTTCCGCGATTCTAAGCTCTTTAAGCGTGCCGGAAGCTGTTTCCACTGCATTTTTAGCGGCATCTTCCCATGAAGAACGGCTGGTCCCCACCAACTCAATGATTTTATAAACGCTCTCTGCCATAACGAATCTCCTTTTATTGTTTTTTAATCCACCTTTTTGCGGTTATGAGTCTTTATCCCGGCAGTGCTGTGATGGTCGCAGGGTCTTTGAACATGCCATAAAGCTGTTTTTTGACGTTTTTATAGCGTTCGAAATAGACCTTTGCGATTTCTTTTAGAAAAAGGTATCCGATTTGATAATCTTTATGGAAGAGATCAAATAAGTCATCCGCGTTCATGGCCATAACCTCAGTGTCTTCCATACATATGGCATTCAATGTATATTCCTGGGGTTTCATAAAACATGCCGCACCGAACAGCTCCCCTTTGCTCCTGTTTTCAAAAGAAATGTCAATATCTTTTCCCGGATCAATCTTTCGCAGTTTCACCCATCCTTTGGAAACGATAAAAATTTGATTGGCCCGATCACCCTCCTTGTAGATTTGAGTCCCTTTTTTGAAGGTTTTTTTCTCCGTGACTTTCATGAGTTCTCCCAACTGATCTTCCGAAAACGCATGAAAGAAATCGAACTTTTTGAAATCCATAATCGCCTTCATAATGAACCTCCTTTTTTTTAAGTAGTTTAACCGATTTTGCAACCATTAGGTCACGATCCATACCGCTCTTCTTCGGATAATGCTAATGACTTTGTTACTCACCCTGCCCAGCAAAAATGCCTGAACCTTGGACAGGCCTCTTCGGCCTAAAACGATGGTGCCGTAATCTCCCTCTCTCGCTTCTCTAATAATCGCTTCTGCGCGGCTGGGGACGCCGGAAACCAATTTGGTAGATATTTGACCGGACGTAATACCGGCATCTTCCAAATGTCGTTTTGCGTTGTCGAAAGCAGTCATTACACCGGCTTCTGCATCCTCTAAGCTTTCTTTGGGAAAAAATAGATGCGCAATACCTGAATGAGTCGATTGGGCACCTCGAATGGCATGAAACAAGGTTATTTTGAAATCGAAACCACCCAGTACACGAGCAATGTAATCTACAGCCCGAATGGCATTTTCTGAGTTGTCAACGGCTAATAGAAATTTGTTGTCAGGGGGTATTTCACCGATCATTAAAACCGGCAGGAAAATCACTTTTTCAACGATTTTTTTCGCAACGCTTCCAACAATGACCTCTTTATAGGTACCCGTGCCCCTTCGCCCGATAATCACTGCATCGTACCCGTTCCGGGCTTCCTTGACGATGTCTCTGGCAATACCTTCTTTCTTGTTATGAATTCGTATGGAGACGGCGTCTGAAGAAAAGCCTGAATGGAGAAGCTTTTGCTTTGCATTCTCCATGGCGTTTTGAATCTCTTTTTTCTGCTGCATTTCCCACGCCATGACCTCCCGGGCGGATCGACTGAATTGGGGATCTTTTTCAAGATCCGCATACGCCTCGGGTATGCTGCTGAAAACATTAAAAAGCACAATCTTCATTTTATGAAAAGGGGTGAGTTTGCTCACATAATTTATCGCATGAAAAGCATGTTCGGATCCGTCAAAAGTCAACAGTACTTTTTGTTGAGATTGATTCTTCATTATGAACCTTCCTTTCCTGCTGCATGGGATAGATGCTGTACATTATTCCAACATTCCAATAGAGAGAAACGAACGAACTAGAAATGGCATAAGCCCCTTGATGTCCATAACAAAACAAGAAGCAATAACTATTCCAGAAATAAAAATGCCGGGGGAACTACATTAACATATTGTTATAATTGTTTTATAAATATATTTTAAGAAGATGTGGTAGGAGAATTGATAAATAACCTGTCGGATATTTTTACAACCTGTAAAGAGAATCTTTTTAGAACGGTAATGCTTTTTTCTTTTTACAGTTTGTAAAAAAAACGGACAGATTTGCTGACCGAAGCAAATCCAATTTTTCGGAAGTATAGATTATATTTACTGACAATTCAATTATATAAGAGATACCTTTCTTTTATCTCCCCGTGGCATAATAGTTGCAAAAACAGTCATAAAATAGTTCCGAGGACTTGGTGAGTGCTTCGCCTTTGCAAATTGATCGCTTCAGATAGAATTATGAGTCTAAAAGGAGGTATATGATGGCTATACAAATCGGAGGTGTAAAATACATTCCGGGGATGTACGAAAAAAAAAGACCCACCGGTTCCCAACTGGCTGATAAGTATTTTCGTGATCTGGATCAAAAATGGATTGAAAAGAAAAAAAAGGAAAAGAGACCCGCGATTTTTCCTACGATCTGTTTTTCTCGAAAAATCGGCGTCGGCGCTCTCGAGATTGCAGATATTCTGGCAAAAAAGATCAACTACAATGTGGTTGACAGGGGACTGCTGATGCATATCGCCCAGGAGGCGAAACTCAGCGAAAAAACAGTCTCCTATTTCGATGAACGGTATCCCGGCGTTTTAAACGAATTCGTCAAGCTTCTCTTCGGTGAAAAATCCTTTATTAAAAGCGACTATAGCCGTCATCTTGCGAATGTTGTGCTTTCCATCGCCGGCTTGGAACCCACCATTTTTGTCGGCAGGGGAACCCATTTAATCCTTCCCCGGGACCGGGTGCTGGCGGTCAGATGCATCTGTTCGGACGAGCACCGGATTAAGCGATTGTCCAGAATTCTCAACGTTGAAAAGAAAGAGGCCGCCTCAAAGTTACCGCAATTGGATAAGGAACAAAGTGAATTTTTTAAAAAGATTTTCGACAAAAAAATGGCCGTTCCATATGAGTTTGATTTGGTGATCAATTGTGACTATATCAAAAATACACGAGATGCGGCGGAGATTGTTGAACTGGCCTTTAAGAAAAAGTTTGCCGAGGAACTTTCATATTCCGGAATAGCTGAAACAGCAACAGCGTCTTAGTCGCGAACACACACAAATGAAAAAGCACGAAAAAGATAAAATTTCGTGCTTTTTTTATGGTCAATTAGGGGGCACAGCGTTTTCAGCATACACCTCTCCGAATTCTTCACTGAGCACCAATTGTTTGATTTGTTCAAGGTATTCCTCGTAGCGTGAAAGATAAAACGAAAGCGGCCGAGGAAAATTGAATCCCAAGATGCCGTCAATAAACATTTGACTGATCTCACGGTGACGCTGAAGTGTGAACTGCGAGCTGACCAGAATATAGCGTTCATCGACTGAAAGCGTGCGCAAGAATTGCGGAAAAGCCACGTGGGAACGCGGCTGGTACATCCAAAAATACAGCATGTCCAGGGCGTGGATCATGATAATTTTTTCGAGATCCCGGGCTTCTGCATTGGTTTTCCGATTCATGTCAGATGCACAATCAAGGATTTTGAAAGACTCTACGTCCGGATAGAGCAGTTCCAATTGTGCATAAATGTCCAAAAGCTCTCTGAACTTGTTTTTGTACTCACGCAAACGCGTCCGGATATTCTTGTACCGGTCGGCGGTCCCTTCAATGAAACCGGCAACAAAATCCGATGCGGCCTTTGATATAATCGCCGCCCACTTTTGCAATATATCATTGACACCCGCTGTTTGCGACATGGTGAGGATGCCGCCGATACCGGCATTTAATATTACGGCCACGGGAATGGACAGGATGCTGCGGAAGAAGTTCCCATAAACCGCGCCTTTGGGCAGACCACGGAAAATATTATGACCGGACAAATAAATACCGTTGGCCAACGCCATAAATGTATACAAAAGAACCGGGCTGGTCTGGGTCGTGATACCAAACCCCCGATCCAATATCACGGTTTTGACCACATAATCCAAAAGCGGTACGGAAAATCCGGTGAAAAGCAGAGAATCCGTAATACGCGTCCAACTGACGTAATCATTCCAATTCAACAGCGGCGAGCGGCGAAAACCGCCGCCGCCCAGAACAGATTGAAGAATATTGCGCAGACCGGTAATTCCGAACCAGATAAAGGCTCCCAAATAAGCCAACACCCACCAATCCTTGGTCAGGGCAAAGGTTAGAAAAGCCGGAATAAATCCGATCATTACCTTGAGAGCGTTTTTCAGCTTTGAGTTCAAATAGGACCACTGCAACCCTCGCCTTCTTTTCGGCAACTCCGGCGCCTTGAGATAAAGTTCGTTAACAATATTTTTCTGAGCGCCACCGAGAGTCACAATGTTGCCCGAGCGAACCATACGGGTAGAAGTCGCCTGAACCTGCCAGCCTTGTCGGCGTATGACGTTTAATCGGCTGAAACCCGGGAGAATCGTTGCCAATCCGGATATTAACTTGTCAAATGGCCTGGCGGATTCATGTGGAATGTCAATCGTGTATTTGTATGCATTGATTTTAATGGGAATGGTCTCACGAACACCCGTCCGGCAATCCAGTACGATTTGCCGTTGCGCCCGTCTCGGAAGCGTTTCCTTGATCGCCAGCCCCATTCCATGAACCTTGGGAGAACGGCCCGTGGAATCACTTCCGATCCTAGATTTAAGGGGCTTTCCGGCGTAGTAAGACTTCAATATATCGATATCGTAGAGAATCGTAATCAATTTGTCTATTTGTTGAGCATTGGCCGAAGTTCCCGGTTGCCTGAGATCTTCAATAATCTCACGAATGATTTGCTTTAGATGAATCGGACTTCCTTCGTTAATCGCTTCCTGCAAACGGCTGATTTCAGCAATATGGGCGGTCTTGCCCGCGGCATGATCTTTAAGATTGAATATCTCGAGCCGGGTAATCATCCCTTGGCAATCGTATAACAGCTCCAGGACATCCCCGGCGTTCAAATTGGTTAGATTCAGCGTCACCCGGTATCCCGAATGGAGTTGAGCGAGTCGTCTCAAAATTTCAAATGAACCGAGTTGCAACAGTTCCGGGACATCCGGGCCATCGTCCACCATATCCGGATATCTGATCCCGCGGTTTTTTTCAGGCGCCAGATACCCGTCGATGACGGATTCGAAATCCTGTGTGTTCATGGATTCGATCCATTGGGTGATGGTATCTCGCCGTTCGGGGCTTGCCAAGAGAAACTCTTCCTTTAACCGATCGGTTTTCCCCTGCAACACTTTCAACATCCGGTCATGGATGAATTTCGCGAGATGCAATCTTGATTTCTGCCCGATCCCCACGTACGCCAGAAATTCTTTTTCATCAATGGAGGGCAACTCGATTCCGTAAATTCGGTTGATCTCCGGACGGTGGCTTTCATTAAATTTCTTAAGAAGCGCCGGAACATATTCTTGTTGATAGATCGAAACCCTTCGGCCGGCCTCCATGATCTTCATGACTGCCGGTTCGGCAAGAAAGCATAGGAATGCCTGTGCATCGTTAAACCCGCGAGGGACCCATATCAATTGCACGTATTTGTCATGGAATCGCGTATAAAACTCAATGCCGATTCGAATGTCGATTTTCAGAATTTTGGCGGCTTCAAGAAGTTCGGCCGCAAAACGCGGCTCGATAAAGTTGTAGTGGATCACCCGCAGGCGTTGGATACCTTTTATCCATGCATCCATAACAAGATGGGTGGAAGACTTGCGCCCTTTGGTGTTGACATCGTGAACATGATCGTCGAATGCAATTTGATTCCAATCTTCGGGCATCTCCAAGAGATGGTAGCGTTTGAGTTGCCGCCGGATGATGCGCGGTTTCCCGGATGTCGCCATCCGGAAGTCATGGGCCAGTTGAAGTTGCTTGCGATAATCGCCGCGAACCCGCACCAAATCCTTCATGATTTGCAGTAACACCCTGGCGGTATTTTTCGGCATCGGGCCTTCGGCGGTATCGATCACTTCATTGCGCAAGAGGCGCAACGCATTGATACGTTCCTCAACCCCGCCGACTTCCAGAGAACTTAACAGGTGGACCACCGCATAGGCGATCCGCAATCCCCTGGTTTCAGTCATTTCTTTGATGCCGTGGGAATGGAAGTACGGATAGTAAACTCGGCGGGCGTACTTGTAGCTGCTTTTCCCTTCAAGGACATCGTTGACGATTCGGATCAACTCATGGTCGTGTTTGTCAAAAAGTATCCCGGAGACTTTATCGTTCATAAATTGGCCGTGATAAGAACACGTTTTATCGATGATGTTTATTCAAAATTGAAGATTGGTAACGATTTCATTAAATTCCGTTTTATGCTGTTGATGAATTTTATCATGCAAATTATGCAAAAGATATGCCATTAATTAAACACATTTGGTTTAATACGTCAACCTGTTGAGATTGAGAAGAAACTTACCACGAAAACTTATTTTCCAAATTATGACTATTCTTAGTATTATCGGGAGCGCTTACCTGAAAATCATATTCTTTGATTTATGAATCTGCCGGATATAAGGCTGGATCCTGCCGCATTATCATGGCGTTCAGGATGAGTGGGGGCAAAATGGTCGTGATCATAATGACAATCACCATCATAGAAAAAATATCATCGGGCAACACACCCAGGGCTTTTCCTGTTGCAGCAAAAATCAATCCGACTTCGCCTCTGGGTACCATGCCCCAGCCGACAATCGATTTACGAACGCTTCCGGCAACGAACCCGGCAACGATCTTTCCGCCGAATGCTGCAACGGAAATGGCCGTGGCCAATATCAGGATACGCACATTAAACAGCGTTTCAATCCTCACTTGCATGCCGGTCAAAACGAAAAAGATAGGGACCAGGAAGTACCCCAAGGGTTGGATGAGCTCTTTGATATGGTTACGTGCAAGGGCTTCCAACACACCCGAAACTTTTTTTCTCACTTCCGGGCTTGCCTGCCGGATGCTTTCATTGATGTCGGAGACAACACCGGGGACATCAAAATGCCGAAAATGGACCGGTTCCAAAACCAGTCCGGCGGCAAAGGCGCCGACAATGGCAGCCAGACCGATCAATTCCGCAACGTACGCAAAAATCAACCCAAAACCCACTGCCAAAATAAGTTTCATACCGATTCCCGGGTTTATTTTTGAAAAGAACCGCCCCAGCCTCGGCGCCAGAAGCTGTCCTAAAAAAATAGCGCCACCTAAAAAAAGAACCGCCTTCGCAGCAATCCAGCCAATGTCCATGAAACTGACCTTCCCGGATTCCGCCATGGCTTTAACAACAGCCAGAATCGCCAAACCCATGACGTCGTCGATGACCGCTGCTCCTAAAATGATTTGAGCCTCAGGGGTTTTCAGTTGACCCAGATCATGGAAGATCCGTGCCGTGATGCCCACCGAAGTGGCCGTCAGAATTGCTCCCATAAAAAGATGTGCATTGAAAGATAGCTCAGGCAGAAGAATGGGTCCGGCCACAACGGTACCCAGAAAAAACGGTACAGTAACGCCGACAACGGCAACGAGAAAGGCCCGGGGACCCACTTGCAGCATTTTCCGGATATTCGATTCAAGGCCGACCTGGAAGAGTAAAATGACAACACCGATGTCAGCCAAAAAACGGATAACGATATCTTTCCGTATCGGCTCAAAGAAATTGAAACCGGTCAACGCCATGTTACCCAATACCACTCCGAACAGCAGTTCGCCTAAGACCCCAGGCTGTCCGAATCGTTCTACCAGATTGGATAATTTGGCCCCCAGGATAATAATGGCGATCCACAGAAAATCAGTTCCGGAGTCTAGGAGTCCGACACTTCCGGATTCACCGGCAAGTGCATCGGCAAGAGGGAAGGAAAAGAAAAGAAAAATCGTCCCGACCGCCATGCAACCAAATACTCTCATCTGTCTTGATCGCTCCGCGGCACATATTCAGGGGGTACGCCTCCCTGAATATGTACACTCCGCTTGTCCTACTCCATTCTGCGGGTTCTGATGATCAGCAAGGGACGGTCTATCTTTTGCAGGACGCCGGCAGTGACGCTGCCATAAAAAGTTCGGCGCAATCCGCCAAGACCGTGACTGGCCATTAGCAGGATATCCACGTCCATATCTTCGGCAGCGGTTAATATCGACTTCACCACCGGTCCATGAACGACGCGTGCGTCTGCCCGAATGCCTTTATCCCGGAATTCGGTTTTAAGCAGGGACAGATACGCTTCCGACGTTTTCTTTCGCGCATCGAACTTTTCGCGACAATTCTCCAGATTTACGACCTCATCCCACTCCAGCATGACAAACAATTCTTCAACGCGAAGAAAAATTATCTCGGCCCCGTATCGATTCGCCATTTCCTCGGCATGGGGTAAAATGGCTTCCGCTCGTTTCGAGCCATCCAGGGGGACCAGTATTTTATTATACATGACAGGCTCCTTTGATGACGAAGTTACATGCTGCGTCGCGGCGTTTTTATTTTTCAAATCGCTCCAAGGACGCACCATGCAGCGCTTTTTTTTAAGAAAACTTCCCCGGACTCGGTTATTTTAACAATCGTTTCGGTCCGCGCCGCGGTTTATGTTCACCGGATGTATTTGCAGGTATTTCTGCTTGCTCTCTGGTGGTGGACAAATGGAAGAGAGCATAAATCGGACACCAACCCATAACGGCGGTTAAAAGAATCAGAACACCCAAAATCGCCCACAATCCATTAAAATAAATACTGCCGAAGACAATGACAAACACCGCTGCCGTGCGAATCAGCCGATCGGCTTTACCCATATTGCTTAACATGTTTCAAACCTTTGAACAAAACCAATGAATGACGGAAAACGACCTTCATTTTTAAAAAGTTTACGCTTCCTTTTTTTCCTTGGATTTTTTCATCAGCAGTCCCACGCCCTCGCAAAGAAAGTATATGGCATATCCCCACCACACCGTGTATACCACGTAGAATCCAATAATACCGGTTATGCCCCAAACATGTTGCGAGGCGGATGTTGCTTCGACCCCATAAAAGTTAAATGCCGGCTCAAGTGCCTTGATTCTTACCGTTTCCAAGGGTTTTATTCCAGCAAACTTTTTGGCTTTTTGAAACACGCCCTCTATTTCTTTAAAAGCCAACCACCACTGAAGCACAACCTCCTTACCGGCATATCCGTATCTCTCGTATAATGGCTTGTCTTCACCCTTGAAGACGGCGTCGGCATCTGCAAGGACGCTTTTTAATATCTCGCCCAAATCCCCTTTTATCTTCAGATCTCCATTTTCCGAAATAACGCTTGCGTTCGCCTTTTTGAAGAGCATTGCCGCTTTTTCGTTTTTCTTTATTTTGACATCGAGAATTTTTCCAACATGTTTGTCTGCCGATTTCACAAGCTCCGGGATAAAGTAAACCGAGCCTTTGGATACGGATACAAACATCTCATCGGTGTAACGCACCAGGGATTTTCCGTTGATGCTGATGACTGCGATGGTATGTATTGCAAACAAAAAGACAAAGAAGGCAACCGTGAGGACCGCCCCCAGTGTGAATTCCTTTTTATTCAAAACGAGTTCCATTTTCTATCCCTCCATTTTCAGGGCTTCCTGTCTAAACGTTTGAACATTGGTTATAAAGCGGTAAAAAACCCACAGCGCAAAGTAGGTTATGATTCCGAACAGTATGACGACTCCGGCCAGCTTCAGGTTGCCCCCCAGAGATTTTGAGATGTGAATGAATCCTAAATCCGATAACTTAGAGGGTAGGGCCAGCAGCCGGTTCATAAAGCCCGCGAGCATGACCAAGCCGTAAAATGCCCTGATGTGCATGCCTTTCACGACCTTGGTGGTGAGCGCTCCGAATTGAACGCCGATGAGCGATCCCAAAAGGAGGCCCATTGCCAGTGAAACAAAAATGAATCCATATATGGCATATTGGGCGATGGAAGCATAACCCGTCGTGAAGACGATCTGGAAGATATCTGTTCCGACGGTCGTAAAAGAGGATATCCCGAGCAGATAAACAAAGGAGGGAAATGTTAGAAATCCGCCGCCGACGCCCATTATTGCGGCAAATGTCCCCACAAAAAAACCGACAATGGTGACCAAAAGGAAAGATATCTTTCTTCCGCCGGGCACCAGATCTTCATCGAATTTTATCATAGGGGGAATTTTCAGCGACTGCAGTTTTCGGGCGGTCCCTGATATTTCCACCTTTTTATCTTGTTTTTCTTGTACTAAATCCCCTGCCTTTCTAAGGCGAAAGTAATCCTGAATGGCATAGAAACCGAGAAACCCGAGCAAGGCAACATAGATTATGCTGATGAACGCATCGCTCAGCACCGGATTTATGTTATAAACAGTTCTGTTTATGTATCCGCCGCAAGTAACACCGATACAAGAGCCGACCACAAATGCGATGGCAAGACGATAGTTCACGTTCCCCAATTTCTTGTGGACGGCGGTTCCCATAATAGCTTTGGCAAACATGTGTAAAAGATCGGTACCCACCACGACGATGCCTCTAATTCCCGCGCTCATCAAGGCCGGGGTGACGACGACCCCGCCGCCGACGCCGATGGCTCCCGTCATCAATCCTGCTGCAAAACCCACTAATATTGCAACGATAAAGGCGCCCGCGGCAAAACCGATCGGGGGGGCATACGCTTTACTTCCTCCGAGTGTCAGAGCCCCTTTTGCATAGACCAGGACTGTAGCCGTGGAGACCAGGACAACAGCCAGTATCAGCAGAAAAAGCATTTTCTTTTTGTTTCTAAGAATGGACATGCTTGTTTCATATTCCCATTTTGCATGGGCATATGCCCCCCACATGAGCATGTCGTATATCTTTCTCATTCCCTTCATTTGGTACCTCCCTTGCTTCTGCTATTCCATTTGAAATCCGTACCATGCGGATAAATGTAAAAACCTCGATTATTAACATCGCAAAAGGTGTGCCAAAGGCGTCTTTTAAAAAGCGTTTAAATAACTCTTTGATAAATCCGCTAATTTTTAATGACCCGTTAACGTTTCTCCATGGAAGAAAAAAAACTGATGTCAGTATTTTTTACAGGATGTAAAGGGATGTTGGGCGGCAAAAAGCAAAATATGAAGCGTTAATAAGTAAAAATTTTGGCATAGAGAACCCGGCGTTGGTTATCCTCAGCGGTGGGTTAATTTGGTGTTGGGTGCTTGGAATTTGTGATTTTAAAAGCAAGGCTGGCACTCAGGAAAGACTATAAGCCATCTCAAAAAGGTCTTTTCGTCCGATATCGACGTTGAGCCCTCGTCTCAAGTCCTCGACATACTTGAGTATGCCTGCGGGTTGATCCTCGGCCTCGCCTTTATTTTGACCGAAAATCCTCATTTTGAGATGGCTTATAGATAAAACCGCTATTTTCCCACAGTGTTTAATACGGAGAAGGTGATGCTTGCAATGATGCACGTGATGGGAAATAGCAGAATTAACCATTCTGAAAGGATTTTTTTCATATTCATATCTCCATCCGGCTTTTTAATGACAATATGGAACTCAAAAGGCCTTTTTTATCAAATATCGGCAAAACGTTGGGATTTGCCTCATACCGCTCAAGCATTTTAGAATTCACCTTATAACAACTTTGGCATTTAGCGGCGTACTTTTCCGTTGACCATTCAACAAAACCACCCCCTAACAATCCGAAGCCTTCTGATGTGGGAATAATATCAATGACGACATCGTTGCCGCAGTCGGAACATTTGCCTTTAAAGATGATTTTCGATTTATCGGGAAAAGCCTCAAATATCGTTCTCAATAATGCTTCCATCAGTCATTTGCTTTCATCATTAGGACTTTTCTATGAATTTACCCGATATTTTTGGAGTCGCTGTTTCTCAACATCCCGGTGTCTTTTTGGAAAACGGATAATATTTCGTGCATCCGGATGTTCTAATGGAAACCGATGCGTCTTCGGATCTTTTCTGTTTGGTTTATGATATCCTTTCTGACTTGAAATGTTACGGATATCAGGAGAATCAATATTTTCCCGGTTAATGAGTGGGCGCTGAAGCATCTTTTCATATAGATCGATATATTGTTTTGCGGTGACCTGATGATTAAATATTGCGGCGCTTTCCGTCATTATTCGACGGATCTGCCGATCTTTGATATCAGAGGACATTCTATAAAACTGCATGGCCTGATCAATGGCCCATGACAAACCGCCTGAATCGAAGGTGTTAAACAAAAATCCGTTGCCCGTATCCTTAGAAACATCCAATTGAAATACCGTATCATGAATGCCGCCGGTATCATGAGCCACCGGGAGGACGCCGTATATCGGACCGATCATCTGGGGAAGACCGCAGGGTTCTAAACTTGAAGGCATGAATACAAAATCCGACGCCCCGTAAGCCAGCCGGGCCAAACGTTCATTAAAATCACATATTGCCACACGATCGAACAAATCGTGATATCGAACGATGTCTTTAAAATGCCTTTGAAACTCCCCGTCCGCCACAAAAACAATTTCAAGATTCTCTTTCCGATAGCGGCAAACGACCTCATAAAGGATATCCGCTAATAATCGGCATCCTTTTTGAACCGGATCCAGACGTGAAGGCCAAAAAAAGATGGGGGCTTGGGGGTCCCGGATCAAACCCAAATCTTTTTGAAACATCCGCTTATTGGTCTTTTTTCCCAAAGCATGATTGCTTGCGGAATACTTGCAGGGCTGTACCTCATCATTGGATGGGTGATAAGAAGGGTCGGGGGCATTTAAAATTCCCATGGCACATCCGGCGTTATTTTTGTTGGCCAGCTCTTGTTGCATACAATTTTTCACAAATCCGTGCCGGCCTTCGACCATTTCTTCTAAAAATCCGGGGCTGACCGTGTTGACAAAATGAGCGGCAAAAACACCGCTGGCCAGAAAATCTACAGGGATCGAGTTTCTGGTATTTTCATAATTGGAAGGGAAATTTTCATAATAAAGGTTCTGCCAGAACAAAGCACTGTCAATGCCCCTTTCCTCGATTTCGGAAAGAGTGCATTTAACCGTATGGATGTTGTGAATGGTAAACAGACAGGGAATGCCCAAATGTCTGGCCACGGCCGGAATCAAAGCGGTCATCCAGTCATTGCAATGGATTAAATCAGGCTGCACTCTGGGAATAATATTGTTGATCACGTCTCGCTGAAAGACCAGCGATATTTTAACGTTTTCAAACTCATTTTCGGAATAAATATGGTTCAGATAGAAAAATGCCCTGTCTTGAGCCAGATGGATTCTTTCTTCCGGAACGCTGTTTCTTAATTTACCGAGTTCTCTTTTTACAATGGGTGCCATACTGCCGCTAAATATGGACCGATAGTCGGGCAAGGCGACATGGACATCGGCGCCTCGACGGTACAGTGCATTGATCAATGCTGCCGACACATCGGCAAGCCCCCCGGCTTTGGCATTTAAACCATTGGCAAATTGCCCCATTCCATCGGGAAGATAGGTAACCTCAGGTGTCACCAGCAGTATCCGGGGATTGGCTGGAGAATTAATCATGATCTAATGATCCTGTGTATCTAATGTGTAATGAACACTCCGTTTTTTAGTCAAAAAGTCGAACTGCAACACATGAAATATGAAACGATGCGGGCGTTTCGCGAGCAATGCCTTCAATCATCAATCAACAATCATAAATCATCAATCCAAATTGGTCGCCATCAGAGTGCATTGCTCCCTTGCGGCGCAATCGCTGTCCCATATTCTCCGGTAAAGGTCAGAGTTTGGGACAGCTTCTTGATCGAACAATTTTTTTGAAATACTTCCAGGCCGAACGGATGAACGGAAGAAAGCGCACATGTGTGAATAAAAACCTTTCCACCGTTTCCCTGATATTTTTCCAAGGCACGGATCAGCTCATAAGCGGATGTACCGTCAAAGTCTCCCAGGAGTTTTAGATGAAGATTATCGCTGTTTTGGTGACAATAAATTCTGAAATTGGATGCCATTGCTTCACCTTTTGTTATTAGCGCACCTTTATATCTTCGCTCGGGTCGATAATTTATTGTCCGGCGAAAGGTTCGCAAATATTTTTCGGTTTGTCTTTTCTGACACTTAGTTGATGCGATCAGTGTTTAAAGAAACGGAATCGGCCGAATTAGGATCCAGAAAGGTTAATGACACTATTGTATGTCCCGAAACAGTTCGGGCACAGACGGTCGTTCGAAGGGTCTTCTCTCCACTGCCCGTCGACCAGAAATTTATATTCGTGATTTCCGGGAAAAAGCATCACGGTCTTATTCCATATCCCATTTTCATCTCTTTGCATGGGGTGTTTTCCCGAACTCCAATTGTTAAAATCTCCCAGCAAGAGAACCTCTTGGGCATCTTTTGCTTCCAATAGGAATGTCCATTTTTTTCGTTTGGTTTTCTGATTTGATTTTCCTTTTGACATGTCACCCCTCCTAAAGATAAACTCCCTTGCAATCTTAAATCTTTTATCCTTTTTCCTTCAGGCAGTATTCACGCCAAAGACAATCTTCACGGTCGCAGTTCCCATCTGATTTGCCGAAACAATCCAGATTTCCTTCAAGATGCTGAATGCTTTGAATAAGATGTTTTAGATCCGGGAATTGATCTTTTGGATGATTGTCAAGATTGTCTGCCATGCACACCTCCCAAAATTACAACAATTTTGTGCTTCAAGAGTATGAAAAGAAAAAAAACAGCTCAAATGGAATTGTGATTCATTTATTATCGACTTTACTGGATTTGTCCATAGGGTGGCGGATTCATTTTTTCTGAGAAAATTTCCTAAGGGGGGGAAATTTTCCCCATACAAAGGAAGGGAATCGACGGGATACGGATTCATCGAGGTTCGTTCGATTTGGACAAAAGGTTAATGAAAAATTATTCTTTCCACAAATCGATGTCGATGAGACCGAGCTTTGCAGCATAACGGGTCAACTCAATCGTGCTATGCAGATCGAGCTTTTTCATGATGCTGTGGCGATGGTTTTCAACGGTTTTGCGGCTGATGAAGAGTTTTTCCGAAACCTGCTCTGTTGACAGTCCTTCGGCTAAAAGACCCATGACTTCCTGTTCCCTGGCGGTCAGCAAGTCGTAGCCGGAACCTGCCACCGCCAACTGCTTTTCCGGCAAACCGATAAGCTTTTTGACCACCTGATGGGATACCGACGTGTCCATAAAGTAATGGCCCTTTAACACATGATCAATAGCCCCCAAGAGCAAATCCGCGGCAGATTCTTTGACCAAATAGCCCATGGCGCCGGACTGAAATGCCTTTACGATATAGTCTATTTTGGAATGCATACTGACAACCATGACACGGATTTTGGGAGAACACCTTAAAATATCTCCGATCAAAACAAGTCCTCTGACATCCGGCAGCCCCACGTCCAGCAAAACCAGATCGGGCTTGCACTCTTTGGCCATTTGAAGCCCTTGACGGCCGGTACCTGTTTCCCCGACGATTTCATATCCGGGGTTGTGTCCGATGATCGCCTTTATACCTTCCCGAAAGAGGGGATGATCGTCAATAATCAATATGCGTTTTTTTGGACTCACGGTTTTGCTCCTGGCAAGGTATTTTTATAAATATTCTGGTGCCGTGCATCGGACGCGATTGAACAATCATTTGACCACCCAGCAAGCCGGTTCTTTCTCTCATGCTTCGAAGGCCCATCCGCTTTTCATCGCCCAATTCAATCTCCCGTATCTTGATATCAAAACCTTTTCCGCTGTCTTCAATGCGAAGAATGATATTCGGGAATACGCCCACAAGCCTGACGACGGCCTGGTCGGTATCGGCATGTTTGCGGATATTGTTTAGACCTTCTTGAACCAAACGGTAAAGATGGATTTCGGTATTCGAATCCAGTCCGAATAAATTTAAACCCGCCGATTGGAAGTCAACTTTTATTCCCAATTGGCTATAAAATTCTTCACAATATATTTCAAGCGCTTTCACAAGGCCCATTTCCGCCAGGGCCGGAGGTTGCAAATCATATGAGAGATCACGGATGGCATTGATGGCCCTTTGAAGGCAATTTGAGATGTCCAGCAATTTTTCTTTTACTGCGAAATCCAATGAAGGCTGAGCCTTTAAAAGCATGTCAAACCCGATTTTTGTAGCGGAAAGATCTTGTGCCACCCGGTCGTGGAGCTCAAAGGAAATCATCTGACGTTCGGTTTCCTGTGCTTTTAATAATTGTTGAGATAGGCGTCGAATACGGGATTCGGCACGTTTTCGTTCACTAATGTCTCGATTGACGCCCCTGTAGCAGGTTAAGTTTCCCTTTTTGTCCAAACACGGAACGCCACTGGTCTCCATGATCGCTTCAAATCCGTCTTTTCGAACCAGAATATTATCAAGGGACTTGATGGGTTTTAATTGGGATATCAGATCAAAGATCGTCGCTTTTAAGACTTCTTTATTTTCTGAAGATAAAAAATCGTAAAAGTATCTACCGATCACCTCGTCACAGCGATAGCCGGTGATGTCTTCTACAAGAGGGTTTGAATAGATATACCTGCCTTGGGCGTCCATCTCCCAGACCCAGTCCGATGTGTTTTCAGCCATGTCCTGAAATCGTTTTTCGAATTTTAAAAGAGATTGCTCAAGTCTGTTTTTTTGAATCACTTTTTCAATGACGGCGGGAAGCAGGGTAAAAAAATTCCTGGACTTGACCAGATAATCGATAGCTCCCAATTTCATGGCGCGGACAGCGATATTCTCGTCTCCCTGGCCCGTGATCATAATCACCGGGACATCTCCGCCCTTTTGACTTAGGGTCTCCAAGAACTCGATACCGTTCATACCCGGCAGAAGGTAATCCGTGATGATGACGGAGGGAACGATGCTGTCAAGGCGGTCAAGGCATGTGGTGGCATCCTGAAAATGATAGACCGAGGCGTTTGGAAATTCTTTGGCGATGGCCCGCTTCATCAGGCTGAAATGGGCTTTCTCGTCCTCGATGATGACGAGCTTCAAGGGTTCCACTGTCAAAACTCCTAAAATTTTCCTTCGGGCGCGTAAAACAAATTTATTCTGTTAAGACAGGCGGCTTATTGAGAATCATCCAGTAAAACTCAATTTGCATGATTTTTTCCTCAAATTCCTTGAACCCGACAGGTTTGGTCAGGTAGCTGTTGGCATAATGATTATAGGATCGGGCAATATCCTCTTCCCGTTCCGACGTGGTCAGCATGATCACCGGAATTCGTTTCAGCAATGCATCTTCCTTGATCGTCTTTAAAATCTCAATGCCGTCGATACCGGGCAGCTTGATATCCAATAAAATCAACCCGGGCAAGGGATATTTGACGTTATCTTCATATTTCCCACTATGGTAAAGATAGTCTAAGGCTTCCTCGCCATCAGATACAGTGAAGACCCGGTTGGCGTTTCCGGCTTTTCGAATTGCGCGCCTGGTAAGTTCCGCATGGGCCGGCTCATCTTCCACAAGCAATATATCCAAGGGTTCGTAATCCATGGATTCATGCCTCCTTCCCTTTGAGGGTGAAAAAAAACGCGGTCCCTTTCCCCGGCTCGGATTCCAGCCAGATGTCGCCGCCATGATGTTCAATAATCCGCTTTACGATGGTCATCCCGACGCCTGTCCCCTCTGCGGATTTTTTTGCAGCCGGGAGTCGTTGAAAGATTTCGAAAATCTTTTGATGATATCTTTTTTCAATACCGATACCGTTGTCCCGGACAAAGAATACCTTGCGGCCGTTCTGATCCATTGCCCCCACATCGATCCTGGGAGAAGGATTCTCCTTTCCGATGTATTTAATGGCGTTGGACAACAGGTTCTCCATCACCTGGCACAATCGTTCCATTTCACCATAAATCAGGGGAAAACCTTTTTCAACATTTAATGTGACGCCGCTTTTCTTAATTTGACGTTGGAGCGTATTTAGAACTTTTTCCATGAGATCGTCAAAGGCGAATTCCGTTTTTCTTTCCGGCAACCGCCCGATGCGGGAAAGATACAGCAAGTCGGTGATCAGCAGTTCCATGTTCCGGGAAGCATCACTCATGTAATTCAGGTATTTTTCAGCATTTTCATCGATCCGGTCTCCAAAATCCTCCCGAAGGGCGCCAATAAATCCCTCGATGGTGACGATAGGGGTTTTTAAATCGTGGGAAACCGTATACACGAAGGTTTCCAGTTCTGTATTTTTGTCTTCGAGTTCGGCGAGCGCGGTTTCCAACTTTTTTTCATTTTCCTTTAATGCCGTTTCCGTGCGTTTCCGTTCACTGATCTCTTGAAGCGCCTGATCCCTGGCTTGCCGGTACATTTGCATCCGCTCGAGAAGAAGATGAAGGAGCAATGAGAGCAATGCCGAGATTATAAGCCCAAAAACGAGAAAGGAAACATGCCAACCCGCGCCGGACGGATAAATGAGGGCCTTTGGAACAAGATCCAGCTTCCAGACTTTGCCGGGAAACCGAATCTCCCGAAGCATTCGCAATCCATTTTTTTCCGGATTGTCGTCGCTTTGAATGTCATTGGTGTAAATCAGTCGATCCTCTTCGTACAGACGTACCCAAAATTCGTTGGAGATGTCCTTGGCCAGGCTGATATCCACAATGCCTTTAACCCGGAATACACCGTTCAGATAACCTTGAATCCTGCCGGAATAGACGAGCGGCAAAAATGTGTTGTAACCGAGTCCTCCCTGAATCAACTTCATACAAGGGGTTACGATATTTTGTCTGGAGTGGAGTATTTGAAATTTTTTGCCAAAATGGGGATCCTGAGGTTTAAAGATCGGCTTATCGATGACGCTTTCATTGCTATTTCTAGGATAAACCCATCGAACGACGCCCGCAGGATCAATCCAGTTGATTCCCATAAAACCGGGGTGATGGGAATAAAACACCTGGGCAAAGTCAATAAAACGCGTCTGGCTGAAATCCGGCGGAACCCTCTCAACCCATCTTTCCGCCAGTAATTCCAGTGAAGCCATGCGAGCATTCATCAAACCTTCAATACGAGTCCTTATCTGCCTCGAAGAAGTTTCCGTATGCCGGAGGACAAGCTCTCGTTCGTAGCTATTTTGATTTTGCCACAGCAACACCGCAATACTGCCGAAAATCAAAAACGCGACAAGAGGGGACAATTTTTTCAAATGGTGCATTAAATTATTTTATCCATGTAAAAAAGGCGAGAATGCCTGATTTTCAATTTCTCGCCTTTTTCATATATCCATATTTTTTTGTAAATGCAAAGAAATAACATTCAGATTACGCAACGTTAATCTTAACCTGTTTTTTCTTGACCTTTTCTTCCTTGGGAAGTGTTATGGTTAAGATAGGTTGCGACATTTCTTCTAAGACCCGGATACCGTGTAATTTTCAACAAAAAACTTCAGCTTCATCATTGCGGCAGGTCCCAGTTCTTCAAACTTCACCCGATTCTGCCGCATCTTAAAAGAATTGATCGTGAAATCATCATTTATCTCTATATCGTCAATGTTTTTAAACATCAAATTTTCAAGGTAAAAGCCCGAATCAGCTACCAATATGTCCAGCACCGGCAATCGGATGGATTGCTCCTCGCCGTTAATATAACGAAATAAAAGCCCGCCCATGCTGATGTTAACGATTCTGCCGAACCTGACCGGTTTCGATCGATATACGGCACATGCAATTTGACCCATACTCCTGTCCGCAATGTCCAAATGCCCGGCAGCAGCCGGCCGGATCAGCGCAAAAGCATCTTTTTTAGCCCAAAATCGTTCGTGCGCTCTCTTTTCAGTATTTTTTACCGTGTTTGTATCCATCATTTGCAGCAGCAGCGACGGGTTTGCAACCTCCGATTTATGATCAAATTCAGAAAATTCGCCGGCAAATTCCATGCGGTCGGGTTGAAGAATATCCTCTAAAAAATAGAGCTTATCCATTTTACCCCCTGATATCCGTCATTTTTTTATTTTGATTAGAACAACCTATTATTTATTGTCGATCTGGTCAGCTTTGTCCATAGGGAAAAGATTCATTTTTTCTGGGAAAATCTCCCAGATAGGGATTTCCCCCATACATTGAAACAACTTTTTCTCTCTTTCCTCTTTGCTCTTTCCTATCTCCTATTTTTGGCTCAAAGGTTAATGTAAAAATATAACCATAACGGCCCGATCCATTCTTCATCAAAGATCTGCGCTAAGACCAGGTGATCAATCGCGGCAAAAATTTTAAAAAATCGTCACCTGCGGGTATGGCCCTGACCGTAAATCCATACCGTCCGGACAATCCACAGGGGACCTTGCAACCGTAACGATAATTTCCATTACCGAAATGCTCAATGACGGTCATAGGAATCGTACTGATACCCTCCAGTGCATCCACTGCTTTCATGTGCCCATTGTAAAGTTCCACGCTGACTTCTTCGGGATTTAGTTTTCCCAGATCGACTTCTACCGTAACTTCGAAGTGATCACCAACGCGAAACGGTCCCTTGCGGGTCTGGACGGGCAGCCCAATGCGGATGTCCTTCCACAGGCTCTGAATCCGTTCTTGTTGGAGCGCAAGGTTGCGGGCTTCCAGACCATTTTTATTCAGCAATGCTTTCAACCGGTGAACGATGGGATTATAAAAGCGTTGTTCATATTCTCCAACCATTCGCAAGCTGCAAAAATCCTTCATGGCCATTTTCATAGAGGCTTTCATCATTCGAATCCAGCGCTTTGGAAGTTCTCCCTCGTTCTCTTCGTAAAAGCATGAGATTACATCATTTTCCAACACGTTATACAGAGCCTGACTCTCGGTGGCATCCTGGTATTCATGATCGACATATTCTTCACCGCCTCCGATTCGCCATCCCCGTTCTTCGGAATAGCCTTCACACCACCATCCATCCAAAATACTGACATTGAGCACACCATTGACGGCGGCTTTCATCCCGGATGTGCCGCAGGCCTCTAAAGGTCTGCGGGGAGTACTCAGCCAGACATCGGCGCCCTGAACCAGAGATCTTGCCAGTGCCATATCGTAACCCTCAATAAATACTGCGTGCGGACGAATTTCCGGCCGGCGGATAAATTCAAGCAGACGTTTGATGATTTCTTTTCCTTTTTTGTCCTGGGGGTGGGCTTTTCCAGCGAAAATGATCTGCACCGGACGGGTTTCGTTGTTGAGAATCGCCGCCAGCCGATCAGGATCCTCAAGCAGCAGGTGCGCCCGTTTGTAAGCAGCAAACCTGCGGGCAAAGGCGATGGTTAACACTTCAGGATTCAGGACTGCTTCGATTTTTTCGATGACGCTCTTGGGTGCATTGCGTCTTTCGTATTGTTGTTTTAATAGTCCTCGGCAGGTGCGGATCAACCGGGAACGGCTCATCTCATGGGCCCGCCAGAGCTCGTCGTCGTAAATCTCGTCAATACGGTCAATGTTTTCGGGCCGCCGTGAACTCATGTACCATTCCGGTCCCAGATAACGTTCAAACAACGGCCAGATTTCCTGGGAAATAAACGTCGAGACATGTATTCCGTTGGTGACATGGGAAATCGGGATCTCGTCTTCCGGCCACCCCGGCCAAAGATGGGCCCACATCTTTCTGGCGGTTCTGTCGTGAAGACGGCTGACGCCGTTACGATACTGAGACATTCGCAGACCCAGAATACACATGTAAAACGGCGCGTCTTTATTGAAACCCTCAGTTTGCCCCCAAGATAAAATTTCTTCTTCACCGGCTCCCAGGCGATCTTTCAACGGCCGAATCCACGGCTTGACCAAATCGACGGGGAAAGAATCATGCCCGGCGGCAACCGGGGTATGAGTGGTAAACATTGTACAACGGGGAATAATTTGCAAGGCAGTCTTTAAATCTACGTGAAAACGCTCCATGAACAGTGCAAGACGTTCCAGAGCGGAGAAAGCCGAATGCCCTTCATTCATATGACAAACGGATGGAAAGAGATCCATAGCCGCCAATGCCCGCATGCCGCCGATGCCGAGCAGTATTTCCTGGGCCAGCCTGATTTTGGGCTCAGCTACATAAAGGCGTGCCGTAATTTCCCGGGCCTCCGGAGTATTCTCAGGAAGATTGGTATCGAGCAAAAACAGAGGGGTGCGGCCCACTCGGATTTTCCAGACAAACGCGTGAATCTCGTTTTCAGGCCCATTAATTGAAATTGTGATTTCATTGCCCTGGGGATCCCGGGCGCGCTCCAGTGGAAGATAATAAAATTCTATTTCCGGATATTCTTCCTGTTGCAATCCCTCTTGATCAAGATATTGACGGAAATAGCCCTTTCGATACAGCAACCCGATCCCGACGAGGGGCAACGCCATGTTGGAGGCAGCTTTTAAGTGGTCTCCGGCAAGGACACCCAGTCCGCCGGCAAAAAAGGGAATATTTTCATTGACACCAAATTCCATTGAAAAATAGGCCACCGGTCCCATTTTTTTGTAAAGAGAATTGGATAGTTCGGCATGATCGATAACCCGTTTTGTAAAACGATCCTCGACCCGTTGCAGATGGCTCAAAAAACTGTCATCCCCGGCCAGCTCCTCCAAGCGCTTCTGACTGACATGGGACAAAAGGTAAATCGGGTTTCCTCTGGATTCTATCCAAAGTTGCGGTTCAATGCGCCGAAACAGCGTGATGGCATCCTGCTTCCAGCACCACCAGAGATTTCGAGACAAAACTTCCAAAAAGGCCAGTGATTTCGGGATAGAAGGAAAAATCTGGTATGTGAGAATGCGCTTCACCGGTATTTCCCAATTTTGCGGATTTGAAAATCAGCTATATTTTATAGAAGATAAAATAAAGGAGTCTATTACCACCCGCAAAGCGGATGGCTTGAATTTTCGGCCACAGGCCGAAATGACACATTTTTTGCCTAATTATCCCTTCGTGACCGGATAATGAGCAACGGCCGATCGATCAGATTCAATACACCGGCGGTTATGCTCCCGTAAAAAGCCCGGGCCAAGCCGGTTCTTCCGTGGCTGGACATTGCGACGAGATCGGCATGTTCTCTTAAAGCGCAGTCAATAATCTGCTCCACAACCGGACCGCCGACAACGCAAGTTTTGGCTTCAATGCCTTTCTCACGAAATTCTCCTTTCAGAGAATCCAAATAAGATTTCGCCTGCTTGGCCAGTTGTTCCAGGTTATGATGGTAAAGCAAGATTGCGCTCTCGTCATATCCCACAAGATTGGGAGCAGTGACCACCTGCAGAAAAATGACCTTGGCATTGAAGCAGTGAGCCAACTCCTCAACATGTTTCAATATCCGTTCCGCCCGCTTTGATCCGTCCAACGGCACTAAAATCACTTTATACATATTCGCCTCTTTTCAAGAACACATCCGCCGGTTAATCTATAAGCCATCTCAAAAAAGTCTTTTCGCTCGATATCAGCGTTGAGCCCTCGTCTCAAGTCCTCGACATACTTGAGTATGCCTGCGGGTTGATCCTCGGTCTCGCCTTGATTTCGAACGAAAATCCTAATTTTGAGATAGCTTCTAAATAAACGATGGGACAAGGATTATCAGTCATCGGTGCATATCCTCGCGCAAACTTAACAATGGAACCGGGCAGTGACGGAACATCTTTTCCGCTGTTGTGCCGAAAAGAATGCCTGCAAGATTGGTGCGGCCCTTTCTCCCCATCACCACAAGATCGACGCCGCTATCCTTGGCAGCCTGTATCAGCTCATGAAACGGGACGCCTGTCTTGATGATTATCTCCACAGGACGGTGTTTGGCAGAGATTTCTTCGATGGTTTGATTGATTTGTTCCAATCGATCTTTTTTCCGGTCTTTGATAAATTCGTCTGCGGAGAAACCAATGCTTTCTATTTCCGCTCTCCGTACTGCTTCTAAATCTCTTTGGTTGATGACATTGACGATCATCAGATCGCTTTTTAATTCATCGGCCAACTCAACAGCAAATACCAAGGCTTCTTTCGAATAGTCGGAAAAGTCATACGCCGCCATGATTTTTCGAATTCTTTTCATTTCTTCCTTCCATAACATTAAGCTTCGGGCAAACGGATAACACTGTTGTAGGTACCGAAACGATTGGGACATCGCCGGTTGTTCCGAGGATCTTCCTTCCACTGCCCGTCTACCAAAAACTTGTATTCATAGTTCCCGGGGGAAAGTATCACCCGTTTTTTCCATGTTCCATTCTCATCTTTTCGCATGGTATGCTTTCCCGGGCTCCAGTTGTTGAAATCTCCCATCAAGAAGACTTCCTTGGCCTCTGACGCTTCCAGTGAAAACGTCCAGCTATTCCGTTTATTGTTTTGTTTTGAATTGGTTTTCGGCATATTTCACCTCCTTGAAAGAATATGCTGACATAAAGAACGCAAAAGATATGCCAACCATTATTTTTTGAGCAATTCGAAATAACAGACTGATAAATATTTATTTTTTTTAACTATAGATAACATCTTCACTGGGCGAAGAAAAAAGTTCGTGTCAGAATTTTTTACAGGATGTAAAAGGGATTGGAATTGACATCTGGATCTTGCACAAGACAGGGAATAGAAAAAAAGTCTTATTCGTATGGTTCGAAAACACGATATAACCAGTCATAAACCGGCGCCAGGTATGCTCCAATGGGTTCTCGTTGAAGCCCCATAAAAATAAATCCCTTTCGTTGATCGGGAACAATGGCAATGTGTCTGATGGGTCCGGAGTCCGGGAGGGATTCGACAAGTTTCTTGAAATGGTCAAGCATTCGGTCTTGTTCGTAATAAAGGAAAAAAGCGAAATCGCCCCACTTCAATTCCATTCGGCGAAGCCGTGAAATGTTGGTGATGACAGGTCCTCGAAATCCGGAATATCCCCTTTCGATGATGTGACCTTCACCGGGTGGCGGATACCTCATATAAACGGAAATAAACAGCCGGTCATATTTCATTAAAAACTTCGAGATGGGCATATACAAAGGCGCCTGCCGCGGCAGCAGGGTGAGTGTGACGTCGATTCGAGAGACCGAGCCCCGTTCTTTGAAAGTGAAAGTACCGTGATGTCCGACAGCGCCTCCGATATTGGTGAAGGTCTGGTCGTCGGGTTTAAAAACCTTTACGAGGTCGTTAAAAACAACGGTGCAAATCTCTTTGTTTTTTCGTCTGCCGGAGTGAAAAGAAAAGGCAATAAAAACGCTGATCGCGATAATCACGAGCAATACGGAAACCATTGTGGTGCTTCCAAATGTTCCCATTGACTTTCCTTCTTCGACGCCTATCCTTTTACAACCGAGGGTAGCCAGTGATAAATCGGAGCGAAATAGCGTGCGACCTGCTCCTTCTTTGGAATCATGAAGATAAATCCTTTTTTCTGTTCAGGAACGAGAGCGATGTGCCGGATGATGCCCGGGGCAGGATTTGTTCTCATAAAGGATCGCATCTTCTCGCGCATCTCCGAGCTGTGGTAGTAGAGGTGAAAATCGAGGGTTTCCCATTTGACGGTTTCATGATGCATCAGGTGCGCATTTTCGATCTTCGAACCCATGAATTTGCTGTATTTGCTTTCAATCAGATGGGCTTCTTCCGAAGGCGGTTTCTTCATGTAGAGGGTGATGAAAAGGCGATCATATTTTCTAAGCAGTTTTGAAATGGGCAGATAAAGCCAGGAATGTCTCGGCAACAGCGTTATGGTTGCGTCTACACGGGAACAAAGTGTCCCCTTTTTTTTGATGAACAAATTGGCGTGGAACCCGATGGCACCGCCGATATTGGTAAAATTTCGGTCATCCGGCTTGATGACGTTGATAAGATCGTTGAAGGCGGAACGGTAGATTCTTCTATTTGAACGGCGCCCCCAGAAATACCCGAGTGTCAATAAAGTGCTGAACCCGATAAAGAGAAAAAAGACCGGCTGATGGAGAATATCCGCAGTGTTTCCCATTTTTTTTGCCTTATTTCATTTCAAACGGAGATAAAATAGTTTCCGAAATATCGTACAATGTGCTGTTTTGCCCGTCAAGGAGGCTCTCCGATAAGGCCACACGCTGGATGGGAACCGCCGGTGCGAGAGCCTGCATTGCTGAATCCACGTGATCCGCCATAGCCTTGTACTTTATTTGAATCTTATTGTTAATCAAAAGCCGCAGCGGAAGCTTCAGGTCTCGAAGACCGTCGATAAGTCGCTTCGACTCTTTCAGCGATAGCGTATCGGGATTGTAAACGAGAACAATGCCGCAATCTTCGCCCTGAAGGCGTGAGGATAGGGTTTGATAATTGCCTTTGAGTGTCTTAAGACGCTTCAGAATATCATCGTCCTTCTCATCGTAGCTCAAGATGGTTTCCTTATCATCGAGAATACCTCGGATTCGATAGATCGTATGTCGTTTTTCCAGAATATCCCGTCTGATCTGCACGAGCCTGTCGATCCAAGTCACCGTAATCCGCGGAAGTGCAAGGAATCTGAGGGTCAATCCCGTGGGCGGCGTATCAAAGACGATATAATCGAAATCTTTTTGGAACCTGAGGGTTTCTTCGATACTGGTCAAAAGTGCGTATTCTTCAATTCCCGGTGAATATTTCAACACCGAGAAATAGTGATCCAGGTTTATGGTTTGAAGATAGCGGTAAGTGTCGGTCAGCACCCGGGTTTCCCGTTCGAGATATTCCCGGCAAAGCTTCTGCAGATTGACCTCTTTGAGATAGAGGGAATCGGTGAACCGATGTTTTTTGTGGTTAAGAACGACGCCGAAGATATCGCCGAGATTGTGGGCCGGATCCAGGGATACAATGAGAACCCGATGACTCTGGGACAATTGCCACGCCGAAGCTGCGGACATCGTCGATTTACCCACCCCTCCTTTCCCGGTAAAAAAGAGAATTTTCATCTAGTCTATCCCGATGGTGCCGCACATTTCAGCCAGCATATCGTTACAATCTTTTGCCCGCTTGCAAAGGATCTGTAATTCGCGCTCCATGTAAGGAAGCAATTCCACAGCGAGAAAAGTCGGCGGGGATGAGAAACCGGCAAAGGAACCGATAAGAAGGAGCGCAAAAATATTTTCCAGTTCCTCCATCTCCATGACGGTGAGTGCCGCGGCCTTTTCTCGATGCGTTGCGTCAAAATCGGCGAAAATGCGACGAACCCATTGAACCATCGACGAAATCATAATCCATTCCATAGATCATTAGATAACCGGTGCACGGCATTGCTTATACCGTGCACCGGCAATCTGTTTAACATGGCCGATTCAGGCCTTTTATTCCGCCTTCTTATAGGATTTTGATTTAACAAAATCGAAAATAAATAAGAAGTTCAGTAAGAACATCACGACCAGAATTATCATCACCGCCCACCCGGGAACGGGTTTTGCAGCGATTGCACCGGGTTGGACAAATAAGATGAACCAGATGAATGCCGCCGTTACGGTAATCCAGAGCAGCCAGGCAGGAATCACTGCGGCATTGGCGAACCCGGATTTCAGTTTCTTCGCCACATAAGCTGCACCGGTCATGAGTGCGATGGACGCGATCAACTGGTTTGCCGCGCCGAAAGATCCCCAGATAACGAGCCAGTTGCCGCTGGCGGCAAGGTAGATACCGATGGTCGCGGGGATAATCGAGGCCACCCAGCGGTTGGTCAGGACATTGTATAGTCCTGCGCGCTTTCTTTCAACGGTGCGGCCATTTCCGACAGGCAATATCGGGCCAGGCGGTTGGTCGTGTCCAATGTGGTCATGGCAAAAGACGCGACCCACATCCCGGCAAGCACTTTGACATATTGAGCCGGGATAAAGGAAAGCCATGTAGACGACACCATGTCGGCGTAGGATTGCACAAAGAGGTTGGCCTTGGAAAGGCCCAATTTCCCGGAGATAATTGTAAAGGTTGCTCCCCAATTGGATGCATTGAGATTGAATCCTATTGCTTTTGCCGCAGCGGCCGTCTTGAGGGCCGTATAGCCGAAACCGGCAATGGAGACAACGACAATCGTCGAGAGGAATCCCTCCAGAAACATGGCGCCGTAACCGATCACAAGGCCGTCGGTTTCTTTGTCAAGCTGTTTTGAAGATGTTCCCGAAGCCACCAGTGAGTGGAATCCGGACAGGGAGCCGCAGGCAATGACGAGGGGAATCGCCGGCCAGAAGGGTGTCGGCTTGCCACCCAGCAGCACCGGAGAAAATCCGGCAAATGCAGGAACCTCGAAACCTTTGAATGCAAAGACGGCGGCCGCGAATCCCAATACAAGTCCGGCATAGAGCAGCCAGGAGTTCAGATAATCTCTGGGCTGGAGCAGAACATTTACGGGGATCGCAGATACGATGAAGATGTAGAAAAAAAAGACCCACATCCAGGTCGTATAGGACGCTTTGATGGGTGTCTCGACGCCGAGCCAGATGGCGAAGCCCAGCATGGCGATACCGATGATCGTTGCCAGGCCGAAGTTCATCTTCACCCGGTAGATCAGCACCCCCAGGATCAGGGCGGCAATGATTTTATAGAGATACGCCGATGCAATTGCCGGTGTTCTGACGAACATTCCGCCGATAATGGCGGCAAAGGCGGCCACCACAAGGATCAACAGGAAAAAAACGATCCAGTAAAATGCATAACCCGTCCGCTTGCCGATAAGATCGGTGGCAACGAATTGCACCGACTTTCCGTCATAGCGGACCGATGCCATCAACGACAGATAGTCATGGACGGCACCGATAAATATGTTGCCGAGCCAGACCCATAAAAGTGCCGGCGCCCAACCCCAGCAGATCGCCAGTGCCGGTCCGATGATAGGGGCCGCACCGGCGATGGAGGCAAAGTGATGCCCCAAAAGAACCTCTTTTCGTGCCGGAATATAATCGACACCGTCATAAAGTCGATGAGACGGTGTCGGTTGCTCGTTTGAGACCTTCACCACATCCCGTTCAAGCTTCTTCCCGTAGGTCAGGTAAAGGATAAGATAAAGAAAAAAACCGACAAAGATAATAAGCGTTGTCATCATTTCCTCCTTTCTTTTGTTAAAAATCAGAGAACGCTCAAGATAAAAAAATCCCTATAAATTATCTGATAACTCTGAACGTGCATTTTTTCAATAGATAATTTTAAAATTAGAATGGCAAAAGACATGCCAAGAATAAACCTTGCAGACAAGATCAAATAATACTCTGATAAATCATAGTATTCGCCGGAGATCCCTTAACCTTTCGCCATGGATAGAAAGGAGGTGGTGTCAACATTTTTTACATGATGTAAAAAATGATTGGATTTGATATTATTGGGGGTAATATACGGTTTGAAATCTTCAAGGTGTCAACTGATTTTTTTCTTTTGATTCTCATACCATTTTGCAAACAGTTTATCAAAATACTTCTCATCCTCGATCATCTCTTTGGTGATGTTATACGTCCCTCTAACGCCCATGTAATTTAATTTGGACAACAGGTTGACAAACGTTCTTATGGGAGATCTGCCGATGAACCGTGCTTGTTCTTCCCGATGGTGTCCCGGCGCCATATCAATCAATTCACGAACCATGTCATCGGCACTTTTGCCCACATAACCGGCCTCGGTATAGTCCGTGGCATCGATGATGAGTGTCGGAACCTGCAAAAGATCGCCTAATACCTCCACACAATAGGTTTTGCCGCTGCCTGACGGCCCTGCGGTAATCGTATTTTTCTTTCGAAATCTTTTTACCGTTTCATCTTCCGGATGCTCCCTGAGATATTTGATCATAGCAAAATGATAACCTGCGGCAATGGCCAGCCGCTTTTTATATTCCTCCTGACCAATGACATATTTGTCCAAATGTTTTTTGATTTCTTTCGGCGTATAAATTTTGGGCTCAACAGGTTCCGCCGCTTTTTTTTGTGAAGAAAATCGATTTTCAAGAAAAGATTGAAATGCCTCGCCGGCCCTTTCCTGAGCATCCAGATATGCTTTTGCGGCTTCTTCTTCGGAACAATTATAATTGGCCATGATTTGCGTTATGGCTTCTTTTGAAATGGATATTTTCACAGGTTTTGCTCGCTTAGAAAATAGGAATTAGAAGGTCGGAAGCTCTGAGTCATACCAACCTTCTTACCTTCTCTTTCTTGTTTTTTAAAATATTTGTGTCTACCCGCGGTTTTTTTATCCTCTTTTCTCTTTTCTATTTTATTTTATTTTAGGTGACTATCCAGACCGCCATTTCTCTTGCCATTTGGATGATCTTGTTGCTGACCCGGCCCATGTCAAATTCTTTTACATTCGAAAGACCTCTTCGTCCGACGGCAATGGTTCCATATCCTCCGTTTAACGCCTCTACCACAATCGCACTGGCTCGGCTGGGTACTTGGCTAACGATTCTGGTATGGATTTGATGACGATTAAAACCGGCTTTCTCAAATTGATCCGCGGCCTCTTTAAAAATAGATGCCATGATTTTTTCGGTTTGATTCAATTTATTTTTATCGATATCTCTGATCGCATGAAACAGGGAGACTTCCCAGTGCGAGCTGTCCGCCATCGCGCCGACGTAATCGATGGCTCTTTTTGCGCATCCCGACGCATCTATTGCCACAAGTATTTTGCCGACAAGCGGTGTACCGCCCACAACGCAGACAGCCGTATGAGTCAGACGTCCGATCAGTTTATTGGCAACGCTTCCCCATAAAAAATCTTTCAGCATGCTCGTTCCCCAACGGCCCACAACCACTCCGTTGTAATTATTAAATGACTCCCGGACGATGTCTCTTGCAATGCCCATTTTCCTTCCCTGGATTTTAATCTGAACAGCATTTTGCGGGAAGTCCCGATCCAGAAACAATTGACGCGCTTTTTCCATGAACATTTGAATTTTTTGGTTTTGCTGTACCTCGAAGGAACGTATGTGGTCTTCTTCATACCGGTTTTCAGGCTCTTTTTCAATATCCCAAAAGCTTTCCGGAAACTGCGTCAGCACATGAAAAAGAACGATGTCCGTGCGGTCCGGTGGAAACAACCGGCCGGCATAGCGCACCGCCTCAAAAGCCTGGTTCGAACCATCCACGGCCAATAAAAATTTTCTTTTTGATTTTTCCACGACAAGCTCCTTTTTTGACCTTTTAGCGACGTTTCTGGTGTCATTGATCACCCCGTGAGCGGATAATCATATTAATTAATAGAAAAGGCCGCAAAAGATATGCCAAAAATGTTTGTTGAAGGAAAGACGCACTAACATATTGATAAGTTGTACTATATTTTGGTAATGCATGAATGTTTTAATTGGGATAACAAGAGAAGGGTGTCGGATTTTTTTACAAAATGTAAAAGTACAACATAGGGCTTCGCCCTATTTGGAATGTTGGAATAATGGAATATTCGAATGATGGTTTTAAGGATGTTGGGACCCGTGCTAACAACGACACAGTTCATCTCTTCAAGGCCAAGGGCTTTTAATCCTTCTGTTTCGGTAGCGTCCATGACAACAGCTTCTGTACAGAAGTTGTTGATGGCCTAAACCCGGTTTCGATCCAGGTCGATGGCGACCACTTCATGTCGTTCCTCTTCTTCTCGGATGGCGTTTCGTCTCAAAATCTTGCTCATCACTTGCCGGAAATCTGGATAAAGGATAATCCTAAGCAGAATGTGAACTCACCTGACCTTATAAGGATTAATAAGCAACACAGGAGCGGGTGATTTCCTCACCACTTTTTCCGCCACACTGCCAAATATCGTGTGCTCCAATCCTTTACGACCGTGTGTCCCCATAATCAACAGATCTATATCTTCGGATTTAATGACTTTTAGTATTTCATCGACAGTGTCTCCTGAAACGACCCTCTTTTGAAAATTGGGACAACTTTGCAACTGATTTTCACAAACAGTGTCCATGGCCTTCTTAGCACCCTCGATGGCTTCTTTCTGGAATTTATCCATAGAAGGATGAGGGACATAGAGCTTACCCCATTTATTAAGGTCCTGCACCACATGGAGCAGGTAAATTAGACTGTTGTATTTATCGGAAATCGACAACACATAAGGCAGGATCTTTGACGAATTTTCTGTCAAATCCAATGGGAAGAGAATTTTTTTGATTTCTATCATGACATTAACCTCCTATATATTTTTCTGTTTTGTTGGTTTTAAAAATTCATGTTATTCTAAATTCTCCAACTCCTAAAAGATCACAATTAATTCTCAATATTCATATTACCCAATCTTTTCTCGCTACAAACGAGGATCAATATGTTTTGGGCCGCCGCACTCCGGAGTGTAGCAGGTGACATCGATGAAATCACACTTTTCGCCACATTCAGGGCAAACGTTCGGTGGCTTTCCGGCTGTAACGAGATATCCACACTTTGAACATTTCCAGTAGGTCAAACCGCATTCAGGGCATATATCTCCCACAAACCTACCGTCGGCCGTGTAGCCACAAAGTGCGCATGCATATTTTTGTTGTTCTTTTCCCATTTCATTTTTCTCCTGTTCCTTTAATTGTTTCTTCTAATACATGAATATATTGATAAAAATTTACTTTAGTCCCGGGTCAATAAAAATGAAGACCTATTCGTCATAACAATCATATTTATTCCCGTGTCATGGCGGTTCCACATTTAGAACAGCGCTGCTCATAGCAGGGAATTCCCAATTGGTGAGGTACTTTTTCACCACAATTTGGACAGATACATGATCCGCCGGGACCGGCACCAAAACCATCACCACGACGGCGCCCCCCTCTTCGCGAGCCCATGCCGCTTCCTGCGCCCGGCCCCTTACCGCTTGGACCTTTTCCATCGCCTCTGGACATTTTACTCACCTCCTTTAAATCATTGATCCCTGATTTTGGCTCTTTTGTACTGGTTTCTTCAATCGAGCGTCGAGCATCAAATTTCAGATAAAGATATTGAATAACCATATGGCCTTATCTTTTCTAAACTTTTCATTAGCATGAAGCATGCCACAAATCCATAACTTCAATTTAAACTAATTTTTCAATAAGTTGTATAATTGATTATTTCAATTAACTTTGTAACACAGCAAAATTTCGAAAAATTTCGAAATCTCATTTAGAAAAATTTCGAAATCGAACACATCATCTCAGATTGCGTGAATAGGCAAGTATAGATATGAGAAAGTGGCCATCAACAAATAAAGTTAAGATAATCGAGTGACTTTAGGACATTTTGGAAACCATGTAATGGATAGTAGCGGATTTTTATTTCTATGGCACACTTTATGCTAATTAATAATTGGTGAATTCGAAAAAGGCGTTTTTTTCTTTTTACGATATTATTCGCCATTCCATACAGAAACAGGATAAAATGACAACAATCCTATCTCAAAAAGTCCTCCGTCAAATGGCTTCTCGATGGCTTGCCGCATCCCAAAGCCACCATCCCTTAACAATTCATACGGACACCACGGATTTTTTTAAGATAGAATGTAACGATGTCCTCGTTTTAAACAACAAACCTTATCTTATTCGTCATAATGCCAAAGAGGGACGTTTTGGGCTGGATGATGAAGTTAAATTTTGGGTAAAACGTGCCATCGATCTCAAAACCAGTAACTTGAAAATCATCAAGCTTGTCTTTTATGAAACGTTTAAAACCCGGATCGGGGGAATCGAATTCGAGTGTTTTCGCAGTCCCAAAAAGGAGGCCCGCATATTGGATGTGGTCGCCGGTCACAGGAACTTCATGCATGGATATTCAATCGAGGATGAAAAGGGTAATATCGTTCGCGTGCTTGATTATATATATGGGAAATCTATCCATGCTTATATTGGAAGTTTACAGATGGATCACCGCGCCTATTTTTACAATTTTTTCCCCGGCATTATAGGTAATTTTATGGAATGTATCGAGGCGATCCGTTTTCTCCACCAACATGCTGAAAAACATGGAGATATTCGACGCGACCATATATTGATCGACCGTGATAGCGGACGGTACCGCTGGATTGATTTTGATTTTAACTATCGCCATCGGGAAAACATATACGGTTACGATCTTTTTGGTCTGGGTAATGTTTTGATATTTTTGGTGGGCATGGGGGATGTGCTGCTGCTGGATCTAAAAAATCAGAATCATCCTGCTCTGGGTGGGCTACGGGAAGAAGATGTGAATATCGTGTTTAACAACCGCGTTGCCAATCTCAAAAAAATTTACCCTTACATACCCGAATCACTCAACCGGGTGTTGATGCATTTTTCTAAAGGTGCCAATTGGTTTTATGAGAACACAACACAATTGCTGGATGATTTGAGAGAATTCAAAACGTCGACCTGAATGCTTCAACAAATATTTACCCCAAAATAAACTTTAGATTAAGGAGGCCAATGCATGATCGATAGGAACAAAATTTATAACAAGAACATCCTGATTGCCGTGGACGAATCAGAAAACGCCCGACGGGCGGTTTCCTATGTAGGCCAGCTTTTGAAAGGCGTAAAAGACTTTAAAGTCTTAATCCTGCATGTCATCAGTCAACCGGAAGAAGATTACTTTCCCACATCTACTGAAAAAGAGAAATGGCTCAGCAAGTACAAGCTGAAAGTCGATCTCATGTTGGAAAACTATCGCCAAATGTTGATACGTGAAAATTTTGACCCGGGTGATGTATCGGTACGTTCAACCCTTCGTTACTGTCCTTCCATGGCGGAGTGTATTTTAGCAGAACGAGACGAGACGGAATACAGCACCATCGTGGTTGGCAGACAAGGGCTTTCACGGAGTGAAGAGTTCCTTTTTGGCAGTGTTTCCAGCAAGATTGTCAATCATGCGCGCAACTGCACGGTCTGGGTAGTGGAATGATTATAAAAGCCAGTTGCTGGGCTTTTTATCGGGATATTGGCAACTTCCATAATACAGTCCTCTTCATCAACCACTTCTATTGTGGTTGGAATGGTGGCCAGCGGTGCTTTGGAAATTTCATCCGCTATTCCAATTATTATGGGTGCCAATATCGGCACATCGGTTACAAACACCCTGGTTTCCCTGCCACATATTAATCGCAGTAATGAATTCAATCGAGCATTTTCCGCGGCTATCGTTAACGACGTCTTTAATATCTTTGCAGTTTTAGTCTTATTTCCGATTCAGATTGCTACAAATACATTTTTTATTTCTTCCTTTTGAGCCAGCATAGCGGTGTCATAAGCAAATTCGTAAAATATAGTCGGCTCGGTGTATGTGTATGCAATCGTTTCACAACCGGCAGCTTTTGCAGCGGTGACAATCTGATCGGGTGTACGATCCCGGCCGATAATTTCGCCTCCGTGTTCATGGGGATACTGGGAGATATCATAATTCTGACAGTGCTTACAGTGGAAGTTGCAACCCACGGTTCCAATGGAGAACGCCATTGACCCGGGCAGGAAATTAAATAAAGGTTCGAAGATCTTGTCCAATCTCTTCGTGGAATTTACCATCTTTCTACTCGTCTTTTTCTAAGGGCTCCTTTTCCTCGCACTCCTCACACAAAAACCCATAATCAGGTATTGTGTGACTGATGATAACGTCCTCTTCTGTCGGATAATTGGAACATCCTTTACTCCAATGCCACCTATCGCTGTTTTGCCTTCTATGAAATTCTGTCATGGTTGTCCTCCTTTCATAAGTAGACGAAAGATTTCTGGTTTGCTTTGATCAACAGGAGCAAAAAATCTGCAAAAAGATATCGAACCATTATGCTTCTCTTTCTTTTTTGCATAAAGTATGCCATTACATTATATCCTAATAAACTTCTAAAAAGTCAGCTATTTAACCTTTTTCACATTTGAAGACAATTTTGCTATACAGCCAAATTTAGAAAAATATCGAAATCTCTTTTCGCAAAATTTCGAAATCAAAAAGACAATCACAAATAACATAAATGGAAATAGAAAATCACGGGAGTAATGTTCGGACTGCCAAGAATTCCGAAAGGTAGACGGCTTCATGACGACTGAACCATACCTCATAGCGCCGGTGGTGAGAGTTGAAAGAAGAAGCCATGGGAACGGACCTATGCCTTGGAAAAGATAATAACCGCGGCCACCAAAATGCCGGCACCCAAGGCGAAAAGGCTGTATCTCTTATGCTCCGTTTCAGCCTGAGGCAGAAGGTGTGTGGCCCCCACGTAAACAAGGGCTCCTGCAGAAAATGCCAGTAGGGCACCCAGGAGAGGTTTGTCAATTTTGCTGATCAAGGGGTACGACACGAGCATGCCCAGGGGCGTGGTCAGGGCCGCGGCCAAGAAGGCAAAGAGCAGCGACGTCCTCCCACTGAACCCGCCCCGTTTCAGCAGCAGGTACGTTATGATCCCCTCGGGAAATTCGTGAAGAACCATACCGGTGGCTGCCAGTAGCCCGGTAAAGATACTGACGGTGAAGGTAATGGAATAGATGAACCCGTCAATAAATGAGTGGAACCCGATTCCAAGCATGGGTACAAGGCCGATCCCGTACTGCGCATCCGATCCTTTATCGCATACAAAAGCGTTGATGAACCGATTAAATAAGTGCAAGCCGAGGTACCCGGCCAACAGATAGAATGGCGCATTTGAATTCATGGAAAATGCCTTCGGAATGATGTGCAAAAATGACACTGATATCAGGACGCCGGCGGCAAAACAGATGAAGTAGATGGTATTCTTACGGCCCCATTGCTCGAAGCGGCGTATGACATAAATGCCCGCCGAGGTCACTAATGCGGCCATAGAGCTGGCTCCCAAGGCCGTCCAAAACGTGTTTTCCATAGTATCCTCATATAAATTCTATGTAGTCCTACCGAGGTGTATCGCTATGTGCTATTTCTAAGCGGGGGTTACCATCACAGCACATGGCGCATGACCAACGACTCTCTCAGCGACGCTGCCTATTAAAAGTTTATCAAGCCCGGTCCTTCCATGAGTTCCCATCACGATAAGGTCAATATTTTTTTCCTTTGCTTCTTGAATGATAAACTCATGAGGTTGTCCGCCTATATGCACAATCGTTTCACATGGTATATTTTCTTTTGCGGCTTTAGCTTTAACTCCTTCAAGGAATTCTTTTGTCCCCTTTAACATCTTTCCCCTTTCCTCAAAAACAATTTCAATCTCCTTTACTTCGGGATACAAGTCAAGGACGCTAATTATAAAAAGGGTACTTTTGCATATCTTTGCCATACTTATTGCCTGATCAAAAGCCTTCTCACTATATTTTGATCTATCCATCGCGACAAGTATTCTTTTACCTTTAGTCAAAGGACATACCGGCTGTGCCTGTTCCATCTTAATTCCCTCCTTTAAAGAATTAAAGCCGTTTCTACAGCATTCTTGGCAGCAATTTCCAAAGAAACACTGCTTGTTCCTATTAACTCAATAATTTTGTAAATGGACTCACTTATGATTTTTCTCCTTTCTTTCGTTATACTCATGAAGATTTATAAAATAGCTAACCAGCAACAAAACTGCTATCTTCAGCAGCGACGTGATCAATTCATGAGTGCCATTGTCCATGGCAGATTCTAACAATCCAATTTCTTATGTATTCTTAACAGCATAAAATGTGCCACCACATACATTCCTGATAATTATTATAATTACAAACAGTTCGAATCGAGAAAGCTTTTAAGCTTCTCTGAGGGTCAACCAGATTTAGAAAAATTTCGAAATCTCTTTTCGCAAAATTTCGAAAATTTTCTATCCTGCGGGATCATCTGTGAGCTTTTACAGATTTAACCGAATGAATTCAAGTTCTTTTCGCCCTTTACAATTTGTGGCACGTTTTTTGCTGTAAAAAATATATATAAGCCTGAGAAAAACTTCTCGGCGGAAAGCTTTTCATCCTTTCCACAACACCTAAACTGTGGAGCAATTCCGCAAATAGAGTTTTTTGGTGGAGGTAGAAGTCAATGGATGTAGACAAAAAACTATTGTTCGGTGTAGATGACTCTGACTTTTCCCGTCAGGCCTTGGCCAAGGTAGGAAATCTGCAAAAAAATAGTCCAAATCTCAAAATTACAATATTTCATGGTGATAGAGACTCTAACTTCTCCTTCATGAAGAAAATGCTTAAACTAAGTCCAGATGAATTGGAAAAGTATCACCGGCTTTGGAACCGGGAAGAAGAAGACATCTTGAAAAAAGCCATAAAGGCTTTAACCAAATCAGGATTTGATCCAAAGAGAGTTACAACCTTTTTAGAACAGGGCTGCAGCGACCCTTCTGAATCCATGATGAAGATGGCAGGTTCTCAAGGCTTTGAAACGGTTGCAGTTGCTCGATGGGGAGCAACAACACTGTCGCGTCAGATCTTGGGGTCTGTCACATACCGGCTGGCCAATATGGCGGATATCTCGGCTGTTTGGATAATGGATCCGCGTGTTCGTTCCCACGACGTGCTGGTAACGCTGGTCGGAGCACAGGTCAGTAACAGGGTTATGGAGTACACATTGAAGTATTTTGCTCATCTCAAAGAGAGCCGATTCACCTTTTTTCACGTGATTCCGGCCCCACCCCCTCAAATATGGCGCTACGAGTGCATTAGAAACAAAGACAGTTTTGAAGAGCAGTGGGAGAAAATAAGATGGTGGCTGGAGGAGAAGACGAAAACGGTTACACAAATCGCTGATGAAGGCAGACAAAGGCTTATCAATGAAGGGATTCCGGAGCAAAATATTACTATCAAACTTAAACCCATGGAACAAGGCATTGCCAGAGATATTCTCAAAGAACTTGAAACAGGCAATTACGGCATTATCTTGATTGGCCGTAAGGGTTCAAAAAAGATCAGGGAATTCCAGCTTGGAAGTAAAGCCAACAAGCTTCTTTATACCGCACACACACTTATAACCTGTATAATCAGTTGATACATATCAAACGGATAGCACATAGAGCAAAATCTTCGACCCGTTTTTCGTTAAATCAAAAAGGATATTTTTAGCGGTTTCTAGAAAGGTGCTGCCGAACCAGTTCATCAGGGCTTTTACTTGGAGAGCCGGTGATGACGGTGGTGCCCTTTGCTTTAAAATTCTCCATGGCCTTGCGACCCATGTTTCCTGCGATGATAATGCTAACCCCCAAATCGTTAAGCCAATCGGGGAACACATTCGGTCCATGAGAAGGTGGGTGCAGGATTACCTTTTTTATTATTTGCTGATTTTGTATATGGAAAATGGCAAATTCGGTCGCCTTACCAAAAGATGGTAAAAGCCGACCTTCGGATATTGGAATGGCAATCTTTGTGATCAAAGATTTTTGTGAACGGCTGTCTTCAATAATTTTATCGACAAGTAACTCGTATCCATGTGCTGGTTCGGAATTCGGATATTTCTCCAGATAAGATTGCTTTGCTGCAGCACAATTCGGCATGTAAGGATCAATTGGAATCCTACCTAAGTATTTGACATTCATGATAATTGATTCTCTAAACATTCCTTCCGCGGTTTTGTCGCAATTTTTACAAAATAAACCGCTCATATTTTCTACAAAACCCATAATTGGATTTCGGGCGTTTTCGTATAAATTAATTAATTCTCCGACTTGATCTCTGACAGCAGGCAAATATTCCTTCTCGGGAGCTGAAATAAAAATGACTTTGGCATCATGGATCGCATTGGCGACGGCGATCGGTTCATCACCCGCACCCGATATGGAATTGATGATAAGATAATCCAAATCTCCCCAATTTACGTCAGCAATGAACTGGCGAATGACATGGCTTTTCAAGTCCCCGCGCCAGATCACGGTCTGGTTCACATTCTTCAAAATGGATTTAATAGAAATCACTTTCAGATAATCTGAATAGGATTCGGGGACAAATTGCTTATTTTCATCGGTTTCATAAATTCCTTGGAGCCCGAGCATATTGGAAATATTTGTGCCATGCAGATCAAGATCAATCAAACCGACTTTCACCTTTCTTTTTGAAAGGGCAACTGCTAAATTGGCGGCAAGACTTGTTTTCCCGACGCCCCGTTTGTTACTCGTAACTATGTACCTATGCTGGATTAAGGACGGGGAACTCTGAATGGCCCGGTCTTGTTTGGCCGCCCCGGAATCCATATTCTTTCGATCTGCAGGATCGATATCCTTGGATGAGTTACCCATAACACACCTCCTGCATATAATTATTAAATAACCATTGTGATGTCTCTTTCTAATTAATGCATGATATGTGCCACAAGAAAACAGAATGAGGATATAACTATGAATTAATGTGTCCTATGCTTCTGAGCCATTCGCCCCTCTCCTTTGTTGGCAGTAAAACCTATAAGTATTTCCAGATAGCCGATACTAAAAATATCATCTTAATAATTATATTTCCATTGGTACTATTTGTGTTGGTCCTTTTGATTTCGAAATTTTGCGAAATTTCTTTTCGCAAAATTTCGAAATTTGACTTCCCAGAAGAATTAATTACCGGCGGCAATGATATTAACTGTTTGGATTTTTATTATTTTCCCAGATCATGATTTAGTGGCATGATCCATGCAAATCAGGAAGTTAGGTCATGAGAAACCAGTAAGAACAATTAATATCTTTTGAAGAATCTTTTTTAAATTTTATCACGGGTCAAATATAAAATAATTTTTTCGTGAGGGGAGCAAAAAATATTAACATGCCATTAAGAGTTAAAAGGAGGTGATCTTCATGACGGATCTTGACATATATCCGAAAATAGATATTAACGCGTATCAAAAAGAGATAAAACTCAAAGACGGGACCAAGGTTCTTCTGCGCCCTATGGTTCCGGAGGATCAGGATGCACTTTATGAGTTTTTCAAAGCGGTTCCCAGAGAAGACGCAAGGTATTTGCGCGATGATGTATCCAGCAGACTCCTTGTAGAAAAATGGGCGAAAAACCTTAACTATGAAAAGACCTTACCCATCTTGGCGCTAAAAGATGATGTCATTATTGGTGATGCCACTATCAATCGCCGCCGGTTCGGCTGGAAATGGCACCTGGGTACCGTAAGGGTTTTTGTGCACAAAGAATATCGGAATGTTGGTCTGGGACATCTCATGATTGATGAGCTCGTGGATATCGCGTACAAACTCGGAATCGAAAAACTCATTGTCGAAATTCCCGACCTTGGCGCTGCTGCAATCAATGCGTTTACCAGAGCGGGATTCTATCGTGTTGCAGTAATTCCGAACATGGTCAAGGACAGGGAAAATATGCCTGTGGATGTTGTGGTTATGATGAAAGACGTCAGACCAGCCCACGACGATGCCTATGATTATGATTTTTAAAGCCGTTTTTGAGCCACAACTATGGCCACGATAGAAAATTTTGTTTCTCCTCACGGATAATTTTTTTGCACCGGATAATAAAATTACGCTATTTAATGTAATTCCAGACACTGCAACTTTGTGCGCAATGAACAGTCCGGAGTTAGCCCCTTATTTTATATCCCAACAGAGCTCTTTTTGCTTGCTGAAGAGAAAAAAAAGAATCTGGTTAATGAGGCCATGCAAAAAGCTAAAAGGATACTTTTAGACGCAAAATTCGAAGAAAAGAATATTACAATAAAATCAGAAATAAAAAAAAGCGGAATTGCGAGAGATATCATAAGAGAAGCCAAGGCCGGTTATAATATCGTTGTTATGGGAAAGAGAGGACTGTCCGGAATTAAGGATTTTATTCTAGGGTGTGTTTCACAAAAAGTATTCAATACAGCAAAGGATATTTCGGTTTTAGTTGTGGATTAGCCTAAGCTAACAACAATTAGATTTATATCAAAAAAGAGGAAGGTGCTCATGAAAAAGATAATGATAGCAGTTGACGATTCGTTGCATTCTAAAAATGCCGTACGTTACGCTGCGCGCATTTCGGTTTGGGTAAAAAATATGAGTTATGTTCTTTTTCACGTACAACCGATGCTTTCCCAGTACCTCGAGGATGAAGCCAGAACAGACTTTAAATCCCTCAAGCAATTAAACCAGATCAAGGCAAAAAATATAGAAGCATCTCACCAGCTGCTCGAGCAATATAAATCGCAAATGGTCCAAACGGGCATCGAAGAAAGCCAAATACAAATAGTCACTCATCCGACAAACCTTGGCATCGCAAAGGATATTATTGAATATGCAGCAAAGGGACAATATGATGCACTTGTTCTGGGCAGACGGGGTGTTTCAATCTTAATAGAATATTATATGGGGAGTGTTTCATCCAATATCGCACAAAATTCTAGAGTTACTCCAATTTGGGTTGTCGGCAGCAATGTGACCCCCGACAAAATTTTGGTGCCTATTGATGGATCGGAATATAGTCTTCGTGCGATTGATCATTTGGCTTATATCGTCAGCGATCATTCCGATATTAGCCTGACCTTTTTGCACGTCCAACCCAAACTCAAAGACTTCTGTAAAATTGATTTTGAAACAAAAGAAGCGGATGCTTTTGAAGACCTGATCATAAAAGGCAATCAAAACTGCATCGACAACTTTTATGCCTTAGCTCTAAAGAAATTAAAAGAATTCGGAATAAAAAAAGATCGGATGGAAATCAAAACTGTCAGTTGCCTCTTTACTATAGGCAGCGCTATCGTGGATGAAGTGAAAATCAGAAACTTCGATACGGTTGTGATGGGACGCAGCGGTATTAACAAGAGCTTTTTTACGGGAAGCGTTACAAACTATGTATTGAATCACCTATCAAATGCCGCCATCTGGATCGTCCCATAATATAGGCTGACGCAAAAACTAAAGAGACATATCAAAGAAGCTTGAGGATCAGACAAACATGAGACGTGTAAATTCTGAAGAAAAACAAAATGTCATAAACGACATTTTATTCAACACGATGGTTCATGAATCAATTTGAAATTCCATATTGAACTTTATGTTCGTTGTTTTCAGGGAATAAGCTATTTTTTCCGTGCCCGCACGGAAACCTACATTTGGAGTATATCCTGTCTATCGAAAAGATAGAATCCAGAAAGGTGGCGGCGGCAATTAAAGAAAGTCTAGGTAGATTGATGGATAATCAGCGATTGCGCATTGGTTTTATTGCGACACGATTGTCGGGAACAGACGGTGTTTCCCTTGAGACCAATAAGTGGGTAAATATCTTGCAAGGGTTGGGACATGACTGTTTTTGTTTCTGCGGAGAAACTGACTGGCCGGAAGAGCGCGTGCAAATGGTTCCGGAGGCGCATATGAGACATCCAGAGATCTTAAAAATCGATGAAACGCTTTTCAAAGATAAAAAACGCTCCGGAGATACGAGCCGAGTCATTCACAAACTTAAGGAACATTTAAAGGCTGGCTTGTATATGTTTGTGAAGAGGTTTGATTTGAATCTTCTTATTGTAGAAAATGCATTGTCTTTGCCCATGAATGTGCCTTTGGGAATTGCACTTGCTGAATTTATAGGTCAGACATCGATGCATACGATAGCCCATCATCATGATTTCTGGTGGGAACGCACCCGATATCTACAAAGCCCGGCAGATGACTATTTACGTTCGGCATTTCCCTGCACCATGAGTTCTGTCTACCATGTTGTTATTAACAGTATAGCCGCTCGTGAACTTGCTTTCCGGACAGGCATTGGTTCCGTCCTTGTACCAAACGTGATGGATTTTGATTCACCGCCTTCTTTGCCGGATGGTTATGCAAATGATATGCGGCAGGATCTGGGAATTAAAAAAGGAACGACTATCCTGCTTCAGCCAACCCGTATAGTACCTCGAAAAAAGATAGAAAGAGCTATCGCATTGGCACGGCGTATCAACACAGAATGTGTATTAGTCGTGACCCATAAAGCAGGTGACGATGGCATTAATTATCAGATATACCTTGAAGAATTTGCCAATCTTATCGGGGTGAACTTTTTGTGTGCAGCCGACCGGTTTGCCTACCGTCGACAGACGACTTCTGACGGACGAAGAGTTTATTCAATAGCAGATGCATATTCACAGGCAGATCTTGTGACTTATCCCTCGGTGATCGAAGGATTCGGAAATGCATTTTTGGAAACGATATACTACCGCCGTCCCATTATAATGGAAGCCTATGAAATCTTCAAATGTGACATCCAACCCAAGGGGTTTAAGGTAATATGGTTTGAAGATTTTATAAGTCGGAAAATCGTTGAAGACGTCCAAAATATACTCTGTAATCATGAGCAGGTCATTGAATGGACAGAGAGGAACTATCAACTCGGACGCCGTTACTATTCTTATCAGACGTTGGAGAAGAGACTGGTCGCGTTATTGGACCACTGTATTGGCAACTGGTAAAGTTCGATACTGTTTCATTATATATATAGCAAATAAACAAATCAAACTTGGGGAATATACGGGCTAATCATCACTCCGTGAACGAATGAGGAGCAGGGGACGGTCTATACGTTGCAACACCCCGGCTGCGACGCTCCCATAAAATGTCCTGAACAAACCGCTGCGGCCGTGACTGGCCATCGCCACCAGGTCCGCATTTTCGTGTTCAGCAGCATCAATAATCGCTTTCGCAACCAGCCCATGACCGATGAGAGTTTGGACTTTGATACCCTTTGCGCGAAACTCTTCTTGAAGAGAAGCAAGATAAGTTTCTGTCTCCTTCCTCTGATGATCGAATTTTTCCAGGTACTTTGACATATCAATCACTTCACCATATTCCAACATAAGCGACGGTTCCGCAACGATAAAGAAAATCACTTTCGCGTTGAAACATAGTGACAGATTCTTAACATGAGGTAATATCGCCTCAGCTCGTTTCGAAGCGTCCAATGGAACCAATATGGTTTTATACATGTCTCCCTCCTTTATCTATATATGGCGTCATCCACAGCCGCCTTCAGATTATCCATTGCTTTCTCCACTTCTTCTTTGAGATTTTCCTTCGTCCTCTCGCTGGCATATTTCAAGTCGTTCAATGTTTTTAGCACTTCATCTGTTTTTTGCTTCAGCGTCTGGAAATTTTTGATAATCTCAGCGTTGACTTCCGTTTTCGAGATTTTTTTCTCAGCTTGAATTTCATCAATTTGGTAGCCTAAATCCTTGGCCATTTTTCTTCTCATCTTCCAATAAGCGTCGCTATGCTGCATTGCTTTGTCCTCCTTTTTAGTTGAAAAACTCAGTTGAACGATTGTCGATGATCAGAATTTTTTCCATTTTCGTTCAAATAGATCCTGCTTCTGTATCCAGACCAGTGCTGCGTCATCAATGAGTATGGGTGGTGTACCGATGTAACGGCTTCTAATTTGGCGAGATTTTTTGTCCATTTTCCCCAATAAAAATAAGGTTACTTATTTGCTGTTTGTAAATACCAAGTTTCTTCTGAAACACTTTTTTGCCGAATGGATAGATGGTTTTAAGGTCATTCGTGTCAATAAAGATCTGATAAGAACCGTTATCATACTTTTTTAGAGTTTCGAGCAATTCGTAGGCAGAATTTCCATCAAAATCGCCCTCCAATTTTAAATGAAGACAGCCTCTGGTTTTAAAAGAAAACATATGGAAGTTTGATGCCATTGTTAACCTGACTATAGGATAGTGCGTTACGCATCAAAGTTATGTGAAAAACACTGTTGTGAGTCCTTAAAAAAATTCGGACAGGTTTGGTCATTCTGGGAATCTTCCATCCATTCTCCGGTTATTAAAAACTTGTACTCGTGTTATCATGACATTTTCCGCCCGCAAGTTCCACCAACCTGCTTGTTTGCTCATTATGCTCTGGTTAAACGATTTACAGATGTCTGAAGCGTATTTGGCCAAACGCCTTACTGTTTTAAATAACTCCACCTTTGAAAACATTATGAACGTTTCTAAATTTCTTTACCGTGAAGCAATCGAGATAGAGAATCTTCAATAGTCTTGATTGTGAACGGCTTATCAATAAGATCTTGAATTCCGACACTCCTCGCTTCAGAAACAACCTCTTTACTTTTGTAGGCAGTGATGAGTATCCTTATGGCATTCGGACGAATCTCCTGACTCTTTTTAGAAAATGTCAACCCATCTATGCCCGGTAATTTATAGTCTGTGAGAATGATATCCCAATCTTCCTGTTTGAGTAATTCTAGACCTTCTTCAGCCGTTTCTACCGCCAGAATGTTACAGCCTTCAGAATCGAAGTACATAGTCAGGGAGTCCCTGATCCACTCATCGTCTTCTACGAGTAATATTTTCTTGTCTTTTAGTTTGCTAAATAGGTTCATCTGCAGTCCCCGCAATATTAAAATTAGTCTTGTGGAGAAAATACTGTGGCTTTTACAACTTTACGGTTTGCATGAAGCGTGCCATCGAATTATACTCATATAAACCCTATAATATCATATATTTATAGTGTTGCCATTCGCCCAGCATCTTACCATAGGTCCTTAATTTAGAAGAATTTCGAAACTTGTTTTAGAAAAACTTCGAAAAATATGAAAAACAAGCATCAGGCCAAATGATATCACCTGATGCTGGCAATTGCGTGGAATAAAAAATCTTGGAGGAAATAGAATAGAAGTGGTTGATCAGATCTTTCTGGGGGAACAGGATCTATTTGTTTTGTAGTTTCTTTCTCCGGTAACGGAAGGTGTGGTGGTTCATATTAAGGAGCCTGGCAGCCTTACTTTCGTTGCCTTCTGCCATTCTAAAGGCTTCTTCAATATAATATTTTTCTAAAGATTCTTGAGTAGAAACAAGGTCGATGCCTTGAGTTGGAAGCGGTGGAAAAATAAATTCATCTGTTGATTTCTCGGGTGTTTCACTTCCGATTTTCTTTGCTAAGCCGAGGTCCTCAACCTCCAATATGGGTCCCTTTCCTAAGAGCACTCCTTTCTCTATAAGGTTTTTCAGTTCACGAACATGGCCTGTCCAGTTGTGTGTCATAAGAGCATTCTCTGCGTTTTCGGAGATGCCGGTGAATACCTTACCGAATTTATTGCTGAACTCCATAATGAAGTGTTTGGCAAGTGGCATGATATCACCGCGACGTTCATTCAACGAGGGTGCCTGTACTTTTATTACTCCGACTCGAAAATAAAGGTCCTTTCGAAACAGGCCATTTTCTATCATGCTGTCTAAATCTTTGTTGGTGGCGGAAACGATTCTTGTTTCAATTTGCAATTTCTTAGTCCCGCCAACCCTGTAAAATTGACCTGTTTCGAGAAATCTGAGAAGTTTAGCCTGGGCTTCCAGACTCAAATCCCCCACCTCATCAAGAAATAGGGTCCCATTTGCAGCCTCTTCCATTAAGCCTTTTTTGCCTAATGCCCCTGCTCCGCTGAAGGCGCCTTTTTCATACCCAAAGAGTTCGCTTTCAACAAGGTCTTTTGGGATGGCAGCACAATTTACGGGAATAAAAGGGCCTTTGAAATTGGGGCTTCTATAATGAATAGCGCTGGCAATCAATTCTTTACCTGTACCGGTTTCTCCGAGAATAAGAATCGGAGTATCGGGACTTTTTGCCACCATCTCTATAAAAGCCATAACATCCTGGATGGCATTGCTTTCACCTATAAAACAAGGAAGGTTCTCCCTAAGATACCTCTCTTGGAGCAACTGAACTTCTTTTCTCAGTCGGATCGTTTCAAGCGCATTCCGAATTGTCATCTCCAAACTATCCATGTGAATCGGTTTTACCACGTAATCATAGGCACCAAGCTTCATGGCAGAGATTACGCTGGCGATATCTTCATAGGCGGTTATCATAATAACCAGCACATCAGGACGCAGATCCTTAATTTCGCGAAGCGCATTCATCCCATCCATACCCGGCAATCCGATGTCAAGCAGAACCAGGTCAGGGAGATTTGCCTCTATGGCGTCAATTGCGGTCTCGGCTGTAGAGAATACGCTTACTTTATACTGTTCCTCAAGGGCCATCGCTACCCCTTCCCTTATGGTCTCTTCATCATCGACGATATAAATAGAATATTGAATCATGAGTCGCCTATTCCTTTCTTTATGGGCAATTCAATTCTGAATTCAGCTCCGCCCCATCTACTTTCTGAAATATCCATAGAACCACCATGATCTGTGATAATTCTGTTGGTGATACTTAGGCCGATTCCTGTACCGCTGCTCTTGGTGGAATAAAAAGGATCAAATAGTTGATCTTTCATGGATAGAGACACCCCCGGACCAGAATCGGAAACCGCCATGAGAATACAATCCTTTCCTATAGATGAGGTTATCTCTATTTTTTTTTCTTTCCTCATATTCTTCATGGCTTCAATGGCATTGTTAATCAGATTTAAAATTGCCTGTTCGATCAAGTTTGGATCGACTTGACACAGTGGCAAATCCGAAGCCAGAGCTTTTTCTATCTTTATCCCTCGTTTACGCAAAGTAACCTCGGAAAGATTAAGAGCCTCCTTAATCGGTTTATTTATGTCTGTTAAAACAAACTTTGGTTCACTGGGTTTGGAAAAATCCATGACCCTCCTGATCACAGCCTCAATCTTAATTGAGGCTGATTGGATCTTTTCTAAAATCCCCTTAACTTTTTCCAAACTTTCCCTTTTATCATAGATCTTCTCAAGAGTATTTAAGTAAATATTAATGCCGGAAAGCGGATTTCTTATTTCATGGGCTATGCCGGCAGCCACACGACCCAAAGAAGACATCTTGTCTTGAATTCTCAAAAGCCTCTCCAACTCCTTAGACCGAGAAACATCCATAATATAGACCAGCATCGCTTCTTCTCCTTGATATTCTATGATTTTTGCACGACATTGGACCCATTTCATGGTAAGTATTTTTTTGGTATTATCCTGGTAATAGAACCTAAAATCTGTATCCTGTGCCTGAACTTCTCCTGAAATGACGGCCTGGTGGAATTGTTTTAATTTTTCGACATCATCTGGATGGATGTTTTTACGATCTGCAAGTAAAGGTTCCCGTGGTAGAGGACCAAGAAGTCTCTCCTGTTCAGGGTTTTGATAGATGATCCGATTATTCTTAATAATACATATTCCAATAAATGAATTTTCAATCAGACTACGGAAGCGCTGTTCGCTTTCCAGCAGCGCCCTTTCTGCTCGCTTGTGATCGGTGATATCCCGCGCGATTGTGGATATACCGACGATCTCACGTTGCTTGTTTTTAATAGAGGAAATTGTTAAAGAAACGTCAATAATAGTGCCGTCTTTCCTTTGGCGTGTAGTTTCGTAGTAATCAAGCGGTTCACCTCTCTTGACCTTTTTCAGGATTTCAAGCATCTCGTCGGGCTGATCCGGTGGAACCAAAATTGAGATAGACTTACCTCTGACTTCCATTTCCGTATAGCCATATATTTTTTCTGCACCCTTGTTCCAACTGACAATAATCCCATCTATGGTTTTTGCAATTATTGCATCGTCCGAGGATTCCACAATTAAGGCTAGACGAGATAGCTCCTCATTTATTTTCTCTAACTCGAAAGTTCGTTCCTCTAAAGTTCTGATAATCGGGCTGCTAATGCTAAGGAACAATGACACTCCCAACAAAACAACTATAACTGCTAAAACTCCAACTGTTGCGCCAGTTCTCAAAAACGGCATCCGAACCTCAGACAAGTCAATTTTTGCCACTATACCCAAGTTCAAGTGTGCCACGGGTTCATATGCTGCAACCACAGTCATCCCACGATAATCAAGACCAACCACTGTGCCGGATTTTCCCGATAGCGCCAAACGCATCGGTTCGGCAAGATTTGAATCGAAGCGAATTTGCTTTGGTTTTTCGAAACTCGAATGCCTGTGCCTCAATAAAAAAACAATATTATCTCCATCACGTCGGGCGAGCGCAAACTCTCCTGTCTTTCCAAATCCCACATAATGTTTATGTGCATCTATGATCTGACTCAGCGTCGCATCTGCCGGATCTTGGTAGTGATGGTGATATTTCTCTTGATGGAGAACGTCAAACTTGGCAACGGCTTCCATCAGACGTGCTTGACTCTGAGCGGTTGCCACCAGTCGCTCTTTTTGCTGTTCAAATGATGTTTCGTACAAGAGATAAACGGCAATTCCGCTGACAACAACACAAACGGTTATCATTATCAGAACCAAAACATACATCATTTTGCGTTCTCTCATAGTTTATCTCCTGGCATTATTAATGAAAATACTCGATTTTTTCTGCCTTTTATAATGAACCAGAATAACGGGAAAATTACATGCTCAATCAGCTCAAAGGCAATAAAACAAATTATATAATATTATCACACCGTATTTTTCTTAAACCGGATCTTTATGTATGGCCAATGCAAAATGATATGCGGTAGGAAGATAATAATAAATATTATTGCAATCCATTCATGAATCGCAATAGAAAAATAATAATCTAAAGAAAAGGTGTCCGCATTTTAGAAGGATGTTTCACTAACTATGATGGGTCTTCTTTGACGGAGGTCTTGAACTCAAGACCGAATTTTTCGATCTTGGAATGCAAGGTAGGTCTGGAAAGGCCGAGGAGTTTTGCTGCTTGTGATCGATTCCCATCGGTAAAATTAAGCGCCTCGCTGATAATGATATTGGCAAACCGGTCCATGCAGTCTTCAAAGCGCTTTTCATTGGATGGTAACGTCAGCATTTTGCGTACCCATTGACGTATGGCCGCTTCACCTTTTTCGAAATTTATTGAATCGCAGGTATTATTTTCCTGGATCGCCTGGGAGATATCCTCTCTGCAAATGGCCGCCCCGCGATTAAAAATCAAGGCCTTTTGTATGGTGTTGCCCAGTTCACGCACATTTCCCCGCCAGTGATTCGCTGCAAGAAACGCTTTGGCTTTTTTGGTGATTCCCGGATTTTCGACCTTCGCCTCTTGCGAATATCGCGCCAGAAAAAAATCAGTCAATGCAGGGATGTCTTCTATCCGGTCCTTTAGAGGTGGCAAAAAGATAGAGACCACTTTCAGACGGTAGTAGAGGTCCTCTCGAAACCGGCCATGGGAAATGGCTGATTCAAGATCACGATTGGTGGCGGCGATAATTCTTACATTCACGGGGATGGTACTCCTGCCCCCCAGTCGTTCGATACTCTTTTCCTGGAGCAACCGCAAGATCTTGGCCTGGATGCTCAACGGCATATCGCCGATTTCATCCAGAAATACGGTTCCGTTGTTCGCCTGCTCGATCTTGCCGATCCGGCGATGGGTGGCGCCGGTAAATGCGCCTTTTTCATACCCAAACAACTCACTTTCTAAAAGGGTTTCAGGAATGGCCACACAGTTAATCACCAGAAACGGCCTGTCGGCCCGCCGGCTGTGCTGGTAAACGGCCCGGGCCACCAGTTCTTTGCCGGTCCCGGATTCTCCACGAATCAGGACCGTTGCCTCGGTTTCGGAGACCCGGCCGATGGCTTTGTATACCTCCTGCATGGCTTTGCTTCGTCCGATGATGGCATCACGAAAGCTCCCCTGTAAAACAGGATCCACATCCACCGGCGAACGCATGAAACGGCTCGCTTCCAGCGCCTGTTTAATGACCACCAGTATCTCGGGGATATCAAAAGGCTTAAGAATATAGTCGAATGCCCCCATTTTAGTGGCCTCGATGGCGGTCTCCGTGGTGCCAAAGGCGGTCATGATGATCACCGGCAGTTTGGGTTCCATTTCGTGAATGGCCTGAAAGGTTTCGAACCCGTTCATTCCGGGCAAGCGCATGTCCAGGATCACCAGGTCCGTAGCCTCTTCCCGGATCATTTTAAGACCGGCTTCGCCGGAAGCCGCGCATTTACAGCTATATCCCTCTTCCATCAAAAGTTTATTGAAACTTTTTCGGAGTTGGTCGTCATCGTCAATGATCAGTATGGTGCTCACGGTCTGGCTCCTCCGCCGGCAAAGTGATGATAAAGGTTGATCCGCTCCCTTCCTTTGATTCGATATCCAGTCTTCCGCCGTGCTCCTGGACGATCCTGGCGGCAATGCTCAACCCAAGTCCCGTGCCTTCTTCTTTGGTCGTGAAAAAAGGCTCCATAATATTCGATTGCATGGCATCCGGAATACCGGGCCCGTTGTCGCTGATCCGAATCACGGCCGATCTGATTTTTTCCTGCTCGATAATGTTTTTTTCGTGGATGACGATTGACCCTCCCTGCCCCATGGCTTCACAGGCATTAATGATGATATTGATAATGACCTCCTTTAATTGTTCCGGATCCAACTGAACCAGTGGAAGCGGTTCTTTTCTTTGGATCTTGATAAACACTTCGTAGGATGCCAAACGATGTTGTAAAAGCTGGATTGCCTGGTCCACAACATCTGAAGGTGATACGGACTGAAGCTTCAGCCTGGGAGGTCTCGAAAACTCTAGAAAGTTTTGTACAATGGTATCGATGTGACTGATTTCCTTTGAAATGACATCAAAGTCTTCCTTCTGGTTGCTGTCAAGATCCAGGCTTCTGCTCAGCGAAAATAGGCGCATCTTAACGGAAGTCAACGGGTTTCGGATGCTGTGCGAGGTACCGGCCGCCAATTTCCCCACCAGCGCCAGCTTTTCAGACTGTAAGAGGTGTTCCTGGCTTTTTACCAGTTCGGATTGGGTTTCCGTGTATGTTTTTTGCAAATTATGCACCCGCTGGCTGAGCGTCTTAACTTCGTCTCCTTCGTCTTGTGTGCCGTTATGGCGATCCGTTTCCAAAGCCAGTCGGCGTATCGGATCCAGAATATCATGCAGCAAAAGAAAAGTGAGTATGATACCCAAAAGAAGAATCATCAGCACTGCCGATCCGGCAATAATTCTGAGTTTTTTGGCTTGATTAAGACTTTTTTCTTTAATATCTACCGTTTTTTTCCTAAAAAGCGCTTTGCAGTCTTCTGAATGCTTGAGAATCTCAAAAAAGGTTTCCCGAACTCTTTCGTGAAGTTTTATACCCTTTTCACGGTCTCCGGACTTATAATAATTAACCACCTGATCTTTGGCGGAGATGTATTTGTGGTATTCGGACGCGATAAGTTCCAGAACGCTTCTTTCTTCTGCGGTTGTGGCGAGATGCTGGGTTTCTTCAAGTTTATTCTCAAAAATACGGCGGTATTTCTCCATTTGTAAGAGCCAGTCTGGATTTCCATCCAATAGATAATAGGAAGCAAATCCTTTCTGATTGGCCAGCGCAATCTCCATGGATTGGGCCGCCTGGAGTCCCACCATATACTTATCGATGATCCGGGTCAAAAGTCCTTCCATCCGGTACGTGTACCCGACCATCACTAAAGCGCCCATGATCGTAATGACCAACAGAGCGACAATATTTAATAATATCCTGGATCGGAGACTTATCTTTCTCAATACTTTCGACATCAATCCGTCTGTGAGATTTAATTTTGAGATGGCTTGTAGATACGGCAGCTATTTATAATGGATAAATCCTCCCTCGTCAATCCGCAACTCAACATTTTAATCATTCATCGGCTGAATAATTTAGCGAAGTCAACTACCACCCGCAAAGCGGGTGGCTTGAATTTTCGGCCACAGGCCGAAAAGGCAAAAGCACGTTAGTGCTTTCAACGTTGAACTTGCATCCGGGTGCAAAGCACCCGGTTTGTTTGGCAAGAATCAATGTATGGCTCCCAAAGGCACCTTATTCCAAACCATGTGCCGAAAGCGCCTCCCGAACCCGGGCTTCTTTGATTTTCTCTTCGTGGTCTCTTTTTTTCTTGGCAGCCTCCTGAACCTTGGCCATGAGCTGTTCTATTTCGCACGGCTTCATCAGGTAATCGAAGGCGCCCAGCTTCATCCCCTCTATGGCAGACTCCACAGTGGCGTGGCCGGTGAGCATGATAACCTCCGTCAAGGGGAATTGGTCTCTGATCTTTGCCAGTGTTTCGATACCGTTCATTCCCGGCATCTTGACGTCCAGAATCACAACATCGGTATTGCGGTGGTTGTTCAGTCGTTCAAGGGCCTCTTCGCCGCTATAGGCCGTTATAATGTTAAGATCCCTTTTTGAAAGACGTTTGGTCATGGTTTCCACAAAGGGAGCCTCGTCATCCACCAACAAAATCAATGGCTTCATCATGTTTGTTCCTCCTTAAAAAAACGCCTTCTTTCCCGAGTTATTTTATGTAAGGCATGCATGATTATTTTTCAAAAACGCTCATGGGTGATGTTGACAGTTTATCCACCATGGCCTTTCGAATCCGTTCTTCATGCTCTGATTTCCGCTCGTGAGCTTCGTTGATCTTCTCCAATAAGACGTCCATCTTACATGGCTTTAGCAGAAAATCAAAAGCGCCCATCTTCATGCCTTCTATGGCGGTTTCAATGGTTCCATGGCCGGTCAACATCAAAACTTCCGTCAACGGTTTCAGCCTCTTAATCTCTCCCAATGCCTCGATGCCGCTCATGCCCGGCATCTGAACATCTAAAATCGTTACATCAAAATTGAATTCTTTCAACTTTTCAACGGCCTCGTCCCCGCTGAAGGCTTCCGTAACATGAAATCCTCTGGTTCTGAGGCGTTCGGCCAATGTCTCAACATATTCTTTTTCATCATCAACTAAAAGTATTCTTATTTTCATAACGACCCCCAGATTTTGATAATTAATGCGGACTGCTCATCAGAACCGCCTTTGCCGTTTGGGTGATTCCTTCCGGGAATCCTACCACATTATAAAGCACCATAAAACCCAATACCCATGTGATTGCAAGACAAATGACCCAGAGAACAAACCCGTATTTGACAAAGTCGATGGGACTGATCATTCGTTGACCGGTATCGGGGTAAACGCCGAGACCGTAAACAATGGCGTTGTTCGGAGTCCCGACGATCAGAAAATGGGCAAACGACGTGGCAAAGGCCGTGGCAAGTCCGATGGCCCAAGGTTCACCCTGCACCCCACTCATAATGCCCATGGGAACGGCGATAGGCCCTAGAAGGGCGGTGGTTCCAGCATCGGACATGAAGTTCGTTACCAAACCTGAAAAGCTGCTCATGCCGATCCAGAGCCCCAGGCCTTTCCCGAAACCGATGGCTGTCAAACTGCCCAGAAAAATTTGAGCCAGCCACAGGGCCGCACCCGTCTCCTGTAACAATGCACCCAAGGTCAGGGCGCCGCAATACATAAACCAGGCATCCCAAGATATGCCGCCTAAAATTTTTCTCCAATCTGAAATCCTAAACACAACCGGTATGACCAGGGCGAGCAAGGCCGGCCCGCCAAGGCCGAGATCGTGCCCGCCGACGATCCACAAGAAGAGTATCAGGAGCATCATGCCGAAAGCCACTTTTTCGGCATAGCTCATTTTCCCCATTTTTTTTGTTTCTTCCTTAATGGCCAAAAGACCTGGCGTGAGGTCTTTAGTTTTGACCTTTCTAAATACGAACAACATGTATATCGCCACTGCCAGACCCAGCACCGGGGTCAACGGAAGACCATACATCATCCACCGGCCGAAACTCATGGGCACATTGTAATCGGACCAGAACCCCATCATGATGACATTTCGGCCCCCGGCTGCGGGTGATCCCACACCGCCGACATTCAAAGCAAAACACAGGGAAAATAACAATAGCTTGGCCAGTTGAGGATCATGCTCGATGACGCCTTGATTGTTGTTGCCCGAAACCGCACCCATATAAACGGCCGCCATCACCGGCGCCATAAAGGCTGCCATGGCATGAGCGGATATAAAAGATCCCAAAACGGACATGGCAACGCACAATACGATAATAGGCACCACAAAACCCCGGGTCCACCCGAGAATCCACGTGGCCAGTCGTTTATGCAATCCTACGCCGATCACCGTCACCCCCATAGCTAAAACACCCAGAAGAAACAGCGGTGCATCTCCGGCAAAGGTCTGTCCGATCATTTTTGTGGGCAACAGCTTGAAAAAATAAGCAAAGAGCGGCATCAAGATGCCCACCAACCCGATGGGAAGCGCCTCGGTTGCAAAATAGATGACCGCCATGGGGATCATGCCCAGAACGAGCTTCGCCTTCCATGCCGCTTGCCCGGCATCATGGGCGATGTGCCATCCGATCAGTTTTTCCGCAATTTTCTGCTTTGCCACCATTTCGATCAAGCTCTGGGGAGTTGGAATAATAAACCCGATGATTATAAAACAGGCTGCTCCAATGATCAGCCAGAGCAGCTTGTTTGATAGCAGCCCTAACTTTTTAGTTTTATCCGCTTCTATGTGATTGTGTTCCATTCGTTTTCCTCCCTAAACTCGGCGCAATAAATATCTTTCTTTTGTTCACATTTGTTTCGGGTCGGGTTACCTTTTCTTGTCTCTGTCAAGGATCTCTTTTGCGGTATCGAATTCGCCGGATTCAGCAAAAGCAGCGGCGCTCATGGTGTCTTCGAATTTTCTTTTATAGGCCTCGGTGATGGTTTTCATGAGCTGCTCGATGGCAACGGGTTTCTGGAGATACTCGAAAACACCCAACCGTCGCGCCTCTTTTTCATCCTTTTCAGACCCGTGGCCGGTGAGCATAATGATTTGAACTCCCGGATACGCCTTCTTGGCACGCCTTAAAACCTCCATTCCATCCATGCCGGGCATTTTCAGGTCCAAAACCATGACATCCGGAAGATCCGCGTCCATGGTCTCCAGTGCCTGTTGTCCGTTAAGGGCCACATTGGAATCCACTTCCCGCATCTTCATTCGCTCGGAAAGCGCTTTTACGAATTCCTCTTCATCGTCTACCAGCAATACTTTCATCTCTTTCATTTCAATCTCCTTTCTTTCGCTTTATTATTTGCGAGGTTTTTTGGTTTCTTTGGAATTGGGTTCTTCTGCCAACATTTCTTTGGCGGTCTCGACTTCGCCGACCTCCGCAAAACTGGCGGCTACCATCAAGTTCTGACAGCGCCGGAGCAGCGAAGGTTTGATGATCTCGGCATCCTTCTTTGCCTGATATGCATCCCGGATCCTTAAAATAAGTGAATCCAGATCCAGAGGCATCAGAAAATCGTCAAATGCGCCCAGTTTCATCCCTTCGATTGATAAAGAGATCTGATCCGCGCTGTTGACAGTGATGATTTGAACCAAGGGACGCATTCTTTTGATCTTTTTGATCAACACCAGCCCTTCTTTTTTGAGATCGTTCAGGCTGAGCAGCACCACATCGATTGCATGTTTTTTAAACATTCGTTTGATGTCTTTCAGCTGCATGGCGTTAAACAAGAGCCAATTTTGAATGTTAAAATGCCGTGCAAGATGTTGCTGCAACAGATTATCCCCCTCTATTATCAAAATCGTAACTCCCATGACTTTATCATTAGGCGTTTATAGGTAATGAAATTTAATAGTTAGATTCAGGCGAAGTTGTTTTCTAAGAAAGCAAGGAGTGTGCCAATATAAAAATATATAATAGTATCAGATTGTTATATGAATTGCGGGGAGAGAACAAACCAGGAAATTGATTCAAAATGAATCAATACGATACGTTTTAATATGAATTATATTGAAACGTTTTTAATCGTCTATAGATTCGGGAAGGTAAAGAAGAATTTCCGGGGCCGGACCAAATGTTTTAGCGGCACCCCCCAGATAAGTCATGGTTTCCTGCAATGATGCCCATCGTTCGGTGGAGGATATTTGGGCCGGAAGGTCTTCTTTGGGAAGAACCGCATTCTCATATCCAATACCCAAAACGCACCTGTTCTGTATTTTCCGTGGAGAAAGCGTTATTTTGCCTCCGGTATTGATTGCCTTAAGAAGGATCTCAATGGATTCAAACAATGCCATCTCCAAGGAAACAGGATCGGACGTGATCACAATCGGCGGATCCGAGGGACTCGATTCCAGAACGACATTTTTGAGCCTCGCAAAACGAGACGCCAGCAATACCATCTTTTCCGCTGTCTCGTTAAGATCCAGGCTCATGGGTGAGAGATCAGGGCTGTGGGCAAACCAATTCAAGCGAGTGGTAATGTCAATGCCACGTTGAATTTGCCGGCGAATTCTATCCAGAGATTTTATGAATTTGTCTTTGTGAGGAAACGTATTGTCTTCGGTGATGTCCAGAACATCTTCCATTAAACCTGACGATTCCTGGATGATGGCCAAAATGTTTTTAATTTCATGGGTAATGCCGGCGGTTATTCTTCCGAAAAAAGCCACCTCTTTGCGTTTTATGTGATCCATGTCGTCCTCTTTTGCATCGGATTTTTGGCGGTGTCCTAAACCATGCTTTTCACTGCCTCATTCAACTTTTTAATCAATTCGTCGATATCGATGGGTTTTATCAGGTAGTCAAAAGCGCCGAGCTGCATTCCACGGATGCCGTCTTTGGTAGCGCCGTGACCGGTGAGAAGAATCACCTGTATTTTGGAATCCAAGGATTTGATTTTCTCCAGGACTTCCAGTCCCCCCAGCCCCGGCATCATCACATCCAATACCACGACCTGGGGCGGATCGTTTTCAACAAACCCCAATGCCGACTCGCCGTCCATGGCAATCGAAACTTTCATATTTCTCAACTCCAGCCTTTCGGCCAATGTCGTGACAAATTCCCGTTCGTCGTCAACAAGCAGGATTTTCATCGGGTCCATGGGATGCCTCCGTTTTATGCAATTGATTTTTTCGGCAGAAAAATCTTAAACGTGCTTCCTCCGTGCTCTTTGCTCGTCACTTCGATATCTCCCCCAAGCTTTTTGACAATGCCATAGGTAATAGAGAGCCCGAGGCCGGTTCCGTGTTCTTTCTTGGTGGTAAAAAAGGGCTCGAAGATATGCCGAAGCGTTTCCTCAGACATGCCGCATCCATTGTCCTGAACGGAAACCGCAATGGTATCCGCATCTTTTTCCCAGGTGGCAATGAGAATCTTCCCTTCGTCTTCCACAGCCGCCATGGCATTATTTAAAATGTTCAAAAAGACCTGCTGCAGCTGTCCCCGATCCGAATCGATTCTGGGCAAATCCTTAGCCAATTCCAGTGCGATATCGATATTACGATAAAGCGCTTCTTTTTCTAAAAACCCCAACACTTCTTCCAACAACTCGTTAAGATCCAAATTTTCGATTTCGACCTCCATCCGTTTTGCAAATCCCAGCAGCCGGTGGGTGATGGTTTTACAACGGCTCACAGACTGCAAAATGGCCCCCACAAGGGTTGAAAACTTTTCTTTTTGTGTAAAATCCGGGCTGTATTCAATAAGATCTTTTATAAGTCCGGCTTTTTCGTTGATAATGGCCAGCGGGTTGTTGATTTCGTGAGCCACGCCGGCGGCAAGCCTTCCGATGGAAGACAGCTTGTGATGGTGTTGTAGTTCCCGAAAGGCGAGCTCCCGATTCTGATCCGCCTCTCTGATGCGGTTCACCATGATGCCGGTGAGTCGGAAAACGACATAGACAATCAAGACGGAACTGGCCAGAAAAACAAAAAACAAATCGCTTTTCAATGCATACCAGGTTTTCAAGACAGTGGACTTGGGTTTTACAATCACCAGCGTGTACTCGGGATACGTAAAATGGGTGTACGTCAAAAAAATATCTTTGCCAAAGGGATCCGTTCGTTCATCAACATACGTTGCATGCCCGCCTTTGGGAATTTTCAGCGGACAGTGTTCGAGGACCTTTCCGTACAAACGGGAATTGGTCTGGAATATGCCGTCTTTGTTGAGAATAAATGCATCGCTTTCCGCATTGAGCCCCATGGCCGCGATAAGGTTGTCGAACAGGGTGGTGTCGATGGTGGTGCGAACAATCCAAGATCGTCCGCTCTGCTCGAGGCGTTGGACAGCAATGGCGATATGGGGAAATTTTCGATATCCCATGAATACATCGCTGATATAGGTTCCCTTGAGCATCACTTCTTGAAACCAGCTCTGTTCGGCATAATTTTTCCCAAGAAGATTGTATGGACCCGCGTAACAAAACTGTATCCCGTCGGCACCGTTGATCAGGCCCAGGTCGACAAAACCGCCGAATTCCTTTTTGAGCGTAAAGAGAATGTGGTTGAGGGTTTTTTTATCCGACAATTGGTCATAAGAATAAAAATAAGAGATCGATTTTATTAGAGACTGCCGTTCATTTAGAAAAAACTCAAAAGAGTGCCGGGTCTTATTTGCCAGCAATGTTTCAGGGTTGATAATTTCTTCTCTGAGACTGCTCTGGTACTGATGGTAGTTGATCAAAGCCATCATGGACAGGGGGACAATGGTCAGCACAATCATCAAGATCCTGATGTTCCTCTGGAGAAGTCGATATCGATCTGTAGAGGAATCGACGTCGATGAGCATTTGCAGACCTTCTCTGATGTTGAACCATTTTTTAAGATTCAGCGCCATTTTCCCCTCCAAAACGCTCTATCGAACGATATCTCCGGCTTGAAGCGTCCCCGATTCCAGTTGTTTGATGACCTTTTTGTAAGACCCGATCACGGAATCCAAAACATTCACGTTTTTCCATTTAAGATATTGATAATACTCATCTTCAATTCCACCACACACCACCGTTCCAATTTTTTCCATAAGGATGAGATGACAAAGTTGCTCCGCCGACGCCCGCGGCAACACCACCGTCTTTTTTTCTACGGGTCGGCCGTCATCCGGTATCGAAACAATAGAAACCTCTGTGGCCAGATCAAACCGGGGTGCCACCTGATCAGCGTATAAAGGGATGAGAATTTTTTGTTCCATGATTAAGCACTAAATCCTATAAATTCCGCATGTCAAATTCAAGTTTCAAATTGTTTCAATTAAATCCACACCCGTCAAGCGTCTATTTTATATTGTCTTATTTTTCTCCACAACGTGCTTCGCCCCCAGCCCAGCATATCTGCGGCTTTGTTGCGTCGCCCTTTGGTTTTGACCAGTGCTTTTATAATCATATCTCTCTCTAAAGACGCCCATGTCTTTTGGCCGCTTTGTCCGCTGTCTGATGTTGCGATCGAGGACGTCCATTCGGACCTTACACCGGCTTCCGGCGATACACGGCCATAAAAACGTTTCGTCTCGGAAAGGTAGGCCGGAAGATGTGTGGATTGTACCTGTCCTTTGGGGCACATATTCACAGCATATTCAATAACGTTCCTGAGTTCCCTCACATTCCCGGGGAAAGGATAGTCCAGTAAAATTTTATGGGCTTTTTTTGATAATCCATTGATCTTTTTTCGGAATCGTGTGGCAAACATATTCATAAAGTGATCCAGAATCAGTCGAATGTCGTCTCCTCGTTCCCTCAACGGCGGCAGATGCAATCTCACGACGTTCAACCGAAACATCAGGTCCGCTCTAAAGTTTCCCTCTTTCACCATGAAATCGAGGTTGCGATGAGTGGCGGCAATGATACGAACATCAGCCTGAAACCCCTTGGCGCTCCCCAGAGGATAGACCACCTTGTCATCCAGAAACATCAAAAGCTTGACCTGCAATGTCAGGGGAAGATCTCCGATCTCCGTAAGGTAAAGCGTTCCGTTGTGGGCCAGACGAAATCTTCCGGGCTTGTTTTCCACCGCACCCGTAAATGCCCCTTTTCGGTGACCGAAAAGCTCGGACTCCAGCAAGGTTTCAGGCAGCGCGCCACAATTGATCTTGACAAAGGGGCCTTTTGCTCGATTGGAAGCCTGGTGGACGGCTTCTGCCAGTAAGTCTTTACCGGTTCCGGTCTCGCCGGTAATCAAAATCGCCGAATCACTTTGAGCAAGCAAAGGAAGCGTCTGAAAGATTCGCGTCATTTCAGGACTTTTTCCGATAAGATGCCGGAAAACATAGGCATGGGTTTCCCTGGAATTCACCTCTTTAATAGGGCGCAGGTCTTCAACGGTTTCCAAAAAACCGGCCAGGTTATCTTCAGCATCTCGAATCGGAGACAGATTGATCAGCACCGGAATCAGCTGCCGGTCTTTGTTGATCATATCGCTTTCAACGGAAATGGATTCGGAATTTAAATCCATATTTTCAAGGGGACATTTTTGTATGCATAGCTTGCTTCGCATGATATGGGAGCAATGGATTCCTTTTGCTTCTTCCATGGAAAAGCCGCTAAGGGCTTCAAAAGCGCGATTGATCATCACGATTCGTCGCCGGGTATCCAGCACGACAATGCCCAGGGGAACCTCATCGATCAAAGAAGGCAACTCGATGGTCGTGTCAAATAAGCCCTTAATAGGTGTGCGTGGCAATGTATTCATCGATTTTTTTTGCCAAACCAGTTCAATTTTGTCCTTCAATTTTACATCCAAAGTACGATTGAATCGTTTGTCTTGCTTGTTTCAATTTGTTTTACACGAAAATTAATAACGTTTCAATATGTTTTTAGTATAACCCGTAAAATTTTTATAAGAACATTCAACGTCTTGAAAGAATAAACAAAAATAAACATCCTAAAAAATCCGACACATCCCCTCACAAAATGTTGCATATTGTAACAACAAATTGGATAACTTCCCGTAAACACGGTGATAATTTTTTATGGCACACCCATTTGTTGAATATGATAACATATTGTATTTTAAACAAGTTATACGTAAATTATTGAATAATTTTAATTGACATTAAATAAAATTTAATATAAGCATCATTTTTTGGTGAATTCATATCCTTAAACACATAAATCCGTTGCGATGCAATTTGCATCCTTATCAGGTATTCAGATCCATTATAAATTATAGCGGCCAAGTTCAGGAGGAAGAGATGCGGATAACCGGTAAATTATGGATCATGATGTTCATCGGCCTTTTTTCATTGATAATATGGATCTCGCCTGCCTTGGCAAATGCACCGGCCCAAACGGCGAACGCCGGCCATGCCTGGTGGTTCTGGCCGATCATACTGTTTATCGTCACGTTTATTATGGGAATTTTTGCCGTGCTCGGCGGCGTCGGCGGCGGAGTCCTCTATGTGCCGATCATCAGCGGCTTTTTCCCGTTCCATTTGGACTTTGTTCGCGGCACCGGGCTTCTGGTGGCGCTTTCCGGCGCGCTGGCCGCCGGCCCCGGACTTCTCAAGATGAACCTGGCCAGCCTGAGATTGGCGATTCCGGTGGCCCTCATTGCTTCCACTTGCGCCATCATCGGCGCCATGATCGGACTTGCACTTCCCACCAACATCGTTCAAATTGCTCTTGGCGCCACCATACTCGGCATTTGTGTTCTCATGCTAACGGCCAAAAAATCGACGATCCCGGATGTGCCGAAAGCGGACCGGCTCTCTTCTATCCTCAATATTTGCGGTGTATACCAGGAAGCCAGCACCGGCGAAATTATCGATTGGAAAATCCACCGAACCCCTTTGGGGTTGGGCTTGTTTATCATCATCGGCATTATGGCCGGCATGTTCGGACTGGGGGCCGGATGGGCCAACGTGCCGGTGCTCAATCTGTTGATGGGAGCACCGCTCAAAATCAGTGTGGCCACCAGCAAATTTCTCCTTTCCATTACCGACACCTCCGCTGCCTGGATCTACACGAATAAAGGCTGTATCCTCCCCCTGCTGACCGTACCGTCCATTGTGGGAATCATGCTCGGCTCATTTGTGGGAGTCCGTTTGCTTAAAGTCGCCAAACCGACACTTATCCGTTGGATGGTTATTGGCATCCTGGCCTTTGCAGGGATCAAGGCGCTGTCCAAGGGACTTGGATTCTAACTGTTTAATTCTAATCGAGTCAAAACTCGATTAGAATTATTCGATATCAGTTAATGGTTATTGGCTTTATAATTTCAATTGAGCATTTTTTGCTCAATTGAAATTCACTTCAAGCAGGATATGTATTCTTACCGGGAGAAAACAAATGGAAGAAAAAACAAACGCCCTATTAAAAGCAACCCCCGAACAGGTTCTATATGCCAAGATACTGGAAAAAGGGATGTACCTTGGTTTACTGGTTCTATTTATAACATACATTCTTTATGTATTCGGCGTATTCCATCCCTATATTCCATTGAATAAGCTGTCCGGCTACTGGTCTATGAATGTTCATGAGTATCTGGAACACACCGGCATCAAGCCCGGATGGGCCTGGCTCGGGATGCTCAAATATGGCGACTTTCTCAATTTTATCGGTGTAGTCATCCTATCGGGCGTTACCATTATATGCTATGCCGTGATCGTGCCGACCCTTTTGAGGAACAAGGATATCATTTACGCGGTTATTGCGGTGCTCGAGGTCATTATTCTCGGCGCAGCAGCCAGCGGACTACTTGCTGTTGGGCATTAACGCTATATAGTGTCCATCCATAAATGAGGATTTTTGTTCGAAATCAAGGCATGCGAAAAAAATAACCGCAGGCATATAGTTGATATTCCGAGGATTATTTTTTGAGCATAACGCTGAGATCGGGCAAAAAGACCATTTATGGATGGATACTATCTAAAATATACCGCTCAACTGATGGGACAGCGAATCGCTACAGATATCTTCAAGCTGAAGTACAATCCGTTTAAGATCATCACTGCCGGAAATGCCTTTGATGGTATCGACAGCGGCCACCTGTTCCGGGGGATATGATTTAAGAACCTCATAGGTATCTTCAAATTCATCGATAGCCAACTGTGCCGTCAAAATAATATAGTCATCCACCCGCTGTTTTGAATCTTTAAATTCCGGTCGTTCAAGCAGGGATTTTTCCATGGTTTTTGCTGTCAAAAACATCAAATCCTTGACTTCCCGTGCCCTGAATCCTTCTACAAAACGCCGGTAGGCAATGACCTGCGCATAGTTGGGTATCATCGCCCGGTCTCTGTTTCTCACCGTGGCTGAAACCAGCTGGTAATTTAACGTAATATACCATTTCAGCAAATCCCGATCCATTTTTCGGTAATTTGGAAACCTTGCCGCATTTTCCGACTTCAAGACTTCTTTGACCAGCTTATCCACCGATGATTCTCGCAATTCCGTCAGAATGTCATAAATCATGGTACTTTTTCTGTAAGCCACCCGTTGCAGCATCAGTTCGTTTCTGAATGTCCAATTACTCGGATGGGTGATCATTTTTTCCGTGATGAACAGTAACCGCCGCAAAACATGATATCGCGGCGTGGGTCTCCATCCTAAAGACTTGCAGGTTACGGAAGCATCTATGGTCAGCTTTTTATCGATGTATTCGGCCATCCACGGCTTTTCAAGCATCTCGTTTCCGGTCAGCCATCCCCAAAAACACAGAATGTACAATCCCAATCGCACCAAAAGTTTGGGCATTTTGAACGGCTTGACGTCATGTCCGTAATAGTATCGAGTGGCGGTTCGAAAAAGATCGATATGAGAAATGCTTCCCTGCGATCCGCCGATATAAACCCCCAGTTGAGGCAGGGTATCGCTGATGGTTATCATTCGCAGGAACAGATTGATCAAGTCTTTGATGTGAATATACGGCACTGCCGATTCACCTCTGCCGGCAACAATCCTGGACAAAAGCTTTTTTTTGGACAGCCAGGATGTTAACATCATATACAAAATGGGATATTCGCACCAGTCGCTGTACACGGCGGCCAATCGAACAATGGAGCAGGGAAGGGTTTCGGAATATTCTTTGATTATCGATTCCGCCCGTCTTTTACTTCTTGCATAGGGGAAATCCGCATCCACAGCACTTTTTTCGGTCAGCGCCCGGCCCGGAGAGGGAAATTTGCAGGCAGCAAGGGAACTTGAAAATATGAACCGTTTGATATTCAATATTTTTGACAACTCCAGAAGATAACGGGTGCCGACAACGTTGGTCTCCTCGTACACAGGGTTTTCCAGCAGGGTAAAGTCATAATAGCCGGCCAGGTGCAAAACAAAATCCGCCCCGCCATGGCCCTGGATATACTCAATGACCCTTAAAATATTTTCCCACTTGGTGATGTCCGCCTGGAGCCAGTGGGTGTGATCATTTTCCGGGACACCGGCCTCTTTTTGGCTTCGCCGGGCAATACAAAATAACCGGAACTTGCCGGATTCGGCGATGACAAAATGCCTGCCGATGAAACCCGAAGCTCCTGTGACAACGATTCCCGGCAATTTTTCGTTCATTTTGACCGTCTTTTATCCTGGCGTAACAAACCCATTGAGCGTTCTCAACGATTGAGGTATTATCATGCAAGATTCAGATATTAAACTAGAAGCCATCTCAAAATTAGGATTTTCGGTCGAGATCTCCCGCCTAAAGGCGGGACAAGAACGCGAGACCGAGGATCAACCCGCCCCGTCTAACGGGATCTTCGACACGCATACTCAAGTATGTCGAGGACTTGAGACGAGGGCTCAACGCCGATATCGGACGAAAAGACTTTTTTGAGATGGCTTCTATATGTAATGTTCGGCATTGCGCCGATATAACAGCACTTTTGAGGAGAAAATGCAATACAATTACCTTTTCGGCCCGGTACCTTCGCGCAGGCTGGGGATTTCTCTGGGTGTTGACCTGGTTCCCATGAAGACGTGTACCTTAGATTGCATTTACTGCGAATGCGGCAAAACCTCCCGCCTGACATTGGAACGCAAAGAATATGTGCCGTTTGACGCAGTTAAGAAAGAACTGATTCATTATTTGGCGAATCATGCCCGGCCGGATTACATCACCTTTTCCGGTTCCGGTGAGCCGACACTTCATTCAAAAATCGGCGATGTTATCCATTTTATAAAAGATCAGGCTCTTGATATCCCCGTGGCGGTGCTGACCAACGGCACATTGTTTTTTCAAAAACAGGTGAGAAAAGATATGAAAGATGCCGCCGTGATCATCCCGTCGCTGGATGCCGCCACCGAAAAGACGTTTAACAAAATTAACCGCCCTGCTTCTCTTTTACGATTGGATAGCATCGTCGGTGGACTCGTTCAATTTCGAAAGGAATACAACGGAAAAATATGGCTTGAAATATTTATCATTCCCGGCTTGAATGATTCAAACCATGAATTGGAAGCTTTAAAGCAGACGATTAAAAAAATCAAACCGGACCAGATCCATTTGAATACGCTGGATCGACCCGGAACGGTTTCGACCCTTCGTCCTGCCACCCGGGAGGAGCTTGAGCATGTTTTGGAATACCTCCAGTTGGGAAATGCCGTTATTGTTGTTGATCCGCCCGAACACAAGGCGCTTCTTGCCTATCGCAAAGACATTACCTCGGCCATATTGGGAACCATTGCCAGACGTCCCTGTACGATAAAGGACCTGTCTGAAATTTTAGGCTTGCCGGCGGATGAGGTGAAGACATATCTTGCGTCTTTGGAAACGGAAAGAAGAATAAAATCCGTAAAGCAAAGATCGGGGATTATTTTACCGATTATCTAATAATTCTCTTTAACTGCGAGCTATCTATACATGAGTCCTGCGATGGCGGGATTGTTTGAAATTAAATCGAAGATTCCGGACGTCGAACGGGGAATTAACCGCAGGAATATAAATAATATTCCAATTGATATTTCGATGATTATTTTTTAGAAATAGCCTTGGCAAAATGTGCCCGGTCCCGGTTAAATTTTAGATGCAGATTTCACGCGCAGACGCAGAAACTTGTCCACCTTTCGGCGGATCGAGAAAAAAGATCATTTATGGATAGACACTCACCAAGAAAGGAGGTCCCATGAGCGCATATCATTTCGGGAGAAAGATTCGATGGATTCTATGTCTTGTTGCAGTTGCGGTTCTATTCAGCGGAATATCCGCATATGCTTTTTGGGGAGGTAAAATCACAAAATTTACCGCCGATGAGGTCACGATCGACGCTAACGGAAAGGTTCAGCATGAAGGGAAGATATATATGATGCCGACTAAGCTGCGAATAGAAGGCATCTTGCCAAAAGGTACAGGAAATATGGTTTGGATTTTTCGTAGGGATAAAAAGATTGCATGGTATTTGAATCCCGAGAAAAAACTTTATTTTGAAAAACCTCTCGATGAAAAAGAGATGGAACGGACCGCAAAAAAATTCGTTGATTCGAAAAACGAAAAAGTTTTGGGGACGGAATATATTAATGGATTTGAGTGTACAAAGAAGGAAGTGGACACCACCGTTAGTTATATGGGTTATAAAAGCACATCAAAATCTATCGCCTGGATATCAAAAAAATTGGACATGCCCATTCGTACGCAGTCTCAAGACGGGTCCATAAATGAGCTAAGGAACATCAAAGAGCGTTCAACTTCCGCTAAATATTTCGAAGTTCCCAACGATTACAAACAAGTTTCAAATATGATGGAGTTGTTGGGTATAAATATGGAAGAATTTAAAACAAAACGTTCGAAAACGGAGGAACCTGCAACTGAGGGTTCAAAAACTGCCGGAGAAAACAACGAATCCGGCTCCCACTTTCCTTTTAAAATTCCTAAGGGACTTAAAGATATTTTTAAATGATGAAGATAAGAAGTTCATTCTCCTTCGGGGGCATGGACTCGACAAGTTGTGATCGTATTCACACCTTGATTGAACGACCGAGATTTAATAGGGGGAAAAGATCGCTATGAAGGTAATCGGTGTTGAGGGTAGTCCGAGAAAAAATGGAAACACTGAAAAATTGGTTAAAACGATTATAGAGAGCGCCTCGGGAAATGGTGCCGAAACAAAGTTTTATAAGCTTATTGAAATGAATATCTCTCATTGTTTGGGATGTTTCAACTGCAGAGAAACAGGCACCTGCGTGACAAATGATGATATGCAGTTGTTGCACAAGGAGATACAGGCCTCGGATGTCATCATCCTTGGCTCACCTGTCTATATGTGGCAGGTATCCGGACAAACGAAACGCTTTATGGATCGCCTTGTACCGTTTATCAGACCAGACTTCACTACTCGCTTAAAAGGAAAGAAACGCATATTTATGGTCTTTACTCAGGGCAACCCGGACAAAAACGCCTTCAAAAGTTACTTTGAATATCTTGAAAATCTGTTTTCATTCTTGCACTATGATGTTCAAGGTACAATTGTAGCCACTGGAACAAGAGATAAAAACGATATCCTCCAGCAGGCAGACATACTCAACAAAGCCAGAGAAATCGGGGAAAAGCTGAGCATATAACCCCGGTGGATCTAACGTCGAAGATGCCACCCCGGTGAAACAGGCTTCATCCCGATGAAATAGGCGCCATTTTTTTTGGGCCGGTATGTGTCCCTGATAACGAAGCTTTGTTTTTTGAAACGTGGAAGGAAGAAAGTTCTGGGAGTGACTCCTATATAATAGGAACTTGACCCATTTAAATGAGCCCTTAAGCTTATGGACATATCCTGAGAAATGTTTTATTTATAAGTTAACAAATGCGAATCAACTTCAATACCATGTTTTAAACCATGTGATGACGCGATCTCACGAAGGTTACACTGTAAAATGAGAAGTTTGATATCGCATTGATAAGGCTTCTCGGATGTCCGTGCATCTAGATGCAGCAAATGCATTGTACAACGACATTTGGAGAAGCTAATAAAATATAATGCTGGGTGGTTTAAAAGTGGGAGGCCACCGGCTGGGTATTGGCAGAGCAAAAACGGCTCTGCCTTTTTTGTTGTCTTAAACAAAAAAAGCCCCTGGCGGGGATACCAGGGGCATTAATGACGGTTCCGTTGATCCCAGGAACCGTTAATAGACAAATTAGCCAATGAGGATTTGGCTTAATCAAAATTAATACCACAAAATAATATGTCAAGATGTAATCTAAAAAATTATTGGATTCGCCCCGCCTCTGTTTAGGGTCGGAATGCGTTAACGTGTGGCAACGATAATACCAGGCTATATATTTCTATTATCGCTTCCTGCTGATTTGTCAATTATGAATGATGATGTTTCCGTTCATACTGGTTTCGATAAATATTTGATGCGAAAAAAGTGACAACACATCTTCGATTTCATACGGCAAGGATATTTTCAGAACTTTTTCCAACAACGGAACGTTGTACCCGAACGCGACAGCCATCATGGCCTCATCACGTAGATGCTTTTGGAAAGTCGGCCCGAAGATCCATTCCTGTTTTTTTCGAACCACATTCCCCCATGATTCCATCGGATTGAGATGCAAGCCTGTTTCCATAAGAAGATGAGCCATATATCTATCTCCTTTTATTCATTCAAATACTCAAATACCAATAGAAGTAGTTTCAAAACCTTCAGGCCCTTTTATTTTTGAAAAAAAAACCCCTACCAAAACCTGGTAGAGGCTATGCTCTTTGACAAATCGGGCATAACGCTTTAATTAATGAAACACTTTTTTCCTATCCGATAATTTTAGACCTAACGCTATAAGGATTTTTCGTTTGGTTTCAATCCTGCACGGCTTGCCGTGTTCAATACGTGTCAGCGTGTCTACCGACAAATCTGCCATTCTGGCAAGTTCCGCCTTGCTGATTAAAAAAGACTCCCTGATTTCTTTTAATGAATTTGTATACATCTCTTACGCCTCAAACAAATCCGATCCTTCACACATTAACTATCGGCAATGTGCAAAGAAATGTAATTATAATTATAACTTATTATTTTATCTCATCTAATAACATAATGTCACAATATATCATGTCAAGAGGGTATATACCTCATTTTTGTGTTTTCCTTTTTCTGATATCTTTAAAAGGAATGAATTGGCATCTAAAAGCGCCCCATTAATAACATGGCCTATATTTTCCATATATTGTGTTATTTAGTTCTTGACATACAAAATATATGGCCTTATATGAGCATCCAATAATTTTTCGTTTCAAATTTAATGTTTAAAAACAAAAATGCGCAACAAGCATAATCAAAGTTGAAAACTTTTAATTTTTATATTCGCAGTTTTCTAATACCAAAGGATAAAGATGAAGAAATTATTTATGTTGTTATGTGTTGTGATTATGTTTTTTTCAATTACAGGCTGCCCCTCGGACAATTCCGCAACTACGCTTAATAAATCAAATCTTTCTTCAAAATCAGTTACCCCTCCTGACACAGTATCGGAAACAAAGGGTAGTGATGTTTCCCCAGTCCCCGAACCTGCCACACTGATACTGCTTGGCTCTGGTTTGGTGGGCCTTGCAGCTCTCGGACGCAATAAATTTAAGAAATAAATATCCTTATAGTATATAGACAGCCGGGTTCTTTTGCTCTGCTTTCTCATTGCCTGATCGCCCTGGAACAACTTTCAGATTGGGAAATGTCATTTTTGAACGAGATAGCGGCGGGAAATAGAAAAGGCGACCCTTCCGGATCGCCCCAGGCAAAGGGTATTAAGATAGATCAACCATCCTACCAAGCCCTTGCCGAAAGGGGGCTTCTCTGAATGCTGTAATTATACCCGGTGCACATTTAATTTATTTTTCTTTTTGCATTATTATGCTGGTGACCGGAATATAAGATGTACATGCACCAGAGAAGCTTTAAACTTAAATTAATACTCAGATGAATCCTGTCAATAGAAATTGACTGTCCTAAAGGACTGTAAGGTTTACCTTCAGAATCTTTAATGAGGTCAAAAGACTCTATTAATAGTGGAATTGGATCTTCCAAACTTCACCCTCCACAATGTATATCTTAGGAATAAGGAGCATTACAAAGACGGCTGCTATTAATTTCTTCACGGTTTCAACTCCTTTATTTGACAACTTCAATCTCAACCACTTGTTTCTTTGTCTTATCCCTCTTGTGGTAATTGGACAGCAACATGGGCAACCATATAGGTATCGTAACAACCAGTAATGCCAAAAAAGCACCAAACACAGCGGGTATTACATGACGTAAATTTTCGTCAGTATACAAGGCAGCCAAAATCAATAAAAATATCCATCCCGCCATAATACCTTGAACCATGGTTTCACCTCCCGAAACAGGGATTCTAATAAAATGATTACCGCTATGGGTACAATTATTCTTTGTTGCACAAGGTATATATTAGCATATGCATGATACGTACCAGAAATCCTGTTTTAAATTAAAATCAAATATTACAATATATTAACATTTATTGCTTCATTGAACCGAAGGATATTCCCGTCAAACATTTGACGGCTATTATGAAAAATTAATGCAGATATGTGAACGGATATATTTATCTCTGGTCTGCCAATGATAAGATGGATGAGATGAGTTACTGAGAGGTGATTTGCACTCGCTGTGACGATAAAGTTGTACAAGAGTTTTACAATTTTCTTCAGAAAACATTACACTTTATCCCATACATAAAGGTTCATATCTGATTCAATTATATTCCAGGAATTGTTGTAGTTAGGGAAGTGAGGAAACTATACCAACTACAAAATTTTTAAACACTCCATCTGACATTCTCTGTCGAATTGAATTGCAATACCGTTAGGAGTTGAGCGTACCAAACTTCCGATACATCCATTTAACCTCTTAACTGTTTTAGGTTTTTGAATTTCGTTACTTGGGAAGGTGAAACTCATAATAAACTTTGTACCTTCTGGAAAAGACTTTAGTGTAGGAATGAACGTTCCAGAAGCAGATATATCTCTTGTTACAAGATCTAAAACTTTTTTTTCGTTTGTAAACATTGTTTCCAGTCTTATAGGAAATGGAAAAGATAACCTTTCATATTGACGTCTCTCTGGCATTGATGACACCTTTCTTTGCTAATGGATATCTATTTAAAATCATGGAGCAGAGATGATTAATCTACTAAATGACATTAAAAAGAATAGGGCAGGATATTTGGATGTCAAAGAAAAATTTTGACCCCTGGGGGGCCTGGCAGACCCGCGGCAGGGGACCACGGGTCCCATCATGGTGAGCTTGTCCCTATATTAGGCAAATTTTTATACTAACCATATTTACTTTTTCTCTATTCTGAAACTTTCCTAAGAGAAGCATTTAAATGTATAACCATCTCAACGATATTAGAGATATTTTGCTGCCAAGAGTGCCGCTTGGAAACGGCTGTCAACATTGATCTTTTTGTAAATGTTGTATACGTGGGTTTTAACAGTATGGGCGCTGATGCAAAGTTTTGAGGCAATTCCATAAAATTAAAAAAAGGACCAGGATTTATTCCCGATCCTCTTGAATACTTCTTTAACAACAGCAAGGATCGACATAACAACAAGAATCAACGTAACAACTGCAAGGATCAACTACGTGACAGCAACAAGGGTCTATTATTTTGCAACAGGATTCAGAGGCTTTTCGATCCGCACTATCGGTATTTTCTGATTTTATGTTATCGCTCATACAATCACCTCCTTTTATTTTAGTAGAGGTGAGACATTTGTAGCCTCATATTCCTACCAATCTGGTATTTTATTTAAAAATAACAAGGCGACATCGCATCCTTACTTGCGAAACTAATGCCACATTGTGGTGCTGTCAATCTTCTTTATTAAAAAAATTATTTAAAATAAAAAAACTATAATGATGAGTAACGTTTATGGAAAGATGGAACAGCATAAACAGCTGGAAATCTGGCAAAGCAACGAAGAAGGACTTAGGCTTTATGTTTTGGTATCGCCATCGCCAGATAACAATTTGGAAAACCTCTGAATAAAATTAGTAAGGGAGGTCAAATATGAAGGTTGCTTGTCTTAATTTTGCATTTCCGAGAATCGAAGATTTAAAACCGAAATAGATTTTGTGTTTACTTGCCATAAAGACAACCCAAGGTTGATCAACTCTAATTACATGAGGGGTCGGGGAGTTTATCCCAAAACCCGTTCTTTGATAATCCAAGTTGATTTACCTTGTTTAAATGCTTCGAGTTGATGCATTTGGATAGTTAAGCCCATTGCCGCAAACAACCATCGGTTGTTCGCGTTACCCCTCATCCAGCAACGGTTTAGGTCAAATATATCCTTCACCAAACCCTGCATCGGCTCGACTTTAAATGATCTTTCACGGTAAATCTTTTTATGTTTTGGTTTCTCCATAAACTTGATCATTTCTCTGCGATGCCTTGTCTTATCCATGTTTTGGCGACAGCAAGTAATCAAGTTTATTTTTCGTTGCCTTTTATATTCTCGAAAATGCCTTGAATTATCTGCCTTCGAGTCCATGGCAGCGTAGTCAATTTGATCTTTGAAATGAGACGCCTCAAGCCACATTTTCCTGGCTTCGTTGGCACTGTTTTTCATCCATATAAATGCACCTAAAAATGGGACCTTATGTGATGTAAAGCTAAAACTGCCATGGCCATAAACCCAGCCATCGGCATTCGATTTACTCCAGGTGGCTTCTTTATCCAGTGCTCGTAGGTTTTTGGGTACGATGCCTTTATCCTTGTATTTCTTATGCCAGACAGGACCCTTTGCTTTATTCATCATTTTATCAGCACTGACCACCCTGTCATTGGTCAAGTTCAGGAAATAGCTGAAAGATAAACGCTGCTGGTTTTCCAGGGAAATGAAGGATTTTTTTTAACCGCTCTCTTAGCTGTCTTTCGCTAATTGGCGTTAAATCTAATCCTTCTGCGATCACGTCCCAATATTTAACTGCCATTTTATGGATTTGAACATATGTTTTTATTTTCAACTTAACCGACAAGATAGCAATGAACATGATCAACCATTCTGGATACTTGAAAACAGGGCCACGTTCTCCAAGGCGTTCAGGATCAGGAAAATCGGTTTCATCTAAAAAGGCTCTAAAATCATCTCGCGTTTCACGGATCCAATGTGCTGAAATCTTGTTCGATTTTCTGGCCATGAATAATCTCCTTTGTTGTTGATATCGTTGAGATTATTCATAACAAATACAAAAGCTTATGTCTAGTATTATTTTTTCGTTAAATATTAATGGGTTACGGACGGGGCAGTGTTTCTAAAAACTCCCCGACCCCTCAATTACATATATCTTAAAATCCACAAAAAAGCGAAAAGGCAAACCCCAGAAAATGGATCTGCCCTTATTGAAAAACGATATCACAAATATTTTCAACCTCTGATATTTACATTTTTATAGCAGATATCACAACCCGCAAAAATAAAAAAAGGGCCATTATGACCCTGCCTTGTTGGAAGTGGAATAGAATCGAATTTCCTCAATTTTTGATTTTTTACAGATTGAAGCTTACTATCCGTTATTTTCACTTTCGGACAACTAATTCATATATTATGTTTTTTTCAGGCAAGATGTTGATCAACCCGGCTGTCATCATATGGCGAGAAATATTAGAACACGTAGTTCACTGTGAGCAGCGGAGCCCTGGTGGAGACGGAAGGAAGATCCTCGATGCCTACAAACCCGACATTAGTCACGAAATCGAGGACAAACCGCAACTGTAAATCAGTGAGACTGAGGCGCTGCGCCTCCCGCATCAACGGCGTAATGTCAATCGATACAATAGTTCCCAGATCCGAAGCAAAGAAATCCAGCGATTGAGACAATAGTGGAGAAGAATCGAAATCTTCCACACGCAAACCGGTGATAGGATAAGAGACAAGATCGAGCAAAGTGGGGACATTGGGAGCGAAACTCACTTCGTTAATGAATACTTCCAGGGTTGCAGAAACTATTCCAGCGTTTGCAGGGATAACATCCCCGCCGGTAGAACCGTCGAGTGGAAAATCCAGGAAGGCACGGTATTCCGGTTGATTTGGGTCAAGATCGTCAATGCCAAAAAACAGGGTTTCTGACCCGTTAGTGATAGTGAAGGATTGCAGAACAGGATCAAAGGCAATATCCCCATCCGTCGGCTGGTCGCTGAAGATACCGGCCACAACTACAGGCTGCGGATCACTCCCGCCGCCACCAGAACCGATAATACTGATAACCCCAAACACAATTACCCATGAAATACAAAGATATCGTAACATCTTGTGAATTCTGCATACATGTTTCGGTTTCATGATTCCCTCCTTTTTTGGGTGACTGACAAAACCCAATAAGCCGAAATTGTACCAAAGGCAATCGCCGCAAGATCATTAAAATCAAACGTTCCTGATAAAAAATAATTCTTGCTGTTTTCCAAAAAGGGGATTCCGGAAAACCAATCCGGAACCATTGTTGAAGACAATAACTTAAATTTTTGCCCTAACTCAAAAATAAAGTCTGTGAGAAACCAGCACGAGCAGATGATGATGTGCCCTCTTTTTTGGCAGAGCAACAAGCCCGCCGTAATTAAAATAAAAGAGAATGCATGGATAAATGAGGGCAAACTGTTGCCAATACATCCGAATAAATTTGGCAAGATGTTGTGAAGGCTTATGTTTACAGAACTTTTGTAAAGAAAATAGATTTGACCATGAGGACGATCAACAACGTATACCAAAGTTCCAATAAGCAGAACAGACAGGCCAATCAAAATTTGGCGTATGTTGATTATGCTGCCCAATGCTTTTAGATTTATTTTCATTTAATCTCTTCATTAAACAGAGGAAAAATGATTGATGGTCTTTAAAATAAAATTGATGGCAATCTTTTTTAGTGAAGGAAACAGTTACGAAAATTTTAAAAAAAGTATCGAAAATGAGATTAACAGAACAAGAGATGTTTTACAATGTAAACTGAAACGAGATATAGGGCTGATTTCAAAAGAGAATCTTTCTAAACCAATTATTTTAAAAGTTTGATTGTGTCAATACAATAATGATTTTAAGAAGTTATATTACTTTGTGGTATTAAGTGATGAAATGAAATGAATGAGAAATGAGGATCTTGATTGATCTATCAAGCAGAATTACGATATTTCAAATATTGCAATAGCTTGCCAGTATTTGGCCTACAGACAATTTAGCAGGCATTGTGATATCTGTAAAATTTTTGACCTTAAAATACGTGTCATACATTGATCTTGCAACAAAAAAGTGGAACATAGGTTAAGCCGCTTTTCTGTTAAACCACCATTCCTGTTCATAAAGAGCTGGAGCCTTATACCCATTTGTTGAATACTTTCTCTGCCGATTGTAGTAGACTTCGATGTAATTGAAAATAGTCTGCTCTGCTTCCTTTCCCCCTCAGGAAGCTTCTGAGTGACCCTCTGAGTGACCCTTAACGGGAACCAACAGTTTAGCAAAAAGAAAAGCCCCTGTTTATGGGGCCTTAGAAAAGAAATGGTGCCGAGGGACAGAATCGAACTGCCGACACGGGGATTTTCAGTCCCCTGCTCTACCGACTGAGCTACCTCGGCTTTGGCTTTTAAAATTTGAAAATTATTAAAGGCCCGTTTTTTTGTCAAGATATTTTTGGTTCATATCCCCAAAAAGATATTGAAGCAAAACACTTGCCGCAACAGCGGCTGTTTCGGCCCTCAAGATCCGGGGCCCCAGGCCCGCGGTAACAAATCCATGATTGTTGGCTTTTTCAATCTCCTTTTGGGTGAAACCGCCTTCGGGTCCGACAAGGGCAAATACGGTTTGAATGGGGCTTTTTGCGTTTATGGATTGAACCGGCCGGGATTCATCTTCCCAGAAAGCAATCTTAAGATCGCAATCCATGGCCAGATTCAAAACTTGAGAAAAGGATGCGGTGTCACCGATTTTCATGATGCGCCCTCGACGACACTGTTTGACCGCTTCTCTTGCAATCTTCTCCCAGCGTTTTGTGCGAGTCAAGAGCTGCTTCTTATCCGGCATGGGAACAGATCTTTCGGCAATAAAGGGCATCCATTCCGTGATGCCCAGTTCACTGAGCTGCCGGACGAGGCCGTCCATTTTCCGTTCTTTCAAAAATCCCTGGGCAACCGTAATCCGGATCGGAGATTCCGCACTTGAAGGAAAGCTGCGAATCAGCGTTGCGTTGACTTTTCCTGGCGACAAATCGACAATTTCAGCTTCGTATTCAAAGCCTTTGCCGTTAAAGAGGCCGATTTTATCCCCGGGCTTCAAGCGTAAAACGGTCCTGATATGCCTGGCATCCGGACCCGTAATACTGACCATCGCATCTTTTGGTCCCACTGAATCGATAAAAAAATAACGCATACCACTCTTGTCCAAAAAAAACATTTTTTTGAGGGGCCCATTGCGTGAAAGCATGATTTTTAGAGAGTATGCTATTCATAACCCCTAATGGATCGAAAATACAACAGCAAAAATCTTTAGGGCAAATTTTTAAAGCAAATCAAAGGGAAAGGCAAACATCTTGACACGATGTATGCCGTGTGGTAGATTCCCAAATATTATAGGGTGCTTGTTTAATCCTGATTGAGCATAAACAAAACCGATAACGTTCCATGATTTTCGCTCATTTAGGGTTCCAAGGTGACACTTTTTGAGGACGGGGGAATGGATATGACCGAATCAAATGAACCTGAAAAGAAAGATGAAACGGCCGAACCCACAGAAGACGATCCTATTATAGAACTCAAGGATGAAATGGCAGTTGACCCGGCAGATGATGAAGAATCCATCGATCTTACGGAGATTGTCGAAGAATCTTCCGCAGAAGGCAAAGATGGAACCATTGAGGCCCGAACAGATGCGACGACAGCGGATGAAGTCTCTGTAGCGCCCGAAGAACAACTAAAAGGCGATGAAGAAATTATCGATCTCTTGCAGGCTATCGAAAAACCTTCTGAAAAAGGTCTGGATGAAACGATTTCGGAAGAAGCAGCAGAGCCCGCCAAAGACCAAGCACCCATAGAGTTTGGAATAGAAACAACGGACGAGTCCAAAGGCGATGAAGAAATTATTGATCTTGTGGATGCCGCCGAAGAAATTTCTGTGCCCGAAGATATGGAAAAGGGTGTTGATGAAGTATCAGAACTTACTGAAGATGAAAACTTCATCGATTTAACCGAAACCGTCGATGAAACTGCTCTGGAAACAGAAAACATCGGTGAGCCTGTTGCCGATGTTTCCGATTCGGTGATAGATTTCGAGGACATTTCTGAATTCGACAATGATCTTATAAAAGAAACCGCAGACGTTACGGAGGAATCAGATTCAGAGGCAATACTGGATGATGCGTTGAAAGATGATTTCGCAGATTCACTTGGGATCGAGTTGGATTCTGAAGAAGATGCCAAAGAGAACCTTTTCGACACGGGTAAGGTGACGAACGAACAGGTGGAAGCGGCATTGGAACGTGTCATAAAAAAGATGTTTTATGAAAAAATCGACCGTCTCCTTGTCGATACTATTGAAAAAACGGTCAAAAAAGAAATTGAAAGATTGAAAAAAGCCCTTCTCGATGACGCGACGGACAGCGAAAAATAGCACTGCTGCCGGACAGTCTTTATTTTCTATCCGATCGATCCGATCACGGTAAAAAATTAAACGTAAAAGTACCGGGGATTATTCAATAATCCCCTTTTCAATTTAAATCGCCCGGTTTAGGAGTAATAACACATGAGTTCCGATCTTCTTGACAAAGCGTATGAACCTCATGATGTGGAAAAACGATGGTATGATTTCTGGGAAATAGAAGGCCTGTTTGCAGCCAGTGAATCTGAAAGCGCAAAGAATTGTTATTCCATCGTCATCCCGCCCCCCAATGTCACCGGTGTCCTTCATATGGGACATGCCCTTAACAATACCTTGCAGGACATTCTCTGCCGCTACAGAAGATTGCGCGGCGACAACGTGCTTTGGATGCCGGGAACCGATCACGCCGGCATCGCCACCCAGAATGTTGTTGAAAAAAAGCTGGCCAGCGAGGGATTGAATCGCCACCAGGTCGGCAGGGAAAAATTCATCGAAGCGGTCTGGGAGTGGCGGAGCGAGTACGGCAGTGCGATTATCAATCAACTCAAACGTCTCGGTGCTTCGTGTGATTGGGACAGAGAGCGTTTTACAATGGACGAAGGCCTTTCAAGAGCAGTCCGGAAGGTTTTTGTAACCTTGTATCAAGAAGACCTTATCTATCGCGGCAATTATATTATTAACTGGTGCCCCCGCTGCCACACGGCGCTTGCCGATCTTGAAGTGGAGCATGAAGTCCATGACGGTTTTCTGTATCACATCCGATATCCCTTTGCCGACGGAAACGGGGAAATCGTTATTGCAACGACCCGGCCTGAAACCATGCTCGGGGATACCGCAGTGGCCGTCAATCCGGATGATGAGCGCTATCAAGGCGCCGCGTCTCGAAAAGTGGTGCTGCCTTTGATGAACAGAGAGATTCCCGTTATCCAGGACAAATATGTGGATATGTCCTTTGGCACCGGAGCCCTGAAAATCACGCCGGCACATGACCCCAATGATTTTGAAATCGGAAACCGTCATCACCTTGAACGGGTCAAGGTGATCGGCGATGACGGCCGGATGACACCGGAAGCCGGAAAATTTGAAGAAATGGACCGGTTCCAATGCAGAGAGGCTGTGGTCGAAGCGCTTAAAAAAGAAGGCCTTCTTGAAAAGGTAGACGCCTATCAACACAGCATCGGTCACTGTTATCGATGCCGAACCATTATTGAACCGAACCTGTCCAAACAGTGGTTTGTCAAGACCAAACCCCTTGCGGAAAAAGCCATTGAAGCGGTTCAAAACGGCGATACGCGAATCGTCCCTGAAATCTGGACGAAAACGTATTTCGAGTGGATGAACAATATCAAGGACTGGTGTATTTCAAGACAGATATGGTGGGGCCATCAAATTCCGGCATGGACCTGCGATCACTGCAACGAGGTCGTCGTTGCCATGGAACCGCCGGATACGTGCCCGGCTTGTCAAGGAAAAGTACTCAAGCAGGATACGGATGTTCTGGACACCTGGTTCAGCTCTGCACTGTGGCCGTTCTCGACCATGGGTTGGCCGGATGAAACACAGGCATTAAAAATGTTTTATCCCACATCCGTTCTGGTCACCGGTTTTGACATTCTCTTTTTCTGGGTTGCACGAATGATGATGATGGGACTTCATTTTATGGGGGATGTGCCGTTTAAGGACGTTTATGTCCATGCCCTGGTACGGGATGAAGAAGGCAAAAAAATGAGCAAATCCACGGGCAATGTCATTGATCCTTTAAATATCATCGACGCCTATGGAACCGATGCATTCCGTTTTACATTGGCGGCATTTGCCGCCCAGGGAAGAGATGTTAAAATGTCCGAAAAGCGCGTTGAAGGCTACAGACATTTCATCAACAAAATCTGGAATGCCGCCCGCTTTGCACTCATGCACATCGACAAAGCCTATAGAAGACATACCCGACGGATCGCTTTCCCTGGTTGACCGGTGGATTTTATCCAGGCTGCATCGCGTGGCCGTCAGTGTTTCCGAATCTCTCGACGCTTATCGATTTAACGATGCGGCAGGAGCACTTTACAATTTTGTCTGGCATGAGTTCTGTGATTGGTATCTTGAAGCCGTGAAACCCACACTGTACGGAAAAAAAGGGGCAGCTCAAAAGGAAGCAACGTTGAGTGTTCTGTGGCGCGTTCTCCATGACACGCTGATTCTGCTCCACCCGTTTATACCCTTTGTCACCGAAGAAATATGGCATAAGCTTCCGGGAACCAAGGGCTCCGTCATGAAATCGATATTTCCGCTGGATGCAGGCGATAACGGTCTTTATCAGGATACCCAAGCAGAAACAACGATGTCGCTCATCACAGGGATTATCACCGGAATCAGAAACATAAGAGGAGAAATGAACATTTCTCCTTCGTTATCCCTGACCGTGTCCGTCCATTCACAGCAATCGTCAACGAGAGAAACCGTCACGCAATACAAAGACATGATCATGAACCTTGCACGGCTTGAATCGTTGTCCGTGGAAAATTCGGGCCGGAGGCCAAAAGGATCGGCAACGTCTGTTGTCGAAGATGCGACGATTTTTGTTCACCTGGAAGGGGTTATCGATTTTACCCAGGAAATTAATCGTCTTGGCAAGGAAATCAACAAGCTGACAAATGAATTGAATACGACAACAAAAAAGTTGCGCAACGAAGATTTTCTCGACAAAGCGCCTAAAAATGTGGTTGAAAAAGTCAAAGATAGATACGACAGCCTCATGGAAAAACAGCAAAAGCTCCAAAAAAATCTGGATAAAATCAAAGAACTTGGGGCTTAATGCTTTGCCGATATACATATGTTATCATGCATTCAATACAACATCTCATTGAAATAGCGCTCAAAGAGGATATCGGTCCGGGAGACGTCACCACCGACACTCTCATTGACCCTGAACAAAAAGGCAGCGCCGAAATTATTGCAAAAGAACCCCTTGTCATTGCCGGCCTGGATGTGGTCCGGCAGGTGTTTACGTATCTTGATTCGGAGGTTGTCTTCACATCCGAATATAATGACGGCGATGTCGTAAAAAAAGGGGCACGTTTGGCAAATGTCCGCGGAAGACTTTGTGCGCTCCTTTCGGGTGAACGAACGGCTTTGAATTTTCTCCAGCGTCTCTCGGGTATCTCCACATTGGTGCGATCCTATACGATGGAGCTTTCGGGCAAAAATGTGCGTCTGGTGGATACGCGCAAGACCACACCGGGATGGCGGGTATTGGAAAAATATGCGGTTCGTGTGGGCGGCGCCCGAAATCACCGGATGGGACTTTACGACGGGGTTTTGATTAAGGACAATCATATCGCTGCTTTCGGCGGTATTAAAAAAGCGATTGACCATATCCGGACCCATGTATCTCATCTCTTAAAAATAGAGGTGGAGGTTTCCGATCTGGATCAGGTCAAGGAGGCACTGGCAGCAAATGCCGATGTCATCATGCTGGACAACATGAATACGGATCGGATAAAAGAAGCCGCTGCCCTGATCGGCAACCGGGCCGTGGTCGAATTGTCGGGCAATGTCACAAAAAGCGACCTTAAATCTCTGGCCGATACCGGTGTCGACATCATATCCGTAGGCGCTCTTACCCACTCTGCAAGGTGCATGGATATCAGTATGCGGATTCTTCCTTGATAAATTTCTTTAGGTCCGCTGATTTAAAGACTTTTCAGCGTTATTGGATGTAACATTTAGATGAAGACTCTCTCCTGCAAAAACATCGCATTGAAATGGACACCTGATGCCGAAGTTGAGATAAAGAAAGTTCCCTTTTTCGTCAGAAAAAAAGTCCGGTCGCGGATTGAAAACGACATTGCGGCCACCGGCAGAAAAAGTGTTTCTTTGTCCGATGTCAAGGCGGCACAGGCTCGATTCATCTCCAAAATGAGCGCAGACATTAAGGGCTATCAGATCGATACCTGCTTTGGTTCAATGGGATGCCCCAATCCGGCGAATTCCTGTGTTGACTTAGCCCAAAAAATAACGTCGCTGCTTGACGACGCCGATCTTTTGAATTTTTTAAAAAAACGGGTTCAGGGAGATCTTAAGTACCATCATGAATTTCGGGTGACGCTGGCGGAATGCCCCAACGCCTGTTCACAGCCCCAGATTAAGGATATCGGCATCATTGGTGCGGTCATCCCGGAAGTCGTCGAAAAAACGTGTACCGGTTGCGGGGTCTGTGTCGAGGTATGCATCGAAAAATGTATTACACTGGACAGCAACAATATCCCCTTAATTCATCGCGAACGATGCCTGAAGTGCGGCAAGTGTATCCATGTATGCCCTTCCGAAACCATTGCAGCCAAACAAAAAGGATTCCGGGTTCAGCTCGGTGGAAAATTGGGCAGGCATCCGAGGCTGGCTGTTGAACTCGAAGGGATCTTCAGTGAAGCAGATGTGCTTTGCGTGGTAAAAAACTGCATCGATTATTACAAAAAACACAGCAAGCACGGAGAGCGGTTCGCGGAAATATTCGATCCGGATGATTTTAAAACGACATAACTCCCCGTACATACCTGGATCTTGCACGAGTCGGAGGCGCTGAGGTATGCCAGCCTTCTTACCTTCTTGCTTTGATTTCACCTCTCCTCTTTTCTCTTTCCTAATTCTCTTTGTTCAACAAATCCTCGCCGGTTATTCATCGCGATGGATAGCAAACGGCGCCCAGGTTTGACATACCGGCATGACCTCCAGCCGGTTGATATTGAGATGGGAAGGGAGGCTGACGACCCAATAGATTATTTCCGCTATGTCTTGGGCGGTTATGGGTTGTGTCCCCTTGTACACCTTTGACGCTTTTTCGGCATCTCCCTTAAAACGAACAACAGAAAACTCGGTTTCGGCCAATCCGGGTTCTATATTCGTCACCCGTATGGACGTTCCGAAAAGGTCGGCACGCAGATTCCGGGAAAACTGTTTAACAAACGCTTTGGTGGCGCCGTAGACATTTCCCCCCGGATACGGCCAATCTCCGGCAATCGAGCCGATATTGACGATATGGCCCCGATTCCGTTCGACCATGCCCGGCAAAAGCGCACGCGTACAATACATCAGTCCCTTGATGTTGGTGTCCACCATGGTATTCCAGTCGGACAAATCCGATTCAGGGGCCGATTCCAGACCCAGTGCAAGACCCGCGTTATTAACGAGAACGTCGATTTCAGAAAATTTATCGGGCAAATGCGTCAATCCGGTCATTACCGCTTCCTGATGACGAACGTCCAATCCAAGGAGATGAACGGCTGTTTTATCTTGCAGTTCCTCCCTCAAAGCGTTCAAGCGGTCTTCCCGTCTGCCCGTAAGAACAAGCCGCCAACCTGCTTCAGCAAAGCGTCGGGCACATGCCTTGCCGAAACCGGATGTCGCCCCGGTTATCAATAGTGTTCCTTTCATACCCATTCTCCTTTTATTTCTGTTGGCTATATATCCAGGACCGCCCTGATTTTATGTGATAATTTCTTGATATTAAATGGCTTTTGAATAAATCCATTACACCCCCGGTCCATGATATTTTGGGCCTGACCGTCCAGGCTGTATCCACTGGCAAGAAGGACCTTTATATCCGGATTGATTTTTTTTAATTCATCATATGTTTCACCACCGTTTAAGTCCGGCATAATCATATCAATAATAACCAAGGAAATCCCCTTAAGATGTTTTTTATAAATTTCTATCGCCTCACGGCCGCTCTCGGCAGCCAATACGGTGTATCCCAATCTTTCCAACAGTTGCCGGCTCACATCGACGATCATATCTTCATCATCCACGAGAAGAATCGTTTCCGTTCCGCAGGCAATTTTATCCGTAGCTTCAACATCTTTATTTTTAAAGATATTTTGTGAATCTATGGCCGGCAAATAGAGATAAAAGGATGCACCTTCTCCTTTTTCGCTGCGAACATCGATGAAGCCGCCGTGATTCTTGATAATTCCATAAACCGAAGCAAGCCCCAAGCCGATGCCTCTTCCCATCTCCTTTGTGGTAAAAAACGGTTCGAATATCCTCTGCAGCGTTGTTTCATCCATTCCGGTTCCCGTGTCGGTTATTGATATTTTTACATATTTCCCCGGGATTATCTGAAAAGGCTTTATTACATGTTGATCAAGGAAGATATTATTCGTCTGAACATAAAGGTCTCCGCCGCCGGGCATGGCTTGCCAGGCATTGACGTAAAGATTTAACAGCACTTGTTCAATCTGCCCTTTAGACACCTTGACGGGCCAGAGATCCTTTTCATATTCTTCGTGGATCACGATCTCTTTTTTCGTTCGAGTAAACATACAATTTTCTCGTTTTATGAGCTCGTTCAAATCAACCACTTCAACTTCATATTTTCCTCCTCTGGCAAAACCCAAAAGCTGTTTGGTAAGATCCGCTCCCTGTAAAACATACTTTTCGATGTTCCTCAACTGTTCGTAATCCGGATGGCTGACGTCCTTGTTAAAGAGCAAAAGCGATGCATTCCCTTGGATGCCCATCATCAAGTTATTAAAGTCATGGGCAATTCCTCCGGCTAATGTCCCAATGGCCTCCATCCTTTGGGCGCCCTGGAGACGGGTTTCCAATCTCTTTTTTTCCGTAATATCGGTTAAATTGACCACCATCCCCAAGGGTTCTCTCTCCGAATCCTTGATAATCGCCGCGCTGATAAAAATATCCAGAAGTTGTCTGTCCTTTGTCAATCGGGTCGTTTCAAACCTCACCGGTTTTTGGTACTCATAAAGCTCTTTTATCTTTTGAGCGGTTATCTCTTTTTGGTCATCAGGGACAAAAGGAATTCGTCTTCCTTTCAAATCTTCCGGTGTCCAGCCAAAAACATTTATAAATTCAGGGTTTAAATACTGCGGATATCCTTTGATGTCATAGACGACCACAGGGTCCGGATTGGCTTCAAAAACGGCTTTTAATCGTGTCTCGCTTTGCCTTAAGACCTCCTCGGAATGTTTGCGGTCTGTGATGTCAAAAAACACGCCGCTGACATATTCAATCCTGCCGGCGTCGTTACAAATGATCTGGCCTCTTTCCTGCATCCAGTAAATATCTCCGGTTCTAGACCGAATCCTGAATTCTCTGACATAGGATTTGTCCGTTTTAAGCGCGCGGATAAAACTTTCTTTTGCAGACTCAAGATCCTCATGGACAATTAAATCTAATATTTTGATTTGTTTGGATTTAAATTTATCAACACTATAGCCGGTCAATCGTTCAATTTTTTCGTCAAAAAACTCAACAGACCAGTCCTCGTATCCTTTATAAACGATACTGGGTAAATTTTTAACCAGCAACCTGTATTTTTCTTTACTTTCGCGTAATGCCGCTTCAGTATTTTTGCGAACAACATACTCTTTTTCGAGCGTTTTTATCTTTTGTTCCAATTCTTCATAGGTTGGTTTTTCGTACATACAAAATATCCTCCAGCATGTTTATCCGGGATATTGCATAATTTTGTTGCACCGCACAGCTTGCCCTGTTGCGCCGGCAGAAGCGAGCGCTCTCCCCGTCCCGCCATTTTGAGATTGGAGTGCAGCAGAAAAATCCCGGGCCAAAGGCCTGACGCTGCATGGGGCTAATAAAGCAATATAACAACTAAATATCAATCATAAATTCATACCTTATTATAAAAAGCCGGTAAATCACCAGATAAATTTCACAACCTATTGTTGCCGAGAAGCCATTGTTGTTGCAAATCAAATTTTTTTTCACGTTAAGTCCATGAGGGATGCGGGTATTTAACAAATTTTAATAATATGATATGTTAAGATATATTAGTTTGACACTTGACACGATGTGTTATTTTCCTTAAAAATATAAATAGAATTATTGAAATAATTTAGTGCCCCAGGGGTAACAATTTGCTCCAACCCAAGAACATTAGAATGACCCGGCAGCGCAAGATCATCCTTGAAGAACTGCAAAAGCAGAAGAAACATCCCAGCGCAGATGAAATTTATCAAATGGTACGCCGGCGCATACCCAGGATCAGTCTCGGCACTGTTTATCGAAATCTTGAAGTCCTCGTCAAAATGGGAGAAATCCAGAAATTGGAACTTAGCGGTGCTTTGAAACGCTATGACTGGGATACGAACAGGCATTATCACATCCGATGCGTGCGCTGCGACCGGGTAGACGACGCTCCCATCGCGCCGTTGAACCAACTCGAAAATGAACTTTATGGGGCGACTGTTTTTGAAATTATCGGGCATAACCTTGAATTTACTGGTCTTTGCCCTATATGTTCAGAAGAAGAAGCACTGAAGCAAACTGAATGACGAATTCCGGCATGCGGTCGATATTTTCGACATCGAACCGAATATCCTGCGCCTGCATGGGGTAACGTTTCCGGATATTGCTTACAAACTCAAACGTCACCATATAAAAAAATAGAATCATCCACTCCCCTGAAGTCCCTTTTAGTTAAAATTAAACCGTCGATAAATTCGACTGTCTGTCTGTCCGGGTGTATTAAATTCAATGGGCAACCGGTGTTTTTGTTGATACACATGTGTATCAACAAACCGCTATGAGACGTTTTAATAATAGCCAAGATGTGTTGAATTTCCAAAATCCTGACGATCCTGGGAAATCCAGTGAACGATTCAACCTTATGGATTATTCAACCATTCAGGTTTGAGGAACTCGTAAAAAGTCTTTTGTGATCAGTATTGTAATCATGACCCAAAAACTGGCATGATATTTGATAATGGTATTCTATATCTTTATATGATAAATTTAACTAAAAAGCACTAACGGAGGTGAATTATGGAAGTTTGTCAACCTATTTTAAATACGGGCCTCCGCGGTTTTAAGGTCGCCACCACCCGAATCAGCCTTGTTGATGGTATCGCCGGCAAACTCGTTTACAGAGGGTATTTTGTTCCGGATCTGGCAGGTAAGGTTTCCTTTGAAGAAGTCGTCTATCTCCTTTTCTATGAACAACTGCCCAAGAAAGAAGCGCTTGAAAACTTCAAAAAACAACTTGTCTCGCAACGTTCGATTCCGCCCGAGGTGATTGCCGCCCTTAAAACACGGCCCAAAGACGCCCTTCCCATGGATATCCTTCAGGCAGCGGTTGCCCTCCTGGCCCACCACGATCCAGACACCCGGGAACATTCCCGGGAAGCGACGCTTCGCATGGGGATAAAGCTCATTGCAAAATTCCCAACCATCGTCGCTGCCTGGAACCGCATCCGAAACAACAACGAACCGGTTGATCCGAATCCGGACCTGGGCCATGCCGCCAATTTTCTTTATATGCTGAACGGAACCATCCCGGACGAAGAGCTTTCCAGCTTTTTTGACACTTGTCTGGTTCTTCATGCAGAACATTCTTTTAATGCATCAACATTTTCAGCCAGACAAGTGGCATCAACAAGAGCCCACATGTATTCGGCCATAGCCGCCGCCGTGGGTTCCTTGTCCGGAGATTTGCACGGGGGAGCAAACGCCCGTGTTATGGAAATGCTTCTTGAAATCGGCACCGTCGACAAGGTTGAATCGTATGTCAACCATCTGCTCGACTCCGGCGGAAAAATCATGGGGCTGGGCCATGCGGTTTACAAAACAGATGACCCCAGAGCCCATATTCTCGCCCCGATGTGCAAAAAAATGGGCGAGCGTACCGGAGACCTCAAATGGTATGAAATGTCCAAAGTTCTTGAAAAAAAAGGAAAAGAAGCTTTCAAACAAAGAAAGGGAACAGATATTTTTGTGAACGTCGATTTTTACAGCGCATCTTTGTACTATTACATGGGGTTTCCGGTCGATCTATTTACGCCCTTATTTGCCATCGCCAGAATTTCCGGATGGGCTGCTCATGTTATAGAGGAACAGTTCGGCGGTGCAGGCTCCAAACCGGTTCTTTACCGTCCCAGTTCCAAGTATATCGGGGATTACTGCGGTCCTGCAGAGTGTGCCTTCGTGCCGATTCAAGCGCGATAATGCCCTTTGTTTAATCCAAGATGATTCGCAGCGGCAGGGTTAACATTAACGTCTATAATATCAGGCAAATGTCGTTGACAACACCTTTCTGATGATTATTTTAAAAGGTTTCGGCAGTTTTAATCATCGACATCCTCATGGTTGCTGCGGTTGTCGCTGTAGGATATTTAGTCGGACAACTTGCCTCGAAAGACCGATTTTATAGGAAAAGGACATTAAACGATGGATCCAAAGGAAGAAACCCAGATGCTGGAAGCCCAGCAAGAGATTACGAGAATCTTGGGATCGATTAAAAGGGAAATCCCAATTTTTTTGTACACTCAGCCGGGTCAGAATGATGTATTCAGCGATGCCGCTCGACAGGCCATTCGCTTTTTTCGACAGCTCACCGATAAAATTGTGATTCGTGAATTTGATTTAAATCATAAATCCGCCCAAAAATGGAACGTTGAGTCCTCACCGACGCTGATTTTCGACCCCGACCATTACAACATCCGGTGGCTGGGCGCGCCCCTAGGTGAAGAAGGTCGTATTTTTCTGGAAGCCCTCATTCTCATTGGGCTTCAGGAGAGCAATCTCAGCGAACAATCACGTCAGGTCATCAAAAGAATAGACACCCAAAGGGGAATCAAGGTTTTTGTCAGCCCAAGCTGTCCATATTGCCCCCAGCAGGCTCTCAACACGTTAAAGGCTGCTGTTGAAAAGCCCGATTTGATTTCTCTGGAAATCATCGATATCCAGGCCAACCCCGAGCTTGCCAATCAATATTCAGCTCAATCCGTTCCACAGACCTTTGCAAACGACATATTGATTGCCCAGGGCGCCCAGAACGAGGAACTGTTCATGCTTTCTCTGGAAAAAATGGAACAGCAGACGGTTTTTATCCCTGAAGTCGATGCAGAGGAGGTTGACGCGGACCTTGTGATTATAGGCGGCGGCCCGGCCGGTTTGACAGCCGGAATTTACGCGGCACGAAGCGGCCTTAATACAGTGGTCCTGGAAAAAGGGGTTCTCGGAGGTCAGGTGGCCACGACCCCCATTGTTGAAAATTATCCGGGACTCAAACAGATCGGCGGAAAGACGCTTGTGGACATTCTGGTGACCCACGCGCTGGAATATGTTCAGATTTTCCCGGGAGAAGCAGCTTCTGAAATTACACCCGGCAATCCCATCAGGGTGCAGACCAACCGGAGAAAATTCAATACCAAATCCGTGCTGATGACAACCGGTGCCACGTATAGAAATCTTAAGGTTCCAGGCGAATCCCGCTTGGCCGGCCATGGCGTCAGTTATTGCGCGACCTGTGACGGTCCGTTCTTTAAAGGGAAAAAAGCAATTGTTGTGGGCGGCGGCAACAGCGCTGCCACAGAAGCCCTCCACCTGCATCACATCGGTGTGGATGTCACGATTGTTCACAGAAGAGACACGCTGAAATCTCAGGATTTTCTGGTGAAAAATCTAATTCAAAACAATATTCCGATTCTCTTTGATACCATTGTCAAAGAAATCAGAGGGAAGCATCGGGTAGAAGAAGTTTTGCTTTACAATAATAAAACCCAAGAATCTTACACCCGCAGCGTTAATGCCGTATTTATTGCCATCGGTTATGATCCTGCCGTTGATCTGGCAAAAAAAATCGGACTCGAACTGACGGATGAAGGGTACATCAAGCACGATAACTATAGAACAAATGTTCCGGGAATCTATACAGCAGGCGACGTCTCGGGCGGATACAAGCAAATCGTCACCGCAGCAGGACATGGCGCTGAAGCGGCTTTGGCCATATTTGAAGACCTTATCCATCCCTACTGGGCCTGAGTTTTACCTAGTGTCCATCCATAAATGAGTATTTTTGTTCGAGATAAAGGCATGCGAAAAAAATAACCACAGGCATATAGTTGATATTCCGAGGATTATTTTTTGAGCATAACGCCGAGATCGGGCAAAAAGACCATTTATGGATGGACACTACCTAACAATGAAATCGTTGGCGGTTGTTTGAAGCAGTCTAATGGAAAAACAAAAAGGAATTCTGCTTATAAAGGTCACATGAAAAACAAAATCGTCAAAGATTTAATGATTCCGATTTCCGAATATGAAACCATTTCAAGCGAGGCCAACCTGTATGAGGCCGCCCTTGCCCTTGGCGAGGCTCAACAAGCATTCGAGCAGGGGATTCATCGCCACCGAATCCTGCTTATATCCGACTATAACGGTGAGATTGTCGGTAAAGTAAGCCAGCTGGATGTGCTCAGGGTATTGGAACCCAAAGGAAAACAGACCGGTAATTACAAATCCCTGTCCAGGTTTGGCGTCAGTTTCAAGTATTTGGAGCCGATGCTCAATCAATGCAGATTTTGGGACAAACCTTTAATGGATATCTGCAAAGGTGCAGGCCGGCTGAAGGTCAAAACACTGATAAGCGTTCCGGCGCCCGGTGAGTATGTTTCTGAAGATGCTCCCCTGAGCGAAGCCATACATCAGTTGGCTCTGGAGCATCATCAGTCTTTGCTGGTAACCCGGAACAAAAAAATTGTCGGGATTCTGAGACAGACGGATATGTTCAAAGAAGTGTTGCAAACACTCACCGTTTGCGGCCTTTAACCGTCTGTCCCTTATCTGGTTTTCCCTTAATCCAGCTTATAAAGCCCCCAGTTCGTGAAATTTTCAGATTTTAAACTCAACATTGATGGTTTCTAAAAAGTCGCCTACTTGCTAAAGTGATCATTTGTGGTCGTTTCAAGGCGTGCTGCTAATTTTCAAGAGGCGGTTTGAATGGATCAAAGATGATTATGAAAAGCACCTCATTGATTCGACGACATAGGAACCGATTGCATTAAACCACTCACCTTTTTAAGAATCATTTATTGTAGCAACTCATGGCCGATAATTTTGAATCTACGATTGCCTACACCAATGTTAACACAAAGAAATTGATGTTTCTTGCCGGCGGTATGTTGCTTTTTGCACTGGTATATTATTCGCCGCCATGGCCGGACGCGGTCGATGGGCTGGGCAGGCATTTTTTGTTGGGCCGGACGGGGAAAGGCGCCCTGGCACTGGCACTCCTTGCCACGACATGGTGGATCTTTGAAGTCGTACCGGTGGGGGTTACGAGTCTTGCCATTGGTGTGATTCAGGTCTTTTTTCTCATTCGCCCGGCAAAAGCGGCGTTTGCAGATTTTATGGACCCCTCGGTTATGTTTATTTTTGCCTCCATTGTCATCGGTATTGTCTTTACCAAAACCGGACTTACCAAACGAATGGCATATAAAATGCTCGTGATCATCGGTGAAAAAACAAGCATGATATACCTTGGATGTTTTATATTGATCGCCGCGCTCACCCATATCATGGCGCATACCGCTGTTGCGGCAACCGTCTATCCGCTTCTCTTGTCGATATACGAGTTGTACGGCAAACCGGACGAACAGACCCGATTCGGGAAAGGGTTGTTTATGGGCATGGCTTACGTAGCCGGGGCCGGAAGCATCGTTACACTTTTAGGGGCTGCACGCGGTGCCGTGGCTATCGGGTTTTTTAAGGATATTGTGGGAAGAGATGTCGATTTTTTTCAATTAAGCTATTACATGTTCCCCATTGGATGGTTGATGGTTTTCTTCTTGTGGGGATTTTTCATGATTTTCTTTAAACCCGAACAAAAGGTCATACCCGGACTCAGAGAAAGGGCGATACAACTGCACAAGGAACTCGGCCCGCTTACCAGAAAAGAAATCATCTCTATGGCCATCGTGTTCGGCTGTATTTTAGCGCTGTCATTGCGGTCATTTTTCCCGACGCTTCATATCCTTGATAAAACAGCAGTCATCTTAACATCAACCATCATCTTTTTTGTCACCGGTATTTTGGATATCAATGACCTTGAAAAAATCCCCTGGAATATCATTCTGCTTTTTGCAGGCGCCATGAGTTTGGGATTTTGCTTGTGGGAAACTGGTGCGGCCAAATGGCTTGCTATCAAATGGCTGACGATTTTTCATAACGCCGGCAGTTTCTTTTTTATTATGAGCATTGCATTTTTCGTGATGATCATGACCAACTTAATCATGAACGTAGCAGCCGTCGCCATCTCCCTGCCCGTTGCCTTGGTGTTGGCATCGTATTTTGGCGTGACCCCGGATGTCATCCTCTATGCATCACTGGCTGTGGCGGGCATGCCGTTTCTTCTGCTCGTTGGCGCAGCGCCCAATGCCATCGCCTATGAATCAAAACAGTTTACATCCGGAGAGTTTTTTCTCTATGGGTTATTGGCCAGTACCATGTTGATAATGGTGGTGGGGTTTGCCGTTTATGCGCTATGGCCCCTGATGGGGATGTCGATCAATTGATTTAGTTTAAGGGTTGTTGGCTGCATTGAAATCAACCATGAACCGACCGTGGAAGATTTACTTGAATAAAAATTGAATAAAAAAGGAGGAGAATCATGAGTCAAACCACAAAAAATTTGCAGGAAGCCTTTGCCGGGGAATCACAGGCCAACCGGAAATATCTTGCCTTTGCAAAAAAGGCCGCCCAGGAAGGTTATCCGCAGGTTGCCAAGCTTTTCAGGGCAGCGGCTGAAGCTGAAACGGTACATGCCCATGCTCACCTGAGAGTTCTCAAGGGGATAAGATCGACGGCAGAAAATCTCAAAGAGGCCATTGCCGGTGAAACCCACGAGTTCAAAAGCATGTATCCGGCAATGATCGACGCAGCAAAATCAGAAAGCGACAAAGCCGCCGAGAGAAGTTTCACTTATGCCAATGAAGTCGAGAAAATACATGCCGATCTTTACCAGAAGGCCCTGGACAGCCTTGATAACCCGGATGTGGTGGATAGCTATTATGTCTGCAGCGTATGTGGCTATACCTGCGAGAATGAACCACCGGAAACCTGCCCGGTTTGCAGCGCCAACAGCAAAGCTTTTTTCAGGGTGGATTAAAAGGAGTCAATGAATTTCCCCGTAGCAAGCCGAAGGGGAATAATAATTTAAAAAAGGGAGGACAAAAATGGCTAAAGTGCTTATCGCGTATTACAGCAGAACAGGCAATACGGAAAAAATGGCGGAATATATTGCAGAAGGTGTCCGTCTCACCGGAAACAGTTCAGAATTGAAAAAGATCTCTGAAATAAAAGATGAAAAAGATTTGGGAGGATACGACGGTTTTGTTTTCGGATGCCCCACCTATCATCGAGATATTACCGCAGGTATGAAAACATTTCTATTCCTGGCGGAAAAAGCCAATCTGGTGGGCAAGATGGGGGGTGCATTCGGGGCTTTCACCCATAGCGGGGAATCCGCAGACATGATATATGACACCATGCTTTATGTATTCAAAATGGATATGATCGATTTGGGGGCATTGGATCTCAAAGAACAGATTATTGAAACCGATGAAGGAATGCGTGCCTGCCAAGACTACGGAAAAGCCATCGGCCAGAAATTTGTTTAATCCTAACAGGTTAAATTGCATCTTGGCTTGTTGCATTTAGAGAAACCGGTATTAAAAATCTATAGATAATCTCTTATTGAGTCTGGGCCGAAAAAGGAGGAAAATATGAAAGTTAAAGTCACGGAAAATTGTATGGGAGATCGCCGTTGTAACGATTTATGCCCTGAAGTTTTCCAATACGATGAGGACGAACTAAAATCCATCGTCAAGGTGGATGAAGTTCCAACACAATATGAAACGCTGGTGCGGCAGGCTGCGGAAGAATGCGGCGCTGATGCCATTATCATGGAAGATGATTGATTGCCTTTAAACGGGGTCAGGATCTCACAATATAAATCTGACCCCGTAGCTATTTATCCTGTGAAAACATTAGATTTGACATGTAACAACGCAGAGTTATATTAATAGATAAGCGCTTTGATTTGTATCGGGCAATATCAACAATCACCCATTCAATCCCGGGAGGTAAGCCATGGAAGAAATATCGATTCTCATTGGCGGGAAGGCAGGTGACGGTATCCGGCAGGCCGGACATGTCATTGCCCAACTTTTAAACCGTATCGGATACCGGATTTTTTTCTATGATGATTATCCCTCTCTGATCCGCGGCGGTCACAATTTTTCCATCATTAGGGCCTCTGAAAAACGCGTCTTGGCACATAAAGATACGATTGATATTATTGTCGCCTTAAACCAGGATACTGTAGAAAAACATAAACATCGACTCAATACGGGCGGAATCATCCTCTATGATTCCAAAAAAGCCGATGCCCAAGGTTTAGGGATCGATTTTCTGAATGTCGTCAAAGAGTTCAACGGAATACCGATCATGAGGAACACGGCAGCCATCGGAGCATTGGCCCGAATGTTGAATCTTGAATGGTCTGTTCTGGAAAGCGTTATTAAACGTTTTTTGGAAAAAAACGTCGATCTGAATCTCAAGATCGCCAGGAATGCTTACGACCAGGTTGAAACCCCTTTAAAGTCTCTGCCGAAACTGAATCAAAAATCCCTTCCGCTGGTCACCGGCAATGAAGCCATTTCCCTTGGGGCCGTCAAAGCCGGTCTGAACATGTACATTGCTTACCCGATGACGCCTGCTTCGGCCATCCTTCATTATCTGGCGGCTCACGAAAAGGAACTGGGGGTGGTTACGGTTCATCCTGAAAGCGAAATCGGTGTGGCGCTCATGGCTCTGGGAGCCGCTTATACCGGTGCAAAAACCATGGTCGGCACTTCCGGCGGAGGATTTGCCTTGATGACCGAAGCGCTGAGTTTGGCAGGGCAGGGGGAACTCCCCATTGTATTTGTGGAATGCCAAAGACCCGGTCCGAGTACCGGCGTTCCCACCTACACCATGCAAGGGGATCTTAATTTTGTTATCCATGCCGGGCACGGGGAATTTTCAAGAGTCGTATTGGCGCCCGGTGATGCCGATGAGGCGTTTTATACTGCGGGGCTGGCCATGAACCTTGCATGGAAATTTCAAATTCCGACCTTCGTGCTTTCCGATAAACATTTGAGCGAAAGCATATTCAGTTTCGAGGCCGACCTGGAAAAGGTCAAACCGGAAAATTCACTACTATGGGACGGCCAAGGAGAGTACAGAAGGTACCTGGACTCACAAAACGGCATCTCGCCCCTGGCCTTTCCGGGAAATCCGGAAGCCATTGTAAAAGTCACCTCCTATGAGCACGATGAAAACGGCATCACCACCGAGGAACCTGAACAGATTGCCCGAATGCAGAGAAAACGTTTGCGCAAAAGAAAAACCTTGGAGAATGAACTTAAAAAGTTCGATACCGTAAACGTATACGGAAACCCGGAATCAAAAACCGCCCTCTTGTGTTGGGGCTCTACCAAAGGGGCGTGCATAGAAGTGGCCGAAGTCCTGGGTCTTAAAGTGATACAGCCTCTGGTACTGGAACCGCTGCCGGTGGAATCTTTAAAAAAAGCCCTGTCCGGCACGAAAAAGATCATCGATGTGGAAGTAAATGTTACCGGACAGTTGGCAAAACTCATTGCCGGTCACGGTTTCTGCGTTGACGATATGATTTTACGTTTTGACTCACGTCCCTTTACCGTAGATGGTTTACTCGACAACGTGAAGGAGGTGCTCTCATGACAACCCCAAAAAAACTAGGCACTTATGCTCAAAATACCTGGTGTCCGGGTTGCGGCAACTTCGGCATTTTAGCATCCGTCAAAAAAGCTTTGACAGATCTTGAAAATGATGGGCTTGATCTTAATAAAGTGGCTATCGTCTCGGGAATCGGATGCCATGCTAAAATCGTGGACTACATCAACGTTAACAGCTTCTATTCGATTCACGGACGGGTTCCTCCGCCCATGACCGGAATCAAGCTGGCCAATCCGGATTTGACGGTGATCGGCTATGCCGGTGACGGAGACGCTTATGGTGAAGGCATAGAGCATCTTATTTTCAGTGCCAAGCGAAACATCGACATGACATTCATCGTCCACAACAACAGGGTGTACGGTCTCACCACAGGTCAGTTTACACCCACCAGTCCTCCCGGGTTCAAAGGCCGCTCAACCCCGAAAGGCAGTCCTGAAGACCCGTTGAACCCCGTCGAACTCATGATATCTGCCGGCGCCACTTTCGTCGCCAGGGGATATACGAAAAATATGAAGCATCTCCAATCCCTAATTAAAACCGCAATCAACCATAAGGGATTTTCCTTTATCGATGTGCTTCAGCCGTGTTTCACCTTTTTTAATACCTATGACTATTACAATGAAAGGGTGTATGAGTTTACCGAACAAGATCATGATGCATCCGACAGAAACGCGGCTTTTGTTAAGGCCCGGGAATGGTCGTATGGAGAGGGGGAACGGATTCCCATCGGCATCTTTTATCAGGTTCAAAAACCCACCTATGAAGAACGACTTCTGGCAGGAAGGGTTCCGGTTCGATTGACACCCGGAGATATCCGGCCGGTTCTCGAAAAACATATCTAATGAAGGGGTATGATAAGGAGCATAAAACCAATGAAAGAAAAAATTGAAAAAGCGTTAAACGACATCAGACCGGCTCTCCAGGCGGACGGTGGAGATGTGGAACTGGTTGAGGTGGAAAACAACATTGTTAAGGTCAGGTTAAAAGGGGCTTGTGCCGGCTGTCCCATGTCTCAGATGACCATCAAGCAGGGCATTGAGCGGTATCTTAAGAAGGCGGTTCCGGAAATCGTCAGTGTAGAGCCGGTGTAATCTTTACTCTGGGTGACCACCATGGGACTCAAAGGCGTCATTGATTATGAGAAGGCTGGCTTGAAATCGATTCTGATAAGGCGGCGGGGTTGTAATAGATTAATTTTATGAAAAGTATCGGCGTAACGCACTGACGGGGTTAAAGGAGGATTTCATGGCAGTCATTACCATTAGCAAGGAATTTGGAACTGAAAGCGAAAAGGTAGCGTCCCTGGCAGCGGATAAGCTCGGGTATGAATACATCGGTAAAAATTTAATCGCTGATATTGCTAAGGAACTCAATATCTCTGAAAACGAAGCGGCAATGTTTCGCCAAACATCCCAGTCACGAATCCTTCGCTTTGTCGATCGCTATACATGTTCTATAGTCCAGAAAGTGGTTGATCGTGAGCATGGTTGCCTTGATGATCACAACTATTATGAAGTCACCCAAAAACTGGTTCAAAACGTTTACGAAGCAGGCGACGTCATCATTCTGGGGTGGGGAGGACAGTGTCTTTTAAAAGGAAAACCGGACACGCTTCACGTCCGGTTGATTAAAGACATGGATTTAAAAATTAAAGCGGTGATGCAATCCGAAAACGTGAACCCAAAAACAGCAAAGACGTTTATTGACAGAGAAGAAGGCGATTTAAAGGCGTATATCAAACATTACTTCAATGAGGACTGGAATGCCGCGCATTTGTATGATCTCATTATCGATATGGGAAAAACATCGGTGGAAAAGGCCTCAGATCTGATATGCGATAATGTGAAACACAAAATCGGATAATCGCAATTTAAGCCATATCTATTCCACCCAAAGAAAAAGGAATGATGCCCTTAAGCCAAAACAATACTGTGACATCCGCCCGTCAACTGGTTGCCGACCAAATTATTAAGCCCTTCCAGCGATTTGCCCAAAAAGAAGCTGCCAGTAGTATATTGCTCATTGTCGCAACCATCATCGCCCTGATTTGGTCGAATTCGGATATCGGAAAAACCTATCACAGCTTTTTGCACACCGAGATTTCCTTTACTTTCGGACAGTTTCATCTCAAGAACACACTTCTCCACTGGATAAATGACGGACTTATGGCTTTGTTCTTTTTTACAGTGGGTCTTGAAATCAAACGCGAATTTCTCGTGGGTGAACTCGCGGCTCCCAAAAAGGCCTTGCTGCCGGTGATTGCCGCATTGGGAGGGATGATTGTTCCCGGTCTTGTCTACGCTGCATTGAACATCGGCTCTTCAACCATACATGGATGGGGAATCCCCGTGGCCACCGATATTGCATTTGCTCTTAGGGAGCCATTGCCGTATTCAGTCGCAGACTTCCCCCGGGGCTGAAAATTTTTCTGGCAGCTTTTGCCATCGCCGACGATCTGGGCGCCGTCGTTATTATCGCCATCTTTTATACCAAGACCATTGTCTGGTCTTACCTCTTTATCTGCCTTTTTCTGATTCTTTGCCTTGCCGTCGCTAATTTTTTCTGGATTCGATGGACAATAGTCTATGCGCTGCTGGGGCTTGCCATTTGGTTTTTTGTATTAGGATCGGGCATTCACCCAACCATCGCCGGCGTTGTTGTATCCCTTTTTGTCCCGGCAAGGGGAAAGTATGATACCGATCGTTTTTTGAAAAATGCCAAGAATACCATTGACCGATTTGAATGCGAAGAACAGAGCTGCGGATTTTCCATCCTTCTTAACGAGGACCATTTAAACGCCGTTCATGACCTGGAAATGGCCTGCCATGATGTGGAAACGCCGCTGCAGCGCCTTCTGCATGCACTGCATCCCTGGGTGGCATTTTTGATCCTGCCTATTTTTGCCATGGCGAACACCGGTTTAATTTTTCGAGGTATGGTTTTTTCGGAGGTAATCTCAAATCCGGTAATCCTCGGGATTGTCTTTGGTCTGGTTGTCGGAAAGCCCATAGGAATTCTGCTATTTTCCTATCTATCGGTTAAGACCGGAATTGCTTCCTTGCCTCAAGAAGTCAGGTGGTCGCACATTTTGGGGGGCGCCATGCTTGGGGGAATCGGCTTCACCATGTCTTTATTTCTTTCAGAACTTTCATTTACCGATCCTCATATTATCGATGATGCCAGAATTGCGATACTGACAGGGTCCATCCTTTCTGCGGTATTCGGTATGTCATACCTCGGTTTTATAAGTACCTCCACTCCTAATAGGGAGTAATGGTTTGGGTACTTAGATGGTTTTTGAGACAACTTCTAATTGGGAGGACGTTTTATGGATTTTGGATTATCTAAAGAACTTCAAATGCTGAAAAAGGCGGTCTCTGAATTTGCATCCAAAAAGATTGCCCCCTTTGCCGATCAATGGGACGCAACCCATTACTTCCCATATGAGGAGGCCATTAAGCCCATGGGAGAACTTGGCTTTTTTGGAACGGTGATTCCTGAAAAATACGGCGGAGAAGATATGGGCTGGCTGGCCGCTATGATCGTCACCGAAGAAATCGCAAAAGCATCAAGCTCTCTCCGAGTCCAGATCAACATGCAGTGTCTGGGGAGCGCATTTACCATTTGTCAACACGGAAACGAACCCTTAAAACAAAAATACATCCCCAAGCTGGTCAACGCCGAATACCTGGGCGGATTTGCCATAACAGAACCCAACGCCGGTTCCGATGTCATGGCCATGACATCCACTGCCGAAGATAAAGGCGACCACTGGTGTCTAAACGGATCCAAAACCTGGATCTCCAATGCAGATGTTGCGGATATAATCATCTATTATGCCTATACGAATCCGGAAAAAGGTTCCAAAGGTCTTTCGGCCTTTGTCGTTGAACCCAAAAATTTTAACGGCGTTAAAACATCGGCGTTGGAAAAAATGGGTTCCCACTCCTCTCCCACGGGAGAGATTTTTTTAACCGACACAAAGGTTCCCAAGGAGAATATCATTGGAAAACCCGGAGACGGCACAAAGATTCTTTTCGGATCTCTCAACCAAACCCGGCTTTCGGCAGCCGCCGGAGCGGTGGGAGTTGCCAGGGCCTGCCTGGAGATATCATTAAAATATTGCAATGAACGCAAACAGTTCGGAAAACCCATCGGCGAGTTTCAAATGAACCAGGATATGATCGCCCAGATGGCCACTGAAATTGAAGCGGCCCGGCTTCTGGTTTACAAGGCGGCCTGGGCAAAAGATCAGGGGAATCTGAACAACGGCCTCGATGTGGCACAGGCCAAATATCTGGCCGGTGAAGTCGTAATCAAATGCGCAGGTTTTGCCATGCGGATATTAGGGGCGTACGGCTATTCCGCCGAATATCCGGTGGCCCGCTTCTATCGTGACACGCCGACCTATATCATGGTGGAAGGATCGGCCAATATCTGTAAATGGATTATTGCCCTGGATCAGCTGGGTATTAAAAAAGCGAACCGGTAAATCGCAATACCTTTTAACGGAGACCCTTAAAAGATGGGAATTTTACTGCTCGAGGGAGGATGCGAATTTCAGGGAAAAATGGAAGAGCCGGACAGAAAAGCATTGGCGCTGTCCGGTGGGAAAAATGCTAAAATTGTTATTATACCGACTGCCGCAGCACCCGACAACAATAGCCAAAACGCCGGCAATATTGCACTGAAATGGTTTCGAACCCTGGGTGCAAGAAACGTCGCCTCGCTGCCGATTATCGATAAACATTCCGCCGATGATCCGAGAATTTCGGCTGAATTGGATCAGGCAAACCTGATTTATATTCTTGGGGGGTTTCCCGGCTATCTGGCTCAGACTTTGGAAGAAACCCGAAGTCTGGATGCGCTTTTACGCGCGCATCAAAAAGGTGCCGTACTTGCCGGGAGCAGTGCAGGCGCAATGGTTTTATGCGAGTGGTATTTTGACCCCGCGGTTAAAGAGATAAAGAGGGGTTTTGGGATCCAAAAAAACGTTATCTTGGTTCCCCATCATGACACATTGGCGCGATCATGGCATTCGTTGTATTTCGACAAAATTTCCCACATCCAATGCATCGGCATCGACGAGCAGACAGGAATGATGAATCACGCCGGCCGTCATCGCTGGACGGTGTACGGCAAGGGTGAGATTACATTATATCTAAAAACGACCGTTGTATCCTATAAGAACGGGCAAACGTTTCAGTATTGATAAGGTTTTTTTATGATGTCTTCGAGAAAGGGCACGATCGTTCTGATGGGTTCCGGAGAACTCACTGCAACAATGGTGGAGGTGCACAAAAATATGCTCGCTCGATTTCCGGCTTCCGCCGCCGCTGTTTTTTTGGACACACCTGCGGGTTTTCAACTCAACGTCGATGAGATTTCAAGAAAAGCGGTTGAATACTTTCGTACTCACGTTCAAAAACAGCTCCAGGTCGCATCTTACAAATCCGCGGAAAATACCGGTGCATTCGAAGCAGAAACAGCATTTCATATGCTTCGAAATGCAGATTTTGTTCTTGTGGGACCAGGGAGTCCCACTTACACAGTTCGTCATCTTCAAAAAACGCCGATTCCTGATATTCTCATTAAAAATATTCAATCCGGCGGATGTTTTGTGGCCGCAAGTGCGGCCGCCCTGACCATTGGTCGGTTCACACTTCCCGTATACGAGATTTATAAGGTCGGTCTTGATATTCATTGGATCGACGGTCTCGACATTCTATCCCGATTCGGGCTGAATCTTGTGGTTGTTCCCCATTGGAACAATGCCGAGGGCGGCACCCATGATACTCGGTTTTGCTTTATGGGTGAATCCCGTTTTCAGAAGCTTGAAACGCTGTTGCCGGATGACGCGATGATATTGGGTATTGACGAGCATACCGCCTGCATCATCGATCTTCAAACCCAACGAATCGATATCCAGGGGATCGGCAATCTAACGATCCGAAAAAAAAGGCGTGAAATAAAATTGGGTAAAGGGGAAGAGATCCCCCTTGATATATTGCTTAAAGAACCCGACCAGCGGCAATGGCAGACGAAATTGGACGATGATCTCAAACAAACCAACGATCTGAAAAATTCGGAAGCTGCTTTATTGAGTAAAGTCAACACCGTCAAAGATTCTTTTCAACATGGGCTGTCGCATCACGATCCAAAAAAGACGACCAATGCGCTTTTGGAACTGGACAGTATGATTTGGAAAGCGCAAAGAGATCTGGAAAATGAAGAAAATATTTCTCAAGCCCGCGAAATTTTAAGAGATTCCATCGTGCTTTTAGGCGCCGAGTTAGGGACTTCGCCCCACCGTCTCAAGGTATATTTAACGCCTTTGGTGGAAGCAATGCTTCAATTAAGGGCGCGATTTAGAAACGAGCAAAAATGGTCTGAGGCCGACTGTATCCGGGAAATTCTTCAACAGTCCGATATTCTGGTAGAAGATTCGAAAGAGGGCTTTCAATGGCATATCATTGATGAAGACGTTTAAACTTTGCATGTTGGGTTCCCGGTTCAAGGTTCAAAGTTACTATAAATCATCGGCTCGAGGAGACGATTCATCCATGCTGTCGCACATTCAAATGAATATTTTATGTTGTTTTTCAAACTCACCATCCAAGGTTTCCTCTTTGTTAACCTATTTAAAAGAAATATCTCATGTTCGACTTACGATATCGGAAAAACTTCCATCGGATCTAAGCAAGTTTCAGGTCGTGATTACGGACCCCGCATCGGCATTTTATCCGTCTCCTAAACAATTAGAGCAGTTTGTTCGATCAGGAGGCGGATGGCTGGGAGTGGTCAGCGGGTCGGAATTGCCCATATCCGAACTTTTCGGTGTATCCGCCGGTCGTATCGGCCCGGAATCGGAACTGCGCGTCCTTTTTAAAAACCATAATCAACCGTTGGCTGTCCGATTATCCGATGCCGTTTACGTGAAAGGGCGATACCATCCCCTCCAGAAGCTCGGTCATGATGTAACCACCATATTGCATGCAGACTGGCGCTACGGGCACAGCCCGGTATTGGTGTGCCGTAAGGTGGACGCCGGTCACACGGCATGCATAACGCTTCAAGACTTTGATAATACCGACTTAAAGCAGATTATCTATCGGTTATTAAGGGATCTTTCAGGACACCCCAAGACGGTTCAGCACCTCAATGTCGGGATATTGGGGTACGCCCCTTCGGTCGGGGAGATTCATGGAATCGGCGTTAACGCAACCGATGGATTTAAGCTCTACGCCGTTTGTGACACAAATCCCCAGCGATTAAAAACAGCAGCGCATCGATTTCCCGAAGTAAAAATATATTCGAATGCCGAAAATTTGGCCGATGACAATAACGTAGATTTGGTCATCATCGCCACGCCACCGAACAGTCATGCGAAATTATCTCTTCGCATGATGAAAAATAATAAGCATGTGGTCTGTGAAAAACCATTGGCGCTGAACCGAAAAGAAACAGACCAAATGCTTCAAGTGGCTGATAAAATGCAGGTCCATTTAAGCTGCCACCAAAACCGGCGTTGGGATCCTGACTATGCCGCCATCAAACACGCATTGCGTGATAATCTCATCGGCGATCTTTTCTACATGGAAACATTTGTCGGCGGGTTCTCACACCCTTGCGGGTACTGGCATTCGCACGAAGAAATATCCGGAGGTGCCGCCTATGATTGGGGTGCCCATTATTTGGACTGGATTGTCGGCATTATCCCTGATCCCCCGGAGTCTGTGGCCGGATTTCGCCACAAAAGAGTATGGCATGACATTACCAATGCCGACCAGGAGAGAATATGGATTAAATTTAAAGGAGGGAAAGAGGCTGAATTTATTCATTCGGATATTGCTGCCGTTCGCAAGCCCAAGTGGTACCTTTTAGGAACCAAAGGAGCCATCATCGGTCACTGGAAGGATGTGGACACGTATCATATCGATCCAATCGTTTACTTTCAGCAACATCGCATTCCGGCAACGGAGATGACGCCGGATCTGACCCTTTTTCAGCGCCATGCTTCAGGACAGATTATTGAGCAAAAAATGGCCACACCCGAACGAAAGGACTACGGATTCCATAAAAATCTTGCAGATCATCTGTTGACCGGCGAACCATTGGTTTCATCGTTAAAAGACTCCGTAAAAGTTGTTTCCATTTTAGAAACAGCCGCCCTGAGTGCTTCAAAAGGCGGCACCGTGGAGCCATTCGATGAATCCTAGCATAAAATGGGGAATTCTAGGAAACGCCACCATTGCCAGAAAATGCATGATCCCGGCCATCTTTAACGCTGCTAACGGCCGTATTCAAGCCCTGGCATCTCGAAATTCCGAAAAAGCCGAATCAATAGCAACAAAATATAACATCCCCCGATTATATTCACACTATGAATCCGTTATTGAAGACAAACACGTGGACGTTGTTTATATTCCCCTTCCCAACCATCTTCACAAGGAATGGACGATCAGAGCCTTAAACGCCGGAAAACATGTGTTATGTGAAAAACCCTTGGCTTGTAATGCTGCCGACGCCATGGAAATGGCAGCGGTTGCATCGAAAAATGGTTTGCATCTCATGGAAGCTCTCATGTTCCGGTTTCATCCGCGCAGCAGAGCCATCCACAAAATGGTTTCTCAGGGGAAGATCGGCGCCCCGCGGCTTGTTCGCGTTTCGTTTTGCTTTCATATTGAAGAACAGATTTTAAAGAAAAAAGAAAATGCCCGTCTGAAAAAAGAGGGCGGCGGCGCCCTTTTAGATGTGGGATGCTATGGTGTCAGTGTCGCACGATGGGTGATGGGAGAAAATCCCGAAAGCGTGCAGGCTGCTGCTCATTTTAACTCAGAAGGCGTCGATATCCACGCGGTCGGTGTTTTGCACTTTCGAAACAGGGGGCTCGCAACCATTGAAGCCAGCTTTATCAGTGCGCTCCAGCAAACCTACACCATCGTCGGTGAAACAGGTTCCATTGAACTTCCTCACAATGCGTTTATTCCATGGGAAGAAGATACGACCTTTGTTTATCGCGGCAGAAATGAAGAAATCGGCAGACAAGAAGTGATTCCGGGTGCCGACGAGTATCGGCTGATGGTTGAACATTTTTCAGATGTCATCCTCCATGGGGCATCACCGTTGGTTGAGACTGGCCACAGCATACAAAATATGCGGGTACTGGATGCATTGGCTTGGTCGGCAAGACTCGGTCAACGGGTTGCCGTCAATGAAAAACAAATTTAACGAGAATTCATTTAAGAATGTCCGCTAACCTCAATGATCAAAAAATTATCATCCAAACAGAATCCCTTGAGCGTTTAGGGTCTTTTTTTTTAAACAAAGATTTCGATCTTGACTGGAACTGTTTGTTTGTTCTTCCGTTATGGCTGAAAACATGGCAGGAGACTTTCGGCGAAAATGACACCCCTCAAATCCTGGCTGGATATCGTCAAGGAAAACTCATCGGCATTGCGCCTTTATGCATACAAGAAAAATCTGCACGATTCATTGGCGGGGAAAATGTGTGCGATTACCAGGATATGATCGTCGCGCCGCATCATCATCCTGAATTCTTCAAGGCCGTTTTAACCCATCTTAAAAATCAGAGGATACACACACTTGAATTGGCTGCATTAAGACCCGACGCCGTATCCTTGATCGAATTGCCGAACCTCGCCAAACAAATGGGATATGCTGTTGTTTGCAATCATGTGGCTTACAGCTATGAAATAAAATTACCCCGCACCTGGGAAACATATCTGAAAATGCTCGGGGGTAAACAGCGCCACGAGATCCGCAGAAAATTAAGGCGCCTGAACGAGGCGGGTCAAATCAAATATCGTGTCCTTCATGGACCGGATGAAATCTCAGAAAATATGGATATCTTTTTTTCGATGTTTAAAGCCAGCCGGCCGGACAAATCCGAATTTTTAACCGATCAAATGGTATCTTTTTTTCAATTGTTGGCTCAAAGAACGGCCCGGCAAGGGATTCTGAAAATGTCTTTTTTAGACATCGATCAGGTGCCGGCGGCCGGTGTCATGTGCTTTGATTACAATAATACGATTTTTTTGTATAATAACGGATATGACCCAAGATTCGGCAATTTGAGTGCCGGGTATCTCAGCAAGGTGTATAATATTAAAGACAGCATCGAGCAGAGAAAACGTCGATACGATTTGCTGAAGGGGGATGAAGGATATAAAAAACGATTGGGGAGCACCCCGGTCCCGCTGTATCGCTTAAAGATCGACCTTGAAGGATAAATATGGGATTAAAAATTGCCGTACTCAGCATTCATTCGAGTCCAATTGGTGCTTTGGGAACCCAGGATACCGGCGGTATGAGCGTTTACGTTCGGGAAACAGCCAAAGAATTGGGCAGAAAAGGGCATCATGTCGACATTTTTACACAGCACGATGCTGGCAACTCCGAACCGGTTATTTATTTATACGACAACGTTCGGCTCATCCGTTTATCAGGAGGCACACATCAAAATATCCCCAAATCTTCGCTCTTTGAGGCCTTGCCGAAACTAATTAACGAGTTGGAATCCTTTCGAATCAAAAAAAAGATCGCATATGATATCGTCCACAGCCATTATTGGCTCTCAGGAGTTTTAGGGCTCAAGCTTCAATCATCCTGGAATGCGAATCACTTGATCACGTACCATACCATCGGCGCCGTGAAAAATTTAACCTGTTCAACGGAAGATGCATCAGAGTTGCGTCTGGCCAATGAAAAAAAATTGGCAAAGCAATGTGACCGAATTATCGTTTCCGCCCAAAAAGACAAAGAATATTTAATCCAATATTATGATGCACTTTGTGATCACATCCGAATTGTCCCGTGCGGTGTCAATCTTGAACGCTTTAAACCACAGGATAAAATTTCTGCTCGCCGGCAATTGACATTACCCATCGATGATCCCATGATACTCTATGTGGGTCGGTTTACGCCGATTAAAGGACTGGATCGATTGCTCAAATCCTTTAGCTTCATGACGCACCCTCTCCGCTCCATATTGGTTATGGTCGGGGGAGACGGCGAACGCTCTCCCATGTCTCAACACTTAAAGAAAAAAGCAATGGCGTTCCATATCCAGGATCGCATGATGTTTGCCGGAAGGGTCGATCAAAAAATCCTGCCCCTGTATTACAGTGCTGCAGATGTTCTCGCTGTGCCGTCATATTACGAAAGCTTCGGTCTCGTGGCGCTGGAAGCAATGGCCTGCGGAACGCCGGTTGTAACGACTCCGGTCGGGGCTATGGAACAGATTGTTAAAGACGGGGTTACGGGATATGTAGCGGCCGATTCGGATCCTCGACATTTTGCCGGGTGTATCGAAGCCGTCTTGGCAAAGCAAAAGCAAAACGGGCTCTCACCCTCAATAATTCGGGCTTCCGTGTCCGGATTTACGTGGGAAAGGTCAGCTGCTCTGCTGCTTGACGCTTACCGGTCGCTGTCGGCAAACTAAGAAAGGTGTGATTCAATATGTCTGATAAATACGAAATAATGGTCATCACGGCACATCCGGACGACGCGGAATTCGGTGCCGCCGGTTCTGTCGCCAAGTGGATCCGGGAAGGCAAGCGAGTGGTTTATGTGGTATGTACCAGCGGCGACAAGGGCGCCGATAATCCGGACATTTCTCCGCAACAGCTTGCAAAAATTCGAGAAAAAGAGCAAAAAGACGCTGCTGCCGTGTTGGGTGTTTCTGATGTTGTTTCCCTTGGATATCCTGACCAGGGCCTTGAAGATACGCCGGATTTTCGCAAAGCGATCGTGAGACAAATCCGAATATATAAACCGGATATGATCGTGACAATGGATCCTTACCGGCGTTACATCTGGCATAGAGACCATCGCATCACCGGGCAAGTGGTGTTGGATGCGGTCTATCCTTATGCAAGAGATATTCTGGCATACCCGGATTTAATCCAAGAAGGGCTCATGCCCCATAAAGTGAAAAAGATCCTGTTCTTTGGAACCGAAGACGTCAATTTGCATGTTGACATCAGCGAAACCTTTGATCTCAAACTTAGGGCATTGCGCTGCCACAAAAGCCAAATCGATCAAATGGGAATCCCGGATCTCGCAAAATGGCTGTTAGAGCGGTGCAAGAAGATGGCCGAAGGGACTGATTTCAAGGTGGCCGAGGCTTTCCATCAGGTAAAAGCGCCCCATTAAACGACATCATCCATAAAATTCCCTGCACCCCACCCAAAAACCTTTGCAGCCGCGTAAAAGGCCGGACAGAATTAACGCGGCATATGGATTGCCGGGTTAAAATAGGCGATTGACGGACGCTCATCTTGCAAATCTGTCGTATAAGAAAATGTCGTAATCGACGATGTAGCAGGATATTCTTCTAAAATACCTAACGTCTTGAATCTTTTCTTATTTTTTGGCGTCGCCGCAAAATTGCCCGCCCACAGCACCATGAATAAAATAACGTCACCGTGTGTCACCGCAACAACATGTTTCCCGGAACAGGTTCGGCGCGTTCTGAATAAAAACTTTTGAACCCTTTTCAAGATGTCTTCGGGCTGCTCGTATTCCGGACCGATGCCCGTATAAACATCTCCGCCCCTGGAACGAACCATATTCGAAGGCTGTCCCTGATACGGCGTAAACACTTCTGTAATCAATCGCGATTGCCTCAGCTTGAGCCGGGGATGGTGATGAAGTATTTCGCCGGCACTCTGGCGGCAGCGAAGCAAAGGGCTGCTGAATAGTTCCTCAATCTTGAGTTTTTTTAACGCCAGTGCTGTTTCAGCCGCTTCCCGACGTCCTTTTTTGCTGAGGAAAAATCCCGGCAAACGGCCGTAAAAAATATGGGATGGATTCTGCACACGGCCATGTCGAACCAAAGAAATGCGCGTGCCTGCATGCTGGGGGATTCCGGTTGTGACCATTTGGGTGAATTGAGACCTTTGAAAAACGTGGATTTTTTTATAAAAACTTATTTATTGGAAATAAAATCTTTTAACATTGAAAATGCAACATCATCCGTATATTGAACCGCCGGATGTTTACAATAGTAGGCTGATGGGGCTTCCAATACGCCGCCGATATTTTTTTCGATGGCGAGTTTGCAAAGCCGGATGCAATCGATGGTTGCACCGGCGGAATTGGGTGAATCTTCCACAGACAATCGAAGCTCGACATTCATGGGAATATTGCCGAAAAGTCTGCCTTCCATGCGAATAAAACACACTTTGTTGTCATTCAACCAGGGAACATAATCACTGGGGCCGATGTGAATGTCGCGGGCTTCAAGTTTTCTGTTTAAAACAGCCTGTACTGCCGCTGTTTTCGATTCCTTTTTTTTATCGAGCCGATCTCTGTTCAGCATGTTTAAAAAATCGGTGTTGCCACCTGTATTGATTTGATAGGTCTTTTCAAGTTTCACGCCCCGTTTTTCAAACAGGTTTGCCAACGCACGATGAACGATGGTTGCGCCGAGTTGGGATTTGATATCGTCACCGATAATGGGGATTCCCCTGGATTTAAATTTTTCGGCCCAAACCGGATCACTGGCAATAAACACCGGTATGTTGTTGATAAATGAAACACCGGCATCCAGGGCGCATTCGGCATAAAACCTTGAAGCCGCTTCAGACCCCACCGGCAAATAATTCAAGAGAATTTGCGTGCCGGACTGTTTTAAGATATCGATAACCTCACTTTTATTCGGTTCCTTTTTGTCACAAAGTAAAAAGGTATAATCCGATTCATAATTTTTCATATGTGCGGAATAACCGTCCAATATTTTGCCCATGGACACTTTAACTCCCGCACGTCGGCATGCGATCCACAAATTTTTTAGTGCAATTCGGTCTTTCAAAAATGGCGTCATGAACGTCTTTGCCGACTTTCCGCCGATCAATGTCAAATGCCGAAACAACTTTTATGTCATAAGGCATGTAGCCGTTGATCGACCAGTTCAAAATGCCGACGGCGTTATCCCGGCCTTTTTCTCGGTAGTAAATAATTCCCTGCAGAAGCGAACTTGCACAGTTGCCGACACCGATAATACCGATTTTTATGGGTTCCATAATGATCAATCTATATATAAATAATTTTAGCCAATGAAACTAACAGATTAAAACATACTTGATTTGACAATCAACTTCAAATACTATCTTTAAAAAATATTGAAAAATCCTATATTTTTGTGAATGTATCCTTTTAAAACGGAGGCTGACGATGACACAGAAAATCTTGGCGCCACTTGACGGGAAGGTATTTCAACTGAAGATAAAGCCGGGAGATACAGTGGAAGAAGACGAGGAAATTCTGGTAATTGAGGCCATGAAGATGGAAACTCCCATATTTGTCCCCTGTAGCGGTGTGGTTAAAAAAGTCAGCGTCAAAGAAGGGGATGACGTAACGGAAAACGATATTTTAGCCATTATCGACAAAAAGCATATCGAGGTTTAAACCATGAGACCCTATTTTGAAAAAATGACGACATTCGGCCATGCATTGAAAAAGGGGCGGATTAAGAGTACCGAAGCGAATCTCGCCGGCATCCAAAAAGCCGAAGATGAAATACAAGAAGAAGTGGATCAGGTGAAACTGGCGGGTTTTTCTGAAGAAAAGATCAATGCCAGGGGTCAGATGACGGTGTGGCAGCGACTTGAATACCTTGTCGATCCGGGGACCTGGCGCCCCTTGCATACCCTTTACAACCCAATGAACAATGTGGAAGGAACCACCAATGTCATCGACGGCATCGGAAAGATTTCCGGTAAATGGGCCGTGATTATCGGTTTTGACAACAAGGTCATGGCCGGTGCCTGGCTTCCGGGACAGTCTGAAAATATTCTTCGGGTGACCGATCTGTCCAAGCGTCTGAATATCCCTTTGGTCTGGCTGGTCAACTGCAGCGGCGCCAAATTGACCGAACAGGAAAAATTCTACGCCAATCGTCGCGGGGCCGGAACACCGTTTTTCAGGCATGCCGAGTTGGAAATGATGGGAATTCCGGTGCTTGCCGGCATTTACGGCACAAACCCCGCCGGCGGCGGATACCAGAGCATCAGTCCCACCATCCTCTTTGCCCACAAAGACTGCAATATTGCCGTGGGCGGAATCGGCATCGTCAGCGGAATGGCACCCAAAGGAGCCTTTGATTTAGAGGCTGCAGAAGAAATCATCGAAAAAGCAAAACAATTCAAGGCCAAACCCCCGGGTTCGGTGAATGTCCACTATAATGAAACCGGCTTTTTCAGATATGTCTTTGAAGATGAAACCGGTGTGCTGGACGGGCTCAAGAATTATATGAAAGATATGCCGGCATACGCTCCTAAATTTTTCCGGGTTGCCGAACCCAAAGAACCCGCATTCCCCATGGACGACCTGTACCGTTTGATACCCTTAAATCCCAAAAGGGTGTATGATTTTGAAGAGGTTCTGTCCCGGCTGGTGGATGGCAGCGAACACATGGAATTTCGTCCGGATTACGGCCCTGAAGTGTATGCGGGATTATGCAAAATCGACGGATTCTTATTGGCATGCATCGGTAACCGGCAGGAATATCTTGGAAGGAATTATCCGGAGTACGCCGACTACCCGGGTTTGGGCGGAAAGCTCTACCGCCAGGGGTTGATAAAGATGAATGAGTTCGTGACGCTGTGCGGCAGAGACCGGATTCCCATCATCTGGCTCCAGGACAGCTCCGGACTGGATGTGGGGGACGCCGCCGAAAAAGCGGAATTATTGGGGCTGGCCCAGGGACTGGTCTACTCCATCCAGCAGACAGACATCCCTATGCTGCTGCTGTTGCTCAGAAAAGGAACGGCATCCGCCCACTATCTCATGGGCGGCCCCACTGCCAACCGGCATAATGCCTTTACCATCGGAACCGTCGCCTCCGAAATATATGTCATGCACGGAGAGACCGCTGCGGTGGCCACTTACTCCCGTAGGCTGGTCAAGGAAAAAGAGGCGGGAAGGCCTTTGGAGCCGATCATCGAAAAGATGAATCAACTGGCAAAAGAATACCACGAGAAATCAAGGCCGCTGTTTTGTGCAAAAACGGGATGATCGACGAAATTGTATTGATGCGCGATTTGAGGAAATACCTTGTTGCATTTGCCGGAGCAGCCTACCAGAATCCGAAATCCATCTGCCCCCAGCACCACCTGATCCTGCCTCGGATCA
>CAVZUV010000007.1:0-94468 GCA_963778575.1 uncultured delta proteobacterium | reverse complement strand
CTTATGTATTAAATGTTCGGTTTCAGGTTCAGGGTTCAAAGTTCATATCGAACCTTGAACCGTACAACCCATAACTCATTTGAGACCGCTATAGGTCAACAATATCGATAAAAAGGTTTTAAAATAATATGATTTTAACAAAAATGTCAAGATCTATTTCGATGTGACAGACCTTTCACATGAAGCGCGGTCTTAAAGGATTTTTTTTGAAAAAATTTTATATCTTTCAAGCCTTTCAGGGAGGACATCGACGCCGATTCCTGTTCCAATGGGAATTTCAATAAAACCATCCGGTTGCAGGATGACAGGTTTGTCCACGATATCTTCAGCAAAATACCGCGACGTTTCAGAGGTGTCACCCGGAAGAACAAAACCCGGCAATGTTTGAAGATGAAGATTGAACGCCCTGCCGATTCCGGTTTCAAGCATTCCCCCCGACCAGGTCTTGATGCCGCTGTTCAGGCAATAGGCCTGAATTTTTTGGGCATTTAGCATGCCTCCCACACGACCCTGTTTAATATTGATGATTTTACAGCTTCCAAGTTCGGCTGCTGTCTTTGCATCATTCAGATTCTTTATGGATTCATCAAGACAGATCGGCGTTTGTATCCGGTTTTGAAGCAATGCGTGAAAATAGATGTCATCATAATTCAACGGCTGTTCGATCATCATTAGATTAAATTCATCCAGCCTTTTTAAAATAGGCATATCTTCAAGCGTATAATCACTGTTGGCATCAGCCATGAGCTTAATACTCGGGAATGCGCTTCTCACCTTTTTCAGGATCTCTATATCCTTATTTTTTTTAATTTTCAGCTTTATTCTGTGGTATTTTTTATCGCATGCAGTTTGTATGGTTTTGAGAAGATCGTTCATGTTTTTCCTGATCCCGATACTGATTCCGGACATGATTTTTTTATTTTTTCCGCCGATGAGTTCAAAAAGAGGAATTTGACATTGTCTGGCCACAAGATCCAGAAGGGCATTTTCTACAGCCGCCTTGGCCATCTGGTGACCCCTGATTCTCTCAAAACTTTCGAGGACCTCTTCAACGGTAAAATTCTTCATATTGGACAGAATAGGAATAAGAAAATCTTGTATGATATGAAATGCGGTTTTATTGGTTTCATAGCCGTAGTAAGGATCCGGAGACGTTACACACTCTCCCCACCCCCAAAGATCATCTGAAACGATTTTTAATAACAAGGCCTCCTTGAGGGTTTGCACGGAAAAGCTGGTTTCAAAGGAAGTGACAAGCGGCAGTCTGGCGATAAACATTTCCACGGAATCGATTTGTTTTATTCTTTTCACTTATCTCTTATCCATTTTTGATTTATAGAGTTTATAGAATATCCTTTTTTTATCCTTTGAAAACACGATATCCGTCGCAATATAGCCGTTTTGAAATGCCGCTTCAAAAAGGCGGCGCGTTTTCATACGCCATCGAACGGCTTCGTCGATATCCGTCTTTTTCAGTGACCGTATATCCCTCGGGATCTCGATATAGGCTGTTTGTTGAGAAAAATCCTCCGGGTTCTTCTCGGGAACCTGCTCTATAATCGGAAGATCTTTTCCGTGCATTTTGTCGATCACGTGATCTGAATTCAGGTTCCAGGTTGCAATGAGTCTGTCTGTTGGGAGACCTTTGTGAAGTCCGCTTTCTCCTGTGCCATAAATGTCTTTTTCGTATTCGACACTGATGATGCCGAGTCTGTGAATATTGAAAAAGGCATTCATGGATTCGAGGGGATCAAAATTCCAGCGAATCACATCGTAACCCATGTTTAATACTTCTTCTCTTTGCGCTTTTTTAAGCAAAAATCCAAATCCTTTTTTCTGTTCTTCTTTCCTGACCCCGGTCATGTGAGAATAAATAAAATATTTTCCTTGCCATTTGGCAAGGATAGCATAGGTAAAACCGGCCAATTCGCCGTTGAGGTAGAGCCCTTGAACCAGACCTCCGTATTTTTGAACTCTTGTCATCAATTGATGGGGTTCGATGTCACGATCTGAAAATCCCCAGGCGCTTTTTTGAATTTCGGGTATTTTTTTAAAATCTTTCATGTCTTTAATGGGTTTCACTTCAATCATCATTAAGTTCTCCATAAAAAGTGATATGTTGAGTGGGCGTGTTTTCCTGCGGTTTCGCATTGTGTATAAGAATACCATGCCGGCGGTGATTGTCAATCAGATGAAAACTAAATCCTTGACAATACCAATGAAAATTCTTAATTTGATATCGAGTATATACTCATATTTTAACCTGAAGGATTTTTTATGGCGCGACCCAAAAAACATCGAATGGTCTCGTTCAATCCGCAGATCGACTATTTCAAGCCCAGAGGCATTCCCATGCGGGATCTTTCCGAGGTATGCCTAACCGTGGATGAGCGCGAGGCAATACGGCTTGCCGATCTTATCGGCATGTCTCATGAAGATGCCGGGCGTCACATGAATGTTTCAAGGGCGACTTTCGGACGGATTATCCAACAGGCACGAAAAGTGGTTGCAGATGCCCTGATCAACGGAAAAGCCATCAATGTTGAAGGCGGAAATTACAAAATCGTCGATGACCTACGGACCTTCATGTGCCGTGATTGCACGCACAGGTGGGTGGAACCGTGGGGCACGGGAAGGCCTCAAAGCTGTCCCAAATGTCATAATGAAAATTTTTATCGATGCAGGAGCTAATAGCTATGGTACAAATTCATGAAAACGTAGATGCTGCCCAAAAGAATAAACAGGCGCCGACCAAAGAGGATATTGCTGTTGATGCCTCCTTGAAAAAGATTAAAAACAAATATGTTGTTCTGAGCGGGAAAGGGGGTGTCGGAAAAACCAGCACCGCTGTCAATTTGGCCATGGCCCTTGCAAAAAAAGGCTTTATGGTCGGGATTATGGATGTCGACTTGCACGGTCCTGACGTACCGAGGATGCTCGGTTTAACGGGGATGCTGGAGTTGAGTCAAAACAACAAACTGAATCCCATGCGGTATTCGGAGAACTTGAAAGTGGTATCCATTGAATCCCTGATTGCCAGCAAAGACGACGCCATCATCTGGCGGGGTCCGCTCAAATACTCCGCTATACGCCAGTTTATCGGCGAAGTGGAGTGGGGTCCTCTCGACTTTTTGATTATCGATTCGCCTCCGGGGACCGGTGATGAACCATTGACCGTCGCTCAGACCATTCGTGATGCCAAAGCCATCATTGTGACGACGCCTCAAGAGGTTTCCCTGGCGGATGTCCGAAAATCCATCAGTTTTTGCAGGACCGTGAAAATGGATATCTTGGGTCTCATTGAGAACATGAGCGGCTTTACCTGTCCGCATTGCAATAAAGTGGTGGATCTATTCGGGTCCGGCGGTGGCAAGAAAACCGCAGATTCGGCGGGCATTGAATTTTTGGGCAAAATTCCGTTTGATCCCAATATTGTGTCTTGCGGAGACAACGGCATCTCATTCCAGGAAAAATATGCAAATGCCGCGGTGACCCGGGCCTTTTTGGATCTGGCCGAGAGAGTAGCTAAGTAACCTGGAACTTCAAAGAAAACAGAAAATAGAAAAGAGGAAAGTTAGAAGATGCAAGAGAAAGAAGGTGAGAATGTAAGAAGGTTGGCGTGTCTTTGAGTCTCCGAACTTCTGATCCCTGGTCGCCTCTCCGTAAGAGTCCGGAATCCTTCGGACCGGCGCCGCCAAAGGCGGGTAAACTTCTAGCCTTCTTAACTTCTAATTAAACTTGTGTCTGTTTGCAGTCACCTCTTTTCTCTTTCCTATTTCCTTCACCGGGGGTTTTATCCAGGTTCCCTGCTTCAGATAGGTTTGCGTAATCTCTTTAAGAGATTTCTTGTGTTGGATAAAGCGGGATTTCATTCCTAGCAACCATTCCTTGTGCTTGAGCGCATCTTCTCTACTGGAAAAAAAATTCGTGGTCGCTTTTGTCGATGTTAAAGGAAAGGGATCCTGATTCTACTTTCATGGACCCGGCATTGCTGCACAGCATGCATTGGACTGCGATGATGGTCCATAAAACGAAACGTATCCCCACCGCAATGAGGGCAGCAAGGGCCTGTTGTCTCTACTTTGGACCCAAAAAGCGCCGATGCCAGTTTGAAAGCCGCTTCCGTTTGTTTTTTTCATTGATAAAAACCTCTCCGGGCAAGGCGCCGTATACCACGCGGGTATTTTTGTCATCTGCGAAAATCATTTTTAATAAAACTTTGAATCACCAACCGGCTGTATCCTTCCTTTCCTTCAATGCCGGCGATGGCCACTCCAACCGCCGGTTTGCCCCACAGATTATCCATATGAGCGTAAAAAGATAAGCCTCTGTCGAGTAAGCATTTTAAGGGATGCATTGATTCCCAGAAAATAAGTCGGTGCAGATACGATGTAGGCATCGGCCTCTGCCATGGCCTGAATTACCATATTTAAATCATCTTCGAGAATACAGTGTTCGGTTTTGAAAAGGCAGTTGTAGCACCCCCTGCAGGGAAGGATGTTGAAATCCTGAAGCCGCAAAAGATTCAACTCATGGGGAATGGTCAGTTGACTGCTGATTTCCTTAACCATGATTTCACAATTACCAAGTTTTCGCGGCGAACCGATAATGCCAAGAATTTTTTTCATAAGATCACCTCGGGGACTGTTTGCCCTGTTCAATAGCAATTAATCGAAGACTTTAGTTTTTGGTCAAAAATTCGAAATACGAAACAATGACAAAAAAGTTCAAATGACAAAAACATTGGTCTCCACCGAAGCGACGCCAACAATTCGGACATTCAACGTATTAGTTTCGGTCATTTTGTCATTGAAAATTCGGATTTGTTTCGAATTTCGATATTCGATACTCGGATTTTGCCTAAGCATAACTTTCCGTTCAAGCACCAATAGGTTGAAACGGAATGTTAAAACAGATCCTTGTAATCTATCAATATTTATTTTATAAATAAGTCTTGAATGAAAACTGATGAGTGTCTTTAGAAAATTATCCCTGAGAGTAATGTTTGAAAGGATGTTTTACTTGAATGGATTTTTAATATGACCTCGAAAAAACCAATCATGCGTGTGAATATCGGCGGGATAGAGATCAGCAATCCTGTGATGACGGCATCCGGCACTTTCGGATATGCAAAAGAGTATGAAGCCCTTGTTGATTTAAATCGCCTCGGAGCGATTGTTGTCAAAGGTTTGTCCCTTGAACCTTCCAAAGGAAATCCGCCGCAAAGGATCGTTGAAACGCCCTGCGGAATGTTGAACGCTATCGGTCTTGAAAACGTCGGATTGGCGGCATTTATTGAAGAAAAGGTGCCGTTTTTAAGGAGGCTCAATACACCGGTATTCATCAATATTTACGGTAAAAGCATTACTGAATATGCCGAACTGGCCGCCCGCCTGGAAGACATTGATGTGGTCTCGGGCGTCGAGGTCAATATTTCATGTCCCAATGTAAAATCCGGCGGAATTGCTTTTGGCGCTTATCCTGAATCTGCGGCAGAAGTTGTGAAGGCGATCAGAAAACAGACCAATAGACCGTTGATGGTCAAGCTTTCTCCCAATGTCACCGATATTACAGAGATTGCAAAAGCCGCAGAAGGGGAGGGTTCGGATTCGATTTCATTGATCAATACCATTACCGGCATGGCCATAAATATTGAAACCCGGCGTCCAAAGCTGGCCAATATTACCGGCGGCCTTTCCGGACCTGCGATAAAGCCGGTGGCATTGCGCATGGTCTGGCAAGTGGTACAAACCGTCCAGGTTCCGGTGATCGGCATCGGCGGCATAATGACGGCAAAGGATGCGCTGGAATTTTTGATTGCCGGCGCAACGGCCGTTCAGGTGGGAACCGCCAATTTTATCAATCCTCATGCAACCATCGATATCATCGACGGCATTGAGGCATTCCTGATGCAACGAAATATTACGGACATCGCGGATGTCATCGGCACAATTGAGATTTAAAACGGTTATCTTAAAAAGGTATTTAGGTGGAAAACTGAAGGGGCTTAGTATGCCCCTTCAGTTTTTGAGAAAACAATCACCTTAAATTAGGCGGTGGCCTTTATTGGATTGGCTTTCAAGTATTCAAGACGGTTGAGCCCGTTGATGTAAGCCTTCACACTGGCAGTGATGATGTCCGGGTCCGCCCCGCGGCCCAGTGCCACCAGGCCGTTTTCCTTCAACCGTACCGTAACCTCGCCCTGGGCATCCGTGCCGCTGGTAATGGCGCTGATGGAAAATCTCATGAGTTCGGATTCTGTTCCCGCCAGTTTGGCAATACAGTCATACGCCGCATCGATGGGGCCGTTTCCATATCCCGTACCCTGAACAGGCCTTTCATTGATTAAAAGTCTGACGGTTGCCATGGGAATGACGGTCGTACCGCTGGTGACATGCAGATATTCCAGCTGGAAAATGTCCGCGGTCCTTAAGATGCCTTCCGTAATAATCACTTCCAGATCCTCATCAACAACGTGCTTCTTTTTATCGGCCAGTTCCTTGAATTTTTTAAAAACAAGTTTTAACTCTTCGTCGGAAAGATCGTACCCCATTTCTTTTAAGTGAGAGCGCAGCGCATGTCTTCCGGAGTGTTTTCCCAGAATCAACTTGCTCGCACTGATCCCGACGGTGTCGGGCTTCATGATCTCATATGTCATGGGATTTTTCAGAACGCCGTCCTGATGAATTCCCGCTTCGTGAGCAAATGCATTGGCACCCACAATGGCCTTGTTGGGCTGGACAATAATACCGGTGATCATGCTGACCAGCCGGCTGGTGGGATAAATCTGCTCCGTCCGGATGTTGGATGAAAATGGCAGATAATTGGGCCTGGTATGAAGCGACATAACGACTTCTTCCAGAGAGGTGTTTCCCGCGCGTTCGCCGATGCCGTTGATCGTGACTTCCGCCTGTCTCGCGCCGTTGTTGATGGCGGCAAGGGTATTGGCGGTGGCTAGCCCCAGATCATTGTGGCAGTGGACGCTGACGACGGCCTTATGGATGTTGGGCGTATGGTCTATGACATATTTCACCAGATCTGCGAATTCCATGGGGATGGCGTATCCCACGGTGTCCGGGATATTGATGGTCGTGGCACCGGCCCCGATGGCAGTCTCAAACACCTTGCAGAGAAAATCCCGGTCGCTTCGCGAAGCATCTTCTGCGGAAAACTCGATATTGTCCGTAAAGCTCTTGGCATATTTTACGGATTCTGAAGCGGTTTTGAGAACCTGTTCCCGGGTCATATTGAGTTTGTAATGCATATGGATGTCTGATGTCGCCAGGAAGGTGTGAATCCTTGGTGTTGCGGCATGCTGAATGGCGCCCCAGGCCCGGTCGATATCGTTCTTGGAGGTTCGCGCCAGGGCGGCGACTTCCGTTTTTTTAAGTTTTCCGGCAATCTTGGATACCGCATCAAAATCTCCTTCGGAGGCGGCCGGAAACCCGGCTTCCAGTACATCGACGCCGAGCTTTTCCAATTGCGTGGCCAGTCGAAGCTTTTCCGCGGCGTTCATACTGGCGCCGGGAGATTGCTCGCCGTCTCTTAGCGTTGTATCAAAAATAATGACTCGTTCTTCCATGATTTTGCTCCTGTTCGTGGATATTCAGTTGATAATAAATTTGTATTTTTTTAACAACGGGCAAAATGCGAACGAGCATCGGCCGCAGGACAGAATAGAAAAAATGTCCTGCGGCGTTGATTTCCTCTCTTTTTTTCAAAATTTTATACCTTTCCCATTGCAAGTTTATATTGGAAGCTGTCGGCAAGGGCTTGCCAGCTTGCTTCAATAATATCTTCGGAAACACCGATGGTGCTCCAGATATGATCATGATCCCGAGACTCGATGGACACGCGGACCCTTGCGGCTGTTCCCTGACGCCCGTCAATGACGCGGACTTTAAAATCGATCAGGCGCATGGCATCCAGATCCGGATAGAATTTGTCAAGCGCCTTGCGCAGGGCGTTATCCAGGGCGCTCACCGGGCCATCTCCTTCAGCGGCGGTGATTTCATCCTGTCCTCTCACCGATATCTTGATGGTGGCATGGGCCGAACAGGGCCGGTCGGCATCTTTTTCTATGGTCACCCGGAAAGATTTTAAATCAAACAGCGGCTCAAACTGTTCGGTAAATTTTTCGAGCAGGATTTTAAACGACCCGTTCGCCGTATCAAACTGGTATCCTTCCTGTTCCATTTTTTTTATTTCAGTGACAATTTTACGGCTGTCGTAGCCGTTGTTACCCAGCTCGATCCCAAGTTCTTTGGCTTTGTATTCGATATTGCTTTTTCCGGAAAGATCCGAAACCAGCACGCGACGACGGTTTCCAACAAGCGCCGGCGTCATATGTTCATAAGCTTTTGAGACTTTCATGATGGCACTGACATGAATTCCGCCTTTGTGAGCAAAGGCGCTTTCTCCGACAAACGGACGAGTTTTCAAAGGAATCATATTGGCGGTTTCGCTGACAAACCGTGAAAGCGATCTGAGTTTTTCCATATTTTCAGCAGAAACACACGGCCGGTTCATCTTAAATCGGAGAATGGGCATGATTGAGGTCAAGTCGGCGTTTCCGCATCTTTCTCCATATCCATTAATGGTTCCTTGAACCATTACAGCACCTGATTGAACGGCTTGAATGGTGTTGGCCACCGCCAAACCGCTGTCATTGTGCGTATGAATTCCGATCTTAACCGGCAACGAATCCTTATTCGTGTTGTATTCCGCTGAGAGCCCTTTTTGCACCGTTTCAATGATCGATTTAATTTCAACGGGAAGGGTTCCGCCGTTAGTGTCGCACAGCACAATAAATTCGGCGCCGGCATTCATTGCGGCAATGAGAGTTTTTAATGCATAACTCGGATTCGCCTTATATCCGTCAAAAAAGTGTTCGGCATCATAGATAACTTCCCGATCCGCGCTTTTTAGATATTCGACAGATTCACCGATCATGGCCAGGTTCTCTTCGAGCGTATTGCTCATGACCTTTTGGACATGTAAATCCCATGTCTTTCCGAAGATGGTTACCGAAGGGGTTTTGGCTTTCAGCAGTGCTTTTAGATTCGGATCATCAGAAGTATCGATACGGGGTTTTCGCGTAGAGCCGAATGCTGTTATGCGGGCATTTTCAAATTTAGTCTTCTGTGCCAGGTCGAAAAATTCCATATCTCTGGGATTTGAGCCCGGCCACCCCCCCTCGATATAATGGATGCCGAAGTCGTCCAGTCTTTTTGCAATCTGGATTTTTTCCTTGGCGCTGAAACTGATGCTTTCCCCTTGCGTTCCGTCTCTTAAGGTGGTGTCATACAGCAATATCGGTTCCATAATGTTTACTCCTCTATCTGTTTTCAGGTCTCAAAGCCCGTACCGCAGCGCCGGCTAACCACATTTCAGAGTTTTTGATCTCATCCAGTTCTTTTTGAAGCTTTTCGCGATAGTCCGGAGTACTGTTGGCTTCCAAAACTCTTTTGGTTTCCACCCCGGACACCACTTTTTCATACAGTTCGTCAAATAGCGGACCCACCGCATCACGAAACTTAGGTTTCCAGTCCAGGGCGCCACGCTGGGCAGTGGTACTGCAGTTCGCATACATCCAGTCCATACCGTTTTGCGCCACAAGGCGAATCAGGCTCTGGGTCAGTTCTTCAACGGTTTCGTTAAAGGCTTCGCTTGGCGTATGGCCGTGCTTTCGCAAAAGGTTGTATTGGGCCTCCATCACACCGGCCAGGCAACCCATCAAAACACCCCTTTCCCCCGTGAGATCGCTGTAAACTTCATTTTGGAAAGTGGTGGGGAACAGATAACCCGAACCGATGGCAATTCCCAGTGCCAAGGTTCTTTCTTTGGCGTGTCCGGTGTAGTCTTTAAATATTGCAAAACTCGAGTTGATCCCACTGCCGTCCAGAAAGTTGGTTCGAACGGTTCGGCCGGATCCTTTTGGAGCCACCAGGATCACATCGATGTTTTCAGGGGGAACAATACCGGTCTGCTCTTTATAGACAATTGAGAAGCCGTGAGAAAAATAGAGCGCGTCTCCATCGCCGAGGCATTTTTTGATGGTCGGCCAGGCGGCCACCTGACCGGCGTCTGAAAGTAGAAATTGAATAACGGTTCCTTTTCGGGCCGCTTCTTCAAGGGGAAAAAGGGTTTTACCGGGAATAAAACCGTCTTCAACGGCACGGTCCCAGGAATTGCTGTTTTCGCGCTGGCCGACGATGACGTTGATGCCGTTGTCTTTCATGTTCAGCGCTTGTCCCGGACCCTGAACACCATATCCGAGGACGGCGACGGTTTCGTTTTTGAGGACTTCCTTGGCTTTTCTCAGAGGAAATTCATCAGACGTAATAACTTCTTCTTCTATTCCGCCGAAATTGATTTTGGCCATGTTATTCTCCTTTTATTTCGAATTTCTGAAAAGGGCTATCATTCCCGTCCGGGCGATTTCCTTGATTCCGATGGGTTTCAGCAGGTTTAAAATTGCCTGCATTTTTTCCTCGTCACCCGTGACCTCAATGGTGTAATGCTCGGGGCTGACGTCAACCACTTTGCACCTGAAAATATCCACTGTTCTGAGGATTTCGGCACGATGTTCCGATTTTGCGACCACTTTTATGAGGGCCATCTCCCTCTTGACATATTCCTTTCCGGTGAGATCGTGAACCTTGATCACATTGATGAGTTTGTTCAGTTGTTTTTCGATTTGTTCAATTACCGGAGGGTTCCCATTTGTGACCAATGTCACTCTCGATACCTGCGGGTCCATGGTTTCCGCAACACACAGGCTTTCAATGTTAAATCCTCTTCCACTGAACAATCCTGAGATTCTTGAAAGAACACCGGGCTCATTATCCACCAGAATCGAAAGTATATGTTTTTCTTCTATCATGGTTTTTATCCTTTTCTTTGGCAGCAGCGTTGAATAATTTAAACGAGAAGCATTTCGGTCACCGGCGCGCCGGCAGGAACCATCGGGTAAACGCACTCTTCCCTGTCGACCCTGAAATCCATGATCACCGGATTTTTTGAAGCAAGTCCTTTTTTCAAAACTGTTTCGACTTCTTCGGGCTTTGTGGCTCTTAAGCCCTCTGCGCCGTAAGCTTCGGCAAGCTTAACGAAATCCGGCGCGCAATCCAAACAGGTGGCGGCATAACACTTATTGAAAAAAAGCTGCTGCCACTGCCTGACCATGCCCAGATACCCGTTGTTGAGAATGACAATTTTTATGGGAAGACCGCACTGAACTGCAGTGGTCATTTCCTGGATGTTCATCTGAATACTGCCGTCGCCTGCAACATCGACCACAAGCTTATCCGGACAGGCGAGTTGTGCGCCGATGGCTGCCGGCAAGCCAAACCCCATGCACCCTAAGCCGCCGGAGGTAATAAAATGGTTGGGTTGGTCAAAATGGTAATATTGTGCAGCCCACATTTGATTTTGACCGACTTCGGTGGTGATAATGGCTTTGCCTTTGGTTAGTTTATAGAGCGTTTCTACCACATATTGGGGTTTGATGATGTCTTTCTGTTTATAGGCGAGGGGCTGAGTATCTATCCAGCGTTGAATCTGATCAAGCCATTTCTTCCGTTTTTTCTTCAAATTTCCCAAGTCTTCCTTATTCAACAGTTGGTTCAGTTTGGCCAGGGTGATTTTACAGTCTCCGACAACGGGAGCGGTAACCGGGATGTTTTTGCGGATGGATGTGGGATCGATATCAATATGAACAATTTTGGCATTGGCTGCAAAAGCATCTGTTTTTCCGGTAACACGGTCGTCAAATCGAACCCCGATACCGATCAGCAGGTCACACTCGCCGGTGCACATGTTGGCGCGATACGTTCCGTGCATGCCGATCATACCGAGCCAGAGAGGATCTGTCCCCGGGAATCCGCCGAGCCCCATCAGGGAGGTGGTCACGGGGATCTGGGTTTTGCGGGCAAGCTCCGTCAACTCCTTGGCAGCTCCCGAAAGAATGACGCCGCCGCCGGCGAAAATCATGGGTTTGTTCGTATTTTTAATCAATTCCACAACCTTGTGAAGCTGTTTTACATTGGGGCTGTATGTTGGATTATAGGACTTTAGATTGACTTTTTTAACCGGCTTGTAGTCAACGGCGGTGACGCCGACATTCTTCGGGATATCGATCAGAACAGGTCCCGGCCGGCCCGATTTCGCAATCATGAAGGCTTCCTTGATAATTCTCGCGAGATCTTCGGTTCGTTTAACAAGATAGTTGTGTTTGGTGCACGGTCGCGTAATTCCTACGGTGTCGACTTCCTGAAAGGCGTCGTTGCCGATAAGATGCGTCGGAACCTGACCGGTAAATATGACGACAGGAATGGAATCCATGTATGCGGATGCAATGCCGCTGACGGTGTTGGTCGCACCGGGTCCGGATGTTACCAGGCACACGCCCACCCGACTGCCGGCCCTGGCATAACCGTCGGCGGCATGGACGGCACAGGCCTCTTGACGAACAAGAATATGGCGGATGTCTGATTTTTCAAGTTCGTCATAGATGTCGATGACAGCGCCACCCGGATATCCAAAAATCGTATCGACCCCCTCTTCTTTTAAAACCTTCATCATAATTTGTGCGCCTGTGAGTTTCATGTTTCTTCCTTCCTTTTCTCGATTAAATGTTAATATCTGCCGCAAAGCGCTTTTTTACCGAACGACCGCCCCCTCACTGGCAGATGAAACCATTTTTGCATATCGGGCCATGTATCCATGGGTTATTTTGGGAGTCGGGGGAGACCATTTGGACAACCGGTCCTTAATTTCGCTGTCCGGCACTTTGAGGGTCAATGTTTTGGCCGGAATATCGATGACAATCAAATCGCCGTCCTTAACGATGGCAATGGGTCCTTTTTGCATGGCTTCCGGGGAAATATGCCCGATGGCCGCGCCCCGGGTCCCTCCTGAAAAACGGCCGTCCGTTACCAGCGCCACATGCGCGTCCAGCTTCATGCCGGCGATGGCTGACGTTGGTGTCAGCATTTCCCGCATACCCGGGCCGCCCATGGGTCCTTCATACCGAATCACGATAACATCGCCTTTTTTTATTTTGCCGCCCATGATGGATTGGGTGGCCTCTTCCTCGGAATTAAATACCCGGGCCGGGCCTTCATGACGCAGCATCTCATCCGAAACAGCAGACTGTTTTACCACGCCGCCCTCAGGGGCAAGGTTTCCGAAAAGAACCGCAAGACCGCCTTCTTGATGGTAAGGACTGGTGGTGGATCGAATCACCGTGCTATCCATGACGCTTGAGTGTTTTATATTTTCTCCCACGGTTTTGCCGGTAACGGTGAGGCAGTTCGTTTTAATGCGGCCGGTGCCGGACAGTTCTTTCATGAGCGCTTGAATGCCGCCCGCGCGGTTCAGGTCTTCAAGATGGTGCGGTCCGGCGGGACTCAGGGAACACAGATGGGGCGTGGCTTTACTGATTTCGTTGATCTGATCAAGATCGATAGATACGTTTGCTTCCCTTGCCAGAGCAGGAAGGTGAAGCACGGTGTTGGTGGAACATCCAAGGGCCATATCCACGACCAGGGCATTCTGAAACGCCTGTTCGGTCATAATTTTTGACGGCGTGATATCTTTTTCCAAAAGCTCGATGATTTTCATGCCCGCTTCCTTGGCCAGGCGGATACGGGCGGACATGACCGCAGGGATGGTACCGTTTCCCGGAAGACCCATGCCGACGGCTTCGGTCAAGCAGTTCATTGAATTTGCAGTGAACATGCCGGCACAGGATCCACAGGTGGGACAGGCGGCATCTTCAATCCGGCAAAGCTGATCTTCGGTCATATCGCCTGAGAGTACGGCACCCACAGATTCGAACACCGTAATCAGATCGATTTCGTCAGCGCCGCCGATTTTTTCCGGATGTTTGCCGGCCAGCATGGGGCCGCCGCTGATGACGATGGCCGGCAGGTCGAGACGTGCGGCTGCCATCAACATTCCCGGGATAATTTTGTCGCAGTTGGGAACCAGAACCAGGGCATCAAAGGCATGGGCGACGGCCATGACTTCGATGGAGTCGGCGATCAGCTCACGGCTTGCCAGGGAATATTTCATCCCTACATGGTTCATGGCAATGCCATCGCAAACCCCGATGACGCCGAATTCGATGGGGGTCCCGCCCGCCATATAGACCCCTGCCTTGACGGCTTCGACAATCTTGTCCAGGTGGATATGGCCGGGGATTACCGCATTGGCGGAATTGGCGATGCCGATGAGCGGTCTGTTGATTTCGGCATCGGTGTATCCCATGGCTTTAAATAATGAACGGTGGGGCGCCCGTTCCACCCCTTTTTTGACCAGGTCGCTTTTCATAGGCTTTGTCTCCTTAAAAAAAAAACCGTTATCAGCTTTCGGGGCTGATAACGGTTTTTGTTTTTTTGGCTTGGTCGGAAAATCAGGCCATTATCAACCCCTTGCCTCGCAGCAGATAAGTACACCTACTACGAGGTTAATAATAAGGCTAATAAGGATGTTAATGGCTGAAATATTTTTCATCATGACCTACGTATATAATTAAGAATCTTCTATCTAACTGTACTTAGGGTTGTTGTCAAGCTTTTTCTTATCCCTGAATTGAACATTTTAAATTTCGTTTAAAATTTATATTTTTACATTAAATCTGCAATGTCAGAATTACGTGACGAACCAGATCCAAAAGTCTCATCTTTAACGCCATCTTTCCCATAAGCGATTAATCACTTTTAAACATTGACAATTGATTGATAATATGTGAGATAAAAATAAATTTACTTGCTAAGTACCTTTCAAATCTATTTTCTAAATCCGCAGCAATCATCAGCAAGGTTTATGCAATAGGCTCTGCAAAAACAGTAAATACAGTATCTGACTTAACGGCTGAGATAGGCAGCAAGTATTTACTTCTTATTGGTGAAAGAATTCCTCTCGTTCAAAGAAAGCATGAGATAGAGATTTAAAATGAACTTATTATGAGAGCATCAGCCGATGGGGTTAAACGCCTTAGAAGAGATAAGCGGCAAGCGGCGGTATATCAGTATCAGAAGGATTGCCGTTATTTTACCCAGGTCGCCGACAGTTTAAAAGAAGCCGGCGCGGAGGAGTTATCTGAACTCGGCGCCGAAGATGTCCGGCCGGAATTCAGCGGAATTCATTTCAAGGCGGACAAATCAACGCTGTATCGAATTAATTATCTGACCAGGCTTCTTTCACGGTGCCTTGCACCGTTAATATCATTTGCTTGTCCTGATAACGATATGCTGTATCAGATGGCCAAACAGATCAAGTGGGAAGATTTTTTTGCAAAAGGCAATACCTTTGCCGTATCGGGTAACGTTTCCGACAGCGCAATTTCACATTCAAAGTACGCTGCTCTCCGACTTAAAGATGCGGTTGCCGACTACTTCAAAGAAAAAACCGGCCGGCGTCCGGATGTGTCGGTAAGGAATCCGGATATCTTGCTGAACCTTCATATCAGAAAAGATCAGGCAGTAATAAGCCTCGATACTTCAGGCGGCGCGCTTCACCGGAGAGGATATAGAGAGGAGACCGTTTCGGCGCCGATGCAAGAAACCGTCGCTGCCGCGATTATCCGATTCAGCGAATGGGACGGTTCTGTTCCCTTATATGATCCTTTGTGCGGTTCGGGAACCCTTTTGTGTGAAGCGCTCATGCGATATAGCAATATCCCTGCTGGTATTTTCAGGAATCGATTCGGTTTTGAATTTTTGCCCGACTTTGACGGCACTATCTGGAAGCAGGTAAAAAAAGAGGCCGACGGACACATCCGGGAACTGCCGAAAGGGCTGATTGCGGGTAGTGACGTGTCCGCAGAGGCTGTCAGCGCGGCGCGGACAAACCTCATGGGGCTCCATTACGGAAATAACGTCAGCGTTGAAAGGGCGGACTTCAAAAAGCTGCCTGTCCTTGAAAAGCATGTCATTGTAACCAATCCGCCTTATGGTATTCGGATGGGAGGTGACAAGAACCTTGAAATGTTTTATCAAAATTTCGGTGATTTTCTGAAACAGAAATGCAAAGGCTCGGCCGCCTTTGTTTATTTCGGAGAACGGGAGTATATCAAAAATATCGGGCTGAAAGCATCATGGAAAAAGCCGATCAAGGCGGGCGGACTTGACGGGAGGCTGGTTAAATACGAGATGTATTGAGAACGCTAAGGGGGCCTGATCACGGCATGCTGATAAAAACAGATTGATTATTGCCAAACAAACCGGGTGCTTTGCACCCGGTTAAGTGTGACTCCGGGCGCAAAAATTCAGGGCGGGTTGGTTTGAAAAAAATATGACGGCCGGGGTTGCAATATGGAAAAGCTGAATTACCTTTAGCCGCTTACCCTGCCGAGCTGCGACGGGGTGTTTTTTGCATATCGCATAACGTCATGGAAAACTCGGGAGATACAAAAATGACAGACATTTCAAAAATCACGCTGTACAGTGGCGGCCACAAAGGGGCTGAGGCGGAATTCGGCAAACTTGCCGAAGCCTGGCACATCAAAGAGGTGAACATATCATTTGAAGGGCACAATGCGGAGCGAACGCGGGGTGTCCGGGTATTGAACCGTGAAGAGCTGCAAAAGGGTGATGTCAGCATGGAAATTGTGTCCAAGCTGATGAAACGCACTTACTCACGGGCGGATAAGATCCGAAAAGTCATCCAGTCCATTTTTCACATGGTTAATAACGGCTACCATGTTATTGCGGTCGGCTGGATACAGGCGGACAACACCGTCAAGGGGGGAACCGGTTGGGCGGTCGAATTGGCAAAACTATTTAACCGGCCGCTGAGTGTCTATGATCAGGACCGAAAGGGATGGTTTTCCTGGGAGGACAGCCAGTGGGTTGAGAACACACCGGTGATTACCTCAGATACGTTTGTCGGCACCGGCACCCGTTACCTCTCCGATGACGGCCGGCAGGCAATCCGCGATCTTTTCATCCGATCATTCGGTCCTGCAGCGTAAAAATAGTGAATGAAATAGTGAATGGGGTCGCGCCAAGGTAACCTATTGAAGTGATATGGAGCCTTGTCGGACAAAATTAACCAAGACTGCCTGGACATCCTAATAATATAAATTTCCTATCATATTACGAACGAATGGTATAATATTAGGGACGCTCCGGAAGTCCCCTGCCATGACGGCAGTGTGAAAATTTACAATTTATTACAAAAGGAGATTAGAATGAAGATCTATGTAGGAAATTTGTCGTACGAGGTCACCGAAGATGACTTGCGGCTGGCTTTGGAACAATTCGGACAGGTTGAATCCGCCACTATTATAAAAGACAAGTATAGTGGTCAATCAAAAGGATTTGGATTCGTGGAGATGGCCTCTAAAGCTGAAGGGCAGTCTGCAATCGAGGGCCTAAATGGCAAAGAGCTAAAAGGAAGAACGCTTAACGTGAATGAGGCTCGCCCTCGCACCGAAAGTCGCAGCAGTAGAGGAGGACAAGGTGGTGGCCGCGGAGGATACGGCGGTGGCCGCGGAGGACAAGGCGGTGGCCGAGGGGGACAAGGTGGTGGCCGAGGGGGACAAGGCGGTGGCCGAGGGGGATACGGCGGTGGCAGGGGAGGACCAAAGAATGGCCGTAGTTTCTAATCGTCGACATTCAACATATATCACTATGATGATATAAAAATTCGGCTATCAAGCCGCTCAAGACCGACCTGAAAAAGCTCAACGCTTTTTTCAGGCGGCTTGGCTTTCTGTTGAGAAAAGATGATGGATGAACGAAGCTATTTTTTAAAATTACTCGAAAAGGTACAGGTGAATGTTCCTTTTTTAAAACTAAAAAATGATTACCTTCCTTTGGTGATGGAGTCCGGCATAAACCCTGAAATTGGCATCGATGCAGATGCCATAGATTCGGTATCAGATAAAGAATTTAAAAACATCGCAGAAATTTTAAAGATAAACAAACGAAAAATAACTTTGCACGGCCCGTTCATGGATTTGGTGCCCGGTGGGCTTGATACGATGCTGCTGGCAGCCACCCGAAAACGGCTGGATCGGTTTTTTGAGATCGTTCCTATTTTCAAGCCGATCCACGTGGTTTGCCACACCGGTTATGATCCACGCCATTATAGAGAAAATTGGAATGAGTGGCTGGCCAACAGTGTTGCGACATGGAAATCCCAAGTCTGCCTGGCGGAACGATTCGGTTTTAAACTCTTGCTGGAAAATGTTTATGAGACGAATCCCGACGTGCACCGTGCTATTTTTGATTCGATTCCATCCAATGCTTTCGGATTTTGTTTAGATATCGGACACCATCATGTTTTTGGAAAAAGCCCGCTCAAAGAATGGGTGGAAACGCTGAGTGACAAAATAATGGAGCTTCATCTTCACGATAACAGCGGAGAAGAGGACAGCCATTTGGCCATCGCCAAAGGAAATGCAGATTTTACGGGTCTGTTTCAGTTTATCGGTGAAAAAGGATTACGGCCCACCATTACTCTGGAACCGCACGAGGAAAAAACCCTATGGCAAAGTTTGGCATCCGAAAGCCTTAAAAAATTTATTCTTGCCAAATAAACCGGGTGCTTTGCACCCGGTCGCAAGTTCAACGTTGAGAGCACTGAGTTGCTTTTGGATTTTCGGCCCATGGCCGAAGATCCAAGCCACCCGCTTTGCGGGTAGCGGTTTACTCAGACTTTTCCTTGAAACTGCAGCCTTGGGTATGACAAACTAAAAAAGTTCCCTGTTTTTTCGTTGTTTTTTCCATCAGAAATTCGGCACCGCATTCGGGGCATTTCTTTGCCACGGGCTTGTCCCATATGGCAAAGGTGCAGTCCGGGAAGCGACTGCAGCCGTAAAAAATTTTTCCCCGCTTTGATGACCGTTCAACAAGTTCCCCGCTGCACCCGTTTTCGGGACAGCGGACGCCGGTTGTTTTGCCGCTATTGTTTGAATTGGCCGACTGGGTGTTTTTACAGTCCGGATAACCGGAACAGGCGTAGAATGACCCGTATCTTCCTTCTTTGATAAGCATGGGTTTGCCGCATTTATCGCAAATTCTGTCCGAGATCTTGCCTGAAGTCGGTTCGACAGGATGAATGACCCCCTTTTCATCCCGTGTATAGTTTCGTGTGTATTTACATTCCGGGTATCTGGCGCACCCGATAAAATGTCCGTTCTTTCCGACTTTGATATGTAACCGGGAGTTACAATCGGGGCAGGTGAGGTCTGTGGGGAAACCGATGCCTTTCACACTGAGCATTCCGTCTGTAGCTGCGTTGAGCTCCTTTTTAAAGGCGTCGTAAAATCGCGTCAGAATATCTAAATAATCCACCTCTGCCGCTTCGATTCGGTCAAGCTCATCTTCCATTTTGGCAGTGAATTCCACATCGATGACATCCGGAAAGCTTTCCACCAAAAGATCGTTAACAATAAATCCCAGTTCATTCGGTATAAAATACCCTTTTACAAGATCCACATACCCTTTTTCTCGAATGGTGGACAAAATAGCGGCATAGGTGCTGGGCCTGCCGATACCGTTTTCTTCGAGTTCCTTAACCAAAGATGCCTCTGAGAATCTCGGTGGAGGGATGGTAAAATGCTGTTTCGGTTCCAACTGATTAAGTTTTAAAACCATCCCTTCATTCAGTTCGGGAAGATCATCCTTTTTCTTTTGGCTGTCCCTCTCGATCTGGTCGTCAACAGACATATAAAGGGCCATGAAACCGGGAAAGGCCATGGATGAACCGCTTGCGGTAAAAAGGTATGAACCAGCGCCGATGGAAACGGAAACCTTATTAATAAGGGCTTGGCTCATCTGCGATGCCACAAAGCGTTTCCAGATGAGTTCATATAAAGAAAATTGATCTTGGGAAAGAAAGGGTTTTAATTTTTCGGGTGTATTAAAAACCGAAGTGGGGCGTATGGCTTCATGGGCGTCTTGCGCTTTTTTACGATTTTTGAAAAAGCGCGGACTTGAAGGCGCATACGCGTCCCCAAACTTTTCCCGGACGAGATTCAGGGCTTCCACAGCAGCTTCCTTTGCTATTCGAGTGGAATCCGTGCGCATGTAAGTAATCAATCCTTCCGGTTCTCCGGGACCTATCTCTATACCTTCATAGAGCTGTTGGGCCACCACCATGGTTTTTTTGGCTGAAAATCTCAGTTTGCGGATCGCCTCTTGCTGGAGCTTGCTGGTAATAAACGGCGGAGACGGATTTCTCTTTATTGTTTTTTTCTGAATCTTTTCAACGATGAATTTTTCTTCTGACAGCTCTTCGACAATGTCATTGGATGTTTTTTCATCGGGGATGTTGATCTTTTTTTCATTTTTTTTGACGAGTTTCGCCGTAAACGGCGGAGGCGCGTTGTCTTCAAGATGGGCGGTAATGGACCAGTATTCTTCGGGTTCAAAGGCCTGAATGGCCCGTTCCCTTTCACAGATAATTCTCACGGCAACCGACTGAACCCGTCCGGCGCTGAGGCCGCCTTTTACCTTTCGCCATAACAGAGGAGAGATTTGGTATCCCACAAGTCGGTCCAATATCCTGCGAGCCTGCTGTGCTTCATATTTGTTTTGGTTGAGTTGTTTCGGTGATTTCATTGCTTCATGAATGGCGTTTTGCGTCAGTTCATGAAAAAGGACCCTGTGAAATCTTCTCCCTTTCTTCTTGAGAATTTCAGCCGTGTGCCAAGCGATGGCTTCGCCTTCACGGTCCGGGTCCGGTGCAAGATAAATATCCGTTGAATCCTCTGCTGCCTGTTTTAAAGATTTGATAACTTTCTGCTTTCCCGGGATATATGTATACTTGGGTTTGAACCCTTCTTCGACATTGATTCCGATTTCTTTTGGCGGAAGGTCCTTGATATGGCCGACGGTGGCGGCGACATTATATTGCTTGCCGAGATATTTCTTAATGGTTCTGATCTTTGTGGGGGATTCCACGACGACAAGAGATTTGGCCACGATACTACCTCATTTTTACTAGAAGCCATCTCAAAAAAGTCTTTTCGTCCGATATCGGCGTTGAGCCCTCGTCTCAAGTCCTCGACATACTTGAGTATGCCTGTGGGTTGATTCTCGGTCTCGTCTTGATCTCTAACGAAAATCCTAATTTTGAGATAGCTTCTAGAGTGTTTAGTGTTTATAAAATATGACGTATCGGTACTTTCGCAAGGCATTAACTCAAGATTCACCGCTTAAATTTTAAGCAACGTCATTATATCTTACTCATTTTCTTCTATTTTTGAAAAAAATTTGCCGGCAGATTGTAATGCCATGCCTTTGAGTTCAAGCTGCAGCAAAATACTCGATAGTTTGCCGGGTACTATTGACAGCATCCTTGACAGGTCATCGATATGAACAGGATACGGCTCAAGAGATTCAAATACCCGCTTTTCATCGGCCGACAACACTGATATTTTTTTAATTTTATTGTCGGAGACGACGTCTTTTTCACCGGGTGTTTTTATCAGATGTGAAAGCTCTTCCATAATATCCCAGGCATGTTCCACGAGCTTGGCGCCCTGTTTTATCAATGTGTGAGTTCCGGTGCTTTTAAACGACTGAATGCTGCCCGGAACCGCGAACACCTCTCGGTTTTGCTCTGCCGCAAGACGCGCCGTTATCAGCGATCCGCTTCGATTTGTCGCTTCAACGACGACCGTCCCGAGGGAAATACCGCTGATGATTCTGTTTCGTCTGGGAAAATTGTGGGCATCCGGCTCTGTTTTGAGCGGAAATTCCGAAATAACGGCGCCGTTTTCGACAATTTGATAAAATAGTTTTCGGTTCTGTTCCGGATAAATCCGTTCCAGACCGCTTCCAAGAACAGCAACGGTGTGTCCCTTGCCCATCAATGCGCCTTCGTGGGCCGCTGAATCAATACCCAGCGCCATACCGCTGACAATTGTCATTTGAAGCTTTACCAAATCATGACAAAGCCGCCGGGTTGTCAAAATCCCATAACGGGTTGCGTTTCTGGAGCCGACGATCGCTATATTTCGAAAAGAATTGTCAAGACGTCCGAAAACATACAAGAAAGGAGGCGGATCGGGAATCTGGAGCAAAAGGGGCGGATAATCGTTATCGGACATGGTAACAATTTGATATCCCTTTTGCATAACGAGATCGAGATCCAGTTTCACCGAATCAGAAATTTTATGCCGCTTTATCCGGTTAGCGAGACGGGGCGTTACACCATCAACCTCGACCAGATCTTTGGGACTGGCTTCAAGAATAGTCTCCGGTGAGTGAAAACGGTCGATAAGGCGTTTGAATAGCAGGTTCCCGATTCCGGGAACGCTTTTTAAGGCGAACCATGGCAGAATAGAATCCACTGGCTATTTTTTTCCACGAGCTTGCCAGGCCAGGAGTATAGGGCTTGCGACATAAATTGAGGAATACGTTCCGACAACGATGCCCACCAGCATTGCAAATGCAAAATCATGAATAATTCCGCCTCCAAGGACAAACAGGGACAAAACCACGACAAGGGTGGTCCCGGAAGTCAACAACGTCCGGCTCAAAGTTTCATTTACGCTTCGGTTAATGATGATTTCCAGCGGATTCTTTTGATATTTTCTTAAGTTTTCACGAATTCTGTCAAAAACGATAATGGTATCGTTGAGAGAATATCCGATGATGGTAAGGAGGGCGGCAATGACCGGAAGTGTAAACTCCTTGTTGAATATTGAAAATAGACCGACGGTAATGGTAACGTCGTGGATCAGCGCGACGATGGCTCCCATGGCGTATTTCAAATCCATCACCCAAAAAAGTACAAGGGTGACCACAAGTGCCGCCACGATCAGAATAGGAACGCTGACATCAAAAATAGAAAGCAGGTATACCGCTCCCATGAGCACACCGGCCATGACGCCGCTTAACACCCATTTAAATTCAAAACGGCCGGATATATAGATGGCGATAAAAAGCAGCGCATAGAACATGGCAAACAAGGCCTTCCCCCGCAAATCCTTACCGACCTTGGGACCGACGATCTCAACACGGCGTACGGTTGCATTAACACCGGTCGAAGTTTTTAAAGCCGTTTGAAGCTTGGCGGAATATCCCTCTGATGTAACACCCGATCTGTCGATGTGGATAAGATATTCATCGTCACTTTTCTCGCCGAACCGTTGGACCGAAGATTTTCCAAGATTCATGACTGAAAGACCGGATTTGATTTGGTTCACGCTTACGGGTTTGTCGAATTTCACCTGAATCAAAGTCCCGCCGGCAAAATCGATGCCGTATTTAGGTCCTTTGTGTATCACTAAAGAAGCGATGCTGATCAGGATCATGGACAGGGAAACAGAAAAAGCGATAATTCTTTTGCCGACAAAGTCGATATTGATATCTGGTTTAATAAATTGCATTAATAAAGTTCCCCTAACTAAATGCTTAAACTTTTAACTTTCCGTTTGATCAGGTAATAGTCAAATATGATCCGGGTCAGGATCAGGCCTGTAAACAGACTGGCGATGACCCCGAGGCTGAGTGTTACGGCGAATCCTTTGATAGGTCCGGTACCGAACTGGAAAAGGACAAGCGCCGCGATGAGCGTTGTGACGTTGGCGTCGAGAACGGTAAGTGTCGCCCTGTCATAGCCGGCATCCACGGCTGCGCGCGGTGTTTTGCCGATATGCATTTCTTCCCTGATCCGTTCGAATATGAGAACATTGGTATCGACCGCCATACCGATGGTGAGAATGATCCCGGCAATGCCCGGGAGTGTCAGGGTGGCCTGAAATCCGGCCAGGCCAGCGGCAATCAGAAGAATGTTGAGCATCAATGCAAAGTCCGCAATAAGCCCGGATCCCTTGTAATAGACAACCATGAACAAAACCACCAGGATGCCGCCTACGATCATGGACATAAGTCCTTTTCGAATGGAATCGGTTCCCAAAGAGGGGCCGACGGTCCTTTCCTCAAGAATATTTACCGGTGCGGGCAGAGCGCCGGCGCGGAGCGCGATGGCAAGATCGCGCGCTTCTTCCGTGGTAAAATGTCCGGTGATGCGGGCTTTGCCGCCGGCGATTTTTTCCTGGATAACCGGGGCTGAATACACCTTGTTGTCCAACACGATGGCCAGTCGTTTTTTAACGTTTTCTCCGGTGATTCTTTCAAAATCTCTGCCGCCTTTTTTGTCGAAATCAATGGAAACATAGGGCTCGTTATACTGAGAATCAATTTGAACCCGCGCATCGGTCAGATGTGCGCCGGTTAGAAGGGTCCTTTTTTTCAGCAGGTAAGGTGTTTTATACATTCGGTGCGTGGTGGGATCCTCCTTGACCCCGTAAAGGATTTCGCTTCCCGGAGGGATGTTTCCTTTTAGGGCGGCATCGAGGTCGTGGGTTTCATCAACGAGTTTGAATTCCAAGAGAGCGGTTTTGCCGATCAGTGCGATGGCCCTTTTGGTATCCTTTATGCCGGGAAGTTGGATGAGAATCTGTTTTTCACCCTGGAGACGGATATCGGGTTCGCTGACCCCGAACTGATCGATTCGGTTTCTGATGGTTTCAAGCGCCTGATCGGTTGCCAGTTTTTCGATTTGTTCGGTCTCTTTAACGGGAAGATCCATATGCAGGGTCAGGACGTCTCCCTCGGTGTTTCTCGAGAGGATGCGCAAGTTTCTAAAATCCTTGTCGAGCAACTTGTCGAATGCATCAATATTTTTTTGACCTTTCAGTTTAATCACCAGCTGGTTTCCCTGCACGCGATTCAAAGAGATAAAACGAATGTGCTCTTCTTTTATGGAGCTTCGCATTTCCTGATTGATGCGTTCAATGGTGCCTTCCACCGCTTTTTCCGTATCCACTTCAAGGGTCAGGTGCATACCGCCTTGAAGATCAAGGCCCAGATTTATTTTTTTATGTGGCCAAAAAGACGGTTTTATGGTGGGAAGAACATAAATAATGGCAACAACAATAACCCCAAAAACTCCCAGTGCTCGCCAAGAAAGATTAGTCAATTATCCTTTCCTTTCAATCCATCAGACATGGTTTTCCTTCACCCATGGCAGCTTTCTGAAAAACGTGAACGCATCCCATTCATATCCTGTCAAACGCATGACGACCTGAGACCGCCCTCACATTTTCAGAAACCGATGCAAAGTCTGCTCGATTATTTTGAATCTATTTTATTTTTTTTGGTACCCTGAGGTTGTGACGAAGGTTGTAAGACCTGCGCGACGTTTCCGCGGGCAATTTTTACTCGAACCTTATCCGCGATTTCCACCGTCATGGTTGAATCACTAACGGCTGTTACGCGTCCATGCAGTCCGCCACTCGTGACGATACGGTCTCCTTTTTTCAGCTGACCGACCATTTCACGATGTTCCTTGGCTTTCTTTTGCTGAGGCCGTATCAGTAAGAAATAGAATATGACGAACATGAGAATAATGGGAATAAGCGATGCGATTCCACTGGCGCCTTGACCGGCTTTAGATCCTCCCAGACCCATAGCATAGGCAATATTTATCAAGATAAAACCTCCTTCCTTATTATTGATTATTGTTGAATTCGAAAAGTCGAATTCAACAAATACAAAACACGCTCATAAAAAGATCCATTTGTTTGCCTTTTTATGAGACCATCATATTGGAAAACAGGGCAACATCTTATTTGTAAGCATATGAACGAAGAAAATGGCGATGATATACTGTAATTTGTTTCTCAGGTCAATTCTTTCTTTATTTCGCCGGCATCCAGAGCGTCTCGCCGTCAAATTGAATGCGGTTTACATGTTTATAATCAATAAGATCCAGAAATGTAAAAATTTGATCCATATTATAGACGACCACTTTGGTCAAGGGAAAGATTAAATTAAGGTTCTTATCCAGACGGTGTTCTTTTATATTGTATATGTTTACGGTGTGCTCGGAAAATTTCAGAATTTTTCCGATACCCGAACTGCGTCCCCCTTGAAGGGGTTCGTCTGACAGGGGTGACAGTTGGACCCCCTTATGGTCAAAGTATTCTTTTAAAAATGTAAAATGGATATTCCAGATATTTTCTCCGGGTTGAACCACATGTATCCCAAAGGATTCTAATTTATGATTGTCCGGCATGCCCCGTGATTTGAGATCTTTTTCGACAATATCGCCGCTCTTTAAACGAATCTTATCCAAAATTTCCTGCATTGAAACGGTTGTCTCGCCAACTTTAAACGATTCATTTGATTTTGTAATGATATCAACGCCTTTTTTGAGCCCATATTCTGCTTTTCGCTGCTGCATCAATGCCTTGAGTTTTTGGTCTTCATTGAGTTTGTTGTAATCGATAACTTGTTCGGTGCTTGAAGGGATTTGAATTTTGTCCTTTCCCTTTTGCGCACCGGTTTTTGCCGGATTCTTTAAATATTTTAAGCCCGTCACCGCTGCAACAAGCACGACACCCACTGCAATGATACCGATAACGGCATTTGTTCTGTTGGTTGGTTTTTTTGGCATGATGGTTCCCCTTGAATAATCATCGATGGGATTATTTCAGTGTTACTTTTCACAGTTGATATTCCCCATACCCGGGATAATTTCAGCGCTCCCCTCAATGGTGATGGAAAGGCCTCGCCGTGTTTCCAGATCAAGAATTTCTTTGCGTTTTTTATTTAAAAGATAATCCGCTACGCTGTTTGGAACGATTCCTTTGACCCTTGAAATATCGACTTTTAAAGTTTCAAGGCGAAGCCGGCGGAGAAAATCCAAAGCCAGCATTTCAGTGGAGGGAATCATCCCTTTTCCATTGCAATGCCTGCAAGGTTCAAAGCTGCTGGATTCGATAGAAGGTCGAATCCGCTGTCGCGACATCTCCATTAAGCCAAATTTTGAGATTTTACCGATATTCGTTTTGGCTTTATCCGGTTTTACGTATTTTTTAAGGGCTCTTTCAACTTCTGATTTGTGTTTCGAATCTTTCATGTCGATAAAATCGATGACAATAAGACCACCCAGATCTCTGAGCCGGAGTTGGCGGGCAATTTCTTCTGCTGCTTCAATGTTGGTCTGTAGCGCCGTCTGTTCGATGGATTTTTTTTGGGTGGCTTTGCCTGAATTAACGTCGATGGAAACGAGCGCTTCGGTTTGCGCGATAACCAGCGTGCCGCCGGATTTTAGCTTAACATGACTCGCAAAAATCGAAGATATCTGTTCTTCCAACTGGTTTTTGGTGAATATCGGTCTGTCCCCTTTATAAAGTTTTACAATTTTTTGATGTTTTGGGGATATGATTTTTACAAAGTCTTTCACCTCATGGTATACCGCTTCATCGTCGATGAGAATTTCCGTTACTTCATGGGTGAAGTGATCGCGTATTGACCTTACAGCGAGATTCTGTTCTTTATAGAGCAAAACCGGTGCCTTAACTTTGGTCACATTGTTTTTAATGTTTCTCCATAGACGCAAGAGATAGTTCAAATCTTTTGTCATTTGTGTTTTTGTACAGTTAATCCCCGCGGTTCGGACAATAATACCGAATCCTTCCGGTAGCTTAAGATTGCCGACAATACTTTTTAAACGATTGCGCTCGTCTTCATCTTCTATTTTGCGCGAGATACCCCGGCTATCGCTTCCGGGCATCAGCACAATGTGCCGACCGGGTAGAGAGATATACGTCGTCAACATGGCGCCTTTTTTCATGAAAGGATCTTTGGTCACCTGTACCAAAAGCTCCTGGCCGCGCTTTACCATTTTAAATATGGATCGGTCCTTCGAGAGATTGTCTTGGAAATAGTCACTGTGGATTTCATGTTTTTGTAAAAAACCATGTCGATCCATGCCGAAATCGACAAATGCGGCCTGCAGGCTCGGTTCTATACGAGAGATGAGGGCTTTGTATATATTCCCGTGGATACTTTCCCTTCCGGAACTTTCGATGTGGAACTCTTCAAGCTTTATGTCTTTGACTTTGGCAATCCTGCATTCTTCAGGATCTATGGCATTGATCAGTATTTTACTGCTCATCGAATATGTGCCTTTATTTTTTGATATTTTGACTTTCGGCGGATCTAAAATCGTTGTTTTCAAATAAAAACAAGCTTAAATCTTAACCACTTGGTCTTTTAACTGAATATGAAATTGTCATCTACAAGTCAAACGATTTCTTATGGCTTGCTATTTGCCGCTTGTTGTGGCATGAAATCTTCAAGTTAGGCACTTCAAACTTTTGCATACATAGAATGAAAAAGCCAAGTTGAAATGACGTAACCGTATTTACGAATACCTATACTAAGTGAACTTGTGGAATGCAAATTCAGAGATGTTTTGACATTCAAAATTTTCATCGAGGTTAATATTATAAAATGGATGAACGATACGATTCCGGAGCGATAGAATCCAAATGGCAAAAATTTTGGGAAAAGACAAATCTTTTTAAGGTTAAAGAAGATCCGCATAAAAAAAAGTATTATTTGTTGGAGATGTTCCCTTATCCTTCGGGAAATATCCACATGGGACATGTAAGGAATTATACCATCGGGGATGTTGTGGCGCGATACAAAAGGATGCAAGGATACAATGTCCTTCATCCCATGGGCTGGGATGCATTCGGCATGCCGGCGGAAAATGCCGCTATCGCGAATAACACCCACCCGGCCCGGTGGACATATCAAAATATCGACACCATGCGATCTCAATTGAAGCGACTTGGTTTTTCTTATGATTGGGATCGTGAACTGGCCACCTGCAGCCCTGAGTATTATCGGTGGGAACAATGGCTTTTTTTAAAAATGTACGAAAAAGGGATGGCGTATCGCAAAGAATCCTTTGTAAACTGGTGTGAGCATTGTCAGACGGTACTGGCCAACGAACAGGTGGAAGCAGGCCTGTGCTGGCGGTGCGGTGAGCAGGTGCGGCAGAAAAAGCTCCGGCAATGGTTTTTTCGCATCACCGATTTCGCTGATGATCTCCTGTCATACTGCGAGAAACTGCCGGGTTGGCCTGACAAAGTAATCACCATGCAGAAAAACTGGATCGGAAAGAGTACGGGTGCGGAAATTCGGTTCCCAATAGAAAATTCCCAAGAGAAAATAGCGGTTTTTACAACGCGGCAAGATACCGTGTATGGAGCGACCTTCATGTGTCTCGCCCCCGAACACCCGATGGTACTCAAGCTGGCCAAAGGGACATCCCAGGAGAAAGACGTCGCTACGTTTGTCAACCGCATATCCATGCAGGATCGATCGCTTAAAGCTGTGGAAGACTATGAAAAAGAAGGTGTCTTTACGGGTTCATACTGCATCAACCCTTTAAGCGGTATGCGTATGCCGATATATACGGCCAATTTTGCCCTGATGGAATACGGAACAGGGGCTGTTATGTCTGTTCCGGCACATGATCAGCGCGACTTCGAATTTGCTCGAAAATATGGTCTTGACGTCATCGTAGTTGTAAAGCCATATAATGACGATCTCGATCCCGATACCATGACCGAGGCCTATACCGGTGAAGGCATTATGATTAATTCCGGCCGGTTCAACGGAATAGACAGTGTCAAGGCATTGGATGACATTGCCGTTTATTTGGAACAAAAGGGCCTCGGGGAAAAGACCACCAGCTTCAGGTTGCGGGACTGGGGAATCTCAAGGCAGCGGTATTGGGGAGCGCCGATTCCCATTATTTATTGTAATCAGTGCGGCGTTGTCCCGGTGCCGGAAGCGGATCTTCCCATTTTACTGCCGGAGGATGCGAATCTTCTTGACGGCGGTAAATCTCCTTTACCCCATCTCGAATATTTTGCAAAGGCGACCTGTCCGGTATGCGGCGGTTCCGACGCAAGACGTGAAACCGATACCATGGATACTTTCGTAGAGTCTTCCTGGTACTTTGAAAGATATTGCAGCCCAGCCTGTAGCGCTGCCATGTTCGACCAAAAGGCCGTGGATTACTGGATGCCGGTTGATCAGTATATCGGCGGTGTCGAACACGCCATTTTACACCTTCTTTATTCCAGATATTACACCCGAGTGTTGAAAGATTTCGGGCTCGTCAAATACAAAGAACCGTTTACCCGACTCCTGACCCAGGGGATGGTTTGTAAAGAGACGGTTTCCTGTCCAGAGCACGGTTTTCTTCTTCCCCAAGAAGCAGAAGGCGCCGGTGTGGAGCGGATTTGTAAAAAATGCGGGAGAGAGGCCGTTGTCGGTCGCGTTGAAAAGATGTCCAAATCAAAAAAGAACGTTATCGATCCAAATGTGTTGCTGGAAAAATACGGCGCCGATACCACAAGACTTTTTTGTCTTTTTGCAGCGCCGCCCGAGAGAGACCTTGAATGGAGCGAACAGGGTGTAGAGGGCGGTTTCCGCTTCCTAAATCGTGTTTGGCGCCTGGCCTTGAACTGGATGGATTTGATTCGCGAAGCCGGGCCTTTTAACGGCAGCCCGGATCAACTAACGGGTGAATCCCGCGATTTATTCAAAAAAATTCATGCAACCATCAAAAAAGTTACTACAGATATCGAAGACAGATATCATTTCAATACCGCCATTAGCGCCGTTATGGAACTTGTAAATACCATGTACGGGATTGAATCTAACCAACAGAGTTCTCTAAAAAATGAGGTCATGCGGCTTGCCATGGAATCCGTTGCGCTTCTTTTATCGCCCATTGTGCCTCATTTTGCCGAAGAACTCTGGGAGGCGTTGGGATTTGATACCAGCATCCTGCTGGCTTCATGGCCGTCATACAGAAAAGATGCTTTGGTCAAAGACGAGCTTTTAATTGTGGTACAGGTCAACGGCAAGCTCAGAAGCAGGTTCCAAATCGATGCGGATGCGGATGATGATGCCGTCAAAAAAAAGGCGCTTTCCGACGAACGGGTTTTAAAATTTATCGATGACAGACCCATTAAAAAAATTATCGTCGTGAAAAAGAAACTTGTAAATATCGTGGTGTGATGAATGGATGCGATCATGAGAACAACCGTATTTTATTGTAAAAAGCAGATTTTGCCGATTTTTGTTATGGTCTTTTTTTTATCGGCCTGCGGTTATCGTTTTGCAGGGAGCGGCAGTTTGCCCGGGGGCATAAAGACCATTGCCGTGGAAATATTAAAAAACCGCACTTCGGAAACCGGGTTGGAAAATACCCTTACTAATGATCTGATATATGAATTTATCCAGAGGGGAAAAAGCGTTCAAAAAAATGTTAAGAAAGCCGATGCAGTGCTTTCAGGTGTGATTGAATCTTCGAGTATCGCGACAATTTCCCGTGCCCAACAGCAAAGCCCCATCGAAAGGCAGATTCGAATTACCCTGAATCTAAAGTTAACAAGGCCTGATGGTCAGGTCATATGGTCTGCTTCGGGCATTTCCGACTACGAGGCATATAATGTCGCAGCAGACAAACAGGCCACCGATATGAACAAGCGCCAAGCCATTGCAACCCTTTCTAAAAGACTTGCAGAGAAAGTTCATAATCGTTTGACGGAAAATTTTTAACAAAATGGAACAATAAAGCGCATCATGCCCATAGATCTGCTATGATTACCCTTATGCACGATACGCTTTATGCCGGTTATGCGGAAATGCTGTTGATAAGTTTTGAGAGACGGGAAATTTTGCGAGATGCGGTTTTTTTGTGTATGACGCCTTTTTTGGCGGCCTTATCTATTTTTGATTTTGCCGTATCGAGTTTTTTCAGTCCCGCTTCTTTCGATAATCCGCTCGCATCTATCCGCACCTCTTTGACAATATTTTTTACGCTTGTTTTTACGGATTTATTACGCAGACGTCTATCTTCGTTCTGCCGTGCGCGTTTAAGTGCTGATTTGTGATAGGCCAATTTTTAAACTCCTTTATATGTTAGATTTAAAAAACTTTAGATATGAATTTATTGACGATATGTCAAGAAATTTTTATTGGAAACCATGCCTCGCTTAAAGAAACAATTCGATAATGAAAATGAGCGCGTTGCAAAGGCCGCGGGCGTTGTCGGATCAGCAACGTTTTTAAGCCGCATTTTCGGCTTTATAAGAGATGTCGTCATTGCCTGGTTTTTCGGCGCCGGACTCAGTTCGGATGCATTCTTTGTGGCTTTCAGAATTCCAAACCTTCTTAGAAGGCTTTTCGCAGAGGGGTCTTTAAGCGTTGCCTTTATTCCTGTCTTTACCGACACACTGACGCATCAAGGAAAAGACGATGCCTTTGAGATGGCAAGATCCGCCGTAAGGCTGCTTTCGATACTGCTTGTTTTGGTCGCCATTGCGGGTATTTTATTGTCCCCGCTGATTGTACGTATCATTGCGCCGGGCTTTGCCGATTCACCTGAAAAATTGTCGATCACCATTTTTTTAACGCAAATCATGTTCCCGTATATCTTTTTTATCGGGATGGTGGCGCTTTCCATGGGGATTCTCAATGTCTTAGGGCATTTCGCCGCACCGGCCCTGGCGCCTGTTTTTTTGAACCTCTCCATTATCGGCTCGGTTTATTTGATTTCGCCGCACATGAAAAACCCCGTGACAAGTTTGGCCGTCGGGGTGATCATCGGCGGGATTTTGCAGCTTGCGCTGCAGATACCGTTTTTAATTCAAAAAGGATTCTATTTTTGGCGAAAGGCAAAATTTTTTCATCCTGCCCTCAAAAAAATCGGACTTCTGATGCTTCCCACCATATTCGGCGCTGCGGTCTATCAAATCAATATTCTGGTGGGGACCCTTTTGGCGTCACTGCTTCCCGAAGGAAGCGTTTCTTATTTATATTATGCGGATCGTTTGGTACAATTTCCCCTTGGGATATTCGCCATAGCCACCGCAACCGCTGTTTTGCCGAGTATTTCAAGACAGGCAGCTAATAAAGATCTGGACGCTGTCCGTAACACGTTCTCATATGCCATGAAACTGGTTTTTTTTATTACCATCCCTGCAATGGTCGGATTGATCGTGTTAAGGGAGCCGTTGGTGGCATTGTTATTTAAAAGGGGCGCTTTTGACGAAAAGACCACGCGTTTGACGGCTTATGCACTACTGTATTATAGTGTGGGATTATGGGCTTTTTCGGCCGTGCGAATCGTGGTTTCTACATTTTATGCGCTTCAGGATACAAAAACGCCGGTAAAAATAGGGGTAATATCCGTCTGCGCCAATCTCATTTTCGGGATCGTTCTTATGGGCCCGTTGAAGCATGGAGGACTGGCGCTTGCCACATCTCTGGCTTCGATGTTGAACCTCGGACTTCTTGTCCGCGCTTTAAGGATAAAGCTCGGCATGCTGGGAATGAAAGCAATTATAGCCTCCGCCAATAAAACCATCCTCTGTTCCGTATTTATGGGTGGGGCGGTTTGGATAACATCCCTGTTCATTATTCCTTCCGCGGAAGGGAGTCTTTCCGGCCTTTTTTTTGGGCTTGCGGGAAGTATCGCCATCGGTTTCGTATCATATGGTTTATTTTCTCTGTTATTCAAGAGCCGGGAATTGGAAAAGGTCTTGGCCATCGCCAGAAAAGGAGTGAGCAAAGCGTGAATTTGAAAAAGAATATCGTGCTTTTTGTGGCAATTATAAGCATGTTTTTGATGTTATTGTTTATTGTGTTCGGCGAAAACGGCCTCACCGATTTATATAGACTTAAGACAAAAAGAGATGGTCTGGTGAAAAAAACCGGGGAGCTTGCAAAGGAGAATCTTTCCTTCTATCGCGAAATAGAGCGCTTGAAGAACGATCCGAAATATGTTGAAAGCGTGGCCAGGCATGAACTCGGCGTTATCGGTAAGGACGAGATGATCATTAAAGTCAAAAAGCGAAAAAGGTAAAACCATTGGTTGAAAACCAAGTATTCTATACCCGGACCATGGCAAAGGTTTATGCAGACCAGGGAAACCTGAAAAAAGCCGAAAAAATTTACAAATACCTTTTAGCCCATGAACCCGGGCAAAGGGATCTTATTGCTGCGCTTTCTGAAATTGAAAAACAGCGGCTCGATAGCGTACCGGATGACCTGATGGCGTTGTTTAACCAGTGGATCGATCTTCTGCTTTTGCATCATAACTTGCAAAAGCTTAAAAAGTTTAGAACGCATCTCAAAGGCGGCAGGTGAATTTATTTATGGAAAGCGTGATCAAAAATAAAAACATCGTATTGGGTGTATCCGGCGGCATCGCGGCATATAAGAGCGCCGAACTGTTAAGGCTTTATATAAAAGAAGGTGCCAATGTCAGGGTGATCATGACGCATAACGCCCAGGCATTTGTAGGCCCGTTGACCTTTCAAGCGCTATCCCGCCAAACGGTTTGTACGAGCCTTTTTGAAAGTAGCGGCGATGCGTCCATCAGGCACATTGAATGGGCGGAAAAAGCCGATGTGGTGGTCATCGCGCCGGCCACTGCGAATATTATCGGAAAGCTGGCCAACGGTATTGCAGATGATCCTCTGAGCACCTTTATGCTGGCGGTAACATGCCCTGCGATCCTCTGCCCTTCAATGAACACGCATATGTTCGAAAGCAATGCCGTACAAAGAAACCTTGATATACTTCGTTCCGATGGATATTTTATTATTGATCCGGAGTCCGGCAACCTGGCCTGCGGGACCATCGGACCCGGCCGGCTTCCGGAGCCTGAAGACATCCTTGACAGAACTGTTTACCACCTCATGCCCAAGGACCTTAAAAATAAGAAAATGCTTGTTACTGCAGGTCCTACACGAGAGCCCATCGATCCTGTCAGATTTATCAGCAACCCATCTTCGGGAAAGATGGGATTCGCAGTGGCAAGGGCTGCCGAGCACAGGGGCGCTATCGTTACGCTGATCACCGGCCCGACAGCCCTTTTGAATCCTAACAATATCAATGTGATCAGGGTCAACACGGCTAAAGAGATGGCCGGGGCCGTGTTTGAACATGCGGAATATTCGGATATTATCATCAAAGCGGCGGCAGTATCCGATTACCGCCCAGCGGATCGTTCAGAACAAAAAATCAAAAAAGAAACGGAACAAATGGTTTTGGCTCTGGAAAGAACCCAAGATATTCTAAAAGAAATCGGCAGGAATAAAAACAGAAAGATCCTCATCGGATTCGCTGCGGAAACAGAACGCCTTGAACAGTATGCACAAAAAAAGCTGGCGGAAAAAAATCTTGATATCATTGTCGGAAATGTCGTGGGATACCCGGGTTCAGGTTTCGATGCCGACACCAATACGGTGACGCTGTTTTACAAGGACGGGACAAAAGAAAGTCTTCCTAAAATGACCAAAGAGGATGTTGCAAATCTTCTATTGGATCGGGTTATCAAAACATTATGAGATATTTCGAATCGAGTCCCCTATTTTTAAGATCAGGGGTTACATCCACCATTGAAGAGATAAAAACCTTTTTTAGATTTCTGGCTGAAAGAGGATGCCAGGGGTTTGAATGCTCAAAGCCGACCCTAGACATAATCGACGCCTGGGGACGTAAGATGAAGGTCTCATCTGAAACGTTGAAAGAGATTCGAACGGACCTGGGTGACTGCCGGCGGTGCCGGCTTTCAAAAAGTCGGAAAAATATCGTATTCGGTGCCGGGGACCCCGATGCGAGACTCATGTTTGTGGGCGAAGGTCCGGGGTATGAAGAGGACCAGAGCGGCGAACCCTTTGTCGGGGCTGCGGGGCGACTTCTTGCCAGGATCATCGAAGCCATACACTATTCACGCGAACAGGTCTATATCTGTAATATCATCAAGTGCCGCCCACCCGGCAACAGGAATCCAATGCCGGAGGAAATTGAAGTATGTTTTCCTTTTTTAAAACGTCAGATCGCATCCGTAAAACCGGCTATTATTTGTGCGCTCGGAACGTTTGCCGCTCAGACACTTCTTGAAACCAGGTCCCCGATTTCAAAACTCAGAGGATGTTTTTACGATTATTCGGGGATAAAGGTATTGCCGACGTATCACCCGGCCTACCTGCTTCGCAATCCGGACAAGAAGCGGGATGTCTGGGAGGATATGAAGACGTTGATGAAGGCTTTGGATATGTGAGGCAAATCTCTGGCGCGAGGCTTGTCCGTCTTTGGCATGATCACGAGGGCTGAAATAAGATTGCCCGAGCAACAGCTATTTAGTGCTTGACCGGAGAGCCTGCTTTTCTATCAAAATTTCAAAATGCGAAGTACGAAATCCGAAACAATGACCAAAAGAAAAATGTTCAAATGACAAAAACGTAAGTCTTCTTGGAAGCTACGCCCATCGAGGTGGAGATTCAATGTGTTTGTTTAGGTCATTTTATCATTCGATATTCGATCTTCGGATTTTACCTGAACCGGATTTTCCCTTCAGGCATTGTTTAGAAAAACACCCCGACCCCGCAAGTCGTTATGAACAATGAAAAAAATAATTTTTATCATACCGGCGTTGTTTTTGTTTATATTTTGCTTTCCGGGAAACACTTTTGCGACGGCCAATGAGGTTTATATTATCAAAGTTTCAGGCTCCATCAACCCCGCTGTGGCCGACTTTTTGGAAAAAGGGATTCACAAGGCTTCCGCAGACGGCGTTTCATGCCTCATCATCGAGATCGATACGCCCGGAGGCCTTGCTGAATCGATGCGAAAAATCGTCATGGCGATCTTTGCAAGTAAGGTCCCGGTGATCTCCTATGTTGCACCCAGCGGCGCCAGGGCCGCTTCAGCAGGGGTTATGATTACCATCGCCGCGGATATCGCCGCCATGGCGCCGGGAACAAATATCGGCGCCGCCCATCCGGTGGGGCTTGGCGGCAGAGACATCGGCGGGACCATGGCCGAAAAAGTCACCAACGATATGGTTGCACAGGCCAAAAGCATTGCCGAAAAAAGGAAACGAAACGCCGAATGGGTTGAAAAGGCGGTCCGAGAAAGTGTATCCGTGACGGAAACCGAAGCGCTAAAAGCCAATGTGATCGATATTGTGGCAAATAACATCGACGATTTGATACGTCAGATTAACGGTCGAAAGATTGAAAACAAAGGCATTTTAAAACTCGATCATCCTAAAAAGACGTTTATTGAAGAAAGTTTGCGAACCAAGGTTTTAAAGATCATCAGCGATCCGAATGTCGCGTATATCCTTATGATGGTCGGTCTTGTCGGTCTGTATTTTGAACTGTCACATCCCGGCGCCGTACTTCCGGGCGTGGTCGGCGGAATTTCGATTATCCTGGCATTTTTTGCATTTCAGACCATACCGGTCAACTATGCCGGATTTCTGTTGATCATTCTTGCCCTGGTGTTTTTTATTTTGGAGATGAAAATCGCGAGTTACGGCCTTTTAAGCATAGCAGGCATTGCCTCGCTTTTACTGGGTTCTTTAATGCTGTTTGAAGACAGCGGCAGCGGAATGGGACTGTCGTGGAAGGTGCTGGTGCCGACGATGGTTGTGGTTTCCGGTTTTTTTATCTTTATATCGGGGTTGGTTTTTAAATCCCATATGTCGAAACCTATAACGGGAACAAACGGCCTCGTGGGCGAAATCGGAGTCGTCAAAGAGACCATCCTGACGGAAGGCAGAGTGTTGGTTCACGGAGAAATGTGGAAAGCGATTTCAAAAGATCCCATCGAAAAAGGAGTCAAGGTCAGAGTCGTAAACATTGAGAGGCTGGTTCTGGAAGTTGAGCCTTTAGAATAAATTTCGATTGAAAAATTCTAAAGCAGCGTCTCGGGTCAGGTTTGTTTCCAAAGAAATCAAGGAGATACAGGAGAAAAAAATGTATACGTTAATAGCGATTGTGATATTGATAATCTTTTTTCTTTCGGCGGCGTTGCGTATTTTAAATGAATACGAGCGAGGCGTTATTTTCAGGCTCGGCCGGGTGATAAAGGCAAAAGGTCCGGGCTTGATCATACTGATTCCCATGATAGATAAAATGGTCAAAGTCAGTCTGCGTCTTGTTGTCATGGATGTGGATCCGCAGGATGTTATCAGCAGGGACAATGTATCCGTAAAGGTGAATGCGGTTATATATTTTAGAGTTATCGATGCCATAAAAGCTGTCATTGAGGTCGAGAATTACAGCTATGCGATGTCTCAGCTGGCTCAAACCACTTTAAGAAGCGTCTGCGGTCAGGCCGAACTCGATGACCTGCTTTCCGAAAGAGAAAAAATAAATGATCACCTTCAGGAAATCCTCGACACACATACGGATCCTTGGGGAATAAAAGTGGCAAACGTAGAGCTTAAACATATTGATTTGCCCCAGGAAATGCAGCGATCCATGGCCAAGCAGGCAGAGGCGGAACGAGAGAGACGCGCAAAGGTCATCAATGCCGACGGTGAGTTCCAGGCTGCTGCCAAACTGGCAGAGGCATCTGAGATCATTCAAGATCATCCAATGGCCCTTCAGCTAAGATATCTTCAGACCATGCAGGAGATATCTTCAGAACGGAATACCACAACAATATTTCCGTTTCCCCTTGAGCTTTTCAAGCCATTTCTCCGCAGGGTAGATCCGGGCAAAGAGGATAAGGGGGAGTAACGCCCCACTTGAGCGATACCGCTCAAGTGAAAGTTGTTTGTTATCTGTTATTCGTTATTTAAAGGCAAACACCCTGCTCTTGCTCAATTCATTCGTCGACGGGATATCATTTCGATCTTTGATCTCAGAAAACCAATAACCATTAACGGATAACGACTAACGGCTCTATTTGCTATTGACATCATTAAAAAAAATTGTTTAATTAAAAAATTTTAGTAATGATAATAGATTTTATGCAATAATTGAATGAAAAACTTGGGGGAAATATAGGTAAAGCGGTTCACGATTCCAGGTTAAAGATCCTTATGTTATAACCCTTGAACTTTGAACAGAGGACCTGGAGACGAACATTTTGGATCTTGAGCGGGGGTTGCGGCCTCCGCTTGTACTTTTAAACCATCGTTCAAATAAGGAGATTTAAAGGTATGGGTGTGAAGAAAAAGGAAGCCAAAGAAAAACCACTTGAAAAAATGACGGCCAAAGAATTACGGGAGCTTGGAAAGCAAATTTCTGGAATTACCGGCGTTCATGGCATGAACAAGGCGGAACTCATCAGCGCCATTAAAAAAGCAAGAGGGATTGAAGAAGATGCCAAAACAACATCCGATGCATCGATCCGGGAAATAAAGAAAAAAATAAAGTCCCTTAAGGCGGATCGCGAAACGGCTCTGAACAACAGCGATAAGAAAATGGCGGATATTTATCGACGCCGTATTACGAAACTAAAGAAAAAAACGCGCAGAGCTGCCTAGCGGATAAAAGCCGGCAACAGCGATAAATCTTAATGAATGTACACGGCAAACCTATGATCGACCCGACGTCATTGGCTTTCGATATTGATGGTGTGTTTGCGGACACCATGACATTGTTCCTCGATATTGCCCGGGATGAATTTGAAGTTTACGATGTCAGTTATGAAGACATTACGTGTTATATCCTGGAAGAATGTATCAATATGGATCCGGATCTTATCGAAACTATTTTAATGCAGATAATGACCGGGACCCATCGGCCGCCTTTAAAGCCGATAGCGGGTGCCACGCATGTCCTAACCCGGTTAGGCCGAATACATCGTCCGATATTATTCGTTACCGCCCGACCGTACGGAGAACCCATACATCAATGGATACAAAGCGTGCTGCCCCTTGACGGTGAGTCGGTAGAAGTTGTTGCGACAGGTTCATTTGATGCCAAGATCGATGTGTTGGCAGACAGGGATATTTCTTATTTTGTAGAAGACAGGCTTGAAACATGTTATCCGCTTTTCGCGGCAGGTGTTACGCCCATTCTATTCAAGCAACCATGGAACAGGAAGCATCATTCTTTCATGGAAGTCGGCACCTGGAGAGAGCTTGAATCTTTAATCGAGTTTTGATGATTTCAAAGACGTTAAAAGATCAGATCGGAATTTTTATCGATTCCCTTCACTCTGAAAAGGGGTTCGCCGTAAATACTTGCCGGGCGTATTCCCATGATCTTGAGGAGTTTGTTTTATTTATCGGTCAGAGCTACTTTTCAAAAAAGAACTCAAAAAAGGTTGTTTCGCCGATGGCCGGCCAAGTCAACAGTTTAATGATAAGGGGTTATCTGGCGTTTTTACACAAGAAGAACCAAAAAGTGACCATCTCGAGGAAGCTTTCAGCCGTTCGGTCTTTTTTTAGATTTCTTGTCAAACACGGGGTTATTCTAGACAATCCTCTGGATCGGATTTTGACGCCGAAACAAAAAAAGACAATACCGGTATACCTCCCGGTTGATGATATTTTCAGGCTGCTTGATTCAATTAAGACCGATACGCTGATCGGAATAAGGAATCGTGCTATTTTTGAAACACTTTATTCCAGCGGAATTAGAATTTCGGAGCTTGAAGGTCTGAATGTTTTTGACGTGGATTTTAAACAACATTTGATTCGGGTATTGGGAAAAGGCAGCAAAGAAAGGATTGTCCCCATCGGGGAAAAAGCCTTAACCGCCATCTTGGATTATAGAAAAAGATTGAAATCCGAAACCGGCATCGGAGAAGACAAAAATACGGCTTTGTTTCTGAACAAAAACGGTGGACGGTTGACGAGCCGCTCCATCGCCAGAATTCTTGAAAAAACGGCAAAAGAATGCGGCCTGCTGATACCTGTTTCACCCCATGCGTTGCGTCATACATTTGCAACGCATATGCTCGATGCAGGTGCTGATTTGAGGGTGGTCCAAGAGCTTTTGGGGCATACAAGTCTATCGACCACGCAAAAATACACTCACGTCAGCATCGACAGGTTGATGGAAACCTATGACAAGGCGCATCCGAGGCGATGATGATAAAACCTCATTTGAGCGATTGCCCTCGATTGAAAGTTATTTGTTGTCCATTGCCGGTTAATTAAAGGTAAAGGGCTTACTTTGTTACAAAATTCTAACGTAAACCTTAAAAAAGGTTCAAACGATGAAATTTCATGGCACAACGATTCTCGCCGTTCGGCGAAATGGAAAAGTCGCCGTAGCCGGTGACGGGCAGGTTACACTGAACAATATTGTTATCAAGCACAAGGCAAAAAAGGTGAGAAGAATTTACAACGACAAAATCATTGTCGGTTTTGCCGGGGCTACGGCAGATGCTCTGAATCTTTCGGAACAACTTGAAAAAAAACTTGAGCGTTATAACGGGAACCTGACGCGCAGTGCCGTCGAACTGGCCCGGGATTGGCGAACCGATAAGTACTTGAGGCGTCTTGAGGCGATTATGATTGCCGTGGACGAAAAAAACATGTTTCTTATATCCGGAAATGGTGATGTGATCGAACCGGACGAAGGCGTCATGGGGATCGGATCAGGAGGTTCTGCGGCACAGGCGGCGGCAAGCGCCCTGATCAGGCATTCGGATATGAGTGCTGCCGATATTGTAATGGAAGCCATGAAAATCGCGGGCGCGATATGCGTGTTTACAAATGATGCGGTTACCATTGAAGAATTATAACCTCTTAACCGATGAAATCAAAAACTTAAAAAGTGATAAAAAATGAGTCTTAAACCCAACGAAATCGTCAAAGAACTTGATAAATATATTATCGGCCAGCACAATGCAAAGCGTTCGGTAGCCATAGCGTTGCGGAACCGATGGCGTAGACAGCAGGTTCCGGAAGATCTTCGAGATGAAATTGCACCGAAAAATATTATACTCATCGGACCCACCGGTGTCGGGAAAACCGAGATCGCGAGAAGGCTTTCGAATCTCACTGATTCGCCGTTCAATAAAGTTGAAGCCTCCAAATTTACCGAAATCGGATATGTCGGTCGAGACGTGGAATCTATGGTGAGGGATCTTTTGGAACTTACCGTCAACATGCTCAAATCGAGAGAGCAGGAGGCTGTGAAGGATAAAGGGCATCAGATTGCAGAAGAGAGAATGCTTGATCTCCTCCTCCCGGAAAGCAGATTAAAACCGCCCTTTAAAAAAGAAGAGAACGACGAAACAGGGATTGAGCCCGCGACGAACAATATCGCCGCATCTTCTTCTACCAGAGAGAAGTTGCGGAAAATGCTCCGCGACGGCAAACTGGACAGCCGGTATGTCGATCTTGACGTTACGGATCGCGCCATTCCTATTGTGGAAATTTTTTCCAATGTCGGCATGGAAGAAATGGGCATTAATTTCAGAGATATGATCGGAAATCTGATGCCTAAAAATACCAAACACAGGAAAGTCAGGGTGCCCGAAGCCATGGAGATCCTTTCCGCAGAAGAAGCTCAGAATCTTGTGGACATGGATAAAGTCGTGAAAGAGGCCATTCATAAAGTCGAGCAGTCGGGAATCATCTTCCTGGATGAAATCGACAAAATTGTCGGATCAAACGGATCGCAGAGTGGCCCGGATGTTTCCAGGGAAGGTGTTCAGAGAGATCTTCTCCCGATTGTCGAAGGGAGCGTGGTTACAACCAAGTACGGCCCGGTTAAAACGGACAATATCCTTTTTATTGCCGCAGGGGCTTTTCACACCGTCAAGCCCTCGGATATGATTCCTGAGCTTCAGGGCCGCTTCCCCATCAGGGTGGAGCTGGATGCGCTCGGCCGGAAGGAGTTTGTCAGAATATTGACCGAACCGAAAAATGCGCTGCTTTTACAATATCTGGCCCTTTTAAAGACCGAAGACGTTGATGTGGTCTTTGAAGATGAAGCTGTTGAAGATATTGCAAGGATTGCAGAAGAGGTCAACGACATGACCGACAACATCGGAGCCAGGAGACTCTACACGATTATGGAATATCTGCTTGAAGACATTCTTTTCGATGCGCCGGACTTGGTAGAAAAAAGAGTGGTTATTGATAAAGCCTTTGTGGAAGAGAAGTTAAAAGATATAAAAGACGACGAGGATTTAAGCCGGTATATCTTATAACCTGAATCTTGCATGAAAATTAATGAGAATCTTTAAGATATTCAACTGAATCCAATGATAGTCTTTTTTTCTCATCAATTTTCACCCAAAGGGCGAGCCGGAGACTTTCATCTGCTGTGTTATTAAGGGCTCGCAATAGTTCACTATGGCTTCGCCCTTAAGTGCCTTGCATATAAAAGCCTCCGACCCGTGCAAAGTTCAGGTATAATAATCAAAAAGGCAAAAAAAATGAATCCGAATGTTGCCGACATATTGATTGAAGCGCTTCCATATATCCGCCGCTTTTACGGCATGACCATCGTGGTAAAATACGGAGGTCATGCCATGGTGGACGCGCAACTGAAAGCCGATTTTGCGCGCGATATTACTTTACTGAAATTTACAGGTTTGAATCCGGTGGTTGTCCACGGCGGGGGTCCGCAGATTAACCGGGTTCTCGACCAGATGGGTATACAGAGCAGATTCATCAAAGGAATGCGTTTGACGGATGAGGCGACAATGGATGTCGTTGAGATGGTCCTTGGCGGGAAAGTTAACAAAGATATCGTAGCCCAGGTCAACCAACAAGGCGGTAAAGCCGTAGGATTGAGCGGGAAGGACGGGGGACTCATTCGTGCCAAAAAACTCCACATCGTTTACCAGGAAGATGAGAATAAGCCACCGGAGATCATCGATCCCGGATTGGTCGGACAGGTTGAGCAGATCGATCCGAACATCATCAACACCTTGAGCCGTCAGGGATTTATTCCCATCATCGCTCCCGTGGGAGCAGGGGATTCGGGAGAAACATTCAACATCAATGCAGATCTGGTGGCCAGCAGCATGGCGATGGCCGTTTCGGCAAAGCGCCTGATATTTTTAACGGATGTCGATGGCGTCCTCAATAACTCCGGTGATTTGATATCTTCAATCGATATGAAAGATATCGACCGAATGATGAAAGAAAAAACCATTTCAGGGGGAATGATCCCCAAGATCGAATGTGCCCTGGAAGCCTTGAAAAACGGCGTTGAGAAAGTTCATATTATCAATGGGAATAGACGCCATGCGCTGTTGTTGGAGCTTTTTACAGACAAAGGAATCGGTACGGAAGTGACCATATAGAAGATCGTTTTTGAAAAAGATAGACGCTAATTATTGAAATTGCCGGGTGTGTAATCAAGGAATCTGAGATGAGCCGACATATTATAGATACAGCGGATAAAGTGATGGCAAATACGTACAAGAGATTTCCAATTGTCATCACAAAAGGCAAAGGGTGCAATCTTTGGGATGCCGAAGGTAAAAAGTACACGGATTTTGTTTCCGGCATTGCTGTTTGCAACCTGGGTCACGCCCACCCCAAGGTGGCTGAGGCATTATCAAAACAGGCAGAGATTCTTTTACATGTATCGAATCTTTACTACACGGAGCCCCAAACGGAACTGGCCGTCATGTTGACGGAAAACAGTTTTGCCGACCGGGTTTTTTTCTGCAACAGTGGTGCTGAAGCGAATGAGGCGGCTATCAAGCTGGCCCGTAAGCATTTCAAGGATAAAGGTGAAAGCGGGCGCTACAGAATCGTTTCCATGGAGAAGTCTTTCCATGGCAGAACCATGGCCACGCTTTCCGCTACCGGTCAGGAGAAAATCAAAAAGGGGTTTGAACCCATTCTTGAAGGATTTGATCATATACCGTTTAACGACATTGATGCGATGCGTAAAACGATCAACCCGACTACGTGCGCTGTTTTACTTGAACCGATCCAAGGGGAAGGGGGTGTCCGTTGTCCTGATCCGGAATATCTTAAATCGGTAAGGCGTCTTTGCGACGAAAGGGGCGTGCTTTTGATTTTCGATGAAATTCAGACCGGCATGGGGCGAACAGGGAAGCTTTTTGCATATGAGCATTTTGGTGTTGAACCGGATATCATGACCCTGGCCAAGGCACTTGCCAATGGATTGCCCATAGGGGCCATGCTGGCCACAGAAGTCATCGCCGAAGCGTTTGGACCGGGATCCCATGCAACAACCTTCGGAGGAACTCCCATTGTCACTGCAGTGTCGCTCCAAGTGGTCAAGGTCCTTATAGAAGAAAATCTCATTCATCATTGTGCGAAAATGGGGGACTATTTTAAAAAGCGGCTGTTATGGCTCAAAAGCAGACATGATTCCATTGTGGATATTCGCGGAATGGGGTTGCTTTTGGGGATGAAGCTCAAAATAAAGGGAGATCCCGTTGTCCAATCATGTATGGAAAAAGGGTTTTTGATAAATTGCATTCAGGGAAGTATTTTACGATTTGTTCCGCCGCTGATCATCGAAGAAGCAGAGATCGATGCGCTGGTGGCATGTCTGGACGAGGTGCTGGATTGAAGAATGAAAACTAAATACTAAATAACCAATCATCAGGTGGGGTTTTTTGTGAAAAAAGATATTTTAACACTTATAGATCTTACCAAAGCCGATTTTGATATGCTTTTTGAACGAGCGGCGACGCTTAAGAAAAGGGTTAAAGACGGCGTTGCCGACAGATCGCTTTCGGGTAAAACGCTGGGTCTTATTTTCGAAAAGCCGTCCACTCGCACACGTGTTTCCTTTGAAGGAGCAATGGTCCAACTGGGCGGCACGCCGATATTTATTAGTGCCAAGGATACCCAAATATCACGCAACGAGCCGGTTCGGGATACCGCCAGAGTACTTTCAAGATACCTGGACGGTCTGGCGATTCGAACCTATTCACAGGAAATTTTAAAAGAGTTTGCCGAATTTGCGACCATTCCGGTCATTAATGCTCTCACGGATCTTTTTCATCCATGCCAGGTTTTGAGTGATATTATGACGGTGATTGAATATAAAGGCGGTTATAAAGATCTGAAAATCGCCTGGGTTGGAGATGGAAATAATGTTGCGCATTCCTGGATCAATGCCGCGGCGGTTCTGGGGTTGAATCTTGTTTTGGCCTGCCCTGACGGATATCTGCCTAATCGAGATGTCATGGAAAAGGCCATGAAGCGAAATATTGGAGAAATTGTATTATCCACCGACCCTCTTGAAGCTGTAAAAAACGCCGATGTTATTTATACTGATGTTTGGGCCAGCATGGGACAAGAGAGCGAACTGGACGGCAGAAGGCGGACTTTTGAGCCGTATCAGGTCAATAATGCGCTTTTGAAAAGCGCAGCTGAAAATGTTATCGTGATGCACTGCCTTCCGGCGCATAGAGGTGAAGAAATCAGTGAAGATGTTTTGGAAGGGCCGAACGCCATTGTTTGGGATCAATCTGAAAACAAACTCCATATGCATAAAGCGATACTGGATGTTTTGATGGGAGGCGATTTATAGTGTCTGATTCTATTAAAAAAGTTGTGCTGGCCTATTCAGGCGGGCTCGATACATCCGTCATCCTGAAGTGGCTCATCGAAACCTATGGATGTGATGTTGTCGCATTTTCGGCAAACATCGGCCAGGGGGATGAAGTCAATGAAATCAAAAAGAATGCGTTAAATACCGGGGCAAGCAAAGTTTATGTCGATGATTTGCAGGAAACTTTCGTAAAAGATTATGTTTTTCCGGCATTTCGCGCCAATGCGATATATGAAGGACAGTATCTTCTGGGTACATCTCTCGCCAGACCTCTGATCGCAAAACGACAGATGGAAATTGCCGAAATAGAAGGGGCTGATGCGGTCAGCCACGGCGCCACAGGCAAAGGAAACGACCAGGTCAGGTTTGAACTTGGCTATCTGGCCATAAATCCGAATATAAAGATTATTGCGCCATGGCGGGAATGGGAACTTCAATCCCGAACCGCGCTGATGGCCTTTGCCGATCAGCATGGCATCAAAGTACCGACAACCCATGCAAAGCCGTACAGCACCGATAGAAATCTTCTTCATATCAGCTTTGAAGGGGGGCAACTGGAAGATCCATGGATACAGCCGCCAAAGGATATGTATGTCATGACCGTTTCTCCGAAAGATGCTCCTGATGAGTCCGAGATTGTCGAGATAACGTTCGAACAGGGCGATCCTGTGTCGATAAACGATAAGTCGATGTCTCCGGCGAATCTTCTCAAAGAACTCAACAGGATGGCGGGGCGTCACGGTATCGGCCGGGTTGATATGGTCGAAAATCGTTTTGTCGGCATGAAATCCCGCGGGGTCTATGAAACTCCGGGTGGAACGGTTCTGAGGTCGGCGCATATGGCCATGGAATCAATTACCATGGACAGAGAAGTCATGCACTTGCGTGATTCACTGATCCCGAAGTATTCGGAACTGATATATTATGGTTTTTGGTTTTCACCTGAGATGAAGTTGCTGCAAAGTATGGTCGATCAAACACAGATGAATGTTTCCGGAAAGGTGCGTCTTGAACTTTATAAAGGCAACTGCATGGTTCTTGGACGGCAATCCGAAAAGTCTATTTACAGTCAGGATTTCGCGACGTTTGAGGACGACACTGTTTACAGCCAGAAGGACGCCGAAGGGTTTATACGGCTGAATTCACTGAGATTGCGCATTCAGAAGATAATGGAAAAATATTGACACACCTGTCTTAAAAGAGGTGATTATGTCCAAAAAACTTTGGAGCGGCAGGTTTTCCGAAAAAACCGATCGGATGGTTGAAGACTTTACATCTTCCATCGATATCGATAAACGCCTGTATGCTTATGATATTGAGGGAAGTATCGCCCACTGCCGCATGCTTGCGAAGACGTCCATTATTTCAGAATCTGATGCTTCGGCATTGATTGAAGGACTTGGTGCGATTAAAAGAGAGATCGAACGGGGTGACTTCCAGTTCGATGAAGGTCTGGAAGATATTCATATGCATATCGAGGCCAGACTTATCGAAAAAGTCGGGAAAACCGCTCAAAAGCTTCATACTGCCAGAAGCCGAAACGACCAGGTTGTTCTGGATGTGAGGATGTATTTGAGGGAAGAGACCTTAAATACCATTAAACGTCTTGTTGCGCTTTCAAAGGTTATCGTGGAACTTGCTAAAACATATATTGACGTCGTTTTGCCCGGTTACACTCATCTGCAACGGGCTCAACCGGTTCTTTTATCCCATCATTTCATGGCATATTATGAGATGTTGTCAAGAGACATCGAAAGGTTCAATGACGGATTAAAACGGATCAACGTCATGCCTCTCGGCAGCGCGGCTCTGGCGGGAACAACATATCCCATAGACAGGGAGTACTCGGCACAGCTTCTCGATTTTCCGAAAATATCGGCAAACAGTATCGATGCGGTCTCAGACAGGGATTTTATCATTGAATTTGTCTCAGCCGCGAGTATCTGCATGGTTCATTTAAGCCGAATGTCGGAAGAATTTATTTTATGGTCTTCATCCGAGTTCGACTTTATTGAGCTGCCGGATTCCTTTGCGACGGGCAGCAGTATTATGCCCCAGAAAAAAAATCCCGATGTACCTGAACTGGTGCGCGGAAAAACAGGACGTGTTTTCGGAGATCTGGTTTCCCTTTTGACGATGATGAAGTCATTGCCTCTGTCTTATAATCGAGATATGCAGGAAGATAAAGTCGCATTATTTCAAACCGCAGCCACATTAAGAGAATGTATCGACATCTATGCAAAAATGCTTCCGAGATTGAAAATCAATCAAGAATCCATGCGGAAAGCGGCATCCAGGGGATTTTTGAATGCAACCGATATGGCGGATTATCTTGTGGCCGTCGGTATGCCGTTTCGTCAGGCCCATGGGTGTGTCGGTGAAGCGGTCGCATATGCTGCGAGCAAGAAAAAGGAATTGCATGAGCTCACTTTGAAAGAGCTAAAATCCTTTTCATCTCATTTTAAGAAAGACATATTCAGTGTTTTGAGCATTGAACAAATGATCAATCGAAGGAAATCCATTGGAGGGACGGCCCTGGAGTGCGTTAAGGCGGCCATAAAAAAAGCAGAGAAAGAACTTACAAATAGCGGATTGTCATGAAAAAATACTTTAAAAAGGGTCTTGTTTTATTCTGTTCTGTTGCGATATTGCTGACGACTTTCTTTTCAGCATGCGGTAAAAAAGCACCACCGAGACCGCCCGTGAAAAAATCGGGGGAACAAAGCACAAAAAATTTAAAGTGATTATCATACACGAATAGGGTAATTATGCACCATTTTACTTACCGAAACAATGAATTATACTGTGAAGATGTTCCGGTTCGATTGATCGCAGAGAGTGCCGGCACGCCATTCTATTTATACAGTCATGCCACTTTAAAGCGCCATTTTCTAATTTTTAATGACGCCTTTGAGGGTCTGGACAGACTCGTATGTTATTCTGCAAAAGCGAATACAAACCTTGCAATTTTAAAACTGTTCGAAAGTCTTGGCAGTGGACTTGATATCGTTTCCGGCGGCGAGTTGTATCGTGGTTTAAAAGCAGGTTTTTCTCCGGATAAGATTGTATATTCAGGTGTCGGTAAACGCATTGACGAGATTGATTATGCACTGGAAGCCGGCATTTTAATGTTCAATGTGGAATCCCTCGAAGAACTCGAGTTGATCAATGAAAGAGCGGGCGTTTTAAAAACCAAGGCGCCGGTGGCGATTCGGGTGAATCCCGATGTGGACCCGAAAACACACCCTTACATTTCAACCGGGCTTAAAAAAAACAAGTTTGGTATTGATGGAAAGACAGCCATCGAAGGATACAATGCAGCCCGACAGCTTAAGCATATTAAAGTGGTGGGTATTGATTGTCACATCGGTTCGCAGATTACGGATGTGAAACCTTTTATCGAAGCTCTCCAGAGTTTAAAAGATCTCATTGAAGAGATTAAAGAAATGGGGTTCAAAATCAAATACCTTGATATGGGCGGCGGTCTCGGTATAACCTATGACAACGAATCCCCACCTCATCCTAAAGAATATGCCAGGGCCATTGCGACGTCTCTTAAAAGCACTCGTCTCAAATTAATTCTGGAACCCGGAAGGGTGATTGTAGGTAACGCCGGAATATTGGTTACCAAAGTTCTGTTCAGAAAATCTGGTATGGCGAAGGAGTTCGTCATCGCAGATGCGGGTATGAACGACTTGATGCGGCCCACACTTTACAATGCCTTTCATGCCATCGAACCGGTCGTCAGTTCCGAGGGCCTGCAGATTACTGCGGATGTTGTGGGACCGATTTGCGAATCTGGAGATTTTCTGGCCCTTGACCGAAAAATTGACAATGTCAAAAAGGGTGATCTTCTGGCGGTGATGAGTGCCGGTGCTTATGGTTTCACGATGTCCTCCAATTACTGTTCCAGATTAAGAGCGGCTGAAGTCATGGTTAATGATGACAGATTTTATATTGTCAGGGATCGGGAGAGCTACATGGATTTGGTGAATGGTGAATCGATACCTCACTTTCTTCAGGGCTGAAGACTTAAAGATTATGCATAAAATAGAATTTTATAAAATGAGCGGCAGCGGCAACGACTTTATCATCATTGATAATCGTCGAAATATCATCGATGAAAATGGCCTTCCCAATCTTATTGCCAAAGTGTGCCGCAGAAAAATGGCGGTGGGCGCCGACGGGTTTATACTCATAGAAAATTCTGATAAAGCTGATTTCAAGTGGCGATTTTTCAATTCCGACGGCAGCGTGGCGGAGATGTGCGGGAACGGCGCCCGGTGTGTGGCACGCGTTGCGTATTTAAATGGTATTGCCGGGCCGAACATGTCTTTTGAGACATTGGCCGGGATTGTTGAAGCCCAAGTTATCGACGATCGTGTTAAGGTCAAAATGACCGATCCAACGGAACTCAAGACAGGTGATACCATCGATCTCAAAAATGGTCCGCTGTGCATCTCCAGTATCAACACCGGCGTACCGCATGTCGTGGTCGTAAAAAAACAGATCGACAATGTCGATATCGTTGAAACAGGAAGAGAGATCCGGTTTCACGAGCGGTTCTCACCTGCCGGCACCAATGTTAATTTTGTTAACCATATATCAGATAATACCATTGCCATCCGGACATATGAACGCGGCGTTGAAGATGAAACATTGGCCTGTGGTACAGGAGCTGCTGCCGGCGCGATTGTCATGGCGCATGAAATGAAGATAGGATCTCCGATAAATGTTCTGACAAAAAGCGGTGGCTATTTGAACATCTTTTACAAAGAGAGAGAAGGCAATTATTATGATATTTATCTTGAGGGGGATGCACGCATCATTTACAAAGCACAACTCTGGGAAGATGCTTGGAAAGACCGTTGAGGAATTAGAATAGAGAAAATAGGAAAGAGGAAAATGATTATCTATTTTCTAAAAAAAAAAGACATTACTGAATAATGATCCATACTGCATACATCGGAGCCGGATCCAATATCGGGGTTAAATTTTTAAACTGCAAAAACGGTATCATCGCACTGGCAAAACGCGGAAATACACAAATAAAAAAATGGTCGAGGTTTTACCAAACCGAACCCGTGGATTATAAAAATCAGGATTGGTTTATCAACGGCGTTGTCAAAATCGAAACCGATCTCGAAGCGTTTCAACTGATAAAAGAACTTAAATCCATTGAACATGATGCCGGCCGCATGGATGATACCGTGAGATTTGGTCCGAGGATTCTCGATATGGACATCCTTTTATTCGATAATATCGTCATAAATTCGTGCGGTCTGATCATTCCTCATCCCAGAATGCATAAAAGGCGTTTTGTATTAAAGCCAATTTGTGATATAGCCCCCTCCATTGTTCATCCTGTTTTAAACAAAGAAATGCGGCACCTGTTGGATGATTTGGATGAAAATGAGCAAAGGATTATTGAATATCCATGCGACTTTTAATTTTATTGGGCCTTTTATATCTAGGTTATCGGTTTTTGAAATCCTGGATGTTTAAAGAGACACCGTCGCAAAAAGCGGCATTTGAGAATAAAACCGCCGAAATCGATGACGTTATGGTCAAAGATCCTCAATGCGGTGTATATTTCGCTAAAAAAGACGGTGTGCATCTGAGTGTGAACGGTCAGGACCTCAATTTCTGCAGCGAGGGATGCAAAGATAAGTTTTTAGAGAAACAGGCAAAGGAATAAGGGAACCGCGGATAAGCACGAATAAACACGAATATTTTAAAAAAGAAGAAGGAAAGAAAGTGGGAAGGTAAGAAGGTAGGTATGTCTCAGAGCTTCCACCTTCTGATCCCTGGTCGCCTTTCCGTAAGAGTCCGGAATCCTTCGGACCGGCGCCGCCAAAGGCGGGTAAACTTCTAACCTTCTTAACTTCTAACACCACTTGCGTCCATTTGAGCGTATCTATGTTCTTAAAAAAAACATGAATTGAAGAAGTGTAAAAAATATATACATGGGAGGCCTTTTGCATGAAATTCTTTATAGATACTGCAAACATCGATGAAATTAAGGAAGCGCACAGCATGGGGATGGTTGACGGGGTGACAACCAATCCCAGCCTTATTGCAAAAGAGGGTCGAGATTTTGAAGAAATTATCAAAGAAATCTGCGATATCGTCGACGGCCCTATCAGTGCGGAGGTGGTTAGTACCGATACAAATGGCATGCTTGAAGAGGCTCGAAACCTCTCAAAAATTCATGACAATATTGTTGTAAAAATTCCCATGTTGGTGAACGGCTTAAAAGCCACACGAAAACTTGCCGAGGAGGGGATCAAAACAAATGTAACGCTGGTTTTTTCACCGCTCCAGGCGCTGATGGCTGCGAAAGCAGGAGCGACGTATGTGAGCCCCTTTATCGGCCGTTTGGACGACATCTCCCAGGAAGGTCTTCTGCTGGTTGAGCAGATTGTCGAAATTTACAGTAACTATGCCTTTGATACTGAAATCATTGTTGCAAGTATTCGTAATCCCCTTCATGTTCTGGAATCTGCCTTAATGGGGGCCGATATTGCCACGATTCCGTTTTCCGTGCTGAAAAAATTGGCGGCGCATCCCATGACCGATAAAGGGCTCAAGGCATTTTTGGATGACTGGGACAGGGCAAAAAAGTAGTAAACAACACGATAGTTCGCTCCGCTCACAATTGGGATGTCGGAATATTGAAATAAGGAATTCAATCAAAATATGTTTCCTACGGGACAAGTTAAAAAGATATTGAGCCATCCCAACGGGTTGACGCTGTTCAGAGTCGCTGCATCACCCATTATCGTGGTGTTGCTTTTGTTTCCGAACAGGCTCACCACCTTTATCGCTGCGCTATTTTTCGGCGCAGCCGCCATAACCGATTTTTTGGATGGCTTCTTTGCCAGACAAAAAGGACTGGTGTCGAATTTCGGGAAGGTGATGGATCCGATTGCCGATAAGGTACTGGTTTCGACGTCATTTATCATGCTCACGGCACTGGGGTGGGTCCCGGCGTGGATGGTTTGTATCATTATCGGCAGGGAGATTTCGGTTACCGGTTTGAGAAATATTATCGCACAAAGGGGCAAAGATTTGTCTGCGTCCAGCCTGGGAAAATACAAAACCGGATTTCAAATTGCCGCTATTATTCCATTAACGCTCCATTTTTCTTATCTTAGCATCGATTTTCATGCCGTAGGTACCCTATTTTTGTGGGTGGCTTTGCTGTTAACGATTTGGTCGGGTGCTGACTATTTTATAAGATTCAGAAGCCTTCTCCGGGTATAATTTTTGTGTTGACAAAATGGCGAAATCTTTTTATAAAAACGAGTCTATTGAGCGGGAATAACTCAGTGGTAGAGTGCGACCTTGCCAAGGTCGAAGTCGCGGGTTCAAATCCCGTTTCCCGCTCCATTTTTTTTGGCGGCATAGCCAAGTGGTAAGGCAGCGGTCTGCAAAACCGCTATTCACCAGTTCGAATCTGGTTGCCGCCTCCAATGATATCAAGAGGTTATGGTTAATACCGTAACCTCTTTTTGTTTGTTTGTGACCGGTAGTGTCAGGTGAAACTTATTTGGAGACAAAATGAGTTTCACCTGACATGTTCAAAATTGATATGAATGGAGTAGTATATTTCGAACAATCGGACAGCTGGGGAGGTTGCTTTCCAAAGGTTCAGAACAGTCGCGTTCGGATTAAAGTCCGTGTGCTTGACACATTCGGTAATAAATACACTAATACGTTTTGGATTCCATCTGTTACGCTTGCGGAGGCCCGGAAGTATAACCCCGCATTTGGAAAAACGCGTGCTGAGCTGCATGGCAAACCGCTTCCAAAAATGAAAAAGGGTTAAAAAGGGCAATATTTTGGAAAGCCTTAGAGAGTAAAAAGAAAACTTATGAAAAAGACTGTTGCAAAATCAGGGTTAACCCTGATTTTGAAAATAATTTGCTTAGTCGCTGCAATCAATTTCCCAGCGCCGCTTCTTGCAGCCTCCACTTTTCGCTTTATTGTCTGGTCGGATACCAAGACCGGATTGAGTGAGCTTTCGGCTCTTTCTTCCCAAGGGAAGGCAATGAATCCATTGATGACGTTTTATCCCGGTGATCTTTGTGAGAGCGGCGCAACCCGTTCATGTCTCGACGAGTGGAAAAAGTCATTAAATGGGGGATCAAACAACGGCTTAGCTCATATCACTTTTGCATCCCGCGGCAATCATGATGCCGCCAATGCCGACATCTGGCAGTCATATTTCAACTTCTCGGGAGTTGCCGAATCAATCGGAGCCGTCAATTTCTCGTCCTACCGTCAAAACCTAACTTACAGCTTCGATTACGACAATTCCCATTTCGTCGTGATTGACATGCCCAATGAAGAAGGCACCTCATCCATGGGTTCGGCGACCATTGTTTGGCTCGATGCCGATCTAACCGCCGCCGAAAATCGGGGCTTAACGCTCGCCTTCATCGCATTCCATGCCCCCATCTATTATGTGGATGACCATCCGGATGCTGTTTCCGGGCGATTGATCACGGTTTTGAACTCACATCCTATCGTTAGCGCCACTTTTCATGGCCATGAGCATGTTTTAGCTTACGTTCATATAGACACGACCCGCATCCCGACCGTTACACACCCTTTTGAAGAATTCGTATCCGGCGGAGCAGGTGCTAATTTGTATGCTTGTGCGGCTGACCGCTCGGATTGGTGCCAGCCGACGTTTGGCTTTTTTCTTGTAACGGTTTCCGGCAATTCATTTACGGTCGAGGCCTACGCAAGAGGTGGTCGTAAAGCACTCAAGATCTGGCATTTCAGATAGATGGCCCCGCTTCATCTTATTATTAAGTCTTTAGGGGGTATAGTATATCTAAATAATTAAACAATACCAAAATATCACAATGCCTACTAAATTTTTTGTAGCCCAAATACTTGGCAAGGTATCTTCATATTTCTTGAATTGATGATTCCCCCCACAAAAAATGATATCTGCGAAATTGATTGCAATCCCCTTGTTTATACGCCTTAATTGATTTCTTCTCTTAATAGGATTCCGAAACGCTGTAAAACCTGCCACAGAATGTCACCGATGCTGCTAAATATTGACAAACACTTTTTTGCATAAATTGTCTTATCGATATAACCACATGAATATATTTAATATATAATATTTTTCGGGGTGCCAGAAGGGGTTGGCATGATCTATGCTTGTGAATATGGCAATCCTTCGATACAATAAAAACTGTTCTTGTGGGAGGATCTTTTCCAGGGTGAATTGACAGTGTCTTTGGTTGGAAAGTATATCTGTGTGAGCCATTATAATGACGGCAAGGTTTCTGTCATCGGATATTCGGCTTGACGATCGGATGATGAAATATTTATCATAAATTTCGTATTTTAAAAATGTCTTGACCTTTTAATTTAGTGTATATATTTATTAATTTGTAGAAGATGAAGAGACTTCGTCCTTCATTTTTTACCCCCACGAGCCCCTGGAGATTAACTCCAGGGGCTTTCATTTTATAACCGATTATTTCTCGCTCCCCTGACACTTCACGTTTTTCTATAAGTCATCTCAAAAAAGTCTTTTCGTCCGATATCGGCGTTGAGTCCACGTCTCAAGTCCTCGACATACCTGAGTATGCCTGCGGGTTGATCCTTGGCCTCGCGTTCTTGTCCCGCCGGTCTTGGCGGGAGATCTCGAACGAAAATCCTAATTTTGAGATGACTTCTAAGTTTCGTCAAATAATGGCATTCATTTTGACCAAATTTGTCAAACTCTTATGAATTGTGATGCCGGCATTTAATTTCAGCATATGTGTTAACCCATTGGAATCTCGTCATATTCAACTATATTTATAGACTTTTTATTTAATTTTGCACGCTTTTTGCAGGTCTTTGCCCAAATATCGATCAAAAATATACATCCAACCAAACCTGATGGGAAAATTTTATCAACCAAATGAAAAGAGGGAGGTAAAAGACGAATTAATTCTTTAAAACATCGTTTTTAAAACATTCGACTTTTTTACTGTGGGGGTAAAAAATGAGACGGAGTTTAATAATAGTGCTGGAACCCGGCTCTCTTATGAGCCGGATGTGTACTATTTTTTCACCAAAACCGCGACATCTCTTGATGCGCTTTCTTGCGCGGTAATGATTGCATTGGGAGATGTCGTGGAAGAAATTTCCTTTTTCAACAAGTTAATTGCGGCCGGCTTTTGCCTTTTGCGTTTCTTTCGGCAAGGCAGATCACGCGTTCTATCGCTGAAGCCACCCAAGTTGACACGTCGGGCTGCATGTATTGGTGCCGTCTTTGGCGTGTTGGCCCTATTATTGGCTGTAGAAACGGCATCGGCTGCCCCTTGTGACCTCAAAAACAATCCCCCTGCGTTCGTCCGTCACGACCTGACATCCAGCTATTGCGAGCTGTGTGGTTACGGCTATATCACCATCGTTGTGTCCAATCCCTACGAAGGGGCGGACATGACGAACATGACGGTGGTCGAAAACCTAAACAGTTCCGGGCTGACCTTCGACCCGGCGGCTCCTATGCCGGTTACTTACAGGATCGACGGCGGCCCCCTCCTGGTGGGGTCGGGGCCGGTTATCAGCGGCGCCAATGGTTCGATCCTGACATGGACTTCCACCCAGATTCCGGACATAGGCCGTCTGGAATACGAGCCCGGCAACAATACCATCGGTACCATCGCCGTCACCTTTTCAGTGTCGCGCTCCGGCGCGTTGTCCCAGGAAGGATTGGTCAGCGCCACACGTCTGATCGAGGCGAATCTCACATACAGTACCGATGATATTTGTTTTGCCGGTTCAAGGACCGTAACCACGGGTCTGGATCTCTTGCCGCTGCGCGAGCCGAATCCAAATGTCACCAAACGCGGGCGAAATGTCGATGCAAGCCAGGGTACGGGGCAGTACTCACAGACGGTTTACGGCAACATCAACGATGATGTGATCTGGCGCATACGGGTGAGCAACACCGGCTTGGCAGACCTCCAGGACCTGCGCTTCGATGACCTGATGGAGGCCGGGAATGTGGAGATCCACTATGCTTGTCCCACTGAGGCTTCGGCATCGGCCGTTGCAGCCAACAACGGCGTTGATCCGGGTGGCGGGGGATGTGTCCCGGCCGGCAACTATATCGATAATTTCGATGTGGACAACCCTTTCGGTAATCCCGGCAGCGACTCGCCCGACCAGGTCGATGTGCGACAGGGTCAATCCGCCTACATCTATCTGGTGGGCAAGATCCCGGCCAATCCCAACAGCTCCTGTGAAACCAACAAGACCAACACCGTTTCCGACATCCAGTGGGGTTGCCAGGCCGATTCCCCTGCAGGGGGCATTACCGCGACGTCAACGGGCAGCGTTCCGGGCAACGCTTCGGCGTATTTGAGTACATTGTCGGTCAACTCCGGCAACAATTTGAATATCCAGACAGAGATTATCGGTACCAATACCTCACAGCCTGCAGGCAGTAAGGGAACGGTGAGAATCACCATCCGCAACAACACAGGCGGTACGGTGAAGGGGATCAAGCTCAGAGACATCCTTCCGCCGAATACGTGGTCGATTCCACTTACACCCCAAGGGTGACAACGACAGGCGCTTACGGCAGCTATCCCGGTATGACCGACCGGATCGAATGGACCAATCCGGTTCCCGGCACATTTCCGCTCACGACGACCGATCCTGCTGTGGCCCTGTCCAATACAGCCCCGGAATTCAGGTTGTACAGCAGCACCGCCCATCCCATTTACGCCGATCAGTTCGACATGCTTCGCAACGGCGACCGGTTGGTTATCACTTTTCGTATCGTTCTGATCAGGCCGCAGTCCTATGACAAGACAGCAAATCTCGATGTCCGTACCGAAGCACCCAACAGTGACCCGCCGGGTACCGATCCGGACAATTCCATTCAATTGACCAACCAGTTGTACGTCGATTTCGAAGATTTCTGCCAGCCCGGGGTCATCAAACATCCGCCGACCAATCCGCTGGTGACCACCCATCAGTCCAATCCCGAGGATCTGGATATCGATATCGCCGGCAGTGAGCTGATTTTCATCCTCACCGGTGATCCGGCTCAACGGCTGCCCCTGACCGTCAATTTGACCAACCATGGCGGCCATGATGCTGCGGATTATGCGGCCTATGTCAGCTTCGGCGAGACCATGGATGTGGTTGCCGTCCCGGCCGGATGTTCAATTACCAGCAATCCGCCACCCCTTGCGGTGTGGCGGGAACCAGCGCCGATTCCGCCGGGTGCGACAATCTACCAGTGCACCGGTCCGGCGATCGCTCCCGGGCACGCGACAGCGCTTCATTTTGAAGTCGTCAAGACGACCAATCCCGCGAAGCTTCTTGCGGACGACCTGACTTTCCGGGCTGATGTGGTGGGCGAGATTACCTTAAGCAATGGGACACCGCTCTGGTTTCCGACCCCTACGGCAAGGTCTGACGGCGTCATTGATCGCGCCAATAATTACAGCCTGGACGGCATCCGCGCAAGAGTCATCGGCTTCAACCTGCTTAAGTCTCAGGTCGGCACCTGCACGGAAAACAATCCACCGCCGACATCACCGGATCGCCAGGTGCAGATCGGCGAGGAGTGCACCTATCATATCGACACCGGCGGCTGGTTCGGATTCAGGACGCCGGGCTTCACCTTGATCGCGGTGCAGGATATCAAAGTCGTCGACCAGTTGCCGGATGGCCAGGGTTATATCTCATCCACCGACCCGTATGCGACCAGCACCAGCGCGATTCAGGGCATCAACCTCCATCCCCCGGGCCTGGCGCCGCTGGATGAGGTTGCCGGGCCTGACTGGATGAACTGGACCTTCAACCAGGCCGTGCCGGCAGAGCGCATCATGGAAAAAGACCACTGGTTCCGGGTCAATATGACCTCGCGTCTGCTGAACGATCCCATCGACACCAGCGCGCCGCCGAATCTTCATGCAGCCGCCAGCACCAATATTCTCAATTCATATTTTCAGGCCATCTTTTCAAACGACACCACTGGGCTGGAGGAGATATATAACCTGGGACCCAGCACCGTGGGGTATCCTCGCGCCGAGGTTCGCCGGATCGAACTGACCGTCACCGAGCCGCACATCACCGTTGTCAAAGAAGTGTGTAATGAATCTTTATACGGCACCGGGACAGGATGCTCCCATTTTGTGCCGCTGGCCGATGACGGTGACGCCTACAATTCCTATATCTATCGTATTACGCTCACCAATGAGGCCAGCAGCGGCGGGGTTCAGCGCGCCCCGGCCTATGACGTCACCGTGACCGACCGCCTCGATGCCAGCGATCTTTCCTATGTTTTGCCCTTTGCAGCCGATGGCCTGGATAACGACGCTGACGGTTCCAGCGGCGGGGCCGATACCGACGGCGAAGGTGTTATCAGTGACAATACCGTCAAGAACGGCGCACCGGCGGTGATTACTTTCTCTTACACCAACAGCAATAAATTGCAGCGCATCGATCCTGGCCAGTCCATCCAACTGTACTACCGCGTCGATTATGACGATGATGCGGCGCCACTGCAGACCTTTACGAATGCGGCGGACGCCACGTATGACAGTCTCGAGGGCGCATCCGGCCATCAGAGCGTGCCGCAGCGGCCCAACAGCGACAAAGGCGGCGCGCGCGTCTACACCTCACAGCAGGCCTCGGCTGCGGTTCGCATCATTCCCGTAGATACGCAGCCCAAAACGATCGTGCGCTTGTCAAATACGCCGGCGGTCTCTGGACCGGCCATCCAAGGCGTGTCCGTCGGTGAAGAAATCGAATACCGGCTGAATACGTTGCTGCCGGTGGCATTGCTGCGCAGCTTCGTGATCCGGGATGAATTGCCGGCGGGAATGAGCTGCAGCGAAGCCCCGGTCGTCAATCTGAATGCGCCGCCCTATTCGGCGGCCGGCTTCGTTCCGGGCGGCATCATTGTGCCAACCTGCAGCAGCGGCATTGTCGAGTGGAATTTTGGCGATCAACGCGTAACGCAAGGGACCGCCGGAATCGGCAATCGATATGATTTCGAGATCGGATTCATCGCCAGGATTGAAAACACCGCCGGAACCAACGCCGGAACTATGATTTCCAACGGCGTACCGGCGACCCATACCTACACACATTACATCGATGAGGCCGGCAGCCTGATTTCGATTAATTTCGCCCAGGTCGATGTTCAGGTTCGCGAACCGCACATCAACCTGACCAAAACATTTGCTGTGGCCCATGCCGATGCCGGGGATATTCTGACGGTGACCGTGACCGCCGATAATACCGGAACGGCGACAGCATACAACCTGCGTGTGCTCGACGATCTGGCGGCAGTCGGTCATCTGACGTTCCTAGGCAATGTGGGCGGAGCCGATCCGCCGGACAATATCGATACCACAATGCTCGGCGCCAACCGGCCGATTTTCAGTTGGAACAGTGCTAATCCGAAATTTGCCGTTGCGCCGGGTGAAACCCGCACCTTTACTTTCGAGATCAGTGTCGACACCGGGACTCAACCCCAGGAAGTGTTGGACAATACCATCCAGGCCAGTTGGACCTCTCTGCCCGGTCGTACCACTGCGCTCAACAGCACCGGAATCGATCGGCGCCGACGGCAGCCAGACCGGCATGCGCATCGGCGCGCTGCCCAATGCCGGTGACGCCGTCAACGACTATGAAGCCACGGCCGGCAGCCAGGTTATGGTTCCGGCGATTGCCTTCAACAAGACGGATCTCGATCCGGCCGTGATCCCCGCCATCGGCGCGTACAAAAATTTCCAAATCGAGATCCATCTTCCCGAAGGTACGTCCCATAACCTCATTGTCACAGACAGTCTGAATGCCGCCGGTCTGAGTTATCTGCTGGCCAACAACGCCGGGTTCGACATCACCTATACTTTCCAAGGCATCGCGGCCATCAACGGCCAGGCACCGGGTGAGGCGGCCTTCAATGCCTTTCCGGCGGACGGCGCCAGCAACAGCGCTGTCTGGGACATCGGCACAGTGGTCACCCAGACAGAGAACGACACAAGACAAAACACCATCAATCCGTTTATTCGCATCCGATATTACGCCCGCGTCAACAACGATCTTGTCACCGACAGCGGCGACACGCTGCAGAACGGCGCGGTGCTGAATTACACCCACGGCGAGACCGGTGTCCAGGTGGCGCTGACGGATGATACCGCGGCGGTGACCGTGGTCGAACCCGTTCTCACGGTGACCAAGACGGTGAGCAACGTGACGCCTGGCAAACAGCCTGCAGACCCGCCCGAAGGCGGCGATCTGCTCGAATATGTGATCGCCATTCTCAACAGCGGGACCTCTACAGCCCATGATGTCAACATCGTCGATACCCTGCCGTCGGTATTGTCGCTATACACGGGCTTCACCCCCACGGCCACGATTAATGGCGCGCCGGCGGCAGGTTTTGTGGCCACGCCAGCCAATGCACCGAATGGCCCGCTGGTTTGGGGACGAAACAATAGCGACGACAGCTTAGATATCCCCGCCGGCCAGTCCCTGGTCCTGACCTACCGGGTAATGGTTCAGGCGGCCGGCGGTGATATCAGCAATAGTGTCATGGCGGACTGGACCTCCCTGGACGGTGCGAGCGGTTTCGAACGTACTGGTGAAGGCTGTCCCAACTGGACCGCGCCCAATGATTACTGTACCGGTCCGGCGACCGCCACCACCACCACCGTTGACAACAACAGCATCGACAAAACGGTTTTGGCCGATACATTCGATACCGCACCATGGAGCACGGCCGCAGATGCCGTTGCCCGCATCGGCGATTTTATCACGTATCGTTTGTCGCTCAATCTGTCCGGCGGGCTGACGCGTAACCTCCGGGTTCAGGACGTCCTTCCCGGCGGCATGGCGTTTGTCAAGACCGTCAGCATCAATGACGACACAACTGCAAACTATACATCTCCCGCCACCGGAGCAGGATCCAACTTTGCCTATGCGCCCATCACGTCCGGCAATGTGCCCGCGGCCGGCCAAATGGGCACCCTGACTTGGCGCATCGGCGATGTCGTCAATGACCCCTTCGGCGATCCGACCACGGATGCCCTGGTCATCATCTATCTCGCACGCATCCTGCCGGATGCCGGCATCGCCCATGTGGCTTCCACGACACTCACCAATACGGTCAGCATGGACTATGAAACAGCCGCCGGTCCGGCGACGACACAAACGAACAGTGCGTCGATCACAGTGGTGCAGCCCGATCTCACGGTGGCGAAATCAGCCGTGGCCGCCGGCGGGGATACGGTGCTGGCCGCCCACGAGATCGTTACCTACACCGTTGACATCGTCAACAGCGGCGGTGCACCCGCCTATGACACCCTGCTCACGGACACCATTCCCGCGGGGATGCGCAACGGTGCGGCCACCGTCACCATGGTCAGCATGCAACTGCTGTCCGGCACGGTTCTGCCGAATCTTGCGCCGGTTTACGATGCCGCCACCGGCGTCGCAACCTGGAACTTCGATACGGGCACAGCCGATCAGTATACCATCCCGGCTGGTGATACCCTGCGCATCGTCTATCAGGTGCAGGCCGATACCGACATCGGCGCCGGACTGACCCTTACGAACGCGGCCCAGGTCCAGCACTACTACTCCCTGGACGACGAAGATATGCCGGTTCAGGGCAATGTCAACGGAGAACGCCAAACCTATGGCCCCAGCAACATCTCTACTGTCACATTCACGACGGCCACACCCGGTGCCCTGAATAAAACCAACCCGGCGGTCCCCACTGTCTCAGTGGGCGAGCCCTTCACTTACCGTATTACCGTTCCGGCGACGCCCCATGATACGGCCCTGCATGATGTACGTATTCTCGACGACCTGAGTGCTTCGACCGCGGATTTGGTCTTTGTCAGTGTGGCGAAAGTTTCCGGATCCCAGCCGTGGACCCCGGTCAATACCGGCAGCGCCACCAACCTCGTGATCGAAGACACCGCCTCCGGCATCGACATTCCGGCCGGCGAGCAGATTGTCATCGATGTCACGGTAGCGCTGGGCAATACGCCGACGAACGTCGTCGGACTTCAGTTCAACAACACCGCAGGCTATACCTTCAATCGGATCAGCAATGACCCGACGTCCCGGACTTCCGGCGGCTCGGATACCACCGACAACATGACCATCGTCGGCGCGGAAACACTCACATTGGAAAAAACCGGCCCGGCCACCATGCAGTCGGGTCATCCGGCGACCTTCACCCTGAACGTGCACAACCCGAACACGGGTACGGCATGGAACCCGACCATTTTGGATCGTTTGCCCAATGGCGCGACAGGCGGCATGTGCGACGCAGGTCCGAGCAATGTGACCGCCCGGATTTTTCAGGCTGACGGAGTGACGCCGGTTTCCGGGCCTTTGGTTCAGAATACCGATTTTACAATCAGCTTCGCCGGCGATCCTGCCTGTGAATGGCGCTTCAATCTGCTGTCGAACGCCGGTGGTCTTGGGCCTGATCAGCGCCTGATCGTCCACTACGATGGTTCATTGGATCCCTCCACAGAGAACGGTATCACGCTGACCAATGTTGCCGGCGTGACGCGCTGGTACAGTGCGGATCCAAATGTAGCCGGCGCAGCACCGCGCATCTTCAACCGCACATTGAGCGACGGTACGCCGGGAACCCTTGATCATGAAGATAACCACATCGTTACTGCCGAAGCGCCCATCCTGGTGTTCACCAAGACCGTGCAGAATATGACCACCGGGCAGAATCCCGGCAGCAACGCCAGTCCCGGCGACACCCTGCGCTACACCATCCAGGTGAGCAACAGCGGTCCGGTGGGTCTATCGTCCGTTTCCATCGTGGACGAGGTCGACCGACTCAATGCCTCACCGGCATTCGCGCCAAGCACCCTTAACCTGGTCAGTGTACCGCCAGGTGCCGATACATCAGGCAGCAGCGCGGTAGGAGGCACCCACGGCACAGGATTGGTAAATGTCGCCAATCTCAGTATCGGTGCTCAAGGTCAAGCCGGCGATACGATCACGGTGATATTCGACATCAAACTGGCGCCGGTGATCACCAGCGGAACCGCGGTGCTCAATCAGGCCGAGCTGGTCTCCGAAAACCTGAGCCAGACCTACAGCGACGATCCCAACGTGACCGGCGACACGGATCCCACCCGGACGTTGATTGCCTCTTCGCCGCATTTCGAGGTAAAAAAAATCTCCACCGTCATGTCGGGGGATCCCAACGTTCTCATGGCCGGCGAAACCCTGCGGTACACCCTGACCATTAAAAACATCGGCAGCGAAGATGCCGTCGATGCGCGTCTGCGGGACTACACGCCGGCCAACACCACCTATGCGGCCAACAGCACCACCCTCAACGGAAGGCCTGTTGCCGATCCGAGTCCCGGCGTCAATCCGCTGCAAGCCGGCATCCTGCTCAACGCGCCGGAAAACACTACGGCCGGCTACCTCCGGGCTGATGCAACGGCCGGGGTGAACACTGTCGCCACAGTGACCTTTGACGTGGTGGTCGACCCCAACGCCATGAACGGCCTGATCATCGAGAACCAGGGCTTTGTGAGCGGTAACGGCGCCGGGAGCGGCCCGCAGCCCGAACAGCCTTCCGATGACCCCAACACGCCAATTCCCGACGACCCGACCCGCAACATCGTGGGCAACCTGCCGCTGCTTTATGCACACAAGACCGTGCAGATTCAAGAGGATTTCGGGTCGCCGGGGATTGTCGATCCGGGCGATGTGCTGCGCTACACCATCGTCATCAACAACTTTGGCGCCATTCCGGCCACAGGCGTGGTGCTTACCGACGCCGTGCCTGTCAACACCACCTATGTGGCCAACTCCCTGCGCCTGAACGGCGCATCTTTGGGGCCCGACGGCGGTGTATCGCCGCTCATCGCCGGCCGGCCGGTATACTCCGGCGACAATCCGGGGGTGGGCATCGTTTCGCCCGGCAACAGCGCCGTGCTCACCTTTGATGTCCGGGTCAACCCGGGCGTGCCCACCGGAACCCTCATCAGCAACCAGGGCAGCGTCGCTTCCAATGAACTGCCGACCAGCCTCACCGATGCCGACGGCGTGCCGTCCAACGGTAATCAGCCGACTGTCGTCGTCGTCGGAAATGCCCAACTGCTTTCGGTGACCAAGCAGGTGCAGATCGTCGGCGGCGGGGCCGCCGAAGCCGGCGGTCAAATGGAGTACGTCATTCGAGTCTCCAACATCGGCAGTCTGCCCGCTACCCGGGTGGTGATCAGCGACGACCTGAATCCGCCCCTTGGCGATCAGGTGACCTATGTGGCCGGATCAGGCACTCTGAACGGTTCGGCAACAGGGGTCAGCTATGCGGGTTCGATCCTCACCGCGGACTATGCTTCGCAATATGGCGATCTACAGCCCGGCGCCAGCGCCATCGTGCGTTTTCGGGTGCAGATCAATCCTGCGCTCACCATTGGTACGACCATTACCAATACTGGCACGGTGCGCTGGAACGACCCGGCGCAAAATGCCTCGGCCAGCGTATCCATCGACGTGGGCGGTACACCGGGCAGTGCCGGCCTCAACGGTAACATCTGGCACGACGCGGACCTGGATAAGGTCTGTGACAGCAACGAGCGACATCTTGAAGGGTGGTCGATCGAACTTTACCGCAATAATCAGTTGGTCAGCACGGTATCCACCGATGCCAATGGGGTGTATCGTCTGAGCGCCCTGGTGCCCAATGATGGCACTACCGACCGCTATGAACTGCGCTTCCGTGCAGCAGGTGCAGGACCGAACACCCCTTCGCTAGGTTACGCCGAATCGCCGTTTACCAACGGTCCGCAGCGAATCAGTGCCATTACCGTAGCATCGGGCGCCAATCTGCAAAATCTGAATCTGCCCATCTGGCCCAATGGCGCGGTGTACAACTCAGTCGGGCGTCAGCCGATTGCCAATGCCAGAGTGACGCTGCTGAACGCAGCAACCGGAGCAGCACTGCCGAGCCAGTGTTTCGATGACCCGAATCAACAGAATCAGATCACCGCCCTGGACGGTTTTTACAAGTTCGACCTGAACTTCAGCAATGCAGCCTGTCCGGCCGGCGGCGACTATCTCATCGAAGTAACACCGCCGGCGACCGGTTACATGGCCATGCCGTCCCAGATCATACCGCCGGCCAGTGACGCATCCACCGCAGCGTTCTCGGTGCCCGCCTGCCCCGGCAGTTCGGACGATGCAGTGCCGGCCACGACCGAATACTGCGAGGCCGTCGCTTCGGCGGTAACACCACCGCCGACGGTCCAGCCCCGAACGACCGGCACCGTCTATCATATGCACCTGTTGCTGAGCAACGGAAACATGCCCGGCCAGAGTCAGATCTTCAACAATTTCATCCCCGTCGATCCGGTACTGGATGGGGCTGTGGCCATTACCAAGACTTCCCCTTTGATCAACGTGACCCGGGGTACGCTGGTGCCTTACACGATTACCGTGACCAACGTGTACGGTGTACCGCTGTACGACATCAGTATCCTCGATCGTTTCCCGGCCGGCTTCAAATACGTGGCCAATTCAGCCCGCCTGGACGGCAAAGCTGTCGAACCGGAGATTAGGGGACGGGAACTGACCTGGAATAATCTCCAACTGCAGGTGAATCAGAAAGTTACGATCCAATTGCTGCTGGTCGTGGGTTCCGGTGTATCCGAAGACGAATATGTCAACCGGGCCATGGTGCTCAACGCCGCCACCGGCGGCACCATCTCCGCGGAAGCGACCGCCACCGTGCGGGTCATTCCAGACCCGACCTTTGATTGCACCGATGTCATCGGAAAGGTGTTCGACGATCGCAATCTGAACGGGCAGCAGGACACAGGCGAGAAAGGCCTGCCCGGGGTACGCATGGTGACCGTGCGCGGTCTGATTGCCACCTCCGATAAATACGGGCGTTTCCATATTACCTGCGCGGCAATACCTGACGAGGATCGCGGCAGCAATTTCATCCTCAAGCTGGATGAGCGTTCGCTGCCGAGCGGCTATCGCCTGACAACTGAAAATCCGCGTGTTCAGCGCGCCACCCGTGGGAAGATGCTGCGCTTCAATTTCGGCGCGACCATCCACCGCGTGGTGCGCATCGATATCGCTGACGGGGTGTTTGAGCCGAATAAAACCAAAATACGGCTGCAGTGGATCCCCAAAATCGCACAATTGCTTGAAGAGCTGAAGAAGGCGCCGTCCGTGCTGCGTCTATCCTACCTTGCCGATGTCGAAAGCAGCGGCCTGGTGGATGACCGTCTGGATGCGCTGAAGAAGGATATCGCCGGACAATGGGAGAGATTCGGCGGCGGCTACCGCCTGACCATTGAAACCGAAATTTTCTGGCGCCGCGGCGGGCCGATGGCCGGTCAAAGATAACGAAATGAAGGAACCGATGTCCTCTACCCTATTTATATTGAAAAGATTCTTGCTGAAGCACGGTGTTGCGATTTTGTGTTTTTGTATGGTCTTTACGGCAGGCACGGATATCGCTTCAGGCGTGGAAACAGGGGTAAGGGAAACAGATGCCCCCGGAGAGGCGGCCGAGATGCATTTGCCGGTGGATCAGGCCTTTAAGTCATGGATCCATGACCCGGCGGTAATCAAAAAGGATGAGGGGGATCGCACGGAGATGCGTAAAGTGGTCAAACAGGATGTCAAAACCATCAAGCTCGACAAGCTGATTCCGCCGGTCCATTTTGGATCGGGTGAAGCGGAAATTCCCGATAACTACATTAAGCGCCTTCGCGATGTGCTCGACAGCATGCGTGATCGTGCCAACGTGCGCCTGCACTTTGTCGGTCATGCCGATTCCCAGCCTCTCACGGGTGAGTTGATCGCGCGTTACGGGGACAACGTCGGGCTGTCCCGTGAACGGGCGGGAACCGTTGCCGAATATTGCCAGCGCGCACTGAATCTTCCTCCGGAAGCCATCTCCTACGAAGGGCTTGGCGACAGCCACCCGGTTGCCAGCAATGCCACGGATAAAGGCCGGCAGCTCAACCGAAGGGTGGAAGTAGAGGTTTGGTATGACGAGGTCAGCGAAAAGCCGGTCGAAAAGGAAGTGATCGTCCCCCGGGAGATCCATCGCATCAAGGTCTGCCGGACCGAGACCGTCTGCAAATTGCGTTACAAGGACGGCCACTCCCATCGGGCGCGCATCAGGAACCTGATTGCTCCCCTTCATTATGACAAAGGAATGATCGGTGTGCCGGAAAATTTTTTACAGCAAGTCAGACAGGCGATGAAAAATCTTCGTGAAAAACAGAATCCAATCGTCAAGATCATCGCCTATACGGACAACATCCCGCTGATGGGACGGGACAAACGCATATACGGCGATCCTCTCGGACTCTCCAAAGCGGTTGCCCGGCGCGTTGCACTCGCTGTTCAGGATGACTTGGGCCTGCCCAATTCCGCCATTGAAAGCGAGGGCAGGGGGGCCTCTCAGCCGGTTGCCGCCAACGATACGCAACAGGGGCGGTCACTGAACCGGCGCGTCGAAGTGGAATTCTGGCACGACGACCCCCTGCAGGATCTGCCCGACGAGCCTCAACTGTGCCCGGATGCTCCCGGGGCCGAAACCGTCACCCGTGTCTATCATTCGGCGACAGGCAGCATCGATCCGATCCTGTTTGAAAACGGAAAACCGGTGATACCGGATGGTTATACCGATAAACTGCGCCGCATCATGGATGAGGTCAACGACAAGATCCATGTCCGCCTTCGATTTATCGGCTATACCGGAGACAAACGCCTCGATCGGCGTACAGCCGCGATTTACGGGGATGACATCGGCTTGTCCATGGCGCGCGCACGCCGGGCCATGGCGGCTGTCAGCGGTCTGATGGGATTGACCGAAGGGCAGGCGGAATTCGACGGCCGCGGTTATGTCCAGTCGGACGATGTGGTCAATGCCGGTTTTATCGAATCCGACACATCGCGTGTCGAAGTGAAGGTGGTCTACGATGAACTGATCGTCCGCGATGATTACGAGGGGGTGGAGGTCACACCCATGACCCGCGAGGTGCATCCGGCCGATCCCTTTGCGCTCAATCTCATGCGCATTACGGTGGATGGAAAACCCCTCGATGATCCGGGCAAATGCAGCTCGGATGTGCAGCGCTGCACGGATGTGGCCCTTGAAAACGCGCATATCCAGTTCAAGCTCGACAGCCTTAAGGTAACGCCGCGATTGAATGTGACGGCCTGGCCGCGCACGATCCAATATCAGGATTCACCGGATACGGCCTTTGTCGAGAACCTGGTGCAGTTTAAGCTGTATACCAATTATCGCAGCTTCATCAAGCGGGCTGAGGTTAGGATTTTCGACGAGAAGCAGTCGGTCCGCGATATCCCCATCACGGTCATCGAGATGGATCCCGACGGTATGGCCCAATGGCAGCCGGACTTCGAAACGTTTTCTGCACCGGGCCGAAAGCTGCAATACCTGGTGCGGGTCTATGATGACAAGGGGCTTTTCGACGAGACCCAAAGCCAGCCTATGTGGGTGGTCGACCATATCGACCCGTCTGTTGAGAAGACGGATCCCGGCAAGGAACTGCTGGCCGGTTATGGCGAAAGCCGCATCGCCGTCCGCAATATTCCCCTTAGCGGGGGTACGGTGGAGGCCCAGGGCAGTGCGATTCCCAAAGGACACAAGGTGTGGATGGCCGGCTATGCCGTGCCCGTTGATGACAAAGGCGGTTTCGTGGCCGAAGAAATCCTGCCGGCGGGCATGCATACCGTGGAAGTGGCCGTACTCGACAACTTCGGCAGCGGCGAGTTGTTCCTGCGCGACCTGTCTTTGAAAAAGAGCGACTGGTTCACGGTGGGGATCGCGGATCTGACCGTATCCGGCAACAAGACCGATGGACCGGCCGAACTGGTGGCGCCGAATAAACCGCGATACAGTGAAGACATGAGCCTCGAGGGTCGCCTGGCGTTCTACACGAACGGCAAATTCAATAACGGCTGGTCTTTGACGGCGAGCGCCGATACACGGGAAGGGCCTCTTGACGAGATATTTACCAATTTTCTGGACAAATCACCCGACGCCCTTTTCCGGCGTATCGATCCGAATTACCACTACCCGACCTTCGGTGATGACAGCACCGTTGAGGAAGATGCGCCGACCCTGGGCAAGTTTTATGTCAAGATGAAAAAGGAAAAAACTTACGGGCTCTGGGGCAACTTCAAAATCGCATATGTTGATAATGATCTGGCGCATGTGGACCGGGGGCTGTACGGTGCCAATCTGCATTACCAGCCCCTCGACACCACCAGTTTCGGCGAGCCGCGCCTGCTGTTGGACGGTTTTGCTGCAGATCCGGGTACCGTGGCGGGACGTGATGAATTTCGCGGCACGGATGGGTCGCTCTATTTCCTGCGCCGGCAGGACATTCTGGAGGGTTCCGAGAGGGTCCGCATCGAGGTCCGCGACAAGGATTCCGGGATGGTTCTAGGGGTGAAAAACCTGACGCCGGTGCTCGATTACGATATCGATTATCTGCAGGGACGCATCCTGCTGGCGCAACCACTGCCGGCAACGGCAAATGACGGCATGCTGGTCAGCAGCGAATCGATCACCGGGAATCCGGTCTACCTGGTGGTTCGTTATGAATTCACCCCGGGATTCGATAACCCGAACACGCTGGCGACCGGCGGCAGGGTGCATTACTGGTTCAACGACGACATCAAGATCGGCTTGACCGTCGACCGGGATAAAGAAGAAGACATCGAAAACAGTCTGGGTGGAGCGGATTTGACGATCCGCAAGTCCCCGGCATCGTGGATCAGGCTCGAAACAGGCCGCACCAAAGGTCCGGGCGTACTCACAACGACCTCTGTTGACGGCGGTTTCAACTTTGGCACGTCGGATTCCTTTAATAACAGCGAAGTCGATGCTTCGGCCTATCGCATCGATACCAGCGTTGCTTTCAAGGACTTTTTTAAAAAAGGGCGCGGCAAGGTTACCTTTTACCTGCAGGATCTCGAAGCCGGCTATTCCGCGCCGGGCAAGACTACCGCCAATGACCTGACCCAGTATGGCGGGACTGCGGATGTGCCGGTTACCGATCGTCTGGGCGTACGTTTGAAGGTGGACAAACAGGTTCAGCCCGAAGGTCTCGATACCGAGAACGGCGAACTGAATGTCGATTACCGGATGGGTGAACACTGGACCCTGAGTTCGGGTGCGCGTCACGACAGCCGTGAAGACAACTCGGCAGTCGTCCCCGAAACCCAGGAAGAGGGCGGCCGTACGGATGCGGTGGCCAGGCTGCAGTACGATTCCCGTGCACGGTGGACCACCTATGGTTTTGTGCAGGAAACGGTTCAAAAGAGCGGCAACCGAGAGGACAACGGTCGGATCGGTGCCGGCGGCAGTCTGCGCATGACCGACCGGTTCAATATCGTCGGCGAGGTTTCCGAAGGCGATCAGGGGACGGGCGGCAAGTTCGGTACCGAGTATCTGTATTCCGACCGGACCACCCTGTACAGCAATTATACCCTGGAAAACGAGCGGACCGATAATGGCGTGCGTGCCAGGAAGGGCAATATGGCCACCGGATTCCGCACGCGCTATTCGGACAGCGGGAGCGTTTACTTTGAAGAGCGGTATACCCACGGCGACGTTCCCACGGGTCTGACACATTCCACCGGTGTAAAACTTGTGGCTTTCGACCGGCTCAACTTCGGTGCCAATGTCGATTTGGGAACGCTCAAAGATCCTTACACCTCAGCCAAACTCGAGAGGACAGCCGTGGGTGTGAGTGCCGGTTATGGGTTCGACAAGCTGAAGATCGCCAGCGCCCTGGAATACCGGATCGACAACATTCAGCAGCCGGATACCAGCTTTTCCAAACGCACCTCCTGGCTGTTGAAAAACAGCTTGAAGTACCAATTGTCCGAGGATTGGCGAATCATCGGCAAATTTAATTATGCCGCAAGTGAGAGTTCCATGGGAGATTCCTATAACGGCGACTATACGGAAGCGGTCCTGGGCTATGCCTATCGCCCTGTTCAGGACGACCGCCTGGATGCGCTGGTCAAATACACCTATTTCTACAATGTCCCGGCGACCGATCAGATCACCGGCGCCGATACAGCGTGCGACTTTGTCCAGCGCAGCCATATCGTATCCATGGATGCCATGTATGACCTGACGTCGCGATGGACCGTCGGCGGCAAGTATGCCTTCCGTTATGGCCAGGTGGCCCAGGATAGAGAGAATCCCGAGTTTTTCGACAGCCGGGCCCACTTGTTTGTGTTGCGTGCGGACTGGCACTTCTTATTCCGCTGGGATGTACTTCTCGAGGGACGCATGCTTGACTTGCCCGACGCGCAGGACAGCCGCAGCGGGGTGTTGGTGGGACTATACCGCCAGTTGGGGAATCATATCAAGATGGGGTTCGGCTATAACTTCAGTGATTTTTCGGATGATCTGACCCAACTGGATTATAAACACCAGGGTCTGTTCATCAATTTGATCGGGAAGTTTTAGAAACGTGAATCTTTAGTGAGGAGGAAAACATGTTCTGCTGGATAAGAGGGGCCATTTTAGGGATTTTAGTGCTTGTTTTGAGTTTTGCCGCTTATGCGCAGGAAATCCCCAAAGAACAGATCAAGGGCCTGGATGAACAGGTTCAGGAAATCAAGAGCGATGTTCTGGGCATTGCAGCGGAACTGAATCAGCTTGAAGAGAAGCTGCTGTATCCGTCCGGCACGCAGGTCGCGATATTCGTATCACTGGTCAAAGGCGAAACCTTCCGTCTCGACGCGGTCGAGATCCAATTGGAGGGAAAGCCCGTTGCCCATCACATTTACACTTTCAAGGAACTCCAAGCCCTGCAGAAGGGGGGGGTGCAGCGCATCTACACCGGTAATATCCGGACGGGTGGCCATGATCTGCAGGTATCTGTTATGGGCAAATCCGCGGGAGGCGCTGATGTGCGGAAAACCAAGCGCTTCAAGGTCAATAAAGATGTCGGCCCCAAGATTGTGGAAATATCCCTGGCCGCGCAAGGCATTACCCTAAAGGATAGGTAGTCTATGTACAGGCTGTTTATTTTCTTCATATTTTTGATATTCTCCGTGTCTTCGGCGCTGGCGGGTACGTCCGCTCCGAAAGAACTGAAGGATCTCTATTTCGGAGAGGCCCTGTACGATGCTTTTCAAGGGGACTGGTTCGATGCGATCTCCAGGCTCGACACCGAGCTTGCGCAGCACTATGGGCTCGATGAGCCCAAACGCGACACCCTGTACTACCATATCAACCAGGCTGAATTTGCCGTGGGTGATTTCGAACTGGCCTATCGGATGCACCAGCGTGCCGGGCGCGCGATCACGGCGGTCATCGACGGCAACGTGGAGGCGCCGGTGCGCAACGAGGCTATCTTTCGTCTGGCACGGATATACTTCCAAAAAAACCAGCCGGCCAACGCCCTCTATGCCGTGGAGCGTATCAAAGGGGCTGTTCCGCCAAAGATTCGCGACGATCTGGCATTTCTTCATGCACAGATCCTCATGGCCAACGGCCGTTTTGCCGAGGCGGCGCATATTTTGAAAGACCTCCAGGGTGCGAAAAACCTTAAAGGCTTTAGCACCTATAACCTCGGTATCGCGTTGATCAGGGAAGGAAAAAAGATGGAAGGCCGCCAGTATCTCGACCGTACCGGTCAAATCAAGAGCAATGAGGATCTTACGCTGGCGATCAAGGATAAATCGAACCTGGTCCTCGGAACCAAGCTGTTGAAAGAAAAAAATTTCGAGGGCGCCAAGCAGGTGCTCGATCGGGTGCGTTTGAAAGGTCCGTTCTCCAACCGGGCCCTGCTGGGCTCGGGATGGGCGGATGCCTTCCGGGGACATTTTGAAAGGGCGCTGGTGCCCTGGAGCATTCTCGTGACGAGGGCGGTCACGGACGCGTCGGTTCAGGAAGCCATGCTTGCCGTTCCCTATGCTTACGGCAAGCTGAATGTGTATAGCAAGGCGGCCCTGATGTACGGCAGCGCGCTGGAGAAGTTCGGCATTGAAGTCGACAAGCTCGACGCATCCATCAAGAGCATCCGGGAAGGTCATTTTCTCAAGGCATTGGTGCGGGAAGAACTGAAACAGGATGCCGACTGGGTTGTCAAGTTGCGTAAGCTTCCGCAAACGCCGGAGACCTATTACCTGCTTGATTTGATGGCCTCCCACAATTTCCAGGAATCTTTAAAAAACTATCTTGACCTTGAACAATTGCGCAAGAGGCTGGAGACCTGGAAAGGTGATCTGGACGCCTTTGAAGAGATCATTGAAAAGCGCCGGGCGTATTACCAGCCGCTGCTTCCCGCCATCGACCGGGAATTCCGTCGGCTCGATTCGCAGATGCGTCTGCGCCTGGAGCAGCGGGACCGTATCGAACAACGCCTGAAGAACATGCTGGTAGTCCCGAGGCCCGATTACCTGGCAACTTCAAAGGAGCGGATCATCAGTGAACAGATTGCGCAACTAAAACAGAAGCTGACTGCCGGCCGCTCGGCCGTACCCGACGGGATAGCGGCGCGGATCAAACGGCTGCGAGGCGTGCTTCATTGGAACATCTATACACAATATGACCGGCGGTTCACCGAAGCTTACAAGCATCTTCGCGACCTGAATCACGAAGTGGACCGGTTGAAACAGCAATACACTGCGTTCGTGCGGTCCCGTCAGGCGGCCACCCAAAGCTACGAAGGCTACGACGACACGATCCGCGGCCAGCGGTTCCTGATTCGGGAGGCAAGGATAAAGGTAGGGGAGCTGATGGCACGTCAAGGCCATATGCTTGAATCCATGGCTGTGAACGAACTCGCTAAACGTCGCGAGCGGCTTGCCGAGTTCCAAATCAAAGTTCGCTTCGCCATGGCGGACAGCTATGACCGTGCCACAAGGGCACAAGCCCAGGAGAAGATGGAGCGATGAACCGGATACGACTTTTCATATTGGCGCTGTCAATGATGCTGATCGCGTGTTCGTCAACCGGGAGCAAAGATACCATTGCCAAGTTGCGTCATATGCAAATCGAGATCAAGGAAGAGAAGATCGAGGGCGGGATCGAGAAAGCGATGACGAGTTATCAGCGCTTTCTGGAAGAGACGCCGGATTCCGCCCAGACACCCGAAGCCATTCGTCGTCTGGCCGACCTGAAGATCGAAAAAGAATACGGCACCTTTCACCCCGGAATGCGAGTCTGGCGCGCAGAAACCGGCATGCCGGCATTGCCTGCCCCTCAACGCGCCGCTCATCCGGAGGGCGGTTCGGTCGCCAATGCGCCGCCGGAACGGGTATTGCCGCATATTCCGGCTCACCATGAATCCGATGCGGACTTTGAAAAACGGACGACCCGGAGGCAGCAGGTGGCCGCATAGCAAAAACTTCGGACCTGCCTGCCGAAGGTGCCGATGATCTCGAAAGGGCAGGTGCTCGCGAGGCTATTGCGCTGTATGCAAAGTTGCTCAACAAATACCCGTTGTACGACCGCAACGACCAAGTGTTGTACCAGATGTCCCGCGCGTACGAGGAGTTGGGGCAGATCAAGGAGGCCATGGCGGTCATGGAACGCATTGGTCCGAGAATTCCCGCAAATCTCGATATATCGATGAAGTGCAGTTCAGGCGTGCTGAATACTTCTTTGCGCACAAACATTATCTGGATGCCGAAGATGCTTATAAAAGCATCGTGAATATCGGTATCGGTTCCTCCTTTTACGAACTTGCGCTGTATAAACTGGGTTGGACGTTCTACAAACAGGAGCTTTATGAAGAAGCCCTGCATCCATTCATTGCGCTGCTGGATCACAAGGTGTCCATGGGATACGACTTCGCGCAGACCGAAGACGAGCAGGAGCATAAGCGTACGGAGGACACCTTCCGCGTCATCAGTTTGAGCTTTTCAAACCTCGGCGGTGCCGATTCTGTGGTAGAGTACTTCTCGCACTCGCGGTAAACGCAGTTACGAAGACAGCGTTTACAGCAATCTCGGCGAATTCTACTTCGACAAGCGCCGCTATGCCGATGCCAGTGCGACCTACACCGCCTTCGTGAGCCGCAACCCGTTCCACAAAAAAGCGCCGAATTTTCAAATGCGGGTGATCGAAATTCAAGCGGCCGGCGGCTTTCCCAGTCTGGTGCTTGACGCCAAAAAGAAGTTTGCCGAAACTTATGGCTTGAAAGCCGAGTACTGGAAGTATTTTGATCCGAAGCGATCGTCCGGACGTCCTGGGTTTTCTGAAGACCAACCTGACTGACCTGGCGACTCATTATCATGCCTGCTACCAGGATCCGAAACAGGCGAAAAGAGAAGCCGGCGAAGTTCAAAGAGGCCTTGCACTGGTATCGGGAATTTTTAGCCTCATTCCCCACGGACACCGAATCGCCGGCCATTAACTACCAGCTGGCGGATCTGCTGGTAGAAAACCGATTCGTTCGGCGAGGCTGCCGTGGAATTCGAGAAGACCGCATACGGCTACCCATCCCACGAAAAATCCTCCCTGGCAGGTTACGCGGCGGTTGCCGCATACCGGGAACAACTGGCATGCCGCGAAGCCGGAGGACAAGGATGCGGTCAAACAAGAGGTTGTGCGCAGCTCGCTGAAGTTTGCCGAGACCTTCCCCAAGCATGAAAAGGCGGCGATCGTCCTCGGGGCGGCCGTAGATGATCTGTACGACATGAAAGAATATGACCGGGCGTTGGCTGTCGCGCATAAACTCTTTGAGGTATTTCCCGACGCCGATGTCGATGTCGTTCGTTCGGCATGGCTGGTCATCGGCCATTCTTCCTACGAGCTTAAGCATTACGGTGACGCAGAAACCGCTTATCTGAAGGTGTTGGCATTGCTGCCCGCAGGAGATAAGACCCGCGACGAACTGGTGGACAATCTCGCGGCAACGATTTACAAGCAGGGGGAACAGGCCAATGCCGCGCAAAATTATAGGGCGGCGGCGGATCACTTTTTGCGGGTCGGCCGCATGGCACCGACCTCAAAAATCAGGCCGACAGCCGAATACGATGCTGCCGCAGCCCTGATCCAGCTCAAGGATTGGGATAAGGCTGCCGAGGTGCTGTTGGGATTCCGAAAGAACTTCCCCGGGCACACGTTGGAGCCCGAAGTAACCAAGAAAATCGCTTATGTCTACAGGGAAAACAATCAGCTCTCCCTGGCGGCGAATGAGTATGAACGTATCGAAACCGAATCCAAGGACGACGAGATCCGACGGGAAGCGCTTCAGATCGCCGCACAATTGCACGAAAAGGACGGCAACATTGTACGCGCGCTTGAGGTTTACCGGCGTTACGTCAGGTATTTCCCGCAACCGGTGGATCTCAACTTGGAGACTCGCAACAAGATCGCCGAAATTCTGAAGGCGCAGAACGATCGGAAATCCTATCTGAATGAACTCGAGCAGATCGTTGCCATCGACGCCTCCGCAGGCAGCTCCCGCACCCCAAGGACACGCTATCTGGCTGGAAATGCAGCCCTGGTGCTGGCTGAAAACACATATGAAACGTTTTTGGCGGTCAAGCTGGTTAAGCCGTTAAAAGACAATCTGCAAAAAAAGAAGGGCCTGATGAAAAAAGCAATCAATCGCTTCAACAGCCTCCTGGACTACGAGTCGGGGGAGCTTACCGCGGCGGCCACATTCTATCTGGCCGAGATATACTCCCACTTCAGCAAGGCCCTGATGACCTCGGAACGTCCTGTGCTAACCTTTGATTACTACACGGTAAGACCTGGCGATACCCTTTCTACAATTGCTAAATGGTACGACATCGATGTCAGAAGGATTGTCCGAGAAAACAATTTAAATAAATCAAATTTCATCGTTGCAGGAAAAAAACTTAAAATACCTCGAGGTTTGTACCCCTCGGAGCTTGAACAGTACGAACTGGCCATCGAAGAGCAGGCCTATCCCTTCGAGGAGAAGGCCATCAAAGTCCATCAAAGCAATCTCGCCCTGATCACCAAGGGCGTCTATAATGAGTGGATCGAAAAGAGTCTGCAAAAATTGGCCAAATTCTTACCGGCTCGCTATGACAAGCCGGAAGAGACCACCGGCGTCATCAGTTCGCTGGAAACTTACATATTTGAGATTGACAGGCCGGCACTGCCGGCATCGCCTGTGGCGCCAGCGCAGGTCGAAAAACCCGGGTCTGTTACGAAATCCGAACCTGCGGCGCCAGCGCAGACTGAAAAACCCGGGCCTGTAACGAAAGTCGAGCCTGCCGAGCCGGCACAGGTTGAACAACCCGGGTCTGTCGCAAAAGACGAACCCGCAGCGCCGGCGCAGGTCGAAAAACAGGTGGAGGCTGAAGAACCCGTGCAAACCGATAGGCCGACCGGCGTAAGCAAACATGGCCAAAGCCAAAGGTCAGGAAGCGTTTCTGTACCGGTTACCGAAGGTTATGGGGGGGGTTACTCCGAATAAAAGGGTATCGGCCGATGAGGAGATGAGTAATGCAGGGCATACATATAAAACTGTTACGAAGCTTAAAAATGGCGAATTTACATCGGATTTGTGATCCCGACATTGGTGCTGTCCGTTCTCGCAGGGTGTGCATTTATTGGCAAGATCATGCCGAACCGGGTTGTTCGGAAATCCGCCGTTGTCAAAGAATCCTCGGTTGCTCGTCTCGAGAATGGTCGGGAGGGCTTCATCATCACGGAAGTTCCGCATATAAATGAGACGGCGCGCAAAGACTTCGATCACGCCGTCACCATGCTGAAAGACCAGAATTATGACCAGGCGATCAGCCTTTTTGAAAAAGGTCATCAAGCAGTCACCGGGCGTCACAGCGCCCTATATCGACATTGCGGTTGCTTATCAACACATCAATAAACTTGAGCAGGCTGAGACGTATCTTAAAACCGCGTTGAAGTTGTTTCCCGATCACCCGGTGGTATGTAATGAATACGGTTTATTGTATCGCAAAACCGGACGATTTGCCGAGGCCCGCGCGATTTATGAGAAGGCGATTACACGCTTTCCGGATTATTATCCGGTGCACAGAAATCTCGGCATTCTCTGTGATTTGTATCTGAATGATCTGCCATGTGCACTCGAGCAGTACGAAATTTACAGCAAGGCCAAGCCGGAGGATAAGCAGATCAAATCGTGGATCGCGGATTTGCGTGCCCGGCTTGGAAAAAATTAAGGAGAGACAATGTATCGAAAAATAATTCTGTGTCTATGTGCGGTCCTGTTCTCGGCCGTCATGGCAACAGCCCAGGATGTAAAGGATGTGAATAAGGACAAACAATCACAAGCTAAGGAGCTGTCCGGTATGTCCATCGTCGGTAACGATGAGGCCCCGAAGTCTCTTTATATCGTTCCCTGGAAAAGCTCGGAAATCGGAGTGGAGACCAGTTTGGACACGATGTTGAATGCGGGCGATGTACCGGTTGACCGGGATGTTTTCAAGCGGCAGCTCGAATTTTATAAAATCAGCACTACGAAATAGCTTCATGGTCATATTTGTTAGAAAGGAGGAAAAAGATGGGATTCTATTCAATAGTGGCGTTTTTCCAAAAGGGTGGGATGTTTATGTACCCCATTCTCCTTGTATTTGCGGTTGGCATGGCCATCGTCTTTGAGCGCTGGGTTCAGTTGAAGCGCGTCCGGAGCGCCAACCACAAAATGTGGAACCAGCTGCAGCCCGTGCTGGTCAAGGGAGACTTCGACAAAGCCCGGCAAATGATCAACAAAGACAAATCCGGCATGGCGAAAATGCTGGGAATGGGATTGGCGCGCCAGGGTGCGGTCCGGCGTCGTGAAGACATCGAAATCGCCATGGAAGAAAGCATGATGGAGATCATCCCTCAACTGGAAAAGCGCACGCCATACGTGGCTTTGCTATCGAATATCGCCACGTTGCTGGGACTGCTCGGCACCATCATGGGCCTGATCGAGGCCTTTACGGCGGTTGCCAATGCCAACCCGGCAGAGAAGGCCGATCTGCTGTCCGCCAGTATTTCGGTGGCCATGAACACCACGGCATTTGGTCTGATGTCGGCCATTCCGCTGTTGCTTTTCCATGCCAAGCTGACATCGACCACAGGTCATATCGTGGACAGCCTGGAGATGGCATCTGTCAAGGCGCTGAATACTATCTCCAATTTTACCAAGCGCCAATTCGATAGGAACGAATCATGACCATACGAAAATATAGAAAAAGAAGAGGAGCAGAATCACCGGAACTGGATGTATCGACCTTCTTGAACCTGATGGTGGTGCTCGTACCCTTTCTGCTCATCGGCGCCGTCTTTTCGCGCGTGGCGATTATGGAGTTGACGATTCCGACCAGCGCAGGCGGATCGGCTTTGAAAACCCCGAATTTCGCCATTGAGGTCATTGTCCGAAAGGCAGGGCTTGAGATTGCCAACGGGTTGTCCGTGGAGGCAGCGATTCCGAAAAAGGATGGTCGATACGATATGGAGCTGCTGTCCAAAATGCTCATGCGCCTGAAGGCTCGGTACCCGGAGAAGGAAGATGCGACAGTCTTGCTGGAACCGGATATCCCGTACGACTATCTGATCCAGGTCATGGATGCGGTACGTGGTGCCGATGTGCATGCGCAAGGGGGCGGAAATGTTGAGAAAACAGTTCTTTTTCCGGATATATCCATAGGAGACGCACCATGAGAAATAGCAGACGTATGAGACGGATGGGGCGCAACAAGCGGAAGGTTGCCGGTCTGATGCTGACGCCGTTGATGGATGTTTTTACCATTCTGGTGTTCTTTCTGCTTTTCCACTCAACCGGTGGTACTGTTCTGGAAGCGCCCAAGCAGATCAAGCTGCCCGAGTCAATTGTCGAAACCAAGCCAAAGGAGACCGTGGTGATCATGGTCAGTCCTGAAGTGGTAATGGTTCAGGGCGAAGCCGTGATCAGCACTCCTGAACTTCTTGAGGACAGGATTAAGACGGTTGCTGTAATAGCAGACCGGCTGAAGCAGCTTGAACGCAATATCATCGGGATCAGCACCAAGACGGTTGTCCAAAGCAAGGAAGTCACTATCCTTGCAGATAAAGCGATTCCGTTCAAAGTGCTTAAAAAAATAATGTCAACCTGCACGGGTTCTGGATACGAAAGGATTTCCCTCGCCGTTATTCAGAAGGCCGTGCAAAGCTAGTGGGGATGCCGTGAATACATCCATGTTAGAAGAGGAATTGGCGCCACTGAACGCGCAGATCAAGCAAGCGCAGCAAAAACGTGAGGCGCTTGAAGAAGAGTTGCGCACTGTAGAGGCAGAGATCAAAACGTTTTCTGACGATCGACAACGGTTCGATGCTTTGCGTGACGTTTGCAATGCGCTCGACAAGCTGGGGGAACTGAAAGCGGATGAACTCTTTTGGGAAGGAATCCCTGAAACCAAGGATGTCTCCGGACATCATGAAACGGGTGCGGGGTCGTGTTACCCGCTTCGAAGGGGAGATCCACGGGATTCTTGAAAAACAGGCGTCTCTTCAGGAGCAGATCAACCAATGTATCGACGAACTCGACATGCTCTATGAAGAAGTCCGTGATGCATACGACCGTGAGGAACGGCGCCAGGAAGAGTTCGTCGTAGAGCGGGAGATTTCGCCCGTTTCTTATCGCGAAATGATCATGCCCTGGAGCAAGGAGGCCGAGAGCGAAAGGCGCTTCCGCCGCGCCGTTCTCGCAGCATTGCTCTTATGCTTTGTTTTTGGCGCGTCCCATTCCCCTGATAAAAATGCCGATACCGGACATCTCGGTCGCTGTGGTCGAGATTCCGAAACGATTGGTCAAGCTTGTCAAGAAGGAAGCGCCAACGCGTGCACCGGTGGAAAAACCGGTGTCGAAACTGGCCAAAGCAGAGCCGAAACAGGCGAAAGAAAAGCCGAAACAGCCGAAAGAAAAGCCCAAACCCCCGCAATGGGGCAAAAAACGAATAAACAGCCGAAAGGCGGGGGTCCAGCGATGAAAGCGGTGAAAAAGGTGGCAATTGGCGGCGGAGGAGGAGTCTTGGCAGCACGGAAAAAAGCCGAACATGTCGGTGTTCTGGCGTTCAGCGATGCGTTTAAGGATCTGATGAAAGAAACTCCTGTTGCGAAGCTTGGGACAGAGGCCCGTTTGAGCAATAAAAGCCGGCGAGTGGCAGGACGGGCTGTGTCCCAGCGCTCGCTGGTGACCAAGCAGGCGCTGGATGGTTCCAGTGGGGGTATCGGCAATGCCGACAGTCAGCCGCAATATCGGAAACGGCAATGTCGACCGACTGGGTTTCGGTATCGGTATCGGCAGTGGCAGGCTAGGTAACGGAAACGGCAATGGTGTGGGCATTGTGCGGGTCGAAAGTAATATTGCGAATTTGGAGGAATCGTCGAGACCGCTGAGCGATGGACTTGCTGCGGGTCGAACCGACGAAGAGATCCAGATCGTATTCGATCGGTACAAGGCGGCGCTTTATCGGATATATAACAGAGAATTGCGCACGGACCCGACACTGCGCGGGAAGATATTGCTGCGAATCAGCATCGAGCCAAACGGTGCGGTATCCATGTGCCAGTTGGAGTCTACCGAGCTGTCCTCGCCCGAATTGGTCGCCAAGATTGTTGAACGTATCAAAAGATTCAACTTTGGTCCGAAAGATGGTGTACCGAAAATAACCATCTTGTATCCGATTGACTTTCTGCCCGCCGGTTAGAAAGGGCATTGTGCAAAGAAGGTGTTGATTCTTCGATTCGTTGATTTGTCGCGGGATGAGTAAACCGGCAATCGGGGCCGAATGAACGATGTGACGACTCAACGATTTAACGAAATTTCAGGAGGAAAGTAATGGTAATCTATTCAATGGTGGCGTTTTTCCAGAAAGGTGGGTTGTTCATGTACCCCATTTTGTTCGTGTTTGTGGCCGGCATGGCCATTACGGTTGAGCGCTGGTTTCAATTGAGCCGTACCCGGAACATGAACCGCAAAATGTGGAGTGTGCTGCATCCCATGCTGGCCAAGGGTGAGTTTGAAAAAGCCCGTACAATAATCGGCAAGGACAAATCCGCTATCTCGCAAATGCTGGGAATGGGGCTGGCGCGCCTGGGTGCGGTCCGGCGCCGGGAAGACATCGAAATCGCGATGGAAGAGAGTATGATGGAGATCATCCCTCAGTTGGAGAAGCGCACGCCTTACGTGGCACTGCTCTCCAACATTGCAACACTGCTGGGACTCCTCGGCACCATCATGGGGCTGATCGAGGCCTTTACCGCGGTGGCCAATGCAAACCCGGCTGAGAAAGCCGACCTGTTGTCCGCCAGTATTTCGGTGGCGATGAACACGACGGCATTTGGGCTGATGTCCGCGATTCCGCTGCTGCTTTTCCATGCCAAGCTGACGTCGACCACGGGCCAGATCGTGGACAGCCTGGAGATGGCATCGGTAAAAGCGCTGAACAGTATCGCCGATTTCAACAGGCGGCACTTCGTGACGAAATCGGAGTCTGGGGACGAAAACCAACAGGTTTCCAACCGAAAACCCCAGATAGGAGCAGCGCCGCAGGATTTGTCAACAACGCAAGCGCCAGTGAAGAGCCCGCAGCCGCGTTAAGCCGGCAAAAGCGGACGCATCAGAAATCGGCAAAAGACCTTACCCGGAATTCTGTCACAGCGGGTCTGTCACTTGTCGGAGCGAATCGAAACTCCTGTTTCGGCAAGGCTGCAAATCGGGATTTCCGCCACACGACATCGGCGGACAAGTCCGCTTCACCCTGACACGTTGCAGGGTATTCGGAAGAGGGCGAATTAATGATCTGTCAACGGCAAACAAAGGAGAGAAAAAAATGAGAAAGAGCGTGTGGTTGGCGATGGTTTTGGCAATGATCTTACCTGCCATGTTATTCACGGCTTCGTGTACCAAAAAGATGGTGCAAACCCAGCCCGTACCGGCGGCCCAATCGGAAGTCCCAAAGGCATCGGACAGATCCGCCATGGAAGCCGAACAGACCGGACAGCAGCAAGAAGATCGGCTTCGGGCGGAATCCGCAGCGCGTGAAGCCGCCGGAACGGCATTTGTGGACGAGAATATCTACTTTGCATTCGACAGCGCAGTATTGTCGGACCAAGCCCGGCACATTTTAAACAGCAAGGCCGATTATCTGCGCACTTATCCGGGTGTAGCGGTTACTGTCGAAGGATATTGCGACGAGCGCGGCACGGATGCATACAACATCGCATTGGGCGAAAGGCGCGCACAATCGGTCAAAAATTTTCTCCTCAATCTGGGCATCAGCACCCATAGACTGAACACCGTCAGTTACGGTGAAGAGCGACCCGTTGCCATGGGCCATGATGAGGCTTCTTGGGCCAAGAATCGCAGGGCTCAATTCGTAATCGACTGATTTTAGGATGATCGCAAATTCGGCAGACAACCCGCAATGCTGCATGCGAATGCGATTTGCCGCTTCCACGATACAATAAAAGGGCTTATAAGCAATAATAATTACTTATAAGCCCTTTTATTATTTATTACCTTAAGAAAAATGTGCCGCTGACGCACTGCATTGAAATCAGATACAATTACCCTACTTGCAAAGATACGGTCTGTATGATATCCAAATCACCGGTTATGGTGCATTAATTTAAATTTGAAACGCTCAGGTTAGTTTAACCGCCTGCGGGGTATTATGATCATGGAGAACATATTGGGTGAACTTTGGATGTTTAAACTGATCGGCCTGATGGGGGCTGCATATCTTGTATATTTTTTCATCAAAGATCGTAAGAAAAAGAAGTAAGCAAAAATTAACCAAAAGCTATTTCGATGATGCGATCGTGTTATTAGGAATTTACACCATTGAAGTTCATCGAAATATATTAAGTATAATGTTATAAAAACATATCGTTACTGTCTGTTATTCAACATTTGCTTTAAGTTGTGGACAGGCTTGAAAATAAAAGGATAAAACATGATCCGAATCAATGAAAACTATCTCAAACTGCAATCCTCGTACCTGTTTGTTGAAATCGCCAATCGTGTGTCTGCGTATCAAAAAGAGCACCCGGATATTGAGATTATAAGGTTGGGAATCGGGGATGTCACCTTACCTTTAGCGCCGGCATGTATTCGGGCATTTCAGAATGGCGTTCTGGAAATGGCTTCGGACAGCACTTTTCGCGGATACGGCCCGGAACAAGGGTATGGGTTTTTAAGGGAAAAAATCGCCTTTCACGATTATCGATCATTGGGAGCGGATATCGATCCGGATGAGATTTTTGTCAGTGACGGCGCCAAATGCGATACCGGAAATATTCAAGAACTTTTTGCAACGGACATTCACCTGGCGATTCCCGACCCTGTGTATCCGGTTTATCTGGATACAAATGTCATGGCCGGAAGAACCGGAGATTTCAAGAACGGAAGATACGACAATATTTATTATCTGGACAGCTTGCCCGAGAACAATTTTATCCCTTCGCTTCCTGAAACGCCGGTTGATTTGATCTATTTGTGTTTTCCGAATAACCCTACCGGCGCAACCATATCCGGACACCATTTGAAGAAATGGGTCGATTTCGCACATGAACAAAGATCACTGATTCTTTATGATGCGGCATATGAAGCCTTTATTCGGGACCCGGCTCTCCCCCGTTCCATTTTCGAAATCGAAGGGGCGCGCGAAGTGGCCATAGAGTTCAGAAGCTTTTCGAAAACCGCAGGTTTTACCGGCACCCGGTGTGCCTATACAGTGGTTCCTAAGACCTGCATGGCCTATGACGGCAAGGGCCGGGGGCATAAATTGCACGGGCTTTGGAATCGCCGGCAATCCACCAAATTCAACGGTGTTTCCTATCCGGTCCAGAGAGCGGCAGAGGCGGCATATAGTGATGAGGGGAAAACTCAAGTCACTGAAATGGTGGATTATTACCTGAAAAATGCCGCTTTGATTCGAGAAGAGATGACGTTCCTTGGCTTTGAATTTGTGGGCGGTGAAAATTCACCTTATATTTGGGTCAATTGCAAAAGAGATGCCTGGGGATTCTTTGATTTGCTGCTCAAAGAGGCCGGCGTGGTCACAACTCCGGGGCCCGGGTTCGGTCGATGCGGCGAGGGGTTCATCCGCATCAGTGCCTTTAACAGTTATGAAAACGTTGAAAAGGCAATGGCCAGGATCAAGGATGCCTTGAACTGAATAGGCATTAGGAAATAGGAAAGAGAAAATAGAAAAGAGGAAGCGGTTCAAATTTCAAATCCGGACGCTCAAGACTGAAAGCGAAAGATTAAGAATTAAAAATAAACATTAGGAATTGATAAAAATATAACCAATTGAAACAACCAAACAAATCTAACTAACTAAACTATCTCAACGATCTAAACGATTTAACCAAAGCGGATATCTATTTCTTATTTTCTCTTTCCTCTTTGCTTTTGCCGACCTCTGATCTCTGATTTCTGACCTCTGCTTAACTAGAGATGTGTCTTTAATAGATGTATCACAAACGACAGGATTCTTTCGTTGACTTCAAGGAACTCGATTCCGGTTCGAAATACGCCGGAATCGATCGGCATTGCAATAAACCACTCGTCCTTTAATCCGATTCAATTTGTTTCCAATGTCGATACCCAATAATAGGATATTTTGCCATTCAAATTCATGATGTGTTTCTATGAGGATCCCGCCCTGGCTGATATTAATCGCTCTCCCAATCCCTTCCTTTATCGGGTTGCCGTTATCATCCATGCAAACATAACTCACACGGTTGTCGGTTTCGACTCTCGGGTGTTTTCTTCTCTCTAATCCTGTCAAAGCCCCACTCCTTCCTGCCACAAAGATGTTCCATTCAACCGTTACCTCGATTTTATTCCAAAAACGGGGCGTTAAAAATATATTCCAGGGTGCTTAAACTGTAATCAATTTCCATGGACAAAAACAAGGAGATTGAATGGAGGGTAACGATGGCGTTTTTGTCGGCGTCCTGTTTGCTGACGCTGCTGATACGTTTTATAATTCCTTCATTGACCAGTTTCACTTGGCCATAATGGTTTTCCAGCGTTTTAAAGTCAATCTTTATATCATTTCGGTCTTTGCAATTAAAATACCGGCCCAGCAAGTACATGGATGCCGTGCGTACAGTGGTTTCTTCAACAGAGGAAAAGGGCAGGTGAAATCGCGCCATGGGTTTTAAAAAGTCCATAATCGGACAATCGCTGGTGGCCATGATCACGCCGAAAATTGTAGAAAGACCTTCCATGATAGATGTTTTTTTGGAGTAAGTTCTATCTTCGGTTTCGCACACTACCGTGCAATGGTGATAGGAGAGAACATCTTTAAAGGTTTCGACCAATTCCATCATATTGACCGCAATGGGGCAATAATTATGGTCGTGGATGTCCAAGGGGCAGTTGCTGCATTGATAGTACTTTAAGTGTACCCAGTCCGGTGCGTGATGGCAATTCTCAACAGGGATGAGGCTCAAGGTTTTCGGATCCAATGCAATAGGATAGTTTTTGGTAAATCCATCTTCAAATTGGAATTGATAGTCAAATCGAAACGGGTGCTCTCTGTCCACGGCGTTACCTTAATAATGTATTGTTTATTTAAAAATTTAATGTAATTAATGGAACATCAATATTCATGCCCATCTCTTTGCGATATCCGGCTTTCTTATGATCACGACTGAACATCATTTGCTGAAAATTTTGTGTTTATATTCGAAAGCATATAAAATCCTAATGAAATAATCTGATAACAAAAGGGAATAACCCATAATGAATGATACAATAAAATCTACCTCCGGAAATTTTTTTTCAGACATGCCTCATGCCGATCGATGGTGAAGTTTTTGACACCATCCTATCATCGGATCGTTGTGACATCGAAAGAATCATCTCAAAGGGGCACAAATCCCCTTCGGATTACTGGTATGAACAGGAAAGAAATGAGTGGGTCATGGTATTAAAGGGGGCTGCTAAGTTGAAATTTAAAAGCAGCAGTAAAATCATCGAAATGATGCCGGGGGACTATCTGCTTATCCCCGCCCATTGCAAACACAGGGTGGAATGGACGGATCCCGATGTTGAAACGATTTGGCTGGCGGTTCATTATTGATTGGTGCCCCCGGCAGGAATCGGACCTGCGGCACATGGATTAGGAATAACGACCTCCGAGTTTCCTAACTTCCTCATTTGTTTATAAGTATTTGAAACTATATAAGATTGATCTTACACATTCTATCTAATTTTATTTTAATTTGATGATTTTAGCTAATTTTATAAAATTTTTCTCACACAAATTCTCACACAGAAATGTAACTGTCAACGCTCAATGAAGTTTAGATTGGAATATATTAAAAGCCAGCTTCTCCAACATCATATATTTTTCTGCTTGGAATTTTTCTAACATACATCTCCTTCAAAAAATAAAAAAAACTACTATATATAGTGTACAATTAAAAATTGACATACTATATAACAGTTGTTATAATTAATTTACTTCTGGTAGCCAGCCATATCGGGTCGATTATTGGTGCCGATTATGGTATAGGTTACTCCGGCTACATAAGTTTTAGGGCCGAATGGGCAGGGCCGGTTAACGGCACCCCCACAGAATGTAACCAACGCTCAATCGTTCTGCAAATGACCGGCGTCTTATCTTTGCTGAGATGCCGTCAGACGGTCGTAGAGCTTTATTTAAGAGCGCGGGTGAAGCTGGGCTTGACAAGCAGGCCTAAAATGCTAACGTCCTAACTGAAGGGGGTACAAAAGTGATGACATGCAAAAACGTGTCAGTTTCAGGGGCTGCCTTAGGTTGTTTGTGATAGGCGCCATACTTCTGGTAGCCAGCCATATCGGGTCGATTATTGGTGCCGATTATGGTCTAGGTTACTCCGGCTACATAAGTTTTAGGGCCGAATGGGCAGGGCCGGTTAACGGCACCCCCACAGAATGTAACCAACGATAATTGTCTTAACGGTTGAGTGAAGACTTGCTGACGGCACTCAGCATTAGAGGGAAAAAATCGAAGAAAGCCCATTTTATAAAAAAGTACGAAGAAGACCTGGACTTAGATCAGCTTGGAATAAAGTTCGCCAAAATGGCCTTAAATCAAAATGTGATAAAACCAAAAAAGAAGTTCAGGAATTCAGCCCTGATGCTGAGAAACATATTGAGAGAATTTATAGAAAACTCCATCGCGAAATTTGGGAATTTGAACCTGCTGAAGGGATTTTAATCACCCAGCCCGGAAAGAAACCCCGCCCGATTGTAAAATCATCTATTCCAAACCGTATTGTACAAAGGAGCATTTTGGATGTGCTTCAGGAAGAGCCAGCCATTTCGAAATTTTTAAAAATTGAAACAAGTTTTGGTGGTATTAAAGATCGAAGCGTAAGAAAGGCAATAGAAGCGGCATGCATAGCAATATCAGAAGGGGCTAATTTTTTTATCCGTTCAGATATTAAACAATTTTTTCCCAATATTCCAAAAGATTATGTAAAAAAACAAATATCAAAATTAATTCCAGATACGCAATTCAACAAACTCTTCTCAGATGCTACTGACACCGAACTAAAAAATCTTGATGCTTTAAAAAAACAATCCGATTTATTTCCGTTACATGAAGTTGGAGTTGCTCAAGGTTGTTGTTTATCTCCGTTAATAGGGAATATTTTGCTCTTTGATTTTGATGTCAAAATGAACGGCCGCGGGATTACATGTTTACGATATATAGATGATTTTATTATTTTGGGACCTAATTCCGGCAAAACAATATCTGCATTCCAAAGTGCAAGGAGATATTTAAAGGAATTTAATTTGGATGCGTATGACCCTCAAGATGAGAGTGGAAAGGCAGAAATGGGTGAAATTGGGCGTGGGTTTGGATATTTAGGATGCCATGTTATACCGGGACTGATATCGCCAGATAGAAAATCCAGAAAGCGTCTAATTTCAACTATAGATCAAATTTTTCAAAGAAGTATCAATCTCATGTCTGATCCTAATAAATTATATTTTGAAAGGGCAACTGTCACTGAAACATTATTAAATGTAAGTAATGTTTTAAGAGGATGGGGGAATCAATATTCTTTTTGCAATAACAGACAAATATTCGAGAATATTGATTTACAAATTGACCGAAAATTAGAAAAATATTTAGCGGTCTATAAAAAAAGAAAAAAGAGTTTGGGGTAGGGAATCCTCCAAAACAGAAGAAGACTGATAGGCGTTCATTTGTTAGAAGATAGCAAATATGATCCTATACTTAAATAGATTGAACTGTAAATATCCTAACGCAATTGTTTCCCAGATATCGTTTTCATATTTCATGAAAATCAAAAATATTTACCTTGTCAAGTCAGTTTCAATCCTTAATTTTTGTTTAAAAAGGTGAGGACATTTATGTTAGTCTACCTATATTCTTCCCCCTTGTTCGGTAGTCCTTCCTCTAATGGGAAAATTATCATAGTCCTCCTCAATTGTTTCATCCTCCTGCTCCCCATTATCACCATACCATATATATATTTTCCCTTTCCTTTTACGATAGACAATTCCAGTACGGATACGATAACCTTCAAAGCTAACGACCGCTCTATTTTCGTTAGACCATTCTGGGTAAATGTTATTTATAATTGGTGTGAAGTGGACCCCCTTGGATACTTTTTCGGATGCTTCTGTTATCTTTTTAGTCCGCTTTAATTTCCTAAAAAAAAATTTTTTCATAATCTCTGCATCAACATCAGAAATATCTGGTACTTGAGAAGATCCAAATTGAATATGCTCTATCAAATTATTTAGCATCCAATTATAATAGCTGTTCTTGCTATTATTTTTGGGTAAGGATTTACCATTACAATACTTACATTTAATCTTTTTATTATAATCTATCTCAAATTCTTCTTCCCGAAAGCATTTGATGCATTTATATAAAATGGTTTCTGATTTTAAATTTCTTAATCCATATTTTCGTAAACTTGGTACATAATTAAAAAGTGCGATTTCCACTAAAGCTTCAAATGAATAAGAACTTTCTTTTTTAATGGTGTTAATAAAATTTTCATAAACCACCGGGAACTCAACGCTGGTTGCTTTGCGTTTTCGTTTCATAGACCAGCCATGTGGAAGATACTCTTCCAATCCATCTTTTTGATGATTCCCACCTCTCGATGAATCAAGACGTTTTAAGGAATTGATGATCAACGTTCCCATTTGCCATCCTTTTTGACTTGCATAGCTTTTTGAATTACGGAGCACTCTATCATCCAATCGCAAGGAAATATTTTTTCTTTTTGGTTTTTTCTATTTCTTTAAATCCAGCTCAATAATATTTTTAGAAACTTGATTATTTAATGGACCTCATAACCCTACTCACCTTTTTCTGCGAAAAATTCGAGAAAAATACGAACTTTAATTTTTCAGGATCATTAAACAATTAAAAAATGAGGTATATACCCACACACGATAGTTTGTCAAATAATATTAATGATGCAAAATAAATAAGTTATCATTATGCAATATAAAAGTTAAATATAATTTATCAAATGTTATTTATTGCCCAAGATGCCGAAAGTAATCTTGTAAATAATAGGTCGTACAATCCCAATGTGGAGTGTCAAGGGACGATAAGATCTTAGACTTCTTATTGGTGGATGTTGGGAATCATCTTTAGTTGTGATTAATTAAAGATTAAATTTAAGGAGGAACATATGACTTATGTTTAATAGATACCTCGGACAATGGCTCTGTCATTCAAATTAGAATGTTCAAAGTGGAAAAGACAGACATAATTAAAAAATGGAAAGAATGGGGGTTTGAGTTTGGACAAGAATGGTTCAATAATGCCGGTTCTATAGAGATCAAAAACTTCATGGAGAGATCTCCCTGATTTAGTATTAAGTGGCCAACCTTGGCCAAATAACGAGGTGGCAAATATTTATTTTTCTAATTATAAACCGCATCCAGATGGGGGGATATGATTCCACCGTGGCATTTTGGCGCGGTTTTGTTGACGGCTGTTGGGAACTTTGGGGATAAATTCAGCATAAACCCGATACAACGAATTTATAGTATAATAATTATTGGAGGTGACACCTATGACTTGGAAACCTAAAGAAATAATCGTGCGTAAATCAGTAAGGGATGATCCGGTAACAATCTATTTTATAAAGCAATGTCCCGGCGTTCCTGTCAAATATGTACAAACCGGAAAACCTCAAAAAATAATTGAGGCATCCGACATTTTGCGAAATGCAGGTAAATCCATGCTTGACAAGATCTTGGCTGGCAAACAGGTTGTGCATGTGGCACCTGCAGAAGGTGTTGTGGACAGATTCACCATGGAGGATGACCGCATGATGTGCCCCCATTCGAACGTCTTAAATTGGCATATAATGGTCTGTTTTTATCAATGTGATTGGTGCTATTTAAGTAGCTAAACATATAGAGCTCAAATGCCGTTCATAACAATTAGAGCGCAGTATGACAGAATAAAAAAACATCTCCACAAAAAATTAAATCAAACAAAAGAACCGATTATTTTTAACAGCGGCGAGCTGGCGGATTCTCTCTCCTTGGAACATCTGACAAGGGCATGTAGAGAGTTTATACCATGGTTTGGAAATAGGAAAAACGGGTATCTATTCATGCTTACTAAAAGCGACAACGTGGATGATATATTGAATTTGCCTCACAATGGGCATACCATAATATCTTGGAGTATCAATGATGATAAGGTGTCCAGAAAATATGAAATTGGAGCGCCTCCATTTAAACGCAGATTGCAATCAGCTAAAAAAGTTCAAAATGCGGGGTATCCTTTGAGAATTAGGCTTGATCCAATTGTTCCTTATAATGGGTGGCAAAAAGGATACGCCGATACCATTAAAAAAATATTTGATAGGGTCTCTCCGGAAAGAATAACCCTTGGCACTTTGAGATTTGAAAAAGGTTTTTACAATATGCGAAATTCCTTTTTTACATCAGGACCATCCCTGAGCAATTATCTTGAAGACATGGAACCCATGTTTACACCTAAGGTGTTTCCAGGGTCAAGCAGACCAAAATCTGGGAAATATAGTTTTTACGAGGATAAACGGATAAAGATTTTTAATTTTGTGATAAAAGAGATTAGAAAATACTCTGATTGCAAAATCGCACTTTGTAAAGAATCAGCGACAGTTTGGAAACAGGTTGGCTTGAACCTTTCTAAATGCAGTTGTGTATGTCAACTTGAATATGCGGATATGGGATAAATTCACTGATAAAACTTAAAATCTTTTAGAAGGTTTTTCTGGATAATCATTAAATTTTTTTTCTTCTATGCCTACAAAATTTCATCCAGAAAACACCCTCAACTTCTGAACCTTCTTCTTATTCTTACCCTTTCAACAATTTTGTTACCTTAACAGCAACCGCCTCTCTATCCTCCGAAGCCTCCCGTTCTGCATCCATAAACAAAAAAAGATCGGATAAACTCACCTCAAATATTTGACAAAGTCTGGCCAGCGTTTCCAGGGTTAAATTGACCAAACCCCGCTCAATTTTTCCATAATATCGATAGGAAAATCCCAGGCTTTCAGGTCCTCCTGCCTTAATCCTTTGGACAACCGCAATTCCTTCAGCCGTAATCCCAGCTTCCTTTTGATGTCGCCTGTATCCATAACGATTACCTCCATTTATCTTATAATTGATAAATGAGATCTCATACAGGCATCTAAAAGTAGGATATGGGTTGATAAGACGCCTTATAAATGGTATTGCCTTTAAAAAATGTACCTGGAGATGCCAGACAACCAAACACCTTAATAAATTTTAAGCAAATGGGAGCGAGGAGGTCACATCATGATTCATTCAAGAAAGGAGAAAGCAAGGGTTAGCGGAAAAATATTTTATAAATTTGGAATCCTTTTAATCCTGTTGTTCCTGATTGGTTCACGATTGGTTGCGGCGATAAAAATGATAAAAATTCCGCAACCACAAAGAGTGAAAAAGCTGTGACCAAAAATTATGCATTGGATCCTATGCTGGCTGAATTTAAAAACGACCCGGACATTCAGGCATGGATGGAGATCAAAAAAAGAACCACCCCATTTAAAAAGGACAAAAAATGGATCAAGGAGACATTTCAATATTTATTGGAACAAAATCATAAATGGCAGGTAGTGAAAGACGAGATGATAAAAATGAGGATTCAGATGCGGCATATGGGAACCGTCCCGGCATATAACAAAATTTAAATCCGATAAAGACCTTTATGAAAAATACACATCACAGCTCGATATGCTGTTACAGGACTTCAGGAACAAAATTGTTAAGTCCTTTGTTTGTAAAAATATGGTTGGTTTTCCCATAGCGTTTAAAGAATTTGATA
>CAVZUV010000006.1:0-83141 GCA_963778575.1 uncultured delta proteobacterium | reverse complement strand
TAGTTAATCCTCCTGCAACTCCTTTAAATCCGCATAGTCGTCGAGGGCCTCCGGGTTTCTCAGGGCATCCTTGTTCAGCACGGGCTGGTGGTGAATGGTTTTTTTAACGGCCAGCTCGACTTTCTTCATATTGTGTGTGTAAGGAATATCCGGCACGGCCAGAATCTTGGCTGGAACGTGCCTTGGGGATGCATTGGTACGAATTGTTTTTTTAATGGTATCTTTCAGAAGATCCGTCAATTCATACCCTTGTGCCATCTTGACAAAAAGGATAATGCGGACATCGTTACGCCAATTCTGACCGATGACAAGGCTGTCTTCAATTTCTTCTATCCGATCTACCTGCCGATAAATTTCGGCAGTTCCGATCCTGACGCCGCCGGGGTTTAGAGTTGCATCCGACCGACCGAATATGATCACGCCGCCGCGTTCGTTGATTTCAATAAAATCTCCGTGTCTCCAGACATTGGGATATACATCGAAATACGCACCTATGTATTTTTTGTTATCCGGATCGTTCCAGAAGTAAATCGGCATGGATGGAAAGGGGGCGCTGCAAACCAGTTCTCCCTGGCGGTTAATGATTGGTTTCCCATTCTCGTCAAAAGCCTGCACCTTCATGGCCAGTCCCCGGCACTGCAACTCGCCTGCGTAGACAGGCCCTATTGGATTGCCCAGCGCAAAACAGCCGTTCAGGTCTGTTCCGCCGGAAATGGAAGCCAGCTGAAGATCTGATTTGACCTCTTTGTAGATGTACTCGAACCCTTCTTTTGAAAGGGGTGATCCCGTGGACAACAGCGATTTGAGCGATGAAAGGTCATACGATTTGCCGGGTTTGGCGCCGGCGTTCTGAAGAGCGGCAATGTATCCTGCGCTGGTGCCGAAAATGGTTATTTTTTCATCCTGGGCCATTTTCCACAGGGCGTCGGGATCCGGGTGAAACGGGTTGCCGTCGTAAAGAACCAGCGTTGCACCGACAGCCAGAGAGCTGACCAGCCAGTTCCACATCATCCAGCCGCATGTGGTAAAGTAAAAGATGGTATCTTCTCTTTTTAAATCGGCGTGAAGCAGTAGCTCCTTGAGATGGTGGACAAGAATTCCTCCGGCACATTGAACCATGCATTTCGGAAGGCCGGTGGTGCCGGAAGAGTACATGATATAGAGAGGGTGGTCAAAAGGCAATTGCTCGAATTCAATCGGCAAACCGGATTCGGGTGATTTGAATTCATTATAAAGGACCGCATTCGGTATTCCGGAGATGTCCGGTTTCTTTAAGGTGTATGGCACAACCACCACCTTTTCAATGGACGGGAGTTCTTCCAGGATACTTGAAATACGTTCAAGGCTGTCCAGCCTTTTGCCCTTGAAAAAATAACCGTCTGCAGTAAAGAGTACTTTTGGCTTGATCTGTCCGAACCGATCCAGAACCCCTTTGATGCCGAAATCAGGGGAACACGAAGACCATGTGGCACCCATGCTGGCGGCCGCCAGCATGGCAACAATTGTTTCGGGCATATTCGGCATAAAGCCCACCACCCGATCTCCGGTTTGGACGCCAACTTGCTTCAAAGATCTTGCAACGGATGCCACTTCATCGTGAAGCTCGGCATAGGTCATCCGCTTGTCAACCCGGTTTTCTCCCTTGAAGATCAAAGCGGTTTGGTCGTCCTTGTATCGCAGAAGATTTTCGGCAAAATTGAGTCTGGCGCCTGCAAACCATTTGGCGCCCGGCATTTTGCGGACATCGTCAACCACCTGATCATAGGGCCTTGACGATTTTATCCGGGCGAATTCCCACAAATTCGCCCAGAAATCGGGAATGTTTTCAATGGACCATTGATAAAGAGGCTCGTATTCACTGAAATTTTGGTTGTACTTTTCGTTGATGATATTCATGAATCGATACAGATTCGTGTTCTTGATTCTTTCTTCCGAAGGTTTCCAAAGCAGCTTCGCCATAATCCAATTCCTTTCTAAATCATCAGGTATTTCTTCTTTATTTCTTCGTCGGCACTGAGCTCTTCAATGCTTCCGTGATATCGAATCGTCCCTTTATCGATGACATAAGCCCGGTCCGAGGTCAGGGTGGCAAATTTGACGTTTTGCTCGGAAAAGAGTATGGTTTGTCCCATCTCTTTTATCTTTAGGATCTGTTTGCCCAGATCTTTCACCACCAGGGGAGCCAGTCCTTCCACGGGCTCGTCCAGAAGAATCAGCTCGGGATTTCCCATCAGGGTTCTTCCCACCGTCAGCATTTGCTGTTCACCGCCGCTCAATGTCCCGCCGAACTGATGTTTTCTCTCGGCGAGAATCGGAAAAAGCTCGTATATCCGTTCGAGAGTCCATGGATCGCCCTCCAAATTTTTGGGTATCTTGATGCCGAGCTCCAAATTTTCGAGTACTGTGAGATCCGGAAAAATCAATCGATTATCCGGCACATACCCCATTCCTTTTCGTGCGATGTAATCCGGCGGCCGGCCTCGCAATTCTTCTCCGTTGAATCGAACATTTCCGTTTTTCGGCGGGGTCAGGCCCATAATGCTTCTCATGGTTGTGGTCTTGCCTGCGCCGTTTCGGCCCAGAAGACAGACGATTTCTCCGCGATTCACCGAAAGGGACACGTCAAAAAGAATATGACTCGTCTCGTAATAGGTATTGATCCCTTCAACTTCCAGTATCATACTTCCTCCCCGAGATAGACCTTTTGAGCGGCTTCGTTCTTTCTGACTTCTTCCGGACTGCCTTGGGCGATAATGGACCCCAGGTGTAAAACAGTGAGTCGTTTGGCATATCCGAAAACAACGGACATATTGTGCTCGGTAAAGAGAATGGTCAAATTCATCTCCTGGTTCAATCGTTTAACCAGATGCATCGTCTCATGGGTTTCTTCTCCGGACATACCGGCCGTCGGCTCATCCAGAAATAGCAGCTCGGGTTTGCTTCCCAGGGCAATCGCCAGTTCGAGGAGTTTTTTATCCCCCTGTGAAAGAGTCCCGGCGATCCTGTTTGCATGCTGGGAAAGGCCTGTTACCTCGAGAAGCTCTCGGGTTTCTTTTTTGACCAGTCGCCGGGCCGGCGTAAAGAAATTGAGGGTCTTTTTTTGCTGGGCCAAAATCGCCTGTCGAACATTCTCATAGGTGGTCAGGGCAGGATAGATGTTACTGACTTGAAACGCCCGTGAGATACCTAAACGGGAAATTTTGTGGGGCGGCCAGTTGGTGATATCTTTTCCCTGAAAGGATATCCTTCCCGAATCCACTTTATGGTAGCCGGTCAGAAGATTAAAAAATGTACTTTTCCCGGCGCCGTTAGGGCCGATGATGCCGGAAAGTTCGCCAATCTGCATCTCATAATTCACATCATTGGTCGCCTGAAGCCCTCCGAAAGCTTTGCTGAGATGCTCAACCTTTAGTATTGCCATGAGATGATGCCTCCGCGTCCAGAAACCTTTGCAAAATCCCCCTTTTTGCCCAATCCGCCGAAGGCGGACAAGTTTCTGCGCCTGCCCCGTGAAATGCGAAGCCTATTTCTCTGGCGTCAGACTCAAATTTCAATCCTCGAAATACTCAATGTATTCCTGTGGATAAAATTTTCGTCTTCCTTGAACTTGAACAAAAATGGGGATTTTTCAAAGGTCTCTATTACATGTATTCTTTAATTCGGAATCGTATTTATCACTGTTTTAAAATTTTAGCTCACTTTAGCTCACTTCAGATCGAACTTTGTCTTGACCAATCCGAGGACCCCTCCGGGCAAGTACAAAACTACGAAGATAATGATCAATCCGATGGTCAGTGGCCAGTATTCGGTAAAGCCCGTGACAAAGGCAAACAAAAACGTGTAAATGACCGAACCGATCATGGGACCCAAAAAGCTCAAAGGGCCGCCGATGATGGTCATAAATACCGGCACGCCGGATTGCTGCCAGTTACACAGGTCCGGCGAAATGCTCCTGTTGAACGGTCCCATCAGACCGCCGGCCAAACCCGCAAACATGCCCGCAACAACAAAATTAATCAGCATATATTTCCGCACATTGATGCCGATAAAGCGGGTCCTTTCGGCATTGTCCCGGATGGCCCGCATGGTATACCCAAAAGGGGATTCACTGATCAGCCACATGACGATCAGCGCCGCCGAAACGATAAACAGGGTGAAGTAATAATAGGCGGTAACCCCCATCAGCCAGTTCGGGGGGACGATGCCCTGGAGGCCGTTGTCCCCGCCGGTAAACGAGTACCATTGAAAGATGATATAGTAGAGCAGCTGTCCGAACGCCAGGGTCAGAATGGCAAAATATATTCCGGTCAGGCGAACACAGAAATAACCGATGATCAGCGCAAACACTCCCGCCGTTATCATGGAGGCCGCAAGGCAGATCGGCAAAGGCATCGACGTCTTTACCATGAGCAAACCGGTGGCATAAGCACCTGCGCCGAAATATGCCGCATGCCCGAAGCTGAGCTGACCCATGTAACCGAAAATCATGTTAAAGCTCACCGCAAACAGCCCTAAAATCAAAATCTCGACAGCGACGTGAATCCAGTATTCCCCGATAACTAGGGGCAAGAATGAGCGTTGCGATGAAGATCAGCCCGAGCCATGCGTATCTAGTCATAAGACCCCGCCTTGAGACCTTGGTCTCGCTTTATTTGTGTTACCTTATTCGAGCGAATTTCAAATCTCCAAATTGTTGCTGATTCATCTAAAATATTTTAAGCCCGGCTGGGCGTTCCAAACAATCCCCAGGGACGTATGATCAATATCAGTGCCGTGACGACAAAGATCAGTACCAGGGCGCCCTCGGGCCAGAAAGAGGATCGAAAAGGAATACACTTCTCCTACAATGACGGATGCCACAAAGGTGCCCAGAAGGCTTCCGAAGCCTCCGATGACGACCACGCAAAACGCTTGAATGACAATCGACATATCCATTCCCAGTGTGATGGATCCCACCGGGCCCTGAACCGCCCCGGCCAGGCCGGCAATGAAAATCCCCAGTGCAAAAACACCGGTATAGATCCTGGGAATCGGAATCCCCAGGGCGCTGACCATTTCCCGGCTGAACACCGCAGCCCTGATGATATGGCCGTAACGGGTTTTCTTCAAAAACCACCACAACCCTGCGGCAACGGCAAATCCGACCAGGATGACGAAAATGAAATAGGAATCAAAGGGCATCCCGAAAATAAAGACAGGACTTGCCACCAGCGGCGGCCGCTCAATCAGTTTGTCGCTCACCCCCCAGATAATTTTGATCAAATCGTCCAAAACCAGGACCATCGCATAGGTGAGGAGAAGCTGCTCCGGCAGATTGCGGTTGTAAACCCGGCGGATCAGCACGACTTCGATCACCAGGCCGATAACGGCCAGGGTAAATGCGGCCAGGGGTATGCTGACCCATAAGGCAAAGCCGTAACCCTGCATCAGGTACCAGAATGTGTAGCAAACGTAAGCGCCGATCAGCCAAAATGTCGCATGGGCAAAATTAAGGATATTCATCACTCCGAAAATAAGGGACAATCCCGAGGCGATGAGAAACAGCATCATGCCCCGGGAAAGTCCGCTCATAAACTGCGCAAAGATCAAAGAAGCATCCATATGCTTTCCTCGGTTATTTCTCTTTTGCTCTGGCCTCGAGAATCTCGGCTTTGGGCCGCCATGAATCCGGTCCCTTGACCTCGACCAGATCATGGTAGATGGGGAAGGGATACTTTGGATCATCCGCCACCACACCGATGTAAGAAGAACAGCTCAACTGATTGTCGATATCGCGGAAAAAAAGCTTCCCGCGAGTCGTATCGATGGTGGCCCCTTTCAATGCGTCCTTCACTTTTTCAGAATCGATGCTTTTTGCCTTTTCGATGCCCTGTTTCAAAGCATAGACCGCATCATACTCCATCACAGCCCAGTCGCTCGGGTACTGGTGGTACATCGCCCTGTAGTTTTTGACAAAATTGGCCATCATCGGAACGTCCATATGGGCAAAAAAGGGCGCCCGGCACAATCCGACCAATCCGCGGGTGAGGGTTTTGGCTTGAAGCTCCAGCTCCGAAACACTGATCAGGGATCCGGGGTAGGGGATTTTGTCGAAAAAGCCGTATGCCTTTGCCTGCTTAATCCAGGTAACATTGTCTTTGGAGGCGATGGAACCGATGACAAAATCCGGTTTCTGCGCCATGATGGCGGTAATATAAGACGTGAATTGGGTTTCCCCGAGTCTCGGCCAGAATTCCTTTTTCAGTTTAAGCTCCGGCGCCGCCTGTTTCAAAAGTTCCACGGTATTGTTTTGGGTGGATCGGCCCCATTCATAGTCAGAGGCGATGGTCACATAATTCTTCCATCCTTTCTTTTTGGCAAGGTCCGCAACCCCCAACACCACTGCCTTGGCCTGCATATAACTGTTGGGAACCACCGAGAAAGTGTACGGGCTGAAATGGACCTTGGTGATGTCCTCCGAGTTGCTGATGGCCGCAATATGAAGGACCTTGTATTCTTCTGCCACCGGCTTGATCGCCACGGCACAGGCGCTGGAATAAGATGCCAGGATGGTTCGAACCTTGTCCCTGAGGATCAGATCCTTGGCCTCGCGCACGGCGACGTCCGGTTTGGTATGGGAGTCACGAATGAAAAGCTTGATGGGATATTTGCCCAAAAAACCGCCATTTTCATTAATCTCTTTTACCGCCAGCTTGATTGCGTCTATACCGTCTTTGGAATAAAGTGCACCTGCGCCGGTTCTCGCCAGATCGACTCCCAAATTATACGTCTCTGCTGCCGGAGCACGGTCCACATGGAAGAAACCTCCCAGGAGGACAAGGGCACACACAACCGCGATTAACTTAAATTTCATTGTTCATCTCCTCTCATACGTTACGAGAAGCAATCTCAAAAAAGTCTTTTCGTCCGATATCGGCGTTGAGTCCTCGTATCAAGTCCTCGACATACTTGAGTATGCCTGCGGGTTGATCCTCGGCCTCGCGTTCTTGTCCCGCCGCTCTTGGGCGGGAGATCTCGACCGAAAATCCTAATTTTGAGATTGCTTCGAGTTAAAATAGGACTTGGAACATCTTCCGCAGAGCCTCATGAAAGACTGCGGCTCACGGAAATAACAGCCGTTTTTTGACGGATACGGATACCGTATCCATAATATTATTTATCACCTCCTCTGTTTCAATAAGTTCTGCTCGATCGAAATCCAAGCCGGATAATTTCCAAACGGGGTCAGTAAGTCAGCACCATGCCCCCATCAAAGAGCAAGTCACCCCCGACAAGGTATTTTGCAAACTTGGAAAACCCGAAAACAAAAAGGTTGGCGACCTCGACGGGAGACATCATTTCCTTGATGCGGGAAGCACCCATCATGACGTCCCTGACAACTTCCTCCGGGGTAATACCGCGCTGTTTCGCCTGGTCGTCGATTTGGTTTAACGCCAGCGGCGTTTTGACGAAACCGGTGCTTAACGTAAAAGAGCGAATCCTGCCTTCACCTTCCGCGGAAATGGATTGGCTCAATGCTCTTAAACCGAACTTGGTGATGTTGTACACCGGCTTGTTCTTTGTACAGATATGGGCATGAACCGAGGCCATATTGCCGATCACGCCGATACCATCGCTGCTTTTTTTCATATGGGGAATAGCCAACTTCGAAAGATAAAAAGGGGCTCTTAGCATGAGAGACTGCATTTGATCATATTTTTCCATGGGAAATTGGTCAACGGAGTCGATGTGCTGTATTCCGGCGATATTGGCCAGGTACTTGACGGTGCCGATCTTGGCGGCTTCCGATATCGCGGTTTCAATATCGTCATCCTTGGTAAGGTCGCATTTGATGAAGATCATCTGCCCTCCCATCTCCCGGGCCATTTTTTGTGTCCTGCGGCCCTCCTCTTCGTTGATGTCCAGTCCTACGGTCATCAAATTGTTCACGGCTGCTGCTATGGCTGTGGCTCTTCCGATACCGGTACCCGAACCGGTGACAATACAGACATTGTCACGGTTAAAATTCCTATCTTGAAGAACCAAAATCTCTTTTTTTGCAATTTTCGGCTCTTTTGTATCCGACGGTCTGTTGGTTTCTTCCATGGATTCTCTCCTGAATGTTTGGAAGTGGTTTCAAAACATCCCCTCGGGCCCAACCTCTGTGTCGGACTGGGGCGTCCAATCCTCGAAATATTCCCGATATGGATGCTTGCCCCGATTTTTTTAATCGGGGCGGTTGGCCTCCCCATCCCCGCGTTCTTGTCCCGCCGGTCTTGGGCGGAAGACCTTGAACCCGATTGAAGGTTTTGAAACCACTTCTGGAAAATTCTTACCGGCAACTTTAAGCAAACGATGTTTTAAAAAAATATAAGCGTTTAGCTTTTTGAAAGCAGACTGCAAATTTCAGACCACGATTTGGCAACGTGATATTTAAATGAAAACGGATCTCGCGGCTTCACGATAATTACTGAATACCATTCATATTTTAGGTTTAATTTAAAAATATGACGATATTTTGCTCGACATACACCATTAGAAAGTGTATGAAAAAAATGTAGCAATTGATCTACATGTAGAAAAGGTGATACAATAAAATCGTGTAACGATTTTATGAAACGCGGCTAAACCGCTTAGGTGGCGAAAGGCTACCATATTTTTGCTTTAAAGCTTTAAAAAAGAAGGGAACTTTTATTTTAATTCATTCTACGCTGACCGAAAATCGGGATCTTCACTGTATTCCGGCCCCAGAGGGGATGCGAGTTTAAACTTTTTATTATAAGATCCCGCCCCGTTTTCAGCGAGCGGGAGTTTTATAAAATCGTTATACGATTTTATTGGGGGCATCATGACTAAAAACAGCACCCGTCTTGAAATAGAGAAACTCAAAAAAAACTTGGAGATGTACAAGCTCATATTCGACAGCATCTATAACGGCGCCATTGTAACGGATGCCAATGGAATTATTACCCATTTCAACAAGCCGTACGGCGAGTTTCTCAGGGTCAATCCCGAAGCCCAGATCGGAAGGCACTGCACAGAATCCGTGGAAAACAGCCGCATGCATATCGTGGCCAAAACCGGTATTCCCGAAATAAACCAGTCCCATCGAATTTTGGGGAAAAACATGGTGGTCCAGCGGATACCGATTAAAAAAGACGGCCGGGTCATAGCGGTATTCGGGCAGGTCATGTTCAAGGATGTGAAAGACGTCAGCAAGCTCGCATCCGAACTCACCTTTTTGGAGTCCAAAGTAAAGCTTTACGAAGAAGAACTCATCAACCTTCGATCCACCCGTTACACCTTTGACAGCATCATCGGAAAGAGCCAGGCCATCATGTCTTTAAAGTTAGAGGCGCGCAGAGCCGCATCCAATAACTTTCCGGTGTTGATTTCCGGTGAAAGCGGTACCGGGAAAGAACTGTTTGCCCAGGCCATCCATCATGCCAGCGCCCGCAAGCTCTATCCTTTTGTACGGATAAACTGTGCGGCGATTCCCAAAGATCTTCTGGAATCAGAGCTTTTCGGATATGAGAAGGGTGCTTTTACCGGGGCCGGATCCAGCGGTAAGCCCGGCAAATTCGAACTGGCTCACAAGGGGACCGTCTTTTTGGATGAGGTGGGGGACTTGCCTCTTGAGATGCAGCCTAAACTGCTTCGGGCCATCGAAGATTATGAGTTTGAGCGGGTGGGGGGCACCAAAATCATTCGAACCAATTTACGGGTTATCGCCGCCACGAATCAAAATCTGGAGCAAATGCTCGCCGATGGTCGATTTCGCAAAGACCTGTTCTACCGCCTCAATGTAATCCCTTTGCATATCTCAGCCCTTCGTGAGCGAAAAGCAGATATTATTCATATCGCCCGGTGGATGCTCAAACAGATGGCCTCGGAAGCGAATATCCCTGAAGTAAAACTGGACGAGACAGCGGAAGCAGTATTGAAGCATCACGAATGGCCGGGAAATGTCAGGGAATTGTCCAATGTGCTGGAAAGGACGATGTCGGCTCTTGAAAGCAACACCATCCACCTCCAGGATCTTCCCTTTTATCTGTATCGCAACAGTCAAAAATCCGCCGCGAAAAATCGTTCGTCATTAAAAGATTTGCAGGCCAGAACAGAAATAGAAACCATTCATTTTGCGCTGAAGGAAAGCAACAACAACAAGGCTAAGGCCGCCAGGATTCTGGGAATACATCGCACTTTATTGTACAAGAAGATGAAAAAATATGATATTGCCCTTGAGCGATAGGATTTATAAAAAATATTATTGATATTTTATTTCTGTTCATTATTATAATAATATTACCCGGCAAGATAGTTTCCTGACTATTGATTCCCTTTTTGAAATTGTGATGACGAGACGTTTGAAAAACCTCCCTTTTTGTCCGATTTCTGCGTCCCCGATTCTCGGGATTTGACAACAGGCTCAAATTTTAATCCTCGAAATACTCAATGTATTCATGTGGTTAAAATTTTCGTCTTCCTTGAACTTGAACAAAAATGAACATTTTTCGAAGGTCACGGACCAACTGCGGACTGCCTGGATGAATGCGGATATGAGCACTAAAAAAGTTCTTGTTGTTGATGATCAGCCGAGCCAATTAAAATTGATGCGGCAAATGTTGGATACATTGGGTTATGTGGCGGTTACGGTCGACAGCGCAGAAGAGGCCGAACATATCTTGAAGTTTGGGGAAAGCTTTCATTTGATTATTACGGATTTAAAGATGCCATGGTTAAATGGCCTTAATTTTTGCAAAAAGGTGAAAAACTTGAATCCCAATTTAAAGATATATGCATTGACCGGCTATCTTTATGATTTTGATCCCAATGACTTAGAGAAAGCGGGGTTCGACGGGATTTATCAAAAACCGCTCAGCAAGGCTCGTTTAATAAAAATCTTAAATGACGATATCGAATAAAATCGTGCCACGATTTTATAAAGCTCCCGCAGCTTGCAATCCTGCCGGCAGCATCTTTCAGCCGGCAATCCTCCCTTGTCCCAACTCTACTTGAGTCCTTCTAAAAAGCCGGTGAACAGGGCGTGGCATGAAGATAGCGCCGGATTGGGAAATTTGCCAATGGATGAATTGGGTCTTATAATATGAAATATAAATCGGAAGTTCCGTTTGTGCGAAATATGACCATGTCGTGAAATCAAAGGAGGGGGAAATATGAAGATTCCGCTTCAGATTACTGCTCGAGATTTCGAATTGACGGATGCCATCGAGTCTGCGATTCGCGAGCAGGCTGAAAAGCTCGATCGCATTTATGACCAAATCGTGCGCTGCGAGGTTGTGCTTGAAGCGCCTCACCAGCGCCAAACAAAGGGGATTCTCTATAATGTTCGTATTAACATCACTGTGCCGGGCAGCCAGATCCAGGTGAAAAAAGAACAGCACGAAGATCTATATGTCTCGATTAATCATGCCTTTGACATAGTCCATCGCCGGCTGGATCAATTTATCAGTCAACAGCGAAGAGACGTTAAATATCATGAAGAGAAGCCCTTTGGAACCATCACAAAAATCTTTCCGGAAGAGGGGTACGGCTTCTTAACCACCCCTGAGGGCAGAGAAATCTATTTCCACGCGAATTCCGTGTCAGGCGGAAAATTCAACGATCTCGATGCCGGTTCAAAGGTTCTATTCGTTGAGACGGAAGGGGAAAAAGGCCCCAAGGCCAGCACGGTTAAACCAATGTGATACGAATACCGTTTTCTCGAATTTGAACCAACAAAAGCGAGCACATTCCCTGCTGCTTGCTTGAGCCCATCGAAAATACCGCAGATGATTAGATCCCGTCCTGCTTTCAGCAGGGCGGGACTTTCATAAAATCGTTACACGATTTCATTTCACACCATCGGTCAGGATTGATCTTAACGTGTTTTCCGATTGTCTCTTTTTGAGGTGTCCACTAAATTAGGGTAACTTTACTCCTTGGCAAATGGTTTCCAGACCGTATCGATTAGGGCCACTTCATCTTCTTTAATCAAATAGGAATTATAAGAAGACCCGCGATGGGTGGAGTATTCGTCACCGTGAAATTTTCTAAGTTCCCAATCGATTTTACCAACCCAGTATATATTGTTTTTAACATTAATATTCATGCTGACTTCCTTTTATATAAAGATGGATCTATGCTTTTGCTCTCTTCAATAAGTGTGATATATTTATTTAAATTGTCCTCTCGAATTTTGTAATCATAAAAATCAATCGGATTCTTGCGGCCATCATAATCAAAGTATTTAGGAGAAGAGCCTGTTTTTCCAGCTTTATTTATAAAATCCTCATACTCATAAGCTATCTCTTCTTCGAAAATAGATTTTAAAACAACAGCGCCGGCACCATTTTCTTCTAAACCTTTTATCTTTTTAACTGAGCTTGTTAATCCCGAACTTCCTACGATTATAGGATTCTTTAGTTTAAGACCAAGATAGTCGGTTGACAAATCCACCATTTTTCCTCCTTTTGTACGTGACAGAATCTTTGACACAACTTTCTGCTTCTCCCAGTCCAAACCTGATTTCGGAACTACCCTATGACTACTTGATAAAAATGGGGCGTGGGATGGCCGTCAAATAGCGGTTTTACATGCTCACCTGCCAGGTCATGGGCAGGACTGCTATGCATTGCCTTGAAAGTATCTTGATTTTCAAACTCAACGATAGCGGCATAATTGCCCTCCCCAAAAGGCTTCAAAAGCCTCCTCCCGATAAAACCCTTAAATTTGGAGAATTCTTCGTTTGACGAGAAAAACCACTCTCGAAATTCAGCATCTTTGCCTGCTTTTATCGGCGGAAAAGAGATTAGAACTACAAACATAATGTCACCTCCATATAGATTATCATTAAATAAATGCACAACGGTTTGTTTCTATGCCCAATCTTTCTCGATCCAAATCCCCTTTTAGTTGGCGAGGAAACTGGGTGAGGACGATGGGTCCTCCCGCACCAACTATAATAAAACATTTAAACCTTACTTCAAATACACATTTTCTAAATAGTCTAACATTTTATGAAATTCTTCGTGTTTTCCGACTCCGATTTTTTGTTTTTCTATTGTTTCAAAACCTTCCCATAACTCCGCCTTTTTTTCTTCTGACAGACGATTATCCCCGATGGGGAATAGAACATTGTTCTCTTTATCAATATGTTGACTCAATAAAGAAATGTACGCTCTTGCATTTTTAGCAAGCTGAGTTAAAGCTGCGCGGTCACCCTCATTGTACTGAGAAAATGACTCATTGATTTTTCGGACGTATTCACGTCCCCGCTGGTGTTCTGCGAGCATAACCCCGATCGGTCCGCCGTCTCTTTGAACCCCGATCGCTTCCAGAGCCGGGAAGAGCAATTCTTCTTCTTTTCCATGATGACATTTATCCACAAATATGATGAAAAATTCTATCAGTTGATCCAAATGCTCAGGGTTCGAAATTTTTCCGGTTTGCTCGATATTGGTACAAATTTTATCAAGAATCTTTAGCGTCAATTTGACGGCTTCGTGCTCCATTATTAAATCTTGAATTGGTTTCATGAGATACCTCCTTTCAACATATTACGTTATAATGTGCCCCCACAATGTGAAGTTATATTCACACTATATTTAAATAAAATTAAGCTGTTTCCAGTGATTCTTTAAAAATTTTCCACGCCTTCTCGGCATGTTTGGCTGCATCGAATGCTTCATTACTGATATGCCAAAGTATCGCCGCCGGCTGGATAATCCCTAAGAACATGACAGAAATAGTATCTGCGTCCACATCTTTACGAATGCGATTTTCGTTCTGCCCCTGTTGAATGATTTTACTTATTTCAGAGAGATATCTGCTGATTTTCCGATTTAGTTTTGCCTTTCGATCCATGTTTCCGCCATAGACTTCTTCGGAAAAGATAATCCGGGGTATGGCGTGGTTTTCTAAAATCAAGCGTATATGACGCGTTAGAATCAACTTTAGGCGCTCGAAGGGATCATTAGTTGCCCTGCATGCTTCCGAAACATTGTCCATGAGCCGATCAAAGATAACGTCCAGGACGGCATCTATTACTTGATCTTTGCTTTTAAAGTGACGGTAAATCGCCGAGGGCACCAATCCGACTCTTTTGGCCACTCTCGCAATGCTCAATCCTTTCATACCGGTGGTGTTCATTAAATTCATCGCAGCCTGGGCGATCTGTTCCCGTCTGACCTCGGTATTCAATTTATTCATACTCATGGCAATCTCCTATGTGAATCATTATTCACAATATAGCAACCCATTCACATTTGTCAAATTTTATTTTCATGATGACATAAGTACTCTTATTTTATGGTTTTATGAAGATGGCCGACAGATTAACGCTCTAAGAATGGTGGACAATTGTTAAATTCCCCGCAACCAGTATTCGCCGGTTGCGGGGAATTAAGGGGGATGACGGCACGTTTCCCAATGGGATCAGTGCCCAAAGATCTCTTTCGGGTGAGTGGTGCTCCCCGTAGCATTGGGGAAATCCATCGTTCGGTAGGCCTTGCGATGATGGGCGATCATGTCCTGGCCCACTTCCATGAAGTGGTTAAGATGCTTCTTCAGCTCATAGAAGCCGTGCCACCAAGCATAGTCCGGCGCCATCATGGCCGCGCCCATGCGGGCCCGCCGGCCCTCATGATGCCATAGTTCGTAGAACTCCCACTCCGGCGCTTCATCGAAATACTTCGTCTTGTCGAGAAGCCCCTGTGCATAGAGGTTGTCGAGCATCTTCTTAGCCGGTTTGAAGTAGACATCGTTGTACTGTTCCACAACCATGTCCAGCTTGGAATAGTGATCGTCCACCCAGTTCTGACCATGACATTGGAGGCAGACAGCTTTCATCTTGTCTCGTTCGGTCTTCCAGTCGGTCTTTGCCGGTAATGGCTTGAAATCCTGGGGCCGGATAGTCAACGGCGCCTGAAGTTCCCAGGAAAGCCGTTCGGTGACGTCGTGGGTGGTCATCACCGTATTGCCGCCTGACATGTGGCAGACTGCGCAGGTCGGGCCCCTGTAGTCCACACCGGCGCTCCAGGTGCCGGGGGCTGCGTTCCAGTTGTACGTATTCCCAAAGGCCCGGTATATGGCACCGTGTTTGGACTCTTGGTAGATTTCCATCTGGGGATGGTCCGGACCCAGGTGGCACTGCCCGCAGGCTTCGGGCTTCCGCGCTTCCATGGCGGAAAACCGGTGCCTTGTATGGCAGCTCGTGCAGCTTCCCTTGCTGCCGTCCATGTTGATCCTGCCGACCCCCACGTTGGGCCAGGTCATGGGATCCGGCGCCCCGTTTTTCATCTTCACGATGGTACCATGGCAATGGTAACAGCCGCTGACCCGTTCGACTTGGCTGTTCATTCCATCATTGAGCCATGGATCAATTTTCCACAAAATTTCCAGAGTATTGGCATGTTTGCTGCGTGCGTACTGTGTCGCCTCGTCCGGATGGCATCGGGAGCAATCTTTGGGGGTGACCACTGCCGAGACAGGCACCCGGTATTCTTTGATGCCCCACTTCGTGTCGGAGCGCTCGTACTGCTTAAAATGCGCCGCGCTGACATCCGGGTCGTTATTATCCGCCTTATGGCAGTCATAGCAGGTGATGTTCGCGCTGGCGTGCCGACTGTTGGCCCAATCGTCATACAAGGCCGGCGTTACCTGTTTGTGACACTGGATGCAGGCCACGGCTTCCGGCGGAATACTGCGTTCAACCCTGAATTCCTTGACCTTCGACATGTTTTGGGCCGCTGATGCGGCGGCCGCCAGGTGTGGCCCGGTCGATAAACCCGCTACCGCCAACCACAGCATGGCAATCGGTACTGCACTTTTCATAACTCCCCCTTTGATCAAATCGCTGTCTTCACTAAGGCACCCGCGTATAGGCCGGCGCCTATTTTCCAAGTCCCCGGTAACTCAACTGGTACTGTTTGTAAAAATATTGTTCGCGCCGGACGTGCACGAGGTTCCGATGGCAGTCGACGCATTTTTTCTCGTACCCCGGCCGGGCATAGAGCACGTCCCGGTGGGCCAGCATCGCGCCCCGCTTGTTGGGGATATAAAGAAGATTTCGGTGGCATTTGAGGCACTGTTCATTTTTAAACGATGCATATGCTCTTTCGCGGTTTTCCGCGTGGTCGTATTGATTCGAAACAAAGTGCATAAAAACGTCTTTGATGCCGTGCAGCGTTTTGGCATAGAAGAAGTTGGCGGTGTCCTGGGGGGCGGGCAGATGACAATCCATGCAATCGGCGACGAATCCGTCGGTGTTGTTGGCATGGGGGGAGGTGCGCCAAGTCTCCACGGCGAATTGGATCTCGTGGCAGGAGCCGCAAAAACCCGGTGTGGATGTCCGCACCATCGTGTAGTAAGTGATGCTGAAGAGCGGGAAGGCGAGTACGATCCCGACGGCGATCAAAACGGCTGCCTTGAGGTATTGTTTCATTAATGTCCCCGGATGCGAGATAGTGCCCGCCTAAGGTCGACTTTTTTGCGCGACTCCGGTATTGAGCGCTTCGATTTGACTTCAGCCAAAATTGTGCAGCCATAGATGGGAAGAGATAAATGCGTCAGTTTATGGAAATACGATACCAGATTCTTTCGAAGAAATTTAGCGCCACCTAAAACTCCCTTTTTAAAGTTTAACTCTTTGATACTTTTGTTTATCACATGGTTTTTATATAGATGTTGAAGTTAGGTGGCACTTATAATCAATCATATATCGTATTTCTTATTTTTCATATGTCGGCATTCAATATTTCTTCTAAATTTGCTTTGCGGATAGGTTTTTGATAGATCCCATCAAAGCCTGCATCCTCTAATTCATTAATGTCAAAATTATTAGCACAACCGGACAATGCATATATCTTTAAATCAGGTTTTAAGATTTTCACCTTACGGCAAAAATCTAAGCCATTTACCCAAGGCATTCTCAGATCCGTAATTATCAATGAAATTTTTTCTTCATATCTCAAGATATGCTCGGCCTCTTCTGCGCTGTCAGCAGTAATAATCATATGATCAGATTTATTAAATAATCTTCTCATTATTTTCAGAAAGCTTAAATTATCATCAACAACAAGGACTTTTTTAGTGCTCATATCAACGATTCACAAAAGGATTTTAAAATATATGCATACAAACTCTGAGGCGTTTCTCCATCACAATAACAACTTTAAAAAGTTGAACAGAAAAAAACAAAAATTAAACAGCAATAAAAAAAGGTTCAGCAGGTTTTGTGATCTTAAACAATGGAGGTCAAGTCGAGACGAAATACGAAATTCAGAATATTAGATATCCTGTTTTAATAGGTTATAAAATTTGCTCTTGTCAACAAAAATTATTATAATATCGATAGGTTGTGACACTATGTGGTATTGATGAAAGGGTTTTTTGGATGTGTTGGGGAGATGCTCAAATTTTCGTACATCTTGCCAAAACAAAAACCTAAGATCAATGTATGCAGAAATAAACACATTCGGCTAATATTAGTCGTGTCATTGCATTCTATAAACCATAGAATTAACATTCATGCCTGCTCCGGTAGAAGCAAATACAACGATATCCCCCGAGTGAAGTTTCTGGTTATCCAGCTTTCCTCTAAGCAAAAGATCAAGCATTGTTGGTAATGTTGCAACCGAACTATTACCAAGCCAGGATATCGTCATCGGCATAATGTTGTCAGGGATATTTTTTGTCTTATACAACTTAAACAACCTTTCCAATATCGCTTCATTCATCTTTTGATTCGCCTGGTGTGTAAAAATCTTCTTTACATCAGTTAAAGTGTATCCAGCTTTATCAAGGCTCTGTTTTACTACTATTGGTACTGTATTAACTACATACTTATATATTTCATGACCGTTCATTTTAAGGAACAACTCATCACCATTATGATTTGGGTTATAGGATTTGCCAAGCCTTAACAAAAAAGCATCATTAAGTGTATCCGATCTTGTGACATGTGATAATATCCCAGCATTTTCATCTGTTGCTTCGATCAAGGTTGCTCCGGCTCCGTCAGCATATATCATGCTGTTTATATCATAAGGATCTGAAACCCTTGATAGTATCTCAACGCCAACGACAAGTACCTTCTTTGCATCACCTGACTTGATATAATAATCAGATAGAATCACTCCATGTAACCACCCTGGACAACCAAAAGGGATGTCATATGCGACGGTATAGGGATTTGTTATTTTTAGCTTTTGTTTTACCCTAGCAGCGATGGTTGGAACCATATCGGTTCTTATATTATCTGCCCTCACATCCCCAAAATTATGAGCGATTATTATGTAGTCAAGCTTTTCCTTGCTTATGCCATCTATTGCTTGTTGTGCAGCCAAAAAAGCAAGGTCAGAGGCATTGAGGTCATCCGTGACATATCTTCTTTCCTTGATACCTGTTATCTCTTGGAGCTTATTAATGATATCATCGTTTGCTTTTTCAAGTTTTTTTCCATCAGATCCATAAAAAACATGGTCAAGAAAGTGCTTGTTCGGTATTCTTAACGTTGGAATGTAGCTTCCAGTTCTAGTTATAATCGAATTTGGCATAGTAGAAACAGTCTTGCTCCTTTAAGGTATCATTTGAAAAATTTAACTATTAGAATACTGTACAATTCGCCATTGATTACATCGTCATAATTTCGTCAAAATCCATAATTCTCGAAAACTTGTGATTCAATATACTAAAATTTCTCTGAACTCAAGGATTTATGAATTAGACAAAACTTTTTGGAGGGTGACAAATGTAAAGATATAGTGCCATGACCTATGGGCGGTTATACTAGACCAAGGATATGTCTTCAGGTGCTTTTCTTTGAAATAAAAAAACCCTACCGAAATAACTGGCAGGGGCTATGCTCTTTGACAATTTGGTTTAACTCATTAAATTAATAAAAAATTTTGTTTCTGTCTGATAATTTTAAACCTAACGCTAAAAGGATTTTTCGTTTTGTTTCCATCCTGCATGGCTTACCATGTTCTATCCGTGTTAGGGTTAGTGCTGATAAATTAGCTGTTCTAGCAAGTTCAGCCTTGCTGATCATAAAAGACTCTCTAATTTGTCTCAAGGAGTTTATGCTCATTTTCTTACGCCTCAAATAGGTTTGTCATTTCAGACATTACATAAAGGTCAATCACCACTACTGTGCAAAGAAATCAAATACAAAAATTATATATAATTAAATATAATACCACAATGTGAAATGTCAATAGAGGGTATGCTTCATTTTCGTAGGTATATATCCTACAATTCAGGGATAATCCCTGCATCCAACCCACGGGACAGTCTTCCAGAGCAGAACAGAACTTCCCTGATCACTGCCTGTATTAGACCAGGGAGAAAGTGAGGGGCTTGATTTGAGATAATGTGACTAAATTTTCAAATCCAAAAAAATTGAAGATTTCGAACCGAAATCAAAGTTGTGCTTTCTTGCCATACATGAATAATATCTGATTTCAAATATTATTCGGGTTTAATTTTCGTATTTATTCTTGCGATGATCCGGTTTCGGGTTTTAGACATTTGATCAAAAATTTTTGCCACACGGCAAAGTATTCGTGGCCGCCCACCAGGTAGGTGTCATTGTGGTCGGCCCCTTGAATCTCGTAGAATTCTTTTTCCGTGCGGGCCTTTTCGAACAGGCGTCGGGCCATGGAGATGGGAATGGTCTGGTCGAACTGCCCGTGGATGAACAGCAGGGGGGATCTGATCTTATCAATTAAAGACAGGCTGTCGTATTTAACCGCGGCCGTCATGGGTGGTTTAAAAAAAGGAAAGTAACGCTGCATGATATCATCCGTGGAGGTGAATGCCGATTCCAAAATAACGCCCAGACAATTTTCCCGGCCGGCGATATCCACGGCCAGCGCGGTCCCCAGCGACCGGCCGAAGAGCAGCACGGAAGATGCATGGAACCCTTTTTCATCGACGAGATATCGAAACGCGCCCCGGGCATCCGAAAAAGTACCGGCTTTTGAGATTTCCCCTTCGCTCAGGCCGTATTCACGGTAATCGAAAATAAAGATGGGAATCTGGAGTGCGTCGTGTAATTTTTTAAGGTTGTGGAGCCGGTGGCTGATATTGCCGGCATTGCCGTGAAACCACAGCAGGACCGCACGTTCATCCGGTCCTCGGACAAGCCAGCCGTGCAGGCGCGTGCCGTCTTCGGCCGGGAAAAATACATCTTCATAGTCATTCAGCCGGTAATCTTTAGGCGTGGCTTCGAGATAGCTTTCCGGAAAAAATACAATACCTTTTTCAGACATGAGGGGAATCCTTTTAATCCATTATAGAAATCCAGCTGCTTTTCATATTTAATGTCATCCTTGATAAAAAACAAGCATCTTTACAAATATCCGATGATGTGCGATAGAAAGATGTCAGTTCCATAGTGTCCAATATTCCATCATTTTTAATACCGATATGCTTCAAGAACTTTCCATCAGAAACTTTGCCATCATCGACGATCTGAAGATATCCTTTTCCGACGGATTGACGGTTTTGAGCGGAGAGACCGGCGCCGGAAAATCCATCATCATCAATGCCGTCAATCTTCTTCTGGGAAGCCGCGCCACGGCCAAACTTGTTCGTAGTGGGTGCGAGACCGCCGAGCTCGAAGCATTGTTTCAGGTTAAAGGCCAGCCCGAAATTGTCAGGATGATGAAAGAAAATGCGTATGATTTGGAGGAAGGATTGATGATCCGGCGGATTATTTCCCGAAACGATCGGCACCGGATCTATATCAACGGGCGTCTTGCCACCATTCAACTGCTGAATCAGATCACCGAGAACTTGGCCAGTATTTCCGGGCAGCACGTGCATCAGGGGCTGTTGAAAGAGGATCAGCAACTCGCCGTCATCGATCAATTCGGCGGATTGACGGCCCTCCGGGATGCGGTTTACCGGTGTTTTCATGAGATCGTTCCGTTGGTTCAACGCTTAAACGACCTGAAATCCAAAAAACTTCGTCAAGCGGAACATCTGCAGTTGCTGGAATTCCAGAAAAAAGAGATTCAGGAGGCGAAAATAAATCCCGGAGAAGATTCAGACTTGGAACAGGAGCGGATACGGCTGAAAAACAGTGAAGCCCTTTTTCAGGGGGCTCGTGACTGCATCGAATCGCTGTATGATTCTCAAGGAGCTGTTGTCGAACACCTTTTGCAAGCGAAAAAGGATCTTGAAAAGGCGGCATTGATCGATCCCGTGCTGACCTCACCCGCCAAGCGAATATCCGGAGCGGCTTTGGAAATAGAAGATATTGCCGAAGAACTGAGGACCTATCTGAAAAACATAGAAATGGATGAAAGCCGTCTCGAAGCCATTGAAGATCGTCTGAATACGCTGACCAAACTGAAGCGAAAGTACGGCGGTACGCTGGATGCCGTGTTTTCACGGAAAGAAACCATAGAGCAGGAACTGTCGAACCTCGCAGGGCTGAAAGACCATATCGAGGATACTGAAAAAGAGCTGGTCCGGCTGCATGGTACAATTGTTGAGCTTGCGACAACACTTTCCAAAAAAAGAAAACAGAAAGCCAAAATACTGGCGGGCCAGGTAGAAAACGAACTGTCTGCCTTAAAAATGCCCCAAACCCAATTTAAGGTTTCTTTTCAAACCATGCCCGCGGAAAGAAACGCTAATCCATACCTTATCGTCGAGAATAATACCGTTCATGAAACCGGAATCGACCGTGTCTCCTTTCTGATCGCACCGAATGTCGGTGAACCGCTAAAAGATTTGTCCAATATCGTTTCCGGGGGTGAGCTGTCCAGAATCGTACTGGCATTAAAGGCCATTCTCGCCCAAACAGAGGCAGTGGAGACCATTGTTTTCGATGAGGTAGACGCCGGCATCGGCGGGAGCGTGGCCGAGGTGGTGGGCAAAAAGCTATCCGCTCTTGCCGGCCGTCACCAGATCATCTGTATTACCCATTTGCCCCAGATTGCCAAGTTCGGCGATCATCATTTCAGCATTTCAAAACACGTTTCAAACGGCAGGACAAAGACCTTTATCAAGCGCCTGAACGGCGAGGAACGCATCAAAGAAATCGCCCGGATGCTGGGAGGTGAGAAAATTACCCAGGCAACCATGGTGCATGCCCGCGAAATGCTGGATAGCGTCTGACCGGCGTTGGTCATTTTTTATTTATAGGACACAGATGGCGCGGATTTAACGGATCTGCGCGGATATTTTATTTGGTTCGCTCTGCTCACAATTGGGGCGACGCTCAGAGCAGGCGCTTGTGCCGCGTGAGCGACACCGTCAATCATCAATCCAAAGAATATGTTGACCTTTTACAGCATTCCGCCGTTACTGACCCTCATCTGCTTTGTAGCACTTGCTGCTTTGGCGATATTCAGAGGTCCAAGGACCCAAACCAACTTCCTTTTTTTGACCATCTGCATACTCGCTTCTTTTCTTTATATTTACATTCTTTTTGCGTTTAACACTTCCTCAAAGGAAGCGGCGCTTCGTTTCAGCCGCTCGGATCATTTTTTTATCGTGTATCTTTTTCCGCTCTATATCCATTTTTTTCATTCTTATCTCAACATCTCAGGCCGAAAATGGCTGATCAGGTCTGCATATGTCTATGCGTTTATCCTCATGTGCTTTACGCCCACACCGTTATATGTCAAATCCGTGCATAAATATTATTTCGGTTATTTTGCCCGGGGCGGCGTCATGTATCCTTTTTTCGGTCTGGCCTGCCTGCTGGCGACCCTGTATGTATTGGTGTTGATTTATCAGGCGATCCGTCGCGAAACTGACGGTTCTCACAAAAACCGGCTCAAATACCTTTTCGCAGGATTCGGCGTTATGGGCCTGATGAACGGGTTGGATTTCTTCACGGTCAGCGGATATCCGTTGTATCCTCCCGGGAATTTAAGCTTTATCCCGCTCCTTGTTTTTGCAGTCGGACTGTTCAAACACGACCTGTTGGATATGGGGATATTGATCAGAAAAAGCCTCATTTATTCCTTGTTGACCGCATTTTTAACCTGCTTATATGCAACGATTATCCTTTTGGCCGACGCTGTGTTTAAAAATATTCGCTTTTCAGATTCGATGTATATTCCCGTTCTTTTCTTTCTCCTGATTGCTTTTGTTTTCGGTCCGCTGAAATCCATGGTGCAGGAGTTTGTAGATCGCATTTTCTACAAGAAAAAGTATGATTACCAGAAAGCCATTAAGCGTGTCAGCCAGATGATTGTCTCTGTGCTGGATTATGACACCGTTGCAAAACTGCTGACCGATACGGTGGCGGATACGATGTTGGTAAGGCACTGCGCGGTCTTTATGTCGAATACATCCGGACAGCATTTTATCAATGTTTCGGCATACGCAAAACCTGCCGGTTTCGATCCGCCGGCGATATGGCCTCAGGAGACCCCCTTGATTCAATGGATGGAAACTCGTCGGGGACCGGTCGTTAAAAGAAACGTTTCCAAACAGGTCAAAGACGCTGATGCAAAAACCCTGCTTTCGGATTTAGAGACGTTAAAGGCTGAAATTGTACTTCCAATGGCATTCAAGGAAAGGTTGAATGGATTCATTGTCCTGGGAAAAAAACGATCCGGTGATCTTTACACACAGGAAGACATGGATCTTCTTGAAACCCTCTCGAGCCAGAGTGCACTGGCTGTGGAAAATGCACGCTCTTACAAGGTCATTGAGGATATGAACAAGGCGCTCGAGCAAAAAGTGGAAGAAAGAACCCGGGATTTGGAACAGGCCTTGTCCGAAAAGGAGCGAACCCAGGAGCAACTGATTCGTTCGGAAAGTCTGGCCGCCATCGGTCAGTTGGTTGCCGGCGTTGCGCATGAACTGAACAATCCCCTGACAACGGTCACCAGCCTGGTTCAGTCCGCCATCGAAGATATCGAACAAACGGATACAAACACATCTCCGGACCCGGACGTGGTCGATGATCTCAAGTTTGCGGACAAGGAGCTTGTCCGGGCAAGATCGATCGTTTCAAGTCTTCTGGGACTTTCCAGGCAAACCCAGACATACGCGGAACCGGTGAACCTCAATGCCGTCATCAAGGATGCTTTGCGGGTTCTTTACAATCAATACAAGCATTTTGATCTGAACATCGTTGAATCATATGCCCGGGATCTTCCGGATATCCAGGGGAATTTTGCAAATTTAGGTCAGGTGGCTTTGAACATCATCCAAAATGCGATTCAGGCGGTTTTGGATACCAAGGGGACCATTTTTCTTTCGACCCATTTTGATTCGAATAAGAAACAGGCGGTTTTTACATGCAAAGATACCGGCCCCGGAATCCCCGTGTCGATTCGGCAGGATATTTTTAAACCCTTTTTTACCACCAAAGCCGTAGGAAAAGGCACCGGTCTTGGATTGTATATTTGCCACGAAATTGTCGCCAAACACCACGGCACGTTAAGGCTCGATGATGACGGCAATGCCGGTGCGGTATTCGAGGTGAGGTTGCCGGCAGGTGCTTAAATACCCGAAATAGGAAAGAGAAAAGTGAGAAGAGGAAAGAGAAGCACGGCGTTGCGAAATGTTCTTCACCCGCTTTGCGTGTGGTCGTTGACTCAGGTATATCTTGACAATTTTGTGAGGATGATAAAAAATAAAACTTTTTAATAGATCCCGTCCCGCATTCAGGAGACGGAAGTTTTATAAAATCGTTACATGATTTTATTGGGAGTAAATATGCCTATTTATGAATTTAAATGTTTAAAGTGCGAGGAATTTATCGAACTGCTTGTCATGAACCAAAACGAAGAGATTGAGCTTAAATGTCCGAAATGTGATTGCGAGGAGCTTGAACGGGTTCTCAGCTCAACCAGCTACAGCATGGGGGAGGATTCCGGAAAGCGTCAGGGAGTCAAATCGCAGACCAGAACCTGCCAAAGCGGTTCGTGCACCACTTATGAGATTCCCGGCCATACAAGGTAACCATTTGCTTAAATTGATGCCCGAGCGGAAAGTGGTAGTCAGGTAAGATCAGAATATTGAATTCGACGGCATTAGGTTGGAGAAGCGCTTTCAGCCGTCGTAGCCATAAGCTACTATGGCGAAGTCGGCTTGCTTTAGGTTTGAGGCAAAAACATCGGGGCCTTTAACCTCCAACAGCCGCAGGCTCATCTTTCAGCCGGTCATTTACTCGACAAGATGCCATGCTGATATACGACGATATATATGCCTGGAGTGGATGGGGCGGCAAGCTAAAACTCGGCAGCGGAAAATGCAGGCTTCGCATCTATGACCTCAAAAAAGGAAACAAGAGAGATTTGATGCATTTAAGACCGATCATCGTCGTTGTTTCCGACGTTAAAGACAGCAATATTTCGGTCAGGAGCTGCAGCGGCCACATCGCCACTCTCGTCACAAAAGCGTTCAACATCGATCCTCTTCGAATGCTATGGGTAGAGTACTACCCGGAACATAAATACGGTGCCGGCGACACCCATTTTATCCCTGAAAAATTGGATGCGGTTGAATTTAGCTGGTATGGAGACAAAGCCATTCAGCCCAAATATCGGCCGCTGGTGCCACCGCTTCTGGATGAAATTAAAAAACTGATAAGGGAATGATTTAAAAATTGAAGAGTTAACGAAAGGGAGTGTCATGACATCTAAAGTGATTCAAACCGATCGCGCACCAAAGGCCATCGGGCCGTATTCCCAGGGAATCGTCGCGGCGCCATGGCTTTTTGTAAGCGGTCAGCTCGGCATACAACCGGAAACCGGCGAACTGGTCAGCGCCGATTTTGCGCTTCAGGCCAGGCAGGCGCTGGAAAATCTTCTGCAAATCGTTAAGGCAGCTGAATATGATTTAAAGGATATTGTCGCCGTCGATGTTTTTGTAACCGATTTGAACCATTTCGCTGCGTTCAACGAGGTTTACACTGAATATTTCTTAGCGCATCGACCGGCAAGGGCAGTGGTTGAGGTCTGCCGGCTGCCCAAGGATGCCGTCATTGAGATCAAGTGCGTGGCGTGCCGTGCCAATGCCTGAGCGAAAAGTCGCTGCATTAGGCTTGAGGGAAACCGATGGAAGAAGGCCTCTGGCCCGCAAGGCCTACGCCCTGGAGGGAAGACCGCTTCGCTATGAAGATGGACGATAAAGGCATTGGTCTTTCGTCCATCTTCCCTCATCCATCGTCCATCGTACTTATTCTGATGGGGTTCTAAAATCCCGGGACGTCAAGTATTTGGGCGGCGTGACCGGTTTGATCCAGAAATCGCTGAACATTGTCCCTTGAAATAACCAGAGTGGCGGTGTTGACCAGTGGATGAAACTGAAACGCGTCCGATTGCCACAGCGCGCGGTCTATGATAATTTCGACGACCATGTCAATATCATTGATGGCGCTAAAAAGGGAGACCGAACCGGGGTCCACGCCCAGATATTTCTTGAGGCGATCCGGAGAACCGAACCGCAACCGGCTGCTGTTGAGAAGATCAGGCAATGCTTTCAAATCGACCCGTTTTTCACCACTCACAATCACCAGAAAGTGTCTTACGCCTTTTGCATCGCGCAAGAAAAGACTTTTTGTTTTGGCTGCCTCGAGAGGGGGAACCAGGCGGTTGACATCCTCAACCGTATAGACCGGCGGATGGTCATGCCGCTGGTATTCGATGTGATGGTCGTCTAAAAATTTGTAAATATCGGTCATTTCACGTTGGCTCCTTTTCCCGGGAAATCCGGGTTAAATTGTTGGCATCCAATTATAAGCTCAATGCATTCCTGTCAAGGATATGTTTAGGAGATAACTTTCCATGAATTCAAAACATGATGAAACCATCATAAAAGATGCAATTTCACTGGCCCAGAGCTGGCAAAACCGGGCCAATGAGCTGTTGACCGATGAAGAGAAAGGGATTGCCGAGCAAATGATGCGGTTGTTGACCCATCCCATGGACAAAGTCATTCTCACCAAAATGATCGATCAAAGCTTTCGATCCCATAATCCCGGAAGGGTGGCGGATCAGATCAACAGTGTGCTGAGAAAATACGGGGTTCCGGATTTTTTTTCATCCGTGGACAAACTGCTGGTGCAGATGTTTCTCGGCCTTGGGAGATATATCCCCAGTATTTCGGTGCCAAAGGTCATTGAAAAAATGCGTCATGACAGCAGCCGTGCGATTATTCCGGGCGAACCCGACGCGCTGTATGCGCATCTCGGCAAACGAAAAAAACAGGGCGTTCAGATGAATATCAATCATTTGGGAGAAGCCCTGCTCGGAGAGGCGGAAGCCCTGCAACGGCTCGACACATACATCAATGATTTGAAAAATCCGGAGATCGAGTGCACTTCCATTAAAATATCGACGATTTATTCCCAAATCGAGCCGCTATCCTTTGATCATACGGTAAACATTTTAACGGAGCGCCTCACCCGGCTGTATCAGGCGGCCAAAGAGAATATTTTTTTTAGAGACAACGGGACACAGGTCCCGAAACTCGTCACCTTGGACATGGAAGAATACCGGGACCTTGAGATCACGGTGGCGGCGTTTAGACAAGCGCTCGATCAAGAGATGTTCCAGGATTATACGGCGGGTATTGCACTACAGGCGTATTTACCGGATTCGTATGCGGTTCAGCAACAACTGACCGCCTGGGCCAAAACGCGGACGCTAAATGGCGGGGCACCCATTAGAATCCGTATTGTCAAAGGCGCCAACATGGAGATGGAAAAAGTTGAGTCTGCGATCCGAAATTGGCCTCTGGCGCCATATGACAACAAGCTCGATGTGGATGCCAATTATAAAAAAATGGTCGGGTTCGGTATGTCTCCGCAAAACATTCGGGCGGTTCATTTGGGCATTGCTTCCCACAACCTGTTTGAACTGGCGTATGCCTATTGCCTGGCCATGGCTCATAACGTTGTCGAATATTTTTCCTTTGAAATGCTGGAGGGGATGGCGGATCATATCCGGCGCGCCATTCAGGAACTCCCCGGCGATATCATGCTTTACGCGCCGGTCGCTACAAAAGATCAGTTCATCAATGCCATTGCCTATCTGATCCGTCGGCTGGATGAAAATACGGAAGCGGAAAATTTTCTTCGGTATTCATTTAATCTTAAAACCGAATCCGAAGACTGGGCGTTTTTGCAAAACCAGTTTGCTGCTTCCTGTGAGCGCATAGATATCGTCGATAATTCGCCGAACCGGACCCAGGATCGAATGAGAGACGCCGTTCCCGAGACAATAGGGACGTATCATGAAAACGAATTCAATAACGAGCCGGATACAGACTGGTCTCTGGCGCCCAATCGCAATTGGGCAGAGTCCATTCGAAAGAAATGGTTTAAACATCCGCAAGATAACCCCATAACCATTCCGCTGGTGGCTGCCGGTCAAGAAATATACACCGATCGCCCAATGCGATCGTGCATGGATCTTTCCCGGTTGCCTGAAGAAATCCGTGTGGCGGCCTATGCACAGGCGCTGGATGTGGACGTGGATCGTGCCCTGGCTGCGGCCAAGAACGATCCGGATGGGTGGCGTTCAAAAAATATCCGTCAGCGCCATGAAATCCTCAGCCGGGTGGCTGTGGAACTCCGCAGGGCCAGGGGAGATCTTATCGGGGCAGCCGCCGCAGAAACCGGCAAGATATTCAAGGAGGCTGATGCGGAAGTTTCGGAAGCCATCGATTTCACCGAGTATTATCCGTTTTCCGCAAAGGTTTTCTCGGATTTCGAAAACATTCGATGCAGCGGAAAGGGTGTAGGAGTGGTGATTTCTCCCTGGAATTTTCCTATCGCCATTCCCTGCGGCGGAATTGTCGCATCTCTTGCCGCCGGCAATACGGTGATATTCAAACCATCATCCGCGGCTGTCCTGACCGCCTGGGAGTTATGCAAATGTTTCTTTAAAGCGGGCGTATCCAAAAATGTTTTGCAATTCCTGCCGTGTTCCGGATCGACGAGCGGGGCAAGGCTCGCCGGGCATGCGGATGTGGATTTCATTATCATGACCGGCGGTACGGATACCGGAATGGCCCTTTTGAAACAAAGACCGCCCGTCTTCTTAACGGCCGAAACCGGCGGTAAGAACGCGACCATTGTCACGGCCATGGCCGATCGCGACCAAGCTGTCAAACATGTGGTTCAGTCGGCCTTCGGAAACGGCGGCCAAAAATGCAGTGCCACGTCATTGCTGATTCTGGAAAGAGAAGTCTATGAGGACGACGTCTTTAAACGGCAACTGATCGATGCATCCGCCAGCTTCGCGGTGGGCTCCTGCTGGGATTTTGAAAACAAAATGGGACCGTTGATCCAGCCCCCGCAGGGAATTTTAAAGCGCGCCCTGACGCGGCTCGAACCGGGTGAATCCTGGGCACTTGCCCCTGAAAATGTTCATGGCAATCCCCATATGTGGACGCCGGGCATCAAATGGGGAGTGACACCCGGAAGCTTCACCCACATGAACGAGTTTTTCGGTCCGGTGCTGGGAGTGATGTGCGCCGAAACCTTGGATTATGCCATTGAAATGGCCAACCAGACCGGCTACGGATTGACTTCTGGATTGGAGAGTTTAGACCGGCGGGAGCATGAGTACTGGAGAGAACGGATTCGGGCCGGAAATCTGTATATCAATCGTTCGACCACCGGCGCCATGGTGTTGCGGCAGCCTTTCGGCGGTATGGGAAAATCAGCACTGGGGGCCGGCATCAAGGCCGGGGGGCCCAACTATGTTTCCCAATTTATGGAATTTGAGGATACGGGGCTCCCGTGTATTGACGCCGTTCAAACCGATAACCGCATGCTGCAGTTGGTTCGGGAATGGAGATTGAAGCGCAACTGGGGGCCGGCGAATGCGTTAAAGAACGATATTGTCAGGATCATCCGGGCCGTCAAGAGCTATTTATACCATTGGGAACAGGAATTTTCCCGGGAAAAAGATTACTTCCATCTTCGGGGACAGGATAATCATGTCCGTTATCTGCCCGTAGGAACGGTGGTGATCCGGCTTCATCCGGACGACAGCTTGTTCGAAGTTCTGGCAAGGGTTGCTGCGGCAAAGATCGCCGGATGCAAGACTTTTGTGAGTCTGCCCAAGGAATTGAATAATGCGGTGACGACATTTTTATACAGTACGGAAGGCCGGCGGTTTCTGGATGATGTACCCATCGCTCTTGAAACCGATCAAAATCTGATGAGCAGGATTTCCGGTATTGATCGGATCCGTTATGGAGCGCCGGATCGAGTACCTGAAGCCCTATTTAAAGCAGCAGCCGAAACCGGATCTTTTATTTCCCGGACAAAAGTGTCCATGGAGGGGAGGATCGAGCTGCTGCAGTATTTCAGAGAACAGAGTATCTGTTTCAACTACCATCGGTACGGCAATCTCGGAGAACGGGTGCTGACACACTGAGGCGTACAAAACCTGCGAGGCATTTTTTATTGATGTGACGACATTGATATCAAACTGAATAGTTACAAGTGCCTAAAGTGAGCTAAAGTTTGAAGTGAGCTAAAATTTTAGGAATGAATAAATTCATTAACTTTAGGCACTTTAGATCACTTCAAACTTTAGACACTTTTGAGGACCCAATTGAAGTTAAAGCTGTTAGACGACACATTTGCGATACATCGGTTCGGTCCTTTTCATAGAATACCGGAGGAGGTTTTTAGCGAAGCGGTGTTCGGTATTGTCAAAACAGATGAAGAACTCTCCATTGTGTGCCGGGATTCATTGGACATAAGCAGTGAACAATGCCGCCGGGGGTGGTCCTGCATCAAAATATCCGACCCCCTGGATCTGAATGCCGTCGGTGTCCTGGCAAGCCTTTCGAAGGTGCTGGCCGAGGCCCGAATCGGCATTTTTGTTGTATCGACTTACAACACCGATTATATTTTGATTCCGGCGGAAAAATCACTTGAGGCGATCGCGGCGCTTAAAACAGCGGATTTCCGATTTATTTAAGGATACCCAATGGAAGATATTGAGATCACGGCCATTGAAAATTATGGTGATATAAGAGGCGATCTCTACAATGTCTCTGATGCGGACCTGCAATTTCTCGATAAAATTCAAAATATTCATTTCGGAAAAATTCATCCGAATGCCGTCCGGGGAAATCATTATCATCGGCAAACCAAAGAGATGCTGATTATTTCATATTCGGATGCCTGGACCCTGGCCTGGGCAGGAAAAGATACGGCGCAGATTTCAACAAAGGAATTCACAGGATCCGGAGCCGTATTGATCAAGATCAAAGAGGGCGTCGCCCATACCTTGAAAAATAACGGTGATAAGGATTTGGAACTCATTGCCCTGTCCAACAAAAGATTTTTCAAAGAAAATACAGACGCATTCTCCAGAATTTTGATCGAGCCCCGGCATCAAAAATGAATATGTGTTCATTTGAACGAACAAAGATCTTGAGTTCTCTTCTTAAGTAACCGAGAACGGTTTCCTTTCATAACTCCCAATTCTCCTTCATATCTATTCAATTCAAAATATCCGTTTCTTTATTTTACTTGACATTTGGTGGTTCGGCTGGTAATGAATGAGTGTTCATTCATAAGCGTGAAGGTGCCTAAAATGAGCTAAAGTTTTAATAATGGATCATATTAAGCCTTAGGCACTCAAGTCTATTAGTTCGTGAAACATCCGGAGCAGGGAGGCTTGTCATCAGTACCAAAGAAAAAAACAACACCAAGTATCATCGAATCCTTGAAGCCGCCGTCAAAGTATTTGCCGAGCAAGGATTTTTCCAGTCAACGGTTTCCCAGATCGCAAAGGAAGCCGGGGTTGCGGACGGTACCATTTATCTTTATTTCAAAAATAAAGAAGATATCCTGGTTCAGTTTTTCAGTTATAAAGCCAGACAGGCTTTTGCCCGTTTCAGAGAAGATGTCGACCGTGCGGACACCGCTGTGGATAAACTTCGCAACCTGGTTCGGCGACATCTCGAGGAATTTCAGAACGACCGGAATATGGCGATGGTCTATCGGGTTGAAACGCATCAGAACAGCCGCCTGATTGAAGAACAGATAAAAGAGATGTCGAAAATGTATCTCGATATCATCTCCGAAATTGTCGAGCAGGGCCAGGAGGAAGGTGCCATCCGAAAAGATTTATATCTGGGGCTCGTGAAGCGTTTTATATTGGGTGCGGTGGACGAGGTGATCAACACCTGGCTTTACGCCGGTTCAAATTACAATCTCGTTACCATGGCAGATCCCCTCGTGGATCTTTTTATGAGAGGCATCGGGCACAACAATGCCCGCGATGTTTGAACCGTATGACCCGCCAAAGCGCCGGCGGGCAAGTACGCCGAAGGACCGGCGGACAAGTCCGCATATTGGGTGGGGTGTGCGTCATCAAGAAAAAGGAGAATTGATAACATGGCACAATACATCGCAGATCGAAGGGATGTCGATTTTGTTCTTCACGAGCAGATGCAGGTCGGAGATCTGAGCCGAGCCGAACTGTTCGCCGATTTTAATCATAAGACAGTGGATATGATCGTGTCCGAGGCGCGCAACCTGGCAATAAAAGAGATCCTTCCCACCCGGGAAATCGGCGATCGGGAAGGATGCAAGTTCGATAACGGACAAGTGATCGTTCCGGAATCTTTTCACCGAGCCTACGAACTCCTGAGAGAAGGCGAATGGGTGGCCATGACCGCAGACCTCGATTGGGGAGGGCAGGGGATGCCCACAACGGTAGCCCTGGCGGCCAGTGATTACCTCGTGGGGGCAAACTATGCCTTCATGATATACGTGGCGCTTACCCATGGCGCCGGGAAATTGATTGAATCTTTTGGTACCCAGCAACAAAAAAAGCGTTTTCTCCACAAAATGTATACCGGTGAGTGGGCCGGGACGATGGTCCTCACGGAACCTGAAGCGGGATCGGATGTGGGGGCGCTCACCACATCCGCGGTTAAAAATGACGATGGGACCTATTCGATAACCGGAAATAAGATTTTTATTTCCGGCGGAGAACATGATCTGACGGAGAACATCATTCATCCGGTATTGGCCCGCATCGAAGGCGCCCCGGCAGGAACCAAAGGGATTTCACTGTTTATTGTGCCTAAAATATGGGTCAATGACGACGGAAGTCTTGGCGAGTTCAATGACGTGGTGTGTACGGGTATTGAAGAGAAGATGGGAATTCACGGCAATGCCACATGTTCCCTGGCGCTCGGCGGCAAGGGAAATTGCAAAGGGATGCTGCTGGGGGAGGAGAACAGTGGGATGCGCGCCATGTTTCAGATGATGAACGAAGCCCGTCTCCTGGTGGGTCTCCAAGGATTGGCCTGTGCGTCGTCTGCTTACATGTATGCGGTAAACTATGCCAGAGAACGGGTACAGGGAAAAAATCTTTTGCAGATCATGGATAAAGATGCGTCTTCGGTCCCGATTATTCAACATCCTGATGTCCGGCGCCAGCTCATGATGATGAAGGTATATGTCGAAGGGATACGAAGTCTTTTATATTATGTCGGATTGTGCGAAGATCGGATTAAAATTTCAGAAGATGCAAAAGTAAAATCAACCTATCAGGGCATCATTGATGTCCTCATTCCCATTGCCAAAGGGTATGTCACCGACCGGGCATTTGAAGTGTGCAGTCACGGTGTTCAGGTGTACGGCGGTTACGGATATGTCAAGGATTACCCCATGGAACAGCTCTTGCGGGATTGTCGAATTACCATGATTTATGAAGGAACCAATGGCATTCAGGCCATGGATCTTCTGGGAAGAAAACTGGGTCTCAACAAGGGTAAGCCCGTGATGGACCTTTTGGGTGAAATCCAAAAGACCATTGCCATGGCAGCGGATACCCGGGGACTGGAAGATTTTGCGGGCAAGTTGGAGGCGGCGGTCAACAAACTGGGAGAAGTCGCCCTTCATATGGGAACAATGGCCATGTCGCCAAAGGTCTTGAGTGCATTTGCTTTCGCGCATCCGTTCATGGAGGTTTGCGGTGATGTGGTGATGGCGTGGATGCTCCTGTGGCGGGCAGCAGTCGCCGCCCGAAAACTGGAAACCAACCCAAAGAAAAAAGATGCCGTCTTCTACGAAGGGCAAATCAAAAGCGCCGAATTTTTCATTTATTCGATCCTGCCGATCACTTACGGCAAGATGAAGGCCATTTTAGCCTTCAACGGCGCCGTCGTAGAAATTGCCGAAGATTCATTCGGCGGATAAACCGGATTGTCCCCACATCGGGTCAAGACCCGATGTGGCGTTATTGGTTATTCGTTAATGGTTTTCGGTTTTCTATGGCCCAAAAATCGAAATGATACCGAACCGCGGAGCGAATTGTAAAAAAGGTACGCCATTTTGCCTTTTAATAACGAGAAGCCATCTCAAAAAGTCTTTTCGCCCGATATTGGCGTTGAGCCCCTGTCTCAAGTCCTCGACATACTTGAGTATGCCTGACGGAAATCCCGTCAACAATCGGAGCGGGTTGATCCTCGGCCTCGTCTTGATCTCGAACGAAAATCCTAATTTTAAGATAGCTTCGAATAACAAATAACAAATAATCCATAACCACTAACAAACACAGGCGATCAATCCACAATCAACAAACTTCATTCATCAATCCTAAACGGGGGTTATCAATGATTATCGGTGTGGATACCGGCGGAACGTTTACCGACTTCGTATACAAGGACGGCGACCAATGGGGGGTTTATAAAGTGCTCTCGACCCCTGCAAATCCGGCGCAGGCGGTTCTTGAAGGTTTGAACCACCTTGCCGAGGGAAAAGAAAAAAAAATCATACACGGTTCGACGGTGGCCACCAATGCCATTCTTGAAAGAGACGGTGCCAGATGCGCCTTGATCACCAATAAAGGGTTTGAAGACGTGATCGAAATCGGACGCCAGAATCGTACCCGCCTCTATGATCTTGCCTATCGAAAGGAGCCCCACATCATTCCTTTGGAATTGAGATTCGGAATTTGCGGTCGGATACTTCAGACCGGTGAAGAACTCACGCCGCTGGATATGGAAACCGCCCAAGACATCGGTCTGCGCCTTAAGGAGCTGGATGTCGAATCCGTGGCCGTGTGCTTTCTTTTTTCTTATGTGAATCCTTTACACGAAAAAAAGATCAAAGAATTGCTCGAACCGTCCGGCTTCCAGATTTCTTTGTCCCATGAGATCCTGGCCGAGTTCAGAGAATTTGAGAGAACATCGACCACCGTGATTAATGCCTATGTTTCGCCGAAGATGAAGCGGTATATCGGACACCTGATCGACAACCTGGACCCGGGAGATACTTTGGGAATTATGCAGTCCAACGGCGGCAGTATTTCGGTGGAGACGGCCATGAAGGAATCGGTGAGAACCATTCTCTCAGGACCTGCCGGCGGCGTGGTAGGGGCCTATGAGATCGGCAGGATGACCGGAACCACCTCCTTGATTACCTTTGACATGGGCGGAACATCCACCGATGTTTCCTTGATTGACAAGGACCTGTCTTTAACCCTGGAATCCGCCATTTCCGGGTATCCTGTAAAGGTGCCGATGATCGATATCCACACGGTGGGCGCCGGCGGCGGTTCCATCGCAAGGCTGGATGAAGCCGGAGCCCTCAAAGTGGGTCCGGAGAGTGCCGGCGCCGATCCCGGCCCCATCTGTTACGGCAAAGGAGAGCGTATCACTGTTACCGATGCCAATCTTTATCTGGGAAGATTGATTCCCGAACACTTTCTCGGCGGCAAAATGGCATTGAAGCAGGAACGCCTGGCATCCTATTTCGATAAAATGGTCAAAAACACGCAGCTGACCCCACAAGAACTGGCCGAAGGGATCCTCGATGTGACCAATGCCGCCATGGAACGGGCCATCCGCGTGATCTCCGTGGAGCGGGGATATGATCCCAGAGAATTTACCCTATTTTCATTCGGCGGCGCCGGCGGGATGCACGCCGCATTTTTGGCAAGACTTCTGAACATACCCAAAGTGCTGTTTCCTCAAAATCCGGGTATCCTTTCCGCCATCGGCATGCTCATGGCGGATGTGATCAAGGACTATTCATTGACGATCATGCAGAACCAGGAGGATGTCACTTTTTCGTCGCTGTCCGGGATGTTTTATGACCTTGAGCATAAGGGGAAAAAAGATCTTCTGGCCGAGGGAATTTCTAAAGAAGGAATCTTTCTCGAAAGATATCTCGACATGCGTTATCAGGGTCAATCTTATGAAATTATTGTTCCCTTTGGAAAGGATTTTGTGGAACAATTTCAAGATCTTCACGAAAAAACATATGGTTACCGAAATGAAGACAAGGCTATCGAAATCGTCAATATCCGGCTTCGGGCAAGGGGGATGCCGACAAAGCCCGAATTCAAGAAATGGGAAAAATTTCAAAAAAAACCCCCGGCGGATGCGTTTCTCGGAGAAAGCGAGGTGGTGTTTGATCATCAATATGTGCCGACGAAAATTATCGCCAGGGAAAAACTGAAAAGCGGAAACCGAATCAAGGGGCCGGCAGTGGTGGTGGAATATTCTTCAACCCTTGTCATCCCGCCGTTTGCTTCGGCCCATGTGGATGAATACGGAAATATTATCATTGAGATAAACTAATATAGAAAAAGCATAACTTTAATAATATGCCACAAAGTATTGAAGACAACAAAGGATATATCTTGCTATATTTTCTTGGTGCTTTAGTGTCTTTGTGGCTAAAAGAACTTAAAAGAAATAACGATGTTGAATAAAGAACAAAGAATAGGGGACAAACGTGGAAGTCAACCCGATACTTTTGGAAGTTTTTAAAAATCGATTTGCATCCATCTCTGAGGAGATGGGGGTCACCCTGACCCGAACGGCCTTTTCACCCAATATAAAGGAGCGGCGGGACCTTTCGTGTGCCGTATTCGATCAATCGGGAGACATGATTGCCCAGGCAGCGCACATCCCGGTTCACTTGGGTTCCATGCCCATGTCGGTCAAAGCGGCCATTAAGAGTGTCACGTGGGAAAAAGGGGATATGGTGATCTTAAACGATCCCTTTAAAGGAGGAACTCATCTACCTGATATTACATTAGTGTCAGCTGTTTTTGCAACCAGTGGAACCCCTGTGTTTTTCGTTGCCAACCGGGCGCATCACGCGGACGTGGGCGGCATGAGTTCCGGATCCATGCCGCTTTCCACCTCGATATTTCAAGAGGGCCTGATCATTCCGGCCCTGAAATTGGTGGAAAAAGGAACCATCGATAAAAAAATCATGGGCTTTTTGCTAAATAATGTTCGAACGCCCATGGAGCGGGAAGGCGACTTTGCCGCCCAGATCATGGCCAATATCACGGGTGTGCGAAGGACCGAGGAACTCATTACAAAGTACGGGCTTGAAAAGACCCGGTTTTATGCCGGTGCCCTGACGGACTATGCAGAACGTCTTACGCGAACGACCATTCAAAAAATTCCGGATGGTGTCTATACCTTCGAGGATGTTATGGATGACGACGGCATTTCGGATCGCACCATCAAACTAACCGTTAAAATAACCATTCAAGATGATTCGGCAATCCTCGATTTCAGCGACTGCGACCTTCAGGTAAAAGGAAGCATCAATGCGGTATATGCCATCACCCTTTCGGCGGTTCTGTATGTTTTTCGCTCGCTGGTGACCCAAAATATTCCCACCAATGCAGGATGCCTGAGGCCCATCGAGGTGATCACCCGAAAGGGGACCGTCGTGGACGCCTGTTTTCCGGCAGCCGTCGCCGGTGGAAATGTGGAAATGTCCCAGCGAATCGTGGATGTGGTGTTGGGAGCCCTTTCCCATGCGGTTCCGGATCAAATACCCGCCGCAAGCCAGGGAACCATGAACAACGTCACCATCGGCGGTAGCGATCCCCGAAACAGACCGTCCTTTTGCATATTATGAAACCATCGCCGGCGGCCTTGGCGCATCTTTTAAATGTGACGGAGAGAGCGCGGTTCATTGTCACATGACCAATACCATGAATACACCGGTGGAAGCCCTTGAATACAGTTATCCTTTTCTTGTCACCGAGTATTCCATACGGCGCGGAACCGGAGGGAACGGCCGGCACAGAGGCGGGGACGGGGTTGTTCGCGAAATTGAATTGCTGACGGATGCCGAAGTGACGGTTTTGTCTGAAAGAAGAAAGATCCCGCCTTACGGACTTTTTGGCGGAAAACCGGGTGCGGTGGGGAAAAACGTCATTTTCAGAGAAAAATTAAAAGAGCAAAAAGGGGGGAAATTTTCCGCCATGCTTCACAAAGGGGATCGGCTTCGTATCGAGACCCCTGGCGGCGGCGGGTACGGCAGCCCCGAACCGGATGCCCTTGAAACCGCCCTGCCTCAGTTTTGACATAATGTCGTGCAATGCTTATTTTCGTAAAAATCGATCATAAAGAGGGGATGCCGATCAGTCAATTAAATCTCGACACGCCTCTTGCTTAAATTATTAAAGTTATAAGTGATACAATATGATCTAATATGTCTAAATTTAATTTTTTATTAATTATTCCGCTTTAGCTCACATACGCTCACTTCCCTGGTCACTTTTTCTATTTTGATGTCAACGACCACATATCAGCAAAAAAATGTCAATGTGGATTTGCAGTCCTAAGAAAATGGAGAAAGACAATGAAAAAATATATTCACATATCTTTAATTTTATGTCTGGTATTGATGATTTCCGGTTGTGTCCAATTGCAGGATAATTACGGCAGCATTAAAATACTTCCCAGCACCGGGGCGAAGGTGACCATCCAGGATTTGATCGATAAATGGGAAGACTACAACATTTATTATGCAGGGTATGGGGTTCGATTACCTTTAGGCGTTTGGTTCGATCCAAAAGATAATGATACCAGCCTTGTGGGGGATTTATGGAAGCCGGTTCGCGATAAAAAGACACTCATCGAAATCACCCAATGGATTTATCCGACCACACAATATGAACCTTACCTTACAGAAATTTTGGGGCCCCATGGACGGTTTTACGGCTATTTGTATTATTCGTACGGAATGGTCGTTTTAAAAAAGATCGGTAAAAATAAAATGTATGTTTTAGACCTTGAGCGGCCGCACGATGAAGGATTGGGGACAGACATGCATTAAAATCCGGTGTCGTGTTGAACCGGATACGTTTCTTTCGTCAAAAAAGTACAGATCAGCGATAAGATGGCGGCGCCGAGGAGAATATAAATAAGCATCGAGTATGCCTCGATCGAGTACCCGCCGGCATTGGATTTTGGATACGCATCCAAAACCCGCCCCAAAACGGGCATAAAGACGGCGCCGCCCAAAAACGGAAAGAGATTGACCATTCCCGTTGACGTGCCGGCGATCTCCACGGGAAAAAGCTCCTTGACGGTGGTAAAGGCGACAATAACCACAGATGACGCACATATCGAGAAGATGAAAAATAGGCCATACAGCGCGAAGTGCGGAAGGCCTGACGGGTAAATGCTGAGAAATGCAAATTCGACGACGAGTATCAAATTGCACAGAATAAGCGGCTTCTTTCGGCTTTTCATAATCTTGTCCGACAACAATCCCAACGGTGGGCTGCCGACGATCATTCCCCATGCAATCATGCTGAGTACGCCACCGGTCTGTGCCCGGGTCATACCGTAGACATGCATCAGGTAAGGTCCGCCCCATAGCGCCCCGAAACCGAAAAAAATCCCGCAATCGAAAAAAAACCATATCGCCACCGGCCAGAAATATTTTTCACAAAAAACGCGGCGGGCCCCTTCCAGCAGCGATATCTGTTTCAGCGGCAGGGTCTTTTTATTGCGGTCATTATCAAGCGCTGCGATGGCAGGCCAGCCTTTATCCTCGGGACGGTCCCTGACAACAAACCATACCAGCGCTACGATAATAAAGGTACAGCAGCCGATGAGCTCAAAAGAGACGCGCCATCCGAGAAACAGCGTCATCACGGCAAGAAACCACGTGGCTGCCAATACGCCGATGCCTCCCACTGCATTTAAAATGCCGGTCATAAAAGCAAACTCATGGGGATGAAACCAGCAAGACAAGATTTTCATGGTGGGGATGAAAACCATGGAAACACCAAGCCCCACCATCACCCTTCCGAAAAAGGCAGCTTTTATGGTTGGCGCGAAACCAAAAAGAATACTCCCTGCAGACGCGATAATTAAGAAAAACGTAACGGATTTCCGGGGACCCAATGAGTCTGATAGAAGACCGGCGGGAAACTGCATAGCGGCATAACAGTAAAAATACACCGATCCCAGAAACCCCATGACGCCGGCGGATGTCCGGAAATCTTTGATGAGATCGTTCGCGACCACGGAAAGGGAGAGGCGGTGGAAATAAACAAAGAAATAGGCCAGAGCCAGCACAATAAACACCAGCCATCTGAAGCGCAGGATCTTTGCTAAAACAAGTTCATTCATTTTCTGCTTAAAAATCAAATATTTTACGTGGTTTTTTGCCGCTTTGCCATTTCCTCTGATTTGAGATCCTTTTTTAAAATTTTCCCGACATTTGTTTTAGGCAGATTCTTTCTGAATTCGATTTCGGCCGGCAGCTTGAATGTGGCCATTTTATCTTTGCAATATTCGATCAGTTCTTCCGAAGTAGCAGATTGGCCTTCTTTCAGTATTACGAATACTTTGACGGATTCTCCCCGGGTGGAATGAGGGATGCCGATGGCGGCAGCTTCCTGAACTTTGGGATGTTCGTAAAATACTTCTTCAATATCACGCGGGTACACATTCAAACCACCGGATAAGATCATATCTTTTTTTCTGTCGACGATATAGAAATATCCATCTTCATCCATTTTGGCAATATCGCCGGTGTGAAGCCAGCCGTCCGTCAGCGTGGCGGCTGTCTCTTCAGCCTTATTCCAGTAGCCTTTCATGACCTGCGGGCCTTTGACAAGGAGTTCTCCGGATTCACCGATGGGAAGGTCCGCTTACGCCCTCATCAAGATCGATGATTCGGCATTTTGTGTCCGAAATGGGGATGCCAATGCTGCCCACTTTTCGTTTACCGCCGGCAAAGGGATTGACGTGTGTTACCGGCGATGATTCGGTGAGGCCGTATCCTTCCACAATGACGGCGCCGGTTTTGTTTTCAAAATTTCTTAAGACTTCCACCGGGAGCGGAGCGCTTCCGGAAAAACATCCTTTGATGGATGTCAAGTCGATTTTATCGATATACGGATGATTCAATATCCCGATATACATGGTGGGCACCAGGGGTGCAAATGTCGGCCTGAATTTTTGAATGGCCCTAATCAGCGGTTCGGGCTGGGGTTTTGGAATAAGGATGTCTCCCCATCCCATGAAGATGGCCAGGTTCATTGCGGTGGTCAGACCGAACACATGAAAAAAGGGAAGGGCACCCAGCATGATTTCATCGCTGCCGAAGGTTGGGAACCATGCGGCGATTTGCTGAACCTGTCTGCTGAGATTGCCGTGGGTCAGCATCACACCCTTTGAAATACCCGTAGTCCCGCCGGTGTACTGGTACATGGCAACATCGTCAAAGGACAATACAACCTCCGGAAGGCTCGGCTCATTTCGAGCCAGAATATCTTTCCATCGGTAAATATTTTCGGCAGGTTTGACATCTGCGGCAAGTTTTTTCTTTTTGGCTGCCAGGGGAAACAACAGGTTCTTTGGAAAGGGAAGATAATCGCCGATAGAGGTATAGATAATCTGTCTGATCTGTGTTTTGGGTCTCAGATCGATCATGCGGTTTCCCAAAAGATCCAGGGTGATCAATATGCTTGATCCGGAATCATTGAACTGGTGTTCAAGCTCACGGTTGGAATACAAAGGATTGTTCATCACGGCGATGCCGCCGATCCTTAATATGGCATAATAGGCTGCGACGCAGGGAATAAGGTTGGGCAGAAGGATGGCGACGCTGTCGCCCTTTTGTACGCCAAAGGACTTTAAGGCCGCGGCAAAGCGATCCACCATATCATTGAGACCCTGATAGGTCAGCTTATACCCTTCAAAAAGAAGGGCTGTTTTATGGGGGAATTTGCCGGCGGTTCTTTTGAGAATATCCGGAAGGCATATTTCCTGGTAGGTGATTTTTTCCGGGACGTCTTTTTCATAGCTGGTCAACCAGGGCTTATCTTCATATTTAATCTCCGTTGTCATGGGACCCCCTTATGGGCTATGGCACCACTATCGTGCTTTTTACGGCGCATGATCAAACACGTTGTTGTTGGATAATCGAAGGTTGAAGATGTCATAAAATTAGGCTTTGTTAGCACGCCAATGCCAATGTTATCGGTTCTATCTGTTAGGATGAAAAAGGATCTTTGTCAAGAAAGCTTGTAATTTATGCCGTAATGTTATACCAAAATAAATTTGGAAGCGAACGAGAAATTGAACTTTTTCTTGACAGTATGAAGGCGCGTTTGTTAAAAAATGAATGAACATTCATTCATAAAATCGTTACCCGAATTTATCTGGGAAAAGGAGTAAAAAAAATTAAAGAATGGAACCTGTTTTAATATCACCGGCCAAAGCTTTTGTTTTCGGGATACCCACCGTCATATTCTCCTTGATCATCCCCCTGGCGGGTGTGGCGGTTTTTACCTATATCATCGCCCTTCGCCTCAAACCCATGGTCAAAGCACTGCCGGATCACCGGCTTGATCGGCTGTGGATCCGATGCGGTAAAATGCTCAAGTATGCCCTCGGGCAATACCGGCATCCCAGGTATCCGGATGCCGGCATCATTCATATTACGCTCTTTGCGGGTTTTGTCATCCTGGCCCTAAGATCCATCACCCTCGTGCTGATCGGAATTTCAGACGGCTATGTTCTGCCGGGGATGAGCGGAACCGTCGGCGAAGTATATATGGTGCTGAAGGATATTGCCGGAACCTTCGTCCTGATCGCCTGTCTGGCCGCCTTGTATCGCCGGCTTATTATCAAGCCGAAACGATACGCGGTTCCGCCGAAATACGGGAAAGAACATACCTGGGAAGCCGTGTTGGTGCTGCTTTTGATCACGGGCCTGGTCACTTGCGATATGGCCTTTGAAGGCAGCGAGTTTGCGGCACAAATGCAGAAAGGGATAGCAACGGGAATTCTCGTTCCCATGACCGGAACCTGGATGGCCGCTCATATGTTGACGCTGTCGCCGATGAATCTACTGCAACACATTCATCTTGGCGCCTATTATTCCCATGAACTGATATTTTTCTTTTTCTTGTGTTTTTTGCCCATGGGAAAGCATTTTCACGTGATTACGTCCTTTCCCAACGTGTTTTTATCGAAGCTGGACAAAGGCACCATTAAACCGGTGCGATGGGGTGTTGGCGATGAAGCGTTGGATGACCTTGAATCCTTCGGCGTCAAGAACTACGAGGATTTTACCTGGAAACATATCCTCGATTTTTATTCCTGTGTCGATTGCGGAAGATGTTCGGACAACTGCCCGGCCAATGCCGTGGGCCGCCCGCTTTCTCCCCGGTTCATTTCAGTGAAATGCCGCAGCTATTCATTCAATAAATATCCCCTCAGGGGAAAGTCTGTAGATGTGAATCCGTTTATCGGAAATGTTTTGGAAGAAGATGAGATCTGGTCGTGTACCACCTGCGGCGCCTGCGAGCAGGAGTGTCCGGTTTTGATCGAATATATCGACAAAATCGTCGACGTAAGACGCGGATTGGTGGATGACGGTATGGTGCCGCAATCCTTGCAAAAGCCGCTGGGAGCCCTTGAAAAACGCGGTAACCCTTACGGCAAGATGGAGAAAAAGCGCTCGGAGTGGACCCGTGATTTGCCGGAAAAATTCAATATAAAAATCCTGGGAAAGAAAGAGACCGCCGACACCCTCTATTTTGTCGACAGCATCACATCCTATGATGACCGGATCCAGGAAATCGGCCGTGCCGCGGCAAAAGTTCTTTTCGCTGCGGGTATCGATTTCGGGATACTGGGGCCTGATGAAAGAGACAGCGGCCATGAAGTCCGCCGATTCGGTGAGGAAATGCTCTTTTTGGACTTAAGGGATCGCAATACCAAAGCCATCATTAACTCCGGTGCGGCGCGTATCGTAACGGCAGACCCGCACGCATTCAATGCGTTGGCACACGATTACAAGGATATTCCGCCGGTGGAGCACATCAGCCGAACCATTCTGAAACACTTAAAATCAGGAGACCTCCGTTTAAAGCCTGTTGAAAATTCAGAAAAGATCTATACATATCATGACCCGTGCTACCTTGGACGGCACAACAACCTTTACGATGATCCCCGGGAAGTCATCGATGCGATTCCCGGTATTCACCGGGTCGAAATGACCGGAAGATGCAGGGACCGCTCCTTTTGTTGCGGCGGCGGCGGGCTGATGCTGTTTTACGAGCCCATCGAAGAAAAAAGAATGGGGCAGGTCAGGGTTGAGATGGCCAAAGATGCCGGAGCAAACGTGATTGTTACGGCCTGTCCGTTTTGCATGGTCAATATTGAAGATGCCATTAAGACCAGCGGCCTGGAAGGGGAGATGGAGGCGATTGATCTTGTGGAACTGGTTGAAAGGCATCTGATTGTCGATGGATAAAGCAATAAACTCGGTTAAGAAGCAACTTTTTATATTGGAGGGACATTATGGAAATTCTAGTGTGCATCAAGCGGGTTCCGGATACCTCGGAAAACGAAATTGAGGTGAACAGAGACGGCACGGATATTGAACGTGATGACCTGGTATATTCCGTCAACGAGTGGGATAATTATGCGGTTGAAGAAGCCATTCAGATTCGCGACAAAGTCGGCGGCAGCGTTACCGTTGTGACCGTGGGCGATGAGGAAGGCGAAGAGGTTGTTCGAAGGGAAATGGCCATGGGGGCTGATCATGGTATCCTCCTATCAGACGAAGCGTTCAGCGGATCTGACGGTAAGGGGATTGCCGCTGTTTTAAAGGCTGAGGTTGAAAAGGGCAACTATGATCTGATTCTGACCGGTGCGCAGGCAGATGACGGGTCGGGTCAGGTCGGCGGTATGCTGGCTGCGATGCTCGACCGGCCGTATGCGTCGCTGGTCAATTTAATAGAAGTTGTCGATGAAAAAACAATCAAAGTCGGCCGTGAAATCGCCGGTGGAAATCAGGAGATGAATGAGATCGATCTGCCGTGTGTTCTTTCGATCCAGACCGGTATCAATGAACCCCGGTATGTCGGTATTCGTGGAATACGCAAAGTCGCATCTCTTGAAATTCCGGTCCACACCGCCGAGGATCTCGGGATATCGGCAGATGTTGTCGGAGAATCCGCAGCGCGAACAAAGCGGCTCGATTATTTTGTGGCCGAACCCGGGGAAGGTGCGGAAATCCTTGAAGGAAGCACCGATGAAATCATCGACAAACTCATCGAACTCTTAAAAGCCAAAGGAGGGATCAAATAATGGCTCAACCGATTTTCGCATATATTCTTCACAAAGACGGGACGGCGGATGATACGGCCCTTGAATTGATTACCGCTGCCGGAGCGTTGAATCCGGATGCTTCGATAACGGCCCTTGTTGCAGGTTCCGGCGCCAAACTCGACAGCGTGTGCCGGAATGTGGGGCCGCATTTTGACGAGGTCTGGAAAATCGACAACGAAGTTTTGACTCATGTCAGTGCAGAGGTGCTCCGGCCGGCACTGGTCCGTATCTTGCCGAAAGACAGCATTGTCCTGATCCCCCACGAACATTTTGGAATGGATTTAGCGCCGGGTTTTTCCATCAAATTGGATGCCGCGTATCTTCCGGATGTTTGTGGTTTTCAAGGCATCGAAAATGGGAAACTCAAGGCAATTCGTGAAGAATATCTCGGCCAGGTCAGTACCCATGTCCTTTGCGATATTTCCAAAGGGGCTGTGATTACCGTTCGACCGGGATCATTCAAAGCCGATGAAAACCGGGCGAAGGAGACCCAAATCGTCGACAAAACCGCCGAAGCCCTGGAGGGCGGTGTCCCGGGCGGCTTCCGCCGTTATCTGGAGATTGTAGCAGCCGAAGTCGGGGATGTCGATATCACCAAATCGGATGTTCTGGTATCCGTGGGCAGGGGGATCGAAGATCAGGAAAACCTGGAAATCGTATTCGATCTGGCCAAGGCCATGGGCGCGGATGTGTCGTGTTCGAGACCCATTGTGGATGCGAAATGGCTGGAAAAGTCCCGGCAGGTCGGAACGTCGGGCCAAACCGTCAAACCGAAAGTCTACCTGGCGCTGGGGATCAGCGGCGCCTTCCAGCACTTGGGCGGCATCAAGGGCGCACCGTTTATTGTCGCCGTCAATAAAAACCCAAAAGCACCGATCTTCCAGGCTGCGGATGTGGGCATTGTAGATGACATCCTTGATTTTATTCCGGAACTGACGGACCGGATCAATGAGATAAAAGGGTAAATCCTGGGGAAATTCCGATTGGATAAAGGGGGAATATGCTCCGGAAATTGAAAAGAAACGATCAAAAGGGTTTTACGTTGATTGAGGTGATGATTGTTGTTGCGATTATCGGTATTCTGGCCGCTATTGCCATTCCCACCTTTTTAACCTATCGAACCAAAGGACAGGATTCCGCAGCCATTTCGTCAGCTAAAAACTTTTGGAACACGGCTATGGCCTATTTCGCCGATGAGCAGACAACCGGCACCCAACTTACCAGAGTCCAGCTTCAGGCCATGGGAAAACTTTCCGCCGAGCCCAATATTATCGGTAATCCGACCATCACTGATAATAAGGGCGTAATTACATTGGTAAACCCGACATTTACCTTCAAGGGCTCGGGGAGGGTATATACGTTGAGAACCGACGGGTCTATTTCCAGTCCATAGTTCTCTCCGATAACTCCTTGATCTTACAACGGACATTTGATACCGCCTGTCAACTACTGTTGTGAGTAGCGCAGACTGCCGGTAAATGATCTTCAATTATGAAATCGTAACGGTGTGCGTTTAAAAGTGTTGCGGAATATTTTCGGACGTACCGCAGCCCGCTCAAAAAACCCTTGACAGAAACGAAACGTGTTTCATATTAACCATTCGGATATTTGTTCAATATTCATCTTTTTCCGGCATTAAAACGCATCAAGGAGAGTTGTCGACATGAGTCAATCCTCAAATGCCGGCCAAAAAGGAAAAACCGTTGCGGTGGTTCTTTTGACGGCCGGCGTTGTTGTTCTGGTGGTGTTGTTGGTATGGTTTATTCATTTCAGAATCCGATACGCTGTTTCCGATGCGGTTTTTATCAGGACCGACTCTCTGGCGACCCTCGGATTTGACCGGGTCAGCGGACGGATACTGAAAATGGAGAAAAAAGAGGGTGACCCGGTTCAAAAGGATGAGATCATCGCACGAATCGATGATGTACCCTATCGTCTCGAAGCCAAGCGCTTGGAGTCGGAAATTCGGGCGACACATAAAAAACAGGAGGAACAAGAGCTGCTCTTTGAGCGGCTTGAAAAAGAGACCGCGTTGAATATAAAAATCGCCGCTGCCAAGGTGATTCAGCTCAAAAAAGAAAAACAAGCCATGGATGCCAGAGCTGCAAGCATACAGGCGCTCATTAATCAACTGGCTCGAGACCGGAAGCGCTTTGAGACGCTTTACAAGGCAAAGGTCGTATCCAAACAAAAAGCTGAAGACATCAGCACCCGGCTTTCTGTTCAGGATGCCGAAAAAAAAGCGGTTATTGAAAATGGCACGGCCATTGAAGCATCCATAAATTCAGCCCGGCTCGATGTCTTGCTGGCTGAAGCAAAACAAACACGAATCAAGGAAGTGGCGCAATCCATCCAGTCATTATCCGAATCGATAAAAGCTCTTTCTGCGGCCTTGGAAAACGAACAAAGAAATATTGCCGCATGCACGCTCAGAAGCAGCATTGACGGCCGTGTGGCAAAACAGTTTGTCAGCCCGGGCGATATCGTTTCGCCGACGAGTGCGATTTATGCCGTTTTGGATCCGAAAAGCCTCTATGTTGTTGCATTGCTGGAAGAAAACAAGCTCAAAGGCGTCATTTCAGGTGATACTGTCAATATAACGATCGATGCGTATCCGAATCAAAAATACAAGGGTGTCGTCCGTCAGGTGCTTCCGGCGTCCGCTGCAACTTTTGCCCTTGCGCCCCGTGATATATCGGCAGGTGAATTCACCAAGGTGGCCCAGCGCATACCGGTGCGCATCGATATCACCAAAGGTGATATCAGTATGCTGCGGATCGGCTTGAGCGGGGAAGTGGAAATCCGGCGGGAAGGGGTCTGATGGAGACGCCGTCAACAGATCTTCCGATCTATCGCACCATTTCTCGCGGGCGGCGGACCTTTTTGACCATCATCGTCATGACCGGCGCATTTATGGCCATCTTGGATACGACTATCGTGGTCGTCGTGATTCCAAAGATGATCGGTCCGCTCTCCACAGATCTTTATGGCATCCAATGGGTCATCACGTCGTACATGACCGCGGCGGCGGTTGCCCTTTTGCTGACACACAATCTTACCCATGTGGTCGGGCTCAAGCGTCTTTTCGCGACCGGGCTTGTTATTTTTACCGTTGCGAGCACCCTTTGCGGCATGGCCGGGACCCTGGGGAACATGATCGCTTCCCGCAGCCTCCAGGGAATCGGCGAAGCGTTTATCATGGCATCGGCCCAAACCATATTATTTTCGATTTATCCTCCGGAAAAACAGGGTCTGGCCATGGGCATCTATGCCATGGGAGTGAGTTTCGCTCCTTCGCTGGGACCGACTGTCGGCGGATGGATTACTCAGAATTTGAGCTGGCGCTGGGTGTTTTATATCAACCTGCCGGTAGGCGCGTTAAATTTCGTCGCGGCCCTTTCCTTTTTGCCCCTGATGATGACGCATAAGGTGCGTCCTAAATTTAATTTCATCAGTTATTTTTTTATGGGGATCTTTACTGTTTTTCTCCTGATCATTCTGTCAAAGGGACAACAGCTCGGCTGGCTTCAGTCCACCCCCATCGGTTTGCTCGCCCTGGGCGCGGTCATGGCGTTGATGCTTTTCATGATTTCGGAAATATCTTCCGGCCACCGACTCATCGACCCGGCTATTTTAAAAAACAGGACATACATGCTGTCCATGGGGTTTTATTTTTTCGTCATGGGACTATGCATCTATCAATTCTTATACCTTCTCCCTCTTTTTTACGAAAATCTAAAGCAACTCGGGACATTTGTCACCGGACTTCACATGCTGGCCTTTGCCATGTTCATCGCCATCTTTTCTCCAGGTGCCGGTATATTGAGCGACCGGTTCGGCCCACAGCCTGTTCTGGCGCTAAGCTGCGTGATTTTTCTTTTTACCAGTTGGTATTTCATTCCTTCGCTGAACTACTACACCCCGTCTGTTAGGGCCGCTATTGTCACCATACCGCTGGGCATCGGCATGGGCTGTTTTTTTGCGCCGCTTTCCGCTATGGCCTTAGGACGTCTGGGAGATAAGACCGCTCTAGGGGTAAGCATGATGCATTATCTTCGGTTTGTGGGCGGAGCCCTGGGCACGGCTGTCGCCACAAACATACTGGAAAAGAGCCAGGCGATCCATCTCGAAGGGATCGGCATCATGCAAAACTATGGGTATGTCCGCCGATTTTTAGATTCGCTCAGCCCGCGCTTTTCCGCGCTGTTTACTCACAATGCCGCCATCGGGAAGGCTCATGTATTCTTTGGCCGGGTACAGGATTTACAGGCCCTGAGCTTCGCTTTTCAAGATACGTTCCGGCACAGCTTCATATTTTCGCTCATCGGCAGCTCTTTTTTAGTCCTGATTCTTGTGGATGAAAAAATAAAGAAATCAAGGACGGCTATGGGCAAAAAATATATGAAAGAACCGACAAGCTAAAACAGCGGCATCAGGTTTAAGAATCGATTCATTTTTACGTTACCATTTTCGGTATTTTTCTACCCATTTCCTACCATAGAATTTGGTGTTGATTTTGCGCCCATATGAGTGTATCTGTCGTTATATAGGTTAAACAATTCCTGAAGCTGAAACCTGCTCTGAACTTCAAATATTTAGGCCGCTGCTGAAGACATCTTGGATTTGGAGGATTTAGGGAATGAGGAAACTACGTAAACCAGAGAGCGCCCGGCCGATCGTCGAGGGATACTCCCGTAACATCATGGACAACCTCTTGGAAGGGTGCCAGATTATCGGTCCGGATTATCGGTATCTGTTCGTCAACGATGCCGCTGCCGGCCAGGGGCGCCGGCCCAAGGAGCGGCTTTTCGGCCGGACCATGACGGAGGCTTACCCGGGCATCGATAACACGCCCATGTTCTCGGTTCTCCGGCAATGCATGGCGGATCGGACTCCTTGCCGGATGGATAACCAGTTCGTGTTTCCCGACGGAACACAAGGCTGGTTCGATCTCAGGTTCGAGCCGGTGCCGGAGGGTGTATTCATCCTCTCTCTGGATATCACCGAGCGCAAGCGCATCGAAGAAGAGCAACGGGTGAAGCTTGAAGTTCTGCAATTGATCAATGCAGCCGAAAGCTGGGAAGAGTGAAGGCCGACCCCGGCCAGATCGAACAGGTCATTATGAACCTCGCGGTGAATGCGCGCGATGCCATGCCGCAAGGCGGCAGACTGACCATTGAAACCGCCAACGTCGAACTCGACGAAGCGTACGCTCGGAGTCATTTGGGCGCAAGCGCCGGACCTCATGTTATGCTGGCCATCACCGATACGGGCTCCGGGATGGACGAGAAGACAAAGAGCAAGCTGTTCGAACCCTTTTTTACGACCAAGGGACAGGGGAAAGGCACGGGCATGGGGCTTGCGACGGTCTATGGTATCGTCAAGCAGTCCGGAGGCAACATCTGGGTTTACAGCGAGCCGGGCAAAGGATCAACATTCAAGATATATCTTCCGCGCGTGGAAGCCAAGCCGGAGCAGCTTGCCAAGCAAGAAGCCGAGACCGCCCGCGGGCAGGGAGAACTGGTGATGGTGGTCGAAGACGAGCCGTCTCTCAGGAGTCTTTTTGCACAGATGATTAAAAGCCTGGGTTACCGGGTGAATGTTGCATCCAACGGCAGCGAGGCGCTGGACGTGGTTGAAAAAGAGGGGTTGAGGCCTGACCTTCTGATCACCGATGTGGTCATGCCCGGAATGAGCGGGCGGGAATTGGCGGAATACCTGGACCGGATACAGCCGGGTCTTAAGGTACTCTACACATCAGGTTACACCGACAACGCCATCGTCCATCACGGGGTGCTCGATTCCCAAACGCCGTTCCTCCAGAAACCGTTCAGCACCGTAGACCTTGCCGCCAAGATTCGTGAACTTCTGAACTCAAGGTAGCTTTTACCAAGCAATCTAAAAATCAAAAAAGTGAATTATACAAAATACCATGCACTTGGGAATGACTATCTTGTCATCCCTTTTTCCGAACTTGAAAACGGTCTTGAAAAAAGACGTATTAAGCTGATCTGCCACCGTAATTACGGAGTGGGATCGGATGGCATCCTTATCGGTCCGCTTCGGAGCGAAACCTGTGACTTCGGGTTGAGAATCTTCAATCCGGATGGCAGCGAAGCTGAAAAGAGCGGAAATGGGCTGCGCATTTTCGCAAGATATCTCTGGGATGAGGGGCTAATAAAGACCCAGCCGTTCACTGTAGAGACACTTGGCGGCTCGGTAAGCTGCGAAGTGGCCCTTGACGGCAAAAATGTGATCGTCGAAATGGGAAGCGTCAGCTTCGATAGCACAAAGATACCCGTTGCCGGAAGCCCGCGAGAAGTTCTTAAAGAACGGATGGAAATCGGTGACCGTATTTTCGAGTACTGTGCCGCAACCATAGGCAATCCTCATTGTGTCGTTCTCTGTGAAAAGCTGACGCCGGGTATCGCCCGGAGCTATGGCCCCATCATTGAAATGGATTCGCGTTTTCCAAACCGAACGAATGTCCAATTCATGGAGATTATCGACCATAAAAATATCAGGATCGAGATATGGGAACGTGGGGCCGGATATACCCTTGCATCAGGCAGCAGCAGCACCGCCGCAGCGGCAGTTGCTCACAAACTGGGCTTTTGCGGTTCAAACGTTATCGTACATATGCCTGGCGGCGACATCGCCGTCAGCTTTTTGCCGGATTTCACTGCAACCATCGAAGGACCCGTTGTTCGGGTTTGCAGTGGGGCCATTGACAAGGAAATGTTTATAAACGACACCTTCGAACCTCAGTTTACACTGGATCGCGGGTAGTCCGTCGCGATGAGTGAAAAACTGGCCGATCAATCATGAAAGGAGAAGAACATGAAACTGCCGGAGTATATAACTGCTGATGAAGTAAAAAGAGTCTGCAATGAAATTGGCTTGCGAGACTGGTCCAAAATCACGGATCCAATTGTTTCAGAGGGAGAAGCATCCACGATTCTCAAAATTGTGAATACCAAAGGGATGGATATTCCCCTTGAGACTTTTCGAAAAGGTTTAGAAGTTGAGCTTGAACATGGAACAAGATTTGAGGATGCAAATGTAACGAACAACCACCCGACCTTGACAGGCATGATCGTTATCGCACATCTCAAAGAGACGATGGACTATTATGAAAGAATCGATGTTGCTGAAATGGAAGGCGACCTATTGAAGGCGATTCTGTCTCGAAATCTCGAGAAAATACAATCAAAGTATAAAAAACTCATCCAAGCCCAGAGCTTGCTGAATCAATCGGTTGCCGACCAATTGAAGAAACACACCTAACATCTTGCGTCCGCACAAGGAGTGCTTGCATCTCTTGGCCTGTGATGCAGGGTTCAGCTCAAAATTATGACGATAGAAATCAGATCATATGAACCAAGTGATGAGACATCAGTGGTCCGGCTATGGACCGATTGCGGTCTTGTTGTTCCATGGAATAACCCCTATCGTGACATCCACCGAAAACTCGAAGTTCAGCCGGCTATATGCACTATCTTATTAAAATCTAGGAAAATATTAATGATAGGTATGAAGGGAAACAACTGCTCTTGACAATCGGCCGAGCCGCCGAGTTAGGGTTTGTTATGGTATGGATTGATATAACGGATCGTGGCCTGCCCCACACTCATCAGTAAAGTGTTGGACCGGGGGCAGAGCATAGGGGTATTGGCGCCCGGAGCATGGAAACCGCTCTGTACAAATCAATGGTCTTTCTTACAGGTATTGGCAATCGGTGAAGGAGAGATTATGAAGAAAATTGGACTTTTAAAAAAAACAACGCTGGTTCTGCTCTTGGGTTTTGTTTTCGTTTGCTTTATTGCTTTTCCATCTTCGGCTCAAAACCGGGGAAAAGTGATTATCTTTCATGCCGGTTCTCTGTCCATCCCCTTTAAACAAATGGCTGAAGCGTTCAACAAAAAGTATCCGAATGTACAGGTGCTCAGGGAGGCGGCAGGGTCACGGATCTGCGCCAGGAAGATCACGGATCTGAAAAGGCGTTGCGATATCATGGCCTCGGCCGATTATTCGGTTATCGATACGCTGTTGATCCCTAATTATGCGTCCTGGGATATCCACTTTGCCACCAATGAAATGGCCATCATGTACCGGCCGAATTCAAAATATGCCAATGAGATCAACAGCAAGAATTGGTACGATATCCTCCTGAAAAAAGGGGTAGAGTACGGCCATTCCGATCCCAACGCCGATCCGGCCGGCTATAGAAGCCAACTCGTTTGGCAGTTGGCCGAAAAATATTATAAAGTCCCGGGGCTTTATAAAAAACTGATAGCCGGTTGCCCTTTGCAGAATATACGCCCCAAAGAGACGGACCTGATCCCTCTTGTGGAAGCGGGTCAGCTCGACTATCTGTTTATTTACAAGTCCGTCTGTGAGCAGCATCATATGCCGTTTGTCGCTCTTCCGGCTCAAATCAACCTGGGGTCGCCCGCTTATGCAGATTTTTACAAGCAGGCTACGATCAGGATTTCAGGTAAAAAACCCGGCACCTTTATTGAAAAAAAAGGAGCGCCGATGGTTTACGGCATAACGATCCCCGGCAATGCGCCGAACAAAGAGTGGGCGATCAAATTTCTGGCTTTTGTCCTGGGGCCCCAGGGACGAAACATCATGGAGAAAAACGGGCAGCATGCGATTTATCCGGTAAAACTGTCGGGAGATTCGGATCAACTGCCTCCCGCCATAAAGCAACTGATTAAATGAGAAATTTCAGAATCGTTATATCCGGACTGGGCGGGATTTTGGTTCTGATCATCGTGATTCCCTTGGCCAGGATGGTCGTGAGCGCGGATCCAGGAGTCTTACGATCCACCATCAGCGATCCGGAGGTCATCCAATCGATCCTATTGACCCTGCGAGCGGCCTTGTGGGCAACCCTGAGCTGTATTCTGTTCGGCGTTCCGCTGGCTTATGCGCTGGCCCGCTGGAACTTTCCGGGAAAGACCATTGTCCAGGGCATCGTCGACCTGCCGGTGATGATTCCCCATACCGCTGCCGGCATTGCTTTGCTGATGGTTTATGGACGTGAATTTTTTCTGGGCAAGGCCTTTAGCCTTGTCGGCATCAGTTTTATGGGCACGGTGCCGGGAATCAGCCTTGCCATGGCATTCGTATCGCTGCCATTTCTGGTCAACGCATCGCAGGACGGATTTCTGAGTGTCGATCCGCGGCTGGAACGCGTTGCCCGGACCCTCGGGGCTTCACCTTGGCAGGCGTTTTTCAAGGTCAGCCTGGCGCTTTGCTGGCGGTCAATTCTCTCGGGTGCGATTATGATGTGGGCCCGGGGAATTGCCGAATTCGGAGCAGTCATCGTGCTGGCCTACCACCCGATGATCGCCCCGGTTCTGATTTGGGAACGTTTGGAGAACTACGGGCTCAAATATGCAAGCCCCGTAGCAGTGATTCTGATCCTCCTTTGTCTTCTCATTTTCTCCGGATTGCGCTGGCTTTCTAGACCAAAAAAGGAGGTATAGATGCTCAGACTTGAAGGTATAAATGTCAGGCTGGGCGAATTTCGACTCCGTGATATCTCCCTACATGTCAGGGCCGGAACCTACCTGACGCTGCTTGGTTCTACGGGTACAGGCAAAACCGTCCTGCTCGAAACCATCGCCGGGGTGCACAAGCCCAGCAGCGGGCGCATCCATATCAAGGGCCGTGATGCAACCCGCCTGGCACCTGAAAAAAGGCATCTGGGCATCGTCTATCAGGATTACGCCCTGTTTCCGCATCTCACGGTTTTCCGGAACATTGCCTTCGGTCTGCGTCTAAAAGGTGCCCCGGAACACAAAATCAAGGGGGCCGTTGAAGAGATGGCGGGCTTTCTTGAAATCAGGCACTTGCTCAAAAGGCGCCCCAGCCGGCTTTCCGGAGGGGAGCGCCAACGTGTGGCCCTGGCCCGGGCCTTGGTAATGGAGCCTTATGTGCTGCTCCTCGATGAACCACTGGGTGCCCTTGACCGTGTTACCCGCAGCCGCATTCAAAACGAATTGAAAAGGATTCACACCCAACTCGGTGTAACGATTGTTCACATTACCCACGATCTCGCAGAAGCCTTCTTCCTGGCCGATCACCTGGCAGTTATGAAAGACGGGCGGATCCTGCAGGAAGGCGCTCCGGAAGAGGTGTGCAGACATCCCAACAGCCGCAGCGTCGCCGAACTGGTGGGTATCGAGAACCTGATCGCCGCAACGGTCGAGGATGCCCGGCTGGTCACAGCGTTAGGAGATGTGGATCTCAAACGGGTTTGCACGGGCAGGGAGGATCTGCCCGACCGGGTCTGTCTGACACTGCCGGGCTGGAGCATCGAGCTCTTTCCTGCCGGAGAACCGCAGGAATATGTCTGGCAGGGAAACCTGAGTATTTCCGGTGTTTACTCGATGAACGGCACCGGCGTGCTTGAGGTGACCCTGGTCCATAATGACGGGAATAGTCTGAAAACCTATCTTTCACGGCGCGAAGCCAAAGCCATGTCCGTATATCTGAAAATCGGCACCACCGTGCCCGTCGGCTTTCTTGGAAAAGGGGTATACTGGGTGCCCGAGGAAGTATCCGTGTAGAGCCGGATGGGGGCCGGTTTACGGAGAAACACTTTATCAGAGAAAGATTTGTTGGGAGACGATTCATTATGAACGTTGATAAAAAAGATATTCTGGTGGTCGACCAGACGATACGTGAAGGGATGCAGCATCGTGGTTTGATGTTCAGTTATGAAGAACGGATGAAAATTATTGATTTTCAGAATCAACTTAAGGTTGATATTTCGGTAGCCGCTTATCCGCCGGCCCACGAAACCGAAAGGGTTATTCTCTACAAAATAAATAAGCAGTGCATTGAAAACGCTTACCGTTTGAAACCGGCGGGGCATTGCAGGGCCTTATTGGGTGATGTAAAATTTTTGATCGAATCCGGCATCAATCAATTTCATCTTCACTCCGGTATCAGCAGGGACCTCATCGGCAAATTCGGCGAGAAAAAGATATTTTCAAATCTTATTGATGCAATCAACTATATTCGAAAAAACTCGGAACACCCTGTTATTGAAGTGAGCCTTCTCGATGTGGGCAAAACAGATAAACAACTTTTAAAAAAGCTTGCGTCCTACCTGATCAACGATCTCGAGGTCGATATTTTAACATTGCCCGATACTTCGGGTGTCATGCAGCCGATGAGCTATTATGACGTTGTTGCCGATATTTGTAAGCTCAACACCCATGGAAAGACTCAAATTAGTGCGCACTGTCACAATGATCTCGGCATGGCCGTTTCCAATACGATTATGGGCGTTTTGGCAGGGGCCTCCGTCATCGAGGTCTCAGCTTTCGGGATCGGCGAGAGAAATGGAATAGGGGATTTGTTTGTTATCGCTAAGGTATTGAATCGTGAGGGATTTCGGATTAAACTCAATATTGAGAATGTCGCGCTTTTTAAAGCGTACTATCACTATGTCAACGAATTGTATCTAAATAAAATCGGCGAGCCTATTCTCAATTTTAATACGCCTTTTTTTGGGGCATCTGCTGTCACCCATGTCGCCGGGACTCATGGTATCGGTGAATACGGAATAGATGGCAGAAAGGAAGAAACGGACTATTATTTTAATGTGTTAACCGGTAAAAACAACCTAAAAAAATTCTCCGATTTAAATGGTCTTGATATCGATGATAACATCGCTCGAGAATCTGTAAAAAAAATAAAAGACTTAAGTGCAACGATGCAGCGTTGTCTTCATAAGGAAGAGGTGATAACGATCATCAGAAAAAATATGGATATGAAGAATTTAGAAAAAGCGTTAAAATCTTTTATGGACGGAGACATGCTTGTTTCGGATTTGGCTCGTATCCTTTTTCACGTTTTTCAGGATGATAGGGTTCATTATCAGGATCTGGCATCAGCGGCTTGCGGTAATATGGATGAGGCGCTTTTAGCGCTGTGGGAGTGGAAGCTCGTTATACCGGTTCGATCATTACGGTGTTCGGAATGGGATTCCCGGATTTTGTCGACGGAACCGAAAGACTTATATGAAATGCCCAACATCTCAAAAGCACTGGTGAAAAAGGGGATAGAGACCGGAACATGGAATAGTACCGCGGCGATCCTGGATCTGTTTCAATATATGGGCGAGATGGAATGGGAGAAAATGCCGGACCTGATTCTCTCCATTAAGAAAAATACGTTGCATAACACGATTAACGGCGCCAAGATCGGTATTCTTTGCATTCAAAACAGACTGAAGGATAAAACAGGCGCCATGATCGCCATATTAAAAGGGGCCGGCGTTATCAGTCCAAAGCTGGCGGCGATCAACCGGACGGCAAAAGCCAAGTCTCCGCTTTATGAATTCAATCCCAGTGTGTATGCAGAACTTTAAACCGGCATGAAAATTCATGAGAAACTTTAAGTGACCCGGTCGAAAAGGGATTCAGCAACACCCCATCCATCGCATCGAAGGCCATGAGGAAATACGATCTGTCTCGTACATTTTTTAAGTTTTTTTCTAAAAGCGATGCCTTTTTACTTGCAGCGCTTTTGAGCCATAGCCTGTATAAAGATACGATCCGCTACAAAGAAATCGATATCATGGAAAGCCAAAAAAAGGATTTGATGCTGTTGGCCTTTGAAGAGCGCATCCTGATCCCGGTCAAATCCCGGAGCGGCCCGGCGTGGGAGGATAGGCTTCTTGATTTCAGAGACGAGGGGCTCTATTTTATTCCGCCGGTTGTCAAGGCGATGGTAAACACCATTTATGAATTTGGGAAACCTTCTTGTGATACGGCTGTAAGAACAACCTTAGCGAAAGTGATTCAGGAAGATATGGGCAAATTTATTAAACTATTACAAGTAACCATGAAACATGCCAATAATTATTTTTTTGAAACCGGACTGCTGGAAATTTTTTTTAAAGCGTCAGGAATGGATTGCGACCTTCATGACGTCATTGACATGTTCGTCATCTACGGAATGATGAGCCCTTGCCCCCGGAAATCGCTGATGACCGGCCTGTCGTGGTATGAGATCAATTCAACCCTTTACTGGGATAAAACATTTCTTTTATGATCAAGTGAGATCGGGGAAAAGAAAAATCAGGACAGGAACAAATTCATGAAAACCCAATTAAGCGACAGTGCAAAGCGTGTACAGGATTCCCTGCATAACAAAGGCTTTTCCTTTGAGGTTAAAGAGCTTCCCGGCTCAACAAGGACTGCACAAGAAGCCGCGGAGAGTATTGGGTGCTCGGTACCTCAAATCGCTAAATCGTTGGTGTTTAAAGATAAGAAAACCGATCGCCCGATTCTTGTCATCGCATCCGGCTCAAATCGGGTCGATGTAATGAAAATCCAAAAATCCACGGGTTTAAAACTTGGCCGGGCGGATGGAAACTATGTGAAAAAACGGGTCGGATTTGCCATCGGCGGGGTACCGCCCGTAGGCCATATCGAACCTCTGGAAACGATATTGGATCCAGACCTGAAAAAATATGACGTCATCTGGGCCGCGGCTGGTACTCCTTTTGCGGTTTTTAAGCTAAAGCCCATTGATTTAGAATCTCTTACGGAGGGGAAATGGGTTGATTTGTCTGAAGAGACATAACGACGGCATTATCATTCAAACAGCCGAAGACTTTTTGAAATATGCCAAAGATTGCAAAATCTTACTATATACTTAGTGCGGTGATTCGCAGTGCCAAAGAGACAAGGTTATGATCTTCGGAAATTCGCAAGCACTCAGAAAACGTATCACCGAGGTGATTCAGCGGAAAGCACCGGGCAAGATCAATATTTTTGAGGACACGTCGGCATTCATGTCCATCAACGTCGGCGACGTTGTGAGGCTGGCCGGCTGCGACTACTTGATAACCGGCCATGCACGTGAAGGCCGGTTCGGAATAAACGAACACCCCAAGTTCTGGGTCAAGAAAGTTGTTGATCTTGGTACCGGTAAGCGGAAGTCGGGGGGATGAATGATGAAAAAGCGGAAGGTGATTGTCAACGACCTGATGCAGAAAAACTATACTTATTATCTGTCCGAACCTGTGGGAAAAAACTTTTATGCAGGATTTTCCCCTGAAGTAACACCACAGCAAATGCTTAAGATGGGGGTCTTCGGCGGCAAGTACATGACCGACTGCAGAGAAGAGTTCCCCAAAGACTGGTATGCGCATGCAAAACTGTGTCACGAACACCATGTCCCCGAGTTGAATTACTTTGGCATCAATGCTTCCCAGCCATTATCGGTTTGGCGGGAAAAAGGCTGGATTTATCATGAAGATCCCAGGGGTTGGTTTCAATGGTACTGCAGGTATTACTTGGGAAGAAGATGTCCTGATGATGAACGTCAGGTCAAACGATGGAATGCGATGATACGGCATATTGCACAGATCCGAAAGCACTGCCAAAAGAAAGATGTGAATTGCCGGCCCAAGCAGCGGCAGGCATTGCTGAATTGGGCTTATGACAGCAGAAAAATTTAGAAGGCATCTCAAAAGAGTCTTTTCGCCCGATATCGGCGTTAAGCCCTCGTTTCAAGTCCTCGACATACTTCAGTATATCTGTGGGTTGATCCTCGGCCTCGTCTTGATCTCGACCGAAAATCCTAATTTTGAGATAGCTTATAGCGCCGGGCAGGTTGAAAAGAGGACAAGATGATCGAACGCCTCCACATCGGAACATCGGGCTGGAGCTATAAACATTGGTCCGGCATTTTCTACCCCGAAGATGTAAAGCCGGCCAAGTATCTCGAGCATTATGTGACGGCGTTCGACTGCGTGGAATTGAACGCGAGCTTCTACCGCATTCCAAATGTCAAGACGGCCGAGGAGTGGGCGCGCCGTACACCGTCATCGTTCCGGTTCTGCGCAAAGATGAGCCGGTTCATCACGCACCAAAAGAAACTGGTCGATGCGGCGGAATCGCTCGATCGGTTTTTGGCGGTGTTCGATCCGCTCAGCAACCGGCTCGGTCCGTTTCTGGTCCAACTTCCGCCCAGCCTGCGCTTTGACCCGGACATCGCGGACGCTTTTTTACATTTGCTCGCCTCGCGCCGAAACATCGGCGAGTTTGCCTTGGAAGCCAGGCACGATTCCTGGTTCACGCCCGAATCTTTCTCTCTGCTGAGACATTACGGCATTGCCAATGTTATTGCGGATTCAGGCGGGCGTTTCGCCGGGGCGGAAGTGCCCACGGATTCTCTTGTTTACCTCCGGTTTCACGGTCCCGATGGACGCTACCACGATTCATACACCACCGCCGCGCTCTCGACCTATGCCCGGAAGATTATGGGCTGGCTTTCCGAAAGATGTCAGGTCTGGGCCTTTTTCAACAACGATTTTGACGGACACGCCGTCCACAATGCGCGTGAACTGAAGGCGCTGATTGAGTCAGGATTTTAAGGTTTGAAACTTGAGTATATAGCCTGAAGATTCTCCATTAATATGCAAGATTCATGTTTTAAAATCATAAATTCCAAGCACCAAATTACAAAAAAATCACAAATTTCAATAATCCAATGAACTTCCAACAAAGCCAGTCCCCTCTGGAGATGACCGAAGCCTGGTCATCTGGAGCAAAAATTTTACTCCGGCAAATCTTCCATTAAGAGTTCATGGGTGATATCAATGCAGCCAATCACGCTCTGGGCTCCGGGGCATAATGTGATGTAATTTTCCAATGCATCCGAAGCATCTTGTCTTTTTTCCCTGGGCAGTTTAAGGTGATATTCAACATTGATATGCGTAATTTTCAAAACACCGTCGACATTTTCGATATCGCCGGTGACGATAGCCTTATATTGATTTTTAAAGGTTTTGATCTTTTTGCCGGCCAACACCGCGGCCAGTGTGCCCATCATTCAGCCGCCGACGGCGCCGACGATGTGGTCCAAGGTGGCTGCGTGTTCCTTTTCAGGCTCGATTTTGTAAAAATTTTTAATTCCGCCGTGGATGCCGTAAAATACCGGTTCGTTAAAACCTTCGATTTCGGCTATCCGGGTCGGCCCGTGCTCTCTGGTAATGGTAATGCGTGACGTATGAACGATGTCTCCCATAATATCCTCCTTTTGGTTTGTATTCTCTGAACCTCATGATAACTTGGGGTGTAAGGGAAGGGAGTATTTTCATATGATCAATGATGCAAAATTTGATATACTTAATTTAATATCACTTTATTGCATGTCAAGCGGAGTAAAATATCAGGAGGTGCAAATTGCCGGAAACCATATTTAAAGACCTGAAGATCCATTGGGAGAGTTACGGGGAAAAAGAGCCGCTGCTGTTGATCAGCGGTGTCGGCGGCGGCACGTGGACCTGGGAAGATAGCATCGAAGCATGGTCTCCCCACTTCCGTGTCATTGTCTTTGACAACATCGGCGCCGGCCGTTCCAGCATGCCGAACCGTCCTTACACCATGACGGAAATGGCGGATCACGCCGTGGCTGTTCTGGATGCAGCCGGGGTGAACCAAACGGGTGTTGTGGGTCTTTCGATGGGCGGCATGATTGCCCAGGAATTGGTCTTGAGACATCCGAACCGGGTCCGCCGTCTGGTTCTTGGAAGCACCCATTGCGGCGTCAGCCGGCGTATACCGCCGGATCCGGATATCATCAAACGCTTTGCCGATAACAAAGGTCTTTCACCGGAACAGATCTTCGACAAAAACCTTTTGCTGTTGGTCACGCCCCGGTTTCTGAAAAAAGGATCGGATGTCCTGAAACGTTATAAAGAACGGGAGTTGAAGGCGCCCATCCAGCCGGATTATGCGCTCAAAGGACAACTTGACGCCATCGCCGGCTTCGATGCCTGCGGGCGCATCCATAAGATACAAGTTCCCACCTTGATTCTCACGGCAGAAAAAGATAAACTGGTACCGCACGGGAACGGACGTTTACTTTCGAGCCAAATCCCCGGTGCCGTAGAAAAGTCTTTTGCCGATGCCGGCCATCTCATTCATCTGGAATGTGCCGGGAATTTTCACGAGATGGTTAGGCAATTTTTTTCCGCCTAACTGTTTTTATTGATGTGCTCTGGCATAACATATATCCAGAAAATATTTGCCCTGGTTCGATCCGCCACGGGGCATGATCTGTCCCATTGCAAGCAGACCACCATTCGCCGCAGAATCGAGCGGCGAATGGCCATCCATCAAATTATTCCCACATCAGGAGGTTTCGGATTGCTGGGCGGTACTCTGGTGCAGTATTTACCGGAGAAATATGCCCCCGAATGTGCGGATTGTCACAAAGCCAATGGTAAAATGGTAGAACAATATAATGTAATTTCTGAAGATGTCGCTGACATTGGATAAAAAAGACCTTTTGAGTGCCATATTGGCAAATCATAAATGGATGCGGAAAAAAGCATGAAAAATAAAATTTCAGAACCTTTCGGTAATCTCTTTATACCTGAAGCAACTTTTAATATGATCATTCACCATACCGGTGGCTTGCATGTGCGCATAAACAATGGTTGATCCGACGAACTTGAATCCCCTTTTTTTTAAATCTTTGCTGATACGATCGGACAATTCCGTTCTCGCGGGAATCTCTTCTAAGAATTCGAATCCACTGTGATTCGGTTCGCCGCCTGTAAATTCCCATATGTATTTGTTGAAGGTCCCGAATTCTTTTCTGACGTCAATAAAAGCCTTTGCATTTCTAATCGCACTCTCAATCTTTAACCTGTTGCGGATGATTCCGCTGTCATTTAACAGGGAATGTATCTTTTTCCGATCATACGCTGCAATTTTGTTGAAATCAAAATTATCAAAAGCCTTTCTGAAATTTTCTCTTTTTTTCAAAATCGTCAGCCAGCTCAGCCCTGCCTGAAATCCTTCAAGGATAAGAAATTCAAAGAGTTTTTTGTCGTTATGCAACGGAACTCCCCATTCTTTGTCATGGTATTTTATCAGAAGAGGATCTCCTTTAGGCCAGGAACAGGTTTGTTTATCGTTTTTCATTGGATAAGATTCCTGTTGGAACATAAATAGAGTAAAACAGAGGAACATATATTACGAACACCACCATCAAAAGTTGCTTGATCAATTTTTCCTATCATGCAAAAAAGACAGATTCAATGTGAAATCATCACACCGGGATATTTTTAAATGCCGTTTCTTTCTACGTCAAATTACAGGCCTGGGCTATTATTCAAAAACGCGCATATTCAGACCATCTATCCGCCGCTTTTTAGAAAGGTAAAAAACATCCATTATGAGCGGGAAAGGATATTTACTCCGGATCATGATTTCATTGACATAGACTGGTCCCGGGCCGGCGGAGACAAAGTGGTCATTATATTACATGGCCTGGAAGGCCATTCGCGGCGTTCATATGTGCTCGGAATGATAAGAGCATTCAACACGAGAAGATGGGATGCCGTTGCCTTTAATTTCCGCGGATGCAGTGGTCAACCCAATCGGCTCATTAGATCCTATCACTGCGGTGCAACGGAAGATCTTCATACTGTTCTGCGTCACGTAATGAATCGTAAGCGCTATACATGTATTTCACTGGTCGGTTTCAGTGTGGGAGGCAATTTGGCCCTGATGTATCTGGGGGAGAAAAAATACCCAATATCTCCCCTGATTAAAAGCGCTGCGGCTGTTTCAGTGCCTTGTGATCTGGAATCCTGTGCCAATAAACTTGCACAGCGGTCCAATATCCTCTATATGAAACGGTTTTTAATGATGTTTCATAACAAGATACGGATTAAGATGCGCATGATGCCCAATGAAATCGATGATTCAAACTATCATTTGATCCGAACATTCAAAGATTTTGACGATCGATATACGGCGCCCATTCATGGATTTTCAAGTGCAAGAGATTACTGGAACAAATGCAGCTGCAGGCAATTTCTTCTTGGGATCGATATTCCGGTGCTGTTGATCAGTGCCCGAGATGATCCCTTTTTAGGTAAAGAATGTTATCCCGTTAACGAGGCAAAAAACAGCCGCCTTCTTTATTTTGAAATGCCGGATCATGGGGGACATGTGGGTTTCGTCGATTTTAAACAAAGCGGTGAATATTGGCATGAAAATCGGATTGCGGCGTTTGTTACTAAAAAGGCTTGATTTGCTTTCGCCATGATGAGAAACTTGGAGGATCGAGCTATGAGAAATAAAAACACGATAAATTCCTGCTTGTTATTTTTCATCGGCATTATTTTTTTAACCTTGCCTTATGCAAAAGCAGAAGGAGGCACCATGAAATTGATAAGTCCTGCCTTTGATGAAGGCGGAATGATCCCTGAAAAATACACTTGCGACGGAGCCGATCTGTCTCCACCTTTAAAATGGGACTCGCTTCCGGAAGGCACGAAGAGCCTTGCGCTCATCTGTGACGACCCGGATGCACCAATGGGCACATGGGTGCACTGGGTCTATTATGATATCCCGGTATCGACCCAAGGCGTCCCTGAAAATGTTGGCGGCGATGATCGCCCGGAAATCGGTGGGACCCAGGGGATCAATGATTTTCGCCGGATCGGTTACGGCGGTCCATGCCCTCCTGGCGGAACCCATCGATATTATTTTAAATTGTATGCGATTGACACCCTTCTGAATCTGTCTCCCGGCGCTACAAAAAAGCAGCTTATCAACGCAATGGAAAATCATATTGTCGGCCGGGTGCAGTTAATGGGTAAGTATCGGCGGTAATCGAATTGAACGGCGAGCGTAATCCGTGCAGCCGGTTTTAACTGAAAAGTTGTCAAAATATTGACGAAAATCGATGTTTCTTTCAGTCTCAAAGTCGCTTTTGCAGGTAAAATTCGGTCAACCGATTAAAAATATAGAACATATTTTGTTGAGGCGTGTTTCAATAAACCCGTGGCATGAATCGTGCAACCACACGCACCGACGTCTGTTTGCCCGACAGCATGACATCAATTAGACAATAGGGAAAATCATGATATCCAGAAGCATGATGATAAGAAGAATTTTTTGTGCCGTTGCAGTGGTACTGCTCATCAGCCAAGTCGCTTGGTCAGATGAAAAAACTGCGGCAAAAGAATTGCTGGTATCTAAAATTGAAGCAGCACTTTCCGTATTGCAAAGAAAAGATCTCGTTCAACAGGAGAAAAATAAACAGGTAACCGCTATCGTAGAGCCGATTTTCGACTTCAATCTCATGGCAAAACTCGCGTTGGGAAGAAAATACTGGCCGGGTCTTTCAGAAAAAAACAGGAAGAAATTTATCGATCTTTTTGTTAAACGGTTAAAGGCGACATACATTGATAAATTATCTCATTATAAGAATGAGAAAGTGGTGTATGAATCGCCTGTCCAAAATGGAATAAAAATTCAAATACCGACCAAAGTGATTTCTAAAAACAAAGATTACAGTATGTTATACAGACTTTACAAATCGTCAAACGGCTATAAAATTTATGACATAGAGATCGAAGGTGTCAGCCTTATTTCAACATACCGGTCTCAATTTTACGACATACTCAGCAAAGGCACCATTGACGACCTTCTTTTGAAACTCGAAAAACCTGAAAATACATAATCGCTTTTAAACAGAAGTTATTCGAATGCGTCTGTTTCAATACTTTTTATGAATACATCGTCTTCGTTGTTTGCACAGTTTTTCGACAAGTTTATCTTGAGATGGCCCAAAGGTGTGATTATCTGCCTGGTCGTGCTGGTTTCCTTTTTAGGGTACCAAGCAAAAAACTTTAGACTCGATGCATCGGCGGAAACGCTGTTGCTCGAGAATGACAAGGCCCTTCAGTATTCACGGCTCATTGATTCCCGATACGGACTTGAGGATTATCTGGTCGTCACCTATGCTCCTAAAAAAGGGGATCTCTTCGACGATGCCTCCCTTAGAAATCTCTCTCGTCTAAACGATGATTTAGAGAAACTGAAACATGTTTCGAAGGTTTTTTCGATACTGGATGCTCCTCTGCTTGAAAGTCCGCCGGTTCCGATCAAAGAACTGACCGGCAACTTACCCACTCTGGAATCCCCAAAGGTTGATAAAAAGCTGGCGAAGATCGAATTTGAAAAAAGTCCGCTGTATCGAAATCTTCTGGTAAGCCCGGATCTAAAGACCACTGCACTGCTCATCTACTTTCCCATTGATAAAGTTTACCGGAATCTGCTTGAAACCCGCGAGCGTCTTAGACGGGAAAAAGCCGCAAGGACTCTTACTCCCAAGGAAACACTTGAACTCAAAACGGTTGTTGCGGAATTTAGAAATCATCGGGACCTGATGAAGAAGATCCGTCATCAGGACATTGTTTCAATCCACAGGATTATGAACCATTACCGTGGTGACGCCAAGCTCTTTCTCGGAGGCGTCAGCATGATTGCGGACGATTTGATCGGATTTATCAGAAACGATCTAAAAGTATTCGGTTTGGGCGTATTATTTTTCATGGTCCTTACCTTGGGCATCATTTTCAGAAGATTGCGCTGGATATTTTTGCCGATAATCTGCTGCGCCTTTTCAGTAGTTTCCATGATGGGGCTGTTGGGACTGTTTGACTGGGAAGTCACCGTTATATCATCTAATTTTATTTCATTGCAGCTTATCATTACCATGGCGATTACCATTCATCTGATTGTGCGTTACCGCGAACTTTGTATTATAAACCCCGAGGCCTCGCAGCGAGACCTGGTTTTAGATACGGTCAGCTTAATGGGAAAACCCTGCTTGTATGCCGATTTGACGACAATTGCCGGATTTGGTTCGTTGCTGCTTTGCAATATTCTTCCGGTGATTACTTTTGGATGGATGATGAGCGCCGGCATTTTCGTATCCCTGGTCATGACATTTCTCCTTTTCCCTTGCATATTGGTGCTGATGAGCAAAGAGACGCCGCCGATGGGAAGAAAACCACACTTTTCATTGACGCCTTTTTTGGGCAAGTTTACCGAAGCACATGGTGTATTAATATTGGTCATCAGCGGCATCGCTCTTGTTTTGAGCGCCGTCGGCATAGCAAGACTAACGGTAGAAAACAGTTTTATCGATTATTTTAAACATACCACCGAGATTTATCAGGGAATGAAAACCATTGATCAAAACCTGGGCGGCACCACTCCTTTGGATGTGATTGTCGATTTTAAAACACCCGAAGCAACCAAACCAAGCCCAGCCCCGGAACCGGCTAAAAACAAGGGTAATGAGTTCGATGAATTTAGTGAATTCGATCAGGCCCAAACAGAAAAAAAGTACTGGTTTACGTCGGAAAAAATGGACCTTGTTATGAAAATTCACAATTATCTTAACCAATTGCCTCAAACCGGCAAAATCCTTTCGCTGGGGACGCTTTTGAAAATTACAGAACAACTCAACCACAATAAGCCCCTTGATAATTTCGAACTGGCATTGCTTTACAGAGAACTTCCCGAGCGGTTCAAGAGCATGGTTTTATCGCCATACGTATCCCTCGACCACAATGAGGTTCGCTTCTCGATTCGGGTGAGGGATTCTGAAAAAACATTAAAGCGAAATCAGCTGCTGGAAAAAATCCGTAAAGATTTGGTGAGCCAATTCGGCTTGAGTGAAGACCAGGTCCATTTAACCGGAATGATGGTATTATACAACAACATGTTGCAAAGCCTTTTCAGGTCACAAATCCAAACCTTGGGAGTGGTGATTCTGGCCCTGATGGTCATGTTTATGATTTTGTTCAGATCGTTGAAAATCGCTCTGATTGCCATTTTTCCCAATCTGCTTTCCATCGGCGTGATCCTCGGTGTCATGGGCTGGCTGAATATTCCCCTTGATATGATGACCATTACCATTGCCTCCATCAGTGTCGGCATTGCCGTGGATGACACCATTCATTATATACACCGGTTCGGCAATGAATTTCGATTGGATCGGGATTATATCAAAACATTGCACCGGTGCCATGGAAGCATCGGCCATGCCATGTTTTATACGTCGATAACCATTATCATCGGTTTTTCAATCCTGGTGCTGTCCAATTTCATACCCAGCATCTATTTTGGTCTGCTGACGGGATTGGCAATGGTGATTGCCTTGATAGCAGCGCTGACGCTGCTGCCTGAATTGTTGGTCGTTTTTAAACCGTTTGGTCCCGAGGTGAAAGAAGATCCGATGGATGCTTAGTGATATGATGAAAAAACTGTTTATTTATCTGCCGCCGACACTTTTTCTTTTAATGCTGTTGTTCGCCGGATGTGCCCACAAGCCCATGGGTTCATTAAAAGAGACACCTCATGATGCTGCAACGGATCGCTCGACGAAGACAACACCCGACAAAAAAGACGGCCTCGTTTCAACTCCGGGTGCGGCAGATAACAAAGAAGATGAATTTTTTGAAGAGGAGTTTGAGACGCGCCATGTGCAGGTGGCGGATCCTTTATATATCTGGAACAAGGGGATGTACTATTTCAATGACAAGCTTTATTTCTGGTTGCTCAAACCACTGGCCAAAGGGTATCGGGCGATTACGCCGGATTTCGTCAGAGAAGGCGCGAGAAATTTTTTTCAGAACCTGATGACGCCGATTCGATTGGTCAACTGCCTGCTTCAGGGAAAAGGAAATGAAGCCGGGTCCGAGCTTACGAAATTTTTTATCAATACCATTCTCGGGGGGCTTGGATTTGGAAATTTTGCCAGCCGATATCCTGAGCTTGCTGTTCCCGATGATGAGGATTTTGGACAGACACTTGCCAAATACGGCATCGGCAACGGAATTTACATTGTATGGCCGATTTTGGGACCATCCACGCTGCGCGATTCGATCGGGATGTTTGGGGATGGATTTCTATACCCGGTCAATTATGTCACACCTGTGGAAGCGGAACTGGGCATCAGGGCGCTTGACTCCGTCAATCAAACCTCTTTTCATATCGGTGAATATGAGGCGCTGAAAGAAGCATCCGTGGATCCCTACGTGGCAATACGAAATTCTTATCTGCAGTACAGGGAACAGAAGGTCAAGCAATAGAGGCAATAGGGGTAAATACTTTTTCGAATCAAAGTAGAAATTGCGAGATAGTGTCCATCCATAAATGGTCTTTTTGCCCAATCTCTTCGTTATGCTCAAAAAATAATCCTCGGAATATCAACTATATGCCTGCGGTTATTTTTTTCGCATACCTTGATCTTGAACAAAAATCCTCATTTATGGACGGACACTAGTTAATTGTAAAGGAGAAGAATTAGGATGGCGGACGTGACTGTAGATCGACGGTTTTTTATAAAAGTATTTGCACAAACCGCTTTATGCAGTGTATTCCCTGTATCGGCTCTCGCGGCCATTGACCGGCTGGCAGCGCCAAAACGCACCCTCTTAATGTATAATATTCACACCGATCAAAGGCTCGATGCGCGTTATTACACCCGAGGCCGCTATCAGCCTGATGCGCTGAAGGAAATTAACTATATTCTCAGAGATTATCGTACCGGAGAAGTTAAACCCATTCGCAAAGAACTGCTGAATCTGCTGTATTCCATTTCCAGGACGCTGGACCGGTCGCCTCAGTTCGATATTATTTCCGGGTACCGTTCTCCAGAAACTAACGCAATGCTGCGAAGAAGAAGTAAAAATGTTGCCAAGAACAGTTTGCACATGGAAGGTGAAGCCGTCGATATACGGATTCCGGGTTGTGACACGAGACGGTTGCGGAACATCTGTATGAAGTTGAAATCCGGCGGGGTAGGGTACTATCCCAAGTCCGATTTCGTGCATGTGGATATCGGCAGCGTGCGGTACTGGTAAAAGTTCAAGCTTCGCACCCTTAATTTCCATCAACGCGATCATATTCATCTGATGTTTGCATTGAGTAAAAAATTACTCATATTTTAAGATATTTACTTCACAATTTTACATCGCTCTTCATCAAGCCGCACGTCCAACGATTTATTAATATTGTCTAAATAATTGATATTTAAGATATTATTATTAAAAAAGCGTTTTTGGCATGCGATCTGCAATGCAAAAGGAAAATTGCCGAAGTCGTAAACTTAAGGGTTTAAACAATGAGTGGAATATAAAGATATGAGCAAAAACAGTCTCAAAGAAATCAGAGAATCTTTGATGATAAGCAAGGCCGAACTCTCCAGAAACGCCCAAATTTCACCCCTTACCATTACACGCATAGAAAACGGAATGTCATGCAGACCGGAAACAAAACGGAAGATTGTTTTGGCTTTAGGGTTAAAGATCACGGATAAGAAAAAAATATTTGCCGAAAATGCGGCGTGATATCCTAATTTCCTTACCTTTTTTCTTGGCATCGGGCTTTACATTTATCGATTGACTCAAACCCGATTCCTTTGATAATCATGGCATTATTTTTGGTTCCAACATTTTAGATTTGCAGATTTGAAATTTATGGCATTTGTCAAATCCACATGTTTGCGATCAATGGGAGCGCAAATCCTCTGCCTGCTTTTGTTTGGCCTGGCTGGAGTTGCATCCGCCGGTAAAATCGATGATGTTCGCGCGAGCGTATTTGCATGGTGCAAATCCTGGCAAAATCGCGACATAGACACCTATATGTCTTATTACAGTCAAAATTTTCGATCCAAAGGGCTTGATTACCGGGGCTGGATGCAGAAGAAAAAAAAGCGTTTTAATGTGATCAGTGATTTGCGGGTGGACATATCCGATCTGGGGGTTTTTATCGAAGGGGAGTCTGCCGTTGCAAGATTTATTCAGCGATATCAGGATTCGAAGATTTCAGATGTCGGCGAAAAAACGCTGACCATGATAAATACAGGCGGCAAATGGAAAATAATATCGGAAACGTGGAAGCCGTTAAAAACGCTCACCCGAATCACCGGTAAATGGGAAACCGCATCTGAGCCAAAGAAAACAAAGCCGCTGTTTCTTCCGGATGGTAACGCAAAGCAAAATCAAACCGGGAACACCTTATCGCAACACACTATCATTGTTAAGAGTATTACGTTTGAACCTCAAAAAAACCTGGAGAAGGTCTTTATTGCTTCAAATAAATATTTTGTTCCCAAAATATTGACAGTGGAAGGCGACCATCCGGAGGTCGTTATTGATATTAAGCCTGTTTCTTCTTGGAGCGGATCTTACAAAACCCCGACAAACGGAAATGTGATCCGGCAAATAAGAACATATTTGCACCCTGGTTCCGCCACCTTGAGGATTGTCCTGGACCTCAATCCGTCGGAGAATTACCATATCAATCAAATCTACTATGAAAAGAAGAACATCTATTGCATTGAAATTAGATAGTTGGATACTTTTTAGTGTCCGAACGGAAAGCAATTTTCCTTTGCTTTGCTTTTGACTTCCGACTTCCGACCTCTGTTATCTGTTCTCAGGCCACCTTCCAGTATTTTTCTCCGAAAAACAACGGTAGTTCAGCGGCGCAAACCGGTCCGACGTTAACGGATCGGCTGCTTAACTCAGCCAGATCGTCCCGAATGCTGGCTGCAAATCCCGGCAAAAAGAGGGCGGATTCCGGCGCAATGTCATCGATATTTTCGCGGCGGATTCCCTTCATCACCCGCTCAGCGGTCATAACCTTATAAACGATCGCCATATCCACGGTATGCCCGTCCGTGTCCACAACCAAATACCAGAACGGACTCAGTGTGGTGGAAAGCACCGCAGTGAGAACTTCACCGGTGATCGTCGAGTTGCCGGACACTAAAATCGGTGAATCTTTTCCCGGATGATTAATGGGAAAGAGACCTATGGGGCCGGGGGCCGGAAGCTGCAACACCTCTACCTCGGGCAAAATTTCATTGGGCCTGACTGCCCAGAGTAGAGATAAAAAACGCATCTTAGCCATCTTGCAATGTAGGGGGTTAAGTCGACCGGAACGGAGTTTTTCCAAAAACTCTTCTCTGCTGAAAAACCCGCAGGCTCTGCAGTCGTTGGGAGAGATGTAGGATTCTATTTCTATTTTTCCCTCATAAAGATCCGCCCGAAGCATCGCCACCTCCTAATGGATATCCAGCAAAAATTATAGCGTGAAAGTCATATCGCAAGCCACGGCAAAACAGTCAAGGGGATGATTTCTGTCAGCGATGATCTCTTTGCAAATCTCGACCATGTGTTCCACTTTCTGATCGCTTCTTTCCTGGTTTAGATGAAACAGGCCGAACTGTTTGACCCCCGCATCAATCGCCAGATCAAGGGTTTCCGTGAATACCGAGTGCCCCCATTCAATTTTTAAAGGGTATTCTTCAGGCATATACTCGGCATCATGGATCAGAAGATCAGCGCCTGTGGAAAATTCCAGATAGTCCCTGGAGGGCAGGCCGCCCGGGTGTATAAAACCGAGTTCGTTGTCTGTTAAAAAGACAAATGATTTTCCGTCTTCGGTAAACTTATACCCGCTGCCTTTGTCGGGATGGCTGATAGGAATAGGCGTAATGGTCACCGAACCGATCTCAAACGCCGCGGCAGAGGTTTCCATATATTCTATTTTCGCACTAATTTCAGAATATCTGACCGGAAAACTCGGAGGGGTCATAATACCCGAGAGAATAGTTTCTACGAATTTGCTGTGAAAAGGGCATCTGTACATTCTGAATTCAGCCTTCTTTTCATATAGCGGTTTGAAAAATGGAAATCCCATTAAATGATCCCAATGGGAATGCGTAAACAGGAGGTTATACTTGTAACGATTTTCATCGATCAAGCTGTTGCCCAGCCTTCGTATGCCGGTTCCGGCATCCACAATAATAATATCATCGCTTTTGGTTCTGATTTCAAGACAGGTGGTATCCCCGCCGTATTTGATATATTCTACTCCGGAAACAGGGATGGAGCCCCGCGAACCCCAGCATTTAATAAGCATCGTTAATCCTTTTTCCCTAAGAGGGTATGCCAAATACCGTCGCATTCCCAAGAGTTAATAATGTTTATTCGATTACGGAATAAATCGGCCCGTACCGCTGTTGCCTGGCTTCGCAACAGGCCGGACAGGATGAACCACTTTCTATTATAAAACTTCCGGGAAGCAATCAGATCCTTCATTACATCATAATGAATATTCGCTATCACAAGATCAGAAGCGGAGTCAATAAAATCTTCCGCTCGTCCCTGAACAACCATGATAGCATTTTCAAGATTATTTAAGCGTATATTCCGCAATGCTGTACTCGCGGCCAGAAAATTAAGGTCAACGGCAAGTATTCTGCTGCACCCGAGCAGTGAGGCGGCCAGGGCAAGGATTCCCGTTCCTGTTCCGAAATCTATGGCTGAATTGATTTGGTCGCTCGAAAATACCATCTCAAGAGCTTTTATGCAGTCCCGTGTCGTGCGATGCAAGCCGTTTCCGAATACAACGCCGGGATCCAGCAGGATGGTAAGCGCTTCACGGCATCGGTTCTTTTTCTTCTCGTTTCTTTGCCAGGGGGGTATAACATGAAATCGGCCGACGTTAAATGGCTCGATCTTACTTCCCTGCCATTGGTCGTAGGTCATGTGAAATTCTTCAAGAAAGACCAATTCAGGGTTTGAATTCAGTATGCCCTCAACTTCATCCGAAGAGGGCTTTGAGAAAAAGAGAAAAGAATATTCATTCTCTTGCCAGTTGCCGATAAAAGCACTCTCGAAAACCGAATTTATGAGATTCGGTCGTCCTTTAAGATAGTAAATATAAAGATCATTATAAGGATTTTCTAACGATTCTTCCGGATCTTTATAGGTGCGCATGAGTTTATTTATCTTCAGAATAAGAATTCCTGTACCAGTCCAGGGGGTCCAGCAATGAATACCCCATATTCTTGAGTTTCGTTTTCAACGGGCCGATATTTTGAGTTAAGAGATACGGAAACACTGCACGCTTTCCTTCTTCCCAGTATCTGGATACCAGAATACTTCCGAATGAAATCTTTTCTTCCGATACGGCATCGACGATTTTTTTCATTTGGCCGATTTTATCTTCCACCAATAAGCATAATAATGTTCCGGGATCTTCGAGCCCCAAGACATTGATAAATTCTCGAAAAAGGTCTCGGGTAGTAATTATGCCGATGAGCTTTCCTTGATGATCGACAACGGGAAGTGATCCAAAACGCTTTTTCTGCAATAAGAGCAGCGCATCTTGAATGGTGTCTAAAGGAGAAATGGATACCGGATTTTTTGTCATAATCCCATCTATTTTACTTGATGTTATTTTTTCCATGTTGTCTTTTTCGGCCAACTGAGAAGAGGGCAGGGCGCTCCTGATGTCTCGATCCGTGACGATTCCGATGAGCAGATTACTCTCTTCGACAACAGGAAGGTGACGGATGTGATGCTCGGCCATTTTTTCCTGTGCAATAGAGATATCAGCATCTTTGTCAATGGTGACTACATTTCTGGTCATTACCTTGCTGATAAACATTTGGCCCTCCCATGGTTACAAATCCTTAGAAGTGGTTTCAAAACCTCCCCTCGGGCTCAATCTCCGTGTTGGACTGAGACGGTCAATCCTCGAAATATTCCCGATATTCCTGCGGTTGGCCGCCTCAGTCCGCCTTGACCTTAAACCCGATTGAAGGTTTTGAAACCACTTCTAATCTTTTGAGTTGTCCGGGTTAATGATTCAATAAAATATTGACATGATTCGCCGCCAGCTCCGGAAGGCGTTCGAGGCAGTATCCCCCTTCCAAAACCGAAATTACCCTTCCGTCGGCGTAAAGTCCGGCCAGGGCGACAATCCTTTCCATTATTTTTGAATATCCCTGCGTTGAGAGCGTTATGTCGGACATGTCATCATCGATATGGGCATCAAATCCTGTTGATACCAGGATTACCTCAGGACTGAAAGCCTCCAGAACCGGAAGAAGGTCTCTTTGAATCAGCCCCAGATACTCCTTGTCTCCATGACCCGGCAAGATTGGGTAATTCCGTGTTGTTCCGACACCCGGACCGTTTCCGTTTTCAAAAGCCCGTCCGGTTCCGGGGAACGCAAATGTCGGATGCTGGTGGATGGAGTAGTAGAATATTCCCGGATCCTCTTCGAACGCGTGCTGCGTGCCGTTGCCGTGATGAACGTCAATATCCACGATGGCAATCCGTTTAATACCCCATTCTATTTGAAGATACTTGGCGGCAATGGCAATATTGTTGAAATAGCAAAATCCCATGGCCAAGTCATGTTCCGCATGATGTCCGGGGGGTCTGACCGCACAAAATGCATTGTCGAGGTCGCCCGACATGACCGATTGAACGACTTTGATTACTCCTCCCACGGCCAGGATGGCAGTTTCAAACGTTTTAGCACACATCTGGTTGTCCGGGTAATCAAATACGGTAATGCCTGAATGGCATGAAGTTTCGAATCGGTTGATGTAGTCTTTCGAATGGATTGTTTCGATCCATTTCAGATCCGCCGGATCGGCTTGAATTAACGTAACCTTGGAAAGGAGGCCGGCGTCTTTTATTCCCCGATAAATCGCCTTCAGTCGTTCCGGCTTCTCGGGATGATTGGGACCTGTATCATGAAGCAAATATCTTTCATCGTAAAGAAAGCCTGTTTTTTTCATATTGTTACAAAATAAACTAGTCAATTATTTTATCAAAGATTTCAAACGCCGTCTTAACCGCAGTGTTTTCTTCCGGGATTTCAATAGTGGGACGCCCGTTCAAGTCATATTCATACACATCATTATCTTCGGGGAGGGTCCCGGCGAGTTCCAGGCCGTTTTCTTTAACGAAGTTTAAAACCTCATCAGATGGTGCATCTTTAACCTGATTGATGATGAGATAGCTTTTGGAAACGCCGATATTAAGGTTTTTTGCCAGATCATTAATGCGAACGGCTGCCTGGAGCCCTCGGCGGGACGTGTCTGAAATGATCAGCAAGATGTCGACATTACTGGTGGTCAGCCGGCTGATATGTTCCATTCCCGCCTCATTGTCCATGACGATATAGGGATAATTCCCGGTCAATTTTTCTAAAAATCCTGTTAGAAGCGTGTTTGCCGCACAATAGCATCCCGGGCCTTCGGGCTGGCCCATGACAACGAGGTCGAACCCTTCATCTTCGACTATCGCCTGCTGAAGTTTCATATTCATGAAAACATCCTTGGTCATTCCGCTGGGTACAATCCCTTTTTTCATCTCTTCGCGAGCGTTACCGAGCGTATCGTTGACGATAAGACCGCAGACCTCATTTAAATTTGCGTTACTGTCGGCATCCACTGCAAGGATGGGGGTTTTTTCCATCTTGACAAGATATTTGATGAGCAGTCCCGCGACGGTTGTTTTCCCGGTTCCCCCTTTGCCGGCAAGCGCAATTGAAAAAGACATATGAATTAATTTCCTTTCAACACTGTTAATAGTTATTGCCTTAAAAATCCAAAGCATAAAATTGTTATTTTGAACATATAACAATTTATACGCTATTTAGCAAGCCGAAGGAGATCGTCAAGCCCCCTTTTTTGAAAATATAAATGCGATAACCACGATATCTTAAACCCCTTGCAATCGACCGGGGCATGTGGTAATTCCTAATAAATATAAAACGCTTAAGGAGATGGTACACAAAATGGATTTTGAACTGACAAAAGCACAAAAAGAAATTCAGAAAGCCGCTATAGATTTTGCGAAAGGTGAATTTGACAAAGATCTTGCTCTTGAGTTGGACAAAAAGCACGAGTTTCCGGAAAAGATATGGAAAAAAGCCGCTGAGTTAGGGTTTGTCGGCATTCACTTTCCGGAACAATATTCAGGGCAGGGACTCGGTGTTTTGGAGAATATCCTTGTTGCCGAAGTGTTTTGCAGCAGGGATTCCACCATCGGCAGCGCTTTGATATTGGCCGGTTTTGCATCTGAATGTGTTTTGCGGTTCGGCAGCGACGCCCTTAAAGAAAAATTTTTACCGCCGGTGGCAGAAGGTAAAATGCTTTCTGCAGGAGCGTTTACAGAACCCGACCACGGGTCCGACATTACATCAATGAATACGACAGCGCAAAAAGACGGCGAGGAATGGATCATCAACGGTTCAAAAATATTCATCACCAACGGTGAGACTGCCGGCTTTTACTGCGTTCTCTGCCAGACCGATCCGGTCTGCAAACCAGCCTACCGCGGAATGAGCTTGATCCTGGCGGAGGCGGAACGCGAGGGGGTTTCCGCGACGGATGTCGGTGAAAAAATGGGGATCCATATGATGTCCACGGCAGAGGTCAATTTTAAAGATGTCCGTGTGCCGTCTTCAAATCTTATTGGAAAAGAAGGAAAGGGCTTTTATCATGTCCTCGAATTTTTTGATGAAAGCAGGATACTCATCGCCGCTCAGGCCCTTGGAACCGCCCAGGGTGCGTTTGATCGGGCATTGGCCTACGTGAAACAGAGGGAACAGTTCGGAAAAAAGATTGCGCAGTTCCAGGTCACTCAGCACAAACTGGCTGATATGGCCACCAAAATTGAACTGGCCAGGCTGATTACGTATAAAGCCGCATGGAATTTTGACCAGGGGCGGATCGACCCCAAATTGACATCCATGGCCAAAATGTTCGCCGCCCGCACTGCGGTGGAAGTTGCCGATGAAGCCATCCAGTTGCTTGGCGGATACGGATACATGGCTGAATATGAAGTTGAACGGTTTTACCGTGATGCCAAAATCACGGAAATTTATGAGGGGACCCGGGAGATTCAAAAAAATACCATTGCCGGCGCGGTTATCGGGAAGTTGAAGTAAACCATCGTTAAAAAAAGGAGGTTTTTATGTTGAATATCATCAAAAAGACCATGTTGACCGGCATCGGTTTGGCCCTCATTGCAAAGGATGAGGTGGAAGATCTGGCCAAAGAACTGATCAATAAGGGTAAAATGTCTGAGAACGAAGGAACGAAATTTCTGGAAGATCTTCAGAAAAGGTATGACGAGACCCAGACAAAGCTGGAAGAAAAGGTTCAGCGTGCGGTGAAAGATTTTATGAAAAAGGCCGATGTCGTTACCGGAGACGAGTTGAAAGCGTTGAAGAAGGAAATCAGGGAACTCAAAAAGGCAATGGGCGAGAGAGAGGATTCAGCCGATCAAGAATGAGTTTTGTCACAAGGATCACAATCATTATCATCGAGTTAAAATTCAATGAGGTGTTTTTCGTTATCCAAATAACTTCAATGGAGCCTTTTTTGCTCAATTGAGAATTTTCGAGGCGGAAGCACAAACCACATTCTTTCCAAATGCTGAGTATAAGAAAAATCGGTGTCGTAGGCCGAACCTACCGTAATCTTAACCGATACCGTCAAATATTGGCGATTCTTATTAAGTTCGGTTTTGGCGATCTGATAGAACTGCTAAAGATCGATCAGTACATCGAGGTCGGGCTTCAGCTCATTTCCAGAAATCGGCGGCATCCCAATGGAAAGCTTTCCAGGGCGGAAAGGGTGAGAATGGCCTTTGAGGAATTGGGTCCCACCTACGTAAAGCTCGGCCAGGTCCTCTCCACGCGGCCGGATCTCATTCCTGTTGATTTCACACAGGAACTTGCCAAACTTCAGGATAAAGTCCCCCCTTTTTCGTTTGATTCAGTGAAAATGACCCTTGAAGAAGAGTTCGGCAAACCCCTTGAAGATCTTTTTATTTTTATTGATAAAACCCCTTTTGCCTCTGCATCCATCGGGCAGGTTCATCGTGCGGAGCTGGAGAACGGCGAAATGGTGGCGGTGAAGGTCCAGCGGCCAGGCATCAAAAAAATCATAGAGATCGATCTCGAGATCATGCTTCATTTGGCCACACTGGTGGAACGGAACATCAAAGAAATGGCCTTATATCGACCGGTTAAAATCGTGGAAGAATTTGCCAGAACCCTCGAGCGTGAAATCGACTATACCATTGAAGCCGGCAGTATGGAACGATTTTCACGTCACTTTCTGACGGACTCCAACGTTTATATTCCAAAAGTATTTAGGGACATATCCACCGATCGGGTGCTCACCATGGAACTGGTGGACGGCATCAAGATATCGGAGATCGATAAACTTGAATCCGCTGAACTCGACCTAAAGATGATTACTGTTCGTGGGGCCGATTTTTACCTTAAACAGGTATTTGAACTCGGTTTTTTTCACGCGGATCCCCACCCCGGGAATATTTTTATCCTTCCGGGAAATATCATTTGTCTCATCGACTTCGGCATGACCGGTGCAGTGAATCGTGAGACCAGAGAAGATTTCGTCGATTTGATCGACGGCATTATCCACCGGCAAGAAGCAAAAGTAAGCCAGGTGCTGTTGAAGCTGACCCACTGGGAAGAAGAGCCCCATATCAAACAGCTTGAAAGAGATGTATCAGATTTCATGGGACAGCACCTTTACAAACCACTGAAAGACATTGAGGTGGGCAAACTTTTGAGCCATCTGCTCGAGCTGGCTGCCCGTCATCGCCTGATGATTGCACCGGATATCTTTCTCATGATGAAAACATTGACAATGATGGAGGGAGTGGCGCTGGTACTCGATCCGAATTTTGACATGATCGCCCGGGCCGAACCGTTCATAAAACGAATCAAACTTGCCCGGTTTCATCCCGGAAGGATTGTGGATGATATGCTTCAACTCGGATCTCAGCTGCTGCAATTCGGCCGGCAGTTTCCTAAAGATATATTGGAAATTACACGGCTGATGCGAGAGCAGAAACTGGCCTTGAAAATGGAGCATAAAGGGTTTGAGACCATGCTGGCGACCTATGACAGGATCAGCAACAGAATTTCGTTTTCCATCATCATTGCCGCACTGATCATCGGTTCCGCGCTGATCGTTATTTCGGAAATTCCGCCACTTTTTTTCGGCATCTCTTTGATCGGGATCGTTTTATTTTCAACCGCAGCCATCATGGGAATCTGGCTCCTCATCGCGATTTTAAAAAAGGGAAGATTATAGCATTGTATATCCGGGACCTTCTCCTCCCTCCGGACATGTCCATGTGATATTGTCATAAGGGTCTTTTATATCACAGGTTTTGCAGTGAAGGCAGTTGGAAGGATTCAGCTTGAGCCGGCGTCTCGAGGTCTTGGGGTCGATTTCGATTTCGTAGACATCGCCCGGACAGAATTTCGTGCAGGGAGACCGGTAAGTATTGTAGCATTCGTTGACACAAAGGTCTGTGTCGTGCACGACAATGTGGCTGGGCTGATCCTCCCTATGCATGGTTTTGGATAGATACACACCGGTAAGTTTGTCTACATACAAAACGCCGTCCAGCATCTTTTTATCGGGGACCTCGCGAGCCTCCTCCCGGTTTGTGTTAACCGGTTTTAAGGTCTTTGCATCCCTTTGAATCGGCATGTTGTCGACAAATCCGCGTCCTTTTGTAAAATATTGGGCACCGATGTGAATCCACTTCATGGGACCTTTTTTTGAAAGGGCTTGTGAAAAATTCCTGGCTTCATAAATTTCATCGTTTGCCCAGCTTTTTTGAAACAAATCATCATAGGTTTCAAGCGTCTTTTGAGTAAAATCCGATCTTTCAAGCGCCTTGATGATCGCTTCGGCCGCCAGCGTACCCGATTTCATGGACAGGTGCACCCCCTTTAATCCGGGCGTATTTTGCATTGCGGCGCAGCCGCCCACAAAAACACCGCCGTTAACCGCAAGCCTGGGTATGGTGAAAAAGCCGCCGGAGGAAACGGTCCTGGTGCCCTGTTCCAGGACTTTTCCGCCTTTAATGATTTCAGCCACAAAAGGGTGCTGTTTGAATTTTATAAACTCATCATAAAGGTCCAGCATGGGATTCTCATAACCGAGTCCCACAAGAAAACCGATAGCGGCTTTGTTGTCTTTAATTTCATAAATAAAACCGCCGCCCGGTATGTCCAGACCGAGTGGATAGCCGAGTGTGTGAATGTCGTTGGCGTCGCTGGACGTAAAGTAATTATCTTCCGGAAGCTGGATCACCTCTTTGATACCGGATTCGAATACCTGGGGCATTTTCCCGGGAAAAAGATCGAGTTTTTGTGAGATATTCTTTACCAGGCTGCCCCGCGCGCCTTCGCCGAACACCGTCACTTTGGCCATCAAATCGATTCCCGGCTCAAAATTACTCTTGGGCCGTCCATCCTTATCAAGTCCTTTGTCACCCGTGCGCACGCCGATAATCGTCCTTTGATCTTTTGCATAAAGGACTTCCTTGCCGGCGAAACCCGGGAAAATATTAACGCCGAGATCTTCGGCGATGTTTCCGAGCCATCGGGAAAACCTGGAGAGACTGACGATCAAAAAGCCTTTATTGTGCATATATCTGGGGATGACCGGAATTCGATAGTGTTTTTTTTGAGTCAATAAATAGAATCCATCTCCTTTAACCGTCGATTCTATGGGGCACGCTTTTTTAAGGTAATCCGGAAGCAGTTCCTTTAAGGCGATGGGATTCAGGATCGCGCCACTCAAAGAATGAGATCCTATTTCCGCACCCTTTTCGATCAACGCCACTTCAAGGGTCATATTTTTTTCCTTGGCCAACTGCATCAGCCGAATGGCACCTGCGAGACTTGCGGGACCGCCCCCGACAAAAAGCACATCAAAATCGATTGTTTCACGTTCAATATCCATTGTTTTAAAACCTCAACATTTAAACTAACATTGAAATCCTAGTCCGTCTGGGCCAGGATTTTTACTAATGGTTAACAAAATGCATAAAATGTTTTTTAACATGATAAAAAATTATTGTAAACCACATCTGAAGAGGAATCCGGCAGGTAAATCTTGCATTGAAAAATCAAGTCATTACTTTATTTTTACGATTGGTTGGGGGCTTTCTCAACCCGATTTCGGCCGTTTTCTTTGGCACGGTACAAGGCCTGGTCGGCTATTGCAATCATTTCATCCACGGTCGTGTCACCACTGGAGGTCGCCAGACCCTGGCTGATGGTGAAAGGAATGCTTATCCCGTCAACATCTGCGCTTATTTTATTAATTCTGAGTCGAATTCTTTCGGCAACGATTAATGCATCAGCCTCGTCTGCTCCCGGCAGGACAACAATAAATTCCTCTCCGCCGAATCTTCCCACTGAATCATATTCTCTGACGGAGGACTGAACCCGATGCATGCATTCCCGAAGCACGGCATCGCCTGCCAGGTGCCCGTAAGTATCATTTATTGTCTTAAAATGGTCAAGATCCAGCATTGAAATACTTATTTGCGTCGTCTCTCTTCTTGCTCTGGAAAGTTCGGAGCCGATCTTTGCTAAAATGGCCCGGCGATTCAGTACACCGGTCAAAGGATCTGTCCGTGATTGTATTTCCAGTTTTTTTTTGGCCTCCAACAATTCAGATTGCAACTGAACGATTCGTTCGCCGGCACGAACGCGAACGCGAAGCTCATGCATATCAAAGGGTTTGGTAATATAGTCATCCGCACCCGCTTCCATGCCGGTGACAATGTTTTCCTTTGACTCTTTAGCCGTCAATAACGTTACATAGGTGTATTGATCTTCGCTTTTGGAATTTTCACGGATCCTCCGGCAAATCTCAATGCCTTCGATACCCGGCATCATCCAATCCAGAATGAGCAGCCTGGGTGCATCTTCTTCTTGAAGCTTTTCCCAGGCATCGTTACCATCGGTGGTGGAGACGACGTCGTAACCCCACTTGGTCAACATGTTTTCCAGAATAAGACGGGACGTTACATCATCTTCGGCGATTAAAATTTTCATCATTTACTCCCGATTTCCGCCGCCTAATTTTTAAGCTATGTGTTTTGATCAATACCTCGGTTAAAAGGATTTTGATCCATTTAAAATAAGCAATAAGCGTGCCGGGTTTTATAAAGAGGGGTAATTATTTCTTTCAAGTAATTTGAAATGTTTGTCAAGCAGTTTCGCCGATTGGGATGGAAAAAATTTGATAAATATCAATGAGGA
>CAVZUV010000005.1:0-69565 GCA_963778575.1 uncultured delta proteobacterium | reverse complement strand
ATCGTTGTATAAAAACAAAAAACATATAAATCCCAATCGCCCATATCAGACTGTTGATTAACAGGGGGATAACGATTAAGTTACCCGGAAAAAACCGCCTCGGGTACCATGCCATGGTCATGACGGGAAAGTATAACACTCTCGAAATCATCATCAGCAAATGCCCTACGGAAGATATCCGCGTTTCATCTGCATTGGCCGCAAACACGGAAAACGTTATCATTGTGACCATCTTCGTGACAACAAAATGAACGGCTGCGATACAGAGAACGATCAAAAATTTTTTCAAGTATTTTTGACTCTTTTTATTTATGTCGACACTTTGTTTACGACCCCTCGATATCGTATGCATATTCCTATTTACTATTTCCTATTTTCCCTACCGCTCCACTATCAATACCGTGGACCCTGTCGTTTTACGATTTTCGAGATCACGGTGGGCCCTGGCTGCTTCGGCCAGCGGGTATGTCTGCCGGACCTCAATCTTGACCGCTCCCTTTTCCACCACATCGAACAGATCACGGGCATGGGCCAGCAAATCCTCCCGCTTTGCCGTATACGCCATAAGGCTCGGACGGGTAAGGAATAAGGACCCCTTGGCGGCAAGGATCCCGGTATCGAAGGGCGGTACTGAACCGGAAGACTGGCCGAAACTGACCATCATCCCCATGGGACGCAAACAGTCCAGCGATTTCATGAAGGTGGATTGCCCCACGGAATCGTACACCACGTCAACCCCTCTTCCTTGAGTAATCTCTTTGACCCGTGAAACAAAATCCTCATCCCGGTAGAGAATGGGATAATCGCATCCATGGTTCTTCGCGAGCTCTGCCTTTTCAGGTGACCCAGCGGTACCGATCACCACGGCGCCGATGTGTTTGGCCCACTGGCAGACAATCAACCCAACGCCGCCTGCCGCAGCTTGAACCAGGATACGGTCACCTGCTTTGACTTTGTAACATCCGTGCAAGAGATACCGGGCGGTCATCCCCTGGAGCATCATCGCCGCGGCGTGACGGGTTGAAATGGCATCCGGCAGTTTTACCAGACGATGGGCCGGGATGTTTCGAACTTCGGCATATGCGCCGGGCGGCAACCCGGCGTAAGCAACACGGTCACCTGCCGCAAATTCACTGACGTCTTCGCCCACCGCTTGGACGACGCCGGCGCCTTCCATCCCGGGTATGGCCGGCAGAGAGGGCAGCGGATAGAGGCCGCTGCGGTGATACACATCAATGAAATTCAGACCCACTGCTTCCTGGCGAAGCTGAACTTCACCGGTTTTCGGTGGTCCCGGATCATAATCGACCCAGCGTAATACCTCAGGGCCGCCTGTTTTTTCCATCATAACAGCTTTTGTCATAATGCCTCCTTTTATCCTTTAAAGTTAGATAGTGTCCATCCATAAATGGTCTTTTTGCCCAATCTCTTCGTTATGCTCAAAAAATAATCCTCGGAATATCAACTCATATGCCTGCGGTTATTTTTTTCGCATGCCTTGATCTTGAACAAAAATCCTCATTTATGGACGGACACTATATATATTTATTCGTTATTCACCACATTGAAAAAAACATTCGCACTCTCAATTTCTATGAATGCCGGATAGAAGCCAGAAGTCGAAGACGGGGCCTGTGGCCGTTGGAGGTCGGCTTCCAGCTCGTATGAGCTTACCCTCCGGCCTGTAAGCCCTATGGGCTGGAAGCGAGCTCGGAAAGAGGACCGGGAACTTCGTTCCCTTAAGGTTGGAGGCAAAGCCTGCAGCTGGTGGCTGGTTGGAGGCTCGGATGTTTTTGCCTCAAACCTAAAGCGAAGTGCTCCTCAAACCTAACGCCACCTCAGGCGATAGCCAGAGGTGAGACTGGATCATCACGGCAGGAATAGCGTCTGAAGATAAATTTGAAGTTAGGCGTAAATATCGACGAATTCGGCGTACTTGGATTTTACCGGCCTTCTTCCGTCAGGTCCGTACTCTCCATCTGATTCATTCACGACATATACCGTAAATACGCCTTCATTCCGAAACCCACCGGGATACACGTCAATGCAAACCGCATCCCGTTGAATGGGATTGGGCGCCGGGATGAAACTCGGAGCAGGTATCAATGCTTTTGTCGTTGCAAAATTCATCGTTTAAATGTCGGATGTCTGGAAATAAAAAAGCCGAATTGCCATCTTCCAAAGGCAACCCGGCTGTCTCAGTGTCCGTTAAATAGCTGACGGGTTGAATCGTTAAATAGTTGATGAAATCTATTGGCTGATTTATGGTATATGGATTGCGAAATTTAAGAAACTTTTCCATTCCACCATTTAACTATTCGACGATTTAACCATAAGCGAGATCCGTGGCTTTCCGTCTCCCGATCACTCGGGATTTGGCTTTATCTATCGGATATAATACCTGTATTTCTGCAAAAACTATACCTTGTCGTTATATCCTATTATTTCAGATAGTTAATTATTTATTAATCAACGCCGTCTTTAAAATTGTGAAGTCAATGCCATAAACTTCAATATATTTCTTCACAAGGCATGCATGTAACGTAACGGCTCACATATATTTTTTGGGTCCGCCAGCTTTTATTAAAGTCAATTCCCTTGTTATTGTCAAGTATTTATGATGTCCAGGAGTGCCATGGGTTCGTCAATCACGGCGCATGCACCATTTTCCATCAGCTCTTTTAAAGGTCGAAACCCCCAGAGCACCCCGACAGGAAACATCCCCGCTGAAACGGCTGTTTTCATATCAATGGCGGTATCTCCAAGATAAAGAAAGTGTGGCGGTGGTATCGACATTTTTTTGGCTGTTTCCAGCGCTCCCTGTGGATTCGGTTTGCGGGGAACCGAATCGCGTTGTCCGAAAACAACATCAAAATCCCATGTCGACAGAAAAGTATTGACACAGTTTTGGGTAATGGCATCCGGTTTATTCGACAAAACGGCAAGCCGTAAACCGTTTTCGGTCAATGTATCCAAAAGATGAGGTATCCCGTCATAAAGATTTGATTTAACATTATAATTTTGACTGTAATCCTCAATATATTCTTTGTAACAGGCATCGATAATTTTATCATTGCGATATTTTTCAGGCAATGCCCGCTCGATAAGGATTCTTGAACCGTCGCCGACAAAGTCCCGGTAAGCGGAATACGTATGCGTCGGAAAGTTTTTCTTCGACAGAACCCTGTTCACCGCATCGCCGATATCATCTAAAGTATCGATCAATGTCCCGTCCAAGTCAAAAAGGACGGCCTCAAATATCATATGAATGTTGCTCCACTTACCACGGCTCTTTTTATTTGTTTGTTTGCCGGCTTTTTGATAAGTATTCATAAACCCCCGGAAAGGAATCACTCATGAAAGAATTCAGTGTTGAAGAACTCGCCGGATACAATGGTGAAAACGGAAATCCCACCTATGTCGCATATCGAGGCGAAGTCTACGATGTCAGTGACAGCAAACTCTGGCGCAACGGCATGCATATGAGACGTCATCATGCTGGAAGAGATCTGACAACCGATATCCAGGCCGCGCCCCATGAACCGGATGTACTGGAAAGATATCCCAAAGTCGGGATTGTCAAAAAAGAAGTTGATGAACGACAACTGCCGGCAGCTGTTGCCGGGCTGTTAAAAAAATATCCCATGATGCGACGTCATCCGCATCCGATGACGGTTCATTTTCCCATTGCCTTTGCATTTTCCCCACCGGTATTTATCTTCCTCTATCTCATTACCGGCATCAAATCTTTTGAGATTACGGCGTTTTACTGTCTGGCCGCCGGTATCATATTTACCGCCGTGGCCATTGCCACGGGCTTTTATACCTGGTGGCTGAATTTTCTGGCCAAGCCGATGCGGGTATTGAAAAAGAAAATCCCCCTTGCATTTGCAATGCTGATCATCGAAATCATCCTATTTATATGGCGGCTCAAGGTGCCGGATGTCCTCGATCCTGTCCGCGGCTCCGGTGTTATTTATCTTGTGCTGGTCTTCTCATTGCTGCCACTGATAACGCTCATCGGCTGGTTCGGGGCATCCATAACGTTTCCGGTGGAAAAATAACCCGGCCTCCCTACCTGTTCACAAGGCATGTTGCCCCGTCTAACGATACTTGCCCGCCCGTGCCTTACATGGCAGGTGGGTTGGCGGAATGAAAGGGCAGCATGCCTTGTGAACAGCTACTCGCCAACGCGATCCATGTGCGTCGCCGAACCGCAGCCGTTATTCGAGCATGTGCTCCTCGGTCGCTTCATGGCCGGGTTTCAGCTCGGGATGGCTCATCAAGATGCGGGCACAGGTGTTCCATCTGAGGATCGCCTCGTCGTTGCCGACCGATCGGCTCTTCAAAGCCTCTTCGTAGGCTTCCATGGCCTGCCGAAACCAGTTGTAGGCCAGTGCGTCCGATCCGGGCCCGCCACGAGATAAATGGGCTTTGGCCCGGCGTTCGAAAATAATCCCTGTATAATAGGACTTACAGTAGCCATCGCAGAGACGGTCGAGGAGCTCTCGCGCGTTGCCGAAGGCCGGATTCAATTCCGATTCAAATTGATCCGTAAGCGCAAGCAGCATGATGGCCAGCGCCTGCTGATTATCGGGATCGGCATTGAGGATATCCAGACAAATACTTTCGGCTTCTACGGGTTCGTTCAGCAGCCGGTACTGCCTGGCTTTATCGAGAGCGGCAGGAATAGCTTCTTTGGAAAGGCTCTTGAGTTTAATATCCATGACGCCTCCTTTGGTTCGATATCACTTTAAATCTATGACCGATCAATACAAAGTCAAGCCTGCGCGTCAATGGTTCAGGTTTCGGTTTTTTGCTTTTCTCTGACCAGCCGTTTGATCTGGCCCAAGCATTTGGTCACCGGAATCCCTTTGGGGCACACATCCGTGCACCACCACATGGTCTTGCATCCCCAAATACCGTCATCGGAATCGATTTGTGCCAGACGACTTCCAGTGGCGGTGTCCCGGGAGTCGAAGAGATAGCGAAAGGACCGCAGCAGTGCTGCCGGACCTAAATAATCCGGATTAGCCCGGCTGATGGGACAGGCGGCAGTACATGAAGCGCATAGAATACATCGCAAGGCCGGTTCGAAAAAGCGCTGGTTTTCCTCTTCCTGAAGCCGTTCCCGCTCGGGCGCATCGCCGTCGTTGATCAGGTAGGGCCTCACATGCCGGTGTTTTTCAAAAAACGGATTCATGTCGACAACCAGGTCCTTGACAACGTTAAACAGCGGCAGGGGTTCAATAACGAAGTTGTTTGCCGTTTTAAAATCACGGATGAGTTTTTGACAGGCCAACTCGATACGCCCGTTAATCATCATGGCATCCGACCCGCAAATACCGTGTGCGCAGGAAAAGCGGTAGGCCAGGGTAGGATCCTGCTCCCAGCGGATGCGGTTGAGGCAGTCCAGGATCTTATCCGTGGGTGCGGTTTCCAGGCTGTATTCCTGGTAATGTCCCTGGGTATCGACATCGGGATCATATCGATAGATGATAAATGTACTTTTCATTTTAATATTTCCTCTCTTGGGGTTCGAAATCGGTGATTTTTACCGGCTTGGTGAGGAATTGCGGTGGTTTGAGTCCCGCATAGCGAAACAGTGAATGGACCAGCCAGTGGTTGTCGTCTCGATTAGGGCAGTCTTCGCGGAAGTGGGCGCCGCGGCTCTCATCACGATTCATGGCGCCCAGTGTAATCGCTTCGGCCAGATCCAGCATGTACTCGACTTCCATGGCGTCCAACAAATCGCGATTGAAACAGCGGCCTTTGTCTTGAATGCTGATGTGTCGACAGCGCTCTTTGAGCAGGCGAAGCCTGTCCATAACCTCTATCAGCGTTTTCCCATGGCGAAAAACAGAAACATTGTCCATCATGATTTCCTGCATCTCGGTTCGAATGGCGCTGGAACGTTCCTGGCCGGTATTGTCCATCAGAGCGGCGATCTGTGCAGCGGTCTCGCCGGTCGGGTCATCTCCGGATAAAGACGGCAACCCGATGGTATGTATGTAGCGGCGAATGGACCGGCCGGCGCGGCGGCCGAAAACCAGTACATCGAGCAAAGAATTGCATCCCAAACGATTGGCGCCGTGAACGGACACGCATGCGCATTCGCCTGCGGCATACAGTCCGGATATGGTTTGATCCTGATTATCGACCATGACCCGGCCATCGGTATTCGTGGCGATACCTCCCATCATATAGTGACAGGTCGGCTGTACCGGAATGGGTTCTTTGGTCACATCCACACCCGCATAAGTGCGGGCAAATCCCGTAATCTCCGCCAGTTTACTGGATATCACATCTTTTCCGAGATGGGTGAGATCCAGAAATACATAGTCTTTCCCGTCGATCCCCTTCCCGGCTTGTATTTCCCTGAGAATACATCTTGAAACCATGTCACGGGGGGCCAAATCTTTGATTGTCGGCGCGTAACGCTCCATGAACCGTTCTCCCTCGTTATTGCGCAGAACACCCCCTTCACCCCGCACGGCCTCGCTGATCAGGATCCCCAGTTTGTAGATCCCTGTGGGATGAAACTGCACAAACTCCATGTCCTCCAGTGCCGCACCGGCGCGAAAAGCGATGGCCATTCCATCACCGGTAGAGGCAAAGGCATTGGAAGTTGTCCGGTAAATCTTTCCGGCCCCTCCTGTCGCCAGAAGTACCGCCTTGGCGTGAAAATGATGAAGCGTGCCGTTGGCCAGTTCATAGGCGGTAACACCGCAACACTGCCCGTCCCGAACCGTCAAATTCATGATTTGAAATTCGTTAAAAAAATCGATGCCCCGCTGCAGGCATTTTTCCCAGAGCGTATCCAGGATCACTCTGCCGGTGCGGTCAGCCGCATAACAAGCGCGCTTGATGGCCGCCTTGCCGAAATTACTGGTGTGGCCTCCGAATGCGCGCTGCGCAATCCTGCCTTCAGCGGTCCGGTTAAAGGGCACTCCCATGTGTTCGAGTTCGTAAATGGTCCGCGGTGCATCCCGGGCGAGAATCTCAACGGCATCCTGATCAGCCAGATAATCACTTCCTTTGACCGTGTCGAACATATGCCATTTCCAGTGATCCTCCTCCTCGTTTCCAAGGGAGGCTCCGATCCCTCCCTGGGCGGCGCCCGAGTGTGAACGCGTTGCAAAGACTTTGCTGATGATGGCCGTGCGTGTGTCTTCTCCCAGCTCGATGGCCGCACGCAGTCCGGCCAGACCGGCTCCAACGATAACGACGTCGTACTGATGATTCATGTTTCACCTCATATGATTTTGCCTTCATCCCGCCATCCGGCAGGACCGGCCTGCTCCGCTATATTGATATTACTTGAAATAAAAAGTGCGGAACGTGTTATGTGGTTGAGGTTGGAACGAACGAAAAATTTGTTTTGTGGTTGTAATCGGACCAGCAAAAATTCTGACCCGGATGCATAGGCTTTGGTTATCCCCGAGGGGTGTCGTCTACTTTAACCGGCGGAAGCGGTTATCTTTGACTCCCTCATGGCGTGGCGTGTTATACATTTTCCAGATAAGAAAAGATTATCGAAAGAAAGCGGGGTTGTCAATTATCTAATTTTCTTTTTCTATTATCTTGCAGGAATATTAAAGATGATTAAGTTGAATATAGAAAATGTTGGAATTGACAGAGTCCATGCATAAGGAGGGTTGAACCATGACTGAAAAAAAAATCACCAAACAGGAACAAAGCTGTATCGGCCAGTGTATTAACAAGTACTGGGGCCATGCCCATGAGAATATTGAAGACGATGATGAGCGGGACAAAGAATACGAACAATGCCTGTCATCGTGCAAAGTCTGCGGGTAAGAGAAAGGATTTTTATCTCTTATCGAGAATCTGGTTGATGACGGTTTTCATATCCGATGACGAACCCGTGCACGAACCATTCTTGCACAAGTGTGCCGTCGCTTCTCCCTTGATCACCGCCAAACCGTCCGTAAACCCCGCAAACCGGGTTAATCGGTCGGCATTCTGATCTGATTTGACCAGCGTCACTTTATTGGGCGTAAAATAAAGATTCAGGGTTGAAAGCAGTTGATGGACATCCGGTTTTTCGGCTTCTCCGGTGATGACGATCTCCTGCCCCGGCCGTAATGCAAAATCCAGTGCGGTCAAGAAGAAAGTCGATGCCGTGGGTTGTGACGTGACGGTTCCGGCAAAAGCGCGTAAAAGGACCTGTGCCTTTTCTTCCCATTTTGGATTTCCGGTGAGTCTGGAAAGGCACAGCAAATTATAGAATGCCACGGAATTTGCCGATGGCAGGGCGCCGTCATAAAGTTCCTTGGGCCGGACCGGAAGATCTATACTCCCTTTGCCGGTGGTGAAAAAACCGCCGTTCTCATCATCCCAGAATTCATCCATCATCGATTCCTGAAAATTTGCGGCAGCCTCTGCAAATGTCAAATCGAATGTGGTCTGATACAGTGAAATAAGACCGTAAATCAAAAAAGCATAATCGGCGGCCTGGGCCTGAACCGCCAGTTCGCCATCCCGGAATCGATGAAAAAGCCGTCCGTTTTGGTCTTTCATTTTCGAAAAAATAAATTGAACGGCGTTTTCGGCTGCCCCGGCATATTGAGGTGTGTCCAATACCCGGGCGCCAAAGGCCAGGGCGGCAATCATCAATCCGTTCCAGTCCAAAAGAATTTTATCATCCTTTAAAGGATGGATCCGCTTTTCGCGTGTGTGAAAGAGCCGGCGCCGGATTTTTTCCCAATCTTCCTCGAGTTCTTCCGGCTTCATACCATATTTATCCGCCCATTGGGTCAAGCCGGCGGTGAGATGCAGGATATTGGCGCCGGATGTTCGGCCGGAGGCCTCATCTTTAAAATTGCCTTCCGGACTCAGGCGTAAAATTCTTTCCCACATATCGGACCGGCCGTCATAAATTTGGTTGCGAAATTCATCCACGGTCCACACATAATATTTTCCTTCCTCACCTTCTGAATCCGCATCTTCCGCCGAAAAAAAAGCGCCCTCGGAGGATGTCATGTCCCGCAGCACATAGGTCAAGATCTCATCGGCAGTCCGGGCATAAAGGGGGTTTTTAGTGATCTGGTACGTCTCCAAATAGGCGATGGCCATCAGTGCCTGATCATAAAGCATTTTTTCAAAATGCGGCAACAGCCAATTCTTATCGGTGGAATAACGGTGAAAGCCGAATCCCACATGATCCCATATTCCCCCCAAACGCATGGCGGTTAAGGTATTTTCCACCATCTCCAGCGCTTTGAGTTCTCCGGTACGATGATAACACCGTAACAAAAAAAGCAGCCGGTGAGGCGTGGGAAATTTCGGCGCCGGTTCAAACCCGCCCGCCTGGGGGTCATACGTGCGCAAGATCTGACCGTAGGCGAGATCGAGCAGGGATTCATCGGGTTCGTCCGCCGAAGTGAATGAGAACACCCGGTGTAAATTTTCGGCGATACTTGCGGCGGACTCGTTGACTTTAACGGTTTGGGACGCCCACACATTTTTCACCTGCTGACAGAGTTCGATCAATCCGGCGCGGCCGAAACGGCTCTTTTTAGGAAGATAGGTGGCGGCAAAAAAAGGCTTTCTATCTGGCGTCAAAAAAAGGTTCAGCGGCCATCCGCCCCTGCCGGTGAGCATCTGGCACGCCGCCATATAAACGGCATCGATATCCGGCCGTTCTTCCCGATCGACCTTGATGCAAATAAAGGCATCATTAAGATATCCTGCCACCTCTTCATCTTCAAACGACTCTTTTTCCATGACATGACACCAATGGCAGGTGGCATAACCGATGGAAAGAAACACCGGTTTATTTTCCGCCCCGGCCTTTTCAAACGTATTTTCCGACCAGGGATGCCAGTCCACCGGGTTATGGGCATGTTGCAGTAAATACGGACTTTTTTCATTGATGAGACGGTTGGGCGCCATGGCTTCCTCCGGTTTACAATCTATTGGCGTTGCTGAAAAGCAAGGGCACGAAACTCGATCCTTTAGTAAAAATAGACACGAAAATCAAGGTTGGCAACGGCAAATCTTTTTAAAGCAATATGCTTTGCGGTCCTTCTTCGGAAAATGAAACCGGGCGAGCTGATTTCGCAGACCCACCATTAAACCGGACGGGAAATGCCCTCGCTACACCCGTTAAATTAAGAAAAATTGTTGCATTAAAAACTGAAGATAAAAATCCATTTTGGAATATAATTCTCCAAAATGGAAGGATAATCATCGAAATTCCTGGCGTCGACATCTATGAAATGGCGATGAAATCAATTTATGATGCCACACTTCACGATTCGAGGGACTGGCATGTTTTTTGAATGAAGTTGAGAACACGAGGAAAGGTCCATTTTGGAATTTACCGATTAATGAGGTTTTTCCTAATTTTAATCTGAAAGAAAGTACCTCTTTGTGGTATTTTCGCGATTGCTGTGTTTAATGAAAAACGAAATTGCATTTTATTTTTACCCCCTCATTATTTAATGACATTAAATATTCAATCAGATGTTATTCCAAAAAAGGTGGTACGGATATTAATATGAAAAAAATTGCTGCCCTAACGCTGTTTGTTGTTCTGGGGACTGTGTTTATAAGCTTCTCTATCCTCAGGGCCAAACCCGATCCCAAAAATGATTTTTTAGATTATCAACGGCCACCTGTGCTGTTTCTCGAAAAATACCATGACCTGCATATGGAGAGCGAGGATTGCCTCGACTGCCATCATAAATATGAAAACGGAAAAAACATTTTAAATGAGGATGATCTGGAAAATGACAATGCGGAAACTTCATGCGAATCTTGCCATAATAATCAGGCAAAATATGATCTGCAACAGGCATATCACAAACAATGTATCGGCTGCCATGAGCGATTAATTGCGGAAAAGATCAAGTCCGGCCCTGTCCTTTGCGGGGGATGCCATGTCAGAACAAAAACCGGATAATCCCATCTCGGAGGCAGAATGGTAAAAGGTAAGAGAAAACCGTTGGAAGAAATCAAATCCGTCATCGACACATTCAACAATATTTTAATCGTCGGATGCGGCGGATGTGTCTCGGTGTGTCTGGTCGGAGGCCAAAAAGAAACCAACACCCTTAAAGTCGACCTAACGAGGCTGTATAAACAAAAAAAAAGTATCAAAACATATACCATTGAGCGCCAGTGCAATGTTCAGTTTTTGGCTGAAATAGATGAAATCGTTAGTGAATATGATTGTCTATTATCCATGGCCTGCGGCGCGGGCGTACAGTATCTCGCTGATCGGTTTACACAAATACCCGTTTTCCCTGCGATAAACACCGTTGCTATCGGCGTTGACAGAGAAATTGGGGTATATGAAGAAAAATGTCGGGCCTGCGGTGAATGCGTGTTGGCCTATACCGGTGGAATTTGTCCGGTAACGCGCTGTGCTAAAGGACTTTTCAATGGCCCCTGCGGCGGAACTCTCAATAAAGGCATGTGTGAAGTTAACATATGCGATGATGTTGACTGGAGCATCCCGTGTGCCTGGTATCAAATCTATGAACGCTTAAAAGAACAAAACCGTCTGGATTATATTTTAAAAATTCAAGCACCGATGGAATGGCAAAATCAGATTCAACGGACGATAGTGCAAGAACCATATGAAAGCCGATATACCCTCCGGTAATATACCGCTTATAGAACGAACCTTCAATTCAGCAAAAAAGAAAATGAATTTTAAGGGGTCGTATTTGTTTTATGGAATTAACCAGCATGTTTTCGACGGATGCTATTTATAATTTAGCCAGGGGTCCGCTTGTGTGGACGGCCCTGGTTTTATGTATTGTCGGTACGATCGTTCGAACCATTCAGTTCATATTGCTGACAAAAGTTGAACAAAGAAACATCCGAATCCAAAAAATTACACCCGTAAAACAAAAATCTGCTCGTAAGTTTGCGCTGAATCGTATCTTCCGGTTTTTTTCCAGTTTAAAATTGACAATCTTGGGAAACAGTCCGGTAACTATTTTGGTGAGTTGCATTTTTCACCTATGCCTGATCATCACTCCGATTTTTTTGCTGCCCCATAATATTTTGATAGAAGAATCGATTGGATTCAGCCTGTTCTCTTTTCCAGAACCCTTTACAAACTGGTTAACCTTCATATTCCTTGTTTGTGCAGCCTACTTTTTGATCCGTAGAATTCTTTTGCCGCGGTTACGCACCATTACGTCATTTTACGATTATATAATCTTATTTATCACAGCCGCGCCGTTTCTCACGGGATTTTTGGCGTATTATCAAGTCTTTGATTATAAAGAGTTTATCATTCTGCATATGTTGACCGGAGAACTCTTGCTGATTGCTATTCCATTTACAAAAATATACCATATGGTCTTTTTCTTTTTCGGCAGATTCGTTCTCGTACATCAACATACGTTGGGTAAAGGCAGCCGAACATGGTAATTTAAGTTCAAAAAGATTTAAATTTACGCTTAATCGGAAAGAATCAACGCTCTATTGGAGTTAAATATGATGGAAGATCAAACAGAGACGATTAACACGGCATTCATCAGACGACTGCTGGAAAAAAATCATGGTAAAATGAAACTATCATTGTCCATCTGCGCTCGATGCAGTCTGTGTGCTGAAAGTTGTTTTTTGTTTAATACACACAATAAAGATCCGAAATACATGCCTTCCTACAAGTTTATTCACTCCATCGCCGAGATTTATAAACAAAAGGGGAAGATTGATCGGGCGATGCTTAAAGAAATCAGCGTGAATATATGGGAGCGATGTGTTTTATGTACCCGTTGCTACTGCCCTTTTGGAATCGATATTCCCAGCATGATCGCCCTTGCCCGGAGCATTTGCCGATCTCAGGGTGTTTTCCCGAGATATGATTGAGGGATCAAGCCGGATTGTTCGTTTTTCCCTATCGATGCGCTTCAAGGCAAGCAACTCCTTTGTTGCCGACAACAGCATTATGGGATATGCCTGCCGGCAGATCAAGCCGGTCGCCGGTATTCAATAAAATTTGATCTTTGGTATCCGGAAGTCCGAATGTAATCGAGCCTTTCACAACATAAATCACTTTGTGGTAGGTATGCGAGTGGGCGCCGTAAACATCTCCGGGAGCATTTGACCAGCGATAGGGCTGCAAGCCTTCGGCATCCAGGATCTTACGGATCGCCGCCTCATCCGGTGCCATATCATTTGACCATTTATGAACTTCGATGCCATCCGGTTTCATGTTCGGTTTTCTCCTTCACTTAATCACCTTCAACTTATGGGTTTTTCGTAATTTTTCCCATAAATTATCGATAATGGCAAATGATACCCCGTCTGCATTTATGGTTTTGGCTTTAACCGCAAATTTACAGGATTCCATCAGTTCGAGGTTCCCGGACCAGAGGCGGAATGCGTTCCGGATATATGCTCCCAGATTTGAATTGAGATCAATAAGTTCGTCATGAGTCATGTTGGCGATGAGCACTTTATCTTTTAGGGTCAATTCCGATATCAATCTGTCGACGGCCTCATGAATGGTTTTTGGAAGAACAGGAAGTGTTACAAGATCGTCTATTTTGGAATAATCGCTAATTGAATGCTCGGCGGGAAGGTTCATCATATCCAGTAACAATGCCTTTTCAATCATAAGCCTGGTATGATTTCCAATGCTGGGATTTTCGACCGTACTCGCGCCTAACACGTAAAGCACATCGATCTTTCTCAATTGAACCCAGTCATTGACCAGAGATGCTGCTTGAAAAGCATTTTTTTGTTTGAGATCGATGCCCAGGAGCTGATGTTTAAGTTTTAACGTTTCTCTTTCGGCTTGGTAAAGATCTCCGCGCAGTTTTTCGTAGAATATGATAAGGGTCCCCTTTGATTCCTTTACATTCTGTTTGATACACTCCAAATAATTATCGGTCGCCATCTCCCGGAGATGATATGTTTCAGGCAAGGTGCCGGTTTCGGTAGTCCGCCCTTTGGGTATCCATCCGTCGTGGGGAACCCCGAGTTTGATTGCCGCGTCCAGCACAGCCAGGTCGGCACTTGTTTGACCGCCGGATATGATTTTCTTAAGCACGATGTATCCTGATCTCTTTGATAACCTTTCCCATATGACCTCCATTGGGTGCTCGATTAGAGATTGGACAAAAGGACCATTTTATGGGTGGATGCTATTTAACGACTCTCAATCCATGCGTCTTCTTGAGCCTCTCCCACAACGTTTTAATGATAACGAATTCAGCCTCGCTTTCGCTGCGTATCGGTTTTTTCGAAACAGACCTGCAATCTGCCAGCAGGTCTTTATTTCCATGCCACACATTAAAGGCATTCTTGAAATAATGATGCAAATCAGCATCAAAATGAACCAAATTGTCTATTTTCATGTTCGCTATTTTCAGCTTATTTTTCGAATCCAAAACAGAGATTAACCGATCGACGGCTTCGTCAATCGTTTTTGGGGGGATAGGCGCTTTCTCAAGATATTCTCGTCTTGAATGATCCGTCAAGTGTTCACCGGATTTCGCATTGACCAGGCTCAGCAATATGGTACCTTCGATAATGCCGACGGTGTCTTTATACACATCACCGTCCTCACTGGCTCTCGAACCCGTCACATTGAGAACTTCTATGGTATTTTCGATGATCCAGGTATTTATCTCGGAAGATGAAATAGCGGCCGGTGTGTGTCTTAAATCGATGTGAAGGCATGGCCGGCGATGTTTCTTTGCCATTTTCCGGCTGTAATCAGCGCCGCCGCTCAGATTCCCATGTGAGATAATGACGGTCCCATCCGATTCGATGACATTTTGCTCGATTCGTTCTTTATAGCCGGAGACGGTCATTTCAATGAGATGATATTTTTCAGGCAATATTCCGGTTTGGATTTTTCTTCCCCTTTGAATCCAGCCGCCATGGGGAAAATTACACTTTATGGCGGCATCGAGTGCCGCCTGATCGGCACCGACCTGACCGCCGGATATGATTTTTTTAAGCATAGCGTTCTTGTCCTTTGTACATATTCAGGGGGTTCGGGTTCTCTATTCTTTCTGGTCTTCCACCGCTTTTTCCCATGCCTCAACGGACGACATGTCCACACGGGTTTCTTCGGTGATGCCTCCAAACACTTCATTACCGTACTGCACCCATGCGTCGTTGACAAGTTCGAACAACCGTTTTAATTTCAAATTTCGATTATAGTTTAATGTAATATCTTTTACAAAATCTTCAACAGAAGACCCGACCGCCACGCCGGCAGCGCAAGGCATATCCGATAACGGCCGCAATATCCGCATCCCATATTGATCTTCCTCCTTCCTCTTCGATTCAAAATTCTGTACGTGTTCACGGGGTATGCTTCTCTGTGAACACGTACAAATTCTTTGCACCGCTATAGAAAATCTGGACTTTTTTATCTAATGATTGCATGATGCAAGGAGTCCGGTTTTAAGAAGCGGATTTTCCAAAAACAAAATAAATTCAGGAGATGATCCAATGGATTGGAATCAGATCTATACGTCCTTCCCGGTCAACCAGGAGATGATCTGGTTGAACAATTGCGGGACAACCCCTGCGGGAAACCACATCCTGACAGCGCTTTCCCGATTCATGAAGGGTTATGCCCGTAAAGGGATTTTCACCGAGACGGCCCGCTTCACAGAGGTTCGGAGCAATATCAAAAACATTCTATCCCGGCTTTTAAACTGTCTACCCGAGGAGTTGGCCTTGATTCACAACACGGCCGAGGGGATGAATTTTATCTCCCACGGGTTAAAGCTATCTGCCGAAGATGAAGTCATCCTGCTTCAAAACGAATACCCAAGTAATATTTATCCATGGCGGCATCTTGAGAAAAAAGGTGTCAAACTGTTAACCTCCCCCATGGAAACATCTCCGGCCGCCTTTCTAAAGGAACTGAAGCGATTGATAACGGCAAAGACCCGAGCCATCTCGCTGTCCGCAGTGCACTGGTGCACCGGTATGCCCCTTCCCCTGGAGCAGGTCGGCGAATTGTGCAAAGAAAACAACATCGATTTTGTGGTTGACGGCGCCCAGGGGGTCGGCATGCAACCTTTGGACACCCGGTCCTCCCATATCGGCTACATGGCGTTTTCAGGCTGGAAGTGGTTAATGGGGCCGCTTGGAGTCGGTGTCCTTTTTGTATCCCAACAAAAGCTGAACAACCTCGATCCGGTGTTTATCGGAACGGCATCCGTCATCAATGACAAAGAATATTTTCCCTACAAATCCGAGCTTAAACCCACGGCAGACCGATTCACCATCTCGACGGCCAATTTCAATGACTGGGTCTATTTTGAAGCCGCTCTCGAATTTCTCCAAAATATCGGTTTTCGGACGGTCCGGGAGCGCATCTATGAGTTGAGTGCCTACTTACGAGACGGTCTTGTGAATCTGGGATTTCATGTGTTTTCAGATTACTTCCAAGATTATCCAACGGGAATTGTTGTTTGCGAAAAACCTGGTGTCGCAACGAGCGCCGTCATGGAGCATCTCAAAAACAACAAGGTCGTTGCCGCCGAACGTCTTGGAAGAGTTCGGTTTTCACCTCACATATATATTTCATTGGAACAGATGGACACGGTCTTAAATATGCTGGCCGGTGTGTAAGGTTATTGCTTGACTTTTTTATGAATTATTCGGGTTATGTCAGTACTGCGAGTGCGGCTTCGTAATTCGGCTCATGCACAATTTCCGGGACCTGTTCCGTATAAATGACCTTTCCGGAGTCATCAATAATGACAACGGCCCTGGATAACAAACCGGCCAAGGGTCCGCTGGTTATTTTTACCCCATAATCCTTCCCAAAAGCCTCGGAACGAAAACACGACAGCGAGAGCACATCTTCAATGCCTTCGGCGCCGCAGAATCTTTCATGAGCAAAGGGAAGATCCGCGGAAACACAAAGGACGACGCTGTTTTCGAGCTTGCTGGCTTCCACGTTGAATCTGCGAACCGAAGTTGCGCATACCTGGGTGTCGATGCTCGGAAAAATATTTAAAACAATGCGCTTCCCTGTAAAATCATCGAGGCTGGTTTCGGAAAGGTCCCTTTTGGTCAGTGTAAAGCCGGGCGCTTTCTGGCCGACTTTGGGCAAATCGCCAATGGTATCAATCGGTGTGCCTTTAAATGTAATTTTTGCCATAATCCTGCTCCTTTTTTGATGACTGTATAGGTTTTTGAAATAAATTGACGTTAGGGGAGTTCAAATAAAATTAAATATAAGCATAAAATTATCAACGTCCATATTTTTCCGCACGGCATTACGGGCCATTGGTGTCCAAATTAACCTTTTAACTTTTGAATGCTCCATTTGAACGGGAAAAACATGGAAACGCGTCGACGGTAATCCAGGTATTCCTCTCCAAATTCGGCCAGCAGCTTTTGTTCCTCGATGAAGGCGCCGATTAAAAAATATCCGGTAATGACCAGGTTTGTCAGAATGGCGGTGACATCCAAATTCCCGGCCCAGACAATAAGAATACCACCTGAATACCACGGATGGCGAACTATTCCGAGAATCCCGCCGGTGTCCAGGCGGCAGTCTTCGGTCAGAACGCCGCATGCGTTATCTTCGCGCACCTGCCGGATCCCGATAAATCGCGGCAGGTCGTATCGCCCGGCACCACCGATAAAAAGCACCAGCGAAGAGAGTACCAGCAGTCCCTGAATGATTCTGAACGGGCCTTCCCAGCGAAATACCGGCAGCCCCCTTATGGAAAAGGAGTAAACCAACACAGGAACCAGGGTCGCCAATGCCGTAAGGTTGTAAAAAATCCGGTAATACCGGTACGCTCTTTCAAAACGTTTCCGGACAAAACCCGTAACAGCGGGAGTGATCATGAAGCTGTGGAGAAAACACCAGGCTCCCCAAAGTGAGATGAGCACCACATAGCGGATCATGTTAAATTTCTCCGGGAGAGGATACCATGTATAAAGGGATGAGCATCTTTTTTAATTTTTTCGCCATAGCGAAGTTATTACTATATCCGGCAAATCAAAGCAAAAAAAAAGGGCCGTCTCCGGCCCCTGAGGAACGTTTATTTTAATATATCTTTATCTCCATCTCCATCTCAATCTCGAACTCGATCTTTTCGTTTTAGTTGAGATAGTTACCGTTTTCGAATGTGTATTACTTGCCCCGCCGTTATCGATAACCGCCAGTGTAACCGTATAGGTTCCATCTCTGCGATACCGATGACTCGGATTTTTATTGGTGCTGGTACTGCCGTCGCCGAAATTCCAAGACCACGACGCAATGGTTCCGTCTGTGTCGCCGCTGAGGTCGGTGAATGCGGCAGTTTGACTATTTACGTTATAGCTGAAATCAGCGACGGGCGGATTATTCGAAGGTATGTTTTGGCTGGTGGTGTTTGGGTTGACGTAAACAGTACTATCGGCTGTACTTTGAAGCCCTCCCCGGTCTTTTACCGTCAATCTGAAATTTAGATTCTTACTGAGCGAATCGGTTTTCGGCGCAACAAATTTCGTTATGGCTGACGTAGGGTCAGACAAAGAAACAGGGTCTCCATTGACCTGGGTCCAAATATACGAGGCAATTCCGTCATCAGGATCCGTCGAAGCCGATCCGTCTAATGAAACCAAAGTACCCCCATCCGTCTCCATATAGTCCGGCGTAACAACTGCCTTCGGCGGCTGGTTTTGCCAACTGACATTGACAACACACGTATCGGTATTTTGAAGCCCGTCGGCATCGGTTACGGTAAGAATAAACCCCAAAGAAGCGCCGTCAGGGCCGACGTTCGGTGCCGTAAAGGTCGCTTTTGGTGACGATGGCTTCAAAAGAGTGACCGCGAGACCTCCGTTTTGGGTCCACTTATAACTGGCGATCCCGTCATCGATATCCAATGAGGAAGTTCCATCCAATGTAACAGCGCTTCCTTCTTCCACGGTCTGATCAAGTCCGGCATTCGCCTGGGGCGGTTCATTCTCCCATGTCACGTTCACCGTGCACACATCCTTTGCCTGGTTCCCGCTGTGATCGACAAGAGTCAACTCAAAAGTCAATGTGGCACCCGCCTTGTTCACATCGGGTGCTGTAAACATAGGTTGTTTTACGGCAGGATCAGATAGCGTTACCACGGGTCCGCCGGTTTGAGCCCAGTGATAAGACGCGATGCCGTCATCCGGATCGGTGGAGTTAGCGCCGTTCAGCATGACAGTTTTTCCTTGGCCGACGGTCTGATCCGGTCCTGCATCTGCCGTCGGCGACAGGTTCGGTACGGCCGAAGCTTCTTGGCACAGCTCTATGGAATCTTGGCTCTCAACCCCTTCGGCGTTGAATGCTCTTGCCACGAAGCAGTACGTCTTGGTTTCATCCAGATCGGAAATTGTGCAGCTGGTGTCAGTTCCTTCCCAAGACGGGTTGAGATAATCGTACGATTGGCTTTGCTCGCGGCAAAATATTCTGTAACCGGCCAAATCCGTTTCACTGTTCGCGTTCCACTCCAGCGAGACCTGGGTTGCTGCCGAAGCATTAGAAGCATTAAATATGCAGAAAATTTGAAAGGTGAACGCTACGAGAACAAACCATAAAAGAAAAGAATAGTTGAATCGAAAATTACTAACATCTCTAACCATGACAAATGCCTCTTTCTTTTTGCATTGGATAACTTCTTGAAGAGAAAGGCACACTGTTTAATGGTTAGCATAAGATACCTGTTGTTCCGCACCAGAAGAGTTTTCCACACCAGAAGAGTTTTGCACGCATTAGAAACATGGCCGCTATTGATTTCAAGCCTTAGACTCGTAGGTTTGCGTCCCCGCTTTTCAACGAGTCTGCCCCTTCGTTAAATAGATTTATCCAATATCGATTTAAGGTTTAAAGCTAAATTTGGTTTTATTTGCGCAAAAATGATTGTTAATGCTGTCTTGCAAAAAGCATGCAAGGTTTGAGAGGCAATTTAGAAAGAATAAGATGGTTTTATTTCAAATAGTTATCTTGAAGGGGCGTTTTGCATTCCGAATCTTTTTGACAAATTTTGTCAAAAGAGATGCCATTTTTTGGAAAAAATCAAAAAAACGACAGCGTGGTCACCGGTCATGAAAAGCATTGTCATTGTGATATAAATTACACAATAATTTATGTAATTTATATCACACACACAGGCACGGACCTGATTTAGCAAATATAAGATATTGATATTTATTAGAATTTGTGACTGATCAATTTGGCACGATTTTTGATAAATCTGATGGAAGTAATGTAAAGTTAGTTCGTCGAGGACATTGTTAAATCTAACATTGAAATCATCCCGCATTGTGGGAGTCATAGGTAACGGACGCTGACGGAACCCACTTTTTTGGGGCGTTGGAATGCTGGAATAGGTAAAATCAAAGCCTATCCCTCTGGATCAGGGAGCTTTCATTATGTCAGAACACGCGCAGGATATATTTCTCTTTGACAGAAGATCCGGAAAAGACCGGCGTCGCCGGAATATGCCGGAGATCAAATCATTGTTTATCTACGCCAGGCGAAAAGAAATACGCCGGCAGGACGATAAATGCAAAACTTCCTATTTCGATCAATATAGTCCGGTGCTCTTTATTCCCATCGTGTTCATTCTGCTTCTCAGTGTCATCGATGCGTTTTTAACGTTATTTCTGGTCGATTGCGGGGCCCGCGAAATCAATCCCGTCATGGCATATTTTCTCAAGTTCGGCCCCTTTACATTCATGAGTGTTAAATATTTTTTGACATGTTATGCTGTCATCGTTCTTTTAATATTCAATAATGTTTATTTTCGAAAACTAAAGATTTACACCCGTTCTCTATTTTCCTGCGCCATCGGCGTGTTTGTGATTGTCATCGGATGGGAGCTATTTCTGATGTTTCGTATCTTGTGTTGATCGCCTGGATTCTGCCCGCAACGGTGACGCACCGAGTTTCGGAGGAACCGGATCGAGTGCCTTGAGTTTCTCGATCAGCAAGTCAACGTTATAACACGATGGAACGCGTGCTCTGTGTCGGATTAAACTTTCGACAGCCTTCGATGCCATTTTCCCTGCCCCCGCAATTCTGCCGTGTTCAAGATGTATGTAGGTACCTGCTGCACGGATCAATGCCTGGAATATCATTTTTTCGCTGCCTTCGCTGTCCCGCCATTTATTTTCGAGCCATTCGTGGACTTCAAAAAACAATTCCTGATCCCACAGCAAAAGCGCAACCATGAACGTATCATGTCTCTGCAGTTGCGTTGACCGGATCTGATCCAAAATTATCTGATAACGGGTCAGCCGGTCACGGATATAGCGATATATAAACGGTTCGGTGCATTCGGATTCATACTTCTGGGCGACAGCGATCGACGGTCCGATGTTTTGGCCATGAATAGCTTCCATCAGGCTTAACGACAACTCATTTCTGATATTCCGGCACAACCGGTTTTTAAAAGGATCAAATTCCATCTTTATGATTTATGATTGTTGATTGAAGGTGTCGCTTTGCTCCGGAAATTTAATTATTCTTTTTCTTGCCTTCTAATCTTCTGATCTTCTTACCTTCTTGTCTTCTTCTGTCCTCCGACTTCCCGTCCCTTGCCCTCTGGTCCTTTTCCTTCTTCCCTCTTTCCTATTTTCTATTTTCTATTTCCTAATTTCTGCCTTCAGCCCTCCGGTCCTCCGTCCTCTGTCATCCGTCCTCCGACTTCCGGTCCTTGTGCCCTCTGCCCCAGCCTCACTGCTTGATCACGTCGAGAACATACGGGTAGATATGATCGACAACGCGGCGATACCCTTTTGCTGTGGGATGCAACCCGTCCGGTTGATTGAGCCGCGGGTCACCGGCAACTCCCTCAAGAAAGAAAGGGACCAGAGGGATCGCGTATTTCCGTGCGATTTCCGGATAAATACGTGCAAAAGCCTTTACATATTCAGGACCCAAATTGGGGAGCATTTTCATCCCGCAAAGGAGCACTTTGATATGGTTCGCTTTGATGATTGAGACGATACGATCCAGATTTTTTCTCAGGACATCCGGATCAATCCCTCTCAAGCCGTCATTGGCGCCGGTTTCAAGAATGATGATATCCGGTTTCAGGGATGAAATGACCCATTGAATGCGGGATAATGTCCCGCTGCTGGTTTCACCGCTGACACCGGCATTGACGACTTTGAAATGATATCCGTCTCCGGTTAGTTTTTTTTGCAGCACCGCAGGATAGGCCGCGCTTTCAGCCACACCCAGACCGGCGGTTAAGCTGTCGCCCACGGCCGCGATGGTTTTGCGGGCGGTTCTTTTTGCTACCGCTGTTTTCGCGGGCGCGTCATTGGATGCGGATCCATTGCCGCAGCCGACGAGATACAATAACAAAATTGCAATGATCCCTATTGCGCGAACGGCTGTCTTTGTCAGATGACCCATGCGTCGATCCGGGTGGATTGGGTTCGACCTATTCATCCGGCTGCTCCCTTAGATAGATCACCGGTTTTTTCTCTAATATCGGCCTTGTGGAGACCAAACCGACGCCAAGGACCAGCAAGAGGGAGGCGGCGGCGATTAAACCGCAGGACAATAAGAAAGGATGATAGGCGATATCGAGAGAATAACGGCAGATCAAAAATACGCTGGTTTGGGACATGACCAGGGCCAGTATTCCGCTGAGCAGGCCCACGACAAAAATTTCGATTGAAAATACTTTTCTGATAAATGTCTTTCTTGCCCCCAGAATTTTGTAGTAGACCGATTCGGTGATTCTTTCGGCGCGGGTCGCGAACACCCCGCTGATCAGGATAAGGATTCCGCCGGCGATGCTCAGGATGCCAAACCCTTGGATGATCTTTGACAACTGCTCCATCATGCGCGCGAAAATCTTCAGGGTCTCCGACAGATCGATGACACTGACATTGGGAAATCTTTTCACGATGCGGCTTTGCAGCAGACCGATCTTTTGCGGGTCTACCCTTAGGGCGGTAAATATCGTCTGGGGCGCTGATTTTAGCGTCTTGTCTTCAAATACGAAATAAAAATAAGGCCCCAGCGTATCCGCTGTCCGGGTTCGGATGCTCGAAATCCTGGCCTTCAGCGGTACGCCCTGGATATCGAATTGGATGACGTCGCCGATGTCCATTTTATGCATGTCGACCACTTTGTCCAGCACCGACACCTGGGGTCCGGTCCAGTCGTCGCGGAAAAGCCGGCCGCCCTTGATGATTTTTTCATCCTTCAGCAGACGGTTCCGGTAGGTCAGGTTAAAGGTCCTGGCAAGATTGTCACGGTGTTTTGCCCGCTCCTCCCGACGGTCGATGGTTTTGCCGTTGATGGCGGTGACCCGTGCCCGCACAATGGGATAAAAGGTCAGCGGTCTTGCGATAAATTTTGCAAATGCCGCCTTCTGGCCCGGCTGGATGTCGATAATGAAAAGATTGGGCGCATCCGCCGGAAATGATTTGACGTAGGTCGAGTTAAGATTCTGTTCGAGCAGGTATATGGCAAAAATCACACTCAAAGACGCGGTCAGCGTGACAATAGCGGACCGGGTGGCGCCGCCCTGCCGAAACAGGCCCTTGATTGCCTGGCGGATGACCATTCGGCGGATGCGAAAACGTTCCAGGATCCACAGCAAAATTCGGGTAAAAAGCCAGGAAACGAGGATCAGAGCGCTCAACCCGGCCACAAAATAAAATCCAAAGCGAAAATCCGCCATGTGTCTGAAGACCAAACCGAAGAAAAAGAATATAAACCCGATTGCCGACACCACCATGGGCCAGCGTTTATGCGGCACAGCCGTCTCCTTGCGAAAAATCACCACCGGCCGTATCTCTCTTAAGCGATAAAGGGGAACAAAGGAAAACAGGGCGACCACCGCGATGCCGAGGGCCATGCTCTCGAATATGCCGTTCCAGGCCACGGCAAACGGCATGTCCGGAGGGAAGAAGCCTCTGAGCAGCCGTGCCAGCCCCTGCTGAAAAATGAACCCGGCCGACAGGCCCAGGACCGTTCCCAGCAGCGCCGGCAGAATGACCACCGGCATGAAATGACGGGCAATTTGGCGGTGGGTTGCGCCGATTGTTTTCATGATGGCGATGGTTCGCTCTTTTTCATTGAATATCGCCGTCAGCGTATTCTGGATCCCGATGCCGGCGATAATCAGAATTAAAATACCCACCAGTTTTAAAAAAAAGATAAAATTGTCCAGAAAGCGTTTGACCCGGGTTCGCGCGGTCAAGTAGGTATCGACGCGCTCCCGGTCCGGGTTGGCAACCTGCCTGAGACGGTCTGCGATGGCATTGATTTGCCGGTCGTCAGCCACCTTTATCAAAGATACATATGTGATGCGGCTGCCGGTTTGGATAAGGTTCAAGGCATCCAGATCCCGGCTGGAAACAAAAATCCGTGGACCAAAAGAAAAGACATTTGCCGGCCGGTCCGGCTCGGATACGACAACATCGCGGATGGTCAGCGCCGTATACCCGATCTTCAGCGAATCGCCGACGCGGACGCCCAGTCGGTCCAGCAGGGACTGTTCCACAACGATCTGCCCCTGGGTCAAGACATCGTTGAACGGACGGCCGGATTTCAATATAATTTTCCCGTAAAACGGATACCCTTTTTCAACGACCTTTAAAAGGCACAGGGCCGAGGCCCGATCATCCATTGTCCGGACCATGCTGTAAAATTCCCAGTAGCGGCAGCGCTCGATCTTTTTCTGTCGGACCAGGGCGGATATGGCGCTTTCAAGTCCTGCAGAGAGTTTTTCGTGGGAATGGACGATAATATCGCCGGCCTGCATTTTTTTTGCATTCATCAAAATGATCCGGGAAACACTTTTTGAAAAACCGGAAAACACCGTCAGGCTGGCCAGCGACAGCGCGACACACAGGCAAAAGACACCGGCCTGCCTGGATGAACGCGCGATTTCGCGCATGGTAAATTTACCGTGTGTCATACCCGGACTTTCCCAAATCCTAACTGCAAAGATGATTTATGATTGCCTGCGGATCTATGATTATTGGGGGCGCTTCGCTTTAGGGTTGAGGCAAAGATCTTTCCAGCCGCCAACCTCCAACCGCATAGCCCCTGCCTCCAACCTTAAGGGAAGGAAGTTCCCGGTCTTCCAACCTCCAACGGCCGCAGTCCTTCCCCTCTTTCCTCTTAAGATATCAACCTCCCATCCTTCAGCCCCAGCACCCGATCTGCCGCGGCTGCAATTTCCGTATTATGGGTCACCACGATCAATGTCGCGCCCTTTTCATTTTTCATTTCAATAAGTTGCGAAAACACGATCCGGCCGTTTCTTGAGTCGAGATTACCGGTGGGTTCATCGGCAAAAATCAGTTTCGGATCGTTGATCATGGCCCGGCACAAAGATACCCGTTGCTTTTCGCCGCCGGACAATCGGCTGGGCAAATTATCCGCGCGATCCGAAAGCCCCACCCGTTCCAACAACTGCCGGGCCTTTGTTTCTGCATCGCCAAGACCCTGTAATTCGGCGGGAAACATGATGTTTTCCAGGGCCGACATGGAAGGTATGAGATGAAACGCCTGAAAAACAAATCCGATCATCCGGTTGCGAAGCGGTGCCAGATCATCTTCCGATGCGTCGGTAATGTCCCGTTGATCGATCAATACCCGGCCCGAAGTGGGTTTATCCAGGCCGGAGAGCAGTGTCAGCAACGTGGTTTTTCCGCTGCCGCTGCTGCCGGTGACGACCAAAAATTCGCCCGGCTCAACCGAAAGCGAAACGTCATTCAGCACGATGATATTTTGATGATCCACCGAGTAGATCTTGTTCAGCGCTCTTGCTTCAAGAATGGCCATAGTTTTCTATTCTCTTGGGTAAAATGATAACACCGAAAATATCAGATGTGAAGAGTTCAAGGCGTTGATGCATAGAGGGTTCGGGGACTCCGTTGAAATGCCGGTTAAGGCATAAAAATTATGGGTATCGTAAGCGATTAGTGTTCGGTGTTCAGTGTTCAGTGTTCAGTATTTTTAAATGGTATGATGTTAATTTATTGTATTATCAAACGCTGAACTCCGAACACTGAACACTCCCTTAAAAGGTCACTATTGACCTTTTAGTGTCATTCAGGAATATCCAATTCCTTAGGGTCGCAAAGCAGCTCGGGATTTACAGATGTCATCCCGCAATTCCGGCACTGCCATCTTTCGTTGTTCACTCTGTTACGGCAGTATTTCGGCGGCTTCGCTCCTTTGATGCCGCACCAGTCCGCCTTTGTGCCCTTGCCGCTGACTTTGCAAATATTATTGGCATCCAGTGCCACAGCACCGCAAATCGCACAAATATATGCATGCGTATCCTTTGGAACAGTAACATGTTTTTTTTCAGTCATCGCTGCAAGCTCCTTTCTTTTTAAGATAGATTCAGACCAAATTGAACACCATGTTTAAACGTTTGTTTTGAATAAATAAATAAGCATTACAGACATTTTGTCAAGTAAGATCTCACGACTTGACCATAAGCGCCAACAGCCGCCTGGACAAGGTCTCACAGCCGGTTTCATTCACGACCACGGTGGTTCCGAAAAACATGGCATTGCGGGTGTCGCTGTCCTTCAGTACCATGGGGAGAAAGAACACGCTGCTGCTGAACCCTGGTCTTTATCAATTCCTTATAAAAATTAAAAATTTCAAGGTTGGGGCTTTGCCAGTTCATGGGTTGGCGCGCTTCCAGGTCCGAGTCGGGCCGGTTGACCGCCACAGAATTTTGATGGGTCATCCCGGTCTCGGTTCCATAGTAGATGATTACGGGTTGATCGATTTGAAATTGAATTGCGGCCGCAGCCTTGAGTTTTTCGATATCGTTATTGCATTCAAATAAGAAACGGTTCATGTCGTGATTGTCCAGAAAGGTTGCCAGAAAATAATCTCCGGGAAATGCGTTAAAATGGCGCTTCAAAGCAGATCCCAGGGCCCTTTCCTGCCCAGGTATCCGGCTGCGGGCAATGTGCAATGTCACCAGTTCCCGGAACCTGAAATCCAAGACACCGTCCAGTTCGCCAAAATATTCTTTCTGAACGCTGTTCTGGGACAGCCTGAAAAGCCACCGAATATATTTATTCTTTATTTGTATTGTTTTAAGATGTTTAAACTGTATTCCCTCAAGCCATGCTTCACCAATGAGAACGGCCTGGGGAAATGCGGTTTTTATTTCTTTTCTGAAATATTTCCAGAAAGCGTGTTTCGGGCCCATCACATGGTCGAGCCTGAAGCCGTCAATGCCCATGGAAAGCCAGTATTTTGCGGCATCGACGATGTGCTCCCTTGTTTCAGGATTATCAAGATTGAGTTTCGGCAGGTCCTGGACGTCTAAAAAACACAAGTAATCGTGCGGCCAATGAATGAATGTAAACCATTTGAAAAAGTTGCTGCCTTTATCTTTTTGCGCTTCGAAAAAAAACGGATGATGTATAGAGCAGTGATTCGGCACAAAATCGGCAATGATCCGCATGCCGTTATCGCGGGCTTTTTTAATGAGTGCTTCCAAATCATTACGCCGGCCGAAGTTGGGCTCGACCTTCATAAAATCCGTGACATGATAGCCATGGTAGGCGCTGGTTTCGTAGAAAGGGGACAGCCAGAGGGTGTTAATTCCCAGGTCTTTCAAGTAACCGAGCTTGCCGGTGATGCCTTTAAGGTTTCCGCCCAGAAACCCGGGTGTGTTCCAGTCCCCGGGTCCGAAGCCGGCGAACCTGTCAATCATAATTTGATAAACGATCGCCTGTTTAAACCAATGGATATTCGTCATTTTATCCCGTAATACAGCCTGTCTTCATGAGAGCGATATTTTAGCCGTTTCCGCATATAGGAACCTTTATTTTACGGCATTTCGGCCATTATATCCATAAGCTTCTATTTGAATCGATCATCCGATTTCCGGGTCGAGGCGGTTTTACCTGCTTTATCGAGCCAGCCGGCCCGCACTTGATGCTGCGCATCGAATTCAGGAACATACGGCTTGATGTCCAAAAGGGGGGTGCCGTCGAGGATGTCCACGTTTCGGATGTGCAGCACATTGTCTTCGATCTTGTCCAGTTGAACAATGGAAAGCCCGATGGGGTTCGGACGCTTGGGCGCGCGCGTGGCAAAGAGTCCCCGGGGGGTTGAATCCAAAAAAGGCACCACCTGGAGATTGAATCCACGGCTGCCGTGGAAAAGGTAAAGCAGGATGATGTGTGAGAAGCCGTCAAGATCCTTGAGCCCCGGGTGAAAATCCTTGAACACCTCGACATGGCCCTTTACGCCGGCGGCGCCGGAAGGCTGGATCGGCATGCCCTCAAGTTCCGTAAACGGCGAATGGATGATCCCGATGGGTGTGAATTCGATTTTCATTTCTTCACCTTTAAATTTGTAACGCTCGATGGATGTTTAATTCTTGGACGCCTATCCCGCCATGACACGGACCTTTTTCTACTCTAGTACCAAGGGGCGTATCCCGTCCGGATTAATGCCGTCGTTCGTAACCAGCACCTCTTTATTTCCGAATATTTGAAGATATCCTTTAAGATTGTATAATTTAAAATCAATGACGATATCTTCGGGGGTGTTGTCGCTGACAAATTCAGCGGAAATATTGATGACATGTTTTGTTTCGCCGGTGGGTGCGCCGACAATGAACCTATATCTGCGGGATTCGGAATCCCACGTGTTCTCAACAGCGCATTCTGGAAACAACTCTTTGAGATAGTTTTCGATTCCTGTGAGCTTGTCCTTTTCGTCCATTCAACCGCCTCCGAATTTTTTCATGAATTTCAAACCAGTACATGTTCAGGGCATGTGCCGCCCGGTTTCACCTTTCCGTCTGCGTGTCCGCATGTTTCTGTTTCATGGGCTTCCGATCTTTGAAGTGAGGGCCGAGGGCCAGCGCATCGCCGATAAAAGCGCCCATGATGGCGCCGGCCCCGCGATCTTTGATGTTTGTGTCTGAGATGTGATACTCCCCATGATACATAGTTAGTGTCCATCCATAAATGAGGATTTTTGTTTGAGATCAAGGCATGCGAAAAAAATAACCACAGGCATATAGTTGATATTCCTAAGATTTATCCGCCTCGGGCGGATTATTTTTTGAGCATAACGCCGAGATCGGGCAAAAAGACCATTTATGGATGGACACTATTTAAGGATGCCGTGCCGGAAAATCTTTATGTCTTTCTTTTCGGCTCACTTTTTTGGGCCTGCCAGTTTCCGTTATTGAGATCAGGCGCCGTCAGATTGATGGATCCGCTTAACTCGCGGCCGTCGGGCGACATTTGACCGCTGAGTGTGCCGGCTGAATTGCCGGTAACAAACCGTGTTGATTGAATCTGCCGAACAGGTGCATTATTTTTCCATCGAGAATAGGATTGGGTTTGCCGCTTGCAGGAAAAAAAGTGCGGAATAGCATATTTATTCCGCACTTTCCATTACCAACCGCCGCCGGGATGTCTGCTGCACACGGCGGTTTCCAAGGTTTTTCTTTGATTACGTTTTGGAAAGGATTTCGCTGTTTCTGGTGACGCGTTTCTGATCCACCTTACGGTTGGCCTTGTGGGTATGCTTTTTTCTCTTTCGAATCATTTTTCTCTGAAATGTTTTGGACGTCATGTAATGTTTTCTCCTTTGCCGTCAATGAAACACCGGTTGTTGATCCTGCTATTTCCGACAAAATAAGACCCCTGCACCATTTTATCATCATTTCCCGTTCACTATTCGGGATGGCGGATGAATCGCAACCATATCATATCAGAAAAATGCACACAATTATAATGTATGAGGAAACCCTGTTTCCGCGAAACGCGATGGTCAACCCTTCAAATCTCATCGACAGAGCCCAGTCTTTCACGAAAACCACTACTCCCGGACCATTTCCGTCAATACCTTTTTCATCTCGGCACTCAATCCCAGGCTTTCGATTTCTCGTGATAACATAGCTTTGGTGCCATACCCGCCTGCAAATGCATTGAGGCGCGCCACGGCGGTGGAGTTCACAAAATCCTGGTGGCGCGGATAGAACCGCGACATTTCATCTTTCAACGCGTTATGCTGTTTCAGGACATACTTCTGGTGGTAATCTTCGGCCAAGGTAAATGACCGAAGGGGCACCACTTCGGTTTCTATGGTGCGGCCGATTTTCCGTTCCACCGCTGTTTTGGAAGCCATTGCCGCCCGGCGCTGCTGTTCGTTGTGGTAGAAGATTGCATTCAAGTATTGCCGCGACCAGGATCGGCCGGTCGGCCGGTGGCTTTCCCAAAAAATATCCAACAGTTGGGCATAAGTGATGCGACCGGGATCGTAATCCACTTGCACCGTCTCTGTATGATCGCCGATATTGCTGTAGTTGGGAGCGGGCATCCGGCCTCCGGCATATCCCACGCGGGTACGAATCACGCCATCGATTATCCCGAACCGGGATTCAATTCCCCAGAATCAGCCCAAACCAAAAGACGCTGTTTCAAGATTATCCGGCATTGCTTCATCGATGGGTGGAATCGCCGGATATTCAATTTTATACGCAAGGCTCATGAAATCCTCCTTTATCTTTGAAGCCTGATTTGCTTGGGTATTCGTCGTTGGAAAAACATCATTATTATTAATGACAATAAGCATTGGATGATATCAAAACAACTTTTTTTTATCCCGATGATCCCCGCGTGAGAAGGCTTCCGCTTCCCGCCCAACTATCGGGCGAGCGATCAATGATTTCGTTCAGGCACCATTTATCGTTTCAAGCGGTTTTACCGTTAATGTAAGACCCGCAACATCCACGATCACCCCTTTGCCGCCTACCGGTAAAGGAACATCACAAACCGCGCGCCATAGCTCTCCATGGAACAAAACCCGGCCTTGGTTTTTGTTCCATTTTTTAATTTCGACAACTTTTCCGATCATACCGGTCACGCCGATTTTGGACTTTTTATTTCTGTCTTTAATCCACCAGATTAACGGAAACACAACATGCTCGATAAACTCAAAAACAAGAAAGGCGACAATAAATGTGATAATGACACTTTTCACAGTCCGGCATCTCCGTTGTGTTATTGGGGTTTAAATTGTTATCTTTTGATCATCAGAAAAATAATGTAAGCCGCATACAGCACCAAAAATACGGCGCCTTCCCATCGGTCTAAAGATCTTTTTTTTCCGGTGAACATAAACAAGAATAAAAGCAGACTTGACAGAATTACCACACCGATATCGAGATTGTCTTCGATGCGAAAAGGCAGAGGCTTAATGATCGAACTGATACCGAGGACAAAAAATATATTAAAAATATTTGATCCAACCACGTTGCCGATGGCAATTTCAGCGTTTCGTCTGTGAGCGGCTACCGCCGAGGTAGCCAGTTCCGGAAGAGATGTACCTACCGCGACAACCGTCAAGCCGATGAGCGACTCACTCATCCCGAAATTTTTGGCGATAACCACCGCACCGTCTACAATCCATTTTCCGCCTAACATCAATGCGGCAAGGCCGACACCTATATAGAAACAGGATGCTGCCGTTGATTTTTGGTCCACCTGCACATGTTGTTCCACCCCTTCTATTTCACCGGCAATTGCATAGGAGTAATACATGAAGATCGCAAAAAAGCTCAGAAGGATCAATCCATCGATGCGCGTGAGAGAGGAATAGTTTTTTTGATCGATCAGCCGATCGTTGGCCATGAACCCTAAAACAAGAGCAGCCAATAGACTGAATGGAATTTCTTTCCAAACGGTCCCTTTGTTGACTTTCAGCGGATAAATTATGGATGACACGCCAAGGATGAGAAAAACATTGGCGATATTGCTTCCCAGGATATTTCCAATGGCAATATCGGTGTTGCCTTTTGCACTGGCAATAATATTGACGAACAATTCGGGCGTTGAGGTGCCAAAAGCAACGACGGTCAGGCCGATGACCAGGTCGGAGACTTTGAATCGTCTGGCGATAGCGGACGCACCGTCAACCAAAAAGTCCGCGCCTTTAATCAACAGCACAAAACCGGCAATAAACAGCAAATAGGTCAGCACGGTAGTGTCCAAAATAAATTATGCTTGATAAGTCAGAATGGTCCGGGCATTCATCCCGCTGCAAGCGGGACTTAAAAGATGCCGGCCCCGATGAAATAGAAAAATTTTCACAGGGTAAAAATAACGGCTCACAAATCATTACTGGTTCTTTTTCTTTTCCTGTTTCTCCTTTCGTTTTTCTTTAATGGTTTTTGCGGGCTTTTTTTTAAGATCCTTCTTGGTGTCTCTTGACTTTCCCATTTTTTTCCTCCTGCGCAAAAAATAGACGTATCAGCATAGAAATCCAATGATATGCTGAGGGATCAATACTTATCTCGTTGGGTCGTTTTCATGAATACCCACCAATGAGGAATATAATAAGTGACAATGTTAAACCTATTTGTAAAATCCACAATTTCAGGTTGTTATGCTTCTGATTTGGGTATGAGGGTTCTCAGAATGTCTTCTTTTCCCACGACGCCCACAAGCCTGCCTTCGTCCACCACGGGAATGGTATGAAAATTATTGTCCACCATGAGCGCGGCCAGCTGCTCGATGCTCATATCGGGCCCGACGAAAATCGGATTCGGCGTCATGGCCTGGGCCACGGTGACGGCCGCGATCTTTTGAACTTCCTTTTTCAACTGTTTCATGGATGTCAGCGGAATTATTCCATCCAGCAATGTGAAAAAAGAAGGGACGGGAAATTTTTTCTGTTGTGCAACCAGATCGCTCTGGCAAAGGATGCCCACCAGTTTTCCTGTCTCATCCGTCACGGGGACACCGTTGATGTTGTTTTCCAAAAGAAGCTTTGTTGCCTGTAGGATCTCTGTCTCGGGGGAGATTGTGATCAGTTTTTTTGTCATGATATCTTTTGCTTTAAGCATAGCATCACCTGCGGTTCTCATGAAAATTATCCAAGGTTAAGGGCCAAGTACCTATTGAGCGCCCATCTTGATTTGATTATGCAAAAATTTATTGAAACAGAAATTTCACGTAGTTGTCAAAGCTTAAATAGAAGCTGTCTCAAAAAAGTCTTTTCGTCCGATATCGGCGTTGAGCCCTCGTCTCAAGTCCTCGACATACAAAAGTATGCCTGCGGGTTGATCCTCGGCCTCGCGTTCTTGTCCCGCCTATCTTTGGCGGGAGATCTCAACCGAAAATCCTAATTTTGAGATGGCTTCTGGTTTATTGCAGCGGAATTTTAATTTGTCCCGGGTATCATTGTGATAACGGAAAACCTGTTGATGTGAAAATATGGCGTTTCTTTTCGAACAACGAATACCCCATAACGTCAATTGAGCATTTTTTTCTCAATTGAGGTCTTTATGTTCCGGTGTTCCCAGCGCTTTTCGGACCACGTTGGCCAAATCAGACCTGTTGAGCGGCTTTTCAATATATTGACGAACGCCGATTTTTTTTGCTTTTTCTTCATCGATCCTTTCACTGAAGCCGGTACACATGATAATGGGCAGATCCGGCCGAATCTTGAGAATTTCCATCACAAGAAGGTCGCCGGTCATATGGGGCATGGTCATGTCGGTAATCACCAGATCAAACTGATCGGGATTGTCACGGAATAGTGCCAGGGCTTCCAAAGGATTCGTTTTCGTCTCGACCTGATATCCCAACCGCTCCAGTCTAAACCGTCCGACGTAAGCGATTGATTCATCATCATCAATAAACAGTATCCGCTCTTTCCCTCCGGGAAAGATTTCATTGATGGATATTTCCGATATCGGTTCCCCTTCGGTTGACGGGAAAAACAGGTTGAAGGTTGTTCCTTTTCCAGGTTCACTCTCCACAAAAATTGCGCCGTTATGATTCATTACAATCCCATGCACGACGGCCAATCCCATTCCAGCTCCTTTGCCGACTTCTTTTGTCGTAAAATACGGATCATAGATTCGATCGATTTCTCTTGAAGGTATGCCATGCCCCGTATCGCTAACCACCAGATTGACATATCGTCCCGGCTTCAAGTTGGAATATCGCGCTTCAGTATCCTCATTGAGTGCGACGTTCTTCACACAGACATCCAGAATACCGCCGCCCGGCATGGCATGATCCGCATTGGTACAAAGATTGATAAGAACCTGATTGATTTGCGTGGGATCCGCCAAAATTGCATCAACATCTTTCATAATATTTTGACGAAATTCAATGCTGGCGGGAATCGATGACCGCAGCAGCTTGAGTGATTCCTGGATAATGGGGGCAATATTGATGGGTTTTTTCTCCAGATTTGTTTCGCGTGCAAAACTGAGGAGCTGACAGACAACATCTTTTGCACGGGCGCCGGCTATCTGGATTTCTTCGAGGTTCAAACGGGCCGAATCCTTTTCGGAAACATCATCCAATGCCAATTCCGCATTTCCGATAATGATCCCGAGAATGTTGTTAAAGTCATGGGCGATCCCTCCGGCTAACGTCCCGATGGATTCCATTTTATGGGCTTGCCGGAGTTGGGCTTCAAGGAGTTTTTGTTCCGTCCGGTCATGAAAGATCGCCAGAATGAACGAGACACCCGCGATCTGGATGATCCTTGCGAACATCTGAGCGTGAAGAACGGAATTATCCTTGGCCTTGAACCCCATCTCGAATCCTTTGACCTCTCCTGTTGATTGTAATGCTTTTAGGAATCTGCTTCGATCGGCCTCTTTGTAAAATCCCACATCGGTTGTGTTCAATCCAAGGAGTTCTTCTTTAGCGTATTGGGTCAATTCACAAAACTTATGATTCACATCAACCAATTTCCCGGTCTCAAGCTCTGAAAGAGAAATGGCTTGAGGCGATAAATCGAACAGCGTTCTGAACTTGGTTTCACTCTCCCGCAACGCCTGCTCTATCGACTTTCGCTCGGTGATGTCGCGTGAGACGCCGTGCATCCCGACAATTGCCCCCCCGGGATCCCGTATCCATTTCACGATGTTTTCCATCCAGACGGTAGAGCCGTCCTTGCGAAAGTACTCGATCTCGATGGTAACGGACGCGTTCGGATCGCTATTTGCCTCCTGTTCTTTCTGAATCTCTGTTAAATACATCTCTTGGACTTTTTGAAGAGACTCGGGTGTAATCATTTCCTCCAGGGATTGCTGTTTTCGTTCTTCGGGGGTAAAGCCCAGCACGCTCTCGATGGAAGGGCTCACATAGGTGGTCTGAAAATCCCGGTCCAGAGTCCAAACGATATCGGCCATCTTTTCTGCGAGAAACCTGAATTTTTCTTCGCTCTTTCGAAGGGTTTCCTCGGCCTGCTTACGCGCGGTGATGTCAGCGACAACGCCTTCCATGTATCCGAATTCAGGATAAACCACTGCGCTGATTTCAATGGTAATCAAGGATCCGTCGGCTCGGGTCATGTCTATTTCAAATCCATCGACTCTGCCCAGGGTCCGGATCTGATCAAGCAATTCTTCACGGCGTTTAGGGTCGGCATAATGTTCCGAAGTCACATATTCTTTAACCAGCCGATCCACCGAATCATACCCCATCAGCTTTGCCAAAGTCTGGTTGGCCGCAAGAAATTTTCCGTCGTGGATACGCGTTCGATAGATGCCGACCATTGCGGTTTCGAAAAGCTGACGATACTTTTTTTCGCTCTCCTCCAATTGCCTGATCTTAAGTTCTAATTCTTCATACGTTGGCTTTTTCTTCATGATGATTCCCTTTTGAGATGGCTTATAGAAAGATTTCACCGGTTCAATCATAGCAGGAACCATGCCATAATACGTCGAATTAATTAATTTCTCTTTTTACAAATAGTTATATATTACAACGCGGCGTGTTGAAATGGATAAGACAACGAAAAAATTGGGATGGATGGTACAGTTGTCAATATTTTGACTCCTGAAAATCCCTACTCTATGGTGAATTTTCGTTCTGGCGCAGCAATGCGCATAATCTCGGAAATCGTGGACCGGGCGACCGGTTTGTCTTTAACCTTGACGACGATATCCATCCAGCCCATACCTGTTGCGCTACTGATTATGCGTCCCACTTTTCTTTCGGATATAAGGTTCTGTATCCTATTTTGTGTTTCGATATCTTGTCTCGAAGCAAAATCATCTCCGGGCCAGCGAATAACCAGGCGCAGGGTGGTCTCATTATGTATGATTCGGCGTTCGGAGGTCTTGGCAATACCTTTCTGCGAGGCATCGTCCGAACAAGCGATGACCGTTAAAAAGGCCGCAAAGAACAGGATTAAGGCAAATTTTCCATGCAAATTTAAAATTTGCTTTTCCTCTCACCCGCCAAGACAATCGTCCAGTCTTTTCCAAAGTTCCCGGAGTGATAAACACGGTCATAATCACCCACGTATACCTGGCTGCCGTCCGCACTGCAGGCGACGTTCAGCATGGGATACTGGGATACGAGACGCGTATCGATATTCGAAGTGTTTTTGTCAATGGCGCCCATTAAAAAAAATATGGAAGCAAAAATCGCCATCCCCAGGAAAATGCCCAACATGATTTCTTTTGTAATTTTCATGCCGTCTCCTTTTCTATTTGAAGCCAACCCAAAATTAGGATTTTCGCTCGAGATCTCCCGCCTAAAGGCGGGACAAGAACACGAGCCCGAAGGGTCGGGCTAAATTTCTTTTTTGTTGAAAACCACCAGCAGCAGTGCGGTTATCAGAACAATGTAAATGAAGACATTCAGCATCGGGTTAATGGGCCCCATATTGTTAAAACTGCTTTGGTTGATGATCGAATCGGCGTAGGCCTGCACCATGTATACTTTCGGGTATAAAATTCGCCACAGGGCTGGCTGCGAAGCGGCCGCCGAAGGAACCGCGGTCTTTAAAATTTGGCTGTTTAAGATCTGGTAACCGCCATCGGAGATATAGCCGACGAATAAAATTCCCACGGTAAAAACCGCGCTGATGAAATCCGGAAAATAAAGAGACAAAAAACACACCGAAACCGCAATAAAAAGAAGGTTGATCGAACAGACCAGCGATGCGGCCAGATACCCGGGAATGATGCTGCCGGTTTTTACCCACACCGTCAAAAAAATCGCAGCGTGAAGAATAAACATGAAAACCAGGCACAAAAACCATGTGCCGGCGATCCTGCCGAGAACATACTGATGCCTGAAAACCGGCCGGGAGAGAAACAATACCAGGCTTCCGTCTTCATGGTCTCTGCTGAATATTTTCATCGACAGCAAGATGGCGATCAGGAACATACCGGACGCAATGACCTGAAAAACGATCTTTGAAACATACCACGCCACCATCGTGTTGTCCAACAGTTTCCCGTTGACCACATATTGGCCGCCGTAACATCCGCGAATCATCAGAACCAACAGGAGGCAAAGCCCCAGCAGAACATAAAAGCTTTTGTTCCGCATCTGGTCGCGGATGGTGTAGCCGGTAATTTTTAAAAAATGATTCATTTTTCTTTTTGTATGTATTTTATAAAAACATCCTCCAGCGTCTCGCCGTCCCCTATGATGGATTGAACCGAATCCTTGACGAGGATTTTTCCATTGTTCATGATGGCCACGGTCCGGCAAGTTTTTTCCACTTCCGAAAGGAGATGGGAATTCAAGAATACGGAAACATTGTCGTCGCGCAGGCTCTCAAGAATATTTCGGACATCCCGGATACCGATGGGATCGAGACCTGCCACCGGTTCATCGAGTATCAGCAATTTGGGGTGCCCGAGCAGCGCCGCCGCGAGGCCGATGCGTTGTTTCATGCCCTTGGAATAAGCAACTGATTTTTCTTTCTCCCTGCCTTTCATGGAGACCACCTCCAAAAGACGGTCTGCTTCCATCAAGGCATCTTTTCCGGAAAACCCGATCAAAGACGCGTGCCGGCGCAGATATTCCAGGCCGGAAAGATGAGAGGGAATCATGTGATGCTCGGCCAGATATCCGACTCGCCTGCGGGCTTCGGGATTGGAAACGGGAATTGAGTCGATAAAGATGCTGCCCGAATCCGGTGTGATAAAGCCGAGGAGCATGCGAACGACCGTTGTTTTGCCGGCGCCGTTGGGACCGAGCAAAGCGAAATATTCACCTTTCGCAATGCGACAGGTGATGTTGTCGACCGCCGTAACCGTATTGAATTTTTTGATGACGGAATTCAGTACAATCATAATAAATTGGTCAGGGCAAAAATATATTCGGGGCAGCTTTGACTTAATGAAGATCTACCCTTTTAAGCGGCTTCGCTCAGTGATCTATTTTAGGTCCAATGCCATATTTTCGGAAAATAATCACATTTTTGCCGGTTTCAATTGGGAAGCAATGAAATCCCAGTTGATGAGGTGATTGAGTACATTTTGAACATATTCTGCCCTGCGATTTTGATAGTCGAGGTAGTAGGCATGTTCCCAGACATCCACGGTGAAGAGCGGCTTCAACCCGTGGGCGATGGGGGTGTCCGCATTGGCGGTCGTAACAATCTTTAGTGTCTCTTTGTCAAGGACCAGCCAGGTCCAACCGCTACCGAACACGCTGTTGGCCGCCTCTAAAAACTGTTGTTTAAATTTGTCGAAGCTTCCAAAAGATTTTACGATCCGGTCAGCCGCCTCGTGATTGACCGTTCCGCCGCCCGGTTTAAGGCATTTCCAGAAAAAAGCATGATTTACGGCCTGGGCGACATTGTTAAAGACCGCAGCGTACTCTTTTTTCCCGGCTGTGAGCGCGATGATCTCATCGGCGGTTTTGCCTTCAAAGGCGCTCCCTTTCAGCAGCTGATTGGCCTTGTTCACATATCCAATATAGTGTTTGCCATAGTGAACGCGCATGGTCTGCTCGGAAATGTACGGCTTGAGCGCATCCATCTTATACCCAAGCGGCTCCTGTCTGATCGTTTGTTTTGCACCGGATTTTCCGCATCCGACAAACAAAAGCGCCAAGCCGATCGCCCCAAGTAAACACATGCCTTTGGATAAATAATGACCCTTTTTTGTCCAGTGTTTTTTCATGCTGCCCTCCTTGACTTTAACAGTGCCCTGCCCCGGACATTTTACAAGCCTGAGGCGTTCATTGGTCCCGGTAGTCGCTTATTCTAATATTTCCTTCACCCTCCCGACCTCGCCGCTTTCTAAACGGACTTTAATGCCGTGAGGGTGAGTCGGCGATTTGGTCAGAATGTCTTTCACGATACCTTCCGTCAATTTGCCGGACCGCTGGTCTTTCTTTAATACGATCCGAACATGAAGACCCGGCGATATTTTCATTCGAGTTGCACTCTCTCATAGCCATGATTTTAATCAGGATTCACGGGTTGACCCAATTCCTCGAGCGTCGCTTTTTTTTTCAAGCGGACCATGGAACAAAATACGCCGGCCACACAAAGCAAGCAGAAGATCATCATGCAGCGATGCATACTGGCAAGGAAAGAAACTTGTGTTTTCGCACTCACCGGATGGTCTCCCATGATCTGATTGAACACCATGGTGATGATGGTCATGCTGCACAGCATCCCCATGGTCCGCATGGTGGCCAGAAAACTGGATGCAATACCATAGCTTTTGGGAGGAACACTCCCCATCACCGTGATGGTATTGGGTGATGAAAAAAGACTGAATCCGACGCCCATCAGGGCGAGCATTCCCATCACCCCATTCATGGGTGTTCCGGCATGAAATCGGGAGGCCAGACCCAGGCTCAGGGTACACACGGCCATGCCGGAAGTGGCCAGACCCGCCGGCGAAACCCGGTCGGCCAGTCTTCCGAACACCGGAGAAAGCGCCGTCTGAAACACGGGCTGAATGATCAGAATCAACCCGGCTCCTTCGGGAGTATACCCCCTGACCACTTGCAAATACAAACTGAAAAAAAAAGCGATGCCATAAGACGCGGCGTAATTGATCAGGGTGGCCAGGTTGCTGAATGCGAAAACCCGGTTACGGATGACCAGCCCCACATCCAGAATCGGAGATGAACACCGGTATTCAAAGACGAGAAATATCAGAAGTCCCAGGGCTCCTGATGCAATGAGCACCAGATAAATCCCGCCCTCTTTCTGGTTGAGGGTGCCGTAAATCAGACTAAATAAGGAGACAACAAAAAGAAGGGTTCCCACAAAATCAAAACGCTCACCCCTTGCGTCGGCCCATTCGCCCTTCAGTTTTAAAACAGTGAGCAGAAGACATAAAAGCTCGACCAGAACCCCCAGATAAAAGATCCAGCGCCATCCCAGATGGGTGACCATAAATCCGGAAAGAACCGGACCCAGAGACAGTCCCAGGTAAATACATCCCACGATGACCCCCATGGCCCGCCCCCGTCTGGCCGCTGGGAAAACCGAAGAAAGGATGGCCACGCTGGTTCCTGAGATCATGGCCCCGCCGCATCCTTGAAAAAACCGGAATACAATAAAACTTTTAATGGAAAAGGCGAGTGATATCAAAACGGTTCCCGCAGTGAACACGACAATGCCGATGGTAAAGATTCGTTTCCTTCCATAGATATCGCCCAGCCGTCCCGCCGGAATCAAAAAAAGAGAAAAGGCGAAGATATAGACGGTTTCCACCAGTCCGAGCTGAACCGCACTGGCTGAAAATTCCCTGCCGATCGCAGGGAGGGCAACGCCCACGGCAGACAGCATGAAAGGGGTCAGGAACTGAACGGCACTGACCACAAACAGGGTTGCAGCACTGGAGACGGCATCATCGGACCGATCTTTTGAAACGGAGTTATGGGGGTTTGAATCTGATATTTTGTTTGTCTTTGTCATAACACCGAACCGGTCTTGCCTGTAATATTTTGAATCAAAGCATTTTTTATTCTAAAGATTATGGTATAAATACCTATAATTATTCTAATTGGTTATACGTATCACAATTCAAAACACGAAAAATATAACCGGCGGCAGGAAAAAAAATGGCAAACTGCGCATTAATCGAAAAGTGTCTTTTTTTCAATGACAAAATGGGAACCAGGCCGAGGATCAACCCGCCCCGCCTGTTAACATGATCCTCCATAGGCGGACAAGTCTTCGACACGCATACTCAAGTATGTCGAAGACTTGAGACGAGGGCTCAACGCCGATATCGAGCGAAAAGACTTTTTTGAGATTGAATCTGCGTCTTTATTGGGCCTGCTCTTAAAAAGTTTTGTCTATGATATCATAAAGTTCCAACGGACCGATCCCATTTCGGACAGCCGGGAGGTATCGATTCTAAATTTCCTTGCTTTTGGACCCGGAACCCCCTAGACTATATTTTTGCATTCTAACAACTCGGCACAACATTATGATGGACTAAACGTTTAGAAGTGATTTCAATCATGCTTTCCTGAACAAAGAAATGACGCCAAGCCTGCCCCCGGATACGGAAACATCAAGCCTCGAAGCTTTTATTCTGATCGCCGCCATGTGCGGAGCCGAGGTTCTGGGTATGCTCGGGGTTTTTGCTTTTCCGGCCCTGCTGCCTTACTTTCTGAAGTCGTGGGATCTGTCAAACATCCAGGCCGGATGGATAAACGGCATCTATTTTGCCGGTTATACCGCGGCCGTGCCGCTGCTCACCGGTCTCACCGACCGGGTCGATGCCCGCCGGATATACCTGATCTTCACCACACTGGGCGGACTGTCCAACCTGGGGTTTGCTTTTATGGCTTCCGGATTCTGGTCGGCCCTTTTTTTCAGGTGCCTGAGTGGTCTCGGGCTTGCCGGCACATTTATACCCGGTCTGAAAGCACTCATCGATCGTCTGGAATCAAGTACCCAGCCCCGGGCGATCTCATTTTACACGGCCTTTTTCGGGCTGGGAGTGAGTGTCTCTTTTTATTTCGCGGGCCAGGTATTCAGATGGTTCGGATGGAACCAGGTATTTGACATTGCCGCCATGGGATCGGCGTTTTCTCTTGTTCTGGCGTTTTGGGTATTAAAACCAAAATCCATTTCATCGGCAGTTCTTGAAACCACAAAAGTCCATATTTTCGATTTCCGGCCGGTTTGGAAAAACCGGCCGGCTCGGGCGTACATCTTTGCCTACATGTGCCATATGTGGGAGATGTTTGCGGCCCGGTCCTGGCTGGTCGCTTTTTTAAGCTTCAGTATCACCCTCCAGAAAGCGCCGACAGGCTTGATGGCACCCACAACGGTAATGGCCGTGGCCGGAATCGGCGGCATGCTGGCCAGCATTGCCGGCGGCGAGCTGGCCGTCCGGCTGGGGCGGCGCCGGGTGGTCACAACGATCATGGGAGTCTCCTGCCTTTTGGCGATGACCATTGGATTTTCGGCGCGGCTCCCATACCATGCCGTGGTGATCCTGTGTTTGGTCTACACCCTGTTCTTTCAGGGGGATTCTGCAGCCATTCATGCCGGGGTCATCACGGCGGCAAAACCCGAACGCCAGGGTGCCACCATGGCCCTCCAATCTCTGGGAGGATTTGCCGCCGCTTCGCTGGGGTCGGTGGCTGCCGGCATGATTTTAGACCTGACCGGTGGCGGGGCGACGTCATTGTCCTGGGGGTTGACCTTCGGTTCAATGGGCATTGCCGCCGCACTGGGCCCTGTTTTGCTGCACCAAACTCACCGGCGCTTGAACCCTCAATGACAAGAGCGATCGTATGGCAAAGCACCCTGAGACCTTTGAAAAATGCTCATTTTTGTTCAAGTTCAAGGAAGGGGAATATTTTAACCGCAGGAATACATTGAGTATTTTGAAGATTAAGCCCCTGTTTTCTGAAACGCCTGTTTTGATCGCTATGTTAAAAAAACCAGGTTGCGCCGACTAAAAATAAGAGCGCATTGGCCCCGTGGTTCGGCAATTTAATGTACGCATCCGACAGGTGAATTCCCCGAATCTGCAGGGTCAGCGCGATATCATCCAGAAAGAAATAATGAGTGCCGGCACCGAGTTGAACATTGAATTCAAATGTTGAGCCTAAATCGGGTTCGCCGATATCCGTGCCGGAAACGCCTGCGCCTGCATCGATAAAAGGAACCCAGCGGCTGTGAGTGATAAAAAGGTATCGAGGCCCTATGGTGAGCCCAAATACACCGGCCGGTTCCGGATGATGTTGTTCGCCGCCAAAAATTTCCCCCCATAGTTCCAAATTGCCTTCATACCATCGATGCTTAAACATAACATCGGTTGCCATCCACCCCATGTGACCGTATACCAGCGCTAATTCATGAGACTCCATACTTCCTAAAATGTTGAGGCCAAACCCTGATCCGGCAGTTAAACCGGCGTTCATGATATTTTTCCTAAATCCGCCGCCCACATCGGCTTTCCAGATGGACGATGGTTGCGGTTGGCTGCCGGATTCAGACGTCACAGGGGATTCCGCGATGGCCGATGACGGCAATGACGCGGAAAAAATGACCAGAATTAATGCCAAAAAAATGGGGAGACAATGATCGTAAATTCTCATTATTTCAACTTTACCTTAAAATGAACGTCTGATCTTAGGGCGCGCACGTCGAACGGAGACCGGTCATTGTCCGTCTTTATCCGTAAATCAAGGTCTCATTCAGTGCGGCATTCGCCCATTGCAACCGATTTGAAAATTCCCGGACTTGTCGCGCCGTGTTCGGCGGCCAAGGCCGTCACGGCAGCGGCTGGTCGGTGTAGGCGACATTGGCATCCTCCCGACGATATAGCGGGAGTTCTTTTCCGGATCTCACATCTTCCACCCAATTCGGATTAAGGAGCATCGATTTGGCGCTCAAGACAATATCCGCATTCGTCAACGCATCCTCAGCGTGTGTTCTGTCAAAAATTTGACCGCAAATCATCAACGGCAAATCAGTGACGTCTCTCGTAATCCGGGCCATGTCCTGATCCGTTCCAAAGGCTTTGTCTTTGTATCGATACGTCGATACCGAGATGGCATCGATGGGTTGTTTAGACAACAGCTTTATCAATTCCTGCCATTCCTCTTTACTGTCAAACAAGGATACTTCCATGTCAACGACACCCCAATTCGATATTCTGAAAGTCAAAAGGCGATCTTCCGGAACGACATGATGCACGGCCTGAATCACCTCTTTTGCAAATCGAAAGCGATTTTCAATTGTCCCGCCGTATGCATCCGTCCGCTGATTTGCATAGGCACTTAAAAAGCTATTTATCAGATATCCATGAGCGCCGTGGATCTCAATGCCGTCAAATCCTGCCGCAACAGCTCCTTTTGCGGTCTCTACGAACCCGGTGATCACATGGTCGATGTCAAACGTTGTCATCTCATCCGGCAGGGGATACGGTTTTCCCGTCAAACGATTGTTTTGTTTCGGCTGAATGGGGCTCGGCGCTATGACCCGGTTTGCCGGATTGATCTCCTGCCATGCGATCCGTCCGCAATGGAACATTTGCATGATGGCTACGGCCCCTTTATCCTGAATCGCTTTGACAACCGGTTTCCAGGCATCAATCTGGCGTTGGGTGAGCATTCTGGCCTGTCCCGGATAACCCTGAGCGCTTTCATAATCGGTGACGATCGCCTCGGTGTAAACGATTGCCGCGCCATTTTCCGCCCGTCTGACCAGAAATTCCAAAACATCTTGACGGGGAATACTGTCATTTATGGATGACATACGCGTCATCGGCGCCACACCCATACGATTTTTAAGGACATGGTTTTTGATATTAAACGGAGAAAAAAGATTGTCTTTGCCCATGTTGCACCTCAAAATAAAAATTAGCGGGGGGACATCCTGTATTCAGCATTCAAGCGCGATATCAAAAACCGCTCATCCCTACGATGATATCGAACGCTTCAGCGGTCACCGGCTGAATCGAAAGACGCATGCCTTTGCGCAGCAGCAGCATGTTTTCAAGCCCGGGGACCGTCCTCAGTTTTGCCAGAGGAACCGGCTCGGCAAATTGACTCTCGAAACAAATGTCCACCATATACCAGATCGGATTTTCAGGAGTGCTTTTCGGATCAAAGTGTTTGCTTTTCGGATCCCATGCCGTGAAGTCCGGATATCCGGCCTTAACAATTCTTGCCGTGCCGACCACCGAAGCCTTGACGCCGCTGTGGTAAAACAGAACGCGATCGCTGATCTGCATTTTATCCCGCATAAAGTTGCGCGCCTGGTAGTTCCGGACACCGTCCCAGTGTTCGGTCCGACCGGGCTTGTTTTTCAAGTCCGCAATCGAAAATTCACCGGGTTCCGATTTCATCAGCCAGTAGTTTACAGCCATTTCGCAGATCTCCTATATTACTCTGTCGGCTATTCGATGACCTTTTTGGTTCTTAGCACGCTCCGAAGAAGCTCGACACGCCGGCGGTTTGCACCAAAATCCGAATAGCCGGTGCGGGATGCCGAACGAATCGAGATGATCCCATTGGATGAATTCAAGGATAGTTCAAGATCATCAATAAACCGGAAGATCCGGCTCTTGCATTCCGCATGGATGTAGTCGCCGGTTGCCTTGACAATTCGCCACTTGGGCATTGAAGCGATTTCATCCCGGATAATGGGCCAACTGACCATAGGATCCCCTTTTAGATGAAACGGCTCGATGGCATGCCGCTCGTCTTTTGCCTCCGACGAAACACAATTTGGGCGCTTGGGGCAGCCCCTGAGCCCGGAGGGATCATGATTGATCTCGTCGGGTGGTTTTCCGGAGCACCCGCCGGCGATGGATAGGATCAGTGCCACGGTTAAACCGATTTCACCAAATCTGGACATTTACAACAACTCCTTTTCCCTTGATGATGCGCCTGCCGGCGTGCCGTACTGCAGCCCGGAAACCCTAACTATTGTCCATCCATAAATGGTCTTTTTGCCCGATTTCGGCGTTATGCTCAAAAAATAATCTGCCCGAGGCGGATAAATCCTCGGAATATCAACTATATACCTGTGGTTATTTTTTTTCGCATGCCTTGATTCCAGTTCGGAACAAATATCGATTTTTTCATCGACTGAAGTCAGCTCTTTTCCGTATGCGACAAACATCAGCCAGAGCCGGTCAGCGCGGCGGAAGAAGTCAACTACCACCCGCAAAGCGGGTGGCTTGAATTTTCGGCCACAGGCCGAAAAGGCAAAAGCACGTTAGTGCTTTCAACGTTGAACTTGCATCCGGGTGCAAAGCACCCGGTCTATACATGTATCCCTTCCACTTGGTAACGAATCATAGGGTTGAATTTAAAAATACATGAGCCTGTTCTTAAGTCAACGCTTATTTAATTTAATAAACGTAATATCTTAAGGGGTCTCGGAAGTCCCTTTGTCAGGAATCCTCCCGGTCATCAGGGCGACCTTAAGCCCGCCATGCGGCAGCAGATGGGTGGTCGATCTGAAAGGAAGCAATCCGGCAAGGCGGGGATTGAGCGAAATCAGGACAAATTTCCACCCTTTGTATTCATTTTTCAGTCTCTCGCAGACGGACAGGAAAAGGTCTTCACTGGCTCGTCGCGATCCCAGCCGTCGCCCATACGGCGGGTTAAGCGTCACCAGCCCGGTTTGGTTTGTCAGTTCACTTGGCGAAAGATCGAAAAAATCCCGGGTAGAAACGGCGACGATGCCGGACAGGCCGTGTTGCGTCACGCTGTTATTAAGTCTTGAAACCGCCCGGTCGTCCCGGTCCGAAGCAAAGACGAAAGGGGTGTCTGTTCGAACGATCTTATTTTCTGCCGCCTGTTTCATATGCTGCCATCGGTTGGGTTGAAACGACGGCCATTCCATGAAAGCAAAATTCCTGAAGCTTCCCGGTGGAATCTTCCGGGCAATCAGGGCGGCCTCGATGGCAAATGTGCCGGAACCGCACATGGGGTCTACAAGCGGTTCTGTCCCGGTATATCCGGAAAGCATCAGGGCGGCGGCGGCGAGGGTCTCTCGAATGGGTGCTTGGGCTGTGCGCGGTTTGATGCCCCGCTTGTGAAGCAGATCGCCGCTGCTGTCAATGGACAGAGTCACACGGTTATCGGACAACCGGACAAAGATCTGCTGGGTGATGGCCGGTCCAACGGCGGCTCCTGCTGAGAATTCGTTTTGCGCAAAGCGGAAGGCAATACTTGCCTGAACAAGCCCGGCAACCGCGTCCTTGTGATACAGCCTTGAATGCCGGGAGGTCACGCGGATGCGGGTCGGGGCGCCCGGCAGTATAAAAAGCTCCCAGGGGACAGCGACCAGGTTGTTTTCGAGTTTCCGAAAATTAGCGGCATGAAACGACTCGATCCGCATGAGGAGCCGGTTGGCGGTGCGAAGGTTCAGATTGGCAAGGTAGCAGTCGTGAAGCCGCGCCTCGAATTTAATCCCGCCTTCGACGATCGACAGGGGGGTTCCGGACGGCAAGAGGCCTTTCAGCTCCTCTTGGCAAATCGTTTCAAGGCCCGGTGCGATGGCCGCAAAAAACTGCCTTTTTCGACCGATCACATGCCGTTTTATCCGTTTTTTAAGCGGCGTCTCAGTGGTCGCTGCGGCCATTTCTTTCCCATTTCATTCCGTTTTTTGGATGTGCTTGCAAATGAATTCCCCTTTCATCTTTGACACTTTTTCATTAGCATATTATATATTTTAAATTTTTAAAACAGCCAAAGGGTGAATTAGATTCCTGATTACAAAAAACAGTTACGGGTAAAACTGGAGGAACTGTCCGGAAAATGGCAATCAGAAGGGCTGCCCTCCAGATCGGCGCTTGAAAAAGCAGCCGGGGATTTGCGTGATTGGAAAAAGAAAACAGGTTGTTCGGGGGTATGGGACACCCCCCCGTCGATGGTCACGGCAACCCTTGACGATGGCCTGGGGCATGGACTCGAAGTTATCCGCATGTTTTCTGAAGCAGCAGGCCTTGACATCATTGAACTCGGACTACTTGTGACCCCTGACAAAATCATCACCGAATGTCAAAAAAACCAACCTGATTTATTCGGATTGACCGTACTCCAGTTTGATTCAGAGGAAAACATTTTAATGATCAGCAGAAACCTCCCGTCAAAAACAAAAATAATTGCAGGAGGACCGGTTTTTGCGGCAGATCAAGGATTTGCCCGGCGGACGGGTATCCATTTCGTAGCAAAAAACGTGGCCTATTTTATTCGGTTTCTGCTTCGGTTTGAAAGCGGAATCACTCAATTAGGATAAATTTCAATAGCTCTGAAAAAGGTAGGCTGGTTTACGAGATGGAATATGTTGTCATCTGTTTTGCGGCTTTGGTTGCTTCCTGTCTGACCCTTTTTTCGGGTTTTGGTCTCGGCACCCTTCTTATGCCTGTGTTCGCGATCTTTTTCCCTGTGGAGGTCGCCATTGCCCTGACCGCCATTGTCCACTTCCTGAACAACCTTTTCAAGCTCTTCCTGGTAGGCAAGTTCACCGACAAGGGGGTTTTGTTCCGGTTCGGAATTCCCGCTATCATTTTTGCCTTTTTCGGTGCAAAGGCTCTCCTTTTATTATCAGGCTTAAAACCGCTGTTCGTCTACCAGCTCTTTGAAAAGTCTTTCGAGGTTACCCCTGTAAAGGTCGTGATCGCCATGCTGCTGGCGGTCTTTTCCATAGCTGAATTCTCACCGCGACTCTCCAAGGTCTCCTTTGACAGAAAATATCTTTCCATCGGCGGAACCCTGAGCGGATTCTTTGGAGGGCTTTCGGGCAATCAAGGGGCATTGAGAAGCCTGTTTCTTTTGAGAGCAGGATTGTCTCAAGAAGGGTATATCGCGACCAGCACGGTAATCGCTTGCTTTGTGGACGTCACCCGCCTTAGCGTCTACAGTTCTTATTTCTTCAAAGCAAAAGGCACATGGAATCTGACTTTGCTCTTTGCGGCAACCGGATCGGCATTTTTCGGTGCATTTATTGGCGCCCGTTTCATGAAAAAGGTGACCATGCGCGCTATCCGAATCCTGATTTCCATCATGCTTTTAGGAATTTCTGCGGCGCTGGGTCTCGGAATGATATGATCCACATATGAAACTTCTTCACTCGATCGCTTGAAACTTTTTCATGAATTTCCGGTCGATGTAATCCTTGACGATAAATGCGATTCTTCCGTCGAGTGTCAGCCTTTTTTTTCGCAGAACCCCCTTCCCGCCCCCCATATTGAATATCAGCAGATAATCGCCGCCCGGGCTAAAAACCTGAAGCGGTTTTCCCTCCAGCGCGGCCATCAGGTTGTTGTATAAAACCGGATTTTGACGAACGGCATATACCCCCACCTTGTCCAGGGGTTGGTCCTGAAAATAAATGCAATCACCGCCGCCGAACATTTCCGGATAGGCAATACTCTGCAGATAGGCATTGACCCGCATTCCGCCATCCGGTCCAATCGGGATGCCGGATCTTTCAAATATGGCGTTCGGCTTAACGCCAATGGCCAGAAAGATCAAATCCAGATCGTATCGCTCTCCGGACGCCAGGATGATGCCATGAGGTTCAATGGTTTGAACGAAACCGTTTGTATGGATCTCTACGCCATGTCTTTTAAGGGATTTTTCAATCCGGGCTCTTACCCCCTCCGGGTATTCGGCCATAAGATCCTTGCCGGCAAAGATTTTTACGCGGGGTTGATTTGCGCCGTACCCGGATGTCAACTGCCAGATATTTCCCGCAATCTCCACGGAAGAAGGTCCGCCCCCGATAATACCGATAGTGATGGGTTTTTGTGACGCCAGTTCCTTGATTCTGGTTTGCGCTTCCACGAGCTTTTCAATGGGTTTGACCGTGTAAATGTTCTCAATATCTTCCGAAAGGTTCAACCGCGGCACATAGCTGCCCGCATTGAAGGAAGCCACATCGTAACTAACGGTTTCTCCGGATTCCAATTCAATTTGTCTCTCATCGGGTCTGACGCGAACAGCTTTCCCCAGCACAAAAACGCCACCCTGTTTTTCAACCACATGTTTCGTCGCAAACCGGATATCGGACGGCGAATAGGTCCCTCCCAGCATACCGGGTCCCATACCGGAATAATAATGGTGTTCGGAGGGGCCGATGACCGTTACCCGATGGCTTTTTGCCACAAATGCATGAATATTGGCAAGGGTCATCATATGGGCATGACCGCCGCCGACAAGTACCAGATGTTTGGCCATGGTTAATTCCTTTTAGCTTACGGCTTTATGTTATCCCCTAACTGAGCGTTTCAAATTTTAATAAGGTTATAATAGTGTGTCCATCAACCTTCCCAGTTGCTCTAAATGAGCGCGCTCTTCCTCTGCAATTTTTTTCATCGCACCCCGGCTGCGTTCATCTGTACTGCGATTCGCAGCCCGGGTATAAAGATCCAGCGCCTGCGCTTCGATGGACATGGCAAGACCGACAATATCCGACACCGTATCCCAATCCGGTTTGAATAACCGGATATACTCGTCAGTGGTCAGTCCCCCTTCCACGGCCTTTACCACCCGTCCCGATTCAAAGGTGTCCCGATCGATTTCTTTTCCGGTGATCTGAATGTATTCTTTTAATATGCGGTTCTGATGGAGCACTTCGATATCGGATAGCTTTTGAAACAGGGATTTGACCTCATTGGCGGCCACTTTATCGATCATGGTAAGATAAAAGTCCTGCAAACCAGCTTCAAGAGAATAGGCAACAACAAGTGTCTCTTCAATGGATTCGTTTCCCGTAAGAAGATCCAGTCCCTGTTCTTCGGATCCGAAAGCCACGGGATCGTCCCAGGCCTTAATACCGCCGGACACGTTGATGACCTGATTGAATCCTTTACCGGCAAGCATCTGCGAAGCCACCCGGCTTCGTCCGCCCATAGCTCAGTAGATCAACACCGGTTTGTCCGGATCGATTTCGTCCAATCTTTTATCAAGCTCGCCAACGGGGATCAATTTTGAACCGGGGATGTGATGCTTTTCGTACTCGCCGGGTTGACGAACATCCAGCAGGGTAAATTCATCCAGGCTTTTCCCGGCCATAAATTCTTTGGCTTTCTCGGAATTCATAGACTGAACAGGGGTAAAAAATTGTTTCCAACGCATCACGCCCTCCTTGTCTATTCAAGTTGATTTTTAAAAAAAATTGCCGTCTAAAAGGACTCTTATAATCTTTATCAAAAAAATATCCGGAATGCCATCTCTAACATTACGATAACGTGTCTTTCATAAAACAAAGAATTTGACTCTCACAGAGGTTACAGAGTTCACTGAGGGGGGTGCGTTGTTTTTTCCGGCTTCCGCCGGAAAACAAAAAAATCTTATTTCTGTGTGCTCTGTGAGAGATGGCTTTAATTGAATTTTTTAAGCGTTTTTCATATGCTCCGACAAGATTTTCAGGTATTCCTCTTTTACATTTTCTTTTCCATATTTTCTTTCCAGCCGTCGAACAGTAAAATGCCCGCGCGCGACTTCCTGGAAATGGTCAACAAACAAAAGATTGATGGTCGCGCCGCCAAAGCCGCCAATGACCGGTACACTCTGGACAAATACTTTTTCAGAAACGACCGTCCCAAAGCGAGACGCAAGCTGGGAGATTAATCTTGCAATAGGCGGAGCGCCACTCTCCGTCAGACCTTTCGAGGCAATATGTTTGGCAGCATCGCTCACCGCTTTTGCCAGGACAGCGCGAATCGTGAAATACCCTGTTTCAGCCCCGTCATCTGTATCGGATTTCCCGCCAAAAGCAAAAACTTCGAGGCAGGCCAACCTTGATTGAAGTGTTGAAATGTCCTCTCCCTCGCTCCGCGCGATATCGGCAATCGAACGTAAAATTATCGATGTCGATATCGGAAGTTCCACAGCAAGGGCAGGCAACCCAAAGGCACCGCCTAAAGCACCGCTGATACCGCTTGCAATTTTATGCGCAGTCGTCGATGCGCCGCGCATTAACTCTTTGTCCATTGTTTTTACGGTGAGGGATAGTAGATTCTTTAAGGTAACCTTTACCGCATCCTGTATGTATTGAGATGTCTTGACAGGCAAGCTGTCGATTATTTTTCCAACAGGTTTTTCTATATAGCTGGTAATTTTTGAAATGAAGCTGGGAAATTCGAGACGCACTACTGCTTGCTTAAGATCTTCATAATCTTTTCCTTCAATAGCCATGAAATGTCTCCGAAGGTTTCATCCTTTCAATAGAGAATTGGACTCTCGCAAAGAATGTATAATTAGCCACAGACCCACACAGACCCACACAGACATCTTCTTCGGCCGACGTGGCCAAAGGAGAGAGTGCCATCGCTTCGAGATAAAAAATAGTAGTTGCTTGCCCTGTTAAATGCTGCGTTAGCAGCGCTCCGTAGGAGGATTTAACCGGGGTCTGTGTCTGTCTGTGTGGGTCTGTGGCTAAAGAAACAATGAACTTTATTTCCCCGAAAAAGTCGGGCCGACCATAGGATCAAGCATACCACCCGCGCCGGTATACTCTTCTCGCTTTCTCATGGTGGAGGAAGACATTAGTTTCGCCACATCCTTAGACTGGCATTCGGGGCATTGGGGGGGCGGATCATTGGAAAACAGCAGAAGTACTTCAAAGCAGTGAGAACATTCTTTACACTCATATTCGAAAATTGGCATTAGCTCCTCCGTAAAAAATTAGCAGGCAATTAATCATTTATATATTTTTAAATGAACCATTTTAAAAATTTGAAACGATCAGCTCAGGCAACTTTTATAGCACTACACCTAAATTTTATCAATTGATATATTTTTGGACGCCTTCCAATTCATAGGTAATCTCTGTTGATGCAAAAAAAAATAAACGCGTAAATTCAACCCCGGAAGTCTAATTTATTCTATTTTTGTTCTTGTTTTTAACCGCCTATAGAGCCCACTTCTCCGGTCCTTTCCGGATCTGCGTTCCGGAATATGAGCATCATAGGAGAATTGATTTTTACGCCTGCCACCGTTATCGAACAATGTGCGCCCCATGTCCATATGTTTTTTAAACCTTTTTCGCCCAAACTCAGCAAGACCAAGCAAACCAGAACCAAGCATTAAAAGTGTAGAGGCCTCGGGTACTGCAAAAGAATTATCTCCGGTTGAAGATCCTTCAGAAGAGGCAACCGGTGCAGATGAAAGGTTTGATTTGCCAACCTGGGTTACCGGTTCATCCGAAGGACAGCCTGCAATTCCAAAAAACATAATAACAACACATAAAAACATAAATAATTTCATCATCTTTATCTCTCTTTATTATAAAAATAACCACCCCGGTGAAGTACCGGGACAAGCCGGCATATGTGTAATATTCCGACTTTGTACATAGAAAATGCAATGGGTGTGCCATCCAGACTATATTTTCTATCTATCTAATTTTAATTGATTTCCTTAAAATACTGTATTCATGCGGGAGAACTTGTGAAGGGAAATCAGTACAGCGCCTTCAATAGAAAAAACTAAAAATCGCACCTAACTGATCGACAACGCGTGTATTTGATGCGAAGGGTATTTCATACACAATAGGGAAAATCGATGGTACTGCGGTGAGAAAAGAAAACATTGGACTTTAAAAGTGATGTCTTTGAATTTCAAATTAATATCATAATAATATCAATATGTTCAAAAAGATCCAGACAGGAATCAGGAATTTGGACTGCATCATATCGTTTTTATATGTTATAGTATGAAGCTATCTCAAAATTAGCGGATTTTCGGTCGAGATCTACCGCCCAAGATCGATGCTGGGGACAAGAACATCGAGGCCGATTGTGAAATCAAATGAATGCAAATTATGGAGGAATCAAATGAAATCCATAGTCCTGTCACTCATTCTAATTCTTGGAATAATTTGGCTGTTGCCGGCGTGCTCCGGCGATGAGAAATCAGATAAAGCGAAATTGAATAATGTTGATGCCGTTCAAGCGATGGCGATTGCCAATGAATGGAATTGGTCCAAAAAGGAGATCACGAGCTTCGTCACCCCTCGAGAGGTCGTGTTTAAGTTCCCTGATGATAAAGTCATAAAGATTCCGCTTCCGGAAGATAAAATGCTGATCGCTGTAGCGCCCTATATAAATAGCACGCATACGTGATTCGTTCATTACATGTCCTCCTGTCAGGCGGAATTACCCGAAAAGAAGTTTTATGTAAAAGCGGTTGATCAAGACGGAAATATCTTGGTCGACGGCACTATTGCCACTTTGCGAAACGGTTTTTTCGAACTCTGGCTTCCGAGAAACCGCAGAATCGGACTGAGAGTTCAGGGTCTGGACCGAACCGCCAAAGGCATAATAACAACGTTTAATGACAGCAATACCTGTATCACCACGTTTCGATTACGATAATGGATATGCAAGATAAACGAATTGACTATCGCTCTGTTATTCTCGTTTTTTTGTCCATCGCAGGTCTGCTGGCCCTTGTGTTGCTACATCGACACAGGTCATCTGACAGTCCTGTTCAGCAAGTACCGATCGAGATCGGACTTCCTGCGCCTGATTTCACGTTTCCCGGCATCGATGGGAAAATGGTCAGGCTGTCCGACCACAGAGGCAAAATAGTTCTCATTAATATCTGGGCCACCTGGTGTCCCGCCTGTGTCGATGAAATGCCTTCAATGGAAAAGCTTTACCAAAAACTCAAAGGTGAAAAATTTGAGATTCTGGCAGTCAGTATTGATGCTTTGGGGGTAACGGCTGTGGCTCCGTTTATGAAGAAATACAAACTCACTTTTCCTGCTTTGATCGATTCCGACGGAGCTATCAGAATGGGTTATAGGACTACCGGAGTACCGGAAAGCTTTATCATCGACAAAAATGGAATGCTCGTCAAAAAGATTGTCGGCGCGCTGAACTGGGCACACCCTGAGGTCTTGCGGTATTTTCGCGATCTGATTCAAAAACCATAATCCGGTGATCAAGGGGTAAGGCCCTGTATTTTTGAGCCTTTGATATATCTTATGACTTTGTTTACGATCATTTGAGGTTATCGAAATTGAAGAGTACCCTGTAGCAAGCTGCAGGGAATCTTCCCGGTAAGGTATTTTGCCCATTTTAGATTCGCTCGCTAACTTCGCAGCAAGCTGCGGGGAATGGCTCGCTAATGCCGGTTCAAACCGTTTTATCCGAATGGATAAAACATCCCTTTCTGATGCCATTAAACAAAAGAATCTGTAGGCCCATCAATAAGTATATAACATCCCTTGCTACCATCATTATAGGAGATCCTGTTTTATTTGCCGAGAAACATCCACAGTCGAATTCGTGGCCCCTCATGATATTAATCGTCAAAATAAGGATAAATGCCAGCAGCAATCCGTTTAAGATCAAAGCTGCCGAGCGGGGATAGACTCCGAGAATCAGGGACAGGCCTGAGATCAGCTCAACGAAGGGAAGAATAATTGCGATCAGGTTGATTAAAAACTCCGGGAAAAGATTGTATCCATAAAGGATTTTAGCAAAATCCATAGGAGACATTATTTTATAATAGCTGGCATAGATAAAGGTTGCACCTATAATCCAGCGAAATGCTATTTCTATCCAACCGTTATTGAAAAGATTTCTCAGATTTTTATTCAATAGGGAAGCCCTCCGCTTTCCAGCCCTGATATCCGTCGATAAAAATGCTGACATTTACATAGCCGTGGTCAAATAGAAGTTGTTCCAGCCTGTGGCTGTCGTCACAATTTCTTCCTGAACAATACGTAACAATGAAGGTGTCGGCCGGATATTTCTTTCTAAACGCTCCTATGAGTTCATCAAATTGACCGAGAGGCAGGGATTCTGCTCCCTTTATATGACCCCTTTCAAAATCTTCAAGCGAACGGGCATCAACAAATACTGCTTTATCACTGTCATAAATTTGTTTTGCGGTCTTAACATCTTTAATTTCCAATTCACCGCTAAAAACATAGCCTTTAGTTTTTGACGCTTTACCACCGAGCGATTCATCCCATTTACCTACAAGGGCGATGCCTGCAGGAGAAATAAAATTTACCGCGAATGCAGAAATTATTGATATTCCTAAAAGGAAAAACATTTCTTTTATAACTTTATTCAATTGCATGCTCGCGTTTTCCTTATTCAACCGATATGCTCTCACAGAGTGCACAGAGGAAGAGAAAGAAATGCAGCGATTGCCAGCCTTCCGATTTTGTGGCTGGGATGAATATTTTGCTCAATGAGTCCTACCCTTTTATGCGGTTTCCTTCAGTGAATTTTTTAGGAGCGATCTACAATTTTACAATCCAATATGCCTCTGCCTTATACTTAACAGAAACTTATAATCAAAGGAGCGTGCTGTAAACTTTTAAATTTCGTAAGGTTTTAACAAGCCTGATTTTCATCATTTAATTTATTGACTATTATATCAGATTCTTGTATAATGTCTTTAAAATAAACAGATCGAAAGGGCAAATCCGTTGAAAGGCGGAGACGCAAAGTCACGGGTCTAAAGCTGGAAAGCTATGACAGCCGGGCTGCCGAAGTTACTTAATAGCCTTTGGAAACGTTTGCCCAAAGGTTTTTTTGTTTTGAGGTGCTTCCTATCGATTTGCGGTCTTGTCATTAAAAAATATATGGGAGGTGGTGATAAAAAAGAAACAAATGCTTTAAGAATCATTTTGTTAAATTCAAATTATTTTACCGTGGGGGTAAAAAATGAACCGAATTTTAAAAGTTTCGATGCCTGTCATGCGACTCGTCATACTGGATCTTGGTGTTCTATCATCAGTGGCAGCCAAATCACACCATGCGATCCGGACGGGCAACAAGATGCCAAACAGAGGCACGAAACTCTTATAATTCACGGGAAAAAAGACGAGTATCTGAATCAAGTTGTCACTCACCAGAGTATTAAAAATCTTCAGATCAGAATCTTCTCGAAAGATACCTTCGTATTCATCCCGCTTGAGCAACAATATTGATGAGAACATTTAAAATTAGAAAGTTATGAAAGAAAAAATTCTGATCGATGCCAATGAAATAATTAAGCTTTTGAATCTTTCTCTCGAATCTTTAAGAAAATATAAGACTCTTGGGTTGATTAAGGCATCTACAAAAATCTGGGGTAAAGATCTTTTCGACAAGGAAGATATTTTAATAAGAAAAAAGATTATAGACTCATGCAGGAAAAATGGCTTGGGTTTTGATGAAATCGTAAAATACATCAAAGCATATGATATGAATAAAACCATCCCGTTTGAACTTAATAATTTCACAGGGGCAAAGACATTATTAATAATAGAAGATGATGAGTCGGTATGTGAATTTTTAAAAAAGTATTTAATGCGTACCTTTTCTGTGAATGAATTATTAATTTTCTATGCAACGGATGGTAAATCCGGAATAAAAATAGCCCGTGAAATACCGCAAGACCTTATAATACTGGATATGGTTTTAGGTATAGGAATGGATGGAATGGCAGTTTACAAAGAACTCATAGATGATCCTCGAACCAGCCAGTCAAAGTTTATCTTTATCTCAGGTAATTTTGAATTCAAATCCAAGAAGGGAATATTTTTTAAAAAACCCGTAGACATGAAAAAATTCGTAGATAAAATAGAAGAATTAATCGAGTTAAAGAAGATTCAAAGAAAAAAAGCTTTTTGTTGATAAAAATTCTGTTTTTTAGTGAATGTAGGGCTAAAAGGCTGGATTTTGCTTTAGATATGAAGAAAATTTTATATAAACGAAACCAGTTCACATAGTCCCTCCATCGGAACAGTGCAAATTGTTTTGCACTGTAAAAAATCGTTTCTGTTATTTAACTCACTGATTTTGTTGGTTGATATGGAAACCAATAAAATTATGTCAAATGTTTTTGCACCCTTTTATTGATTATTTTTTTAATGTATACTTCTTTGATTTAGAAAATTTTTCCATTCTTCCCCTCCATTTTTCGACCCACGAGATGTCTATCTAATTTAAAATACTATAATATTTTTCAACAATTCATTATATTCTTTATGTTTCCCATTTAAATGAATCTCGTCGGTGCCATTGAAGGTTATCCTGGGCCGGCCAGAAGGTTTCTTTTTTAGGCCTTTTGCCTCTCACAGAGCTAAATTCTTTTTTTGTTCCCGGCGACGCAGGAAAGAAGACCATTGTCCTTCTCAGTGTTCTCTGCGAACTCTGCGAGAGACACAACTCGTACGAAAAGACTTTTTTATGCACAAGAGCTGTGTTCTATGGCTTCCTCCGGACAAACTTGAACACACGTGCAACATTCGACACAATCGTTGATGTTAACCGGAACAGCCTTGCCATTTTCAATTTCGTAAACCTCTGCCGGACATTGGTCTGCGCAGTTGCCATGCCCTTTGCATTTGTCGTAATCCACTTTAATGGTGACCACATCGCTTTGCCATGTTTTTATCGCCATTTTGCAAGCCTCCTAAGATATCAGCTTTTCAACATAGGAAAATAAATTAGCCACAGACACACACAGACACTTGTCCGCCACACTGCCAGATGTTTTTTATCGCGAAGCGATTGACACCTTTCCTTCTGCGAAGCCTGCCCCGTAGGTCCCCGTGAAACTACCGGGACAGGCCTCCAGATCGTACTGGGGTGAGAGAAAAAAAACAATGAATTTTAAAAATGAAGAGCGTCCTTAAATTCCTGTCCTATAGATCACGTTGTCTTTAGATCCTTTCCAATTGAAAACGCTTTGCCGATGAATCCTCCCAGTTTGTAATAATTTCGGATTTCAGACGCATAGATGAATGGTTTTACTTTTTCAATATCTGGCAGACCATTTTCACCCAAAACGGATTCATCCACTTTAACATCCATAATTTCGCCCACGAACTGTGTGTGCAATCCAATCTCAGTGCTATTGAGGACCTTACATTCCAACACCATCGGGAATTCCTTCACGTATGGCGCGTCCACCAGGTCGCTTTTCACAGCGGTCAGGCCTGTCTTTTCGAATTTATTCGTGTTCTTTCCCGACATCATGCCGATATAGTCGGTTTCCTTTACATGCCCCTCGGAAGGAATATTTATAGTGAAGGCCTTCCGACTGATGATGTTGCCGTAAGAATAGGTGGCCTTTCTCAAGGAAACACAGACGCAGGGAGGGCTGGAGCAGCATATCCCGGCCCAGGCCGCGGTCATGATATTGGGTCTCTCATCTTGATCATATGTGCCCACCACCCAGACCGGAGCCGGAAAAGCGAGCGTTTTTGCGCCAAATGATTTCATGGTGTTAACCTCCTGAGATTTTTAGAGTCATCCTATATTCCATCCGCTATTTTTCCAAATACTTAAGATCGCCTTTCACCCATCCCAGATAGAGACAGTTTGGCTTCTACAACAGTCAATCTTTTAAAATCTTGAGTGAACCGTCTTCGTTTCATGACAGGCCCTTTCGCCTCCCTTCGGAGGCAATGACCCTCTCTTAGCACTCAACTACTTTTTGTGCAATCGGATGGGTTCACTCCACCCGAATATTGCAGGCTCGTTAAGATCAAGTGGTGAGTTTTGTCCAAAGCTTGTCCCCGCGCAAGCGAAAAACCCGTATTTTTTTTTATGCGAAGCGATAGTTGACGACCTGACGCACCTTTGGTATATAATTTTAAAATGTACCGGAACCGGCAGGCTTCCATATGTTTCGGTTTATATGAATCCCGCACACAATTATAACTTTTTGATACATCCCTTGTTAAAATGGGAACTCTTATCAACAATCATAAGGAGCATTGTTAATGGCATATAAGGATATCTTAAGAAACGCAATAAAGACATTCGAAGATTTGGAGAAATGGCTTACCGGGCAGAAGGCAAGAGTTGATCCCAGACTCAAGGATGTAATCGCCAAATATCCTATGAGAGTAAATAGCTATTACCTTGGCCTCATTGAAAAGATAAATGACGGTATCTGGAAACAGGCAATCCCTAATGTCGAGGAGCTTGAGCATTATATGGACCTGTCAGAAGATCCACTGGATGAGGAAGGCGATATTCCGCTTGGCGGGCCAAGGACAATAGTCCATAGATATCCTGACAGGGTTTTATTGTTTATATCAAACGAGTGCGCAATGTATTGCAGATTCTGCACCAGAAAACGAAAAGTGGGTGATGACCGTAAAAATCCATCCATAGAGGATATAAATAAGGGAATTGAATACATTGCATCTCACGAAGACATTAGAGATGTATTAATCTCCGGTGGGGATCCATTACTGATCCCAACAAGAAGACTGGATGAAGTGCTGGAAAAACTAAAAAAAATTGAACACCTTGATTTAATTAGAATCGGTACAAGAGTCCCATGCGTTTGGCCGCAAAAAATTATTGAAGACACAGAATTAATTGAGATGCTGAAAAAACATACACCCCGGTCACTTAAAGATCCGCAGTTTTACATAAACACGCACTTTAATCATCCTAATGAAATAACTGACCAAAGTTATCGCGCTGTTAAAATTTTAAGGGATATGGGCATTCCATTAGGAAACCAGACTGTTTTGCTAAAGGGAGTTAACGATGACACAGATGTAATGAGAGACCTGGTACACAGCCTCGGCAGAATGGGTATAAAACCATATTATCTCTATTACGCTGATCTTGTTGAGGGGACAGGTCATTTTAGAACAGATGTCTACAAAGGAAAAGAGATCTGCAGAAACCTTTGCGGAAGCACCACAGGGTTCCTTCGCCCGACATATGTAGTAGACGCACAAGGCGGAAGGGGTAAAGTTCCGGTAGATCTCGGTTATACAGATGGAATTCGTGAAGATAAAAGAGGTGGAATTATTACTTCAGCGATTGGACTGGGAAAAGTCTATATAAACGATCCAATTGAAAGAGTGGAAGGAAAACCGACAAGACATAATCCGAACAGGAAATAAACTTAATATCTTAAGTACGTCCGCCAATATGCGCTGTTCTTTGCCACTATGTCAAATCAACCCCATTTTTTTCAGCTCTTGCAGTAGCATCGCCCCTTGGGAAAGACCATCAAAAATAACTGCGGAGGTGATGGTTGCACCAGAGACCGCATCTACATACGGGTCGAACAGAAGGCGTTGAGAAATGGATTTCCCAAGTAATCGTTTCCGCATTTTGTCTACTTCATCATCGTTCCAAGCCTTGTTACCCTTTTTGGTCAACTGAATCGGCACAAATTTGAGAATCGTGCCTGAGGTATCAAATACATAAATAAAATGGATATCATGGCAGTCACCACAGGGAGGAGGCCGGCTGATAACTTCTGCAAAAATGCGCTCAGATCGGCCTTTTCGTTCAACAAAGCAGGTGAAAACTTTTCGTGAACCTTTTGTTAGGGTAATCTGCTGAAAGTTTTTTATCTCTCCGTTGAAGGTGGTGAAAATATTCTTTACCTTTTCCAAGAGGTCTTTATCCGTAAGTAGCGGTTTGACAATAACTGTGTCCGCTGCTTTATTCTGACTCTCCTTACGAATAGATGCCAGGTCCTCGGTCATCAATCTGCGCAATTCAACAAATAATTGTTTATGATTCTGATTAGAACCTAAATGTGTTCCCAAGACAACCCCGGCATGACCGGATGGATCTTGCCTCACGTATATCGTAAATGGTGTACGACTTCCTCCAATAGCACGGTGCATTTCAAAATATTGGTCCGGTAAAATAGGAAACGGGACATTACGTTTATCACGAAAATCTTTTACCTCCAGATTTCCGTTTCCAGCAGCAATACCGATGAGTTTGATTCTTCCCTTTGTTTCAGGATCATTCTCGATGAGATTAAATAATTTGTTATATGCCGAAGCCTGTAACTGACAGATTGGACAATAGACGTTCAAGATCTCAACGAGTACCAAATCTGCCTTTACCTGCTTTAGCGTAAATGTCGTGCCCTTTGTTAAACCAAGATACGTCCTTTCTTTCGCATCTTCCGGCACCTGCATGGAAACTTCAGGAAAAAAATCGCCGGCCTTGATAAGTTTTATGGTTTTTGCTTCAGCCTTTGTCAAATAACCGCCAAAAAACCAAGATACCAATAAGATCATTGACATTAAAAAAGTTAATCTACGCATAATGCCTCTTTTCATCATGAGGTTTTTAAGTCGATATTCTGCTCCGACTTTACATATTTCTGTCATAATCACAGCCGAAAAACAACTCAATTTAAAATTATATCGGTGAATAAACTTAATACCACGATCTTGCCATGATGCAAAATTATCATTGCCGTTCATTAATTGTCCACAGCGACTAATCAAGATGTGATCCCAATCTGATAATACAGAATTGCCTTGACTTTGCTATAATCGTGCATAACTTAAGTTATTAAAATTAAAATAAAAATTAAAATCGAAATCACGAAGAAGTTGATGAGTTAATTGGCAATAAGCCAGACTAATCGGGAACCAGAAAAAAAGGAGTGTGTCAAGATGCAGATAGAACGAAAAAAGATTGCACCCGTTACAGCAGCGTATGCAAACGGGGAGCAGCGAAAGCTAATAGTGGAGTTCGCAATCCCTGGAGCACCAACGGAGACTATCGATTTAAAGATCCTCGAAGATAGTGTACATTTATTGGCCCCAGCAAGGGACATTGAGTACGTTTCGGCAATGGCTTTGGGTTGGCCGGTGAAACCTGACAAAGCTGAAGCGACTTACGAGAACGGATTGCTCCGAATTGAGGTGCCTTTCAAAGATCCAATGGAAGATGCGGTGCAAGTCGTCATCAAGACAGGCAAAGTGGAAACAAAGCCCGTAAGCATTGCTGCCTGATGATCCGCTAATGAGTTGGGTTTTTAATAGCGGGAAAACACAATTGATATTGTACCCAGGTTTATAGTGTCGCCCATTGAACTTATCGTTTTATTGGCGACATTTCTTTGTAAAGGGATATTCTATTTTTTGACGATAACACAACAATTTTCCGGCCTAAAAAAAAGTGCCAATTACATATATATTTTCCAATTTTGTTTACGATGACTTAGGGTTATACTCACGAGTACCAGCGTGCCGACGGTTCAAAGGTTTTGGCGGATAGGGGGTACTTTGATTGCTTCACCATGCAAGACGTGCGACAGAAAAAATCAATCTAAAGCAGATTGCTATAAAAAATGTGAATTATTACAGGCAATACAAAAACTTCAATCATCAGTCGAAGAGGATTTAAAGGCATCAGGCATAGACTATTCTGAATAAAGCGGATTTAGATTATTTACTAGGCTGCAAAAGGCCCCTATTCTTTTGATTAAAGAGCGGCAAAGGATAAAAAGAGGAATCTTTTTGTTTACGCTCATTTGAGGTAACAAAAAAATACTAATATAAGAGGTACAACATGTCAAAGGCAGGATCAAAAGAGGATATCAAGCGAAGAAAGATCACTTTCGCACTTGAAACATCAGATGCAAAGAAAGTCATTCTGATGGGGGATTTTAACAATTGGAATCCTAAAAAGCATCTCATGAAAAAGAATGAAAACGGCATATGGACTAAGACCGTGATGCTTTCCCCCGGGAAATACGAGTATAAATTTTTGGTTGACGGAGAATGGAAGGAGGACCCTCAAAATGACCAAAAGTGTTTGAATCGTTTCGGGTCGTTAAACAATATTTTTAAATTGCCTTCATGATGAAGTGTTGAGGCTCTTCGTCCTTAAAAACAGGGGATATCCTTCAATCAATGTTTCTCAGGCCGGCAAGGATGGTCTGGCGGTTCGTTATCTGGCTGCGCCCTGCTCGGTAAATACACGTGGGATTTGATAAGTTCCATCTAACCGACGCCACATTTCTTCGTGTCTTTTACTGAGTTCCTCTAAAGACGCTTTATATTCCTGCTCAGATATTTTCCCTGATTTATAACTGTTTTCGAAAAATGCGATTTCGTTTTCATACCACTTGTCAGGATCAAAGTTGTAAGTCATTTGGCATAAATTCCGTTTTTTTTTTAGGTAAACTTGTATTTGTGAAAGTTATAGAGGCCCGACCCCAGCCCCAAGTACACAGAGTTAAATAATTTTTTTGTTTCCGGCGACGCCGGAAAAAAGACCATTGTCCTTCTCTGCGTGCTCTGTGAGCTCTGTGAGAGACTAATTTTCTGCGTACTCTGCGAGCTCTGCTTGTCGAAGTGAAGCATAGAAACTTATAATTTAAGGGGCGTCCCGCAAATTCTGCAACATTTTCATTTTAAGCAATAATCAAAATCTGACTCTTATGGGTTCTTCAAAACTTTCCTTTGTCGTTGCCGGTAAATCCTTTTCGTACTTTGGCTGTTGTTTCATCCTCGGCAAGCTGGACCAGCCGATTATCCAAATATTCCAGCATAACATAATTTCCACCGGGTCTCATGGTGACCAAGGAAAATTTGTTGATTTTGAAATCATAGGTCTTGAAAATGAAGTGGTCCTTGATTAAAACCGGCTTCCCGTATTTCATTGTCAACATTGCCTCGATTTGATCTCTGAATTCCGATTTTTTGGATATACCGGGACCGGACCAAATCATCCTGATGGAATAAAGCTTTTTGCTGGTCAATGTAAATTTCAGTGCAATCTTGGCTTGCCGGCCCAATAATTGGGCATTATACTCAAATTCTGTTGCGGTATTTGCATATGGAAGGCACATTTTAGGATTGAAATGTTTGTTTACGGAGATTATTCCGGCTTTGTGCAAAGGGATGTCATAGTCTTGGGCCAAATCAATGGCCTCTGCCACTGTTATACCGGACTCCCAGATGTCAAATAAAAAACCGTCCGCAGGTACAGCCGCTTTTTTGTCAAATAATACAGTATCAACCTCGCTTTGGGAGAACCCAATAATTTGACCGAATTTTTCACATTTTATTATTCCAGCCTCATGCCAGCACTTCGAAGCTACTATTTTGCGGCCAGATTTCAGGATTAAAGTGTCTGCCCGAGAAAATAAAGGAATGGTGAATGTCAAAAATATTACGATGACATATACGCGTTTTTTCATAATTTGGCTTTTCTGCTCTCTTTAATTCTTTCGCCCCATTTTGCCATCATTTTCAGGACTCTTGACTCTCACAGAGCGCACAGAGACCACAGAGAAAGACAATAGTCTTTTTCCGGCTTCCGCCGGAAACAAAAAATGTTTTACTCTGCGTGCTCTGCGAGAGAAAGAAACATCGAACTTTAAAAGTGAAAAGCGCCCCGGAAGTTTCCTTATTGTGCTTTAGGGGCCTCTTTAGGCGCCTCTTTTGGTTCTTCGGATACCGCAGGCTTCTCAGTTTTTCCAACTTCTTCAGCTTTCTGGGCTGCCTGTATCTCGAACTCGGCTTTTCCCAAAACAGCTCCGCTTTCAGAAACGATCTCCACATGTCCGTTGCCTAATCCCATATTAAGCGTTTTAGAACTCCATGTACGCCAGGATGGTGTTTTTACAGGCAGTTTAACTCTTGCAATCTCTTTATCGCCAAAATACCAAACATGATAAACATAAGTCTCACCTTCAGCCCCGCCGATTTTGGTAAAACAGTATATTTTGCCCAAATCATCAGTAAATACAGTTCCAACACCAGTGGGCTCCCGATTCTCTACACCGGTACAAATATGGATCTCTTCCAAAACCAATGCCGGCTGTTCCGGTGCTGCAGCCGGAGTTGTCTCTTTCATCTGCTCTTTGGCAGGCTGTTCCTGTGCTGCAGCCGGAGCTGTCTCTTTCATCTGCTCTTTGGCAGGCTGTTCCTGTGTTACAGCCGGCGTTGTCTCTTTCATTTGCTCTTTGGCAGGGTCTGCCTGGGCGAAACAGACACCCGAAAGAATCAGAACACTCAACAATACAAACAATGATTTTTTTAACATATTACCCTCCTTTTACATTATAATTTAGATCACCTTTCATCCGTTCCAAAATTTTATTGACTCGATCAATGGATTTAAAGTAATTTGCTGTTACAGAGATTCTTTTCAAATTAAGCTGCCATTTAGATTCAGCGCTTCTTCAAAAGCATCTCTCGTTACCTTAATCTTTATCTTATTCACTTTTATTTTCAACCATTTCTTTGTGACATTCAATTCTTATTTTTTTTAACTCGCATATTGAATTAAACCCGAATCCCCTAAAAAATGGAGGCAGTGCCATGAAATTTAATTTTGCCGGTATTGTTGGTATTGTTTTTTTGAGTTTTATTTTATTCGGGCTCTTTTTTTTAAATAAAGCGCAGTCTGATACTGCCAAACCACTAAAAAGCAAATCCGGCTTTAAAATGGCAATCGTAGAAAAGGGACGCTATTTGTCAAGAATAGCGGGTTGCAATGATTGTCACACTGCCGGATATTTACTATCAGAAGGAAAGGTGTCTGAGGATCTATGGTTGATGGGGGACAACTTCGGATGGAGCGGACCCTGGGGAACCACTTACGGAACAAATCTTCGCCTGTTGATCAACGAACTTACGGAAAAGGGATGGATAGAGTTTGCAACAACCCTAAAAGTCCGCCCCCCGATGCCATGGTTCAACCTTAACATTATGACCCATGAAGATCTCAGCGCCATTTATCAATTTATTCGATACCTTGGTCCGAAGGGCAAACCTGCGCCGGACTATGTGTCGGCAGGTCAGAAGCCGACCGGCCCGCATGCGATATTTCCTTAGCTGTGTCAGCCCCAAAAATCACGCAGAGAATTTGACTCTCGCAGAGTGCACAGAGACCACCCTGGTTAAATAGGCTGCGCATTTAACAGGGCAGGTAGAGAGGGAAAATTGTCTTTTGCCGGCTTCTGCCGGAAACCAAAAAATAATTTAACCCTGCTTGCCCCGCAGTGCCCTGTGAAATTTTTATCCCGCTTGTCCTGTTAAATCTGGTTGTTGCATTTAACCGGGATCAAACCGGTGCATTAATTTTGTTTTACTAATGAAGTCCCACTGTTTTCAAGGCATTGTGGCTGCTTTTGCGAAGTTACCAAGCGCGGTCTCAATTGTTTTTATGACGTCAACACATCCCTTAATTCCATGACGTTTTGCCAGATATTTTGGATCATTATACGAAAGCCATACCTGCCCCGCTTCATCTTCCCAGATGAGAGCTTTTTGAGGAAGATCGATCGCTACGCTTTGGCCGCACTGCATCAGGGGCGTACCGACTTTTGGATTGCCAAAGATAATCAGTTCGGTGGGGCGCAGCTTTTTCCCCACCTTTCGAGCACCTTCCGCATGATTTATCCTGATAAACACTGTCATGCCTTTAGCTTTCAAGTTGTTTTCGAGGCGGTCAGCAGTGATCTTGACATCATGAGAACTTTTTATGCTAATCATGCCACTGTCAGCACAAGCCAGTGATGCGAAGAATATTACTCCTATTAAAGTGAAAAGTAACTGTCGCATAGTGGATTCTCCTTGTTTACTTGAAAAAGGATACGGACGTTCGTCCCGTATCTCAACTCTCACACTTTGAAAATGCCTGCATGATTTCACGGGCGACCGCATTTTTACATTCGACCCGGCATCGGGACAGATCTTCGACGCGGATACAATGCCCTTCACACAGCGGAGTCTCGAATTTGATATCCATATCCACGGTTCCCTTATACAGCGACAAGAACTTTTCCACATCCACTGCAATCGTCGTGTCACACTGGTTTTCCTCCAAAATATGATTGAACAAGTATAAGCCGGGTTTATTTTCATTGAGGTTGGCCTGGAATCCAACCAGACAAACAGCAGGGTCTTTCAAAAAGTCGTCTATAACCCTCCATGTATATGCACATTTGGTACAGATTTTGAAAGGATTCATTATCAGGTTCTCTTCAACATTTCAAAAGTTGAGATTTTCAGAAATTCTTCTGTATTACAGGATAAAGGTTTGCCTCTAATTTCCGAAACGCATGAAATCATAGACGTCCCGTTTATTTCCAACTTTCCCTTGCAATTTTTTGAACATACAACCTCCTTCTCCAAGCAAACAGAGTACGGAACATAGGATGTCCCTCACTCTCCTTCCTCAATAATGCCCTGCCCTTTTATACACTTGTCTCAGTCCATCTTAGATCCGATCAGAAATTTTATAATCCAGTATTCTGCTACATCATGTTTATAAGAAACTTACAATTTAAGGGGCGCCCCAATAATTCTATCTTTTATCTGGCTATAGCATTCATAAAACATTCCAAATGCTTCTGCCATTTTGTAATTTTCTCGTCTTCATTTAACTTTTCAAAGAAGTCACGCCTTTCGTTTATTTCCACATCTCGTATCTCCGCAAAGGTGCATTCTTTTCGTTTTCCATTGTACGGGCAGTCTATAAAAACATTTAACAGCTTGTCATCAAGATCACTGACTGACATGAGGACCATCCTCTTTCAATCTTCTAAAAGTTCTGAATAATTTTTGTGGCCTGACCATTTCGGCAGATCATCGTTTATATCGATAACCCGCATGCCATAAAAGATATGGCACGTTGGTTTGAATTTCATTGGAACTTTTGATACACCCCCAAAGTTGAAAAGCGATGGAAACGCAAGCCACATATTACGTCCTTCATCGGCAATGAGGGTACCGCACAAAGCACAACTGACTTTGCAGGGAAGAATTCTCTCGTGTTTGTTGATTTCACTGTTGTAAAAGTTTAAATGATCGATGCCTTTTGTTATTCTAACGTCATGTTTGTGAAATATGGCCGCCCATTGCATAGGGGCCCCATGTAGTTTTTGACATGCCAAACAATGACATATTTTTGCATCCACAGGATCCGAACGTACTTCGTATTGTATCGCACCGCAATGGCAACTTGCACGGTATTTGGCGGTAAAATTAACATCTGCAATCGACGCATAATTTGATCCGAATTCTTTTTTCATGTTAATCATGCCTTAATGGATTCTCCATATGATAAAGGTACGTTCTTAATATATAAAGTTCTTATTCGATCAGAACATATTGATTGCTTTTGGCAATATTTTCACCACGAATCACCGATTGGCTCACAGCCGGTATAGATATGTTCAGTTTGCGAGACAAAGATGCCATACTAAATCCCAATTCTCTCACCGCCCAAAAACACAGCAAACTGCGGGCCGCAACAACCCGACGATGCTTTCCCGGCGCCCACACCCTATCACATTCGATATGGAGCAAATCGGCAACTCGCCTGGCCACCATATCTAAATCAAACCCTTGCGCCTTAAGGGCATATTTCTTTTTCATTGTTTCATTTGCAGCGTTTAGAATTTTTTCGACAAAATTGCCGTCACCTAAAATACGTTCATCCCCTTTTTGATAAATCTTAGCCCTCCGTTGAGCTTTTAATGCCGACCAGCCGCCTGTACTGCGGATAAGACCGCCGCCTATTAGATCGGGTCTTTTTCCTTTTGATATGCCTTTTTTTACGAAAGCATTGTATTTGCGACGCGCCGTACCGACCTTTTTGTCAAACATTTTTAAAACACTATCAATATCCTGCCAGTCGTTTTTAAATTTTCCCATCAGAACGCAATGACCGGAATAGGGATACTTACCCAGTTTATTTAAATCCGATACCAGACCTGCACGTAAAGGATTAAGATGTATATACCGTACCAATTCCAGCAAATATACATCTTCCTGGCAAAGAATCGATTTATAACGATTTTGAAATAGATGTCCGTATCGCCGGTGTCTTCGATTATGAGAAACGGCATAACCGGTTAAAAGCCTCCGCATGGCCGTTGCGATCGGAGCAGATCCTGTTCGAAGCAATAAATGAAAATGATTAGGTATTAATGCCCATGCATAGCAAACAGTTTTAGTTTCTTTCAGAATGACACGGAGTCGGTCCAAAAAGTTATCGCGATCCGTATCGTCTCTAAATATCTCTTTTCGCGCAATGCCTCGGGCAATAATATGATGAAGCGCACCAGGAGCATCTATTCTCGATTGTCTAGGCATGGTATCTGTATATCATGGGAAGAAAAAAGAGGCAAGTTAATATGTTAAGAACGTCCCCAA
>CAVZUV010000004.1:0-95592 GCA_963778575.1 uncultured delta proteobacterium | reverse complement strand
AATATAATTGATAAATTGTCTCGTTTCTAATTCAAATTAACCTGGACACGTTCCCAAAACTTTGCACACTCTTAAGTGCACACGTGACCTGTTTTCTGTGCAATATCCTTATTCATCTCTTTAAGCGTGAGGCGACAAATTTTCCCAAAAGCAAAAGCTAACCTACCATTGGCCGAATTTTTTATTGTCTCGAAGAATTTCTTGTTGACAGATGCAGCTCTAAATGTATAATGCTGCACAGCGCACTTATTATAAGGAGGATGACATTTTGAAGGATTTTTTTGAAAAAACATCATTTCTGGCAGGTAAGGCAGGAAATTTTTCGAAAGTACCCCTGAGAACGGTTCAATCTTGGGTTGAAAAAGGGCTTCTAGTTCCAGCCATATCCGATACCAAAGGGACTGGCGATAAAAGATTGTTCAACATTTGGAACTGCATCGAAATTGGCATAATCAAAACTCTGGCTGATGGCCGAGTTTCAATAAAGTTGATTAAAGAAATAATGGATTTCCTCCGAGTTGAATTTAACGTTCCCCTTTCGTTTCAAATACCAGTCCCAATAAATAATCCCTTGAAATCCATGGTCGAAGCAGATAAAGCCATCCTCTTTAATTGGGTTAACAGATAAACCGGCTTATCGTTTTCTCAATACATTCGGCAACATTAATGCATTCAAAAAGGATCTCGACAAAGACTTGGAGGGATCACTTAACAGCATGACAAGATCCTAATTTTAAATATTAAAAAGATTTCTGATAGGATTATAAAAGCTGCAACGTGATTTTTTTTAACCATTATAATGTATCATGATGCATTATGCATTATAAAGTAAGGAGGATAAAAATGATTGATGAGAGGTTTTTAAAGCTCGTTAGGGCGAAGATCGCAGCGGAGAACTTTAAGAAAAAGTCTCTTGCGAAGAAGTGTAAAATTTCAAGTCCACGATTTTCAGAAATCATCCACGGTGACCGAATCATGCCACCCGAAGTCAGAGAATGTTTAATCACAGAACTGGAACTTGAATCTCACATTGAACGTCTGGAAATATGATGGCCGATCTGAGAAATAAAGGGCGCTTATTGAAATCGATGACTATCCCCTTCTAAACTCATTTTTACGACAAAGAAGTCTGGGACACCTTTGTTAAGCCGAGTGAAGTCTGGAAATCCGAATGCCGAAGGTTTACGGAAATTCATCGGCATGGGAAAACGATTTCGCAAAAGGTGTTGTCTCTGGATACTTTGACGATCACGAAGCTTTCTGCAAGGCCGTTAAAGCAGCCGATAAGGCAAAACACGGGGGGATATATTTCACGCTTCAAGTCATAGACCCGCGATTGATAGGCCGGGCGTTCAATCGGCTTAAACCTGCCGAAACCACTACTTCAGATCAAAACGTTATCACTTATCGATCGTTTCCGGTTGACATTGACCCGGTTAGACCTTCCGGGATTAATTCGTCTGATTCGGAATTGAAAGCAGCCTTAGAAATGCGAAACCACGTCGCCCGGTATGTCATGTCAGAGCATGGATTCTCAAAGCCCATTAAAGCCATATCCGGCAATGGCTGACCTTCTTTTTAGGCTTCCAGACCTTTCTATTAAGGACGGACATTATTTTATTTACAACACCCTGGTGGGACTATCGAAAGAATTTAACACGGACAAAGTGACGATCGACACCACGGTCTTTAACCCTGCTCGGATATGGAAGCTATACGGAACGACGGCCCGGAAAGGCGATGCTGTACCGCAGGATCAGGGCGGGAAGCGAGGCCACACCGTATGGCCTACATCGATGATTTAGGGGGTCACAATGGTTGAGCCACTGACACCGGAAGCCATTAAACGGGCAAATGAAAAATACAAGCCTGTAGAACAACGGGCAAGAGTGCAACCGACAAACGGACTTCTCTTGATGTTCCGGCATATTTTGGAAAATACGGAATGAAGTTGTTAAAATCAAAACCCACGGGTCAAGCACGCTTTATTGCCTGCATTGCATATTTGATCCAAGCCATAACGGGAACGAAGCAGCTATTGGACAGACTGCAGAGGGAAAACTCTTTTATCAATGCTTTCATAACTCATGCCAAGGTAAGACATGGCACGAAGCCCGGCAAATTATCAGCGGAAACGATCGGATATTTGAACGCAATGAAGGGCTTGACGAAATCGCAGAGGAACGGGCTGCAATCCAAGCGGAAAGCCGGGAATCTGAATGCAGAATTCAAGCCGTATGTATCAATTCCATAGCGGAGGCAAAGATTGAAGATAGACCTATAATTGATGGGCTTTTAGATGAAAACGAATCTTTAATTGTTTCTGCGGCATCGGGGATCGGAAAGTCTCTGCTTATGAATTATATAGCGTTTGCCTTGGGAAACCCACCAGAAAACGGCTTATGGGGCCTGTTTGATATTCCTAACGTGGTTAGAAGTCTAATCTTGCAATCGGAAAACAGTCTCAAGGCATTCAATAAAAGACTGAACAAAATATTCAATGCCTGCCCGGAAATGAAGGCCGGGGCAAAAAACGTCTTTATCTTGAAAGCCGGAAACGATTGCAGACTTGCCGGGAGCCTTACCGACAAGGACTTTCAAAAGATACTCATTGATAACCTACTATCAATCGAAGCTGGGATTCTGATTTTAGATCCTCTGATTTCCTACCACGGCGAAGATGAAAACGACAACGCGGGAATGAGACGTTCCCTGGACTGTTTGAGCATGATTTGCGATCAAGCCGGTGTTTCCGTGATGATCTGCCACCATTATAACCGGCAAAACTTAACCAGGGGGGCCGCGTCAATCAGGGATTGGGCTTCAAATATGCTCTTGATGGACTTTGAAAGGAAATCCGGGATTCGGTTATTTTGAAGATCACGCACGATAAAGCCCGGAACTATGAGCAACAGCCGGAATTTTATCTTGAACGAACACGGACTTGCAATTTTTAAGATGTGAGAAACCGGGCAAACAATCCAAACAAGTCGAGGCCGTTGTAAATGCATTGACAGCGTTGGGGGGATATGCCGGAAGCCAGGCGCTTTTAAAAGAAACGGTCATGGTTGAATTAAATTGCAGCGAAGCCAAAGCGCGAAGGGCTATTACTGAGGCTTTGAAAATAAAAAAAGTGATCATATTACCAGGAACGGGAAAAGGGAATCCCAACGGTTATAAACTACCTGAATAGGCATTTAAGTCATTTGAGTCAAAAACGGTGTGACTATGAAACCTTGTTTAATAATTTCAATAACTTCTGATTTGAGTCATCAGCATTTAAGTCATGGGTGTCTGACTATGCTGATTTTATTAGAAAAAATATTTATGTCACACAGTCACCCTAAAGGGTGGGTAAATGACTGACTTAAATGATCAGTCTTTACCACCTTTAGACTTTAGGGTGCGACTATTTGGACTCAAAAAAAAAACATGCCGAGGTGCAACATGCTCATATTAACAGACGAGGATATCCGGCAGGACATTAGAGCATTCAACAAACGGATTCAAGATGCACGTGAAAAACTGGAAGCATTGCCGGACCATGTCGGAACCCGTAAAGAACAGAAAAAGCTTGCCGAGAAAAAACGGATTTTAATCGATGAGATCCTCCATGTAAAAGGTCTGATTTCAATAGCAAGGGAAGCCCTAACAGACGTATAGACGATGATTTTATCGGATGACATAGCAGAATCCGCTATTAGCCTGAAAGATCAATATTTCGATCTTAAAGGACTTGAGGCATATAGCGCATTAAAGGTTCCTACATTAAGGGATTATATCAAATCCGAGATTTACCATGTTTCAAGCTTAAAGGCAAAATCTTAATCAGAAAGTCTGAATTCGATGCCTGGATTGAGGAATTCAGGTACAACAGAAAAAAGGAGTTAAACAGCATTGTCGATGAGGTTTTGACAAGTTTAAAAGCCCAGCAATCAAAGAGTTAGCTTGACGGTTATTTTATATAAACAATTAAATTTATTTACTAAACAATTAAAAAAATGCCACAGGGCGCATATAGGGTGCAAAATTGATAGCTAAACCCAAGCTAAAATTTAGCATCATGTTTAGGATGAAAGATGGCACTCCACTTAAAATTGATCCATTTAAGCTGAATGAGCTTTTAGGTGAAGGGAAAAAGACAAAAGAGATTGCGGATTTTTTTAAATGTAGCCCCGGCGCTGTGAGCCAAGCAAAACGCCGTTTAGGTGTTGCCGTCGTCAAGGCTTCAGCTACGAAAAGACGAGATGCAGGAACGATTGAGCACCCCTGATCATAAACAATGCTGAAGACGCTAAGCGCCAACTATCAAATCTTATAAATCGATGTAACGATGAACTAAATTGGATTCAAGATTCAGTTAAACAAGAAGCAGACAGCGATTATCGAGCCTGGCAGGAGACGGCAATTAAGCATATAGCTGAGGCGAGAAAGCTGATTTCTGCAATGGCCGATGTTGAATATAAATTGCATCATGTTGGCGTTGTCGAAAAGGCGTTATTAATTATGTTCGAGGAAATAGGTAATGAGTCAAAGGAATGCCAAAAGCGAATTAGGGATAGACTTGAAAGATCCCAAATCCTTTTTTTTCTTGGATGATTAATTCTTTAAGTGATGGCCTGGACGATAGTGCCGATTTTGCCGAATTCCAGGGTAATCCTGTTGCTTTTGGTGAAGAGGTTTTAGGTGAGACTTATACGGATGATGTCAAGACTCTTATGGAGTCCGTGAGGGACAACCCGGTAACAGTAGCGATATCCGCCAATGCCACCGGAAAGACCCACGGCGCCCTCGGGTCGGGGTGTGGTTTTACAAACCCTTCCGCACTCCCAAATTTACACCGGCGCGGCCCCTCCGGAAAGCAACCTGAAGAAACTGCTTTGGGGCGAGATCGGAAACATCGTTGAGACAAACACGGATCTTTTCAAAATCGACGTGTGCACAAAACTTCATGTGCAGCGCTCGGCCCAGAGCTTTTTAACCGGTGTCACCATCCCCATGTCAGGAACTGAGGCACAGCGCGAGGCCAAATTTTCAGGAAAACACGCCCCCCACTTGCTTTTTATAATAGAAAGAGGGTGACGCCGTTCCCGACAAGGTATACAAAGGCATAGAATCGTGCATGTCAGGCGGTCATGCACGTATGTTGGTTATGTTCAATCCTCGTGCGGAGGTCGGTGAAGCCTACCGTATGATTCGCGATGGAAGGCAAACGTGGTGCACCTTTCGGCTTTTAACCATCCGAATGTCATCACCGGCGAAGACCGGATCCCCGGCGCAGTTACAAGGGAAACGACTGTAAGGCGGATTAATGAATGGTGCCGGCCTCTGGCAGATGGAGAGATGATCGACGCCGAATGCTTTGAGCTACCTGAATTTCTGGAAGGCGTGACGGCCAAAAGTCGAGAGCCGGCCGGGAATATTCGCCATTAAAGCCCGGATATTACAAAATCATGGAGCCTGCTTTCAGCTACATGGTTCTGGGGCAATACCCTGCTAAGGCCAATCAGCTTATTTCAAAAGAGTGGATTTCACGGGCTCGGTTAAGATGGGATTCCTATGTAGCACAGCATGGTGAAGTACCCCCGTCGAATACATTCGGTGTCATGGGCCAGGATGTGGGCGAGTTCGGCGCTGATGAAAACGTAGCGTGCTTCCGGTACGGTGGTTATGTTGAACGGCTGATTGCCTGGGGCGGCCTCGATACGGTTGCGACAGGGGACCGGGCGGTCATGGAGTACAACTCGAGAAAGGTCATCCGGGTCAGTGTCGACGCAAACGGCGTCGGTGCGGGGAATAGCCCCTTACATGAACAGAGCCGGGTGTTCCGCAATACCTGTGAAGTGGCTTCCAGACCCACTACTGCAACGGAGATCGGCGAATTTTATATTTTAAGGGATCAGCTATGGTGGTCATGCCGGGAATGGCTTAAGACTGATCCTGGGCTATGCTACCGCCTGATGAACTATTAATCGAGGAACTCTTGACACCCACCTATCAGGTCGTGAACGGAAAAATCCGGGTGATGAGAAAAGAGATCATTCGCGAAATACTAAGGCGATCACCGGACCGGGCTGACTCGCTATGCTTAACCTTTGCACAGTCCGGATTTTTCGGCGACTGCGACTTCAGTTAGAAAGGTTTTTTAAGATGAAACATGAAAAATCAGTAATCAAAATAATCCGGGATAAAAAGTCGAATACCTCAGATCATATTGCCATGATCACAGGGAGACGGTATGTGCCAAAGCCAGTATATTATCGCAATACAGAAACCGAAGAAGATTATTTTGCCATTTCCGGAGCTCTATCTTGGCCGACTTATGACCGTCCGGGGTTTGCCGTGATCGTTGCAGCGCTCAAAGACGATCCAAAACCCAACCTTTCGTGTGATTCAGGAGATCGAAGACGATGATATTTCAGCGCTCGCAACTGCGTGCATTCAAACGCGCTATAAATGGGGCTATCCGTATCTTTTGAATTTTTGGTATGGAGACTATTTGCGATTCGACACTTTTCTATCAGACTTTAATCAAGCTTATAGTAGAGAAAATTCCGATAAAGGTCTTTATCTTTCGCCACCGAATGACTTTGAGCGACCGAACAGAACAGAAATCTACTTAAAAAGAATCAAGTCTTTTCTAACGCCGAACGAGCAAGGCAAAAAGCGTCTTTTTCGATCGATGTGAAGGCTGGCTCATATTTGCATAACCTGCCCCCAAACCTGAGAAACCAGGATACACGTTGCCTCACATGGTGGTCCAATAAAAATAAAGAACTTTCCAGCGGTTGGATCTTTGGCATATGAGGTTCATTCCCTGGCCAATTTAAGGCCCTGGCTGAGGTTTTTGGAACCACAGAAAGATATAAGCACTATCGCTGGTGATGATTTTCTTTCGAGACCTTTGCATGAGCAACAAGAAATAATGAGGGGGATTAATCTGATTTGGGAAGAAGACGAGAGCAATAATGGCCGCGATGATGGTGGGTTATAAGTACACTTTGAATAAGCATTTGGAGGTTTACTGTTCTTTGAAAAGATAAATACCCGAAAGGGCAGCGGATGAAGCCCCGGCTGGAACTGAGGGCTAAGTGTGGGCAGCGTGTGAAAATAAGCACGTGAGACACCCTGCTACGGCAGGTAGGACGCCTAACCGAAAAAGGCAGAATTTAAATAGTACTAATTTTTAATAATCCTTTCTGTTGCAGATAGAACCCATTACCTGTGGTTGTAAATGCTAAAATGGCATATCTTTTTAGGATATCGTTTATGTCTTCATTATTTTGAATTTTTTTAACAAGTTCTTTTGTAATTTGAGAAAGTTTCTTAAAATGCTCTTCTTGTAATGGAATTATAGTTTCTCCTCCTTTCATAATGGCTTGAAGTCTGCTATTGAAAAGATCATATGTTTGACGCAGAACTTGATGAGAAAAAATAAGATCTGAATCGCACTCGAAATTAAAAATTCTTTGGATAACAGAGAAAATCCCGCTAAAAAAATAAAGTTTTTCGGCCGGATCATTGACTTGATCCATTGCTTTAAGAACATATTTTATTTCAATCACTAGGGTTTCTCTGAAATTTTCACTTATATTCATTATAGAACCTCCACCAAAAAAGGGCTTCATAACGTGTCTGTCATGGATTCATATCCAGATTTAGAAGGAATAGAAGAAGAAGATGCCACGGAAGTAAATTCAAATGGTGGCTTTTTAGGTTCCCACTCTCCAGCAGAAGCGATACCAACTGTACTGAGTGAATAAGCTTGTCGAAGGGCATCAACCTCTTTTTTCTGAAGTCAATTTTTAAGTCTAATCCTAAAGCATCAGATATAGACAGAAGTGTTTTAAGAGTGAAATTTGAATTGCCATTTAAGATTTTGGTCACAGCCGGGGGGGAAACATTTAATCTTTCCGCAAGTTCAACACGATTGATCTCGCTATGCTCCATTTCTCTGCATATGTTATCTGTAATATCTAATATGAGAGATTCAAGGCGAAATTCAAAATCATCTTTAAAAGATTCTAATTTCTTTCTAAACCAGGTTTCCGCTTTCATAGCTTTTCTCCGATTTAAATCGGTTTTTATATAATTTCGGCATGTCTGAGAAAATCTTTATGCCAGTTTACCGCTTTTTCCTTTTCCCGGATTAAAATCTTTTGATGAGGCTTATCAAAGCCATGGGTTAATATAAGCGATTTTTGCAATAAGGAGCCTCCATAAAAACATAAAATTCGAACACCGCTCCGAGTTTTTAACTCATAAATCTTATCGCCAATCGGATTAAACTTTCTTTTATCGTTGGGAGGGCCATTCTCAATAACAAGCTGAAACAATGCAAATAGTTGTTTCTGCATTTTTGGTTCGAGGCTATCAATATAATCTTGAACAAGACAATTATTATTTATGACTATTGCATATAAAGAAAAGGCCTTGCCAGAGGCCAATTTTGTAATAATCATATTTTAACCTGTAGGTTAAACCTTGTCAATGGTTTACAATTAGGAATATTAAAACAATTTAAGTCCATACGATATATGGTGGTGAGTTGCTTATTATTTACTATTTTTCTCGTATTTTTTGAGAAGCCACTCGATAGCTTCTTCAAGAAGGTCATTAACGGACCGGTCTAAATCAATGGCAAGTTTTTTTATTTTTTTAAGGGAGTCTTCTTTAATAGTGGTTGTGAAAGGTTTTCGTTTCATAATGGGTCTCTATACCAATTTTTTTTATATTGCAATGACAAACACTTATAAAAATATATGTATATTAATGAAAAAGTAATTTGACTCTGTATTTATATAAATGTATACGTATATAAATAACTATTAAACCCGAATCTGGCAAAATGAAAAATTTATCAAACAAAACAAAGCGCCGAGGTTCCCGTTATCGCGGGCGGCCTTGCCAGGCCGGGGTTGAACCTTGGCGCTTTTATTTTAACCCCACGGGATAGGCGCGTACGGCTGAAAAGGATAACCCTAATCCCTGCCCGTGGACAGACTCAGGGAGAAAGCGAGGGGCTTTATGTTACAGGATTGGGTAATCCCTTATTTGAAGAAAGCAGGTGAAAGCTTACCTGATAATGAGTCAATCCTTGAGATTATAAAAAAAACGAACTTTAATTTCTTAACAGAAGATAATGTTCAACACCGTAGATCATATATCACAATAGCCGAGTTACTATTTAGAGAATTATATTGCAATTTTACATCCGACAAAAAGATAAGACACCCAAATTGTCAAAATTTTACCTTTATTTTTTCTTCTGTAATAGCAAATCTTAAAAAGGAAATTTTCGACAAATTACGCAACTCCAAAAACACTTTCTACGTTTATGGACATGAACGAGCCTTCGTTAAAAGCTTTGATTTAGAGAAATTAAATATAACTATAGATAAAAAAAAGAAATTAAAGATTGTTGGATTTAGTCATGAGCTTGGAGACATTAATTATTACGAAGGAAACGCGGAGCATTGCTGGTTATTTGGAAGGTTTGCTGTTGCACATGAGTTAGGACATATTCCTTTCCCCAACTATGTTGAAGATAAAATCAATAAAAAGGTAGCAGAATGGGGTTTTAATAAAGAGATAGAAATCGCATTTAGAATAAAAGGAAAAGAAAATGGTACGACACAATTAATGGAGGATCTTCTAAGTCTTTCGAAGGTAAAGACAGTTTTTTAAGAACCTAAAATTCAAGAAAAGGGGGGCTTATGGGAGTAAGAGTCAGACAAAAAAACAAAGGCAAGGGAAAGCCTTGGTGGGTATTTGTATCCCATAACGGGAAAAGGACATCCCGAAGGGTAGGGGATAAGAAAGCAGCCGACGAAGTGGCCAGCACGATTCGGGCGCAGATCAAGCTCGGGGAGTTTGATTTTGATGATAAAAAAACAATCCCCGCTTTTGGAGAGTATTCTAAAAAATGGCTCCAAGGATATGTTAAGTTGAACCTTCGAGAATCAACTCTTGATGAGTACGAAAGCATCTTGGAAAATCATGTTTTGCCGGTTTTCAAAGCCGAAAAAATTGACAGCATAAGCAGGGGAGAGGTTCGGGATTTTCTATTGTCAAAATACAGCAGCCTTTCTGTAAAGCGGGTCATGCTCATAAAAGACGTGCTTTCAGGGGTGTTCAATTACGCGCTCGATGAGGAATTAATAGACATCAACCCCACTTCCGGCATTACTAAAAGACTGTTTCCCAAAAACGGCGGGAAAAAGAGGACAATAGGGAAAGAGGAAGTTTTTACAAAAGAGGAACTTGCCCTGTTTCTTGGTACTTGCAAGAGGCATTTTGCAAAATATTACCCGTTTTTCCTCATGGCCGCGAGAACGGGAATGAGGTTAGGCGAATTACTGGCGCTCAAGTGGGATGATATCGATTTCAATTCAAGTTACATTTGGGTTAAAAGATCATACCGGCGAGGCCGATATACCCGGCCAAAGAACGGCAAAACCCGAAAAACTGACATGTCAAATCAACTGGCCGAAACATTACAGGGATATCTAACAAGGCAAAAAAGAGAAGCGCTAAAGACTAGGGTCCGGCGAGGTACCGGAGCTTGTATTTGATCGGTTAGGTGAAGCCATGGAGCAAAATTATATCCGGCGCGTTTATAAGCGCATTCTGACAAAGGCCAAACTGCGATATATCAAGTTCCACGGGTTCCGGCATACCTTTTGTACCCATTTACTCAGCGAAGGTGTGTCACCATATTACGTCAGCCAACAGGTCGGTCACAGTTCCATAAACATCACATGCGATATTTACGGTTCATGGATCAGGACCGAGGATAACCGTCATGTCAACCTGCTTGACCCGGCGAACCCATCTGCACCCTATACGCACCCCACAGAAACAGAAAAGCCGCAACATGTTAATATTACGGCTAATTCTTTATGATGGTGCCGAAGGCCGGACTTGAACCGGCACGGCTCTCGCCACTACCCCCTCAAGATAGCGTGTCTACCAAGTTCCACCACTTCGGCACATGTATTGTCCAGAGCGTTATCAATATCTTATTTTGTCTGAGCCGGTTTTGCAGGCTGTGAAGTTTCCGGATTCGGCTGAGGGGCTTTTTCCCGGTGCCGTCGGGACTGCCTTCTGCTCTATGGGCGCCTTTTGATTCATCATTATGGAACTTGGCGTACGATGGCCTGACATGTAAGCCAGTACCAGGGAAGTCAGCATAAAAACAACGGCCGCCACGGTCGTTAATTTTCCCAAAAAGGTCGAGGATCCGGTACTGCCGAAAAGCGTCTGGCTGCCGCCTCCGCCGAAAGCAGCGCCCATATCCGCTCCTTTTCCGGTCTGAAGCAGAATGATCATAATAAGGGCAATAGATACGATAACATGTATAATGATTAAAAATGTCGACATAATGGTTGTGTTTTTCGTTGGGTCTGATTTTAAAATTGAACGATTTTACTGAATGTCACAGGATCAAGGCTGGCGCCGCCCACCAGTGCGCCGTCTACATCGGGCATGGACATCAGTTCTGCGATATTATCCGGTTTAACGCTACCTCCATATAGGATTCTCATGGATTTGGCAAGGTCATTCCCGAATTTTTTTTCAATTATCGTACGTAAAAAAACGTGAACTTCCTGGGCCTGTTCGGTGGTGGCCGTCTTACCGGTTCCGATGGCCCATATAGGTTCATATGCCATGGCCAGCGAATTCAAATCGCCGGAAGAAAAGCTCTCTAACCCTTTTTCAACCTGTTTGTCAAGTACTGAAAAGGTTTCTTTTAATTCCCGTTCATTTTCGGATTCTCCCACGCACATCACCGGCACTAAACCACTCTTGACGGCGGATCTGATTTTCCTGTTCACGGATTTGTCGGTCTCTCCAAAATACTGACGCCGTTCGGAATGACCGATAATAACATATCGGCAACCGGCTGAAACAAGCATGGCCGGCGATATCTCGCCGGTGTAAGCGCCTTCGGCCTCCCAAAAAAGATTCTGTGCTCCCAGGGATATACATGTTCCCTTCACCACTTCCGATACTTGCGCCAGTGCGGTAAAAGGCGGTGCAATCATGATATCGACATCGGCGCACGCCGAAACGAGTTTGACAAGGTATTCAGCGGTTTCAACGGCCTCTGAACAGGTTTTGAACATTTTCCAGTTTCCGGCGATCAAAGGTCTGCGGTTATCCATCGGCTTATCTCCATATCGAAAATCTTCGATTTACAGTTGCGCTGCAATCATTGCCGCCAGATCCACCATCCGGTTTGAATATCCGGTTTCATTATCATACCAGGACAAGACCTTGACCATGTCGCCGACGGCATAGGTTGTCTGTGCGTCGACAATCGAAGATAAGGTTGATCCGTTGTAGTCTGAAGATACCAGCGGAAGTTCGCTATATCCTAAAATTCCCGCAAGGGAACTTTCCGAGGCTTCTTTGAAAGCAGAGTTTACGTCGGTGATCGTAGCCCCTGTTTTTTCCAAGGTTGCGACAAAATCAACAAGCGATACATTCGGCGTGGGAACGCGAATGGCAAGACCGTTGAGTTTCCCCGTAAGTTCCGGCAGTACTAGGGCTACGGCTTTGGCCGCACCGGTGGTTGTCGGTATCATGTTCATAGCGGCTGCCCTGGCCCTCCGCAAATCTTTATGGGGGAAGTCGAGCAGACGCTGGTCACCGGTATAAGAATGGATGGTCGTCATCAGACCGGCTTTGATGCCGAAATTTTCTAACAGAACCTTGGCGATCGGCGCAAGACAGTTTGTTGTGCAGGACGCGTTTGATATAATGTGGTGATTTCTGGGGTCGTATTGATTCGAGTTGACCCCCATGACAATGGTAATATCCGGTTTCTGAGCCGGCGCCGATATGATCACTTTGCGAGCTCCGGCGGCAAGGTGTTTGGATGCACTTTCATAATCTCTAAAAAGACCGGTGCATTCTGCAACAATATCTACTTGGAAATCTTTCCATGCAAGATCGGCAGGATCTTTTACCGCGGTAACGGCCACTGATTTTCCGCCGACTTTTATTGAATCGTTGCCCGGGACAACTTCCATCCCCAGCCTCCCATGAACAGAATCATAAGATAGAAGATGGGCCATCGTGGCTGAATTCATGAGATCATTAACCGCCACAATTTCAAGTTCGGCATGATTCATCAATGCCCTGAAAACCAGGCGTCCTATTCTTCCAAAACCATTTATGGCTATTTTTACACTCATAATATCACCTCCGTTAAACCGGCTATTCTCGTTTGTTCCCTTTTAAAATTCCGCTGGCAAGTGAAATGCTTTTTTTCCCATAAGCTTCTAAATGTTCAGCGACTTCACAAAGATCCATCTCTTTATTTTGAATATCGGCAGCCTTGATCAGTATGGGGAGATTAACGCCGGATATGACTTCTACGCGTCCTTCTTCGAGAAATGAATAACTCAAGTTGGAAGGCGTTCCTCCGAACATATCCGTTAAAATAAGAACCCCTTTGTTACGGTCAACCTTTTTTATTCCTTCAGAAATTTTTTTGCGCAATTTGTCGACATTTTCTTTTAAATTTATGGAAACGGATACCATGGTGTCGGGACGGGTCCCTAAAATGAACTCGGCGGCATCAATAAGGGCATCCCCAAGCTGACTGTGTGTTACAATAACGATTCCTATCATAAGACTCCTTCTACAGATCAATATCTCGATGTGTAATGATGATTTTATTGCCTTGTATTTTTAGATGATTGAATAAGGCTTCGGCAACGGCTACCGAGCGATGTTTGCCTCCGGTACAACCGACTGCAATGGTTAAATACGCTTTTTCCTCCTTTTCGTACAAAGGGATTAAATAATCAAGTAGTTCAAAAAATTTATTTAAAAAAGTGCGAGTGTTGTCGTTATTTAAGACATAATCTTTCACTTTTTCGTCTTTTCCGTCTAGTGCTTTGAGTTCTGGAACAAAATATGGATTTAAAATAAAACGAACATCCATAATGAGGCTGGCGTCATGGGGGACACCGTATTTAAACCCGAACGACAAGATGTTGATGCTCATGGGAGCGGAATCTTTGCTCTGTTGAACGATATTCCGGATAACGGCCTTCAATTCGTGGACATTGTAACGGGAAGTATCAATAATTTCATCTGCGGCGGATTTAAGGTTTTTTAACTGTTCTTTTTCTATACGGATACCCTCTAAGAGACCTTTTCCCTGAGCAAGGGGATGATGTCTCCGGGTCTGGCTATACCGCTTTAGCAATATATCTTCATTGGCTTCGAGAAAAAGGATTTTAAATTGATACCCTTTTTCCTTCAAAGATTCAAAGATTGACGGATATGATGAAAGAAAGCCTTTTTCCCGCAGATCCATGACAAATGCCAGCCCTGCGATTTCCGAGTTGCTTTCGACCGGCAGTTCCACAAATTTGGGGAGAAGCGCCACCGGCATGTTGTCGACACAATAGAAACCCGCATCTTCCAACGCATCGATTGCGCTGCTCTTCCCTGAACCGGAAAGCCCCGTAATAATGAATATGTTCAGCTCTTTCACTTTTGATCAAGAACAGGGATTAAAATTCTTCTTCCTCCTCTTCTTTAATAATTGAATAGATTTCATCTCTGCTCGTTGCATGCAGCAATTTATCTTTGAAAAGATCATCTTTTAAAATTCTTGAAATTCGCGCAAGAAGCTTCAAATGAAGCCCCGTGGAATTTTCCGGTGTGATCAATAGGAAAAATATGTGGGCGGGCAGCCCGTCCATGGAATCGAAATCGACGCCTTTTTGACTCCGGCCGAAACCGAGGATCAACGATTCCAATCCCTTGATTTTACCGTGCGGGATTCCGATGCCATGCCCGATTCCGGTACTCCCAAGTCGCTCCCTCTCCATGAGCACCTTCACTAGTTCCTCACTGCTTATACCGGCAATTTTAGCGACAGGGATAACCAGCTCTTCAAGGACGCCCTTTTTATCGATCGCTTTCAAATCAACAAGAATTGCTTCCTTGGGCAACGCATCAAGAATCTTCATTTCATGTTCACCGATAATATATCAGCTACTGGGCTGAATCAAGCCGTAGTTGCCGTCTTTGCGCCTGTAAAGAACGTTGACCTGGTTGGTTCTGGCATCCGTAAACACAAGAAAATTGTCGTTTACAAGACCCATCTGCATCACCGCTTCTTCCACATCCATTGGTTTATATTCAATATTTTTAACGAGAATATCTTGAGAGGTCTCATCCTCGCCGAATCGCACGTCTTCAGCAATATTTTCTTTTGTATTGGGTTTCTGCCCGCCTCTGTACTTTCTGATTTTCTGCTTGTATTTTTTGATCTGTTTTTCGAGTTTGTCCAATGTGATATCTATGGCAGAGTACATGTCATCCGTCACTTCTTTGCCGTAAATGTTCAGCCTGTCTCCAATGATGTTGATTTCTGCCATGTGACGAAATTTTTCAACCGAGAGCACAACGTTTGCTTCTGCGGGGTTATATAAATACTTATCAAAACGATCAAGTTTTTCTCCGACATATGCCTTTAAATTTTCAGAAGGATCAAGATTTTTAAAGGTAACGGATGTTTGCATACTTATGACCTCCCTAGAATTCTTTGCGTTTGTTCGACGGCAACACTCTCATCATCTCACGATATTTGGCTACGGTTCTGCGGGCAATACTAATGTTGGATTCTTTTAAAATTTTTGAAATTTTATCATCGCTGTAAGGTTTTTTGGGGTTTTCACTTTCGATGATTTGTCTGATTTTTTCCTGAACGCTGGCAGAGGCGACGGCTTCGCCCTGGACACGCTGAATAGAACTGTTAAAAAAATATTTTAATTCGAAAATACCGCGCGGTGTATGAACATATTTATTGGTTGTTACTCTGCTGATGGTTGATTCATGCATTCCGATATCTTCGGCGACATCTCTCAACACCATAGGCTTAAGGAATGCAATGCCCTTATCAAAGAAACCTCGCTGATATTTGAGTATGCTTTCCATGACTCGGTAAATCGTTTTTTGGCGTTGATGGATGCTCCGGATGAGCCATGTGGCGGACCGCATCTTTTCCTGTATATATTCTTTCGCATCGTCGGAAAAATTTCCATCCTCCTTGAAGGCATTCTTATAAAAATTGTTGACGTGTAATTTCGGCATTCCGTCGTCGTTGACCAATATCACAAATTCCTCGTCTAATTTATGAACAAAAACATCGGGATTAATGTATTGGGGTTCCTCTTCGACGAATTGCCTGCCGGGCCTCGGCTCCAGACCTTTAATCACTTGAACGGCGGCGACAACTTCCTCTATATTTGCTTTCAGAGATTTTGCGATGGCCTTGTAATTTTTATTTTCGAGATGATTGAGATGATTTTCGATGATTTGGGTCACAATGGTATCGTCAAGACAAAAGTGTTTTGCCTGTATCAGCAGACATTCTCCGAGATTTCTGGCACAAACACCAACGGGGTCAAATGTTTGCATTAAAGATAATATTGTTTCAATTTTTTCGGCATCCGATCCGCTCATGACGGCAAGATCTTCCACTGAAGCATCTAAGTATCCGTCATCATTTAAATTACCTACGATAAGGCTTCCGATTCTCTCTTCTTCTTCCGTGGGAGATGTCATCAATAGTTGCCAAAGCAGATGTTCTCGCAAGGATTCTTTGTGTGCGATAAACGATTCGAAATTCGGAGATTCTCTCCTCTCGGCTTCGAAATGGGTTCTGCCTGAAGAACTATATTCATTGATATAATTGTTCCAGTCGATATCATCAGGAATATTTTCCTCTATCGTGACTTCTTTTGTTTGATCGGAGTCAGCGGCGATGATGGTTTCTGCCGGATCAGCGATAGATTCTTCAACAACGGTCTCGTGAATTTCCTCCTCCAAGGTCGGATTTTCTTCAAGCTCGTTTCGTATGGTATTCAATAGCTCCAGTCTTGATAGCTGCAAGAGTTTGATCGCCATCTGAAGTTGGGGCGTCATGATGAGTTGCTGGGTGAGTTTCAGCTGTTGTCTGAGTTCAAGGGCCATTTTATAATTTAAACTCGTCTCCTAAATATATCCGCCGAGCGGTTTCGCTGTTGACTATTTTTTCCGGTCTGCCGGATTCGATAATTTTTCCATCACTTAATATATAGGCTTTGTCACAGACTTCAAGTGTTTCTCGAACATTATGATCGGATATAAGAATACCGATACCTCTGTTTTTGAGATGGATAATGATATTTTTGATATCGATAACCGCCAAAGGATCTATGCCTGCAAAAGGTTCATCCAGTAAAATAAATGCCGGATTTGTAGCCAGAGCGCGTGTTATTTCCAAGCGCCGGCGTTCTCCTCCTGAAAGCAGATTGGCCTTTTGGTTCTTAAGATGTTTTATGCCAAGTTCATCAAGCAGCATCTCTGCCTGTTTTTCCCGGATGGATTTGGAGATAGATACCATTTCGAGTATCGCCAGGATATTTTGTTTCACCGTCAATTTTTTAAAAACCGAGGTCTCCTGCGGAAGATATCCGACGCCTTTTCGAGCCCTAATATACATGGGAAAATTCGTGATATCCTCATCATCAATAAATACATGTCCCTGGTCCGGCTTTATCATTCCCACCGTCATATAAAAGGTTGTGGTTTTGCCTGCGCCGTTTGGCCCGAGAAGGCCGACAACATGGCCGTTTTTAATTTCCATGTTAACGTCGCTGACCACTTGCTTGCCTTTATATATTTTGACAAGATTTTCAAGAGACAAGGTTGCCACTTACTTTTTTCCCTGTTGACCGGAATAGAATACTGCTTCCACGCGTTTTTTATTCCCGCTTTCGACATTCACACGACCGTCTGCTCTGTAAAAGGTTATTTTTTCTCCGGAGATGGAATCTTTTCCGCTGGTGATTCTTGAACCATCTCCTGTCAAGACCAACACCATGGTGTCTGTATTGTATACGGCTTGTTGCGTAACTGCAACCCTGTTGTCAAATTTTATTTTAACATTCCCCTTGGCAATGAGTTCATGAATCGATTCTTCATCTACAGAAAGAGGTCCTTTGTTGGCAATATCTTTTTTAAATATAACTTTGAGTCTGTCGGCTGTGATGACGGTGTCTTTTTGTGTCGCTGTGACATTTCCGATAAATTCAGCATAACCGGCCTTGTTGTAAGAAATCAGTTTGTCTGATGTGACATGAATTAAGTTGTTTTTTTCAGCACTTCTTTTCGTGTGATTTTGTGGCATGTCCTGTGCATGTGCAAAATGTATCACAGCGCCCAAAATCAGACAGAAAATCGTGGACCAATATCCTAACAGCTTGAAATAATGTTGATTAAAGTATGATGCCTCCACGAAAGGTTCCTTTAACTTTTCCTTCAAGCAAAGTCTTGTTGGTGTTTAAATTGAGTGACATGGCGTCTGCAACAAGCTGAAATGAATCTCCGGTAATATTCACCGGGACGTTTGAAAAAATGATTTGTTTTTTATGCTCGTAATACAAATTTTCACACCTTAATTTGAATTGTGTATATTTTACCACAACATTTTTGGATATTTCCATATCGTTGGAATCTGTTTTTAAAAGTCCACGGTCGGCTGTAATATACACTTTGGTGTTATCTTTAAGGAAAAATGTTACAGAAAGATCCTTAAAAACCGCCTGTTTCTTGTCTGTCATATAATCTGCAGAGGCGGCATCGAGGCTCCATTCCTTTATTCCGTTTCGTGTGGCGGTCTGATGCGCCTTCCCAATGGAAATATTCGCTTTATTCGAACCAATTGTCCCGGAAACGTCGTTTATTTCCAGACCATTGCGATAATTTAAGAACACGGTCAAGATAACGCCGAATGCAAGAAGAATAATCGAGATCAATAAAATATTTAACTTTATTCGATGCGTATTCTTTTTCGATTTCATACCAAAAAACGTTCCAAAATGCTTTCCCATAGCCCTTTGGCTTTTAATATGGCTTCACAGGCTTCTCTCACTGCGCCGTGACCTCCCTTAGCCGAAGTGATGATATCCGCATTTTCACGAAGTGTGACATGGGCATCTGCAACGGCGATTGAGATCCCTGCGCGTTTCATCAAAACAAGATCAGGCAAGTCATCACCCATATAGGCCACTTCTTCGGCGGAACAACCGGTTCGTTCCAATACCTGGTTAAGTGCGTCGGCTTTATCGGAGACGCCGTCGTAAATAAGATCGATGCCAAGTTCTCTGCAACGATTGAAAAGGGCGTTTGAGCGTCTGCCGGTAATGATGCCCAGATGAATACCCGCCTCCATAAGAAGTTTTATACCGAGGCCGTCTTTACAATTAAAAACCTTTGTTTCCGTGCCGTTGTCGTTATAACCGATGCCACCGTCAGTGAGAACGCCGTCAACATCAAGAAGAAGAAGTTTTATGCTTTTTAACCTGTCTAACACCATCTGCGATTTCTATTTATAATATCGAAAACTTAATGGTTAAACTTTAACCACAATTGTGCGATAACGCACAATTGTATGTTATTCGTTATTTAGCGACTTTCGAATGGCTTTGAGACGGGAAAGCAGTTCATATAAGTCATCAAGCTTTAGTGAATTCGGTCCGTCGCTCAATGCGTTGTCGGGGTCGGGATGAACTTCCATAAACACGCCGTTTGCACCGGCTGCGACTGCCGCATTGGCAAGGGTTGAGGCAAACTCACGCTGTCCTCCGGAACTTTTGCCGGCACCGCCGGGAAGCTGAATACTGTGTGTTGCATCGAATATCACCGGCCAGCCCGTATCCTGCATGATTTTTATACCCCGAAAATCGACTACGAGATTGTTGTAGCCGAACATCGTTCCGCGTTCCGTGATCAGGATCTGGCGATTTCCTGCGGAGGTCACCTTTTCCACAACATTGATAATATCCCATGGCGCGAGAAATTGTCCTTTTTTAATGTTCAGGGGTTTTCCGGTTTTGGCAATTTCTATTATTAAGTCGGTTTGTCTGCACAAAAAAGCAGGAACCTGTATGATATCGAGAACTTGGGATGCATCGGCAATTTCAGCAATCCTGTGAACATCCGAAATAATCACAAGATCGAGTTCCGATTTGATCCGTTTCAAAATATTAAGTCCTTCCATTAATCCGGGCCCTCTGAAGGAATGGATGGATGTACGGTTGGCCTTATCATAGGAAGCCTTAAATATGAATGGGATATTCAATTGATCGGTCAACGCTTTTAAAAACGAGGCAATTTTAAACGTCATTTCATAATTTTCTATGACACACGGTCCTGAGATCAATACCAGAGGAGATCCCTGTCCGATGGAGATTTTACCTGCTTTAACGATATTGGCCGCCATTATAAACCCCTTGTTTTAATCTGCCCTCTGACTATCGCCTTCGGCGCGTCAGGCTGGAGGAGCGCTTCGCTTGAGGCTAAAGGCAAAAACCCCTGCTTCCAACCTTAAGGGAACGAAGTTCCCGGTCCTCAAACCTCCAACGGCCGAAGGCCTTTCTTCCGGCCCTTACCCCTCCGATGAACGGCGTTTTCATATCTATCGCGCATACTGAAAAAAGTCAAGAAACGAAAAAATGGAAAAGAGCCCTTGATTACAATCTTTTTTATTGTTATTAACAGATAGTTACAAAATAGAAAGGATGAATTTAACCCATTGAAAACTGTCAATAAAGTTTTAAAGTCGAAAGTATTTTTAGTGATTTGCCTGATCGTGCTTTTGCCTGTAGCGTGGATTGTTACAGTCAAGTTCGAAGGCAAAAAACCGTCCATTGTTGTTGAGAATCCATCCCCGTATATCGGCAAGGCCCAATCACTTTCCGTTACCGTGTCCGATCCGCAAAGCGGTATTCGAAAAATATGGATCGGTCTCGTCAAGGACGGCACAGAAAAGGTTCTGTTAAAAAAAGACCTACCCTCTGCCGGAATTATCAGGGGAGGGAAGGATCTTACGGCATCTTTTAACATAAGCATCGCGCCTGAGACCTTGGGCGTGACGGATGGCAAGGCAATGTTGCGGATGGTTGCAACCGATTATTCCTGGCGAAATTGGATGCGCGGTAATAGAACGTATCTGGAAAAAGAGGTCATTATCGATACCACAGCCTCCGAACTGTGAATATTCTCAGTAAGATCCACAATATCAGTCAAGGAGGAAGCGGTGTCGTCATTTACAAACTCTCAGAGCCTTGCGATAAGAGCGGTGTTGCTGTAGGGGAGAATTTTTTTCCAGGGTATTCGGGATATTTTAAGGATAAAAATATCTTCATGGCCTTTTTTGCGCTAAATTATCAACAAGGGCCGGGCACACGAATATTTGTCAAGGCGATTGATCTTGCCGGGAATGCGGCCAAAGCCGGGTTTGCATATTACATTAAAAAAAGAAATTTTAAAAAGGTTTCGATTCATATTTCAGATAAGTTTTTAGATTGGAAAATGCCGGAGTTTAATTTTGATATCTCTCCGGATTCCAAGACGCCGCTGCTCGACAAGTTTCTTAAGGTTAACCGTGAACTTCGTGCATCCAACACCCAAAAACTGCTAGAGATCACCAGCAATTCGGATAGGAAACTTTACTGGAAGAATTCATTTTTAAGGTTCCCCAATTCGGCAAGAGAATCCGGTTTTGCGGATCATCGAAAATATATATATAAACAGCATGTTGTCGATCAGCAGGTTCATCTGGGCGTCGATTTGGCCTCAGTGGCGCACTCTCCGATACCGGCTGCCAATAATGGGAGGGTCATCTTTATCGGTTCTCTCGGCATTTACGGAAACACAGTGGTCATAGACCATGGCTATGGCTTGTTCAGCACCTATTCGCATCTGAGCGGATTTAATGTCAAAGAGGGACAAGTGGTATCCAGAGGAGAAATTATCGGCCATACCGGGAGTACGGGGATGGCCGGCGGAGACCATCTTCATTTTGCAATACTGGTTCATAACACCTTTGTGAATCCGGTTGAATGGTGGGATGCGACCTGGATAAAAAATAATATTACAGACAAAATCAAAAGAATAAAGTCTTATCATTAACATCCGATTCAGGTATAATCATGGGCTATATTTTTAGATTCCCCGCTCGATTGCAGCGGGGAATTTATTTCTTTAAAGTAATGAGGTTCAAAGCAGGTCATGAAAAAGTATAAGATAAATAAATCATACCAAATGATTAACGAGAAGATCAGATCCGGTGATGTGGTCGTTGTGACCGCTGAAGAGATTATCGGCATTGTGAAAGAACAAGGACCGGTTGAAGCGGCCAGACATGTGGACGTGGTGACGACCGGCACATTTTCACCGATGTGCTCGTCAGGGGCATTTATAAACTTCGGTCATGCTGTGCCAAGGATTAAAGCATCCAATGTGTGGCTGAACAATGTGTCGGCATACGCAGGCATCGCTGCGGTAGATTGCTATATCGGCGCAACACAGCCTTGTGAGGATGATCCGCTGAACAAGGTCTATCCGGGTGAGTTTAACTATGGTGGCGGTCATGTCATTCAAGACCTGGTTGCAGGAAAGAAAGTCTACTTAAAAGCAGAAGCTTATGGTACCGACTGCTATCCGAACAGATTTTTTGAAAAAGAAATTGTTTTAAGCAAACTCCCCAATGCCACACTTTGCAACCCTAGAAACGGATATCAAAATTATAACTGCGCCGTTAATTTGACGAATAAAATCGTCTATACATACATGGGAGCGTTGAAACCCGGGGCAGCAAATGCGAATTATTGCTCCGCCGGTCAACTGAGCCCGCTTTTAAACGATCCATATTATAAGACCATCGGCCTCGGCACCAGAATATTCCTCGGAGGCGGCATCGGATATGTTACATGGCATGGAACGCAACACAACCCGTCGGTGGAAAGAACAAAAAATGGGTTTCCCAATGCGGCCGCCGGAACGCTGTGGGTGATGGGAGATCTGAAAAAAATGAGCCACAAGTGGCTCATGGGCGTCAGTATTCAAGGGTATGGGTGTTCGCTTGCCGTGGGGTTGGGCATTCCTATCCCCATACTGAACGAAGAAATCGTTCAATACACCGCAGTATCCGATGAAGAGCTGTTCACCCAGATCGTCGATTATGGCCACGATTATGCCAAAGGCATCTCAAAAAGCTACGGCCAGATCAGCTATGCAGAATTAAAGAGCGGTCACATCAACTTCAGGGGCGAAGAAATACCGACATCTCCGTTATCCAGTATCGTTAGGGCGCGTGAAATCGCCGAAATGCTGAAAAGATGGATTTCAAGCGGCAAATTTTTAATCGGAGAACCACAGTTTACGTTACCGAAATTATAAACACGCGGCGCAAGCGCCTGCGCTGCACATCATCACTTTTAATGCCTGATACCATACGAACATTTATCGCCGCAGAAATTCCGGAGAATATTACCTCCGGCATTCGTGAACTTCAGCAAGGCCTGAAAGATTATGGGATTAACATTCGATGGATTCGTTCTGAAAATATTCACCTGACCTTAAAATTTTTAGGAGATGTCCAAGCGGCGGACATCGATAATATTTTCGAGGCAATCTCCGGAACAGTGGATGGGGTTGCATCCATATCCCTTAAGGCAAAAGGTATCGGTGTGTTTCCGGACATAAGACGCCCCCACGTCCTATGGGTGGGTCTTACCGGACAACTCGAGGTTCTCATGCAATTGCAGAAAACACTGGACTCAAATCTGAAAGACATTGGTTTTCCCCAGGAGAAACGGCCTTTCAAGGGCCACCTGACCATCGGGCGAATAAAGACGAAAATAAACACCAAAAAGTTTGGTGATGCATTGATGGCCTTTAGAAATTTTGAAACAGAGACATTTATCGCCGATAAAATTATATTGTTCAAAAGTGAACTGAAACCACAAGGCGCGGTTTATACACACCTGGCAAGCGCACCTTTGGGATAGCATCTCGAAGCACCGCCCCAAGCAACATCTTTTGGCGCGGCCCAACCCGTGGAACAGTTTGACAAAAAAGTAAAAAATGGATAATATCCTTTAAAAAATCAGGATTCTTTACACCATCTCCTGGTCGAATTTATACCTTTTAAAGAAGTCATATTTTCCCCCGGCAAACCGGGCGAAAAATCCGAAACATTTACTGACACCCCATGGATGATCAATTGGAGGAAAAATGAGCATTTCACCGGACAAAGAGAAGGCGGTAAAAACTGCCATGGGTCAGATAGAGCGCCAATTCGGAAAGGGCGCTATCATGAAACTGGGAAGCGGTACGATTATCGACGTACCGGTTATATCCACCGGGTCTCTCGCTCTTGACAAGGCGCTGGGTATCGGCGGTTTACCCAGGGGCAGGGTGATTGAGATCTACGGGCCTGAATCATCGGGCAAAACCACACTTGCCCTTCATGCGGTTGCAGAAGCTCAGAAACAGGGCGGAATTGTCGCCTTTATCGATGCCGAACATGCGATAGATATTTCCTACGCCAGAAAACTCGGAGTTAATTGTGACGACCTGCTTGTCGCTCAACCGGATACCGGGGAGCAAGCTCTCGAAATTACGGATATGCTGGTAAGAAGCGGCGCATTGGACATTGTTGTGATCGACTCTGTTGCCGCACTTGTGCCCAGGGCTGAAATAGAAGGCGAGATGGGGGATTCACACATGGGGCTTCAAGCCAGGCTCATGTCTCAAGCGCTGAGAAAATTAACCGGTAACATCAGCAAGACGATGACCGCGGTAATATTCATTAATCAAATTCGAATGAAAATCGGTGTGGTATTTGGAAATCCCGAAACAACCACCGGGGGTAATGCGCTGAAATTCTATGCCTCAGTCCGACTTGATATTCGTCGAATCGGCTCGATCAAAGACGGGCAGGAGATTGTGGGCAATCGGACACGGGTGCGGGTTGTTAAAAATAAAATGGCGCCTCCGTTTGCCGAAGCTGAATTCGACATCATGTATGGAGAGGGAATAGCAAAATTCGGAGATCTTGTTGATGCCGGTGTTGCGGCGGGCATCATCGAGAAAAGCGGTTCGTGGTATTCTTTTGATGGCGAAAGAATCGGACAAGGCCGGCAAAACGCACAAAATTTTTTAAAAGACAACCCGGATATTTACAACTCGACATTGACCAGAGTCAAAGAAGCCTTAGGTTTATCTAAAAAGAAACGCGACAACGTCCAGGATGATTCATAAAAATGGAGCAAAATATGACGGGGAACGAAGTACGTAGAAAATTTCTTGATTATTTTGAAAAACATAACCATCGAATTGTAAGGAGTTCATCTTTGGTTCCTTCCGATGACCCGACGCTCTTATTTGTCAATGCCGGCATGGTGCAATTCAAACGGGCTTTTCTCGGTGAAGAAAAAAGGAGCTATGTCCGGGCGACGACGGCCCAGAAATGCGTGCGCGCCGGCGGCAAGCATAACGATTTGGAAAATGTCGGGTATACTGCAAGACACCATACGTTTTTCGAGATGATGGGCAATTTTTCCTTTGGGGATTATTTTAAGGAAAAGGCCATTGAATTCGGGTGGGACCTGTTGACCAACGGTTTCGGACTTGCCGAAGATAAACTGTGGGTTTCGATCTATCTCGATGACGATGAAGCCCACGACCTCTGGCATAAAAATATCGGGGTGCCGGAAAACCGGATTTTACGATTCGGGGAAGAAGACAACTTCTGGGCCATGGGGGATACGGGCCCTTGCGGTCCCTGTAGTGAAATACATATTGATCGGGGCGAGGCATTCGGGTGCGGCAAACCCGATTGCAAAGTGGGATGTGAGTGCGATCGTTTTTTGGAGATCTGGAATCTTGTCTTCATGCAGTTCGACAGGGATGTTTCGGGCAAATTAACCCCCCTGCCGAAGCCGAGCATCGATACGGGCCTGGGTCTTGAACGGATGGTTTCCATTATCCAGAATATGCCGACAAATTATGACATCGATTTGATTCGTCCGATTATGAACAAAGTCGAGGATCTTTCCGAAAAACACATCGGAGAATCCTGGGAATCGGATGTTGCGATGAAAGTCATAGCCGATCACAGCAGAGCTGCGGCGTTTCTTATCGGTGACGGTGTATTGCCTTCCAATGAAGGCAGAGGCTACGTGCTTCGACGAATTATGCGCAGGGCGATTCGGTATGGACGGAATATCGGTCTCACACGGCCGTTTTTGCATGAAACGGCAAGGGTCGTGTTTGATATTATGCGGCCGGCCTATCCCGAACTGACCGAAGCGGCGGCGTTTATCACCAATGTGATTGAAAACGAAGAAATTCGGTTTTCAGAAACCCTTGATCACGGACTCAGACTTCTCAATGAAAGCCTTTTGGACTTAAAGGCAAAGGGCCAAAAAAAGGTACCGGGAGAACTCATTTTCAAACTTTACGATACCTTCGGGTTCCCGGTGGACATTGTCAGGGATATTGTCAGGGACGAAGACATGGGGCTTGATCTCGAAGGCTTTGATCAGGCCATGGAAGCTCAGCGCGAAAGGTCCAAAGCCATTGCGGCATTTACCAGCATCAGCGATGCGTACAAAAATCTTTCAGCGCATGGAATAATGGCCAAATTCGTGGGGTACGATACGGCGTCTTGCCAATCAAAAGTTCTGGTGATGGTCAGAGACGGTGAGGAAGTTCAAGAAGCGTCGGAAGGACAATCCATCGAGATTGTTACCGAAGCGACACCCTTTTATGGTGAGGCCGGCGGGCAGGTCGGTGACACGGGATCAATATCCTCGGACAATCTTGAAATTAAAATTTCCGATACGGTGAAAGATCCCACCGGTTTGATTATCCACAAGGGAAAAGTCATCAAAGGGACCGTCAGCAAGGGAGATGAAGTCACATTGACCGTAGATGATCGCCGGCGCCTGGCGACGGCCCGCAATCACACCGCCACTCATTTGCTCCATTTTACTTTAAGAAAAATTCTGGGTGATCATGTAAAACAGGCCGGTTCACTGGTGGCACCGGATAGGCTCCGTTTTGATTTTACGCACTTTTCTCAGCCGGATTCCGAAACGCTCGATAAGATTGAGACCCTTGTGAATGAAAAAATTCTAGAAAATTTACCGGTTCAGACTGTGGAAATGGAATCCGAGGAGGCTTTTAAGACAGGTGCAACAGCGCTTTTTGAGGAAAAATATGGAGACCGGGTCCGGGTGGTGTCTCTGGCTGATTTCAGCAAAGAGCTTTGTGGCGGCACCCATAGTCATAGGACCGGCGATATCGGTCTTTTCAAGATCGTCGGGGAATCGAGTGTCGCGTCGGGAATAAGGCGGATCGAGGCATTGACCGGTGCAGCTGCAGTGGATTACATCCAAAAAAGCATAAAGCGTCTCCATGATGCGGCACTGTTGCTCAGAGAGCATCCGGATGCCGTTCCCCAAAGAATTGAAAAAATCTTGTCTCACCAGAAGGCGCTGGAAAAAGAGCTGGAACTTTTAAAGGCCGGGATCGCCGCACAGTCGGTGCATTGGGCCCAAGAGGATATCAAAACCATAGATGGGGTACAGGTCCTGGTAAAAAAGGTATCGGTCGAAAAACCGGCTGCATTGAGAGATCTGGCCGATCGATTCAAGGAGAAACTAAAGTCGGGTGTCGTTGTCCTCGGCAGTACGGATACGTCCAAGACGCTGCTCATCGTCGTGGTGACCAAGGATTTGACGGACCGTTTCCATGCCGGAAAGATGATCAAGGAAATTGCATCTGTGGTCGGCGGCGGCGGCGGCGGGAGACCGGATATGGCACAGGCCGGGGGAAGCAGACCCGAGAAACTGGATGAAGCCCTCGAAAAAGCCTATGAGGTAGTGGAAAAGATCGCCGGCGCGAATATTTCATGATTATTTTCGAGCGATCTTAAAGCAGGAAATAGAAAAGAGAAAATAGGAAAGAGGCAGGCGCTGCGCGTTCGGAGGACCGGGAACCTCGTTCCCTTAAGGTTAGAGGCAAGAGCGTTTGTCTTTAGCTTAAAGCGAAACGCTCCTCTAACCCAACGCCGCCGCAGGCGAACAATCAACAATGATATATCATCAATCCCGGAGGGCGAAGGGTCAGAGGCCGCAGGGACACAGCGGAATCTGATTTGAATCTGGATCCTATGTGCCCTTTAAGACATCGATCATCGTAAATACTTTTCCCCGGGCGCCTTCGGCCAGTTTTTTGGATAGATATACGAGTGCGTCAAGGGTGCCTTGGGCATAAATGTCTCGACCGTTGACATTGTGCGTAAATTCAAATCGAACGGTTTTATCCGCTGAATCGAGACGATAAGTGTGCCACCCATGCCCTCCCAAAAACGCGTCGGGGATGCCCCAGGCTGTTTTTTGCATCTCGGGATCGCGTTCTTTTTCAATATCATCTTCAGCAAACGCCAGACCTAAATTGTTAAAATATCGAACCATGGCTTTTGCGGTTCCGCTGGTATCCGCCTTTCCTTTCTGGTGACTTTCTCTGATCTTAAGGGAATACCCTTTGAAAAGATCCGGAAAAGAATCGGCGGCATATTCCATCATCGCTTGAAAACCGACAATCTGCTTGGCCATGTTCGGTGCAATAACCGCAGGGACTGAAGATGCATAAACCGTCCTTTCGAGATCCCGGCGGTCGCCTCCGGTGGTTCCCATGACAAAAGGCAGTTCGTTTCGGCAATAAAATTGAGCGTTGTCGTTCACCGCTGAAGGGTGTGAATAGTCCACACTCAAAAAAGGACCTTCTTTATCCTTTAAGGTTAAAATGGCCTGGTCCCGATTCCGAGGCTGAATCAAACCGAAAGCAACGCCATGGACGGTTGTTTCCGTATCGGTGATTTCCGGGCCGGTCAATGATTGTAAAATCAATTCAAATCGACGATCATTGAGCGCATGCTTGACGACATTCGTGGCCATATTACCGGGCAATCCATTGACCATGAGTTTTATGCGGTTCATTCTGTACCTCCAATTTTTCTCACAATGGATGTTAAGGTTGGAAACTCTTCGCGCTGAAAAGCCAAAAGATGATATTTTAATGTTTTTATAGCATCCGGGATATATTTTTCAAAGTATGTTTTTTTCTTTATGCGAGTCAGAAAACCAAAAGCGCCCAGAATCTGCAAATTTCTGGTAACGGCACAGTATCGATAACAAGAAAGAAATTGGCTCGGATTTACGCGAAGAACCGGCGAAAACATTTCAGCGCAAAACCTCAGCAGTGTATTCTGAACAGCGCGGGACAAATTAACATAGGGATCGATCAGCAAGGATGCAAGATCGTATTGGATCGGCCCCAGTCTCCCTCCCTGGAAGTCGATAAAATAAAACCGATCCTCTTTGACCATAATGTTTCTGGATTGCATGTCTCGATGCATGAATCCATGAATGGAAAACCTCAGTGCTTTTTCTGCGAGAGATCTGAATTCAGCTTCGAGATCGTTGAAATTGATGTTCATCCCCAAGTAGTTCTTTAAGAAAGCATCGACAAAATAACGGCATTCTTTTTCGAGGATCAGATCTTCGGTATAAGCGGCACTCTGGTAGGTCCAGGCCGGATTGAAACCTTTGCGGCCGTCAACGGAGAGTTTCCCAAGGTGTTGTATGAGCACTTTGTAGTGTGAAACAATGCGATCCTGGTTCTGGATGTTTTTTACTAAAGTTTGAAGGTTAATATCCCCCAGGTCTTCCATGAATACATGGCCGGAAAATGTATCATAAAGATAAATTTCCGGTATGGGGACCCCCTTGGACTTCAGATGAAGGCCGATGGAAACAAAAGCGTCCGCTTCACAGGTTGAATCATTTCGCCTGATGCCGTGATCGGCCATGATGAGAGACCCAATCCCGTCTGTCAAACGATACCATTTTCTGTCTGAACCATCTCCGCAAAGCGCTGTTCGAACAATCTTTCGGTTTACCGCTCCGGGGAAAGCGACTTTGAAAGCTTTCGGCGCCATATCATCAAAAACAACTTGACGGTATCGTTCGGATGTCCCGAGATCTTTCCAATAGGACTCTTTGGGAATAAATGCGCATATTTTTTTCTTTTGAGAGAGGATGTTTTTATAGGTGTCGATAATGCTTGAAAAAACATTATCGGGTATCATCTCAAGTATTTCCGGATTCAGAACCTGAATCCCGGTAAAGGTGAGTTTTTCAGCGTTTTCGATCTTGGACGAAGCTGTCTGATGGGAATGGGGATCAGGGGCCGTATGCGGTGAAAACCGGTCATCAAAAGATTGGACAAAGCCCTTCGAATCCACGGTCACTGTGTTGAATGCCGGATCGTCATGAAGAACCAGTGTGGCGGGATGACGGTGATTCAGGTGAAATTCATACACTTTTTTCAGATCTATATCGGTAAAAATATCACTGTTGATGACCATGAAGGGCCGGTCGTTCCAGAAATCGGCCACATTTTTAATGGCGCCGCCGGTTCCGAGAATGACCGGCTCGTGCCGGGTGAAAACCGGAATCAAATAATTTTGACCGGTTAAATATAAATTAATCTTTTGATACAGATGATGCGTATTGATGACAATAGCCTTGCAGCCCGCATCGATGAGCCTGGAGATGATGATGTCCAGCAATGGCCGCCCGGCAAGGGTAAATAACGGCTTGGGCGTATTTTCGGTATAGGGTCTGAGTCGCGTGCCAAGGCCTGCCGCAAGAATGAGCGCCTTCATGAGCGAGTACCGTTTTCATCCAATACAATTGAGATACCGGTGAATGGCATCGGCGTAGAACAATATCTTCTCGTTGTCTTCCGAACCTTTCACGCCATTGTAAGCAAAAAAATCGATGCCGTTGGTATAATTGATTACGGAAAGGGATTCCTTTCGTTCGATCTCCTTTCTCTTATACATGCGATTTCCGATGGTTTCAATTTTTTTCAACCGTTCTTTGGCTTTCATGGAGTTTTGAGAATGCTTCATCAAAAAGTTTAATACGATCCAGTATGATTCAAAATAAGGTTTCAGGAATCTTGAAAAAAGTTGAAGTTTTCTAAATCCGGAAGAGGTCAGATTATAAGTGTCCGGAAGTTTTGGATGCGGCATTAAAACAGCATCATCGATGAAGACCTTGAGGTTTTTTCGAACGAAATATTCGGGGGTTTTGTCGACATCATATGCAAATTCATATTTAAAGAAATACTGTAAAAATTTATAGTCGCCGTGCAAATCGGATGCAGAGAATTGAAAGGCGTCTTTAACGAGTATTGCGAGGGCCGTGATGGCTGCGGGGACGAAAAAAGAGATACAGTTATTTTTATAGTATTCAAGGTTTGGGCGCTTGTTCTCGTTGACTTTGAACAAGCCGGCGGTAATCAGAGCATCAGGGCTTTCGGAAACTTTTTCGATAAATTTTCTCTGCACGTAAGTGTCGAGCACATGTTCTATGGTATTTATTTGATCCATCAGGAGTGTGTCCGCCAGTTTGACCTTTTGGGATAAGAGATAGTTTACGTAAGTTTCAATGTGGGACAAAAGATGATCAAAAGAGAAGCTTTTTTTGGCGCAGTTCATGGCGACTGACGCAACAAGGGCGTGAGGCGTCACGACGGAAACCCCATTGATGGCATTAATCATCCGGTGCCCCAGATTGCGGCAGAGAATGTTGAACTCTTTGGGAGGCATATCCTGAATGGGGGTGCTGTATTGAAGTAAAATTTCTTTAAATGATATGGGATCATGAAATTGTATATAGATTCTCCCATATCTTTTTTTTAAGAATTTTCTTGCCTTGATTACCTGCCTGAAATTTTCAGGTTGCTTTTCTTTTCCTTCGATTTCATGAAGGTATGAACTTTCTTCCAACACTCTGTCATAGCCGATAAAAATCGGTGAAAAAATGAGGTCTTCACAAGCGCCGTTTTTATATGCATTTAGAAGAATCGACAGCAGTCCCAGCTTCGGCAGAATCATTTTGCCGGTTCGGCTTCGACCGCCTTCGATAAAGAATTCGATGTTGAAGCCTTCCGAGAGTAAATTGTGTATATATTCCGCAAACACTTTCGAATAGAGCACCGCTCCTTTAAATGTCCGTCGTATAAAAAATGCGCCTCCCCGCCTGAACAGCGGACCCATCGGCCAGAAGGAGAGATTTTTTCCGGCAGCGACGTGGGGGCAAGGCATGTTGTTTTTATATAACAGATGAGAAAGTATCAGGTAATCGATGTGACTTTTATGGCAGGGGATGAAAATGACCGGTCCTTTTTGGGCCATGCTTTTGACCCGTTTAAGACCATCTTCATTCACAGTGATCCCGTCGAACATGGCATTTAAAAACCATGTTAACAGCGCTGAGGCCAGTTTTATAATAATGATGTTATAATCGGCCGCTATCTCATCCAGAAAATCACTCGCCTGTTTTTGAACCTTTTGGAGAGGGATGTTCCGGGTTGTTGAATGATGCTCCATAAAATTTTGGAGTCGCTCTTTTGTAAGGATGTTTTCTTTCAACTCTTCTCTTGATTTTAAAACCGGTCCCGTGATGCTTTGGCGGTGACGATTGATTTGCGACAAGAGCGTTCGCCTTAACGCCAATGCCTGATGATCGGCACTCTTTTTCTGATTTTCCTCAAGATCAAGAAAAGCCCTGAGGTTGATCGGCTCGGATGTCTCTGCGAAAACCTTGCCCGGATTTTTAAAAAGGATAAAGAGTCGCCTGAGTTTTCCGGGATTCTCTTTGCTGCCGAAAAAAAAATCGATGATACTCGGTATCGATCGATGGGGATCTTTATCAAAGAACATCAGCAAAGGGACAAGAAATATGGGGCGGTCAATGGATTCCTGCATTTCGATAAGGTATTGGATCGGATCTGTTTTTGCTTTTATAAATCTTCGATGAAAACCTTTTTGTTCAACCAGGGAAAGGAGTGCGGATCGTCCGTTCAAAAGCTCCTGTCGGATATATCCCCTTTGATAAGGATCCGGTAATGAGAAGTTTTGAATGAAGTAACGGACATGCGCCGATACAATTTTAATAATTCGTGATACCGGCTGCCAAAGTATCACGTTATAATCGAAACCGATTTGAGGAAATGGAAGCCGATCCCGCTTATAACGCGTATAATAAAAAAGAAACCGAAAGTAGCTTTTGTATTTGGTGATGTAAACAACAACACCTTCCTTATGGAGTCTGTTTAATTCACGGGTCTGCTCTTCCACCACCTTAAGACCGGAGAAAAATAATTTGAGAAAAAAACTCGATACTATGCCGATGCTTTCGGGGAGTTGGCAGAAATAATGATCATAATCATTTTGGACGGCCGAACCGGGCTCTCTCTTTCTTTTTTCTCTGAATGCAGCCTGTTTGGTTTTTATCCATTTTAACATGTGTCGATTCCAATATGATCTTCCAATAAACATTAAATAAAATATGTTAGACTAAAATCTTAAAATTTACAAATACAAATAAACATTCTTGTTTACAAAATTAAGCTTGCGTTACAAAATAAGTTGTGATAATTTTCAAAATCTCTATTTGCTATTAACAACTATATGTATTTACATAGCATCTTTTCTTTCCCGATTATTTTTTATCAGCACCAAAAAAGCCATGTACGGTTTCAAAAAAGCAAATAACGAATAAAGCCGATTAAATTATAATTTAAATTAAAGGAGGATGATTTTTTATGAAAACATTAATAGGCGGTGCGGTCGGAGCTGTATTGGGTCTCATTGGCATGTCCATATGGTGGAAACCCTTTTTGCAACTTTTGGCTGGCGCTATTCCGGTGATGCTTCTGCTTGGTGGTGGTTTGGCACTTTACTTGGGATTTGACGAACTCAAAGATACTTGGAAAAAAGAGGATAAGACGGTCGACACTTCAGTCGATACAGATGACACCGAAAAGTACAAATCGGAAATTAACGAACTGAAAAAAGAAATTGAAACGTTAAAGTCCGAAAAAGAATAAAATAAAGGGGCGGCCCAACCTTTTTTATCTTTTATTGTGAACAAAAATCCAATAAAGCGATAAGGTACCGAACGTTTAAGCGAAGGTGAAAAGTGTTTTTGCCGACTTAACGTTACGTCGTTGACAGACGGTAAATGGTGTTGGGTCTCTATCATTTGCATATAAGCGCCTTGCAACCGGGAGCGGGCGCTTATTTTTTTATTGCGGAAGTGGCCAGCACATCAGCTTTTTCATTTCCCTCGATACCCACATGGCCTTTAACCTTGATGAATTTCAGGTCATCGAATTTTAAAAGGATTTTTTTAATGGATGCGATGATCGCTTGATTTTTTCTTGCTTTCCATCCCAGAGCAAGGACGCCGTATGCATAACTGCTGTCCGTAAAGACCCGTACCGGAAGATTTGTGTTTTTTACTGCCAGAAGGCCCGACCGAATGGCTTCAAGTTCCGCCATGTTGTTGGTGGCGATACCAATATATTTCGATATTTCTTTTTCATGTTTATTAAAGCGTAAAAACACCCCGATTCCGGACGGACCGGGGTTTCCTGAAGATGCGCCATCTGTGTAAATGCAGATGGCGTCGTCGCAATCCGTTTCGACCGAAGAGGATCTTTCGGATTTTGTTTTAAGCGTTTTTTGCCTTGATGAGGTTTTGGGTGTTGTCTTCTCATTATACCCGGCAGGATCGGACGGCGATTTCTTATTTGCAGATTTTGCCTCCCGTTGTAACGAATCCATCGGCTTTATATTTTTAGCGACAACCCAATATTCATAATCTTGGTCAAGCTGATATTTGATCAGAACCTTTCCGTTTTTGACGACCGGGTTTTGATCCTGATCCGTTGCCAGCCAGACCTTATTTTTTTTAAAAACCATTCGTTTCCAGTTGATGTTGTTATGGGCCATTTCGATGGATGATTGGGGTTAATTATAAAGATAAACGCTCCGGCTCGTCTCCGCAAACGCTTCCAGTTCGTTATGCCACGATTCTTCGATGGCGGATATCTCTTCTAAGTGTTCGATTCGTTGTCGTATTTTTTTATCTCCGATGATAAGGTCTATGGGGAGTCTTTCAAATTCATATTCGTAAGGGGGTTGCTTCCATTGAAACATGTCTTCGTGATGAAAAATGACGGCATGGATAAGCCGCAGTGTCGTGATAAACGGCTTGAATTCATACGGATCCGTAATGTGAATCTGAAATCCGTTGCACGGCGAGCCGCTCCATTTGTTGAATGTCGGTTCAAACACAATGGATCTGAGGGTTATACCCGACAGGTTGTATCCCTCTAACGCCGACAGGATCCGTTTTGTATCAATAAACGGAGCGCCGAACATTTCAAATGGGAGCGCGGTGCCCCTGCCCTCGGACACATTGGTCCCTTCCCACAATACCTGCCCCGGATAAACCATCGCAGATATTGGAGACGGCATGTTGGGTGACGGTGGTATCCATGGAAGCCCGGTGTCCATAAAAAACATATCCCGTTGCCAGCCGTTCATGGGTATGACGGCGAGTTCACAGCCGATGCCGAAATTGTTGTTAAATAAAAGGGCAAGTTCTCCGATGGTCAATCCGTGACGCATGGGGATAGGGTATCTTCCGATAAATGAAGCGCAATCGGCAGATAATGGGTTCCCTTCTATCATGTTCCCGTTTATAGGATTCGGACGATCGAGAATCACCACTTTTTTCCCGAACTTTTTTGCAGCCTCCAGGCAATATGACATGGTATAGATGAAGGTGTAAACACGTGTCCCGACATCCTGTAAGTCAATGATAAGAATGTCTATGGGATCTAACATGCTTTTATCGGGGATGCGCATCTTACCATAAAGACTGAAGACAGGAATGTTTAATGTTGCGTGGATCGTATGATCCGATTCGATCATGTTGTCTTGTTTTTCCGAAAAAAAGCCATGCTGCGGTGAGTATAACGCTTTAAGATGACCTGGAAATCGTTCGTTGATCAATTCGGCGGCATGACAAAAATTTCTGTCAACCGAAGCGGGATTGCATAATAGGCCGATTCGGTTCCCGAAGATCCATTCGGGTGGGGACGATAAAAAAAATTCAAGACCTGTTTGAACGCGCGGCATATTCAGATATGTGTGCCCTCGGAGTGTTTTGGGACCTTTGAAAATATTTTTCAAAGGGCTTGTTTTTAAAGGCTGCTCAATGGACAGCTTTTTTACGAAACCATCAAAATTTATTTATGTCAAGTCGAATCTATGACCCTGGTCGAGTCAACACTCGATTCGACTGCAAAGACGAAAATCTATTGATTTTATATGTGAATCTGGTATACAAGTAATTCGATCGCAACAAGACAATTGTATGGATTGAAAAGCGAAGGCCTTTTCCTCGATTAACGCGGCCCCTAACGAAGAAATATCAAAGAGAGATCAAATGGAGAAAAAGCCGAGAAAAAATGAAAAGAAGAACAAGGAACCTTATGCGGACTTTAAAAAAGCAGAAGAAATTTATCATTCTCTTCTTCAATCCAGTGCCGACGCCATTGTCACTTATGATTTAGAGGGGAAGGTCGAATATGTAAGTCCGGCCTTCACCCGGATTTTTGGGTGGACAACCGATGAAATAAAAGGTCGGCAGATACCCTTTGTACATGACCTCGAAAAGCAATCCGCCATGGGCATGTTTGAGGATCCTGAAGATTGCCCAGCGCCCTGCAATGATTTTGAGACAAAATGCCGCGCTAAAGGCGGCTGTTTAATCGATGTGAGTGTCAGTGCTTCGCGCTGTGATGATTATGAAGGAAAATCCACTGGGACGCTTTTTATTCTTCGTGATATTTCTGAGAAAAAAAGGATCGAGGCACAGTTGCATTATATCGAAAGGATGGAGGCGATAGGGACGCTGGCCGGAGGCATCGCCCATGATTTCAATAACCTGATGATGGGAATGCTCGGGAATATTTCTTTGATCCTGTATGACGTCGGGCCCGACGATCCCAATTATGAGCGACTCAAAACCGTTGAAAGTCTGATTCAAAGCGGATCCGAACTCACCAGCCAGCTTCTGGGGTACGCAAGAAAAGGCAAATATGAGCTAAAACTTGTAAATTTAAACAAAATCCTCGTTGAAAGCGCCGCTACGTTCGGCAGAGCGAGAAAAGAGATTATCATCCACAAGGATCTCGCCCAAGATTTGCACGCTGTACAGGCAGATGAGTCTCAACTTAAACAAGTCTTTATGAATCTTTTTGTCAATGCCGCCGAAGCCATGTCCAAAGGAGGAGATTTGTTCCTTCAAACCCAAAACGTTTCCCATCAAGACATGAGTAATAACCCATACAGACCCATACCCGGCGAATATGTGATGATCCAAATCAAAGATAACGGTAAGGGAATGGAGGAAAAAACTATGGCCCGCGTTTTTGAACCGTTTTTCACGACAAAGGAAATGGGGCGGGGTTCAGGTCTTGGATTGGCATCTGCATATGGTATTATCAAAGGGCATGGCGGATATATTGATGTTGAATCTGAGAAAGGATATGGTTCGGTATTTAAAATCTATCTCCCTGTATCGGAGGCATCGATCCGGAAAGATTCAGCGGTTTCTGAAGCCGTTGAAAAAGGAAACGAAACCATCTTGCTGGTGGATGACGAAGCGGTGATCATTGATGTGGCGAGCCAGTTGCTGGAAAAACTTGGATACACTGTGATTAAAGCGAAAGGCGGGGCAGAAGCGATCCGGATGTATCAGGAGAATAAAGAAAAGATCGACTTGGTTATTTTGGACATGATCATGCCCGATGTCGGGGGCAGTGAAGTCCATGAAAAGATAAAAATAATCGATCCTGAAGTCAAGATTCTTCTTTCAAGCGGCTACAGTATTAACGGGCAGGCAATGGAAATATTGAACAAAGGCTGTAATGGCTTCATTCAAAAGCCGTTTAATCTTAAAGATTTTTCAAAGAAAATCAGAGATGTTTTAAAGAAAACGTCAAAATAAAGCGCGAGGAATCCTTGACAAGATGGTTTCGTTAAAAAATGAGGGCACATTCGCGAACACATACAAAATGAAAGAAATGACAAACAGCGAAACTTGCCGAAGCCGATTTGATTTGGTGGTTGACTTTCCACAAGGGGTATGATTCATTTCCGTAAACCATCAAAAGGTGAAGATACGCCAAAGTCCGATTCGGAATTATCCGTCTTAGTGAACCGGTTTGGAGCGATGAACTTATGAAAACATATATCAAAACCATGTGCATTGTCGGAATATGTCTTTTTTTATCTGCTGCGGCATTGGCTGAAACAAAACATTATATCAATGACAGCATGACGATAACCATGCGCACCGGACCTGGGACGGATCGAAAAATAATTGCGTTGCTCGGTGTCGGGCAAGAGGTGGAAATTTTGCAAACGGAAAACGAATGGACGATGGTGCGGCTGCCTAACGCCAAGGAAGGCTGGGTGATCAGCCGTTTTATTACCGACCAGACGCCGAATGCCATTCAACTAAAAGTGCTTCAAAAAAAATTCGATGAGCTTCAGACCAAGGCCGCATCACTGATAGAAGAAAACAAGACCCTGAACACGGATAATAAAAAGCTCAGCACCGATCTCAAGGCCAATGAAACAAAGCTGAAAAACCTTGATAGCACTTATGAAACGCTTAAAAAAGACTCTAAACACTTTATAGAACTTCAAGAAAAATATAAAACATCAACGACGGAACTTTCTGAGCAAACCCAAAAAGCTCAGAAATATGAGGACGAATTAACCAAGCTTCTTTGGAATAAAAATATTAAGTGGTTTTTGAGCGGAGCCGGCGTGCTCGTTCTTGGATTTATCATCGGTTTCAGTACAAAACGTCAACGGCGACATTCATCATTGCTCTAACATTTCAATATGCCATTGCGCCATCATTCTTGTTGTGCTACTCAATCGGTCGGCATTTTTTAAAATCAAAGGGTTCGTACATATTCAGGGAGTGCGTTCCCCTGTATCACTCCGACGTCTCCGTGTCTGGTCATTTTAATGATTTAGCAGCGGGGGCATTCCTGCCCCCGCTGCGATTTCCCGCAAAAGAGCCTGCGGGGAGCCGTGGGTTCCTCCACGGCTAAGCCATTGAAATAACGAAGTCACTACGCCAATATCGTTACACGGGGAAGCGCACGCCCTGAATATGTACAAAAATTTAGTATAAGCACCATTGACAAAAAAAAAACAATCCATAAACATCACCCTTAAACGGCTGTTTAAGTGGTATCTGCCGATCATTGCTCTTGTCTTCGGCATGATGCTGGTCTATTGCTGGTATCTTTCAATCCGGATCGATCAGAGATTTTCAGGACGACGATGGAGCATCCCTTCCAAAGTTTTTTCCGATACCACCATCCTTTACCCCGGTCTAAAAATAAATCGCGTTCTCTTTAATGAAAAACTTCGGCATTTGGGGTACCGGGAAGTCCCTCATAGGCCCGAGGAGAAGGGTGAGCTTCGGATGTCGACGCCATTGATAGAGATATATCTTCACGATTTTACAGTTCCGTCCGGATACAAAGAGGGCGTCCCCGTAAAAATCAGGCTTGATAATAACCGAATTGCCTCCATCGTCAATTCAGATACCGGCCGGCCAATGTCGATTTTAGAACTCGAACCGGAAGAGGTGATGCTCTTTTTCGGGCCAAAGCGGGAGCGGCGCCGGCTTGTCTCCATCGATCAAGTCCCCCGGAATGTGATTCATGCGGTTTTGGCCGCGGAAGATCATCGGTTTTATGAACACAAAGGACTGGATCCAAGAGGTATATTGAGGGCAATCTATACGGATATCCGACATGGTTCCTTTAGAGAAGGGGGATCTACCATTACCCAGCAATTGGCCAAAAATTATTTTCTTACCCCTAAAAGAACGCTGATTCGCAAGCTCAAAGAATTGTTCATGTCTGTTACCATCGAGATGATGTATGAAAAGAATGAAATACTTGAAATTTATCTCAATGAGATCTACATGGGGCAGAACGCATCGGAAGCCATAAACGGCATTGGGGAAGCATCCATTTTCTATTTCGGGAAACCAGTGAATGAGCTTTCCTTGGCTGAAGCGGCAACGCTGGGCGGTCTCATCAGAGCGCCCAATCATTATTCACCATATGTTGATAAAAACCGGTGCAGGATGCGGCGAAATGTGGTGTTGAAAGCCATGTACAAGCAGGGGTGGATCTCGGATGAAGAACTGAAAACAACACTTCCGCTGCCGGTAAAAACGGCCGGTTATACATCTTACGGCAAAAAGGCGCCTTATTTTGTGGATTACTTGTCTGATCAGCTCACTGCGCTCTATTCTCCTCAAGATTTGTCCAGCCTCGGTCTCTCGGTGTATACAACGCTGGATACACAGGTTCAAATGGCGGCGGAAAACGCTCTGAAAAAGGGCTTGGAGGCCTTGGAGCAATCAAATCCTGCTCTGGCTCGGACAGACCCTCAAAAAAAATTGCAGGGCGCGGTCATCGTTATGCAGCCCAAAACCGGCTACGTTCTGGCCATGGTGGGGGGACGCAATTACAGTGAGAGCCAGTTCAACAGAATCACCCAGGCGCGTCGGCAGCCCGGGAGCGCATTCAAGCCGTTTGTATATTTGAGTGGATTGGATCAATTCACACCGGCATCCATATTGTCTAATAAACCAAAAACCTATGAAATTGACGGGAAGGAATGGACACCTCAGAACTATACGCCGATGATGGAAGAATGTGTGACGGTCAGGGATGCATTGGCAAAATCCATTAATTTGGCGACCGTTGATTTGGCGATGCAGGTGGGAATGGACCATATTATAAAAACGGCCAGATCACTGGGATTTTCGACCCCGATGAAACCTTATCCCTCCATTGCCTTGGGTTCCTTTGAAGTGATTCCGTTAGAACTTGCGCGCGCCTATTGCCCTTTTGCTGCTGACGGGGTGCTGCCATTTCCGTTGGCGTTAAAGGCGGTCTTGGATGAGCACGGCAAAATTCTGGAACAAAGGCATATGAGCATCAAAGAGGTGACCACGCCTGAAAAAGCCTTTATTATGAGTTCGTTGTTGAAAAGTGTTGTAGAGAAAGGGACCGCAAGTGTATTAAAGCAAATGGGGATCACTTTTCCGGTTGCAGCCAAGACCGGAACCACCAATGATTATAGAGACGCCTGGTTTGTGGGATACACACCGGATATATTGGCCCTGATATGGGTGGGATTTGATGATGGGACTCCGATCAATGCGACGGGCTCAAAAGCCGCATTGCCCATTTGGGCCGATCTCATGAATGCATTGCCCCAATATGTGTCAGGGGGGTGGTTTCGGATGCCGCCGGGCGTTGTTCGAGGGAGGGTCTGTTCGGAAAGCAGACAACTGGCTGTCGAAGACAAATGCCCTCATCCCATAGAAGAGTATTTTCTGGCGAATCATGTCCCTGAAGGCTACTGCCCGGTCTACAGACAAGGAAAATCTTTCGAAAGGATCATCAATGGGATTAAAGGTTTTCTCAACGCGTTTTAAAGCGCTTATCGCAGCGTTGATATTTGGATGTCTAATGGTCCTTTCAGGATGTGCCCCTGTAACTCATTCTACTGCACCGTCATCTTGGGAAACTACCCAAGATAACGGTGGGAGAGAGAAAAATACTGAAAAACAAGGGCTTAATCCTCGTGCCCTTGCCGCTTTACAATTGACCGAGCAAGGACGGATGTTTTTAGAAAACAAACAACCCGATGATGCCATCGGAATACTGGAGCGTGCGTTAAACCTTAATCCCGACAATGGGCGGAATTACTATTATCTGGCCGAAGCCTGGCTCATGAAAGGGAATATCGGCCAGGCCGCCCAATTCAATCGCCTGGCTAATATCTACCTTAAAGATGACAATGAATGGCTGCAACGGGTCCTCCTTCAAAGGGAACGGATCACGGAAAAGGCGCACTGACCCGAACCGTTGAACCGGCTGCAGCGATCGCATTCTCCGTCCCGCCTCGATGGGATTGGCGCGCAGCAAAAATTTTGTTTCAGCGGAGCTGCAGGGTAATCTTCAATAGTTGACATTTTTCAAAGGTTATGGTTTTTTTTAATTTTGTCGGCGGTGAACCGGGTGTCGATTTTTGACAAAAAGGACGTTTATCCATTCAACAAGGAGATAGACGATGAAAAATTTGCGAAAAAGAGCCAAATTTGTGAGCGTATTAATGACCCTATTATTATTCATGCTGACCGTACCTTATCAGGCTGTTTTTGCTGAAATGATTGGAACAGAGCGTGTGATAAGCCAGGTTAACGGACAAAAGGCTCGCGATTATCTGAATCAAATCCTGGTTCGTAAAGATGTTCAGTCGACACTCATATCCTATGGTATCGATCCAATGGAAGCAAAGGCGCGTATCGACAGTCTCTCTGACGCCGAGGTCCAAAAACTTTACAGTCATTTCAAGGACCTGCCGGCAGGCGGCAGCGATTTCGGTATCATCATCGGAGCCCTTCTTGTCGTATTTGTTGTTTTATTGGTGACGGATATTTTGGGATATACGGATGTTTTCACTTTTGTCAAGCATCGAAATTGATGAGTCAATTGACATGAAACCGGATTTGTACTATCATAACGCCAATTTCTTCCCCTATAATATTGCCAATTGCCAAAAATGTTCAAAGCCTGCTTTGTTGCATTAGCGTTGTTTAAAATTAAGGGTGCGATACTTGAATCGTTCAACTAAATATTATCGTTCCCAAAAGGGAGGTTCTCATGCTGAAGAAGTACAAGAGGGTAGACCCCGAACCCAAGGTTTCCACTGTGCCGGTCACACCGGCCACAACGGTTGACAGAACGATTATCGGGGATCAGATTTTTATAGAAGGCGTTATCCGCGGCAAGGAGGATCTTTTAATCGAGGGGTCGGTCAAGGGCAGCATTGAATTAAGTACCCACCACTTGACGATTGGATCAAAAGGCCAGGTTAACGCTGAAGTCCATGCTGCGAATGTCACCATCGGTGGAAAATTGGTGGGGAATGTCAACGCCACAGGCAGGGTTGAAATTACAAAAGCAGCAGATTTTAATGGAGAAATCAAGGCAAAGAGCATCTCCGTCGAAGATGGTGCCTATCTGAAAGCGGTGATCGAGCTGGAGCGTGAACCAATGAAAAAAGTCGCACACCCGGAAAAACCTGAAGAAAAAGCGCCTTCCGTGCCGGCCAAAGAAACACCGGCACCGGCCGGCATGGACACCAAAAGGATTTGATCGTTGGCTGCTTACGCATCAGATCAGGGCCGGAAAGATATTTCCACGGGACCTGGGTATGAGATATACACCAGCAATGCCTTGAAACTTTTCGTGGAATATCTTGAGCGACACCCGGAAGGAAAATTGTTGGATATTGGGCCGGTATGCCAGGAGAACATCCGGTTTTTCGCCCGCAAAGTGAGAAAACATTACGTGTGCGATATGTTCATCCGCTTGGACCGGCGCTTGCGACAGGGCGAGCCTGTTCGTCAAATCTGGGAAGAACTCAACTACCCCCCTGAAAGCTTCCACGGGATCCTGGTATGGGAATTGGCGGACCGACTGAATGACGAAGATGTTCACCGGCTGGTAAGGGTGTGCCACTCCATATTAATGCCCGGGGGGATGGCGGTGGTCATGGTTATGGGGGATCAAATCTCATCCACTGAGACAAGATCTTTTGTGATTGGGCAAGATTATCGCATTCAATTACGTCCTCAGCCCCATTTGAACCTGCCGCTGCGCGGCCGCCAAAACAGGGATGTGTTGTCCATGATGTCGCCGTTTATTCCGGCTAAATCGTTTATATGCCGTCCGGGTTTCATGGAGTTTCTTTTTCAGCGTGAATGAACAGAGTGCTGAGTGTTCAGTGTTCAGGGGTTCAGAGTTCAGGAAGCGCGATGATACGAGTAGGAAGGACCATCCATCCTGAACACTCAACCCACCTAAGTTCCCTATTTGGCTCTTGGCTTTATCACATATGCGATTCTAACCTTATCTTTTGATCCGGATGCAATATTCAAAGAGGCAGGGGTGAGGGCAAGGTTAGCAAAAATAGTTCCGCTTTCCTTCAAGTTGTCCAGGTGAACCTTTTGCGTGTAAATTGTCGACAGCTTTTCCAAAATCCGTTTTCCTCCGATAACCTCCACTTTATCAGGGTCAATATTTATTTCCGAAAGAATTAAACCTGCCGGTAATTCTCCAGCCCAGTCGACCTGAACGGGAATTTCTTTTTTGATCGTTTCGTCAAGTGTAACTTCTACAACGGACGGCACGACCTTTCTTAAAAAGATCCCGGGAGGGAGTGAAATATTGTCCTGGGTGATAGAAAAAATATTTCGACCGATGATGGCATGCCCCAGATCAAGTCTTACCTGAACCTGTTCGGGCTGAAGCGATCTTATCAGGGCGCCTGATCCTCCCAAATGAAGGCGGACGGTATTAACAGATGCATCCACGATTTGAAAGTCCGGTTTGCGGTTCGTGTACTCTACGGGCACTTCAAGGGTAATCAGGGTATCCAAACCTTTAGAAAAACTAACCCACATGCCTGTGATAAAAAAAAATGAAATCACTGCCGCAATGCCCATCTTAAATTTTTCTTTCTGTTGATAACCGCCTTCTATTTCATGTAACCCCATGTGCTCTTTTAAAATCTTTATCAAAGATGTACTTCCGTGGATATTAATGATGTTGGAATCTTTGGCCACCACCACATTTCCGGTTTCCTCGGATACGACAACAACCAGAGCGTCTGTGGTTTCGGCCAGTCCGAGAGCCGCCCTGTGGCGGGTGGCATACCGAGACGGCAAATCGCTTTTGTACGACAGGGGTAGAATAACGCCGACCTTGGAAATACGATCCCCTTCAATAATGACGGCGCCATCATGGACGGGGTTGTCGCTCCAGAAGATGCTGGTGATCATCTCTTTGGAAATCAGCCCCTGCAAGGGGATGCCGCCCTGGAGAACATCATCCAAATTTTCTTTTGCCGGAAGGACAATCAAGGCGCCGATGCGTCGTCTGGACAATGTTTTCACACTGTCGGCAATCACTTGTATCGTCGTCGGCCCGCTTTGTTGAGGAAATCCCCAGAGAATGGCTTTCAGATTTTTAGCCTGAAGAACACTCCGAATTTCATTTCGAAATACGATGATGATAATGAGTGCGAGGACAGCAGTAATACCCTGCATGACCCAACTGGTCAAAATAAGGCCAAAATAAGCGGAGATGCGCTGAAAAATCCAGAGAAAAGCGATTCCGGTAAGTACCCTAAAAACATAGGTTCCCCTGAAAAGTACATAGAGGCGAAACAAAATGTAGCTGTTTAACAGGATATCGACGACATCTTGCCAACGAATGAATTGAATAAAAGGCATGAGACTATTCCAGATTCCTTAATCGGTAATGCTGAATCTCAAGATAGATAACAGTTTTCCATTTTGGTCGGAAATTTCAATCCGCCACGGGCCCTTGTCGGTCTCTCGTAGCTGGATAGTGCTGTAGGTCGCCCAGCGTGGTGGTTGAAGGGTTAATCGTTTATTGGTGCTTGGACTATCTCTGTGGAACCACTTATGGTAAATGAATGTTTTTTCAGGAACCGGGTCAAATGAGGTGTAACAGAAGACTTTTCCAATCTTTATGGAAAAAACAACAGCCGGATTATGGGGTGCAAAATCTGTGATTCCTTCACACATGACCGCACGATCCAGGGTCAGTTTCTTTTGCACGGCGCCGGACTCCGGTTGTCGGGGGTTTTGTGCAAACAACACTTGCGCTAAAAAAAGGTTTGAACATAAAAGTACAATTAGGATGTATTTTAATTTCATGGCCTTAAAATCTCATGCCTCGGAATTTCTATCCTCAACTTGATCATATCCGTGGCGATCAATTGTCAGGAAGGTCAACAATTTCGATGTCTTAAAACCTGACATTTGTTGGTATCCGTCTGTGGCAAAATCAAACGAATTGATGATAATATTTAAGACAATATGTTTGCAAGCAAAAACATCGGATACGCCATCGAATGATCATTTCAGCCGGCTGAAATGAGCGATTTTTTTTATGAAATCATCTTCATAGAGTTGAAAAATATAATATTTCATGAGATGAATAAGAATTCGACGTGTGATCCGCTGAACTGCTGAACAAATAATACAATCTATTGAAAGAGACATTCATAAGTCTTATTGTCTTACTAAAAAAACGGAGAATTTCAATGCCGTTTTTAAAGAATAGAAAATTCCAAAAAACATGCTGCATCAGCAGCAGAAAATAAAGAGAACCGGTAAAACCGCTTTCTAAACATTATCAAAAATTAAAAAAGAGGGGATATGAAACGAGCCGTAAGATGGGGGTTGATCATCGGTGGAAGCATGGTTGTTCTTCTCATTGTGGCGCTTGTTCTGTTACCAAGATTCGTGGATGCTCGCCGGTATAAACCCCTCATCGAGGATCAGGTGGCCAAGGCCACCGGACGACCCTTCAGCGTGGGGGGTGATCTTCACTTTTCTCTATTTCCGTATGCCGGGATTTCGTTGTCCGATCTTCACCTGGGAAATCTGCCGGGCTTTGAGGAAAAGGACTTTGTTTTTGTGAAATTTTTTGTTGTAAGGGTCAGGCTTTTGCCCCTTCTTTTTAAAGATGTACAGGTCAAACGGTTTATACTTGATGGGGCTCGAATTGTCTTGGAAACCAATAAGGACGGACGGGTCAACTGGAAATTCAACACAAAAACCGGGGCCGGAGTTTCTGCGAACACGCCCCGGGACGTCAAAATCCCGGTAAAAGGCGAGTCCGGCAAATGGATCGATCTGAAAGCATTCACCCTGGGTGAATTAGCCGTGAAGGATGGGTCCGTTATTTGGCTGGATCATCAAAAGAATGTACGCAAAAAAATTTCTGATGTGACGCTTTTGCTTCAAAATGTTTCACTGGCGCGTCCAATAGGCCTTACCTTTTCCGCCAAGCTGGACAACCAGCCGTTTTCCATTAAAGGTAATGTGGGCCCGATCGGGAAAATGCCCGGCAAAGGAACGATTCCGTTGAGTCTTTCCGTCAGAGCCCTTGAGCAGGTGGATATGGATATAACAGGGCATGTCACGGATCCGGCTTCTCACGCCAAATTTGACATCAATGTTAAAACATCTCCGTTTTCACCCCGAAAACTGATGGCGGCAATGGGAAAGACCTTCCCTGTATTGACAACCGATCCCAAGGCGGTCAGCCGCGTTGCTTTCAGCGGAGAGGTTAAAGGGGATACGAAAAATATAGCGATTTCAGACGGCGCATTAGACATAGATGAGTCTAAGGCGAAATTCATGATTCAAACAGATAATTTCAATCATCCCCGCGTGACATTCAAATTGGCGGTTGATCAGATCGACGTGGATCGATACTTGCCGGCGCCGGGCACAAAAAAAGCCGTCCAAAAAAGAACCGGTCCCGAAGTACCGAAAGCTGAAAAATCCGGAGCACCGAAAGCTGATAAAAAGACCGATTATTCACCTTTGCGCCGGCTGGCATTGAACGGCGTCGTGAGCATCGAAAAACTTAAAATCAAGAATGCCAAAATCGAACGTGTTGATTTCAATGTGACCGGAGAAAAGGGCCTTTTTAATTTGCGTCCGTTCACCATGGGGCTTTATCAGGGGGATGTGTCCGGAAGCGGCGTGTTCAGTGTTCAACAGGATGTGCCGAGGACCCATATCCAATTGGAATTAGACGGGGTTCAAGCCGGTCCGTTTCTTGTGGATGTATTGAGAAAGGATGTTCTGGAAGGGTCTCTAAGGGCAAAAGTCGACCTCAATATGAAAGGAGATGATTCCGTTGTGATCAAAAAGACTTTAAGCGGCAGCGGTGACCTGTTGTTTAAAAACGGTGCCGTCAAGGGTATCAATTTAGAAGGAATGATTCACAATGTCAAAACCGCCTTTGGGTTGGCTGAAACAGAAGAAAAAACGTCGCGGACCGACTTTTCCGAACTTCATGCACCTTTTTCCATTCAAAATGGGATTATTAGCACGGACGCCACCACCCTCGTATCCCCTTTGATTCGATTAAAGGCATCAGGGGTCGCTGATTTAATAAAAGAAAGGCTTGATTTCAGACTGGAACCCAAAGTTGTCGCCACTCTAAAAGGACAGGGAGATATCGAAAATCGATCCGGCATCATGGTTCCGGTGGTGGTTACCGGAACTTTTTCATCTCCCGAATTTCGTCCGGATCTCCAAGGGATGCTAAAACACGAAATCGAAAAAAGACTTCAGGATTTGCAAAAACAGGTCAAAGGCAGCGAGTCCTCCAAAAAAGGATCTCAAACAATGGAGGATCAGATCAAAGGGATTCTCAAAATGTTCGGGAAGTAAGAATTGGCATAAAAATTGCTTTTAACTTTAATCGAATGGAATCAAGCACCAGTTTTTTGATTCCCACCTCCTTTTGACCCTGCCGGGTTGTCGCTCCCGGCAGGGTTTTTCATTTGAGATGCCATGGCAGGGGAGCCTATCGCTTTATTTAATTGTAATCAACCTGGTTCTATTCTGCATTCTGCGCGGATAGATCTATGATACGCGCGAATTTTACTTTCTCAATTCAGTCTGGAAAGACCAACCGTCAATTTTTCACGCATGTCTGTCAAAGAGTTGCCGAAAAGGTATTTGTAATCTTTCCGACCCTCATCAGCCATGGCATTGTCGAAAATCACGGTGGAAGACTCTGGTTTGAAAGTGTGGAAGGTGCGTACACCAAAGCGGTGATAGACCTGCCGGTGAACGGTGGATGAAGGATGACTGATGGCTCCGTCAATCGAAAATCATCAATTTTTAGGGTTTTGATCATTGATCAATGAAATTTCCACCCGACGATTGGCCTGACGGTGTTCCGGAGTCATGTTGTCAAAAAGAGGCCGGTACTCGGAAAACCCTTGGATGGATACCCGTTTTCGAGAGACACCGTTGTCGATAAGCGCGGTTGCGACATTGATGGCGCGGGCTGCGGACAATTCCATGTTCGATGGGAACTTTTCCGTATGAATAGGGGTGTTGTCCGTATGACCGGAAACCACTACCTGATATCCCTTTTTCGAAGCGATAAATTCTGCAATCCTTTTAAAGATGGCGCGATAGGCTTCAAGAAGGGCGGCTTCTCCTTGACGAAACGTAATGCGTTCACCCAAAACCAGAACAATACGGTTCCGCTCTTTTCGAATGGAAAACATGTCTTTGTCTTTTGTATCCACTGCGTTGAGAACGTCGGTACGGAGCTGATCGATGGCGGTGTCCAAAATCTTGTTTTCTTTCAATTGGGGCAAGGACGGTGCCGGAATTCTGTCTGATTTGACTGAAGACAAATTTTCCGCGGATTTGGATAAAGGATGCGATGTGTCCATGAGTGACGACCGTTGTTCTTTATCCGCTTTTTTCACCGCAGAGAGATTTTTTTTGACGGACATGGCGTACAAAAAAAGAAAAAATACCAGAAGAAGGGTCATGAGGTCGACCATGCTCCAGAGAGGCGTTTCTTCCTCAACGGTTTTTCGGGCCAGTATCTTTTGCAACTGGATTCTTTTGCGTTCGGATGCGTCAAGTCGATTCTGGAGTTTTTTTGCGCTGGGTCTATGCATTCTGTCTTTTCGTGGTCAGTTTTTCCAAAGGATTTGAAGAAACCCGCCATCTGGAACGTGTTCGTGATTCAAACAAATCGGTTTGCGGGCTCTGACAATTTTCCACATAGGATTGCAGATGATAAGCTATGGCTCTGGAGTTTTTATCATTTGAAATATCCAACACGCCTTCTAAGATCACATAACAAAGGGTGGATTCTGTTCTGAGATGCTCCGTAAGTTTTTTGTGAAGGGGAAGAAAAAGAAAATTGGCAATCAACAAACCGTATAACGTCGTAAGCAGTGCGACGGCCATGCCTTGCCCCATATTTGCCGGGGATTCAAGATGATTCAAGACGTTCATTAAACCGATAATGGTGCCCAAAAATCCAATGACCGGCGCGAGCTTTTGCTGGGTGCTGAGGATGTTGACCAGAGATTCCTTTCGGGAAAAATAAATTTCGTATTCTTTTTCCATGATTTGCTGGATATCATAGGAGTCGTATCCGTCAACGATCAGATCGATTCCTTTGTGCAGAAATAAATTCTTTAAACCGTGTGCTTCCTTTTCCAATGCCAAGTGTCCATAAAGCCTGTTAATGCGGGACAACTTCGCGATATCTTTGATCAGTTTCCGATAATCTGTTTCACGGTTGCGAAAAACCACCTTCAGGGTTTTGAACAGTTCCCGGTACCTTTTCATGGGAAACGATAAAAAACCGATGATAATGGTACCCCCAAACACCAGGATTCCGCTTTTGATGTTCAATATAATGGATGATTGGCCGATGAGGTTTGTCGACAACCCCATAAATAAAAGAATGCCTGCTACCGGGATCATTTTTCGAATCATGTGGTCCTCTTTATGCCTTGGCTTGGTTTAATCATGCACAACTCCATTGCAGCTTGCGTGCCACGTGAATCGACTACAAGAAATTAATAAAATGCTCTGAGCGAGAATGGAATGACGGAACGATAGAATGTCGGGTTTTTTGAAATGGAAATTATTATTCCATAATTCCAGTAAGTTTTAGACAAATTGTCAACGTCGAGATCATCCGATTTTGTCATTTTATTGATAGTTGGAACATTGATGAAAAGATATTGTAACTGGATGACATCGATGAGTGATATGGAATGACGTTGGATGGAAAAAAGCGCAGGGTCGAGTAGGAAAAAATTTCCTATTTTTACTTGATACGGGGACTAAGAAAAAAGGATATGTTTAACACCGCTCTTTTATTATCCCCCGAAACGACCGCCAAAAAAACATTGATAATAAAATAAAATTCTTTTACTATTGAAAAATGGTACGCCTGGCAGGATTCGAACCTGCGACCTACGGATTAGAAGTCCGTTGCTCTATCCAACTGAGCTACAGGCGCACGTGAGAAAAATAAATAGATCAAGTACCATATGGGCAAGCTTCTGTCCACAAAAAAGAAACGGATGGATCTATTGGTTCTGACTTGATTGGAAGCGGTGTCCCTAAATAGATTATTTTAGGATTTAAATACGATCATGCTGCCGGAGCCCGCACCCCATCGAGCCAATCGCCTGGTGGCGCTAAATTAAGATAAAATAAGATATGGATAAGTCGCAAACAATACAAGAACGCCATAAAAAAATGACTGATAACATCAAAAAAGAAAACTCGGGAAGTGTTAAAAAGCCGGTGCAACCACCTTCAGGCACCGCTCTTATAAGATTCGATCCGCTTCAGCGCTATCTGGCGGAAATCAGCAAATATAAGCTTTTAACCAGAGAGCAGGAGATTGAGCTTGGCAAAAGGGTTCAGGAAGAGGGTGATACGGAAGCTGCATATGTCCTCGTGACGGCCAACTTAAGGCTAGTAGTGAAGATCGCATTGGAATTTCAAAGGGTTTGGATGCAGAATCTCTTGGATCTGATCCAGGAAGGAAATATCGGTTTGATGCAGGCGGTTAAAAAATTTGACCCCTATAAAAATGTTAAGTTTTCATACTATGCCTCATTTTGGATAAAGGCCTACATACTTAAATTCATTATGGATAACTGGCGCCTTGTAAAAATAGGGACCACCCAGGGGCAGCGGAAGCTGTTTTTTAAGCTAAAGAAAGAAAAACAGAAATTGGTGGATCAAGGGTTTGATCCAAAACCAAAACTTCTTTCGGAGAAATTGGGCGTGTCCGAGCGGGAAATCGTGGATATGGACCAGCGGCTTGACGGATGGGACGTTTCACTGGACGCACCGCTGAAGGATGATTCCGATGCAGGACGGATTGATTTTTTAAATTCAGAAGAAGAATCTACGGAAGATCAGGTGGCGAAAAAGGAGATTGAAACGCTTCTCCATAACAAGATCGACGAGTTCAAGAGAACCATGACGAAAAGAGAACTTGAAATATTTGAACTTCGAATTTTTGCCGACAACCCCGCCACATTGCAAGATATTGGTGATCGATACGGCATATCAAGAGAGCGTGTCCGCCAGGTTGAAAAAAATATTATCAAGAAACTCAGAGCATTTTTTAAACATGAAATGCCCGATTTCGATTCTTATGACAGTGCCGGCATTCCCGGCTAAAATAGGATGTTTTTACTAATGAAAGTCAACTTTAAGAGTCTGACCATTGTGATGATGGTCCTTTTATTTTTTTCCGGTTGTTCCCTTGAGAAGAAAGGGGCGCCATTGAATAAAAGCCAGGCGGAGGCGACTGGCGCCGGTGCCGTCGGATCCGAAAATTCGTATTACTATTTTACCGAAGCGGAGCTGTATCAAAAACAAGGCGACCTGGATAAGGCCATACAATCTCTCGACAAGGCCATTCAAAAAGATCCCGAGTCCTCATATCTAAAATTAGAACTGGCGATTCTTTACCTTCGGCAAAAAAATAATCAAAAAGCTCTGGACCTGGTCTCAAAAATCGTTAAAAAAGAGCCTGAGAATGTCAAGGCGCTGATCCTCTATGGAAAATTGAAGCAGGCATTCAAGGAAAATGTTGCTGCAGAAAAGTCATATGAAAAAGTGCTTGCCGTAGACCCTCAGCAAAAAAATATATATCTGCTTTTGGGCGCTTTGTACATGCAGGAAAAAAAACTGGACCAAGCCTTAGCGGTCTTTCATAAACTCGTTCATAATTTTCCAGCATCCTATGTCGGTCATTTTTTTATCGGAAAAATTTATGCCACGCAAAAGAATACTTTTGGTGCCGAAACAGAATTTAAAAAAGCCTTGGAGTTAAATCCCGATCTCGAGGAACCGCGCTATGAATTGATAAAACTGTATGAGGCCTCAGGCAAAGAAAAAGAAATTATTCGTCTATACAAGGATCTTTTGGATAAAGATCCACAAAACATCAAAGCCGCTATGGAACTGGGTTACTTTTACCATCAAAAGGGAAAATCAAAGGAAGCTGAAAAAATATTTATAGAATTGGGTAAGAAAAGCATTGACCAAGCAGAGGTGCTGAGAACACTCGTTTATCTTTATTTGGATAAAAAGGAATATGACGCCGCCACGGTGATTCTTCAAGGAATGTTAAAAGGAGCCCCGGAAAGTTCGGATCTTCATTACGTCGCCGGTGTTACTTATGATGAGAGAAAAGATTGGGAAAAAGCGATGGCGCATTTTAAACATGTCGCACCTGGATCCAAATTTTATCAAGAAGCGGTTGTTCATACCGCATTTTTATATCAGGAGCATAAGAAAAGCGAAGAAGCCATCGAATACTTGAAAGGTGTTGTCAAACATACCCCGGACAATCCGGAGTTTTTGCTTTATCTGGGTTCGCTTTATGAAGAACAAGAAGAATTTGCAAAGGCTGAAAAGGTTCTTCAGCAGGGACTTAAAATTGACGGCAACAATCCGAGACTCCATTTTCGTATGGGGGTTATTTATGACAAATGGGGAAAGAAAAAGGCTTCTATTTCACAGATGAAAACTGTGATAAGCCTTGAACCGAAGAATGTAGATGCATTAAATTACCTTGGTTATACCTATGCGGAAATGGGGAAAAATTTGGACGAGGCTGAGCGTCTCGTCAAGGAAGCATTAAAGGAAAAACCAAATGACGGTTATATTACAGACAGCCTGGGATGGGTTTATTTTAAAAAAGGGCTCTATGAAAAGGCTGTGGAATATCTTGAAAAAGCTGTCAGTCTTGTTCCTAACGATCCCATAATTTTAGAACATATGGGAGATGCATATTTTAAAATAAGCAAGAAAGAGAAAGCGCTTCAATTCTATAAACGATCTTTGTCGAATAAAAAGAAAGACAAGGGAAGCCTTGAAAAAAAAATTCAGGAATTGACCGGAAAATGAACCGATCGACCCAAAATTTGCAACTTCCGGTAATTCTCTTCGTCTGTATATTTTTCATCTCTGCATGCACTCTGATTTCCCCAAGAATATCGAAAACATCAAAGGACCTCCATGCATCTTCAGAAGCGGCCGCGATGGTTTCGATCCTGAAACGCCAAAACCATAAACTTACAACCTTCAAAGGATTGGGCAGAATCATCTTTTTGGGAAGCGAAGGAAAAGAGGTCTCAACCCGAATCGCATGGGTCGCATCCGTACCCGACAGGATGCGCATTACACTCAGCAGTATTTCCGGGCAACCGATTGTCAGCGCCGCAAGCGACGGACGGTGGCTTTATCTTATTTCTTATGCCAAAGGCGATTTTTATAAAAAACGCGCCACGAATTCAAACATGAAACATTTTTTTTCAATATCCATAAAATCCCAAGATATTGTTAATATTTTAGCCGGCCGTGTCCCTTTTGAAAAATATGATTCGGCGGTTTTGATGGAAGACGGATCTTTAAAAACATCGCCGGATGAAGGTCTCAATGCGGCGGGAGCTTCATTGCCCACGGGTAATGCGCATGGAGATATCCTTATTTTAAAAGATAAATGGAATAATGTGCTGGAGAAGATCTATCTTAATCAAAAGCTAGATGTGCAAAAGATCGAAATGTTCGACGCAACCGGCACCCTTTTATACCGGGTAGAATTTATCAGGATGCAACAAATTGACGCCTATCAGGTGCCGTCTCGACTCAAGGTGTCAAATAACGACGGACAAGGATTTAAGCTTGACCTCGAGCGATACTGGGCCGATGCCCGGGTTTCTCCATCTGTTTTTATGTTGACGCCTCCGAAATGACGACGCACATGGCAAAATCAAGTCTTTTTGTATTTAATTTGACGTTGAAACCAATAGGCTCAATTTTTAAATATTATATCTAAAAAAAATTCCAGCACCAAATTCCACATTTACCCGCCTCAGCACAATCCAAATTCCAATATTCAATTTATCTCAGGAGATAACTAAGGCTTGGTCCTCTGGGCCTGGATTGGTAATTGCCCGAACTTTGGTGCTATTCATGGACCACGTTCAAAAACACTGTTTTGCTGCCGAAAAGACGCTGGGAAAGCTGGCGAAATGGCTTCGCATTCTCGGTTTTGATACTTTTTATTCACCGAATTTATCCGGAAACCAGTTGATCAATGCCGATGAAAAGCGGATCCTGCTCACCCGGACCCAACGAATTCGGGATATGAATTTGTCAAGGAAGTGTATTTTTATTGCGTCAAACGATCCTTTTGAACAACTCAGGGATGTCATTCAAGCGACGGGCATTACCCAAAAGGATATCCGGCCGTTTTCAAGATGCACCCGATGCAATGCCTTGACCCGGCGGGTTCAAAAAGATTCCATCAGAAAGATGGTGCCCGATTATGTTTGGGAATCTCATGATACGTTCCGAATATGCGCTCTTTGTCAAAGAATCTACTGGCCGGGAAGTCATACCCGGCATAGCCTTGATATCATAGAAAGTTTGTTCATATGACGCATGTAAATTCAAACAAGGTCATCGCGCTTGAAGCCCGCCTCAAAGACTGTAAAAATGTTTTGACATTAGGTGTCCGGCCAAATTTTTGTGACTATAGCCCGGCTGAGGCAAATAAGATCCGCTGCGCCCGGAAAATATACTATCCAACCACATTTTACGCCGAATTGTTTGACGCCATGGGCAAAAAAACATTTCCCAGTTATCATACCTACAAATGTGTACAGGACAAAATCAAGCAAACCGCTTTGTTCAATTTGTTAGACTTACCGCATCCCAGAACGCGGGTATTCTATGGAAAGCGCCAGAAAAGCAACATTTGCAATCATTTTAAATTTCCATTTATCGCCAAGATCCCAAGAGGATCAGCCATGGGAAGAGGAGTGTATCTGATTCGGAGCCCGGAAGATCTTTTCTCATACTGCTGCCTGTCAACGGTGGCGTATATCCAGGAATACCTGCCGTCTGACCGCGATATTCGAGTGGTGATCATCGGCAAAGAGGTGGTGCATGCCTATTGGCGGATCGCTCCATCCGGTGATTTCAGAAGCAATGTCGCTGTCGGCGCCAGCATTAGTCTCGATCCCGTTCCACAAAAGGTCCTTGATTTTGCTATAGAGATCGCTCAAAAGTGTCAGTGGGACGATGTGGGGATCGATATTGTTGACCATAACGGAAAACTCTTTGTTCTTGAAGCAAATATGAAATACGGAAAGGAAGGATTTCGAAAGGCGGGTATCGATTACATCAAACTCATGGAGCGTATGATCGAAAATGGACGCATTTAAAGATCAATATCTTGGCATGATCAGCAAAGCGCTGCAAGAACGCGAGACAGGCAGTCTTTCGCCGGTCGCCACATTGAGCGTCCAAGGCATTCGCCGTCACCGCGAGACACAGTTGGAAGAGGGGTATCGTCAGATGTTTTCAGTGGATACGGATCGTATCCTGCATTCACGAGCCTATACGAGATACATCGACAAAACCCAGGTTTTTTATTTAATCCATCATGACCACATCACCCACAGAATTTTACATGTTCAGCTGGTGTCCAAGATCGGAAGAACCATTGGGCGTTATTTGGGACTGAACGAAGATTTAATCGAAGCTGTTTCACTGGGCCACGATATCGGACATACGCCTTTTGGGCATGACGGCGAACGGTTCTTATCCGAACTCTGCAAGTCCGGCGGCATCGGAGATTTTTTGCACAATGTTCAGAGTGTTCAGTTTTTAGATTGCGTTGAACGCAAGGGGAAGGGGTGGAATCTGTGCCTTCAGACACTGGATGGAATTCTTTGCCATGATGGCGAAATCCATAACCAGGTGCTTAAACCCGAACGAAAAAAGACATTTGAAACGCTCGAAAAAGAGATGGCGCTGAAAAAGGAAGATGCCTCGGTCCCGCTCATGCCCATGACCCTGGAAGGATGTGCCGTTCGGATGGCGGATACCATCAGCTACATCGGCCGCGACATAGAGGATGCGATTCGGCTCAATATCATCAAAAGAACCGATCTCCCAGAAGAGAGTGTGGAGGTATTGGGAAACACAAACGGAACCATTGTGTATCATCTGGTGACCGATGTTATCAACAACAGCTTTCAAAACACTTATATCGCTTTCAGCCGCAAAGTATCGGAAGCGCTAAAGCGGCTCAAGGATTTTAACCTCGAGCGTATATATATGAGTCCATTAATCAAAAAAGACACCGACACCATACGAACACTTTTTGGGATGCTTTTTGAAAAATATCTCGATGATATTGAACATGAAAACCATTCATCGGTAATATTTAAGGGTTTTTTAGAAGACATGTCTGAAAATTATACTCAGAACCACTGTAAAGAGGAGATTGTCAGAGATTTTATCGCCGGGATGACGGATCAGTATTTTTTGAGACAGTGCCCTGAAAACATGCGTCCGAAAATTAAATTCCATCGAAACTAGAAGGGTATCAGAACATCGGATATGGGGAAACCAACAAGCCGCAGCAGGAAACACAAAATTTTTAAATCCCAAAAACGGTCTTATCGGAATTTGATCTCAAAGGCCAACCTGGTCGCTTTCAGGGTGACCGTTAAAGAAACAGATCTTTTTGTACAGGCCTCGGCACCTCTTGAAGACATTACCAGGGAACTGGTACTGGAGAAGAGAGGGTATATTGAGAACTATATCAGAAGGCATCCTGAATTCGCGCGAACGCTGGAGCCTTGGCCTGTGACCGAATTTGAACCGGGCATCATCGGCGATATGACGGTTGCGGGCGAAAAAGCAGGTGTCGGCCCAATGGCTGCAGTGGCCGGTGCAATCGCCGAACATGTGGGTATCGCTCTATTACAATATAGCCGCGAAGTTGTGGTGGAAAACGGCGGCGATATTTTTATAAAATCGGATGATCCTGTTACCGTCGGTATTTTTGCAGGCAGGTCTCCTTTGAGCTTACGCATGGGGCTTCGTATCGAACCCGGGGAAAAACCAATATCCATATGCACCTCATCGGGCACCGTCGGCCATTCATTGAGCCTGGGGAAAGCAGATGCGGTCTGCGTGGTATCGGATTCCTGCTGCCTTGCGGACGCCGCTGCGACGTCCATCGGGAATCGCGTGAAATCGAGAGTTCATATCCAGACAGCCGTCGATTTCGGTAAACATATCGAAGGGGTAAGAGGGATTGTGGTGATCATCGAAGATGAGGTCGGCATATGGGGGGATCTGAACGTCGTGCCGCTTAACTTAGAAAAAGGTTGAGTTTTCAGATAGAAAAAGGTAGAGGGAATCATGGAATGCCGGAATTATGGAGGACGCCGCTTCAGGCATGATTAAATTTTTGGCTGAAAGAACCTGAGCCAAATTGAAAATTGAAATAATTTCTTCCGCCACTAAGGCACCCGGGTCACTAAGAAAGAATAATAAATATGTCCTTTGTGTCTTAGTGCCTTTGTGGCAGGCATACCAAGATATTTTGAATTTGGATTGGATAGGAGCGTGTGATATGAAGACCATGTGGGCGCCCTGGCGCATGGAATATATTGTCGGAGAGAAGGACGAAGGGTGCATTTTTTGCAAAGCGCTTTCAGATCAGGACAACCTGACCCTTTATATAGGGCATGTGACAATGGTGGTTATGAATAAATATCCTTACATCAACGGTCATTTGCTGGTTGCACCGATCCGGCATCTATCCGCATTGGACCAAATAGATAAAGGTGAAATGGGGGATCTTCTCGAAACTGTCGAAAAATCCGTGGGAATACTCAAAAAGGTGATGCAACCTGATGGTTTTAACGTTGGGCTCAACCTGGGAAAAGTGGCGGGCGCCGGTGTTGAGGAACATCTCCATTTCCATATTGTTCCCAGATGGTTTGGGGATACCAACGCGTTAACCGTTTTTGCCGATGTACGTGTCATTCCGGAGCATTTGCTGGCCACTTTCAATAAGCTGAAGCCATACTTTGATAAAATTGAATAAAGATCCTGAATTTAAAGGAGATAAATGATGAAAAAAGTGAAAATTGTACTCTGGATCATTTTACTCGGCTTTCTCGCAATTATCTTTTATTCAAACCAAGATTATTTTTTAGCCAAACAAAGCATTCAAATAAAAATACCACATATCGCAACCAAATCATTCAAAGAAATGCCCAATGTCGTCTACTTTCTTGTTTTTTTTGTTATCGGTTTTTTGGTTGCTTATTTTTTCAGTCTTTCCGAACGGTTCAAATCGAAAAAGACCATTAAAAATTTAAACACTGCGGCCACATCGCAATTGCAAGAAATTTCAACACTTAAGAAGGAACTTGATGCATTAAAAGGCAGTGTTGTGGACACGAAAACATCGGAACCCATAGCGCAGAATCCTGAGAGCACGACTTGACATTTTTATTAGATTTTTTAAAACTTATGTTTGTAATCCGCGATCAATATCATTTTTTCATGAGTTTTATCCGCTTTTGGCGTGATCTTTCAGCAAACGGTTTAATGTCAGCCGAAGCGGTAATCCTTTCAACAGGCTAAAATGTTGCATTTTTTCGTTGTTTGAGTCGTATGAATCTTCAAAAAACAACGCCCATGATTAAACAGTATCTATCCATCAAGGAAAGATATACGGATGCGATACTTTTTTACCGGATGGGGGATTTTTACGAAATGTTTTTTGAGGATGCCGAAGTCGCATCCAAGGCCCTTGAAATTACGCTGACATCCAGAAACAAGAAAGATGAATTTCCGATTCCCATGTGCGGTGTGCCGTACAAGGCGGCGCAGGGATATATCGCCCGGCTTGTAGACCGGGGCCATAAAGTGGCCATCTGCGATCAGGTTGAAGATCCTGCCATTGCCAAAGGGCTGGTCAAAAGAGAAGTCGTTCGAGTGATGACGCCGGGAATGATCCTTGACAATGAGCTTTTGGATGAAAAATCCGATAATTATATTCTTGCCGTGGCCCGGAATGATGATACGCTCGGACTTAGTTATCTGGATATTTCTACCGGTTCTTTCAGGCTCTCGGAATCGAGGGACATGGGATCAATTGTGGACGAAACCCTTCGGATTTCCCCCAGTGAGGTACTTTTCCCGGAATCTTCAAAAAACGACCGCTTTTTTTTGCCGGTTTTGAATGCCTTGTCCGATCGATCCATAACCTTTGTATCTGACAGCGCGTTTGAGTATGGCAGAGGACGTCAGCGGCTCATCAATCAATTCAATACGCTTTCCCTTGAAGGTTTTGGTTGCGAACATCTGAAGGCCGGCACCCGTGCAGCCGGTGCGCTTGTTTATTACATCCGAAAAACCCAGAAACAAAAAATTGAACATTTGTCTGCAATCGAATCATATTCCCTCAGCAAATACCTTATGATTGATGATATAAGCTTTCGAAATCTTGAAATAATAAAGAATATAAGAACAGGATCTAAGCAAGGAACACTCCTTGGGATCATGGACCAAACAGCAACGGCCATGGGCGGGAGAATGCTGAAGCGGTGGATCCGGTATCCACTGATGGATGTGTCCGAGATAACGTCCAGGCTGGATGCTGTCGAAGAAGCGAAAAACAACATATCGGTTCGCCGCGCAATCCGCGAAAAAATGAAAACGGTGTATGATCTTGAGCGGCTCGGAAGCAAGATTGCCATGGGACAGTGTAATGCCCGGGATCTTGTTGCACTGAAACAGTCGCTGAACAGTCTTCCGGATATCTGGGCTCTGCTATCAAATTTCGACGCGGAACACTTAACGTGCCGTCAAAATATCGATAATTTGACTGAATTGGCCGGCTTGATCGACAAGGCCGTTCGAGAAGATGCCCCGCCTTTCGTCAATGAGGGGAAAATGATCAAAACCGGCTTCAACGCCGAACTCGATGAACTCATTTCCATGAGCCGAGATGGAAAAAAATGGATGGCCGAGCTCGAGATCAAAGAGAAGGATGCAACAGGGATAAACTCTCTGAAAGTCAGTTATAACAAGGTATTCGGTTATTTTATCGAGATTCCCAAAGCGCGGTCCAAAGCGGTTCCATTGCACTATGTGCGTAAACAAACCCTTGTGAATGCAGAGCGATACATTACCGATGAATTGAAAAAGTTTGAAACAAAAGTGTTGGGGGCTGAGGATCAACGGGCTGTCCTTGAATACGAGCTGTTTTCCCGGATAAAAAACGAAGTCACAAAAAACAACAGCGCCATTCAACAGGCGGCTCGATTTCTGGCCCGTTTGGACTGCCTGCTGACGCTGGCTGAAATTGCCGACCAAAATGACTACCACCGGCCGGAATTTAACACTCAGGGCTATATTCTCATCGAAGACGGGCGGCATCCGGTGGTGGAAAAGATGATTACCGGAGAGCGATTCGTGCCGAACACCATCAAATTGGATGATGCCGAGGAACAAATACTCATTATCACCGGTCCCAATATGGCCGGAAAATCAACGGTACTTCGCCAGGTGGCGTTGATGGTGCTCTTGGCCCAGATGGGCGCTTTTATCCCGGCATCAAAAGCTTCCATGGGTATTATCGACAGAATATTCACACGTGTCGGCGCGTTGGACAATCTTTCCCAGGGACAGAGCACATTTATGGTCGAGATGCAGGAAACAGCTAATATTTTGCACAACGCAACCCAGAACAGTCTCGTCATCATGGATGAAATCGGACGAGGAACCAGTACCTTCGACGGCCTCAGCATTGCCTGGGCGGTTGCGGAACACCTCCATGATGTAAAGGGCAAGGGAGTCAAGACGCTTTTTGCCACCCATTACCATGAATTGACGCAGCTGGCGCGGTCAAAGCCCCGGGTAAAAAATTATAATATCGCCGTCAAAGAATGGAATGATGAAATCATTTTTTTAAGAAAGCTGGTAGAAGGCGGTACGAATAGAAGTTACGGTATACAGGTGGCGCGGCTTGCGGGCATTCCCAACCCGGTTATTCTGCGTGCCAAAAAAATTCTTTATGATATCGAAAACCATGAACTCGGCTTGAGGGGGTCATCCGTTTTGACCGAAGGGTTGAATATTTCTGGGAAAGGTCATGTACAGCTTAATCTTTTTGCCAACCCGGATCATTTCATTTTAGAGAAGCTGCAAAATCTCGACATCTCGAAAATGACGCCGCTGGATGCACTCAATTGTTTAAATGAACTACAGGATAAGGCTAAAACCATTGTTATTTAATCACAAAAAGATATGTTTTTCAGGTATCCTGGTCGTCTGCACATTCTTTATGATGTGGCCGCAGGACCTATCTGCGGCAACGGCAAAGGACAAGTACTATAGAGCAGAGACCTGCTATAAAAAACTTCGTCACAATCCAAGAAAACAAAAATACAGAGACAAATGGCTGGCCTGTATCGAAAAGTTCAATGCGGTCTACCGGCAGGACCCCAAGGGACCATGGGCTGCTGCAGGGCTTTATATGTCCGGACAGTTATATCAGGAACTTTACAAACGATCCTTCAAAATATCCGACAAGGAAACGGCTGCGGATGCCTATGAGCGTATTGTCGCCGGTTTTCCGAAAAGCAGATACCGCCAAAGAGCTGAAACTGCATTGCGTGATCTGAGGTATAAAACAACCCAGAAAATAACGGCTAAAAAGGCAGCCTCTAAAAAAGACGATACAGGGAAGGCAGACGACGAGATTGAAACGGAAATTGAAAAATTTGCTTCAGCACCGGTTTTGGCAAAAACAAATACAAAAGCGCCTGCATCAGGGATCTCCACAGTCTCGGGACTTCGATACTGGTCAAACCCCAGTTACACCCGGGTCGTTGTGGATGCAGACAACGATATCGTATTTGCCCATAAACTTCTCAAAAAAGACACATCGATTAACAAACCCCAACGCTTATATATCGATCTTAACAACAGCAGGCTGAAAAAAGACATTAAAAAAATCGTTCCAATCAACGACGATCTCCTTCTCGACGCCCGTGCCGGTCAGTTCGCCTCAAATCGGGTTCGAGTGGTGGTCGATATCAAGTCTTTTAAAAGGTATAAAATATTTTCGCTCAAAAATCCGTTTAGAATCGTTATCGACATCTGGGGAGAAGTCGCAGAGCCGGCGATGCCGGTTTTAAAGGCGAACACAAAGGATGCGAAACTTGTGCCGGGGGCATTGGCGAAACAGCTTGCTCTGGGTGTCAGCCGTATTGTCATCGATCCGGGTCACGGGGGTAAAGATTACGGTGCGCCGGGATATCAACGCGGAATATATGAAAAAGATATTAATCTGAAACTCGCGCGGCGGCTGGCCAAAAAAATTCGTGAAGAACTGGGGTGTGAGGTGATCATGACCCGGAACAGCGATCGATACCTGACCCTTGAAGAGCGCACCGCGATTGCCAATACAAAAAATGCAGATCTTTTTATATCCATACACACCAATGCTGCCAGGGACAGAAGGGCATACGGCATAGAGACGTTTTACCTGAATCTGGCCACGGACAACGATGCCATCTTGGTTGCTGCCAGGGAAAATGCGACTTCAACAAAAAATATCAGCGATCTGGAAACCATTTTGAGCGATCTGATGCAAAATGCCAAGATCAACGAATCGAGCCGTCTGGCGGTTTATGTCCAAAAATCGATGTGCCGGTATGTGGGAGACCACTACACCAGGGTAAGGGGCAAGGGGGTTAAACAGGCTCCGTTCTATGTGCTTCTGGGAGCCCAGATGCCCGCCATACTCATAGAAACCTCCTTCATCAGCAACCCCAGAGAATGTACAAGGCTGAACAGTACGGCCTATCAGGATCGAATGTCGGAAGCCATCGTTCAGGGAATCAAAAAATATATCAAAGACATGAACCCGACGGCATTTATGGATAAAAATCCCAACCCGAGTTCGGGAAATTACGGAGGATAGTTTATGGAATACCGGAACATCATATTTAAAATAGAAGAAGGGATCGCCACCATTACATTTAACAGGCCCGAAGTGTTAAATGCACTCAATGAGGCATGCCTCGAAGAGTTTTCCCATGCCGTTGACGAGATTGCCGGAGATGAAGACGTCAGGGTGCTTATCCTTACCGGCGCCGGGAAAAAATCCTTTGTCGCCGGGGCGGATATCACGGAGTTTTTAAAATTTAATGTTCTTAAAGCAAAACAGTTTTCCGAGAAGGGGCATTGTCTTGTCAATAGGCTCCAGGACCTGCCCATACCCGTCATAGCGGCGGTCAACGGTTTTGCACTGGGCGGCGGATGCGAGGTGGTCCTGGGGTGCGATTTTATTTATGCCTCTGAAAACGCCATGTTCGGTCTGCCGGAGATCAATCTGGGCATCATTCCCGGATTTGGCGGCACCCAGAGACTGCCGAGACTCATCGGCAAAAACAGGGCCAAAGAGATGATATTCACCGGCAAAATGATTCCCGCGGCCGAAGCCCATGCCATAGGGTTGGTCAACAAAGTATGTCCGCAGGAACAACTCATGAATGAAGTCTTAAAAATTGCCGGTACCATTGTTTCAAAAGGCAGGGTTTCCCTGCGTGCGGCAAAACAGGCCATCAACAGCGGCATGGATGTGGATCTCAAGACAGGGTGCCGCATAGAAAGCGATGCGTTTGCGATATGCCTGACAAGCCCCGACGCAAAGGAAGGAACTCTGGCTTTTCTCGAAAAACGAGAGGCTCGGTTCAAAGGAACATTGACGGAATAATAATCTATCTTTTTCCTTGACATAAACGAATCCATCAAATATAGAGCCTCAAATAAAGATGACATAACAACTTTAGTTTTCAGGACAAAACAGATGCGGTTTCGGTTTTTCTACTTTGGTTTTTTTAGTTTTTTGGGTGGCTTCTTTTTTAAGAAGTCTATCCATGGGCCGGCAAGGTAGAAAGAACCAGCTTGTTAAAAACCATGGGTAGACAAAAAAAGAAACCCATGGTTTTCTTTTTTAAGGCTGTGGGTTTCAAACCCGCAGCTTTTTTTTTAAGTGCGGTGATCCATTTTTCGTTCATGAATTTAAAATACAAACCATTTCTGAAAGGAGTATTGTAATGATTCTCGACATCGGATTCGAAACCATGCCAAGAGAAGATCTCGAGGCCATCATACTTCGGCGGCTCAAAGCGACGATCGATCGGGTTTATGCAAATGTCCCGTTTTATCGTAAAAAATTTGAAGAAAATAATCTTACGCCCAATGATATCAAATCTCTTGAAGATTTAAAACGAATCCCCTTTACCAAAAAAGAGGATTTAAGAGACAACTATCCCTTCGGTATGTTTGCCGTACCAATGGACAATGTCGTTCGAATCCATGCATCCTCCGGTACCACCGGCAAACCTACCGTTGTGGGGTATACGGCAAGAGACATCAATACCTGGGCGGAGCTGATGGCCCGTTCACTGGCCGCCGGCGGCGCAAACCGGGGAGATATCATTCACAATGCTTACGGATACGGCCTGTTTACAGGGGGCCTGGGTGTACATTATGGTGCGGAAAAACTCGGTGCGTCCGTTATCCCGGTTTCAGGAGGAAACACAAAGCGGCAGATTGTCATCATGAAGGATTTCGGTCCCACGATATTGACGGCAACGCCTTCTTACGCGCTCCACCTCTCGGAAGTTGCCGAAGAGATGGGGGTCTCCTTTAAGGATTTAAAATTTAAATACGGAATATTCGGCGCTGAACCCTGGTCCGAAAAAATGCGCAATGAGATTGAAAAGAAGCTGAACATGGTTGCCGTGGATATCTACGGTTTGAGCGAGGTGATCGGACCCGGAGTTGCCATTGAATGCCATGAAGCAAAAAAAGGGCTTCACATATTTGAAGATCATTTTATCCCCGAAATTATTAACCCATCCACCGGAGAAGTTCTTCCTTACGGAGAAACCGGAGAACTGGTTTTTACGACCATCACCAAAGAAGCATTCCCGGTTATCCGTTACCGGACCCGGGACATCACTTCACTGAATCCCGAGCCGTGTATTTGCGGTCGGACACATATCCGCATGAACAAGGTGAGCGGACGAACGGATGACATGCTGATCATCAGAGGCGTCAATGTCTTCCCGTCACAGATCGAAAGTGTCCTGATGGAGATGGACGAAGTTGAACCCCATTATCAGCTTGTCGTCGATCGAGTTGACAATCTGGATACCCTTACCGTTCTGGTCGAAGTGGGTGAACGTCTCTTTTCCGATGAAGTCAAACGCCTTCAGGACCGGGAAAAGAAAATTGCAAAAAACATCAAGGACTATCTTGGTGTTTCGGCAAGAGTTAAGCTGGTGGAACCCAAGGTCATCGCCCGGAGTGAGGGAAAAGCGGTGCGGGTGATTGACAATCGGAAAATATAAGAAAGAGGTTCAAGGTTCAACGTTCAGGGTTTATGGGTTAGAAGCAGATGGATAGAGTGCAAAAATAAGTTGAGGTGAAGGATGGAAGCCCTAAGCTCAAAGCTGAAAGGTTAAAAAGGTTAGGATAGTTGAGATGGTTAAGATGGTTTCGATGGTTGTGTAAAAACTCTTTGAACGATCCGAACGAACTAAACGATTATAACGATCAAAACCATCATATAATTAAAAAATGACCAATGACCAATCATAAGGAGGCAGATATGAAGGCGGAACAGATATCAGTCTTTTTGGAGAACAAGGCCGGGCGTTTGGCCGAAGTGACCGAGATTCTTTCCGAAGCAAAGGTGAACATCAGAGCCCTTGCGCTTGCGGACACATCCGATTTCGGTGTGCTTCGCCTGATCGTAGACAATAATGAAAAAGCTGTTGAGGCGCTGAAGAACCGGGGATTTACCGTGGGGAGAACCGATGTCTTGGCGGTGGAGGTGGAAGACAGACCCGGAGGCCTTCACAGCATACTGGACATGTTGAACGGGGCTGAAATCAACGTGGAATACATGTACGCCTTTGTTCAACATAGCGGAAAAAATGCGGTAATGATTTTTCGCTTTGATCATATCGATGAAGCCATTAGGGTGCTTGAAGAAAACAATGTCAAGGTCATCAACGGCAGCGAGGTATATACCCTTTAAGCCTGATTGGACAGTGTAAAACGGCTGATTCTGCCGGATCGCAGCATCAAGCCCAAGTTTCAGATGAGATCCGTTTGAAACCGGCCATTGTTTCAATATCCATTTCGGACCCTATGCGGCTGTTACTATCGAATGGATGATAAAACCGATTCAATTGCAGAAAGTACTTTGATTTTCGAAACAATTTGCGTGTTAACGTTTAAAAAAAAGGAGGAGGCGTAAATGACACTCAAGAGAATTTCTGTTTTTTTGACAATCGGACTGTTCTGTTTGGGACTGATGGATCAGCCCGGCACTGGCATTCAAGGGGACTTATAAAGTGGGCGCTGTATTTTCAGTGACCGGTCGAGCATCTTTTTTGGGAGATCCTGAAAAGAAAACCGCTGAAATGATCGCGGAGCAGATCAACAAGGCCGGCGGCATCAACGGCAAAAAGCTGGAACTGATTGTTTATGATACCGAAGGCGATGCGACCAAAGCGAATTTGGAAGTAAAAAAACTGATTATCCAGGACAAAGTCAGTGCGATAATCGGTCCTTCCTTGAGCGGGACGTCCCTTGCGGTGGTGCCTCTGGCTGAAAAATACAAGATCCCGCTGATTTCCTGCGCAGCCAGTTACAAGATCGTGCATAATGACAAGACCGGCAAACCGTATAAATGGGTCTTTAAGACCCCGCAAACCGATAGCCTGGCCGTGGAAGCGATTTATACGTATATGAAAAAACACGGTATCAGCAAAATCGCCATTATCAGCGGAACTGACCGGTTTTGGCGCCAGCGGCCGCGAAGAGCTCATCCGGCTGGCACCCAAATACGATATCAAAATTGTTGCCGATGAAAAGTACGGACCCAAAGATACGGATATGACAGCCCAATTGACCAAGATCAAGGGCACGTCACCCCAGGCCATTGTCAACTGGTCTATTGGGCCGACCCAGGTGACGGTGCTTCGCAACCGGAGAGATCTGGGAATGGCCGATATCCCTTTTTACCAGAGCCATGGATTCGGCAGCCATAAAAATATTGAGCTGGCTGCAGGAGCGGCGGAAGGTGTTCTCTGTCCTCTGGGCGCATGTAATATCGCCGACCTCTTGCCGGCCAATAATCCGCAAAAGAAAGTGACCGAACAATATAGGAAAAACTACTTGGCCAGTTGTAACGAACCGGTGTCTTCATTCGGCGGCCATGCATGGGATGCGCTGGAGATAGTAAAAGAAGCGCTTACACATGTTGGCGGCAACAGGGCTAAGATCCGGGACTATCTTGAAAATAATATTAAGGGTTTTGTGGGCCAGCACGGGATATTCACCTATTCACCGACAGATCATAATGGTTTGACCAAAGAATGCGTTTAATATGGTGGTGGTGAAGAATGGAGACTGGGCTCTGGCGAACTGATTCCTTTGCCAGGGTTATTATCTGAGATTTGTATGATTCGGATATTAGACGCGATAAAGCTCCCCGCAGCTGGCTGCGGGGAGCTTTATTTAATGAGATATAATGGACAAAATTACCCTCGCAGGTCAGATTTTTCAATATTTAATCACTGGGATCACCGTGGGCAGCATCTATGCCATGGTGGCGGTGGGATTTAATATCATCTACAATGTCACCGAGATCATCAATTTTGCCCAGGGCGAATTTGTCATGTTGGGCGGGCTGATCATGGTTTTTTTTTATTCGGTGCTGAAGCTTCCCCTGATCATGGCTTTTCCGGCCACGGTGATCCTCGTAACTCTGGTGGGGATGCTCTTGGATCGCCTGGCAATCCGGCCCATTCGGCACCCTTCTGTCTTAACGTTGATTATCGCCACCATTGCCGCGTCGATTTTGATCAAAGGTGCGGCCATGTTGATTTGGGGCAAGGATCCTTATGATCTTCCGGCATTTTCCGGGAGAAATCCCATCACGGTTTTCGGAGCCGTCATACAGCCCCAGTATTTCTGGGTGATTGGTTTTCTGATTATCATCGTCGTTGCGTTGTCGTTTTTTTTTGATCGAACCATTATCGGAAAAGCCATGATTGCGTGTGCGGACAATCCGGATGCAGCCAGCCTTGTTGGGATTAATGTTCAGCAGATGATTTTGCTTTCATTTGCACTCTCTGCGGCCATTGGATCGGTGGCCGGTATTACCCTGACGCCGATAGCCCTTATGGAATACGATCGGGGTGCCATGTTGGCGGTAAAGGGATTCGGGGCGGCCATTCTCGGCGGACTGGGAAGTTTTCCCGGGGCTATCGTGGGCGGGCTTATTATGGGTACTATCGAGTCCTTCGGGTGCCGGCCTTATCAGCTCCGGTTATAAAGATGCTTTTGCGTTGATCGTTCTTCTCATTGTTTTGTTCTTTAAACCCAGCGGAATTTTTGGGAGTTTAGAGATCAGCAGGATCAAAAGGTTTTAAAGCATGTTACGTATCGGAAAAATTCCCATTGCGGTTTTTTCGCTCTTTATCATCGCTTTTCCGTGGATTGCCCACAACATTCCTCCAATCGAAAACTATATCGACCTCATGATTTTTGCGGGCATTTACTGCCTCATGACCATCGGCTTGAGTCTGCTGATGGGGTATGCCGGCCAAATTTCCATCGGGCATGCGGCCTTTTACGGCATCGGAGCCTATACTTCCGCGATTTTGACGGTGCATTATGGTTTGAATCCGTGGCTGTGTATGTTCTTCGGCATGATCATGTCGGCAATCATAGCGGTCCTGGTGGGAGCCCCTTCTCTCAAGCTGAGAGGCCATTATCTGGCCATGGCAACCCTTGCCTTCGGGATTATCGTCTATATCATTTTCAACGAGGAGGCGTCCTGGACCGGTGGTCCGGACGGCATGACCGGCATTCCGGGATTAAATTTGTTCGGATTTGCATTTGATTCCGTTGAAAAATATTATTACCTGGTGTGGATTTTTGTCTTTGCCGCCTTTATCTTTACCGCTAATTTGATTCAATCAAGCACCGGCCGGGCCTTAAGGGCCATCCATGTCAGTGAACCCGCAGCCGGCGCCATGGGCGTGGATATTTCCGCGCATAAATTACTGGTTTTTGTCTATTCCGCAGTGCTGGCCTCCTTGGCAGGCAGTCTTTATGCCCATTATCTTAATTTTATCAACCCGGCCACTTTTGATCTTTTCTTTTCAATCAAACTTCTGATCATGATTGCGCTGGGCGGTATGTACAACATATGGGGCGCAATTATCGGCGCGGGTCTTATCACATTTTTAAGCTATGAATGGCTGCATTACTTTGAAGAATTCGAGGTCATCGTATACGGGGCCATTCTGCTTCTGGTTACCATATTTTTGCCCAATGGACTGGTGGGGGCGCCGGAAATCGTAAAAAGCTGGTTCAGGAAATAATAGCCCGATGAATTTTGTAGGAGAAGAAAATATTCTGGAAGTCAGCCGCGTGGTCATGGCCTTCGGCGGATTGATGGCACTGAGCCATCTCAGTTTCAAAGTAAAAAGAGGAATGATCAAGGCGGTTATCGGCCCCAACGGTGCCGGAAAAACAACCCTTTTCAATATCATTACCGGTTCTTTTCATCCCACCGAAGGATCGATAATATTCAAGGGATTGCCCCTCGAGCATCTCAAAGCCCACAAGATCGCCCGTCGGGGCATCTCCAGAACGTTTCAGACGGTGGAGCTGTTCGGAAATATGACGGTACTGGAAAATGTGATGCTGGGGTGTCATACCCGTGTCCGGACCTCATTTCTGGCTTCGGGGTTTAGGTTGCCCATCGCCCGGCAAAAAGAAATCCAGATACAGGAAAAAGCCATGAAGATCTTAAAATTTATCGGCCTTGCCGACAAGTTCGAAGATCCCGCAGGCAGTCTGCCCCTCGGAGAGCAAAAGATACTCGAGATTGGGAGGGCATTGGCCTCCGATCCGGAGCTGATTTGCCTGGATGAACCTGCAGCCGGTCTGAATGAAACCGAAACTTACGTGGCTTCTTCTTTGATCCGGGCCATCAATGCAAAGGGCATCACTATTTTGCTGGTGGAACACGACATGAAGGTGATCATGAACATCTCCGACGAAATTGTCGTATTGAATTACGGCCAGAAAATCGCCGAAGGATCGCCCCGGGAGATACAAAATGACGCCAGGGTGATTGAAGCTTATCTGGGAGGCGGGACATAACCCATGCTTAAAATTGAGGGTTTAAACGCTGCCTATGACAGTATCCGGGTGCTGAAAAACGTCTCCATTACGGTGCCGAAAGGGAAAGTTGTTTCCATTATCGGGGCGAACGGGGCCGGCAAATCGACTTTGCTGAAGTCGATTTCGGGATTGATGAAAATCAGAAAGGGGAGTATTTTTTATAAAGACATGAATATCGTAGGGATGCCCGCCAACCGGATCGTGGGACTGGGGATATCGCAGGTGCCGGAAGGGCGGCAGATCTTTGCCCATTTGAGCGTTTTGGACAATATCCATCTGGGCGCGTACCTTTATTTCAAGCGAAACAATCGTCTTGAGATCAACGAGCGCATCCATCGCATGTATGAGATTTTTCCCATCCTTGAAACACGTTCGAAGCAGATCGCCGGTACGCTGTCCGGTGGCGAGCAACAGATGCTGGCCATTGCCCGCGCCCTGATGGCACGGCCGGAACTGCTTCTTCTGGACGAGCCTTCCATGGGCATTGCCCCGTTGATCGTGCGCGAAATTTTTAATGTGATCAAAATACTCAACGAATCCGGGACCACGGTCCTATTGGTGGAACAGAATGCCCATGCGGCCCTTAAAGTGGCCCATTACTCTTATGTGCTCGAAAGGGGTGAAATCGTAATGGAAGGGCTGGCCGGTGAGTTGCTGGACAATCCCAAGGTGAAAGAGGTATATCTGGGTGGATAGTTGGTGCCTGTCCATATATGCTCTTTTTGCCAGATTATGGATGGACTCTCGTTGAAATATTATCTATTTAAAACATTACCGCTTCAGATATAAAAACAAGCGAATTTGAGATAACATCATGAACTCCGAAAATTCGAACAATACCCAAAAAGATACCACGGGTAAAAACAAGCCGGTTTTTCAAGTCGTCTATGGTATTGCGCTGACCTTGGCGGGTCTCGGTGTGTTCTATAGAATACCCCAGGTCATGCCCAGAATCGAACAAATGCATCAATTTTCTTCCGTGATGGGTTTTATCCATTTCAGTTTCTACCTGCTGGGTGTTTTGCTCATCGGCGGCGGTTTGAAAAAAATTTACGAGAATTATAAAAATTTGTAACCTCTTCGTCGTTTAAACCTGCCTGGATTTCCCGCAAACACGCCATCCGTTCATCATACGGGGGATTGAAAAAAAGCTTAGGATCGAAACCGGCTCATATCAACATTAAAGTTTTTTTTCTAATCTGACGATAAATAATGAGTAATGTCCCGAAAATAGAATAAAAAGACTGAACCCGAATGCCCAACGATTTGATTTGTTTGTCAAATAGATATGCTATGAGTGCTGATGCTCGGAATTCAGTCTGTTAATGGTCTGAATAAATGGAGCCTGTGATGATCGACCGCCGAATTCTGATTGTTGATGATAGTGCCGTGTTCCGGACGAGCATGAAAAAAATTCTGGAGTCAAAGAATGACGAAATCGTTTTAGCGGAAGACGGGCAAGCAGGCCTCGATTTGGCATTGAAGGGAAAATTCGATATTGTTGTCAGCGATATCGACATGCCGAAAATCAACGGCATTGATTTGTGTCGCAGTCTAAAAAATACCGCAGCCACTCAGGGGACGCCCGTCGTTATGGTCAGCACCTTTGATTCCGACAATGATGTGGACAAGGGGTTCGAAGCGGGAGCGGCGGCCTACCTGTCAAAATATGAGATACAAAGCCGTTTGCGTGAAACAGTAGACAGTGTCTTGTCAAAATCCAAGTTTAAGAGCAACCGCCTTGTCATGGTTGTGGACGATTCCAAGGTTATCCTACGGATTGTCGAAAAAGGTCTTGCAGAAGCCGGATTTAAGGTGATCACTGCCGAAAACGGGAAAAAAGCCTTGGATCTTTTGGGTGATATCCAGCCGGACCTGATATTGACCGATATCGAGATGCCCGATATCAACGGCTTTGAATTCTGCGAAGCGATACACAAGAACCCTGAATTGTTGTCGTTGCCGATCGTTGCAATGAGTACTAAAACCGACCGTGGTTATATGAAGCGGATGCTTCAAAATGGTGCTTCGGCCTATCTTTGCAAGCCATTCAATATCGATGAACTGGTTATTCTCGTTGAAAAGTTGCTGTCGGATCAGTTTCACATGCTGCTCATGGAAAGAGAACGTCTGGATTCCGAACGGACCCTGATGATCGCAAGCATTACCAGCCTTATTACCGCGCTTGAGGCCCGAGACAATTATACCAAAGGGCATTCCGAGGCAGTCGGGAGAATCGTGTCCGGAATGTTGGGGAACGCAGGGGCCAGTCAAAAGGAAATCGAAACCGTTACCATTGGGGGCAGGCTGCATGATATCGGAAAGATCGGGGTCCGAGACGAAATCCTTCTCAAACCCGGACGGTTGACAGACAAAGAGTTCGCTCATATAAAAAAACATCCGGTCATCGGCGCTAATATTATAAAATCAATTCCAAGTTTTTCGGATGTTATCCCGATTGTTTTATCCCACCACGAGCGTATTGACGGCAAGGGTTATCCTCAGGGTCTTAAAGGAGATGATATCCATTTATGGGCGCGGATGACTGCCGTTGCGGACACTTATCATTCTTTGACAAGTGACAGGCCCTACCGCAAAGGAATGGCGCAGGATAAAGCGTTTCAAATTATAGAAGATGTCAGCGGTACCCAACTTTGCCCGCATTGTGTGGAACTATTTTTCAAATGGATCGCTCAAAAATGAATATCGTATTATAGAGTTTTCGAATGCACAGAAAACTGTGCAGTAATGCACATTTTTCTGTGCGATTTTTCTTCTGATTTTCTTCCTTAAATCTTTTCCGTTTCATTTGACGCATCTGTTTCTCTAAAACAATTCATTTTTTAAGCCACCTCTTAAACCCTTTTTAATCCAGGCATTGCAAAGAATCTTCGATTATAAAATCTGTTTCAAATACTTGGTTTTTCAATAAAGTACCTTTTTGGCACAAGGATTGCTGAAAGTATTGCTGAAAAAGCGAAAATACCGAAACGGCGCTTGTTTTATTTTAATCGACAGATAAATATTGGATATCCGATTCTTAAAGTCAGGAAAAATCATGTTGACCAAGAAGTCAGTTTCAAAGGCCGGTGGTTTAAATCCTCGCAGACTGAAATCCGAGATTGATTACCGAAGAAATCTCCAGGACATTTGCAACAAGATACATGGGGCCGAAGATCTGGATGGGATCCTGGTGGATCTGAAAGATGAGATCACCGGACTTTTTGAGGCTCAAAGACTCACGGTTTATGTCGTAAACGGAAAAACGCGTGAGCTGGTATCCCGGTTTAAATCCGGAAATGAAACTGAAGAAATCCGAATTCCCATGTCAAACAACAGTATAGCCGGATGCTCTGCTTTTAAGAGAAAACTTATCAATATTAAAAATGTGTATGATAAACCGGAATTAAATTTTGTTGATCCCGAGCTGGAATTTGATCGGCGGTGGGATCTAAAAGCCGGCTTTAAGACGCGCCAGGTTTTGGCGGTTCCGATTATTTTTAAAAAGTTTCTTCTTGGCGTCATTCAATTAATCAATCGGAACGGCGGCGGTTCGTTTACCCGGCTCGATGAACAATCCGCTAAGGAGATGGCCGACATCCTGGGAATTGCCCTGTATAATCAGAAGCGGATGGCAAAGTCAAGGCCCGGAAAGTTCGATTATCTTCTTCAAAGCCATATATTAACTCAAAAAGAACTCGAAAGGGCCGCATCAGATGCCAGAGCAGGAAAAGCGTCTGTTGAATCGGTTTTAATGTCTGATTTTAAGATTTCCAAACAAGATATCGGAAAATCTCTCAGTCAATTCTACAACGTTCCGTTTGTGGCATATGATCCCGGCATATCCGTTTCGGATAAGCTTTTTGCCAATCTCAAAGTGGCTTTTATGCGAAAAAATGTCTGGGTTCCGTTGAAGACGGAAGACGGAAAAATCGTTATTGCCATAGACAACCCGCATGATCTTCGGAAGATCGGCGAAATAAAAACGCTTTTTTCAAACCGGCCCATTTCTTTAAGAGTGGCTTTACAAAAGGATATCCTCGCTTTTATTCAACGTGCGATTCGGAAAGAAAAGACGCTGGCTTCCAGATCGGAAATCCTGTCGCGGCTTAAAATCACGGAAGTGGAGATCGATGATGAAGACGCCGTATTGTACCAAGAAGACAGCGCCATCGTTCAGCTTGTCAATAAAGTGATTATCGATGCTTATCGGCAAGGCGCATCCGATATACACATAGAGCCCTATCCGGGAAAAATAAACACTCAAATACGTATACGGGTTGACGGAGGCTGCCGATTGTTCGAGAGCATCCCCTATATCCTGCGGGACAAAATCGTTTCACGAATCAAAATCATGGCGGATCTTGATATTGTGGAGCGACGGAAACCTCAGGACGGTAAAATCAAATTTAAAAAATACGGGGGGCCGGATATCGAACTTCGAGTAGCGACAATTCCAACCCAGGGCCATGTTGAAGATGTTGTTTTACGAATACTTGATGCCGGTGAACCCCTCCCTTTGCGGAAAATAGGTTTTTCAAAAAATAATTACCATTATTTTATCAAGGCTATCACACAACCCCACGGCCTTGTTTTTGTATGCGGTCCCACCGGTTCGGGAAAAACCACCACGCTTCATTCTGCCATGTCATATATCAATACTACGGAAACCAAAATCTGGACCGCCGAGGATCCCGTGGAAATCAGCCAGAGAGGATTGAGGCAGGTTCAGGTTAAGCCTAAAATCGGATTTAATTTTGCGTCTGCCATGCGGGCGTTTTTAAGGTCGGATCCGGATGTTATTATGGTGGGTGAGATGAGAGACAGGGAAACGACAGCCATCGGTATAGAAGCATCTCTGACCGGCCATTTGGTCCTGTCCACCCTTCATACAAACAGCGCACCTGAAAGTATTACGCGACTTCTGGATATGGGAATGGATCCATTCAATTTCGCAGATGCGATTTTATGCATTCTCGCGCAACGCCTGGTGCGCACTACCTGTATCCATTGCAGGCAGCCATATCCTCTATCGAAAGATGAGCATGATGAACTTGCCAGGGAATATGGTTCTGCCGGCGATTTTGAAAAACACATGGATATCGAATATACCGATGATGTGAAACTCTATCGGCCGAAAGGATGTGAAAGATGCTATAATACCGGATATGCCGGTCGGATGGCGATACATGAATTGTTACGGGGAACCGATGAAATGAAAAAGCTGATCCAGAATAGTTCATCGGTGGAAGTGATACGGCGACAGGCCGTCAAAGACGGCATGAAAACCTTGAAGCAGGACGGCATTGACAAAATTTTAAAAGGCCACTGCGACCTGTTGCAGATCAGGAAAGTATGCATGAAATAGGGTCATTTCAATCCTTCGTCAGCTTATTCGTGATTTCATAAACATTGCCGAAAGCATGGCTTGACTGGTTCAGATTGATTAAGGGAACCATATCGGAGACCATTGTCTGGACATGTTTGTCATAGGATACACTGCCCAAATCCGCCGAAGATATGGTGAGGTATTTTTCAGCGACGATCTGAACAATCCGACCGGCATTTTCCTCCTTATCATTTTTAACCATATTGGTAATTACTGAGAGACGGACATCTCCGATCTCTTTTTTCAGCATTTCAACGATATTATTTTCATCCGATTCTTCAATCATCTGAATAAGTTCCTTGATGGTTCGAATTTTGAGAACATTTTTAGGGTCCATGGCAATTTTAACCAGTGTTTGAAGAGACGGATTCTTGCTGGAAAGCCGGCTTAACTTCCGGTAAACGGCATTGCGAACAAATATATATGCATTTTGAATCGATGTCGGCTCCGGGGTAAGGACGACAATTTTTTTATGGGCGACAAGGAAAAAATCCAGAACGTTAAAAGACGTCCCGGCACCAAGATCGAGCACGACATAATCGGCATCCAACCTTGACAGGTGAGTGATCAATTTAATTTTTTGACTGAAATGGGGGTTTGCCAGGGACAGAACATCACTGGCGCCACTGATAAGGCGAAGGTTTTTTTCTTCGGTTTCGATGCAAATATCTTCCAATGATTCAAATCTGCGGGTGATGAAATCATTTAAGGTCCTGGCCGGACTCTTTATTCCAAGAAGTGTATGCAGATTGGCCCCTCCCAGATCGACATCCACCAGGATCGTCCTGTTGCCCATTCTGGCCAACCAGAAGGCCATAATGGTGCTGACCACACTTTTCCCGGCGCCTCCCTTGCCGCCACCGATCGCCCATATTTTTGGGGAAGATTCGTTTTCCTTATTCAGTTCTTCGTTCACTTGGCACCTTATTGTTTGATTTTGATTTGAAACCACTTCGAGTTATTTTTCCATCAGCGAATTCCACAAGCTCCAAATGAGATTTTGTTCCGCTTCGGACCCGCAGCAATAGCCTTTCAATAAATCCCGGTCGTTATCGCTCATTTCTTTAAATTGAATTCCGATAATGGCTGCTTTTTTTCCTTCGACAGAAATTTCCTTGCTCCAGACAATATTTCCTAAGATATTGAGTTTGATAGATTCTATCGGCAGACTCATCTGCATTTTGACATTTAATCCGGTTAAATTATCTAAATGACCGGTTTGATATTTCGCACCGAGGATAACACACGTTCCTCCCAGAGAAATGTCGTCTGTAAAGCCGGAAAGATTTAAGGGGGTTTTCCCGGTGTCGCTCTGAAAAATCTTCAAATTCACTTGCATGGGGAGTTGATGACGGGTCGTCCTTCGAACCGTTTTTGAAAATTCTTTTTTGTCTGACTCAGAACGAGATTTATAAAGGTTTCGTATCAGAAGATCAAGGTTCGAGTGTTCTGTGCAAAGGGAAAGCAAGTTTATTTTGGAAATTTTAAGCAATTCAGCTTGGGTAATGGATTTGATATCTGATGGAGATAATCTTTCATCTGTCAACGGATAGATTTCGCCAAAAATGTCGCCCTCGACAAGATTTGTTTGCAATGTTTTTTGTACCTTTTCCCCGTTTTCCAGACGATGATGAAGGGTCTCTTTCAGTACTCCGGACACTACGAAACACAGCTCGCGCTCTTCATCTCCAAATTTTTTCACCGTGGTATTGGCGGGGCAGGAAGAGGGGATGAGCTTGGTCAGCAGAGAAACCATTTCCTCATAAGCCAGATTGGTGAAGAATTTTTGTATGGGGGCGTCCAGAGGGTTGCAGTTATTTAGGGCTTCATGAAAGGCCAGCCCGTCTTCCCGTGACGGTTTGGCGATCCGCCATTCAAAGATTTTGGATGCAACGGCCTGCAACGGCCTGCCCGTTTCTATAAAAAGCTTGGCTGATGTCTTGTATTCATCAGCGGCATTCAGTGATTTTTCTTTGACCAGTCGATCGGCAAAAACTCTATGGAGCTGCGGATCATTTGGAAAGGCTTTGATCAGATTCTCGAACTCCTCGATGGAATCGATCGTGATAGAACCGTCGATGATGCGGTTGACAACACTGTGTTGTTTATGAATCCAGTCACTCATGACTCACCTTGAAGTGGACGTTTTGCCGAAAAATTTATTTTTCGGATAAAATTTTTTGCGCTTTCAGCAATTCGATTACTGCGTCGATACGCTGGTTCATAATCCAGTTTTTTTTATCAGAGAGACTGAGTATTCCGTGCAATAATTTTATTTTCATATCGAATTTCAATAAAATATCACCAAATTGAGCAAGGTTTTCACCCATTGACATCAGTTGCGTATGAACATCATCCGAAACCGAAGTGTCCGGCGATGCCGACTGCTTTTTCCTGAATGCCTTTATCATTTTCTCAAGGTCATTTTTTTCTGCATCCGACAGTCCGACGGTGATTTCTTCCAGAATTTTGTCGTCCATGTTATCCCCTGCAATCACGATTGATCATATTTTTTGAACGCGTGTTGTATTTGAGCATCGATATCGGCGATGTTTTGATCCGAAGTTTTGATGAAATCCAAAATTTCACACAGATGACCGATATTGATCTTCTGTTTTTTGTTGAACAACATGAAAAACAATAATATCACAATACAACCTGCAATGACATCCAATACCGCCAGAAGATATGTTTGGGCCATGTTATGGCCCTTGGAAGCAGGCGGGGACGTTTTCTTTTCTTCGGGCACCTGATTTGACGTTTTGTTTGAAATGGCACTTTCGGATGTTTGCGATTCATTCAACCGCGGTTTCTCCACGGGCAAAGGCGCAATAGCGGGTGTGGGGGCTGCTTTTCCCTGTGTTTTTTGAAGAATATTTTTTAACTCTTTTTTATCGGGCGAAGCAGACGGTTCGGTTGCGGGTTCCTTGGATAAGGATTCCTTTTGTTCGGAATTTTCGGTTGGAGAAGACATCCAGTATGCATCAACAACGATTCGGTCAGGGGCTGAAAGCGCGTAGGACTTGAGTATAAAATAGGGAAATGTCAGCCTGACAATGGCCGTCAAATTTGATTTCTGCCGAACATATTCAATGGAGTGAACCATCTGTGTTTTACCTGTCTTATACAATGTCAGCCGCGGAAGCTTGGTGGTGCTGTTGAGAAAAACCAAGGAAAATTCCCCTTTACTTTTAATCTCGGGACTCTCGAATTGAACAGCACTCTGGAATTCGAATACAATGCGGGCAAAATTTTCATGTTTGCCGGTTCTGATTTGGCTTAAATTGGCAGCTAAAGCCCATTCATATTGAACCAATAAGAAACCGGCGGCAACAATCAGCATTAGTCTGAATTTCATTTGCCTTCTCAATGGGTGTTATAGTTCAAACGTCTCGAAAATTCTGATAATTATAGATGACGGATAATGTTCTGTCAAATTAAATAAGGATATATGAGGAGTTGTTTGGCCGGATTAAAGAAAGACCTTTTCCTTCATAGCCAGCTTAAATTTCAGAAGTTGTTTGTTGTAATATGGCCTGTTTTTTACGGTCATTTCCAGAGCCTTTTGTTCAGCATCAATGGCGTCTTGAAACCGGCCGTTGATGTAATAACTCTCGGCGAGCGTATCGAGAATTTGCGGGGTTTCTTCGAGTTCGGCGGCTCTTTCGGCAAGATCCAGCGCTTTTTTGGGTTCGCGGAAGCTTTCAACTTCACACGTTGCATAGAGCCATGCAAGGTTGTTCAACGCATGGGTGTTGTTCGGATCGATTCTGAGAGATTGTTGGTAAGCGTTAATTGTTTCGACATAATTTTTGCTGCTATAGTAAAGATCCCCAAGTGCGCTGTAAAGTGATGGATTGTTTGGGGTCTTTTCTATCTCTCTTTGCAAGATTTTTAAAAAAAACTGCGTATTGATCTTTTTGCCGGTTTCTCCAAAATTTAAATGATACCCCACACCGCATAACAGGAACATCCCGGCCAGATATACAGCGATGCTTTTCTTGATTTTGCTGTCATGACGACGGATCCAAATTCTGTCCGATTCACATTTAATTAAATAATCGATGCGTTTTTTAATGCTGAAGTGGTGCCAGTTGGGCCTATCTGCCGGTTCGCCGCTGGTAGCGGCGATTTTTTTAAATGTCGAAATCAAGGGCTGGGCGTTGTCGAAAAGCGTATAAACGTAAGTATCTGCCTGACGCTCGAAATTTCGCATAAAATAACCGAAGATAAAACGGAAGTAGATCAAAAAAACGATGATAATCGCCATACTGAAAATCGATGTGGTAACGGTGGTCTGATCGATCCCGGTGCTGATGATCAAATGGTATATGGATTCCGAAACGACAATCGAATAGATCAGCAGATTAAATGTGGCATATGAAATGATCATGTAGCCGACAAAAAATAACAGATAAAAAAGGAGATGATGTTTTTTGACATGTCCGATTTCATGTGCAATCACCGCATCGATCTCCTCGGGCTGGAGCATGTCAAGAAGGCTGTGGGTTACAAGGATATATCTGAATTTCTTTATCAATCCCATCACAGCAGCGGTGATCATTCTGCCGCCGAAAATAGGCCAGTAAAGAATATTGTGATATTCCAAACCGGCTTTTTGACACAATTCTTCAATCCGCCTTCTATGTTCGCCGCTTTCAACGGGCTTGCATCTCCAGAATTTTTGAATCATGGCCGGACCGAGTATGGCAATCGCCAAAAGAAAAACCAAAAAATAGGTGATTTCGCCTTCTGTGGTGGAGAGCAGTTGTTTGGGCCAAGAAAACGGCAGCACCTGGATGATGTCTGCAATGCCGGACAATAAAATCCAAGGTAAAAGGATCGGCACCGAGAATGATATCTGAGACAGAACGTATGTTTTTCGGGAGAGTCCCGAGGGATAGAGTCTTTGGTAAGGGGAGTGAGCACACGCCCATACAATTGCCAGATAACCGGTAAAGAGTATCAGAAATAAAAGCGCCTCGAACGTGGGGATAACATTTAGGAACGGGATGCCCACCAAAAAAGACGTCAGGTTTAGACCATAAATGTCAATCGAAAAGAGAACGATGGCCATGATGGATTGACGCGTTAATGTCGATCTTAATTTATGATCAAGACGGAATGAGGTTTGTTTTAAAATCTGTCTTTCAATCCTGCGAAACTGCAGCCAGGTGAATCCTGCAAAAACAACAATCAGGGCTAAAAAGAGAAACAGGGTTTCAGGGGCCGAAAAATTTGTCTTTTCGGAGGGCTGATAGGTGCTGTATATGAGCAGCACCACAATATAGTATATGAAATTGCTAAACATATGGTTTTTTTAAATCGATAGGGCTTCAACCTGGTGTCTTCGCCTGGCCGTCATATTATTTGTAGAATCTTTCTTTTTCACTGTAAATGCAACCGCAGTATTGCTGGCGATACATCCCCAGTCGCTTTGATGTTTCGATACCTTCTTTCCATCCAATCCGGAAATCATTATAATAAAATGGTATTCCCACGGATTCGCCGACAGCATTTCCGATGGCCTTTATATCATCATGCTTCTGGAATTTGCTGTAAAGCAGGGTCGAACTGAAACAGTCGAACTTTCCGCGTTTTGCTGTCAAAGCCGTGGATCGAAGCCGCTCATGATAGCAGTAAAAACATCGGTTCGATTCCCTGAATGCCGTATTTCTGATAAAGCCTTCCAGATCATAGCCCTCCTGGTAGATGACCCTGAGATGAATATCGGCGGCATAAGATTCCAGAGTTTTTTGCCTTCTGATGCATTCCGTATAGGGATGGATGTTGTTTCGATAAAAAAAACCCATTATGTCAAACCCTTCATGGCGGAGAATTTTGACCGGGTATATGGTACACGGGGCGCAACAGGTGTGAAGGAGTATCTTCATTGTCGTTCTCCGAAAATTGCCGCTCCGATCCGTACAAAGGTTGCCCCTTCTTCAATCGCGGCTTCAAAATCATTGCTCAGGCCCATGGAGAGTTCATACAGGTCAACCCCCGGTAGTGTTTGATGAATTCGATCCCTTAAATTCCGAAGGGCGGAAAAATAAGGCCGAACCTTTTCAGGGTCGTCAAAAAAGGGCGGCATGATCATCAGTCCTTTTACGGATAGATTTTGCAAGCAAGAGATGTCGGTGGTCAGGTTCGATGCAATTTCAGCGTCAGCGCCTGATTTTGACGGTTCTTTGCCGATATTGATTTGGATGAGTATGTCTTGAATTTTATTAATTTTCTTTGCCTGGTTGTCGAGTTCGTGAGCCAGTTTTAGCGAATCCACGGAATGAATCAAATCAAAAAGCCTGACAGCGTATTTGGCTTTGTTGGTTTGCAGGTGACCGATAAAATGCCATGATACCGTGTAGGCCGCAAGTTCGATAAACTTGGTTCGGACTTCCTGGATATAATTTTCACCAAGAATGTCGACCCCGGCATCAATGGCTTCTTTTACACGATCTGCCGGAACGGTTTTGCTGACTGCTACGAGACGAACGCTTTGCGGATCACGGCCGCATCTTTTGGCCGATTTGTTAATGCGATCCTTTATTTTTTCAAGTCTATTTCTTATATTCACCGGCATTCCATCATTTAACCTTCACAAGGACGCTGCGACCCACAAAGCCATTAATTCGGTATGATAATGCATATAACTCACTAAGATTGTTTTTGGATCAGAGCGGTCTTGGACATACGAACAATTCCTTCTTTTATCAGAAATTCGATGACTTCACAAACCGGAAGTCCCACAACATTTGTGTATGAGCCGTGAATACTTTTGACAAGAAAGCTTCCAATCCCCTGAATGGCGTAAGCCCCTGCCTTGCCGAACGGCTCTTTTGTATGGATATACCATGCGATTTCTTCATCGGAAAGACGTTTAAAAAAAACGTCGGTTTTGATGGTTTCGGAGAATTTTCTATTTTTGGCCTTACAGACTACGGCATAGCCGGTAAGCACCTGATGAGTTTGTCCGCTGAGCTGTTTGAGCATGGTACGGGCGTCCTCGTTTGATTCCGGTTTTCCAAGTATCGCGCCGTTGTTAAGGACTATGGTGTCCGCTCCAATGACCCATTTTTCCGGGTATTTTTGTGACACGCTGTCAGCCTTGGCTTCAGATAAAATCCTTACATAGGTCTCAGGTGATGATATGGGGATCTTGGTTTCGTCAATATGACTTGGCATGACGGAAAATTTCAGGCCTGCCTGTTCCAGCAGATATCGACGGCGTGGGGATTTTGAAGCCAGAATCAACAGGGAATTTTCGTTCGGTATTTTCATATCGTAATATATGTCTAAAGGAAAAAATAGATTGACAATTTAGCTCACTTTGCTCATTCCGCTATATGGCGGGAGAATGTCGGAATAATGGGATAATGGGTTTTGAGGAAGATAGGCGTTGAATATTATTAAAGTTCGTCTTAACCGAGAGATAAAATTTATAAATATTGATCAAATCATCAAAACCATTTAACGTGTCAACTACCACCCGCAGAGCGGGTGGCTTGAATTTGTCCGACACTTTATGGCGGACAAAGGCAAAAGCGCGTCAGAGCTTTCGACGTTGAACTTGCATCCGGGTGCAAAGCACCCGGTTTGTTTTGCAAGAATCAACGATTCGACTATTTAGCCAAATTCGATAAAATTCCTTTTAGAAATCGCTATTCCATTTTTCCATCATTCCATTATTCCAATCAAACATGTTCTTTAGTTAGTGTCCATCCATAAATGGTCTTTTTGCCCAATCTCTGCGTTATGCTCAAAAAATAATCCTCGGAATATCAACTATATGCCTGCGGTTATTTTTTTCGCATGCCTTCATCTTGAACAAAAATCCTCATTTATGGATGGACACTAGTTAGGGGGCATCTTTGTTTTTTACAGGTTCAACCAATTTTTGATAGTTTGTGTAATAAATATCTGTTAATGTTAAAAAAGCCGTTGTAACCAAAGGCCCGTAAATAATGCCGAGAATGCCGAAGAGCTTTAATCCGCCAATGATCGAAAAAAAGACCAGCAGGGTATGCATTTTAACGCGATGCCCCACCAGTTTTGGCTTTATCAGGTTATCAACACCTACGGAGAGAACAAGATAAAATACAATGAAAAATATACCCGATGCCATCCTGCCTGAAAATATCAGATAAAGTGCCGCGGGGATAAATACCACACCAATGCCGATAATAGGGACAAAAGCCAGAAGCCCCATAATCACTCCCCACATAAAAGGTGATTTTATTCCGAAAAGCGAAAAAACAATTCCGCCGGCGATTCCTTGAATCAGCCCTCCCAAGCCATTGCCGATGAGAATGGCTCCTGCCATATCCTTGAATTTTTGAATGAGTTTTTCATCCTGTTCATTGGGAAGCGGAGAAAGGTCGACAATGAAAGAAATCAATTTTTGACCATCCATCAAAAGATAATAGATAATCAAGAGCATGAAAAAGAAATAGAAGAAAAAAGCCAGCACATTGGATGCGATGGAGCTCGCTTGCTGGTATAGAAAAAGGCCGACGATCTTGCCGAGTTCGGAGATCCCTTTATTGAGTTCTTCACCGGTAATGTGGAGGTGAAAGGGCAAAAGGTAATGGTTTATTTTTCCAAGGATCTTGCTGGTTTCCAGGATGTGTTTGATCTGGTCGCTGATGACCGCGCCTTTTCCCATGAGATACAGGCCATAAGCTTCCTTTGACAAAATGCCCACAAAAAAGACCGTTGGAATAAACAAAATAAAAAAGATTAAAGCACAGGTTAGAAGAGATGAAAGCGCGGGACTTATTTTGCGGTTAAAAAAGGTGTAAACCGGGTTGAAAAGGCTGGTCACCACAGCGGCAAGAATAATTACCGATATAAAGGGCCATAAAAGACGGCCGAGGAGAAAAGCTGAGACAAGAAAAAGCGCCAGAAAAAACCATAAAATCATATTACCGGAAGTTTTATCTTGCATAATAACTCCAGTCAGATAACACTCTGTACCATACCGATAACGCATTATGGGTATTTGTTTTCTTACGGATGATTGGTATCTCCGATGGTCTATTTGCCGGCAAATCCGATCGCTATAAATATTAGGATAATTTCATAGGCGAAAACAGCCACATAATTTTGTCCGGTTAACGCATATACGATACCCCCGCCGATGATTGCCGGTACACCAAATACCACCAGTGTACCCAACCTTCTGCTGATATTCATCGATTAAACCCCCCGTTTTTTGCTCTTTCGATGTTGCTCATTCGGTCATTTTTAAGCACAATTATTAGATTACAGCCAACCGGCGCTTGAAATCTTAGGTGTGCTTGTTAAGTTATTAAATACGGCAATACTTAAATTTTGCTCTCTAAGTTATCATAGCTTTTAACAATAACGTGTTTACAAGTAAAGAAAAAATCGACATAATAATTCCGTCGCTTTCAAATTTATGACTTCCGCTATTGAGGACGTCTTTCATAACAGAATAAATACCCCAACAACCAAGGAAGACAATATGTGCCTGATCTTGTTATCATATGACGTGCACCCGGTTTACCGGATGGTATTGGCGGCCAACCGGGACGAATATTATAACCGCCCGACGGCGGGGCTTGCCTTTCATGATGATTCACCGGAAATTCTCGGCGGCAGAGACCTCAAGCATCAAGGCATGTGGCTGGGAGTTACCCGTGACGGAAGAATTGCCGCTATTACCAACTACAGGGATCCGGAGATAAATATTTTAAACGCTCCTTCCAGAGGTTTTCTGGTTAGAGATTTTTTGGCGGGTGATTCATCGCCTAAAGATTATCTTGAACAGGTTCAATCCAATAAAAATCGATATAACGGATACAATCTTCTTGTCGGCGACCGGTCAGTGCTTTTTTATTATTCAAACCGTGGAGATCGCATCCAAAAATTAACATCCGGCATGTATGGTCTCAGCAATCGTCTTTTGGATACGCCCTGGCCCAAAATAATAAAAGGAAAAACGGGTCTTGAAAGCCTGCTGAACGGAAAAGAAAACATAAACCCTGAAGATATTTTTAAATTGCTCAAGGACGGTTCTTATCCGCCGGACCGCATGTTGCCGGATACCGGTGTGGGACTCGAATGGGAGCGGATCCTATCTCCTTTATTTATCACCAGTGAATTTTACGGCACACGTTCATCTTCGATCATCTTCATCGAAAGGGGAGGGGAAATCACATTTATGGAACGGACATTTATCCCGAACGCCGGCATATCCAGAGCGGAAAAAACCCGGAAATATACGTTTCGGATGTCCTAAGCCTTGAATCTTGCATGAAAATTAATGAGAATCGTTCGGTTGCTTGATTGAAGAGTTTTATAGAGTATTTTGTAAGATCATATCGTTATTCTAATACAATATTCAGGTACCAATTTGTGTGTATCCTTGACAAATCGACGATATATGTTTAAAATTGAGCGACAATCAACTAAGAAGAGCGATTGTCGCTTTTAAAATTGGAGACGCTCAATTTAGGAATCATGTTCTTTTAAATCTATGGGGGCGAAACGGCTTCGACGGGGATAAAGAAGTTCAGGTTGCATACCAAGCTCCTGCCGGCTTGTAAAAATGGTGGGAAATTAAATATAATCGCAGATGATTATAATTACGCTCTAGCCGCTTAAAGGCTAGCGTCCTTCCGGACCATTCCTGCTAATTCGGTAAGGGCGTCGACAAGCAGGATAGCTGATCCAAATATCCTGTTAATGGATCCGCAAAAATTCTTACAGGATAGCCTTTTAAGTATCCAGCCTGGAGGAGACTTCAAAAGGCGAAAGCAAAAGTTCAGGATAAGTATGTAGATGCCTGTGCGGAATATTTCCGGACGCGGGTTCGACTCCCGCCGCCTCCACCATGCTTCGCCCAGTGGGCTACGCATGGCAGGCCTGTTCTGCGAAGTTCAAGGAACGAAGCAGGAGCCGTTATTGATCAAGAGTTGGTTAAGCGCAAAGAATACTTGAAAAGAGCATAGAAGCATGCCCTGCGTAGTTCGGAGAACGAAGCGGGGCGGGGCAATTCGCCTTTCAGGCTACGCATGGCGGGCCACTTGTAGAGTAAGCCAACTTACGATATTAGCTCATCAATCTCCATAGTCAGAAGCATGCAAAATTATGTACTATGTTTATTTGATCCGAAGCATATCTTTTCCCGATCAAACGTATATTGGATATACCACAGATATCAACAGGCGGCGATCAACTCTTCGGGAAACAAACTGCGCCTAATGGACAACCTGGATAAACCTTCTAAAGGATCTAAAGACGGCCCCCGAAAACAATGCAAACGGTTGAACGTGACCACCGTGACAACATTTTTCTGATACTTGAGAATACCCGTTGGGAAGTCAGCGGGAAAAACGGGGCCTCAGAAATCCTTGGGCTCAACCCCAACACTTTACGCGCCTGCATGCATAAACTCAGCATTCGCAAGCCGTAGACAGCCTATCTTTTCCGATTTGCTTCTGGCAAGGATGTTCCGTATCGCTTACTTATGGCAGTGCGACACTTCTATTCGCGCGAACTCATTCTCTAAACGGAATTGGCAAATTTTGACAACTTTCGCAGAACCTCTATATCTTCCTGAAGTTCTATCACATTTTCTGCTCTAGCAAGTGCCAGGCGGGAATGGTGCATCGCGACGTCCCGCATCGTGGCATCTCCGATCGATGCCAGCGACTTAAACGCCTTTTGCAGCCGCCCCGCAACTTCAATGATACCAGCCCCGTCACGAGCAATCGCGGTAAAGGCATCATCAAACATGTCCCGTAAAGATATTTCAGGCACCTTCACGCGATCACAGTCAGGAGTTCGTGTGTCGCCTTCTTCGATAGGTTCACTCCAGAGCGTAAAAAGTCGTATGAATTTTCCAATAATGACGATTGCCGTACCGGGATCATTGACGGCAGGTGACAACGCTCGACTTGCAATTTCAGAAAGAACGATAAGACCAAATCGGGGATCCTCGTCGAATGTTCTGTCATCACCGATCAGGAATGCCTGTGCTATCTGACTTGTAACGATATCAGACAAATCACCTGAGTCTGCGGTCACATAGGCAAGCGCCCGACCCGGAGCAGAAAAAGTACCGGGCAAGGCTGCTACTGTGATTTGTACCTGCGATTTTTCCGCAAACTTCTGCAGCGCAGTAACATCAACACGCTGTACATATCCGATTGTACCTGCGTAAATGGCCTGACCCCAATTCCGACAAGGCCCAGCAGGGACGCCTCGAAGAGTAGGTGTGGATCGACGTTGCTGTAATGCAGCAGTAGTCGCTGCCTCAACCTTATCGATGGTTCCCCCAAGACGCCCAAGTCGTGCGATGCGATCCACCCAACTCACGAACGTAACAATAATTATGGCAAGAACAATTAACGTTAGAACAAATAACACGAAACGACCTGCTTTATCGTAATAGCCATTTTTTAAAGCGACGAGCGCAACGATGCTGAAGATGAAGGCGCCAATAAAGGTTGAGAGAGCGTTCTGGGAAACGTCGTCGGAAATGACCAGAGAAAAAGATCGAGGCGTTGCAGTACTGCTAGCCGAAGCATAGGCGGTGACCATCGAGGCAACAGCAAAGGTGGCGATAACCAACATGCTTGCAGAAATAATGCTAAGCAGGGTTTCTATTGAGTCTGGAGTAATCGCCGGAACAAGCTTACCGATTTCGGGTTTGTCCACCGTCTTCGCAAGGAACACTATGGTCGTTGACAGTACGCACATTGCGAGAGGCCTAACCCATAACCGCTCGCGGATGCGATTTAGAAAGAACCTCAATCGATCACCCATTACTTCACTCCTCGGTAGTTCGGGACGGTCCGCTATAGATCTCTTCTCCAGTGGTCAAATTGCCCTGCAGGCGTTGTTTTCGCATATAGAGTTCTACAGTGTATGTTGTGTATTAAGAACATCTGTTTAGGTCAAAAGCAAACGTCTCCCACTCTTGACACCCAAAATTAGATATTGATTTGCTGCGAAAGAATTTCAGTTTTTAGAAAAAATGAATATAAGCAAGATCTGCGTACTGATTATTCAGGCCGCATAATAACCTCACCTATTCAAATAGCATATTCAATTGAATATTCAACAAAAAAATTATTAGGTTTCGTACGACTCAGTTTTTTGATACAAGTTTTTCCATCTCATAAACTTTCTGTTGATCCACGATCGAAAGTTGTTCAACGGCATCGAGTTTTTGCGCCGATACTTTCACAGTGACAGGGAAAGTGCGCCATTTACATGAATTTATAGGCCATTCAGATAGATATTTATCCCTTATGCTTGCAAATCTTAATCAAATCTGTCTATACTCACCCTTAAATACCGGCCGATCCATACGCAATATCTTTTTCGGAAGAGGCGTGGCACTTAGGTGAAACGTTACCTCTTTATAATTTACTTATGCTGTTTACTTTGTCAGTAATATTTCTTGGTTTTTTTACATATCAGAGCGTATTCCAAAAAAATATTCAGTCGCGTTTAATTGTATTCATATTTCGTATAATAATCGCTTATTTAATGACAGCTCTGGTGGTTGGTTTGGTTTTGTTGTGCCTAAACAAGCTTCCATTACTAGAAAATCCTATAGTTTCGTTGAAGCGTATATCGTGATTACCATGCCAGCATCTATGGGAGCTATTATAGTAGATAGTTTTGATAAGGAGTAAAACAAGCCGTTTAACAAAGCCATCAACACGATTTTTTACACTCGGCATTCTATGTTTGTCTTTAAGTTCAGTGTATTATGTGGTTGGATTTAATTTTGGCGGCATAGTAAAAAACGTGTTTTGGCGGCGTTACCGAGTCGGGTAAGGGGAATCTTCGCGTCAATACTCAAATCCTAATCTAATACAAGTTGTATTGGAACCAACGTTTTACTTGGAATCTTCCCTGCCTTCTTTGTATCCCCGCTCGAACTCGGATTTGGCTTTTGTGAAACTTGCCTTGAGAATTTCCCATGAATTTTCAAGCCCCTGCTTAAGATTTTCCAGGGCCCCTTCGCCAGCCTGTTGCAGTTCACCGATCTTATCCTCAACTTCTTTAAGCCTTGCACGTAAATCAGCAATCCGTTTGTGATACTCGATTTTCGCCCTGACCTCTGCCTGATCAGCCTTAGTTTCCAGCTCGTTGATATCGGCGTTCCATTCGTCCAATTGAGCTTTCAGCTTTTGCACGAAGGCGTCTCTTTTCTCGTTCATCTTAATCGTCTCCTTTCAGTTTACATTTTCGATATTTTGGATGCCTGACGCATCTTGCCGTCTAAAGGTCTTTGACTTTCAGCCGAACTCAGTTATTCAACCTTGTCAACTGCCGACTTGAACCTGCATTTTATGGCAACCAGGATGTAAAGCATAGGCTCGTCAATGAACGTTTCTATTTCAAACCCAAATGGCTTGAGCAAAGCACCGGCTTCCGGCTCTTCCGGGAATTCATCAAGAGGGAAAGGCGCACCCTTTTTTAATGAAAGTATAAATGCTTTCCCCAGTGGATGGCTGATAACAATGCGTCCTTTAGCTTTCATCATCCTGCTGATATTAGAGAAAGCAACTGCCTTATCAACGATGTTGGGATAACAGGCATTTATGAATGTAGCATCTATACTGCCTTTCGGCAACTTGAGATCCCGGACATCCGCCATAATGGTTTTCACGTAGGGGTAGTTTTTTTTCAGTTGTTCCAGCATACGCCTTGAAAGATCGCAAGCATAAATGCTACCGGGCTTGTATTTCTTGATTAGGGGAATCAAAATTCCCGTGCCGGATCCCACATCAAGAACTGTATCACCTTTGGCGATGTTGCCATTTGCCACGATTTTCTCCAGACGTTCAGGTACGCCCTCAGGCAAAGGCGGCTCAAAGAGTTGGTAGAGTTTATCAAATGAAATTCGCTGGAGCTGGTTGATCCTCTGAATCTCCTCTTCGCTGAGAGTATTAAAAGATGTCATAAGCGCCTTTAGGGTATCGCTGTGATGTGGGAGTTCCTATACTAAATTTTTAGTGTCTTGCAGCTAAGTGACGAATCAGGGTTGAAAGAACAGCCAACATGAAGGATGACAGCCATATACATTGGAGTTCAGTATTCTGAAGATCGGCTGCGTACAGCATACCTTACTTATCAGATTTTGAGTAGTTATGCACACCTTCTTTATATTTAAAGTGCGCTCGTGGCACACTCAGACTTATCACAGGTTTTCTTGTTAGCTGATAGAATGAGGGTCTGAATGGATAACCTGGTTAAAAGTCAAAAGGATTTAACGACGGCTCCGAAAACACTGGAAACGGTTGAACGTGACCACATTGTTTGGGTGCTTGAGCAGACCGGGTGGAAAGTCAGCGGAAAAAACAGTGAGGCTGAAATCCTTGGGCTCAAGCGCAGCACCTTGCGCGCTCATATGCGTAAATTCGACATCCGAAAACCATAAATTCTCATCCCAATTTCAATCTGCCCTTTTCATTTGCCACCCATAACACTAAGGAGCTAAAAAGGGTCATATATGACCATTTGGTTGAATATGACCCCTTTTATATGGCTATCAATGACTGTTCTGAAAGTGATTTTTAAACTAATTCTTCTTATAAATCAAAATGATGGGTGAGGCGTCCCTGAATGTTATAAACCTGGCACAAAAATTGAAGCTATAAGAAAATGAATCGCCCGGAAAAAGTATTCCGGGAACGACAAAAAAAAATTACAACAAAGTAAAGGGAGGAAATTACCATGAGTACTACAACTCTCATCATTCTCATCGTAGTGTTGGTTTTAGTGTTCGGCGGGGGAGGCGGTTACTATTGGAGAAGACGACGGTAGGTGTTGTTTCTCACATCTTGACACTTTATATTGGCGGCGGCCACGAGGGCGGCTTTGGCGTGATTACACGGTTTAAAAAAAAGCATCGTCCATGGAGCGATCTAACAAATAAAAACATCCCGACCCCTAAAATAACCGTTTGATTTTTTGTTGGAGACAAGAAGGAGAACAACGCACATGAGCAAAACCATGCAATTGACAGTCCGTATTCTTCCCTACTTTGAAAAGGACATGAAGTCGGATTATCCTAAGATTTCCCAGGGCCTGGGTTATGTAGATGAAGCATGGGTAGAGGAAGACCCCTCCTTCTTTGACATTGTTGGAAGGCTTGATAAACTCCTTTACGAGTTGGAAGGAAATCCGCCCTTTAGAAAGGTTTTACTTAAGCACAAAGACGAACTCCGCAAGCTTCACAAGGAAGTTGAAGAACATATTGCGGATTGGCACTTGGCCAAAGCCGACAAGGCACTGTATCAGATTGAGGACGTCTTTGATCAAATTGAATGGGAATTAGAGTGAGGATAAGCCATGCATACTTCTTTAAACGATTTGAAAAAAGCATGGTGAATGGATTGTAAACACTTATATGTCAGCGGGTTGAAAAAAAGCATTATCTATGGAGCGGTTTGACAAACAAAAACGTCCCGATCCTTGGGCTGCTGAAGCTGTTTTCAATTATGTCGACACGGAGCTTGATAGAGACGGACGCAATGCAGAAGGCAAGTTGCACCAACTGAAGGGTAAGATCAAGGAGATCACCGGGAAAGTTATCATGAATCCCGACTTGGAAGCCGAAGGCAAAGACGAAATTTCTGCCGGGAAAACTCAAGAAAAGATCGGCAAGGTCAAGAAGTTCGTTGGGAAGTAAACATAGACTTCCATAAAAAGATTTTGGAGGCGTTAGAAAGGAGTCGAACATGCTTTGGACCATATTTGTGATTCTATTAATTCTGTGGGGGCTGGGATTGATCACCGGCTACACGATGGGTGGCGTCATTCATGCCCTGCTGGTCATTGCCATCATCGTAATGTTGATCCAGGTTATTCAAGGACGAAGACGAGTATAACCGTTTCGATCCTTAACGGAAGTGATGAGGCATTTCAAAAGGAAGTGGTCAACAGGCCAGATAGATTTTATCGAATCTACGAACCCTTCAGCAGAAAAGATCTTGCAAGCAACCATTTCACCAACAAAACTAACAAAAAGGAGTAAGCGCTATGAAAAAAAGAAATATCGTTATTCACGGTTTAGTGCTTCTTATGCTCATCGTCACCTTTGTGGCCTGTGAATCGAAATCTAAACAGGAAAGTGCAGGCGAATACGTTGACGACTCGGTCATCACGACCAAGGTCAAATCTCTGCTTGCAGCTGATGATCTTCTCAAGTCATTTCAGATCAGCGTCGAGACGAACAAGGGCACCGTTCAACTCAGCGGCTCCGTTGCTTCTCAAAAGGCCGTCGATAAAGCGGGTGAAATCGCTCGCAGCGTCAAAGGGGTCACATCCTTAAAGAATGATCTGGTCGTGAAATAGGCGAGCGTTATTCTCTCCCGGATGGAAAGCCGCAGGCCGTTCGCGGCCTCGCCGCCGCCGATCACAAATCGGCAGCGAGTTTCCTGATTGATTGGTTCCAAGCGCAGAAGGCCTTCGCTTCGGTCAAGGCCGTGGGACACCGAGTGGTGCATGGCATGACGCATTCCGAGCCGGAGCAGGTCACGCCGGAATTGATTGATGAATTGCATCGTATCACGCCGTATGACCCCGATCATTTGCCGCGGGAGATTGAAATGATCGAAGCGTTCCGAGAGCGTAAGGCGTCGAGAAATTCAACAAGCCGTGCGACAAGCTGATGGAGACCTTGGAGAAAGCGGTGCCAAAGTAAATCTTGAAAATAACCTGCACACTCATAGGAGGTACTATGCAACATGGTATTAGTAGTATGATTGGTTACACAATCAGGGCCACCGATGGCGACCTGGGAAAAGTTGACGAGTTCTACTTCGATGACGAAACTTGGACGATCCGCTATATCGTCGTGGAAACAGGCAGTTGGCTAAACGGCCGTAAGGTGCTCATTTCCCTGGCTGCCTTTGGTGAAGCTGAAAGTGAGTCCGGCACGTTTTCTGTAAACCTTACCCGTGACCAGGTGCGCAGCAGTCCCGATATCGATACGCAGCGGCCTATTTATCGTCAGCATGAAGTCGAGCTGCATAAGCACTATCAGTGGCCCTGGCGGGGCGACTACGGCGGCACTTTCGGAACTGTTCCGTTACCCCTATCCGCCGACGAAACACTTGTGGCACAGGAAGACTCTGCCTCAGGGCGTCGGGATGATCCGCATTTGCACAGCACACGGCAGGTCATCGGCTACCATGTTCATGCCATTGACGGCGACGTCGGTCATGTGGAAGATTTTCTTGTCGACGATGAAGATTGGGCGATTCGCTTTCTGGTGGCAGATACCCGCAACTGGCTGCCGGGGAAGAAAGTTATTCTATCGCCCCGATGGATCAAGCGTGTGCAATGGGACGATTCCAGCGTGCATTTCGACCTCACAAGGGAATCCGTAAAGAATAGCCTTGAGTTCAATTCGTCCAAACCTATTAGCCGGGATTATGAGGCATTTCTTTTAGAGCACTTTGGACCACTTATGCAGAAGAAGAACGGTGGGACTATATAGCGAATCGTCAAGCGGTCGGTATTCGTCCTGCACGTGGATGCGTTTTCAGCGGGAAGTTACCACCCAAAGGACTCCTACTGCGCGAAACATTACCGAACAGTAAAGGAGGAAGGTATGAAGAAGACCATTTTCGTTATTTCATTGGCCCTGGCAATGGGATTTTCCCTTGGCACCGCTACGGCGCAAAGTCAGTCCGGCAGGAGCGGCTAATGCTCGGGCCCAGGAATGAAGAGGAGCTATAATGGTGGCTATGGCATGGGCCCGGGCATGATGGGAGGATGGATTGATGTTCCGGCGAAACTGCCCGCGCCCAAAAACACGGAATGGGTGGCAAAACTCAGGGAGATTTTGACGCTGGAGAATCAATCCTTGGCCCAGTATCAGGTGGATCAGGAAAAATTCAACGCCTATATGCCCTACATGATGGTCATCCCACAGGAAGAGAATCACATCGCATCGATCGGGAAACTGTTTAAAGCCTATAGTCTGTCCACCGATGATAAGACAGGCCCGGTCGTGGAGACTAAGACATTGACGGAGTCCTACGAACGCGGCGTAAAACTGGAAGGCGATTTGTTTCCCCGTTATGAATGGCTCGTAAAAGAGGCTGGGGATCGCGATACGGCGCAGGTGTTGAATGCCATCCTTCTTCAAAGCCGCTGGCATCTGGTGATGTTTGAGCATGCCTTGAGAATGGGGCATGGCTATGGATACAGCCGGGGATTTGGCATGATGGGCGGGTCCGGTTACGGCAGTTACGGTAT
>CAVZUV010000003.1:0-81994 GCA_963778575.1 uncultured delta proteobacterium | reverse complement strand
TGAACCAAATGATCGAGATTAGAATACATGGACGAGGGGGCCAGGGGAACGTAGCGGCGGCGGAGCTGTTGTCGATAGCGGCGTTCAAGGACGGGAAGTTTTCCCAGGCATTTCCATCGTTTGGGGCAGAGCGTGTGGGAGCGCCGGTCCAGGCGTTTGTGAGGATCGACGACAAGAAGATCCGGACCCGTGAGGATGTGCGGCATCCGGGTTATCTGATTGTGCAGGACGAGAATCTGCTGGAGACGGTTCCGATTTTGGACGGACTGAAGCCGGACGGACTGATTGTGGTGAACACGGAGAAGAAGGCGGAGGATCTGCAGTTGAAGACCACGGCGGTCGTAGAGACCATCCCTGCCACGGAGATTGCACTGGAGATCATCGGGAGACCCATCCCCAATGCGATCATGATCGGAGCGTTTTGCACCATCACGGGTCTGATCAGTCTGGACGCGGTTCAGGAGGCCATAATGGAGAAATTTCCCGGCCGGGTGGGAGAAAACAACGTTGCCGCCCTTGAGCGGGCGTGCGAAATCATGCAAAAGAGGTAAGTTTCATGCTAAAACAAATAGAAGGATCACATGCGGTAGCCCAAGTGGTGGCCATGTGCCGGCCCAATGTCATATCGGCCTATCCGATTACGCCGCAGACCCATATCGTGGAAGATCTGGCGCTGATAGTGGGCCAGGGGGGGTTGCATGCGGAGTTTGTGAATGTGGAGAGTGAATTTGCGGCGGCCTCGGTTGTACTGGGGGCGAGTGCTGCGGGTGCGCGTGCCTATTCGGCGACGACGTCCCAGGGGCTGTTGCTCATGAGCGAAGTGATATACTGTATCGCGGGGATGCGGCTGCCCATCGTGCTGACCATCGCCAACCGGGCCATATCGGCGCCGCTGAGCATCTGGAACGATCAGCAGGATTCCATGGCACTGCGGGACGCGGGCTGGATACAGCTGCATTCGGAGGACAACCAGGAGGCGGCGGATTTGCATATCCAGGCTTTCAGGATTGCCGAAGAGACCTCCCTGCCGGTGATGGTGTGCATGGACGGATTTATTCTCACCCATGCCTTTGAACCGGTGGACATTCCGGATGCCAAAGAGATCGACGCGTTTTTGCCGGCATTCACGCCGACCAATATCGTGGACCCGAGATCGCCCAAGGGGATCGGGTTGTATGCGGATCCGAGGTTTTATCTTGAAACGCGCTACATCCTGCACCGGGCCATGGAGAGATCGGAAACGACCATCAAGAAAGTCAGTGCGGATTTTTTAAAGGCCTTCGGCCGGGACAGCGGCGGTTTCATCAAGACGTACAAGATTGAAGACGCGGATCTGGTGATTGTATCCATGGGCTCTGTGGTGGGCACCATCAAGCAGCTCATCGATGAACTCGAAGAAGAAGGCAAAAAAGTGGGGCTGCTTCAGATTTGCTCCTACCGGCCATTTCCGAGACATGAGGTCTACCACGCGTTAAAAGACAAGCTGAATATCGTGGTTCTGGAAAAGTCGGTGTCCCTGGGAAGAGGCGGCATACTGGCCAGCGATGTGCGCTGGTCGTTTCCGAGGGCTGAAAAGAAGGGCCGGAACTTTTCGAGTTTCATCGCGGGTCTCGGGGGCCGGAACATCTCCATGGACGATCTGAGATACATGGTGGAGAAGGTGGAGAGAGAGCCGGTGGAGCTGGAATTTTTGGGTTTAAAGAAAGAACTCATATCGGATAAGGAAGTATAATCATGACGCAAAGCAACGAAGAACTCGACAGAGTCGAGAAGAAGGATTTATTTACCAGCGGGCACCGGGCCTGCGGCGGGTGCGGTCAGGCCATGGCGGCCCGTATGGTGGCCGATGCCTCCGGAGAAAATACCATTGCCTGCGTGGCCACGGGGTGTCTGGAAGTGTTCAGCAGTCCCTATCCGGATCCGTCCTGGCGCATCCCGTTTTTGCACAGTCTGTTCGAGAATGCGGCGGCGGTGGCGTCGGGGGTGGAAGCGGCCTACAAGGCGTTGAACAAAGGGCCGGTGAACATCATCGCCCAGGGCGGTGACGGGAGCACGGCGGACATCGGTTTTCAGTGCATCTCCGGGATGTTCGAGCGGGGCCACAATGTCTTGTACGTGTGCTACGACAACGAAGCGTACATGAACACGGGTGTTCAGCGTTCCAGTTTCACGCCGTTCGGGGCCAGGACCACGACGACCCCCATGGGGAACAAGACCCGGAAGAAGAATCTGCCGCTGATCGCGGCGGATCACGGGATACCGTATGTGGCCACGGCCACGGTGGACGACTTCAGGGATCTTCAGCGAAAGGTGAAGACCGCCCTGTCCATCGAAGGCCCGAAATATATTCACATCCTTGTTCCCTGTCCCCTGGGTTGGGGCCATGCCGGGGAGCTCACCGTCAAGATCTGCCGTCTGGCCAAGGATACCGGATTGTACCCCGTGTTCGAGATGGTGGACGGCAAGGTGACGAATGTGAAAAAGATACCGGTCAAGGTGCCGGTGGAAGAGTATTTAAAACTGCAGGGGCGTTTCAAGCACCTTTTCAAAAAAGGCGTCCCGGCACCGGAAGTGGCCGAGATTCAACAAATTGCCAACGAAAATATAGAGAGGTTTAACTTATAATGGAAAAACTACCTTTGGGATTAGTCCTGGATTTACATAAAGTGGTGCCGTACAAGACCGGCTCATGGCGCACGCTGATGCCGGTGAACATCATGCAGACCCCGCCGTGCACCCACAGCTGCCCGGCCGGAAACGACATCCGCGGATTTTTGCGGGTGCTGGCGGACAAAAAGGACTATGAAGCGGCCTGGCATGTTCTGACGCGGACCAATCCATTGCCGTCGACGTGCGGCCGGGTGTGTCCGCACCCCTGTGAAGCGGGCTGCAACCGCCGGGATTTTGACGATCCGCTGGCCATCAACAGCGCCGAGCGGGCGGTGGGGGATTTCGGGTTGAAGAACAACCTGGTACACAAGAAACTGGTGTCCGGCCGGAAAGAGAAGATCGCGGTGGTGGGTTCGGGCCCCGCGGGTCTCTCGTGCGCCTTTCATCTGGCCAAAAGAGGGTTTCATGTAAAGATATATGAAGCAGCCGGCGAGCCCGGGGGCATGATGCGTTACGGGATTCCGCCGTATCGTCTGCCCAATTACATCTTGAGACAGGAAATTGAAAAGATTCTCAACCTGGGCATTGACCTGGAGTGCAATGTCAAGGTGGGGGTCAACCTTGCCCTGGACCAGCTGAGCCGGGAATATGATGCGGTATTTCTGGGTCCCGGTGCCCAAAAAGGGGTGGCGATCGATCTTCCCGGCACGGCAGCGGACAACGTCTATACCGGTGTGGATTTTCTAAAGCAGGTCAACAGCGGCAAATGGATGGAGATCGGCAAGGATGTGGTGGTCATCGGCGGCGGGAACACGGCCATGGACTGCGCCCGGGTGACCAAACGTCTGGGAGCGAACGTGAGCGTGGTTTACCGGCGGACCCGGGTGGAGATGCCGGCCATCACGGCCGAGATCGACGAGGCCATGGAAGAGCGGATCCTGTTTCGATATCACACCAATCCGGTGAAACTCATTGCGGACGAAGGCCGTGTGGTGGGACTGTTGTGCGTCCAGATGGAGCTCAGGGAACCCGATGCCAGCGGCCGTGCCAGACCGGTTCCCATTGCGGGTTCGGAAGCGTTCATTCCGGCGGATACGGTAATCATGGCCACGGGTCAGGCGGTGGATTATGACGGTCTGGACATTCAGACCGTGGACAACCAATGGATGCATACCAACGAGAATCTGATGACCAGCATGGACGGGGTGTTTGCCGGCGGAGACGCTGTTGCGGGCCTTGAGACGGTGTCATTGGCCATCGGCCAGGGAACCCGGGCCGCTTCCGCCATCGAAGATTACATCGACGGGAACACGGAAAGCCAGCTGGCGCAGCCGCCGGTGATATTTTCCAGGGACCTGAACACGTATTACTATGACAAACAAAAACGCTTTGAAAAAGAAGCGGAATCCATCCACATGCGGCTGAAGAACTTCCGGGAGATCTATCCTTCCATCGACCCGGAGGCCATCGTCGAGGAAGCCGGCCGGTGTTTTAGCTGCGGGTTGTGTTTTTCCTGCGGCAACTGCCACATGTACTGCCCGGACTGTGCCGTCAAGGTGTCGCCCTCCGGCGGATTTGAATTCGATTATGATTTTTGTAAAGGGTGCGGCCTGTGCTCCAAGGAATGCCCCTGCCATTACATCCAAATGACACTGGAAAAATGATTCGGCTTTCGCAAAAAATAATACAGTCTAAGTAAGCAGATTTTTTAGAAGCCTTCCGACAAGGAAGGCTTTTTTATTTAAAGGAGAGTAATGATGGTTGAATTCGAATATCAGGATATGTTTCCTTTAAAAGACGATACCACAGGCTATCGTCTGCTGACAGATGCCCATATTTCCCTGGACGCTTTTCAGGGGAACGAAATATTAACCATCGCTCCGGAAGGATTAACCCTTCTTGCCGAGCACGCCTTTAAAGATGTTTCCCATCTTCTGAGATCTTCACATCTATCTCTTCTTGCAAAAATCTTTGATGACCCTGAAAGCTCCGACAATGATCGCTATGTTGCCCTTGAAATGCTGAAAAATGCGGTTATTTCCGCTGAAGGGATATTTCCCATGTGTCAGGATACCGGCACGGCCATCGTCATGGGGAAAAAGGGACAACGGGTCTGGACCGGCTTTCGCGATGAGAAAGCACTTTCAAAAGGTATTTTTAATGCCTATATAACCAACAACCTGCGCTACTCTCAGAATGCACCTCTGACCATGTATGATGAAGTCAATACCGCATGCAACCTGCCGGCACAAATCGATATCTTTGCGGTCGAAGGAGATGCCTATCATTTTCTTTTCATTGCCAAGGGCGGTGGATCCGCCAACAAAACCTACCTGTATCAAGAGACCAAAGCGACATTGACCCCGGAAAAGCTGGTCTCATTTATGAAAAACAAGATGAAAACCCTCGGCACCGCTGCTTGCCCTCCCTACCATCTTGCATTTGTCGTGGGCGGAACATCTGCTGAACTCAACCTTAAGACAGTCAAATTGGCATCGGCAGGCTATCTCGATCATCTTCCGACCTCGGGAAATCGATGGGGCCGTGCATTTCGGGATATAGCATTAGAGGAAGAGCTGCTCGAAATATCGCGGGAACTCGGTATCGGGGCGCAGTTCGGCGGGAAATATTTCTGCCATGACGTCCGGGTCGTAAGGTTGCCGAGACACGGCGCATCCTGCCCCATCGGCCTTGGCGTTAGCTGTAGTGCAGACCGCAATATCAAAGCAAAAATCACAAGGCAAGGAATTTTCTTGGAACGTCTCGAAACCGATCCTGCTAAGTATCTGCCCGAACCCAAAGGACCGGACACCGCCGCTGTCTGCATCGACCTCAATCGACCGATGGATGAAATCCGGTTAGAGTTGAGTCGACATCCAATAGCGACCCGTTTGATCCTGACAGGAAAAATTGTGGTGGCCCGGGATATTGCCCATGCCAAACTAAAAGAGCGCTTGGATAGCGGTGAAGGGTTACCGGAATATTTCAAAAACCACATCGTCTATTATGCCGGTCCGGCAAAAACACCCAAAGGATATCCCTCAGGATCATTCGGCCCCACGACTGCCGGCCGAATGGATCCCTATGTTCCCATTTTTCAGGAGCATGGTGCTTCCATGATCATGCTGGCCAAGGGAAACCGTTCGAAGGAAGTCACCCAATCATGCAAAAAATTCGGCGGATTCTATTTGGGTTCCATCGGCGGTCCTGCAGCACGTCTCGGCAAAGAGTGCATTACGAACGTGGAAACCTTGGAATATGCCGAGCTCGGAATGGAAGCCATCTTTTTGATTACCGTAAAAGATTTTCCGGCGTTCATTATTGTAGATGATAAGGGGAACGATTTTTTTGAAAAAATTTTGAACTGAACCATATGACTCAAAATATGTCAAAATCCGAACCAAAAACAAAAACCGCAAAATGCCGCCGGTGCGGCACCTGCTGTAAAAAAGGCGGACCTTCTTTTCATCTTGAAGATAAGATGTTGATCGAAAAAGGTATGATTCCATTAAAGTATATTTATACCATCAGAAAAGGTGAACGCTGCTATGACAATATTAAAGAATGCTTTTTGCCGGCATCATCGGATATTCTTAAAATAAAAGGACAAAAAGGTTCATGGACCTGCGTGTTTTTTAACGAAATAGATAAGGGCTGCACCATATATGACGATAGGCCCATGGAGTGCAGAATTCTTAACTGCTGGGATACCGAAGAAATCCAAAGAATTTATTCCCAAAACCGATTGACGCGAAAAGACCTTATTTCCTCCGTTGAAGGATTATGGGAACTTGTTGAAGATCACCAGGCGCGATGCTCATACGATCTGCTCAAATTGCATATCGATGCGCTGGACAAAGATCATCGGAATGAAGCACTCGAAGGCATCTTGAATATTATTGAATATGATAATAAGATCAGAGGGCTTTCTGTTCAAAAAGCCGGCCTTGATCCTGATTTGACGGACTTTTTGTTTGGACGTCCGATCATGGAAACCATAAAGATTTATGGTATAAAAATCAAAGAAAAAGAAGGTAAATATATCCTCGCTCCAATGAGTTAATTTATTTTTTACTTAAGTTCTTTTGAAAAACATCCGATATTATTAAGGTTGGATAAAGGCAAACCATCCGAAAGGATGGGACGCAAAGCCACTGGCCTAAAATCCTTAGATTAAAATTTAAGAGGATAACGGCGGCAGGGTTGCCTGACTGATTCGAGCCACCCGCTTTTGATGTCCATAACACACCGCTTGAATACAATCCTCTGTTCATTATATTCCCTAAGATTAAATCTTGACTGGGTTCCGGCCTCGATAGAAAGCCGGATTTTGCAAAATTTATGTGCTAATTTTTAGGACACCTATCTGCCATAGTGATGATAGTGGCCGGCATTCCATACCCTGCGACTGCGATTTCGAACCCATCTTTTTCGCACTTCCCAAAGTCTTTGATGTCTCGGTGGAAAATAATAATATCTGTGACGATGAAGGTTCATATACCGGTATTCCACCCTCGTTGGCGGGTGTGCATATAAACAATTGTTCAACAACACGCTACCGGCAATCGCTGCTCCAACGCCGATGGCAGCACCCTTCCATCGATATTGCCGGGGGCTTCCCGCCCAAGCCGAAGGCAAGATAAATATCAGCGAAAAAAGCGATGCGATAATAATAATGATTAAATTTCTCTTTTTCATTTTTCAAATCTCCTTATGAAAGCTTTTACGCCTTTAGACGCCGGATCTCTGAAAAGGTTTAAATATTTTTAGTCGATCTAATGAGAAAAAGATATTTAGCCTTCACATAGTCGCAATACGCGCAATATGCAGCCATATGGAGAACGTTATAGCGGACAACATGGTGCAGGTGGAAACCGCTGCAACGGCAAAATCCGTATCGCCGTTCATTTCTCCGGCCATGACATAGGTTATAGTGGCAGTGGGTGATGCCAGCAGAATAAGGGCCGGGAGATAATTTTTAAGATCTATATCGAACAAACGAAAAAATATAAAACCCAGACACGGAAGTAAAATCAGTTTCAAGAAACTTGAGGAAAAGATGCGTAAAATCTTTAACTTCATCAATCTGAAAGAAAGAGAAGCTCCGATGAGGATTAACGCCATTGGAAGCGCAAGTCCGCTCAAAATATCCAAGCTTCTACTGATAACCAGCGGCGACCTTAATCCTGTCGAGGAGAATAGAATGCCCGCCAATGCCGAGAGAATTACAGGGTTGACGAGTATCCTTTTCAGGATATCTCGTTTATTCTCCGAGATTGATATATTATCAGCATTAACTTGAAGGACGATCACCGCAAGAAAATTCTGTAATATCATGACAAATCCCGCAATAATACTGGCTCTCACAAACCCATCGTGGCCGAGGGAATAATAAGATACGGCAAGTCCTATATACCCCAAGTTCCCATGAAACGAAGTCTGAATAAACGTTCCCAGCTCTTTTCTTTTAATACGCCAGAACACACCCACACCCCATGCAACGGCAAAAACAGCCAGAACCGATAAAAGGGCAATAAACAGAACGGTTAGATTAAACTGAGTCTTTAACGAAGCTTTTGAAATGGCGTGAAAAATCAATGCGGGTATCGCGAGATAATACACCAGCCGGTTTGCCGGCTCTAAAAATTCCGGCTGAATAAATCCCTTCATGCGGGCGAACCAACCCAGAAATATTATGGCAAATATCGGAATTATCGTAGTTACAATATCCATTGGAGTTAAATGATATTATTTGACTTTTAAAATTTGGACGCTTACACTTTTAATCTCGGAGATCTGTTTTTTACAGTCTCTCTTTGAACGTTACAAGTTATTTTATTTAATGAGGCGTCTTTTTTTAAATTGATAATGGCAAAACATTTTAAAGAAAATAATGCTGTTTATACCCGATCATTTGATGTGTCGGCTGCCGGATGTCGACTCCGAGTTAAACGCATCGAACCAAAGACCTCCCCACATACAGCGGATTCAGCCACAATTGTTTTTCTTCATGAAGGCTTAGGGTGCATCGAAATGTGGCGGGATTTTCCGGAAACACTCTGCAAGTCTGTCGGATGCCATGGTTTAATTTACGACAGAAAAGGTTACGGCCGATCCGAGAAATTTGAAGGACCATGGCCGGTGGATTATTTACAAATAGAATCTTTGTTATATTTGCCCGAACTGTTAAAGGAATGCAGCATTGAGAATGCCGTCCTCGTCGGACATAGTGACGGGGGTACCATTGCACTGATCACCGCGGCTTCCCACCGTAATCTGGTGAAAGGGATTATTACTGAAGCAGCGCATATCTTTGTCGAACAAATAACCATCGAAGGAATTCATAAAACGGTACAAGCCTTTGAAACTACCTCTTTGAAAGAAAAGCTTCTTCGGTATTACAAAGAAAATACGATGACCATTTTTTACCGATGGGCCGACAGATGGCTGTCATCCGAATATCGCAACTGGAATATCCGAAAAGAACTTCCTAACATCACCTGTCCGGTTCTTTTGATCCAAGGCGAAGACGATGAATATGGAACACGTGCTCAGGTTGAAGGGATCGCCCGAGGGGTATCCGGACCGGTACATGTCAAACTGATTCCGAACTGCGGGCACACGCCTCATTTTCAAGCCAAAGATACCGTCCTTTCGGAAATGACGCGATTCATCGAGGCGCTTTTTTGACGCCTCAAATGATGACCACTTTTCTCCCTCACACCGGATAATCTTCTTTGTATTATGCCCAAAAAAAGCCTTGTCTTTTCAGACAAGGCTTTTAAGAAAATATCTTTTGTAATTATACAGTCCGGATTATTCTTTGGTTTCGGTGTCTTCCTGGTCATCTTCAGTCTTTTTGCTTTCCGTCACGGATTCTTCTGAGTCAACCGGATCCACGCTTAGATCATCTGCGTTTTCACCCGCACTCTCAGAAGCTGTATCGGGTTCCAAAGACGCCGTCTTGTCATCAGGCGCAGCTTGTTCTATTTTTTTATTTTCTTCATTTATTTCCTGCCCTATTTTATCATCTTCACCGGCCTTCGATTCTTCAATTTCCGTATCTGCGGATTTAATTTCTTCCGTCTGAACGTCTTCTGTTACATCCTTTTTCTTGGCAATTTTTCTTTTTTCAACCGGAGTCTTGGCAGTCTTTTTCTTTTTCGTTTTCTTCTTCGTCTCGTCTTCGATAAATATCAATTCAACCATTGAAATCGGTGAAGCGTCACCGGGTCGCCTCCCCAGTTTAATGATTCGAGTGTAACCGCCTGACCGGGTGCCATACTTTTCAGAAGCTTCTGCAAATAGCTTATGAACGACTTCTTTTTCTCTGAGGATTGAAAGAGCCTGTCGCCTGGCATGGATATCATTGCGTTTCGCCAATGTGATCAGATTATCTGCCCAGCGTCTTAATTCTTTTGCTTTTACGTCAGTTGTTCGGATACGCTGGTGTTTAAACAAAGAAGTCACCATATTCCTGAACATGGCGTCCCTGTGACTGCTTGTTCTGCTTAATTTTAAACTCGCTTTTCGATGTCTCATTGGACTAATTACTCTCCTTCCTCTTTATCATCCTCAGGCGGCTCAAACCCTTCCAGTTTCATTCCAAGAGAGAGGTCCATTTCGCTTAACACTTCCTTGATCTCATTTAATGATTTTCTTCCAAAGTTTTTGGTTTTGAGCATCTCTGCCTCTGTTTTATTGACCAATTGATAAATCTTGACGATGTTTGCATTCTTTAAACAGTTAGCACTGCGAACTGAAAGCTCGAGTTCTTCAACACTTCTATAAAGATTTTCATTAAATTTGGGTTTTTCCTTTTCTGTAGCTTTTTTAGGAGGTTCCGGCTCAAGATCTTCATCAAAATCAATAAAGATCGTCATCTGCTCCTTTAATATCTTGGCTGCATAGGCCACCGCGTCTTCTGGCGAAATACTTCCATCTGTCCAGACTTCAAGGGTAAGTTTGTCATAATCAGTCCTCTGTCCGACACGTGCATTACTAACGACATATGATACCCGCTTAATCGGTGAAAAAACGGAATCAACGGGAATGGTACCTAAAGGGGCGTCTTCATCTTTGTTCGATTCGGACAATGAATATCCTTTGCCGATCTTTACAGTCATGGCTATATTCAGTTTTGTTTCATCTGAAATTGTTGCAATGTGTTGTTCAGGATTCAGCACCTCGCACTTTCCGTCATCGCTGATAATATCACCTGCAGTGACTTCTCTCTTCCCTTCCAAATCAATTCTCACTGCTTTGGGCTCAGGATCGGAAAGTTTAAAGCGAACCTCTTTTAAATTAAGAATAATCTCGGACACATCTTCATATATTCCTGGAATAACGCTGAATTCGTGCATAACACCTTCGAATTTTACGGATGTTATTGCGGCTCCGTAAAGAGAAGAAAGAATAATCCTTCTTAATGAATTTCCTATTGTTATACCGAATCCTCTTTCAAGAGGTTCACAAACGAACTTTCCATAGGTAGGTTTGCTGGTTACCTGAACCTTTTCCGGCCGTATCATATCTCGCCAGTTCATGTACATAAGTTCATTTGATGCCATAATCATTTCTCCAGTTTTTTCAGAGGATTATCGGAAGGGTATGAATGCCATATGAAATCTCTTCAGCGTCGCATTCTAAATGTAACATACCTTACCTATTGAGTTACTTGGAATAAAGTTCAACTATAAATTGTTCCTGGATAGGTGTTGTTATATCTTCCCGAGAAGGAAAATTTTTGATAATTCCTTTCATGTTGTCTTTCTCCAGGTCAAGCCACTGAGGAACGCCTCTTCGTACGACGGCATCAAGGGCATCTTCAATGGGTCGAACCTTGCGACTTTTTTCCCGAATTTCCACTACATCCCCGATTTTAATGAGATACGACGGAATGTTAATTTTATTGCTATTGATAAGAAAATGATTATGTCTTACAAAGTGGCGGCCCTGAGAACGTGAATTAACAAAACCCAATCGATACACAACATTATCAAGCCTGCGTTCCAAAAATACCAGAAGATTTGTGCCGGTGATACCTTTCTGTTTATCCGCCCTTTTAAAAAACAGATTAAACTGTTTTTCTGAAAGACCGTATATTCGTTTAACCTTCTGTTTCTCTCTAAGCTGAATTCCGTAATCAGAAATTTTCCTGCCGCGCCTCTGCCCATGCTCACCAGGCGGATATCCACGTCGATCAAAAGCACATTTATCGGAATAGCAACGATCTCCTTTTAGGAACAATTTTAAATTTTCTCGCCGGCACAGCCGGCATACCGAACCAGTATATCGAGCCAAGTACTCCTCCTTAATCGTTTGTTTGTGATTTTTTTGCCAATATCTTCAAAAAATTAAACTCTTCTTCTTTTGGGAGGTCGACAACCATTGTGGGGTATCGGTGTGACATCCTTAATCATTAAAACGTTGAACCCGGCCGCCTGCAAAGATCGAAGAGCGGACTCTCGCCCGGAACCCGGACCTTTTACGTATACCTCAACATTTTTCATTCCATGCTCCATTGCCTTCTTAGCGGCATCCTCCGCGGCAATTTGGGCGGCAAACGGGGTGCTCTTTCGCGACCCTTTAAAACCTTGGACCCCTGAGCTCGACCAGGAAATCACATTTCCCGCGGGATCTGTAATGGTAATGATCGTATTGTTAAATGTGGACTGAATATGAACAACTCCGCTGGGTATATTCTTCTTTTCCTTTTTTTTGCTTCGAATCTTTTTTGCCATCTATTATGCTCCTGTCAACCGATTCGTTATCCATCATTGATCTTATCCATCTGAATGACGAATTCCATTAACGTTTTATTTTTTCTTAGCGCCGCCTTTCTTCTTTATAGCCGACCTCCTGGGACCTTTTCGTGTTCGGGCATTTGTACTGGTTCTCTGCCCCCGCACCGGCAGCGATTTTCTATGTCGAAGTCCTCGGTATGCTCCAAGATCCATCAATCTTTTGATATTCATCGAAACCTGAGTGCGAAGCTCTCCTTCAACTTTATATTCCCCGTCAATAAATTTACGGATACTGTTGACTTCGGTCTCCGACAAATCATCGGTCTTGGTATCAGGATTGATTTTGAGCTGCTGAAGTATGCGCTTTGATATACTTGGACCGATACCATAGATATATGTCAGTCCTACTTCAATCCGTTTACGTCTCGGCAGATCTACCCCTGCAATTCTTGCCAAAGCATATCCTCCTTTTATCCTTGCCTCTGTTTGTGTCTCTTATTCTCGCAAATAACTCTAACGACGCCTTTTCTGCGAACAATTTTGCACTTGGCGCATATTTTTTTAACCGATGCTCTGACTTTCATTTGCAACACTCCTTCAGCAGTGTAATGGGTATAACCCGATTAATCCATGACCTATGACCTATTGCCCATAACCGATCACCTCTTATTTTTATTTTGACCGGTATGTTATTCTTCCGCGAGATAGATCATATGGAGAAAGTTCAACCGTAACTTTATCTCCGGGCAATATTTTAATAAAATGCATACGCATTTTCCCGGAAATATGTGCGAGTACCTGGTGCTTATTCTCGAGTTCTACTTTGAACATTGCATTGGGCAACGTCTCAAGCACCGTGCCTTCAACTTTAATCGCCTCTTCTTTCGGCATATATCCCCCAAAGCCTGTTCGCCAAAAATATTAGAATCTTCCTTTCGTTCTGCCACTGCCTTTCTTCAAAAATCCTTCGTAATGCCGAGTCAACATGTGAGATTCTATTTGCTGAATGGTATCGATAGCAACTCCGACAACGATTAAAAGGGCAGTCCCGCCAAAATAAAAAGGAACATTAAACTTGGTCATCAAAACAGACGGCAATACGCATACTGCAGAAACATATATGGCGCCGCCCAAGGTAATACGGGTCAAGACCCTATCGATATAATCTGCCGTTCGCTTACCCGGACGGATGCCCGGAATATATCCGCCTTGTTTCTTCATATTATCTGCAACGTCGGTCGGATTAAAAGTAATCGCAGTATAAAAATAGCAGAAAAAGAAAATAAACCCCACATACAACAATTCATATACAATATTACCGGGTCTCATGGCTGAAGCCACGGATCGCATCCAGGGAACGGCGAAAAAACTGGCCATGGTTGCGGGAAACATGATGATAGATGAAGCGAAAATCGGTGGTATCACGCCGGATGTATTAACCTTTAACGGCAGATGCGTGCTCTGACCACCATACATTTTTCGGCCGACGACTCTTTTGGCATATTGAACCGATATTCGCCGCTGGCCCTGTTCCATGTATACAATAAACGCCACCACCGCCACCATCAGAACAATCAATATGAGTATGGCAAACGTCCCCATCTCGCCGGTTGAAAGCAGTCGGAAGGTATTTCCGATGGCGTTCGGCATTCGGGCGATAATCCCTGCAAATATGATAAGAGAAATGCCATTGCCGATTCCCCGTTCGGTAATCTGTTCGCCCAGCCACATGATGAATGCCGTCCCCGCGGTCAAGGTGATCACCGTCATGATTCTAAATCCCCATCCCGGGATAATAACCACGGGTGCCCCTCCGGGTGAACTCATTTGTTCAAGACCGACGCTGATGCCGAATCCTTGGATGACACTCAAGAGAATCGTTCCATAACGAGTATACTGCGTGATTTTTTTCCGTCCCTGTTCGCCCTCTTTGGACAAGCGTTCAAGATGCGGTATCGTCACCGTCAACAGTTCAAGTATAATCGCTGCGCTGATATAAGGCATGATTCCGAGAGCAAAAACGGATAGTCTCTCTAAAGCGCCTCCGGAAAACATGTCAAAAAGACCGAGAAGTGTCCCTTTTGCTTGTGAAAAAATGAAGCAAGCGCCACAGCGTCTATCCCCGGAGTCGGAACATGGACCCCCACACGATAGACGATAAGCAATCCCCAATGTAAAGAGGATCCGTTTTTTCAGTTCCGGTATTTTGAATATATTTCCGAACCCGCCGCCGATCATATCAATAAACCTCTATATTTCCGCCGGCCGCAAGGATCTTTTCTCTGGCGTTTTTACTGGCGCCGTTCACCTTGACTGTAAGCGGAACCGTGATCTCGCCTTTGCCGAGAATTTTGATGCCGTCCCTTCGGCCTTTTACAAGACCGATCCGAACAAACGCAGCCTCATCCACGATGCTGCCGCTTTCAAACCGCGCCAAGTCCCGAATGTTAAGTACGACGATTTTCTTTTTAAAGATATTGGTGAAACCGCGTTTGGGCAGGCGCCGTTGAAGCGGCATCTGACCGCCCTCAAAACCGGGTCTCACGCCTCCGCCGCTGCGGCTGTTATGACCTTTTGAACCCCTTCCGGCTGTTTTACCATGTCCGGACCCGACACCTCGTCCCACCCGTTTTCGGGCTTTGCGTGATCCTTCCGGCGGTAACAATTCATTCAGCTTCATCTATTTTTCCTCGACTTTCACCAGGTGTGACACCGTCTTGACCATTCCTCGAACAGAGGGCATATCCTTGAGTTCAACCGTTCTGTTAAGTTTGGTCAGCCCCATACCTCGCAATACTTTACGGTGCTTTTCGGGCCTTCCGATCATGCTTTTCACCAGAGTTATCTTCAACATTTTACTCATTGATCATTCCTTACCATTTTAGAGCTTTTCTACTTCTATATCTCGTCTGGCGGCAACCTGCTCGCGACTCTGCAGCCGGGTAAGGCCTTCTATAGTGGCCTTAACGACGTTATGAGGATTATGCGAGCCCATGCATTTTGTTAGAATATTCTGGACACCTGCAGCTTCAAGTACCGCCCGAACAGCCCCACCCGCGATAAGACCGGTGCCTTTGGATGCCGGTTTGAGGAGAACACGGCCGGCACCGAATTTCCCGATCACTGCATAAGGTATGGTCTCGTCGACCAAGGGGATGTTGACCATATCCTTTTTAGCCTTTTCGATGCCTTTTCGAATCGCTTCGGGCACTTCTCCGGCCTTTCCAAGTCCGTAACCGACACTTCCCTGGCCGTCGCCGACCACAACGATCGCACTGAAGCTGAATCTCCGACCACCTTTGACAACCTTGGCAACCCGGTTAATGTGAACAACCTTATCAATTAACTGATTTTCGCCTTGATCCTGTTTGTACAAGAATCCGCCTCCTTTACAATGAACGATTCAAATCAGATGTCGTCAAACACTTCTTAATTTCTTGAGAATTCATTGGAATGTCCATCGCTTAAATGGTTAGAAATCCAGTCCTGCTTCGCGTGCGCCATTAGAAACAGCTTTCACTCGACCATGATACAAAAACCCGTTTCGGTCAAAAACCACCCTGCTGATTCCCTTTTGAACGGCCCTCTCGCCCAGCAGTTTCCCGACGAAGCTTGCAACAGCAATCTTATTTTCAAATTTTGGTTGCTCTTTGACAATTTTGTCCAAGCTTGAAGCTGCGACCAGTGTCTGTCCATGCGTATCATCAATGACTTGGGCGTAGACATGTTTTGAGCTTCGAAAAACACACAGCCTCGGCCGTTCCTGTGTCCCGGCCAGATGTTTTCGTATCCTCTTTTTTCTTTTCAAACGCGCTTTTGTTTTTAAATTCAATGAACCCATATTATATAACCTTATGCTGCTTTGGCTCCGGCTTTACCGGCTTTGCGATGAATACGTTCTTCGGCATACTTTATTCCCTTGCCTTTATAGCTTTCCGGCGGTCTCAATCTTCGAATCGACGCAGCCGTGTGCCCGAGCAACTCTTTATCGATGCCGGTTAATTTTATAACGTTTTTTTTGTCAATGGATGCCGAAATTTCCTTGGGAAGATCAAATTTGACAGGACTTGAATATCCAATATTAAATTCGATCGTGTTGCCGCTGATCGCAGCACGATACCCGATACCGTTTATTTCAAGGACCCTTTCGAATCCTTTACTGACACCCGTAACCATATTCGCAACAAGGCTGCGTGTCAGTCCGCGCAAAGCCCGACTGTTCCTGTCGTCCTTAAAAACTACCACATTGATCGTCCCATCTTGAATCTTTAAATCAACAGCAGAGTGAATCTGTCTTGAAAGGACACCTCTCTCACCCTGAACGGTAATTAGTCCGTCCTTGTAAGTTATCTTCGTCTTGTCAGGTATTGTTATCGGTTTTTTCCCTACTCTTGACATTGATTGCTTCCTTTAATCAGGACCCATATTCGCGTTAATTCGTGTCCCTTATCGGTTATCGGATTTTGCCTGCCCCGTTATGGGGGATATTCGAATTCTGTCTGAAAATGACATTTTTTTTAGACATTAATTTCCGAATTTACCATATATTGCAGAGAATTTCTCCTCCCACATTTCCGGCCCTGGCCTTTTTATCCGTCATTATCCCTTTCGACGTAGACAAGATTGAAATACCCATACCGTTCAAAACCTTCTTTACATTCTTGCTCCCGGCATAAATGCGTCTGCTGGGTTTACTGACGCGTTCGATGCCGTATATAGCGTGTCTCTCTCCGCCGTCATATTTGAGATACACACGCAAAATGCCTTGTTTTTTATCCTTGATGAATTTGTAATTTTTTATAAAACCCTCGTCTTTTAGTACCCGAGCCAATTCCATTTTTAGCTTTGATCCCGGGATATCGACACTCGTATATTTTGCCTTTCCGGCGTTTCTTATTCTTGTCAGCATGTCCGCTATTGGATCGCTCATCGCCATAGATTTCTCCGTTCATTCTTCGATTGTTAAGACTTTAAATTAAAATTCCAATAAATTTAAAAATAGATATGACATTAGTTAATCCAAGCTCAATATTTCACGTGATTACCAACTTGACTTCACCACGCCGGGAAGTTTACCTTCCGATGCCAGATTTCGGAAACAAATGCGACAAATTCCGAACTTTCTTAAAAATGCTCTGGGCCTGCCGCAAATAGGGCAGCGATTGTATTTTCTCACTGTGAACTTTGGCGATTTGCTTGCTTTTATTCTAAGAGATGTTTTTGCCAAATTTTCCTCCCTCTTTAATTCCTGAATGGCATGCCCAGCAGTCTCAGAAGTTCTATCCCTTCTTCATCCGTCCTTGCAGTCGTAACGATGGAAATATTCAGGCCTTTGATTTTGTCAATCTTATCGTAATCGATTTCAGGAAAAATAATATGTTCTTTAATTCCAAGGGTATAATTCCCGTGTCCATCGAACGCTTTTCCCGAGAGACCTCTAAAATCACGGACACGCGGAAGCGCTACATTCACCAGCTTATAATAAAAATCATACATGCGTTTATGACGCAGCGTCACCCTGCAACCGATGGGCATCCCTTCCCTCAACTTGAATGCGGCGATGGATTTTTTGGCGCGAGTGACGACCGGTTGCTGGCCGGCAATGATCTTAAGTTCATCCACAGCAGAATCCAAAAGTTTGATATTATGAATCGCTTCGCCGAGTCCCATATTCAAAATAATCTTTTCGAGCTTCGGCACTTGCATAATGCTCTTGTATTTAAATGTATCGAGAAGCTTGGTGACGACTTCTTTATGATAGTACAATTGTAATTCCGACATTCAATCCCTCCGGCATACGATCTTAAGCATCTATGATCTCGTTGCATTTCCGGCAGACACGTATCTTTTTACCGTCCTCTAAACGATTCATTTTTATCCGCACGGGTTTAACGCATTTACTGCACATCAACATGAGGTTGGACCAATGGATCGGCGCTTCACTTTCAATGATTCCGCCCTGTCTATGCTTTGAACTGGGCCGAGCATGTTTTTTCATCATATTAATATTTTCTACAACAACCCGGCTGTTCTTTCTTTTTATACTTAGAATTTTGCCGATCTTCCCTTTATCTTTCCCGGCAACAATCTTGACTTTATCGTCTTTTTTTAAATGGCACTTATTCTTAATCATGAATTTAGTCTCCACAGAATCGCTAATTACAATACTTCCGGCGCCAGTGATATAATTTTCATAAACTTCTTGGCTCTGAGTTCCCTTGCGACCGGCCCAAATATGCGAGTACCGATGGGTTCTCTGTTTTGGGTAATTAAAACAGCCGAATTATCATCAAATCTTATATATGATCCATCCGGTCTTCGTATTTCTTTTTTGGTTCGAACAACAACAGCCTTCAGAACATCCCCTTTTTTGACCTTCGTGTTCGGTATGGCTTCTTTGACAGATACAACGATGATATCTCCGACACTTGCATACCTTCTGCGTGAACCGCCAAGAACTTTTATGCAGTATAAAATCTTGGCGCCTGAATTATCTGCAACAGTCAATTTCGTTTCCGCCTGAATCATCTTTTCAGTTTCCTTATATGACGATGAATCCTCAAGAGTCCGAATTCTTAGTATTTTAATTATTAATCGATGACTTGTTTTATATCCGTGAAAAACCCAAGCTTCAAATGGCTTTTTCGATGATTTGGCTGACTCGCCACCTTTTGGTTTTGCTCAACGGTCTTGACTGGGAAATCAGTACTTTATCCCCGACATGAGACGCATTGTTTTCATCATGAGCGGCAAACTTCGCACGCCTTTTGATATACTTTTTATAAAGTTTGTGCTGAACCAGACGTTCAACCAGCACCACTACTGTTTTGTCCATCTTATCACTGACAACAGTCCCGACCATTTGTCTTTTTTGTATTTTATTTTCCATCGCAATATTTATTCTTGACCTGCAGCTTTATTGAGTTGAGATTCTTTTATAATGGTTTTAACCTTGGCGATGTCACGTTTTGTCTGCTTCATTTTTTGAGGGTTTTCGAGCTGACCGGTTTCATGCTGAAAACGCAGGTTAAAGAATTCCTCTTTTAAATCACCCAGCTTTCTAAGCATTTCCTCCATGCTCATATCTCTGATCTCGCTCACTTTCATTTCGAATCACCCCTCTCAATGAATCTTGTCTTAACGGAAAGCTTATGCGAAGCAAGACGTAGTGCTTCTTTAGCAACGCTTTTGGGAACACCTTCCATTTCATAGAGGACTCTCCCGGGACGTACGACGGCCACCCAACCTTCAGGGGATCCTTTGCCTTTCCCCATTCTAACTTCAGCGGGTTTTTTCGTAAACGGTTTATCCGGAAATATCTTAATCCAAATCTTTCCGCCTCTTTTGACGTGTCGCGTCATTGCAACACGGGCTGCCTCAATTTGCTTTGCACTGATAGCCCCGCACCCGACGGCCTGCAATCCAAACTCACCATGATCGAGATGAGATCCTCGATATGAGATTCCCCGCATTTTACCTTTTTGCTGCTTTCGAAATTTGACCTTCTTTGGACTCAACATCTTCCATAATCTCCATTACGGCAACGCGGTATTGGTAAGCACCAAAAACTAACAGATGGTTAAAAAGTCTTTTCAATCGTCGTGTGGACTCAGACGCCAGCCACAACGTTATCTTTTTTTAGTATCTCACCTTTAAATATAAATACCTTTACACCGATTATGCCGTATGTTGTACGAGCTTCGATGAAACCATAGTCAATATCCGCTCTTAAAGTATGCAGCGGTATTCGACCCTCCCTGTATTGTTCGGTCCTTGCCATCTCAGCCCCGCCCAGCCGGCCCGAACAAATAATTTTTATGCCTTCGGCGCCAAAACGCATCGCAGATGAAATGCCGCGCTTCATGGCACGTCTGAATGCAACCCTCCGTTCGATCTGCAGCGCCACATTTTCGGCAACAAGCTGTGCGTCCAGCTCGGGTTTTCTGACCTCTTGAATATCAATAATCACTTCATGAGAAACGATTTTTTCAAGCTCTTTCTTGAGCAAGGCGATTTCAGCACCCTTTTTCCCAATGACGATCCCGGGTCTGGATGTAAAAATACGAAGCCTGGCGCGCTTTGACGATCTTTCGATTTCGACTCTGGAAATACCTGCATGGAATAGTCTCTTTTTAAGAAACTTTCTGATATTATAATCTTCCAAGATATAATCGGCATAATTCTTTCCGGCGTACCACCGAGATTCCCAGGTTTTAACAATACCCAATCTCAAACCAATAGGATTAACTTTCTGCCCCAAGCTGTTACCTCCCTTTAAAAATATCTATCCTTCAGATAAAATTACCGTTATATGAGAAGTCCTTTTTAGAATTCGTGTGCCCCGGCCGCGTGCTCTCGCTCTGAAACGTTTCAAGGTAGGTCCCTGGTCCGCCGTAATGTTTTGAATAACCAGCGAATCGACATCCATGTCCGGAAGCTGATCAGCATTTGCTACCGCACTTCGGATTGTTTTTTCAACAATCGACGCTGCTTTTTGCGGCATGAATTTAAGTTGATTGAGGCCATCTTCTACCGGCTTTCCTTTGACGGCATCAATCAATTTTCGAACTTTCTGAGGAGAAATACGCACATATTTTGCTACGGCTCTAACTTCCATCACAAACATTTCCTTTTCTGCCGGTTTTTTTAACGTTTTACCCTTGATTTTTTGTCGGATGCATGACCGTAATAGGTCCGCGTCGGGGAGAATTCTCCCAGTTTATGCCCTACCATATCTTCTGTTATAAATACCGGAACGAACTTTCTTCCATTATGAACCGCCAGCGTAATACCGACCATCTCAGGAATAATTGTCGATCTTCTTGACCATGTCTTGACCACCCGGTTACTTCGAGTCTCTTGGGCTATCAACACTTTCTTCAACAGTGTTTGGTCGATAAACGGACCTTTTTTCAACGATCGTGGCATAACCTCTCCTGCTATTTTTTAGAACGCTTTTTAACAATATACCGATTACTTTTTCTCTTATTTCGCGTTTTAAAACCTTTTGTCGGCATCCCCCAGGGGCTGCATGGATGACGGCCGCCGGAAGATTTTCCCTCGCCACCGCCCATAGGATGGTCGACGGGGTTCATAGCGACCCCTCTCACTTTGGGCCGTCTGCCGAGCCATCTCTTGCGTCCGGCTTTTCCCAAGGATATGTTTTCATGAATCACGTTTCCGATCTGCCCGACCGTAGCCATGCATTTGAGCAGAACCATTCGAACTTCACCGGATGGAAGCTTTATAAGTGCATATCGGTCTTCTTTTGCCATCAACTGCGCAAATGTTCCCGCACTTCTTACGATCTGCCCGCCCTTACCGAGACGCAGCTCAATGTTATGAATATGCGTTCCCAGTGGAATATTACTCAAGGGCAATGTATTGCCGGGTTTGATGTCCGCTTCCGGTCCTGAAACTACGGTGTCGCCGACGCGGAGATTAACCGGCGCCAGTATATACCGTTTCTCGCCATCGGTATAATTTAAAAGCGCAATTCGTGCAGATCGATTGGGGTCATACTCAATAGCCGCCACTTTGGCAGGAATCCCGATTTTATCTCTTTTAAAATCGATCACTCGATAATGCCGCTTCTGACCGCCGCCTCGGTGTCTGGATGTAATGCGGCCATAAGTATTACGACCACCGGTTTTCTTGATAACCTTGAGGAGTCTTTTTTCAGGAGTGACGCTTGTCAATTCATCGAATGTTGAGTATGACTGAGCGCGTCTTCCAGCGGATGTGGGTTTTACTTTTTTTACAACCATACGTTACCCCTTTATGCGCCTTCAAAAAAATCGATGCGTTCGCCGGGCATCAATTTAACGATTGCTTTCTTCCAATCTCTCCGTTTCCCTAAAATGCGGCCTCTTTGTTTGGTCTTCCCCTTGACTTGCATGGTCCTGACGGCGGCCACTCTGACATTAAAAATATCCTCTACGGCCTTCTTAATTTCAACCCTGTTCACATTACGATCTATTTCGAAAGTAATTTGATTATAACTCTCTTTTTGAATATTCGTCTTTTCCGTGATCACAGGTCGTTTAATTAAATCATAGGAAATCATCAAAGCAGTCTCCCTTTAATGGGCTCTATCGAAGCTTCAAGTAAAACCAATCTCTTGTATTTTAAAATGTCATGGACATTCATTCCTTCCACTTTTAATACTTTCACATTGGGAATATTCCTGGAAGATAACTCGAGATTCTTATTCTCTTTTTCGGTAATAATCAACGCATTTTTTGTGTTCAACACGCCCATCACCGAAAGGAATTCTTTGGTCTTAATCTTGTCGAGTTCAAATTTGTCGAGTACAATAATATTATCTTCTTTTAATTTGCTGCTCAATGCCATCTTGAGCGCCAACTTTTTTACCTTTTTGGGAACCTTGTAAGAATAGGATCTGGGATCAGGTCCAAACACAGAACCCCCTCCCCGTAAAAGAGGCGATTTAATGTCGCCGCGCCGTGCTCTGCCGGTACCCTTCTGTCTGAAAAGCTTCCTTCGGCTTCCTTTAACATCACTGCGGTGTTTGACGGAGGCGGAACCCGCCCGTCTGTTCGCAAGCTGCATGGTGACGACTTCATGCAAAACATTAGGCTTAACGGCTACATTAAAAATGTCGTCTTCGAGTTCGATCTGTGAGACTTTTTCCGCTTTACAATTGTAAATATCTACGACAGCCATGGTATTTATATCTCAAGAGTGTTTTAAGTTTTTTAAATGACGTTGATATCTTCGTATCAGGATAATCAATTGAATTAATTCTTCGCAATTTTGGGTTTCTTGATTTCAACAAAGCCGTTTTTTGAACCCGGAACCGCGCCTTTTATTAAAACAATATTATCTTGGGGTCTGATGTCTACGATTTCCAGATTTCGAATCGTTTTCCGTTGATTCCCATATTGACCCGGTAATTTTTTTCCCTTGATCACTTTTGAAGGCCATGCACTACAGCCGATGGACCCGGGTATTCTATGACTGTGGCTGCCATGGGTTTTCTTGCCGCCATGAAATCCATGCCGTTTTATGACGCCTGAAAAACCTTTTCCTTTGGTAGTCGCGGTAACATCGATACGCTCGCCGATATCGAAAAGATCCAGGCTGATGGTCTGACCGATCTCATATTCACCCGGGTCATTCACATGAACCTCACGCAAAAAGGCAAAACAAACTTCTCCGCTCTTTTTGAAATGCCCTTTCAATGGCTTGTTCACACGAGATTCCTTTTTCTCGCCGAACCCAAGTTGAAGTGCATTATACCCATCGGTATCAATTGTTTTGACCTGAGTTACCACACAAGGTCCGACCTGTACGGCAGTCACTGGCACCGATTCACCATCGGCGGTGAATAGGCCTGTCATTCCCAATTTTTTTCCTATCAATCCTTTACACATTACGACTATTTCATCCCTTTATCGCTCTTATGAAACGACCGTGTAAAATGCTACAGTTTTATCTCCACATCAACGCCAGGAGAAAGATCCAATTTCATTAAGGCATCAACAGTTTGCTGGGTCGGTTCTAAAATATCCAGAAGCCGCTTATGGGTTCTAATCTCAAATTGTTCACGAGATTTTTTGTCCACATGAGGGGATCGTAAAACACAGTACTTGTTGATTCGCGTCGGAAGCGGTATCGGTCCGACCACTTTCGCTCCGGTCTTATTGGCCGTATCGACAATATCTCCCACAGATTGATCCAGCAGTTTATGGTCGTATGCCTTGAGCCTGATTCTGATTTTGGTATTCATTATCATTATTTTAATTTCTCTTTACGCTAAAATATCGCTCACCACGCCGGCGCCCACTGTCCGGCCGCCTTCCCGGATGGCAAACCGCAATTCCTTCTCCATCGCTATGGGCGTTATCAACTCTGCCGTAATCGTTATATTGTCACCGGGCATCACCATCTCTACCCCTTCCGGTAATGTTAAATTCCCCGTAACATCCGTCGTCCGAAAATAAAACTGCGGCCGATACCCGTTGAAAAACGGCGTGTGACGGCCTCCCTCTTCCTTGCTCAATATGTATACCTCCGCCTTGAACTTCGTGTGCGGCTCTATCGTCTTCGGCTGCGCCACCACCTGACCACGCTCAACTTCGTCTCGCTTCGTCCCGCGCATCAATACCCCGATGTTGTCTCCCGCTCGCCCTTCATCCAAAAGCTTCCTGAACATCTCTACCCCGGTACACACCGTCTTCATCGTCGGACGTATCCCTACTACCTCTATCTCATCTCCGACATGAATAACCCCGCGATCAACGCGACCCGTTACCACCGTCCCTCGTCCCGATATGCTGAATACATCCTCTATCGGCATCAAAAACGGCTTGTCGATATCCCGCTGGGGCTCCGGTATAAACGTGTCCACCGCTTCCAATAACTCAAATATACACTTCGCTTCCGCACTGTCCGCATCATCACTCTCAAGCGCCTTTAACGCACTCCCACGAATGATCGGCGTGTCATCCCCCGGAAACTCATACTTGTCCAATAATTCCCGAAGCTCCAACTCAACAAGCTCTATCAGCTCTTCATCATCCACCATGTCACACTTGTTTAAAAATACTACAATCTGAGGAACCCCCACCTGACGCGCCAACAATATGTGTTCCCGCGTCTGGGGCATCGGACCGTCGTCGGCGCCAACCACCAATATCGCCCCGTCCATCTGGGCCGCTCCCGTAATCATGTTCTTGATGTAATCCGCATGACCCGGACAATCCACATGCGCATAATGACGATTCGCCGTCTCATACTCAACATGCGCCGTCGCTATGGTTATCCCCCGCTCCTTCTCCTCCGGCGCCTTGTCGATCTGATCAAACGGTACATAACTCGCCATCCCCTTCAGGCCCATATGCTTCGTAATCGCCGCCGTCAATGTCGTCTTCCCGTGATCGATATGACCGATCGTACCCACGTTTACATGCGGCTTGGTCCGCTCAAATTTTTCCTTACCCATCTTCGAAACCCTCCCTTTAAACGGGTTAGTAATGTATATTTAATATGCTTTCTATTATGTCATAGATGCTTCGGGTGTGGGTCAACACCCTAAACAAAACCGTTTATGTGTTTACCATCTGTAGTGCGCAAATGCTTTGTTTGCCTCGGCCATCTTATGCGTATCTTCCTTCTTTTTAACAGAAGACCCTCGTTTGTTGGCGGCATCCAACAGCTCTGATGCCAGTTTGTTTACCATTCCTTTTTCTGACCTTTTGCGAGAAAAATCGATAATCCATCGAATCCCCAACGCCGTTCTTCGAGAGGGTCGAATTTCCGTCGGAACCTGATAGGTGGATCCCCCGACACGTCGTGATTTAACCTCTATCAAGGGCTTGACATTTTCAATCGCCTGTTCAAAAACTTTTTTGGCCGGCTCCTTTGACTTCTTTTCTATGATATCGAGAGCATCATACATTATGGACTCCGCAATACTTTTCTTCCCGTCCTTCATAATGGATTTAATGAATTTTGATACCAGCCTGCTGTTATACTTGGCATCAGGAACAACGACCCGTTCGGGGACTTCTCTTCTTCTAGGCATATATCACACCACTATTGTTAATTTTATTCATTTTCATGAAGCAAGAAATCAAACACATCCTGCGCGAATCTTGCACAACATGACACGTTTTCACTTTGGTTTTTTGGACCCGTATTTTGACCGACCTTGTTTTCGATCCTCAACGCCAAGTGTGTCCAGGGTCCCTCTAACGATATGATACCTCACCCCCGGAAGGTCTTTCACACGGCCACCGCGAACGAGAACAACCGAATGTTCCTGAAGGTTGTGACCAATTCCCGGTATATATGCGGTAACCTCTATACCCGTTGTAAGTCGAACTCGAGCGACTTTTCGCAAAGCTGAATTGGGTTTTTTGGGCGTCGATGTATATACACGCGTGCACACACCTCTTTTTTGGGGGCTTCCTTTGAGAGCCGGAGTGTTGGTTTTCTTCTTGGCTCGCTTTCTTCCTTTTCTGACCAGTTGATTAATCGTCGGCATCGTTTATTAAATCCTTTGTCGCTTAATAAGGGAAATCCAGTCTTGGCAAAATGGTTACTATTAATCGTAAAGGCTAATTTGTCAAGCCTTTTTATTAATTAATATGGACTTTTGATCATCGATTTTTAAACGGTTTCGGCCCCATGGTTTTTAAGCATTACTTTGTCCGAATTCAAAACCGGGCACAAAGATCCATGCCATAAAAATTTCCTTATTAATTCGAAATAATATCCAATTCTTTATACTTAAAAAGACCGGTTCCGGCGGGCATGAGTCTTCCCATAATAACATTTTCCTTGAGCCCGGCCAGATAATCCTCCTTTGCTGCAATAGAGGCGTCGGTGAGCACTTTGGTTGTTTCCTGGAATGAAGCGGCGGATATAAAACTTTCCGTCGAAAGAGACGCCTTGGTAATGCCCAAAATGAGAGGTCCGGCAACAGCGGGTTTCTTCCCTTTTTTGATAACGGCCTGATTCGCTTCCTCAAATTGGACCCGATCCACCTGTTCTTCAAGAATAAAATCCGTATCTCCCGCATCAAGGACTTTAACACGTCGCATCATCTGTCTTACGATAACTTCAATATGTTTATCGTTTATTCGAACACCTTGCAAACGGTAGACCTCCTGAACCTCATCTACAAGATACCGGGCCAGGGCAATTTCACCTTTGATATTCAGTATGTCTTGGGGGATGGAGGAACCGCTGATCAGCGCTTCACCCGCCCTGATGTAATCCCCTTCGTAAACATTGATATGTTTGCCCCGCGTGATCAAATATTCTTTCTTTTCACCGACATCTACCGGTGTAACAGTAATTTTCTGTTTGCCCTTCTTGGTTGCCTTCGATATTGAAACATAACCGTCGATTTCACTCAACACAGCGGTTTCTTTTGGTTTTCGAACCTCAAAAAGCTCCGCCACCCTTGGCAGACCACCGGTGATATCTTTTGTCTTGGTCGTGGCGCGCGGCAGCTTGGCGATAACATCTCCGGCCTTAACATCATCTCCTTCTTCAACCAATAAAATGGCATTTATGGGCAACAAATATCGGGCGGCTTGTGAAGAACCCGGTAAGATGGCTGTTTTCCCATCCTTGTCCTTAACGGATATCCTTGGACGCTCCTCACCGCTTTTGGACTCTATGATCGTTCGGCTCGATTTCCCGGTAACAGGATCGACTTTTTCCTGCATGGTTTTACCCGCTGTGATATCACCAAATTTAACGGCACCGTCAACTTCCGTAATGATGGGGGTTGTAAACGGATCCCACGTCACTAAAAGATCTCCGGCTTTAACCTTGGTGCCGTCTTTGACCTCTATATGAGCGCCGTAAATGACCGGAAAACGTTCTCTCTCTCGACCGGTTTCGCCGATAATGGATATTTCGCCACCCCTGCGGTTCATTACCACAAATCGATGTCTGTCTTTTTGGACCACATTGATATTTACGAATTTAACCGTGCCGTCTACCCTGGCCCGGATATCAGCCTGTTCAACCCTTCTGCTCGCAGTTCCGCCGATATGGAACGTCCGCATGGTCAACTGGGTGCCGGGTTCACCGATCGATTGGGCGGCAAGAATGCCCACCGCCTGTCCCATTTCAACCTTTGCACCATGGGCAAGATCTCGGCCGTAGCACTTGGCACAAACGCCACTTTTACTTCTACACGTCAAAACAGACCTGATTTTCACCTTGGTAAGTCCGGCCTGTTCAACGGCCTTTACGGCATCTTCATCCAGGTCTCCACCGGCTTTAACGATGACTTCATCCGTAAACGGATCATGAATGTCTTCTATTGCAACACGTCCTAAAATTCTTTCTTCAAGACGCTGTATCACTTCACCGCCTTCCATCAGCGGTTCGACTTCAACACCGATCATCGTCCCGCAGTCTTCTTCAAGTACAATACAGTCTTGGGCGACATCGGCAAGCCTTCGCGTAAGATATCCTGAATTGGCGGTTTTAAGCGCTGTATCAGCAAGACCTTTCCTGGCTCCGTGAGTTGATATGAAATATTGAAGCACGGAAAGTCCTTCTCTAAAATTAGCGCTGATGGGTGTTTCAATGATTTCACCGGAAGGTTTCGCCATCAAGCCTCTCATGCCGGCAAGCTGACGCATTTGGTCTTTGCTTCCTCTGGCGCCGGAGTCGGCCATCATATAGATAGGGTTGAAACTTTCTTCTACAACGGGACTTCCTTCTTCATCCAGAACAGGGTTGCCCTCGCTATCGATCACCGGCGCAATGCGCATGGCTTTCATCATTTCATCGGCAACATCATCGGTTGCCTTTGCCCATATATCGACGACCTTATTATACTTTTCACCTTGAGTAATAAGCCCCTCGGTATATTGCCGGCCGATTTTTTCAGCCTGTTTTTCGGCCTGATTCAGAATATCCCACTTGGCTGCCGGAATAATCATGGCGTCAATGGAAATTGAAAGTCCCCCTTCGGTGGAGTATTGATATCCGATGTTTTTTAACCGGTCCGACAGGATGACCGTCGCTTTGGGACCCAAGTTCCGATAGGCATAATCCACAAGTTCGCTCAAGGTCTTTTTGTCTTTGACAGTGTTGATCATCGTAAAAGGTATTTCGGGACGCTTGTTGACAATCTGAAAAATATGGTAGGCATCATCAGCAAAAATGACATGGCTTATTTCATCCTTTTCAAGCGCGAAGACCTTTTCCGTATCTTCATCCGAAACACTGAAAACCCGTCTAAATTCGTCTTTTCTGAATAAACCGATAAGCCCCTGATTTTCCCGATCAAGTCCTTTGGAATATTGAGCTACCATTTCAACAAAATCTTCACCGGAATTTATCTTGTCATTAACGGTTGTTGCCTCATCTTTGTCAAAAAACTTGATATGACGCATCAACATAATGTTATCTTTGGGTATGATTTCCCATAAAAGGATGCGCCCCACGGTTGTGTTATATCGTTCACCGTCGATACGAACCATGATTTTGGCATGAAGATCTACGGCTTTCGCATCGTATGCACTGCGAACCTCTTCCGGATTTGAAAATATTTTGCCTTCGCCTTTTGATCCGGTTACACCTCGGGTCATATAATATATTCCAAGAACGATATCCTGACTCGGTACGATAATCGGGCTGCCGTTTGCCGGAGACAGGATATTGTTGGAAGACAGCATCAATACCCTTGCCTCTATCTGAGCCTCAACGGACAACGGGATATGAACCGCCATCTGATCGCCGTCGAAGTCCGCATTGAATGCCGTACAAACCAACGGATGAAGTTGAATGGCCTTTCCCTCGATGAGAATCGGTTCAAAAGCTTGAATGCCCAATCGATGAAGGGTCGGCGCACGGTTTAACATTACCGGATATTCTCTAACCACTTCATCCAGCGTATCCCAAACTTCAGGCACTTCGCGTTCCACCATCTTTTTAGCGCTTTTTACGGTGGACACAAGCCCTTTTTGTTCCAAACGATAATAAACAAACGGTTTGAACATTTCCAGCGCCATTTTCTTCGGAAGGCCGCACTGGTGCAGTCTGAGATTCGGCCCAATGGTAATGACGGTACGACCGGAATAGTCGACCCTTTTACCCAGCAGGTTCTGTCTGAAACGTCCCTGCTTGCCTTTTAATGTATCGCTTAATGATTTTAACGGTCGTTTGTTCGACCCCATGATCGCCCTTCCGTGCCGCCCGTTGTCAAAAAGAACATCCATCGACTCTTGAAGCATCCTTTTTTCATTTCGAACAATAATATCAGGCGCTTTCAGTTCGATGAGGCGTTTTAACCGATTGTTGCGGTTGATCACCCTGCGATAAAGATCATTGAGATCGGATGTGGCGAACCTCCCGCCCTCAAGAGGGACAAGGGGCCGTAAATCCGGCGGCAGGACGGGAATAACGTCCATAATCATCCACGTCGGATCGACTCCCGAACGTCTGAAGGCATCGATAATTCTGAGCCGTTTGGACAGCTTCTGGCGTTTTGCCACTGACCCGGTGGCGTTAATGTCGACCCTTAAATCTTTATATAATGCATTGAGATCGATTTTCCCGAGCAATGTCTTGATCGCCTCTGCGCCGATACCGGCTTCAAATTGTGTCCCGTAGATCTCGCGCGCTTCTCGATATTTTTCCTCTGATAAAAGCTGTTGGGGACTCAAATCCGTATCTTTCGGGTCAATGACGATGTAACTGTCAAAGTAAATCACTTTTTCAAGATTTTTCAGCGTCATATCCAGCAGGTTTCCGATTTTGCTCGGAAGGCTTCTTAAAAACCAGATATGCGAACACGGCGTGGCCAATTCAATATGGGCCATCCGTTCCCTCCGAACTTTGGATTGGATGACCTCCACGCCGCATTTTTCACATATGACGCCCCTGTGCTTCATACGTTTATATTTTCCGCAGTTGCATTCATAGTCCTTTGTAGGGCCAAAAATCTTGGCGCAAAAAAGACCGTCGCGTTCAGGTTTAAACGTACGATAGTTGATGGTCTCCGGCTTTTTGATCTCTCCATGGGACCATTTTAAAATCTGCTCAGGAGATGCCAGCGAAATCCTGATTCCGGAATAAAGTTTCGGATCAGTCGGCTTGGCAAAAAAATCGTATAACGTTTCCATTTACTTTCTCCTGTTTTATTGTTTTCCTTCTAAAAGTGTTATATCCAGGCCCAAACTCTTCAATTCTTTGGTCAACACTTTAAATGACTCGGGCAGGCCCGGATCCAGCGTATTTTGACCTTTTACGATCTTTTCATACATGCGTGTTCTACCGGCCATGTCATCCGATTTTACGGTTAAAAATTCTTGCAGCGCATGGGCCGCTCCATAGGCTTCCATCGCCCAGACTTCCATTTCTCCAAGGCGCTGACCTCCGAATTGTGCTTTCCCGCCCAACGGTTGCTGTGTCACCAGCGAATATGGGCCAATGGACCTGGCATGGATCTTGTCATCCACAAGATGATGAAGTTTCAATATATACATCGTGCCGACGGTAATCTTTTCTTTAAAAGGTTCACCGGTGCGCCCGTCATAAAGCGTTGTCTGGCCGCTCGGGCTGAGTCCCGCTTCTTCTAGGAGAGATTTGATTTCTGCTTCCTTGGCGCCGTCAAAAACCGGCGTGGCCATGTGGACACCGTCTTTATAATCTTTTACGAACTCACACACTTCTTTGTCATCAAAGCCGTCGACCATCTCATTCGTAGACGGTTCTTCAAATATTCTTTTGATTTTGTCTCGAAGCGCTTCAATCTTATGTTCTTCAAGAAGTTTGTTGAGTTGATCGCCAAGGCCTTTGGAAGCCCAACCCAAATGTATTTCCAAAACCTGGCCGACATTCATCCTGGAAGGCACTCCCAAAGGGTTCAAAATCATGTCCACCGGAGTCCCGTCTTCAAAATATGGCAAATCCTCCTGGGGAAGAATTCTCGACACGACGCCCTTGTTCCCGTGCCGACCGGCCATTTTGTCACCCACGGAAAGCTTCCGTTTCATGGCGACATAGACCTTAACCATTTTTATAACGCCCGGCGGGAGATCGTCTCCTTTTTCATATCGGCCGACCTGCCGCTCGAATTCGTTTCTGCAGATGTCACACTGTTCCCGATATCGCTCAAGCATATCGTGGGTCTGCTCGGTTAGCTGAGAGTCCTTTAAAACAATCCCTTCAAGTTGAGCCACAGGTATTTCCGCCAGCATATCGGCGTTTATGGTATCCCCTTTTTGAATCAGAACTTTTTTCCCTTTTTTCAAAGGTGAAAGACTGGTCTGCCCAACCAGCAATTTTTCAAGCTTCGTGCGAACCACAGCCTGAATAACGAAAAGTTTATCATCTCTTTCTTTTTCAAGGCCGGCGATTTCGGTATCTTCGATCCATCGGGTGCGTTCGTCCTTTTCGACGCCACGCCTTGAAAAAACTTTGGCATCGATAACAATCCCCTGAACACCGGGAGGAACCCGCAGAGAAGTATCCTTCACATCCCCGGCTTTTTCTCCGAAAATAGCCCGTAAAAGTTTTTCTTCAGGCGAAAGTTGTGTTTCACCTTTGGGCGTAATTTTACCCACCAGAATATCTCCCGGATTCACCTCGGCGCCGAGCCTGATAATACCGCTGTCATCCAGTTCCTTTAAAGCCTCTTCACCCACATTTGGGATATCGCGGGTGATATCTTCCTTGCCAAGCTTGGTATCCCTGGAAACGACTTCAAACTCCTCAATATGTACAGAGGTATATACGCCGTCCCGGTGAAGCCTTTCACCCATGAGAATGGAATCCTCAAAATTATATCCACCCCACGGCATGAAAGCCACGGTAATGTTTTTTCCAAGGGCAAGTTCGCCGTGGTCTGTCGCCGGGCCGTCAGCGATGATCTGTCCGGCTATTATTTTTTGTCCTTTTCTGACAATAGGGCGTTGATTAAAACATGTATTCTGATTGGAACGAATAAATTTTGAGAGGTTGTAAACCGTAACCGGCATCTCGGAAGACTCGTCGCCATCTTTGTCTTCATGTCTCAAAACGATCCGGGAAGCATCCACATCCATAACGATGCCGTTATGCCGCGCTACCACGGTAACGCCGGAGTCCTTGGCCACCACTCCTTCGATGCCGGTACCCACCAGAGGCGCCTTGCTGACCATCAAAGGAACGGCCTGACGCTGCATATTCGATCCCATTAATGCTCTGTTGGCGTCATCATTTTCAAGAAACGGAATAAGGGATGCTGAAACACTGACCAGTTGGTTGGGAGAAATATCCATCAGCTCGATATCATCCGCTTTTACCATCATGAATTCTCCGCCCACCCTCGACGTTACCAATGGATTGATATATCTTCTCTTTTCGTCAAGCAATGCATTCGCCTGGGCAATGGGATGTTCTTTTTCTTCAAAGGCGGTAAGGAATTTTACATCTTCAAACACGGTACCGCCTTTAACAACGCTGTACGGTGTTTCAATAAAACCATATTCATTCACCCGGGCATATGTGCTCAGGGATACAATAAGGCCGATATTGGGTCCTTCCGGTGTTTCTATGGGACAAATTCGTCCGTAATGCGACGGATGAACATCTCTGACCTCGAAGCCGGCCCTTTCACGGGTCAATCCTCCGGGGCCCAGAGCACTCAAACGTCTTTTGTGCGTTGTTTCCGACAGCGGATTTGTCTGATCCATGAATTGGCTAAGCTGGCTGGTTCCGAAAAACTCTTTAACCACCGCTGAAACCGGCTTGGGATTGGCAAGATCGTGGGGCATCAGGGCATCGACCTCTTGCAGACTCATCCTTTCCTTAATGGCGCGTTCCATTCTGACCAGCCCGATACGGTATTGATTTTCAAGGAGTTCCCCGACGGCACGCACCCTGCGATTCCCCAAGTGATCGATATCATCAACCGCGCCCTGCGTATCCTTGAGTTCCAACAGCGTTTTCGTTGTAAGGAGGATATCCTCCTTCCTAAGGGTTCTTAATTGAATGGATGAGTTGATGCCTAAACGAATGTTGATTTTCATTCGCCCGACACCGGAAAGATCATAATAAGAAGACTTAAAAAACATGTGATCAACAAAATCTTGGGCTACTTCGGGTGTCGCGGGATTCCCGGGCCTCAGCCTCCGATAGATCTCAATGAGCGCTCCCTCTTTTGTTTCGACTTTATCCAAAAGCAATGTCTTGTGAATGGAATCACTGGTGGTTACGCCGTCAATATAAAGCAGATCAAATTCGGTAATACCGTTATCTTGCAAGGTCTGGTAAGTCTCTTCGTCAAATTTCTGGTTGCATTTGACTATCGGTTCTCCATTTTCGGGATTAACGATCTTTTTGAAAAAAACGCCGTTGGTAATATCTTCGGCACTGATTGGAATCATGTCGATATTCGCTGAACCGAGACGTTTAAGTGCAACTTTGGTAAATGCCCGTCCTTTAGCAACAATGGTTTCACCGGTTTTGGGATCCTTTACATCCCGACTGGCACGTTGACCTTTCACCAGGTCCTCATCAATTTTTTTAAACAGCCGTTTGCCTTGGGTAACGAATTTTTCCGTTTTATAAAAATAGGCCAGAATGTCCTCGGAATTATATCCGAAGGCTTTAAAAAGAATGGTAATCGGAAGCTTCCGGCGCCTGTCAATTCGAATATAAACGATATCTTTATGATCGATCTCCATATCGATCCACGACCCGCGCACAGGGATAATCCGGGAAGTATATATGACCTTGCCGCTGGAATGCGTCTTGCCTTTGTCATGATCGAAAAACACGCCGGAAGATCTGTGAAGCTGGCTTACCACGACACGTTCAGTACCGTTAATGATAAATGTCCCATTATCGGTCATCAAGGGAATCGTACCAAAGTATATCTCCTGCTCTTTGATATCGCGGATATTTGTAACCCCCGACTCTTTATCGATGTCGTATACAACCAGTCTTACGGTGATACGAAGCGGAATCTCATAAGTCATTCCCCGGTGCATGCATTCCTGAACGCTGTGTTTGACTTCTCCAAATCGATACCCCACAAATTCAAGAGAAGCGGTCCCTGTGAAATCTTTTATGGGAAACACCGACTTGAACACCGCTTGCAAACCGATCTCTCTTCTTTTTTCCGGAGGAACATCCTTTTGCAAAAATCGATTGTAGGATTCCTGCTGTACCGCAATAAGATTAGGAATATCAATTATTTTGGCTATTTTCCCAAAATTTTTTCTTATGCGTCTGTATGCCAAAAGCCTTTCCGACATTGTATCTCCAATATGTAGATTGGGTTATAGGTCATGGGTTATAGGTTATGGGCTTTATGGTGAAAAGATCAATAAAACTCTTTTACCGCCGCCCATCACCCATCAACCCTTACCTTATTTTTATTACTTTATCTCAACCTGGGCGCCAGCTTCCTCAAGCTGGCTTTTGATTTTTTCAGCCTCTTCTTTCGTAACACCTTCCTTGACGGGTTTGGGGACCTCATCGACCAAGGTCTTTGCTTCTTTCAGTCCTAACCCGGTAATCGCCCTGACTTCCTTGATAACTTGGATTTTCTTATCGCCAAAAGTCGTCAGGATTACATCAAATTCGGTTTTTTCTTCTTCTGCGGCGGCCCCGCCTTCAGCAGGACCGCCAACGGCAACGGCTACAGGTGCGGCTGCGGAAACTCCGAATTTTTCTTCCATTTCTTTAACCAGCTCGGACAATTCGAGCACCGACATATTGGCTATAAATTCAATGACATCTTCTTTGGTAATATCTGACATTTTGATTTTTCCTCCAGTTTGCTTTTAACATTGGGGACCTTTCGGACTCGTTCTTATCAAGCGGCTTCCTTTTGTTCCTTTATGGCCTGAAGTACATTTAGCAACTGCACCGGTATGGCGTTTAGGACGCGGACAAAACTCGTAGCGACACCGTTGGCCGCCGAAAGGAATTGCCCCAGAAGCTCTTCTCGAGAGGGAAGGGTCGAAATCTTTTTGATAGCGTCTAAATCGAGCACTTTGCCGTCCATTACACCGGTTTTAATTTCTAGTTGACTGTATTCTTCTAAAAACTTTGTCAACACCTTTGCCGGCGCTATCGGATCAACATAGCTTAAAGCAACGGCGCTCGGGCCTTTAAACCGATCTTTAATCAATGCAACGTCGGTCTCTTCGGATGCTCTGACAAGCAACGAATTCTTCACCACTTTATATTCAATCTCATGTGCTCTTAATCGTCTCCGCAAGTCATTTATCGTCGCCACATCAAGTCCCTTATAGTCGGTGATGATGACGACTTTCGACCTTGCAAACTTGTCATGCAAATCCTTTACGATTTCTTTCTTTTTATCTATCCGCAAAAGCTAAAACACCTCCTTCCTTGATCTGTAAAAACCGGAGGAACAACGTATCACAATACAATGTCTCGGTAGGCCGGCATTGCCGATTAAACACATACCAGTGAACCTACGGTCTTTGACAGAAATATTGAATTATTTTAGGGATGGCAGCACCTAAATTGGCGGCTCGTGTGCAAAGAACTCTATTTGAATAAATCCTTAACACTGGTCGCATCAATTTTGACGCCGGGTCCCATGGTCGTTGAGATGGCAATACCTTTCAGGTAGGTTCCCTTGCTGGAAGCCGGTTTGAGTCGAAGGATCGTTTCTAAAAAGACCGATGCATTCTGAACAATCTTTTCTACCCCAAAAGAGACTTTGCCCATTGGAACGTGTACGATACCCGCCTTTTCAACCTTAAAATCAATCTTACCGGCTTTGATTTCTTTGACCACTCTGGCCAAATCAAATGTCACTGTTCCGACTTTTGCATTGGGCATGAGCCCTCTGGGACCGAGAAGCTTTCCTATTTTTCCGACAGTCCCCATCATGTCGGGTGTTGCAACAGCTTTATCAAAGCCGAACCATCCTTCTTTTATTTTTTCTATTAGATCATCGTTCCCGACAAAATCCGCCCCCGCGTCTATCGCTTCTTGCTCTTTTTCTCCTTTAGCGAATACGAGAACTTTCACCTCTTTACCAAGGCCGTTGGGCAAAATTACGGTGCCGCGCACCATCTGATCGGCGTGTCTGGGATCCACACCCAGTCGAACCGCCACATCAACAGTTTCATCAAATTTTGCATACGATGAATTGATGGCTATCTGGACGGCTTCGCTGAAACTGAGTTTTGCCTTTGCATCAACCCTTTTACTTGATTCTAAATATTTTTTACCCCGCTTCGGCATGATCTTATGTCCACTCCTTTTTAAACAACTTCAATCCCCATACTTTTAGCCGTACCGGCAATAATACTACACGCCGCATCCAAATCATTCGCGTTCAAATCTACCATTTTCTGCTTGGCAATCTCTTCAAGCTGCTGCCGTGTAACCTTGCCGATTCTATCGCGTTTTGGATCGCCGGCACCCTTAGCAATTTTTGCTGCTTTCTTTAAAAGCACAGATGCAGGCGGTGTCTTTGTTATAAAAGTAAAGGATCTGTCCTGATAAACGGTAATCACGACGGGCGTAATGATGCCATCATCATTAGCAGTCCTGGCATTAAACGCCTTACAGAAATCCATTATATTTACACCGTGCTGTCCCAGCGCGGGACCGATCGGCGGCGACGGATTCGCCTGGCCGGCTGCAACCTGCAGTTTTATCTGTGCCATAACCTTTTTTGCCATTTTATTTTTTACTCCTGTCTTTCCGATTGCCCCGTAGAAATCCGATCGGATCATTTCACAAGGGCTTTTACGCGCTTTATCCTAATCTCGATATATCCCGATTATTATCAGTGAGCAATGAAATCTGTTATTTTATCTCGCTTTTGTTTGCACTCAACGAGTGTCAAAGTTTCGTAACCTGAACGAATTCCAGTTCCACCGGTGTTGAACGACCGAATATACTTACCAGAACTCGTATTTTCCCCTTGTCAGGGTTGACTTCGTCAACGACGCCGTTAAAGTTTTTAAAAGGGCCGTCTATTACGCGAATTTCGTCTCCGGTTTCAAAGAAATATTTGGGTTGCGGTTTTAGTTTCCCCGCTTCCATTCGATTTAAGATTTTCTGTGCCTCTTCATCAGATATGGGGGTCGGTTTCTCACGCCCGCCCAGAAACCCGGTGACTTTGGCGGTATTCGTTACGATATGCCACGTTTCATCATCGAGTTTCATCCTGACCAATATGTACCCCGGGTAAAATTTCCGAGAAGATGTTTTCCGTTTTCCTTTCACAAGCTCAACGATTTCCTCTGTTGGAACGACCACTTCGCCAAACTTTTCGGAATGAGAAGAAGACGCTATACGCTCTTCCAAGGCTGTCTTCACTTTGCTTTCGAACCCGGAATAAACATGGACGATATACCATTTAAGCGACACTTTCTCCTTCTCCTTGCTTTATTTAAGAACCATTCGTACGATGCTTGACAGCCCCATGTCGATTATCCCGAGAAAAAGAGCTATGATGATCGTCAGAATAAGCACGACAACAGTGGAGCCGATCGTTTGCTTTCGTGTCGGCCACACGACCTTCTTTAGTTCAATTTTAACTTCTCTAAGAAACTGAAGCCCTTTATCAATGTATCCCTTAAACTTCCCGGGCTCGGCTTTGGTTTTCGCCAGTGATTTCTGCCTGGATGAATAAGGTTTTATATTAATGGTTTTGGCGGAATTCGGAGATACTTCGGCCTTTTTTTCAACAGCATCATTTGTTGATAGCACCGATGAATTCTCCAGGGAATTCTCTTTTTTCTTTTTCTTTACGCTTGGTTTCTTTTTTCTCTGTAAACGTGCCATTATTAATTTTTTCAGTTATATTTTTGGCAGGCCAGGAGGGATTCGAACCCCCAACACCCGGATTTGGAGTCCGATGCTCTACCGTTAGAGCTACTGGCCTGCATAATTCGGCCCTTCAAGAATCCGATCTTGCTATAGCCAAACGAACCATATCTCACAGAATTCAGGTTATAAACGATTTTGTTCACTTGGTCTCTTTATGCATCGTATGTCTTCTGCAAAACCTGCAATACTTGCTGAATTCCAACTTGTCCGGTGTTGTACGTTTATTTTTCGTTGTCGTATAATTTCTTCTTTTGCATTCATTACATGCAAGGGTAATAATTATTCTCACCAGAAAACTCCTTCAGATGTTACGCTAAAATATCGCTCACCACGCCGGCGCCCACTGTCCGGCCGCCTTCCCGGATGGCAAACCGCAATTCCTTCTCCATCGCTATGGGCGTTATCAACTCTGCCGTAATCGTTATATTGTCACCGGGCATCACCATCTCTACCCCTTCCGGTAATGTTAAATTCCCCGTAACATCCGTCGTCCGAAAATAAAACTGCGGCCGATACCCGTTGAAAAACGGCGTGTGACGGCCTCCCTCTTCCTTGCTCAATATGTATACCTCCGCCTTGAACTTCGTGTGCGGCTCTATCGTCTTCGGCTGCGCCACCACCTGACCACGCTCAACTTCGTCTCGCTTCGTCCCGCGCATCAATACCCCGATGTTGTCTCCCGCTCGCCCTTCATCCAAAAGCTTCCTGAACATCTCTACCCCGGTACACACCGTCTTCATCGTCGGACGTATCCCTACTACCTCTATCTCATCTCCGACATGAATAACCCCGCGATCAACGCGACCCGTTACCACCGTCCCTCGTCCCGATATGCTGAATACATCCTCTATCGGCATCAAAAACGGCTTGTCGATATCCCGCTGGGGCTCCGGTATAAACGTGTCCACCGCTTCCAATAACTCAAATATACACTTCGCTTCCGCACTGTCCGCATCATCACTCTCAAGCGCCTTTAACGCACTCCCACGAATGATCGGCGTGTCATCCCCCGGAAACTCATACTTGTCCAATAATTCCCGAAGCTCCAACTCAACAAGCTCTATCAGCTCTTCATCATCCACCATGTCACACTTGTTTAAAAATACTACAATCTGAGGAACCCCCACCTGACGCGCCAACAATATGTGTTCCCGCGTCTGGGGCATCGGACCGTCGTCGGCGCCAACCACCAATATCGCCCCGTCCATCTGGGCCGCTCCCGTAATCATGTTCTTGATGTAATCCGCATGACCCGGACAATCCACATGCGCATAATGACGATTCGCCGTCTCATACTCAACATGCGCCGTCGCTATGGTTATCCCCCGCTCCTTCTCCTCCGGCGCCTTGTCGATCTGATCAAACGGTACATAACTCGCCATCCCCTTCAGGCCCATATGCTTCGTAATCGCCGCCGTCAATGTCGTCTTCCCGTGATCGATATGACCGATCGTACCCACGTTTACATGCGGCTTGGTCCGCTCAAATTTTTCCTTACCCATCTTCGAAACCCTCCCATGCTTTGTTGGAATTGATTTTTAGCAAGGTGCTCGGTTTTACACAAATGAAGGCCCTTTATGATTATCCGTACAGGCCTGTTACGTTAAATAATGGAGCCCACGACCGGAATTGAACCGGTGAACCTCTTCCTTACCAAGGAAGCGCTCTACCTACTGAGCTACGTGGGCACTTTTTCATAGTTCTTCCTTGATTGAGCAAAAAAAACTGGTCACAATATTTTATATTCCAATTAAGGCTATTAATACGCAACGTGGAGCGGGAGACGAGACTCGAACTCGCGACATCCAGCTTGGAAGGCTAGAGCTCTACCAACTGAGCTACTCCCGCTCATATGCCCTAAAAATAACCTGAAAAATATTTCTTCTTTAAGATGATGATGTTTATAAGTTTCCTCAAAAAAGTGTAGTACGTGTTACGTAAGAAGCCATGTAGTCTCTCTCGATTTCAATATACCACACTGAAATCTCCTACATACGACTTACCTTGGGGCTGGTGGTGGGGGGAGGATTTGAACCTCCGAAGGCTTCGCCGACAGATTTACAGTCTGTTCCCTTTGACCACTCGGGAACCCCACCTGAAAGACATTTTCATATATGGAGCCAGAGACAGGAGTTGAACCCGCGACATCCTCATTACAAGTGAGGCGCTCTACCAACTGAGCTACTCTGGCAACACATTCTTAACCTGAAATTTTTAGCCTAATCGTAATTTTTATATAAATGTATGCCTTTTTGCGATTCTAATTTGATCATCAGTGATCAATATTTTGCCCTTCCCATAAAACTATTTCTTTTACTAATATCTTTAACAGTTATCAACCTCTGAATTTGATCGATATCAAGGATAATCCTGATTTATACGATAAAACAATCATTTTAACTTAAAATAACCTAATTTATCTCCTTTTTTCTATTTTTTTCTACGGATATAAAATATTGACCAATTTTTGCCATACGTGATTAAAAATTGACGTAAATATTTGAGGATGGTCTCTGATATTTTTATAGTAATCTGTTAACATTCTGTATATATATTCATTTATGGCACGGTTTGTCTGCGCTTTTCAGAATTGTTTCATCTTGGCATATTATTTGCTTCTTGTTCCAATAAAAGCCTGTAACATCATAAAAGCAAGAAAAAAATCATTAATATCTTAACTTTTTTTTCACGAACGTGAAGTGATTGCTCTATATTTTCGCAAACAACGCTATTATCACTAATTCAACACGATAAAGCCTTGACAAGATCGCCGAATTTTGTGTAATCGAACATCAAACCATTTACATTGATGAAACATACCCAAATGTCATTTTCTAAAACCCATTGAGGAGCCTGATTTGATAAAGCCACGAAGTGTTTTTTTGCCGGTCATCCTGTTAGTTTTCTTTTGCGGCTGTGTTCAGAACATTCATAACGACCCTGTTTCACGGGAACAAGCCATATTTTCGGAACATGAAAGTTCGCCGGATCTTACAAAAAGATCCAACGACATCGAAGATAAAACCCAAAATGGCTTATCCCAAAATAAAAATGATGAAACAGCCCCATCAAGCACATCTAATGTTTCAGCTTCAAATGAAAAAAACGGCAATGTAGATCAAAGCCGATCCATAAGAGATTCCGTTTCTTCAGAAAGCAAAAAGAGCGATTCAGACACCGACTCTCGCTCAAATAGCAAAAATCAAGCGTCAGAGACATCCTCTCACAAGCCAACAACACAATCTATTCTTGATGAAGCCCTTGATTTTTGCCAAGAATCCCAGGATTTTTGGCAAAAAGGAGAGCTTGAAAACGCCCTCGATGCTCTGGATCATGCATATGCTTTAATCCTTAAAATCGATGTCGACGACAACGCTAAGCTCATCCAACAAAAAGAAGATCTGCGTTTTACGATTTCAAAACGCATCCTTGAAATTTACGCTTCACGACATATTGTGGTTAAGGGAAATCACAATGCCATCCCTTTGGTAATGAATAAGCACGTACAAGCCGAGATTAACAACTTTAGCAAATATGGCGAAAAAAAATTTTTTATCCAAGCATACCAGCGATCCGGAAAGTATCGCCCGCTGATTGTTCCAATGCTAAAGGCCGCCGGCATCCCGGTTGAATTATCGTGGCTTCCATTAATCGAAAGCGGATTCAAAGTCAACGCACTTTCAAAAGCCAGGGCTCTTGGCCTGTGGCAATTCATCCCGTCAACCGGATATAAATTCGGTCTTAACCGAGACACATATATTGATGAAAGAATCGACCCGATTAAATCAACCAAAGCGGCTATCGCCTATCTGAAAGAACTTCATCAAATTTTCGGTGACTGGTCGACTGTTTTGGCTGCCTACAACTGTGGGGAAGGCCAGGTGCTTAAAGTCATACGGACGCAGAATATCAATTATCTTGATAACTTCTGGGATCTTTATGAACGCCTTCCCCAAGAAACCGCCAGATACGTTCCCCGTTTTATGGCGGCGCTATATATCATCAACCATCCAAAGGAATACGGGCTCGACGCCGTATCTGTTGATGAACCGCTGCAATATGAAAATGTAATGGTTTCAAAACAGATTCATCTTAAAAATATTGCAAAAGCCATCGGGGTGCCCGAACAAATGCTTTATGAACTAAATCCTGAACTTCGTTACAAAATACTGCCTCATGAAAATTACTCGCTCAGGATTCCTAAGGGCAAAGCCGACATCCTCCTTGCAAGTTTGGATGACATGCCAATATCATATCCACCCCGACCGGCTTATGTCTATCATCGCATCAGACAAGGTGAAAGCCTTTCAACCATTGCCAGGCGATATCATTCCAGCGTAAGGAAAATAATGTGGGCAAACAACATGCGTAGATCGAGCTATATCGTTGCAGGCAGAAAACTCAAAATACCGCTGGGGCGGATGACTTCATACACGCCGCCGACGAACGATAAAACCAATACGAATCTTCCTTCGAGGCATGTTGTACACAGCGGTGATTCACTATGGATTATTGCCAAGCGATACGGCACGACCACCAAAAAAATCCAGGAATTAAACAACTTGTCAACAACGAGACTTCATATCGGACAGGTGTTAAAGATTTCCGATGACCCGGATGAAGATCTGAGTTCGAAAGATCTTAAGACCTATGTGGTCAAGAGAGGCGATAGTCTCTTCGACATCGCGCAAGGCCACAAAATGCGCCTTAATCGATTTCTGCGCATCAACGCCTTAACGCCCGACAGCACAATATATCCGGGACAAAAATTGCGAATAGAACAACAGTAACTTTCAATTGAGCGTTAGCGCTTAATTGAGGCTCCTATACATGCCGACATTTGCGGAATTGAAAATTGAAGCAGCCGATGCGTTCGGGGATTTTGGGGCATGGGTCTATGATGAATGGAAAAGGCTAAATGATGCTCTATTTCACGGCAAAAACATAGTGGGCGCAATTGTCTGGGAAGAGACCCCTCAAGACCGTAGTCTTGGATACTATGATCGAATCGGAAATGTGATCGTTTTACACAAGACATTAATGCGTCCGGTCTATCCCACCACAGATCTCAAATGGGGACTTCGCAGTCTAAACACCCGAATGGTCAGTGATGTTCTTTTACACGAGATGATCCACCAACGGATTCATCAGACCGGCGGATGGATGGGCGAAAACAGCCATAACAACGAGCGGTTCGTCGATGAAGTCAACCGAATCGCACATCTTTTGGGCTTAAAGATAACAGCCAAAGTCATTCGATCAAAATCCCTCCGGGATAAAGAAATCCCTTTTATGGAATCCGAATGCTTAAGTCTTAAGGAACTTTACCACTTCCCTTATCTATCCAGAAGCCGCAACTATTATTACGAATTATCTCAGCAAGACTGAACAAAATTAGAAATTGAAATCATTTCTTCTGCCACAAAGGCACAAAGCCACCAAGAAGAAGCAATAAATATATCCCTTGTGTCTTAGTGCCTTTGTGGCAAATATTTTGGCTCGGCCTTAACTTTTGAACAATCGGCGGACTTCCGCGGCATTCGACCAGATGGCGTCTGCTTCACGATAATGTTTTTTCATTGTGTTTTCAATCTGCAGTCGTTTGGTCTCGAAATCAGACGGAGACAGTTTTCTCGGAATGCATATTTCATTGCAAAAGCGTATAATCACGCGAGAAAATGGTTTCGGAACCATAAACCTGTCCCAACTTTTAAAAACCCATTTTTTTTCAGCAGAGACAATGACGGGGATAATCGGCATTCCTGTGGCCTGGGCAATAAGAAGCAGGCCGGGTTTAACCATGCCATGGGGACCTCTGGGGCCATCGACAATATGACCGACCTTGTATCCTTTCTGGATCAGTTTTTTTATTTTTCTCAATGCCTGACTTCCGCCCTTTGATGATGAACCTCTCACCGGATACCATCCCAGGACATGAGCTATCCTTGAAATGAGTTCGCCGTCTCTACTCCGGCTGATCATGATCGAAATCGGATTTCGGCGTGCAAATAAAGTAATTCCGGGAAAGAATCTCTGATGCCATGAAGCATAAATCGGAATCTGACCTCTTTTGAAAACATTTTTTTCGATCTCGGGGTTGATCATTTTAATGCGGTAGGTGGCAGATATAATCCGAACAGTCACAAGTCCTATAAAAGGTATTATCTTAAAGTTCAATAAGCGTTTTAACATATTTATACCTTGATCGAGTCAAAACTCGAGCCGGCGTTATTTGCCATCGGTCGGCGGATGGTGGACAACCTATTCCCTTACCCCTTTTTTGTCAAGAGATTATAGTGGGTTATACAATATAACTCGAAACAGACGTGCTTTGTCGTTTATTAATAACGGCAAATCGAGTTGACTTCCGGCAGCGATTATGACTATTTATAAGGTTTTAGATTTCGCAACTTTTATTTAAAAATTACATTGCGGACACGATTCGCAAAGTACTGGACGGCAAGCAGTAACCAACATATGATAACCGTTGAAAATTTAACAAAAAGCTACGGCGCGGAGGTGCTCTTCGACAAAGCTGGTTTTAAACTGAACCCTAAAGAAAAGATCGGGGTCGTTGGTCGAAACGGACACGGGAAAACCACCCTTTTTCGACTCATCACCGGACAAATACCTTATGATTCGGGAGATATTGTCATCCCCAAACATTACCGTATCGGATATGTTCGCCAGGAGATTGAGTTCACAAAAGACACCGTGCTCGCAGAGGGAATGACCGGGCTTCGTGAAGACCAGGAAGACTGCCAATGGAAAGTCGAAGAAATACTTTCAGGACTCGGGTTCTCCAAAGAGGACTTCAACCGGCCTCCTGAAGAATTTTCAGGAGGTTTTCAGGTTCGACTGAACCTTGCAAAGGTGCTCGTCTCCGAACCTGATCTGCTGCTTTTGGATGAGCCCACCAATTATCTGGACATTACTTCCATTCGATGGGTAGAACGTTATCTGATCCGCTGGCCTCGCGAACTGATGCTTATCACCCACGATAGAAGCTTTATGGATAAGGTGATTTCACACACCCTCGGAATTCATCGCCACAAGATCAGAAAACTGACCGGAAATACTGAAAAATATTATGCGCAGATCGCCCAGGACGAAGAGATTTACGAAAAGACCCGCCTCAACGACGAACGGCGCAAAAAAGAGATAAAGCTGTTTATCAACAGGTTCAGGGCCAAGGCAAGGCTGGCCGGTTTGGTTCAGTCGCGGATCAAGACTCTGTCTAAAATGGAAAAAAAAGATAAATTGGAGCGGATCAAGGACCTTGATTTTTCTTTTCGAAGCGCCCCGTATCCTAAAAAAGATGTTATGAAGATTGGACACCTCTCCTATTCGTACGAGCCCGAAAAACCGTTGATCAGAGATCTCAACTTTTCGGCAAAGGCCGGGGAACGGATCTGTGTGGTCGGGAAAAACGGTAAAGGCAAAACAACACTTTTAAAGCTGATGTCCGGGGCACTTAAACCCCACAGCGGCGACATCTCACTGAATCCCTCCGTTAAACAAGGATATTTTGAACAGAGCAATGTCATGAATCTGGATGGATCGAGAACCGTTGAAGAAGAAATCCTCTTCTCACACCCGGATGTCGACCGCCAGCAGGCAAGGACTATCTGTGGCGCAATGATGTTTGAAGGTGATGCTGCTTTGAAAAAAATCGCTGTTCTTTCGGGTGGAGAAAAAAGCCGGGTGATTCTTGGAAAACTTCTCGTCACTCCGGTAAATCTTTTGCTTCTCGATGAACCCACCAATCACCTCGACATGGAATCATGCGATGCAATGCTTGCCGCCATCGACAATTTTGACGGCACAGTCATCATGGTGACGCATAACGAAATGTTTTTGCACGCGCTTGCCGAGCGTCTCATCGTATTTCAGAATCACGGTATCCATGTGTTCGAGGGGGGGTATCAGCGGTTTCTGGAAAAAGGCGGATGGGCGGACGAAACAGACGCTTTAAAATCCTTTTCCGAAAAAATGGATAACGGTGAATCGCCGGTTAAGTTGACCAAAAAAGAAAAAAGACGGATACGTTCCACATTTATTGCCGAACGATCCAAGATCCTCAAACCCTTGGAGCAACGAATTTTAAGTATTGAAAATCGGATCGAAAAATATGAAAAAGAGCTCAACGAACTCAATGCGGATATGCTGGCGGCTTCACAGGCCGGCGATGGTGAGAAGATCGGCGATCTCTCTCGATCCATCCATCGCTGCCAATCGGCCATCGATACCCTCTTTGATGAACTTGAGCAATCCACGGCCAGCCTTGAAGAAAAAAAGGCTGAGTTTGAAAAAAAACGAGAATACCTCGAATATGGAGTGTAAGTAGATAAAATGGAAAAAGACATTGAATGCACAACCGGTATCGCATCAAAAACACGAGAACTGAAACCTGGCGCCAAACCACAAAAGATTTTGGTTTTCCAGCAAAACAACAGCGGTGAAAAAAAAATAGAAGGCATCCGGCAATACGGCGACAACCGTTTTACCGTGGAAGTGGTATCCATCAATGAAACGCTGCCTGAAATTATCGACGATACCACAAAATACATTCCCCGAAACTTTCAGGCGGATCTGGTTCTGGACTATTTAAAACATCCGGACCTATCCCATGATCTTGCCGCACTTTGCCGTGACAAAAAAATCCCGGTGGTGGCTTCCGGGAAAAAGTTACACGTCGAGGGCGTCCTGACGCCGCCCACATGATGCGGTCTCTCCAGGCAGGTCTGCCTGGGTGATTATGGAAACATGTTTGGCATGCCGGAGTTTACCGTAAAGGTTTCCCAAGGTCGTATCGATCGCATTGAAGTGGTCCGGGGGGCGCCTTGCAAAGCGACCTGGGAGGCGGCACAGCGTGTTGAAGGTCTTTCCGTCAAAGAAGCCCCGGTCCGAATCGGACTTGAAGTGCAATATTTCTGTGTGGCGGATCCTTCGGCCTGGGATCCGATCTACGGTAAAAGTCCGGTGCATCTGGCCGGTGAATTTCACAGAGCCGCGCTTCTTAAGGCATTGAAACGCGCATGCAAAGGTGCGTGCTGAGGGGATGCGCATCTCCTGAATTCCTATTAGGTTTTACCGATATGTTTAAAAATATCGAATCGCTGTTGCCAAACGCACTGATTGCAGACAGACACGCGGTTCGTCGTGACATCATCAGCATTAAACGGCAAATAGAGAAGCCATCGTCTCATGAAAAAATTAACCGGCGACTGATTCTTATCGAAAAAAGGCTTCAAAAATCCGTCAACAAAAGAGCCTGGCGCAAAATACATCGGCCGGAACCGGTCTACAACGAAGCCCTCCCTATCCTGTCCAAAAAAGACGACATCATCGAGGCCATCAAAAATCATCCGGTGGTAATCATATCCGGTGAAACCGGCTCCGGGAAAACCACGCAGATACCGAAGTTCTGTCTTGCCGCGGGCCGCGGGATCGACGGAAAGATCGGCTGTACCCAGCCCAGAAGAATCGCCGCAATAACGGTCTCTCAAAGGATCGCCGAAGAACTCGGAGAGGTGCCCGGAAAGTCCGTCGGTTATAAAATCAGATTCAAAGACAAGACGAGTCCTAATGGTTTTATCAAGATTATGACGGACGGCATGCTTTTGGCGGAAGCTCAAAATGATCCGGGCCTGTATGAATATGACACCATCATTGTGGATGAAGCCCATGAAAGAAGTCTGAATATCGATTTTATCCTGGGCATACTAAAGACGCTGTTAACAAAAAGAAAAAACCTTAAACTGATTGTCACCTCCGCCACCATCGATACCGAAAAATTTTCAAAAGCTTTCGATCATGCGCCGGTGATCGAAGTGTCCGGCCGCATGTATCCGGTAAAGGTGCGTTACTTACCCCAAGACATATCCATTGAAAACGACGACCCCCAGACCCACGTTGAGACAGCCGTCCGCGAACTGAACCGCCTTTTTAGAGAAACAAATTCCGGAGATGTTCTGATTTTCATGCCTACGGAAGCAGATATTCGTGAAACCTGCGAACTCATCAAGGCAAAGAATTTCCGTCATACGGATATCCTGCCACTGTTTGCCAGGCTGTCGGCATCCGAGCAGTTCCGGGTTTTTTCACGGGGTACGGGTAGAAAAATTATCGTCGCCACCAATATCGCCGAAACTTCCCTCACCATACCCGGTATCAAATATGTTATCGACACGGGACTTGCACGAATATCCCATTATATGCCGCGGATGAGAATTACAGCGCTTCCGGTGACCGGCATATCAAAAAGCAGCGCCGATCAGCGAAAAGGAAGATGCGGCCGCATGGAAAACGGCGTGTGCATCCGGCTGTTTTCCGAAAACGATTTCGAAAACCGGCCGCTTTTTACTTCGCCTGAAATTTTACGGGCCAACCTTGCAGAAGTTATCCTGCGAATGATTTCTCTAAATCTGGGGGATATATCGAATTTTCCTTTTATTGACAAACCGGCGGCAAAAAGCATCCAGGACGGATTCGATCTCCTTTACGAGCTGGACGCCATTGTTCCCGGGTCAAACCGAAAATCCAAAAAGACCAGCCGCTTTTTACTGACGAAAAAAGGCGAACTCATGGCGAAGATGCCCATCGATCCGAGACTGTCGAGAATGCTTATTGAGGCTCGGAACCAGGGGTGTCTTGAGGAAATGATCGTAATCGCCGCTGCCCTTAGTATTCAGGATCCCCGTGAAAGGCCCGCTGAAAAAGCCCGGGAAGCGGATCAGGCCCAGAAAGTGTTTTGTGATCCTTTTTCCGATTTTATCACGCTGCTCAATATCTGGAATACCTATCAACAGGTTTTGAAAAAAGAAAAAACAACCGGCCGCATTAAAAAATTCTGCAAACGTCACTACCTTTCCTTCAAGCGGATGCGGGAATGGCGGGATATTCATGCCCAGCTTTTCGAAACAATGACAGAATATCGTATGAATGATACAAAAAAAACCGCAAAAAAGCGCATTCCGGAGCATGTTTCCCTCCCCCGGCGACAATCGAAAGACCTGATTCCGGATACACAATTCAGTCGTCTTTACACCGCTATCCACAAATCCGTTTTAAGCGGCTTTTTATCCAACATCGCCGTAAAAAAGGAAAAGAACATTTTTCAAGCGCCTAAAGGAAAAGAGGTGATGATTTTTCCGGGATCGACCCTGTTCAATACGGCTAAAGAATGGATCGTCGCAGCGGAATGGATCGAAACATCGCGTCTGTTCGCCAGAACCTGTGCAAATATCGACAACGCGTGGCTGGAAGACCTGGGAGGAAACTTATGCAAGCGCACCTATCTTCACCCCCACTGGGAAAGGAAAAATGGTCGGGTCACGGCTTACGAACAGGTCAGTCTTTTCGGTCTTGTGATTATCCCCAAGCGGCAGGTTCCTTATGGCAACATCGATCCGGACCGCGCAACGGAAATTTTTATTCAAAGCGCGCTGATCGACGGTGATATCAATGAAACGTTTGATTTTTTGCATCACAATCAAAAGCTCATTGACGGTGTCGAGAATATAGAGGACCGGATCCGTAGAAGAGATATTCTGGTCAGCGAGGCGCAGTTGTTCGATTTTTACAGTCGTCGGCTCGAAAAATGTTTCGATATCAGGACGCTGAAAACTTATATCAAAGATACGGCAAATGACCGAAACCTGCGTATGAAGCCTGAAGACATTATCCGGTATGATCCGGATAAAGAAGAGCTGTCACGCTTCCCGGACCGGCTTGACCTTGGGCATCTGAGTTTGGACTGCGCGTATCGCTTCGATCCCGGAACCCCCGATGACGGCGTCACCGTAAGTATTCCAGCCGCCATGGCCGGTTCCGTGCCGTCCGAATCTCTTGAATGGCTGGTGCCCGGGCTGTACAAAGAAAAAATCACTGCACTGATCAAAGGATTGCCCAAAAATTATCGAAAAAAGCTGGTCCCTGTCGCCGATACCGTGGATATTGTCATCAATGAAATGCCCAAAACCCGGACTTCCTTAATCACGGCTCTCGGCAATTTTATCTTTACCCGTTTCAACATCGATATCCCTGCATCTGCCTGGCCGGATGATCTTCTGCCGGATCATTTGAAGATGCGGATATCGATCACCGACACAAAAGGAAAAGAACTTTCCTCCGGCAGAGATCCGGCATTGCTGAGCCGGCGAATTTCAAACAAAGGCCCGGCAATTCCGACTCCTGAACTATACACTGCAAAGAAAATGTGGGAACGGGACGGCATTACCGGCTGGAATTTTTCGGACTTACCCGAAAGCATCGAATTGAAAGGCATTGGTTCGGCGAAATGGCCAGTCTACCCCGGGCTTCAAAAAGCCGGTGAAAAAGAAAAAAGCGTCAATCTGCGTCTCTTTTTAAACCTTGAAGCAGCACTGTCATCTCACAGAGAAGGCGTCGCCGTGCTCTTTTCCCTTTATTTATCAAAGGATTTGAAATTTTTAAAAAAGGCGCTGAAATTGCCGAAAGATATGGAAAAAGCAGCGGATTATTTCGGCGGATCAGCCTGCGTTGTAAAAAGGTTGTTTGAACACATCATCAAAAACTTATTTTTTAAAAACATCCGAAGCAGAAACGCTTTTTATGCCCATGCTGACGTCGCGGCCCGATCCATGGTCACCGAAGGCCGGGAACTCCTGGAACACAGCCTGCCGGTCCTCAAGTCTTATCACGAAACACGAACCACCCTTTATTCCTTCGAAGTTGCGCACAAGACCAACCCTGTGGTTTTACAATTTCTAAAAGGGATAAGAGCCGAGCTTTCCAAATTAATACCTGAAAATTTCATTGATCTATATGATCCCGAACGAATGGTGCATCTTGTCCGATATATGAAAGCGCTTGTGATTCGTGGGGAACGGGGCATGGTCGATCTCGAAAAAGATCGGACAAAATCGGATGTCGTAGCCGTTTTTACCGAAAGACTGAATCAACTCCTGAAAGGACTTTCCGAATCCGCTTCCGAAGAAAAGAAAGCCGCCGTCGAAGCGCTTTACTGGCTGATCGAAGAATATAAGGTGTCGATTTATGCACAGGAACTTAAAACATCCGTCCCGGTTTCAAATAAGCGAATAGAAGATAGGTTTAGGGAGGTCGAAAGGATGGCGTAAAGTTAAATTCCAATGATCAAATCCCAAATACCAAACAAATCTCAATAAACAAAATTCGAAAATCCAATCCCGAGGGTGGGACTCGCCCTTGAAGATTTTGGTCATTGAATATTGGAATTTGTGATTTATTTGTTATTTGGTGCTTGGAATTTGTGATTTAAATCAACCCAACCTCCTGCTTAGCAATTATTCAAACCCTGCCGCGAGCGTCTCATAATACCGCGCTTCCTCCTCTCTTCCCCGTTTCCGGCATCCGGCGGCGTAGATATCGCATTTATTTTTGAGCACGATAAGAGCCGCCCGGTATTGATCATCCGACAGAATCCCGGTATTGATGATTTTCTCGATGGTTTTGATCCGGAATTTATCAAGACCGGTCCCTTTGGACAATTGGTCGTCGTGACCGCCCCGTTTGATAATCAGGGGCGTCTCGATCAGATAAACGGGAAAACGGCAGCTTATCCTGAGCCACAGATCATAATCTTCGCAGGCCGGCAGGGTTTCATCAAAGCCCCCTGTTCTATCCAACAAATCCCGTCGGATCATCACCGCAGAAGGGCTGACAAGACATAGTTTCAAAGAGGGTTCAAAAATCATTCCCGAAGGCTTTTTGTGCCGATGTTTAGGGTTGATGCGAATACCGTTTCTGAGCCAAACTTCTTCGGTTTGACAGATTAGCGCATCCGGCCTTTGACTGAAGAATTCCACTTGTGTCGAAAGTTTTTGCGGCAACCAAAGATCATCGGAATCGAGAAAAGCAATTAACTTCCCGGATGCTTCCGTGATTCCCCGGTTTCGAGCGGCACTTACCCCTTTATTCTCTTGAAAAAGTACGCGGACATCGTCTCCATACCGCGCCATTACCTCGGAAGTATTGTCCGTAGAACCGTCATCCACCACAATCAATTCAAAATCCTTGTAGTCCTGCGCCAGAACGGAATCCACCGCCTCCGCAATGATGCCGGCACGGTTGTATGTCGGAATGATGACGCTCACCCGAGGGGCTTTTTCTATTTTGCCATTCTCTTCCATTTTCAACCTTTTAGATGATAAATTCAATATATGCAATACTCCTGACAGATAAACATTTTAAATTTAAAGCTTGACTTACCGTGATTTCACATGATTAATTGAACGGTATTCATTAAGTTTCTGATCCTACTCCACAATAGCATCTAAATTACACGCGCTATTATCGATAAAAAAAGTAACAAATGAGGTTTTACAACTGTTTGATTAAAATGACGGAAGAAAGGAGGGAAGTAACAATTTGTTGAAGAATTCGTTTTTTTATCTAACCGTAACTGAAAGTTAAGGAGGTTCAAATGAAAAAATTTCTTGTTATCGGCATTGCATTTGCTTTTGGGCTTGCCATTTTCATGGGAGGAACACCGACGACCGCTCAGGCCAAAACGACCTTCGTCACCATCGGTACCGGCGGCATTACCGGCGTTTATTATCCCACCGGCGGCGCCATTGCGAAAATGGTCAACAACAAGCGAAAAGAATACGGGATCCGGGCCACTGTTGAATCCACCGGCGGTTCGGTCTTCAATGTCAATGCCGTCATGTCCGGCGACCTGGAATTCGGTATTGTTCAGTCCGACCGGCAGTATCAAGCCGTTCACGGCCTTGCCGAATGGAAAGATGCGGGTCCCCAGAAAGACCTCCGGGCCGTATTCAGCATCCATCCGGAATCCGTCACGCTGGTGGCCGCCGTTGATGCAAATATCAAAGACATCAAAGACCTGAAGGGCAAAAGGGTCAACATCGGCAATCCCGGCTCCGGCCAGCGTCAAAATTCCATTGATGCACTTGAGGCAGTAGGAATCAACTATGAAAAAGACTTGCAGGCCGAAGGGATCAAGGCGGCTGAATCGGCCGGACTCCTCCAGGACGGCAGAATCGATGCGTTCTTCTATACCGTCGGCCATCCCAACGGATCCATCAAGGAAGCGACTTCCGGTAAAAGAAAAGTACGCTTTGCTTCCATTTTAGGGATCGATAAACTTCTGCAAAAATACCCCTACTATGCCAAAGCCGTGATTCCCATCCAATTTTATCCGGGTGCCGTTAATGATGCCGATGTGCCGACATTTGGCGTCAAAGCTACGCTCGTCACTTCAGCCAAGGTTCCGAATCGGGTCGTGTACGCCATTACCAAGGAAGTCTTTGACAATTTAGAAGAATTCAAAACCTTGCATCCGGCTTACAGCGTTTTAACCAAACAGAACATGCTGGAAGGTCTTTCCGCGCCGATCCATCCGGGCGCCATGAAATATTATAAAGAAGCCGGTTTAAAATAAGCCTGCAACACTCTTTTAACGATGGAACACAGCGGCGGGCAAAGAGCCCGCCGCTGTGTTCCCCATTGAATGCCTGCCATTGGTTAAGCATTAATTCACCGTAAAATCTTTGAGACGATCAATTAGGTGAAACCCATGAACGAAAAAGACATTCATGAACCCGACGATGGAATGGAACTGGCCAAACGTCTGGCTGAAGAAGAAGGAGGCATCAGCAGAAAACCCAAAGGGCCTGGGAAATACATTATTCCCTTCATTGCCGTGATTTGGAGTCTTTTTCAACTCTCCATCCCCAGTTGGCTGGTTCTCGATTCAACCTTTATCCGGGCCATCCATTTGGGGTTTGCCATGTTGATCGTTTTTCTGAATTATCCCCTTTTTAAAAAGACCCGTTTCGGGCTTAAATATTTCTCTCAAAAAGACCGGATTCCGCTGCTGGACTATATTATCGCCGTTGTGGCCTGCCTTTCGGCACTATATATCGCCATCGATTATTCCGGAATGACGGAACGTTACGGCGCACCCATCACCAGAGATCTTGTCATCGGACTCATCCTGGTGGTGCTTTTGCTGGAAGCATCCCGCCGGGTCATCGGCCCTGCCCTTTCTGTTATCGCCACGTTTTTTTGCGCATATGCCTTTTTAGGCCCTTATATGCCCGACGTTATCGCCTTTAAAGGGGTCTCGCTCAGCAGGTTCGTGGGTCAGATGACCATGTCCACCGAAGGGATATACGGCATTCCACTGGATGTTTCGGCCACCATCGTCTATCTGTATGTGCTTTTCGGCGCCATGCTGGATAAAGCCGGCGCCGGGAAATATTTTATCCATTTGGCGTTGAGCCTTTTGGGACGGTTCAAAGGCGGCCCGGCCAAAGCAGCGGTTTTGGGCAGCATGTTCACAGGCCTTGTCAACGGGTCGAGTATCGCCAATGTCGTCACCACCGGCACGTTTACGATCCCGCTCATGAAAAAGGTCGGCTATCCGCCCACCAAAGCCGCGGCCATAGAAGTGGCCGCCAGCACGGACGGGCAGATCGCGCCGCCCATCATGGGGGCCGCCGCATTTATAATCGCCGAATATGTCAACGTCCCCTACATTTCAGTTATTAAAGCCGCCGCGATTCCGGCATTTGCCTCGTATGCGGCCCTGCTCTACATTACCCATATCGAAGCCTCCAAAGCCGGTTTAAGGGGGATGTCCAAAGAAGAACTTCCGCCGTTTTTCAAAACATTGATCAGCGGCATCCACTTTATTTTACCGGTGCTGTTTCTTCTTTACCAGTTGGTGATTGCCCGGCATACCCCTGAACGTGCCGCATTTCAAGCCATAGGCGTCTTGGGGGCGATTATGCTGGTTCAAGGCCCGGTCAAGGCTTATCTGAACAAAGAGCCCATGGGCGCCGCATTCAAGCAAGGCATTGTCGACATTTTTTCAGGCCTTGCCGCAGGGGGAAGAAACATGGTTGCCGTGGCCCTTGCCACGGCCGCCGCCGGCATCATCGTCGGTGTGGTGGCCCTGGGTCTGGGCGGACTGATTACCCAGATCATCGATACCATATCCGGCGGAAACATTTATATTATGGTGGTCGTCACCGCCTTCGCCAGCCTGATCATCGGGATGGGACTCCCGACTACCGCCACGTATATTGTCATGGCGTCTTTGACCGCACCGGCCATGGTTCACATTGCCCACGGCCAGGGGTTTATGGTGCCTTTAATGGCCGCCCATCTCTTCTGCTTTTATTTCGGAATTCTTGCCGATGATACCCCGCCCGTGGGACTGGCCGCCTATGCCGCGGCTGCCATTGCCAAGTCGCCGCCCATCGCCACCGGGGTCCAGGGGTTCATGTATGATATTCGAACCGCTATCTTGCCGTTCATGTTCATTTTCAACAGCGACCTGATTCTTCACAATATCTTTAGCTGGCCTTTGGGCATCCTGATATTTGCCATGGCCTGTATCGGAAATTTTGCATTTGCTTCCGCGACGCAGGGATGGTTTGTGGCAAAAAATCGATTCTATGAAATACCGCTTTTTCTGTTCATCACCCTGGTCATGATGCGCCCGGCCCTGGTTGCCTCGTGGATCGGTCTTTCCTATGACCAGCGTTACTGGGTATGTTTCATCGGACTGAGCGTTTTCGCTCTCCTATATTTCATGCAAAAACCCCGCATCCCGAAACCAGTGCCTGTTCCTGCAACATGACGCATTTGAAAAACAGAATCCATGGGTGTTGAAAAAAAATAAAAAGGACAAACGCATGAGCGATATCAAAAAAATCATGGTGGCCCTCGACTTTACATCTTATTCAAAAGGGACCTTCGATTATGCGGTTAAAATCGCAATAATTCTGAATGCGCATTTGGTGGTGGCCAGTATCATCAATTCCAGGGATATCATGGCGGTGGAAATGGTGACATCCATGGGATACGAGGTGGACAGCGAACATTATGCGGAAGGAATTAAAACCGAACGGAAAAATATGCTGAATCATTTCATTGAACATTCAGATATTGATCGTGAACATGTCCGAATGGTTTTCAAGGTGGGCAATCCAACCGCAGAGCTGTTGAAGCTGATCGTGTCGGAAAACGTCGATATGATTATCATGGGGGTAAAGGGACGCACGGATCTCGAACATATATTTATCGGATCGGTGGCCGAAAAGCTTTTCCGGCGCTCACCGGTTCCCGTCCTTTCCCATCGGGATGAAAAAAACGCGCAACGATTGAGGGAAAAAATAGAGCATAAGTAATAGGAGGAACCATGTCCCGAACAAAATCAGCTCCTGTATGGATCATTTTAATGTGTATTTTTTTATTCGGCACATGGGTTTCGGCGACAGGACGCTTTACGGATAACGGTGACGGCACGGTGACGGACCATCAACTGGGGGTGATGTGGGCCAAAACAGACAATCAGGGCAATATCAACTGGAAACAGGCCAATCTATGGATCAAATATACCTTCCCGGATACCCTTGAAAAAAAATACGACAACTGGCGGCTTCCCACGCGGGCAGAGCTTCAAAGCCTCTATGTTCAGGATAAAAAATATAAAGGGTATGAAACGGATTGCGGCCAGCAAGTAAAGATCGTTCCGGTTATAAAGCTAAGCTGCGGCTGGATATGGACATCGGAAACATCGGCGATTCAGGCATATATTTTCAATTTCCACCGGGGGTACTCGTATTCAGACCGAATGGCGCACAATAGAGACTACCGGGTATTGCCCGTACGGGATCTGAATTGAAAATCCTGGGAAAATAGAAATTAGAAAAGAGAAAAGAGATAACAACGTTGGTTAAACAGTTGAATCGTTTTTTACGATTTGACCAATCGACCATTCGACGAATTGACCAACTCTCGTTTATCCGTGGTTTCCTTTACCCTCTTTCCTATTTTCTCTTTCCCATTTCCTTCTTCCTGCAATTACTCCCACACCCCGTATACCGCCGCACCGCATTCCGGACACTTCCCGTTTTTTATTCGAATGTCGCGGACATAAAATCCCCATCGGTCAATCAAGCGTCGGTTACACTGGTGACAGAACGTGTTTTCCCCCTTCCCACCCGGCACATTGCCGACATACACGTAGTTCAAACCGGCTTTTTTGGCGATGTCACGGGCCTTAAACAGGGTTTCAACGGGGGTCGGAGGCTGATCCAGCAGCTTATAAGTGGGATGGAACCGGCTGATATGCCATGGGGTTTCCGGACCCAACTCATCTGCCAAAAAAGCCGCCAAATTTTCGAGTTCTTTTCTGTCATCGTTCAATCCCGGAATAATCAGTGTCGTCACTTCGACAAAAACTCCCAGGGATTTCATCCGCTTCAACGTCTCTTTCACATGCACAAGCTTGGCTTTGCAGGTTTTCAGGTAGAAATCTTCGGTAAATGCCTTCAAATCGACGTTGGCGGCATCAAGAAAAGGATGGATCATTTGAAGCGCTTCTTCGGTCATGTATCCGTTGGTGACGAATACATTTCGAATCCCCTTTTCCGCTGCGAGTTTTGCCGTGTCATAGGCAAATTCAAAATAAACGGTGGGTTCTGTATAGGTATAGGCAATCGTTTGACAATCCCCTTTTATCGCCTGAGCCACAACATCCTCCGGCGTAAAAGCATCGCCGATGATTCTCCCGTTTTGGTCGGACGGCATTTGGGCGATATCCGCATTCTGACAAAATCGGCATTTGAAGTTGCATCCCACTGTCGCAATAGAATAGGAAAGACTCCCCGGAAGATAATGAAACAGCGGTTTTTTCTCGATGGGATCGATGTGCCGGGCAATCACTTTTCCGTAAACCAATGTTTCCAGTACGCCGCCGCGGTTCTCACGCACACCGCATATTCCGCGGTGACCGTCTTTTATATTGCAGCGATGGTTACAAAGATTGCATTTTACCCTGCTGTCATCTAACGACTCCCACAGATACGCTTCCATCTTTCCGGCTCCTTGTTTGAGCTTTGTCATCGGTTATTGGTCATTTGTTTTTTTATTTATAGGACACAGATGACGCGGATTTAACGGATCTGCACAGATATTCAAGTTGGTTCGCTCCGCTCACCATTGTGGCAACGCGTAGCGCAGGCGCTTGCGCCGCATGAGCCCCCTAATTTCTATATGATCCGCGAAAATCCGCATAATCTGTGTCATCTGTGTTCCATAAGTTTTAAGCTTTGAGGTTAATTACCCGGGCACTTCACCGGTAGTATGTTTGGCTTTGTAAGGCACGGTCAGGGGTCTGGTTCTGAAACGGGGAACGAGGGTAACTCCCATGCCGATAAATGCACCGAAGGGGCATTTTTGTATCAGCGAATATTGTTCGAATCTGCCGGTGAACCGGCCCGGAGATGCTGAAAACTGGCATATGGTTTTCCAAGATACGGGTACGTCTCCCAATAGTGAGCGAATAATATCCTTAAGCTCCCAAATGCTGAAAAAATGGGCGTGATTATAGATGGTTCGGGTAAAAACCCCTTTGATGCGCCGTTGAACCCCCTTGATCGCATAACGGTTAAGGACCCCCAGAAATATTTTATCTTTCGTTACCCGGCAGGCTTCTTCAAGGGCTTTTTTCGGATCTTCGACAAATTCAAGGGTGGTGATAAGGCAGGCATAGTTAAAGGAATTATCCTCAAAGGGAAGATCCTCTGCAAAGGCCCGGCGGATATCTGCGCGATTACCAACTTTTTTCGATGCAATGTCAATCATATAAGGTGAGGCGTCAATACCGGTTACCCGGAGTCCCCGGTCCAGAAACGTCAGCAACGCGTTTCCGGTTCCGCAACCGATATCGATAATACTATCACCGCGTCCGGGCCGGAGCGCATCAAACATCAAGCGTTCTTCAAGTTCAACGGCAACCTTGTTGTGTGAATCGTGCATCCGCTCTTCGTAATAAATCGCATCATTAAAGTCAAAAACATAGCCCATATGAATTCCTTTAATGAAAAACACCAATTTTTTCAAGGAGAAAACTTCAAAACCAAGTTTTGCATCCCTATTTTTCATCAACGCCTTGACACATGAACCGCCAACATATTAATTAGGGTGCGAACGCAACGTTATTTTGTGTTATAATTTATATTTAAATGGAAATTTTTCAAAATGAAAGAATTTTTCAAAGTTACCGACCTGGGTAATGTGCTGGGATACGTGCCGCGCTTTCCGAGGGTTGAAACCCAAGACATCCCCCTTGTCGACGCCATGGGCAGGATTCTTGCCCAAGATGTGAATGCTGATGTCGATCTTCCGAATTTTATGCGATCCACCATGGATGGGTATGCTGTCCGCGCTTCTTCAACCTTTGGCGCTTCTGAATCAAATCCGGCGTATCTGACCGTTATCGGTTCCGTTCCCATGGGCGCAATCCCCGATTTTTCCATCGACGCGGGGGAGGCCGCCGGAATTTCAACCGGCGGTATGTTGCCAAAGGGTGCTGACAGCGTGGTGATGATCGAACACACGGAAGCCATCGATAAAACAACCATAGAAGTTTATCGAAGCGTTGCGCCGGCGCAAAACATTCTTGAAAAAGGAGAAGATTTCAAAAAAGGGGCTGTCCTGGTGCCGGCCGGAAAACGGATCAGACCTCAGGAAATCGGCCTATTAGCCGCCTTTGGCATAGAAAGGGTCGCGGTCTATAAAAAGCCGGTCATCGGCATCATTTCTTCCGGCGATGAAGTGGTATCCATCAAGGAGATACCCGAACCCGGCCTGATTCGCGATATCAACACATATACACTTGCAGGATTGGTACAAAAATCCGGCGCGGTTCCAATGACCTACGGCATTGTTCGAGACAATTTCGACGACCTTATCGAAAAATGCACAGCCGCCCTGAGACAATCCGATATGGTTTTGATATCAGGAGGAAGTTCCATGGGCACCCGGGATTACACCATCGAAGTGTTCTCGGCCCTTCCTGAATCCGAAATTCTTGTTCACGGCATTTCCATAAGCCCGGGGAAACCCACGATTCTTGCCAGGTCTCAACGCCGGGCCATTTGGGGGCTGCCCGGGCAGGTGACTTCGACCATGGTGGTCTTCGAAATTGTCGTTAAACCGTTTATCGAACATATCGCCGGCTTTTTGCCCGAGCACAAAAAACAGTTCAATCTTATTGCACAACTTAGCAGAAACGTTTCATCCACCCAGGGCCGGGCCGACTACGTGCGCGTAAAATTGTACCAAAAAGACGGCATGCTGTGGGCCGAACCCGTACTTGGTAAGTCAGGACTCATCAATACCATGGTAAACGCCGATGGGTTGATCGAGATCGGGTTGAATACCGAAGGACTTGATAGGGGGGCTATGGTCGAAGTTATCCCCATATAATGGGTTTCCATCCAGAAACGGGATTAGATTTTTAAAACAAAAAAAATTAATTGTGCCTAAATCGATACTGTTTTTAAAAATTTAAAAACTCTAAAAACAAACCCTATCAATCAGAGAAAAAAATGAACCCTAAACGCAATATTTATTTAAAAATGAAAACCCTGGAAGAGGCGCGTGGGATTCTCTTTAAACGATTTTTTATTGGTAGAGCGATTTCCAAAGAAATGGTCTCCGTGCCCGATGCAGTGGGCCGGATTTTGGCTGAACCGGCATTGGCCGTAATCTCCTCGCCCAATTTTCATTTGTCCGCCATGGACGGTATCGCCGTAAAAGCAGCAGATACCTTCGGCGCTTCCGAAACACGGCCAAAGGAATTGCTTATCGGCAAAAATGCTTTCTATGTCAACACCGGCCATGTCATGCCCGAAAACACCGATACGGTGATCATGATCGAGTATGTCCATGTCATTGACCAGGACCGGATCGAGATCGAGGCGCCGGCATTTCCCTGGCAGAACGTTCGGAAAGTTGGCGAAGATATTGTGGCCACCGAGCTTCTCTTTCCCCAATATCATGTCATCACCCCGTATTGTGTGGGAGCCCTGCTTTCAGGCGGCATTTTTAAAGTGCCGGTTTTGGCCCGACCCAGAGTGCTGATCATTCCAACAGGGTCCGAGCTTGTCGACTGGCGTGAAACAGCCGTTGAAAATCTTTTGCCCGGTCAGGTGATTGAAACCAATTCCTTTGTTCTGGGAAAACTGATCGAATCCTGCGGCGGCGCCTTTATCCGGCACAATATGATCGCCGACGATCCCATGAAAATTAAAACAGCCGTCTTGGATGCCGTAAACAGCGATGTCGACATGGTCTTGACCGTCGGCGGTTCGTCCGCAGGGTCAAGAGATTATACCCAACATGCGGTGGATGAACTGGGTGAAGTATTGGTTCACGGCGTGACCATTATGCCCGGGAAACCGGTGTTAATCGGTGAAATCAAAAAAAAACCGGTATTCGGGATGCCGGGATACCCGGTATCCGCTATCGTTGCTTTTGAACAGTTTGTCGGGCCTTTGATATCCTTTATGCTGGGCCAATCTGAAAAGGAAAGGCCGAAAGTTCAAGTGGAACCCACCCGGAAAATCGCTTCCAAGCTCGGACTGGAAGAATTTATACGGGTAAAACTGGGAGCGGTAGGCGATAAAATTGTAGCCATACCGCTTCCCAGAGGCGCAGGCTGCATCACGACCTTGACCGAAGCGGACGGCATCATCCGGGTACCGAAAAATCTGGAAGGGATAAACCCTCAGGAACCCGTCGACGCTGAACTGTTGCGCCCGCTCTCTTCGATTCAGAATACCATCGTTGTGGTGGGAAGCCATGACAACACACTGGATGTACTGGCCAACCAGATTCGGGTCGGACAAAAAACCCTCACCCTGTCTTCGAGTCATGTCGGCAGTATGGGCGGTCTCATGGCCATTAAAAAGGGCGGCTGCCATTTGGCCGGATCCCACCTTCTCGATACGGAAGACGGATCATACAATATATCGTATGTCAAAAAATATCTGCCGGATATAAAGGTCAAACTGGTCCATCTCGTGCTGAGAGACCAGGGGCTCATCCTGCCGCGGGGAAATCCTAAAGCCCTTAAGGGTATCGAAGATCTTTGCCGCGAGGACATCCGGTTTATCAATCGTCAGGCAGGCTCCGGTACCAGAATTCTTCTGGATTTTCGACTCAGACAACTGGGCATCGATCCATCCGAAGTCACTGGATACGAAAATGAAGAATTTACCCACATGTCAGTGGCCGTGGCGGTTCAGAGCGGCACGGCGGATGTGACGCTGGGCATTTATGCCGCCGCCAAAGCGCTCGACCTCGATTTTATTCCGGTGGTTACGGAACAGTATGATCTTATTATTCCGGAACACTTTTTTGGATCTGAAAATATTCAGATCCTTCTTGAAACCATCCATTCGCAAAAGTTCAAAAAGCAGGTCGAAGCCCTGGGCGGATACAGCACGGAAAAGACCGGACAAGTCATCCTTTGATGGAAAAAGGGAAAGAGGAAAGAGAAAATAGAAAAGAGGAAAGAGGATAAAGCAAAATACGAAGTGATTGAGCATACCGCCGATTTCGGCATACGCGTATTTGGTACCGACCCACAAGAGCTTTTTAGCAATGCTGCATGGGCTTTGTTCGACGTTCTTACGGAAACAAAGGCGCTAAGCGGCAATGATTCTCGAAAGATAACGGTTTCCGGGGATGACTGGCCCGATTTGATGGTCAACTGGCTTAGAGAGGTTTTGTACTGGTGGAACGGCAAAAAAAGGCTGGTCAAGTCCGTAGAAATTTTATCCCTTTCCGATAAAAAACTTTCCGCAAAAATCTGTTTTGATGCCTATACCCCGGATCGCCATATTATTAAAACCGAAATCAAAGCGGTGACCTATCACCAGATTTATGTCAAAAGCGGCCCTTCGGGATGGGAGGCCGGAGTTATTTTCGATATCTAATCTGATTGCCATCTCTTATGCAAAATGATACGTTTTATTAAACAACACAAACAACGAGACCTTTGAAAAATGTTCAATTTTGTTCAAGTCCAAGGCAGGCGAAAATTTCAACCACAGACATACATTCAGTATTTCGAGGATTAAAATTTTCGCCTAACGCCGGAATTGGGCAAAAGGGAGCGTTTTTCAAAGGTCTCTCGAGACATTTAATGACCATACCCATCAGACAAATAGACAAATACCGCTGGGAGGTTCCTAAAACCGGCGCTATGCGGGTACCGGGAATCGTCTACGCAACCGAATCGATGCTCAAAGGCGATAGCCGGAACGAACCGTTAAAACAGGTGGCCAATGTCGCTACGCTTCCCGGCATTTTAAAAGCATCTCTGGCCATGCCGGATATGCACTGGGGGTATGGCTTTCCCATCGGCGGCGTGGCTGCTTTTGACTTGAATTCGGGGGTGATCTCTCCGGGCGGAGTGGGCTACGATATTAACTGCGGGGTTCGCCTGGCCGTCACTTCACTGGTGGAACAAGAATTGCGGCCAAAGCTAAGAACGCTGATCGATGCCCTTTTCCACAATATTCCTTCGGGGGTCGGTTCCACAGGACCGATAAAACTGTCCTTCGCTGAAGAAAAAAAGGTCCTTAAAAACGGCAGTCGATGGGCCATAAGTCATGGTCTGGGAGAGCCGACGGATCTGGAATATACGGAAGACGGCGGCTGCATGGAAAACGCAGACCCGGATATTGTCAGCCGGAGAGCTCTCGAAAGGGGAAAAAATCAGCTCGGGACCCTTGGCTCAGGGAATCACTTCTTGGAAGTCGGTGTCGTCGAAACCATCTACGAACCTGATGCAGCCCGGGTGTTCGGGCTTTTTGAAGATCAGGTGACCCTGATGCTCCATTCGGGGTCGCGGGGGTTGGGATATCAGATTTGTGACGATTCTCTGGCCTTCATGTCCAAGCATGTTAAAAAACTCGGGTTTGACCTCCCGGATCGCCAGCTTGCCTGCGCCATGATTCAATCTCAGGAAGGGATGGACTATTATAATGCCATGGCATGCGCCGCGAATTATGCATGGGCCAACCGGCAGATTTTAATGCACCGGTCCCGCGAAGTCTTTTTAAAGATTTTAGGCCTGGGACCCAAAGATCTGGGCATGAAACTGCTGTATGACGTTTGTCACAACATCGCCAAAAAAGAAACCCATGTTATCGACGGAAAAAAACAGATGGTTTGTGTTCATCGAAAAGGCGCGACACGCTCTTTTCCACCCGGTCACGAAGCGCTTTGCAGTGAATTTCAGCATACCGGACAACCGGTCATCATTCCCGGAGACATGGGGACGGCTTCATATGTGCTCGTGGGTACGCATAAAGCCATGGAAGAGACGTTCGGATCCACCTGCCACGGCGCCGGACGGCTGCTGAGCAGAACAGCCGCCAAAAAGGCGAGCAAGGGACGGGCCATCAATCGCGAGCTCGAAGATAAAGGCATCTATGTCAGATGGACCGGCAGATCCACTTTGGCTGAAGAGCTCCCGGAGGCGTACAAAGATATTTCCCAAGTGGTTGAGGTGGTGCATGAAGCCGGGATTTCAAAAAAAGTGGCCCGGATAAGACCTATCGGGGTGGTCAAGGGCTGATTTGACGTCTCGTTGTCTGCCGCCAAAACAGAAAATATATCGGCATTTAGCGGTCGATCTCCCTGTGGCTGGAAGTATGGAATAGTGGAAGGTTGGAAGAATGCGGAACTTGGTTACCATAAGGTCGGAGGAAATGTTTTTACTTTTGTCTAAATCGAAGAACTCCATCAAACCTATTATGCCACACGAAGTATACAAGTGGTTCCAACGGAACAAAGTATATTCGGAAATGTTCATAGGGTAATTTCTCCCGTTTCACAATGATTATTTTTGGCTGCAAAGGAGACCAAAATGAATCCGGAGATGTTCAGAGAATACGACATCAGGGGCGTTGCCGGAAAAGACATGACCAAAGAGGATGTCTTTCTGATTGGAAAAGGCGTGGGAACTTTTCTCATAGCACACGGATGTTCAAGGCTCACCGTCGGACGGGACTGCAGATTAACATCAAAGGAATATTCTGAAAAAATTATTGAAGGGTTGCGGTCAACCGGATGCGATGTGATCGACATCGGGGTTTGCCCAACACCGGTTTTTTATTTTTCAATTCAGCATCTGGACGCTGAAGGTGGGGCAATGGTGACGGCCAGCCACAATCCCAAAGAATATAACGGTTTTAAACTCTGCATCGGTTTGGATTCGATCCACGGAAAAGATATCCAAAAAATTCTCGGTATCATTGATAATCAATCGTTTATCCAGGGAAAAGGTTCTCTTTTTACGGCGGATATTGTCACGCCCTATCGGGAGTTTGTCGAAAACAACATCACTCTTGACGGTGTCCTCAAAGTGGGAGTCGATGCTGGAAACGGAACCGCAGGAGTAGTGGCGGTACCGATATTCAAGGAACTGGGATGTGAAGTTTATGATATCTACACGGACATGGACGGTACATTTCCCAACCACGAAGCCGATCCAACGGTTATAAAGAACATGCAGGATCTGATCACCATGGTCAAAGATAAAAAATTGGATGTCGGCATTGGATTCGACGGCGACGGCGACCGGATCGGCGTTATTGATGAAAACGGAAACATTGTCTACGGTGACAAGCTCATGATCATTTTCGCCCGGGAAATCCTTTCGAGAAAACCTGGTGCGACGTTCATTTCCGAAGTGAAATGTTCAAAAACCATGTATGACGATATTGAAAAACACGGCGGCCGGGCGATCATGTGGCGAACGGGTCATTCCTTGATCAAAAAGAAAATGAAAGAAGAAAAAGCCGAGCTGGCCGGCGAGATGAGTGGACACATGTTTTTCGCGGACCGTTATTTCGGTTATGACGATGCCACCTATGCCGCATGCCGGCTTCTTGAAATATTGGCCAATACCCGTAAGAAATTGTCGGATCTTTTATCGGATGTCCCCGAAACCTTTTCGACGCCTGAAATACGCGTTGATTGTCCGGATGATCGAAAGTTCGGCGTTGTTGCCGAAGTGACGAAATATTTTCGAAGTAAATACGATGTTATCGATATCGACGGGGTTCGGGTGCTGTTTGAAGATGGTTGGGGTCTGGTGCGCGCATCCAATACTCAGCCGGCTCTGGTACTCCGTTTTGAAGCCCTGTCCGAGGCAAGGCTTTCGGAGATACAAACGCTGGTTGAATCCGCGCTGGAGAAAATAGAAATTAGAAATTAGGAAAGAGGAAAGAGAAAATAGGAAATAGATCGCCGCAAATGGACGCAAGTGAACATAAATATATATCTTTAAGATTATTAAGCATATTGAAAGAATTGATCTCTAATGAACCCATTATCCCAAAAGGGCGGAGCCCCGAATTTGATTCGTGTCTATTCGTGTTTATTCGTGGTTTCCCTTGTCCTCTTTCCTCTTTTCTCTTTCCTGTTTTCAATTTCTCTTGTGATGAAAAAAATCGATAAAAAAATCTTCATCACCCTCTTCTTTTCCATGTTCGGCACCGTCACCGGCGTCGGCATCGTCGTTCCTTTACTTCCGGTCTACGCCACCCATCTGGGCGCCGGCGGCGTATATATTGCTTTAATATTTGCTGCATTTTCCATTTCCAGGAGCGTGTTGCTCCCGTATTTCGGCAGATTCTCGGATAAAAAAGGAAGAAAACCCTTCATTATTGCCGGCCTTTTCGCCTACACTGTTGTGTCATTATTGTACATGCTCTCAAATCGCGTTGAATCCCTTATTGTCGTCAGATTTATCCAAGGGATTGCATCGGCCATGATCATGCCGGCTGTTCAAGCTTATGTAGGAGATATAACTCCCCCGCAACGTGAAGGATTCACCATGGGTTTATTCAATATGTCGATGTTCCTTGGCTTGAGCATCGGCCCTTTGATCGGCGGCGTCATGCGCGACAAATTCAGCCTCAACATGTCTTTCGCGTCAATGGGTATATTGACGTTTATAGGATTTTTAGTCAGTCTTTTGTTGCTGCCGCCCACAGAAACCGAGCACCTTGCCGGCCGGGGAATGAAACCGCTGCCATGGAAAACGGTGCTGCGTGACAGAAATATGGCCGGTCTTTTCTTTTTAGGCTCGCCTATGCCGCATGTATCGGTGTCATCTGGAGTTTTTTGCCGGTTTTGGCTGATGTGGAATTTTCACTTTCGAGCTCATCCATCGGAATTCTGGTGACATTGGGGGTTCTATCCAGCGGCCTGCTCCATGTTCCCATGGGACTTGTTGCAGACCGGGTGAATCGGAAAACGATGATTGTTTCCGGCGGCTTGATAATCACATATGCGATTTTTTCTTTTGAATGGGCGAACAGTTTTAAAGATCTTGTAATGGCTTGCATGTTATTCGGTCTTGGCGGCGGCATTTCAATGCCTGCTCTAATGGCGCTTGCTGTTTTAAAAGGAAACGCCAACGACGCCATGGGATCCGTCATGGGACTTCTGGCCATGGCCCATAGCATAGGGATGCTTACAGGATCGCTGGTGGCAGGGCTGATGATGGATGTTTCGCGGCTCCGCAACGCATTCCCGTCCGGAGCGGTTCTGATGGCACTGTGCCTTGGACTCTTTATTTTTTTAACATATCCCAAAAAAGAAATACCGGCCCGGTCTGAACTAAAAACCGGCCCGGTGAACCTCGAAGGCTGAAAAAGGCGTCGCTCGCGCAGCGCAGGCGCTTGCGCCGCGTGTCGCGCCATTGACCGATGGACGATTGAAAACAGACGGCAGACGACGGATGACAGACGACATAGAAAAATATGTATCAACCTTTCGTCCCTCATCCATCGTTCTTTGCCCCTGCCCTCCGACTTCGGGCCACCTCTGACCTCCGACATCTGGTCCTTCGCCTCCGACATCTGGTCCTTCGGCCTCTTTCCTATTTTCTCTTTTCTAATTTCTATTTTTCAACATAGGGTTTACCGCATTCCTTGCACCGCCCGTCCGGACCGATAACCCCGATGCAGCTTTCATCGCTGCATAGCTTGCGCTGTTCCCACTCCAAATCTGACGGAGCCTCCGTGTCATGTTCCTCAAATTCTTCCGGTACCTCGTTCATCTCATCTTCCGAATCCTCGTCTATCTCATCTTCCGGATCAGTTGCTTCAAAATCAGGTGCAACGGTTTCTATTTTCGTTGGATCAAAAGACCCTGTATAGGGAAGTCCGCATTCCTTGCACCGCCCGTCCGGGCCGATGACCCCGATACAACTCTCGTCAGGGCAAAGTATCCGCTGCTGCCATTCCAAATCCGTCATGGATTTATTTTCCTCATTATCCATTTTGATCCTACCTATTTTCCTATTTCCGGTTTCAGGGTTTTTAAGTTTTAAAATTGACTTTATCTATAATCTAATATAAAAGATTTTTCAAGAAGCGGTTTTCCCATATTTTGTTTCATTTGAGGTTTTTCTGTTCTCCCCAAAACAAGGAGACCTGAATCATGCAACGTTTTAGAAAAAACAGATTCAAATTCAAAATAGCGGCCATTTTTGTTACTCTCATATTTGCATCAACAGGCTTCTCTTCGGGATTCACTGCAGGCAGAATCCTGCCAAAAGGAAAGGTTACCCTGTTTCACGGCAGCCGGGAAATCGGAGAGTTCAGTTCAGAAGCGCCTCTTCCGGAGGATACGCTGTTGGCTGTTCAGGGAGAGTGCGGTGTCAAACTGCGGCATTTATATCTTTTCGCTCTCGACCGGAGCCTTTTTTCCGTTTCAACGGACAAGAGTTCCCGCACCTTGACCGTACAAAAAGGAACCGTATATTTTGCGCTTTCCTCGATGCCGCAAACACTGGTATTTCGAACACCGGAAGGACTGATCACCACCAACGAAGTCAGGCTGAATGCCTCTTCAACCAACCCATTGCTCAAAGGATATGTCTACGTTGAAGACGGCGTCACACGGATGGGTGTGCTGGAGGGCGGGTCCATGATAGTGACGGCGGCCGACGACAAACCATTGGAGGTTTCAGCCGGTCATGAAATTAGACTGGCCCAGGCTGAAATTTTTAAACAAGAGGAACAACCCAAAGAAAAAAAACCCGCCAAAACCGGTGAAACCGCTAAGACGGGCGAGGCGGGAAAGGCCGGTAAAACAGCCGAAGCCGGAACGATGTCAACGACGACAAAAGTGGTCCTCGGCGTGCTCGCCGTGGGAGGGATCGGCGCAGCCGCTCGGCGGCGGCGGCGGTGGCGGTGGAGGCGGGGGGGCCGCGAGTCCGTCCGCACCCTGAGACTTATTCACCGATCGTGCAATTAAAAAACATCATCAGGCTTTTCAAACAAACAATTGCGGCAGATCACCTGAACGGTGATCTGCCGTTATCATTTTCTTAAACCAAGCGTCTAAGATGTGGTGTCAGGACAGGAGTTATGGGTTCAAACCGTATCTTTTTAATAATATCGCTGGCCGCAATATTTCTCTTTAATTTTTTGGCGGGCTGCGGCGGGAATCAACAAACAACAAGCGCCATCGTCAAGGAATATGCCGCTACCCCTGCCAAGGGCGATGAAATTACCCGCCTCAATGAACAACTGTTTGCCGGCGCCCAGATGCACTCGGATCCCAGCGATTATCTTCTGGGCGCAGGAGATCTGCTTCAAATCACCATATTTGAATCCAAGGATCTGAATACGACAGCCCGTGTCAGTTCCCGCGGACATATCACACTGCCGCTCCTGGGCCAGGTCGGGGTTAAGGGGATGACCGCACGGGAAGCCGAGATAAAAATCGAAAAACTATACCAATCCAAGTATATAAAAAACCCGCATGTCAGTGTGTTTGTCAAAGAACATATGAGTCGGCGGATAACACTGGTGGGGCAATTTAAACAGCCCGGCACATACGAATACCCTTCAAGACAAACATTGCTGGATGTCATGGCGCTGGCCGGAGGCCTTACCGACAAAGCCGGGAATATCATTCAGGTGCGGCGTCATCAGGCACGGCCCGGTGAACCGAATGTGCTGTTGATCAATCTGAACCAGTTGATCAAAGAAGGCAGGCTGGATTTGAATGTCGATATCAACGGCGGGGATATCATCTTTGCGCCTGAAGCAGGCCATTATTTTGTCGACGGCGCTGTTCGTAACCCGGGATCCTATCCCATCAGGGGAAAACTGGGGCTCAATGAAGCGCTGCTAACTGCCGGCGGAATCAGACCCTGGGGACTCAAAGATTCCATTGTCCTGATTCGGGATGTTGAAGGGCAAGGTCGAAAAGGCATCGAAATCAATCTGAATAAGCCGGATAATAAGGAAATGGAAATTAAAGACGGAGACATCATCGTGGTCAAATCCAGCAGTTGGGGAAAGCTGGTTCACGGGGGAGGGATCAACATCGGAATTCCGGGATTTGGTGTAGGGTACAGGAACCCGGAATGGTAAGCGAGACCTATGAAAAACGCCCGCTTTTGTCAATTCCGGCAGGTAAATTTTAATCCTCGAAATACTTAAGTATTCGCGGTTAAAATTTTCACGCCGGATTGAACAAAAGCGGGCGTTTTTCATAGGTCTCGGTCCTTTAACTGTCCATCCATAAATGAGGATTTTTGTTCAAGATCAAGACATGCAAAAAAAATAACCGGAGGCATATGGGTAATATTCCGAGGATTGTTTTTTGAGTATACCCCCAGTGAAAGCTTGAGACTTGTCCGCCTCGGCATTGGGCAAAAAGACCATTTATGGATGGACACAGCTAGTAATCCAACTGCTTAACCTTAAACGTATTCCCATCCGCTTCCAGTATCATGGAAATATCACCGCTGTTTTTCAGCCATTCTTTGCTGCCCTCCAATCTAGCCCTGATATGAAAAGTTCCGTCGATTTTAACCAATCCGGTATCTTCCTGGGTCGCGTAACGATTGAGCTCGATGTTGTATTCTATGGAATCTATTCGCTTAAAATTTCGACGATATGTGGAAAGCCAGGACTTAAACGGCTTTCCCTTTTCAACAGCATTAAAGGCAAATAAATTGCTGAACTTATCGATGTTTTTTTGCTCGTAAGTCCGGCAATAGTTCTTCAGAAATGATTCAAGGCGGGTCATTAACGGGATATACGGTAGATAGGTCTTGCCTGTCTTTTCAGACTTATTTGCCGGAATGCCCAGGGAGGCAATTTTCTCACCGACTCCCTGGTCCGATGGATTCGCAGCTTTCTGGCTCATGAGCTTTTTTCGATCAGACGTTGAAACAGCCGCCGGGGGTTTTTCCTTGACCGTCGTTGGCGGGTTCACTGGTTTCGCGGCATCTGAAACCACTGTCTTTTTTGACAGATCCTCCTTAAATTTTTCAAATAATGCGGTTGTTTGTTTTCTCGGGAGAAACAGAAGATGCAACCTCCAACTCTTTTTTCGGCGCTTCTCTTGTCAGAGTTTCGGGCGCTTTTGCTTTGTTTCCTTTCCAGACAGAGGTGGTGATCGATTCGGCGGTTTCCGATTTTTCCACTGGTTTCAAAAGCGCTTTTTGGGCCGATTTTGCACTCTTTGCTGTTGCACGGACTTGAGCCGGCTCAGAGGGTGTCGCCTGGATGCCGCCCTTTTTTGTTGTTGGCGCAGGAATGGCCACGGGTGCTTCCGCGGTTAGATTCGAAGGGGCAGATGCAACCGTAAGGGGCTTTAGGGGGATTTTTTCAATTGTTTGAACCGAGTCCTGCATCTTTTCCGGTGGTTTTTTCGAAAAAGCTGCAGCGTCGGCATCCTGGGAATATGTATTTGACGGTCCGGGCTGATAAGATTCGGTCTCTTTCGGAACCGCGGCCTTGGACATGTCGGATTTCGAAGGATCGATGACGGGAAAACGGGAATCTTCGGACTTTTCTGGTTGAACCTGATTGGGGATATCCGATGCGTCAGGTTGCGCTTGGGTTGTGGACGGATGGTTATTTTCCGATTTCTCATTCATCGAAAAATGTTTGTTCGACGGAGGTCGAACCGTTGCGACAGAGGATCGGATGTGGTTATGATATTTTCCATAAAAAAAATACCCGGCCCCGGCGACCAAAAGAAAAATCAGGATCGAGCGAAACCCAAAGAAACGCTTTTTTTGAATCTTCCGGGAAACTGCCGGCTTGTACATAGGATACCGCGGGCCGAAGCTATCCTGATCGTCTTCTAAGACATGCGACTCTTTAACATAATCCATTATCTCCCTGGACAGATCTGAAGCCATTGGTTCCCTGGACGGACCAGAAGCCACTGGTTTCCTGGGCGGGGCAGGACCCATCGGTTCCCTGGACGGGACAGAGCCCATCGGCTCCCGGGAAAGCACTTGCTGATTCCCGGCCGGAAATTCAAAATCTTCTCCGGAACTCTTTTTGGATACCAGCAATTCCTCCCGGCACTCCCTTATGAGATTTGCGTTGATCGTTTGAACTTCTCGAACAAATCCGGTCAGCAATGCGTGATCACACATGATATTGATCAGCCGCGGATATCCTCCCGAAAAGAAGAAAATCTCATCAATTGCGCCGGAGTCAAAAATAAGATCTGTGGTACCGCTCACTTCGAGACGGTGCCGGATATACGCTGCTGTTTCATTCAGCGTCAATGGATTGATGTGGTAGCGTATGGTTACTCTTTGCCTTAGGGCTCTGTTTTCGTATTTCTGCAAAATATCAATAAATTCATTCTGCCCCACGAAAAAGATATTCAACAGTCTGGTGTATTCGGCTTCAAGATTCGATAACAGGCGAATCTCTTCGAGGAGATCCTCATTGATTCCCTGGGCTTCGTCAATGATCAAGAGAACTTTCTGATGCCGTTCGTGGGCCTTGATCAAAAAATCCATAAATCCAAGGATAAACTGGCCCTTTCCTTCGAAGGTCCGTTTTATTTTAAATGCAGCGGCCACTGTGTGAAAAAAATCGAGAACCTCAAGCCTGGCATCATAGACCGTCGCTGTAATGGTATCTTTTCCAAGACTTTTTAACAGGGCGTTGATCAGCGTGGTTTTTCCGGTTCCCACATCCCCGGTTAAGGCCAAGCACCCCTTTATTTTCCATAATGGCGTATTTCAGGACGGCAAGCGCCTCCTTATGTTTTTCGCCCAGCCAGAGAAAGTCCGGATCCGTACTCATCTGAAACGGTTTGACTTTTAAATTATAGTAAGAAAGGTACATGGATGTTCTTCACATTAGTCTTAAGCTCAATAAAAATTGATGAACCCAAAATCGAGTTAAAACCGATTAGACGTTATTCGTTATCGGTTATCGGTTAATAGTTTTTGTATTTTTATTTAAAAGTAAGAAAATATATTTCGCTACTGATTTAAATTCGACTGTTTTTACAAAATCTTCACTAATATGAAATCGGCACTTCTTATGTTTTAGATAAATAAAAAAGATTTTTCCTCGGATCATTGTTGGGTGATCCTGGGGGGCTTTTGTTTCTCTTTTCTTATTGCCCGGTCTTCCACCTCACCGTAATATTGATAATGACTGTAATATCGATAGTAGGGCTGATATCCAAACCGTCTGCCGACATCGACCTTGTTGATAATGCAACCCAATATTTTACCCTGCGAGTTCAGGATGCTCTTTTTAAAATGACGTATGGCATCACGCGTGGTTTCGCCCATGCTGCTGACCAGGACCACACCCCCAACTTGGCCTGAAATCACCAAAGAATCGGCAAAACCCAAATAGGGAGGCCCGTCAACAATCACTCGATCAAAACGTTGGGTCAAGGTCTCTATCAGCAATGAAAACCGGGCCGAAACCAAAAGCTCCACGGGATTGGGCGGAGAAGGTCCTGCAGGAATAAAACACAAGTTGCAGATACCATTTTTAAAAACCAGCCCCGTGCTGCTGACGCCGGATAGAAACCTGGACAGACCCGGGCTGGATGACGCACCATGCCCCTGGAAAAATTTGTGGAGTTTGGGTTTTCTCATATCCGCATCGATGAGGATCACCTTCTCGCCTGCACCGGCAAAGGCCAGGGCCAGGTTGGCCGCCAGCGTGGTTTTGCCTTCCGAGGGCTTGATGCTGGTTAATAGAAAACTTTTGGCCTGGTCGGCGGTGCCGGCCAGTTGGATCGACATCTTGACGCTTCGGATGGCTTCGGAAAGCGGCGATTGGGGCTCGTTGATAAATGTCTGCTCAACCGGATATTCATCGGTTTTGGACAGCGGTGCCACCCCAAGTATCGGAATACGGAACCGATCGGATATCTCGTCGGGGTTGCTAATGGTATCTGTATAATATTCCAGGAAAAAGGCAAGTCCGATACCGCCCATCAATCCGACCACGACCGCCAGCAGCAGGTTCAACTTGACCTTGGGCTTAAAGGGCTTTATGGGCAACGTTGCTTTATTCACCACATGAATGTTGCTGGAGGAGACGCCGGCCATGGATTCGATCTCTTTGGTTCGCTCCAAAAGGCTTTGATAGATCCCCTTGTTGGTATCCACCTCGCGGGCCATGATCTTATATTGAGTTGCCCTTTCATTGAGATCAATGGCTCTTTGTTTCTGTGCTTCAACCCGGGCCTTCATGCTTTTGACTTTTTCCAGGGCAGACTTGTATTCATTTTCAACCGCCAGAAAAACCCTTTTTTCTTCGATTTTAATGCGGTCGCCGATACTGTTCATTTTTGTCTTTAATGCCTTGACTGCCGGGTACTCGTCATGAAACGTCACGGACAGGTCATCGTATTCGGATTGCAAACGGGCATACTCGGCCTTTAGCCCGGCAATCAATTCATTGCTCATGACCTGCGGCAAAGCGGATGCACCGTCTATTTTGGCCTGCTTGTACACGGCTTCTTTGCTGATCAAGTCGGTTTCAGCCATGGCAAGGGCTGAATTCAGTTCCTCGAGCTGACGATACACGCTGTTCAGTTTCGCGTCCAGCGAAACAATCCCGGCCTGTTTGCCAAACCGGTTCAAGTCCTCCTCAGCCTTTTCAAGGTTTATTTTCGCCCGATCGATCTGTTTCATTAAAAAATCACGGGCCAACTGGGAAGCTTCGAGTTTTTTCTCCATATTCCAGCGAACAAATTCTTCCACAAATGCGTTGACCACATTCATTGAAAGATTTCGATCCGGCGATGCGAACGACACGCCGATGATCATGGAGTTTCTTTTCGGAGATACTTCAAGATTGTCCCCTACAAATTTCAGCAAATGCTGCTCCTGGATGGCTTCCGGAGGTATTCCCGCCGCATCTTCTTTTTCTTTATCGGTGCTGATAATTGATTTTAAAAACGCCTTGAATTTTGCCGAAAACCCGGAATCCCCGTTTCCATATAACACCTTCTTAACGATTGGGTTTTCCGCCAGATCAAGGTTTTCGATGACCCGTCGGGCAAGTTCGCTGTTTTGAAGCAAATCCACCTGGGTCTGATAAAACTCCTGCACCCGGACTTCCGAGGCAACCACCTCTTCAAACTTTGTTACCTTCTGGTCCTGCGGCGACACTTCTATGGATGAAGAGGCTTTGTATATTTTCGGGGAAGCAAGGGTCAAGATGAGTGTGGAAATGAACGTCAACATTAAAAAGCTGACAATAAGCCACCTTCGGCGAAAAATGACATCCAGGTAGTCGCGCAGATGGACCTCTTCCGCGTCCCAGTCAGGAACGTTACTTTGGAGCTCCGCAGTGGGGAGGCGGCTTTCTTGTCCCCTTCTGGCGTACTTCTCCGTAAGTCGATTTAATTCTACGAGTTCATCCGGCATGGTATACCCCATTTATTGATACTAAATTAGATGAGCATTGTCAATTTCTCATCTTTTTCTCATTTTCATCGGTTTGAGATGTCAACTGGTTGTTTCGGGATTGCAAAGCCTTGCGAATTTCAAGTTTAAAATCATCCAGCCATAACCTGCCGGCAATTTTGCTGTCGAACCGTTTGCTGGGTTGTCGATTCAATCTAACCACCACTGCTTGACACGCTTTTGGTGCTGTAAATTCGATATCCTGCTTTTGCCAAGCGTGCGTGCCGAGCATCATGGGGCCTTTGGCGTATAACCCATCGCAGCCATACCCATAGATATCCACAAACGGACCCTGGTCCGTGGTAAGATCCCTGCTGCGCCATTTGAAAGTCAGCAGGTATTGTGCCTCCGGATTCACCGGTACGATCTGGTACAAATTATAAAAGGAGATGTTCTCTTTGCCTTCAAACCGGATCATCAAACAATAAGCACCATCCGCGGCCGTGGTCATGCTGCGGCGGATGGTCCATTTATCTTTTTGGTCAGGCGTATATCGCCAATCGAATCCGCGATTGGTTATCTCATGTCTCAAACCCTGCATTGGTCATGCCGTCAACATTTTCATGGCCGGTTCTTCGAACTTGGACCGCTCTTTCGATCTGTTTTAAATCGACCAGAAAATGAATATATTCCAAACTGATGTCTTCGTCCTGGACACCCTTTTCAACAATCTTTTGCCAAACGATCCAGGCATCCTGGTCCCGACCCCATCGCATCAGCCATTGGAGATAGGACTTCAGGTTTTCCGTATCCAGCTCCTGAATCGCCATCCTCGAATTTTGATCCGTAAATCCATCGAAAAGTTGAAAGGCATCTTGAATTTTTTCCCCATGCTTTACCAGAAAATTGATCCCCTTGATGAATGTCTTTTTCGCCGCCAGCTCATTGGCCAGCAAGATTTGATCCCATTTCCAGCGAAATACATTTTCGGGCAAACCATCTGAAAACCGTAATATGGCATGCGCCGTATTCAAGTCCCCTTGGACAATCTTAGTCTGGGCCAATTTAAACCAGGCATCCATATCAAACATGTTTTGATCAACCGCCTGACGGAAAAAACAGGCTGCGCCGGCAACATCGTTATCCAGCCAGAATTTAAGTCCGATGCGATAAAGGGCTTCGGGAAAATGCCTGAACGTTTCAATTTCATCCATGTTATAGGCATAATCCTTATGAAATACAGCCCGATCCAGCCGGTTATGAACCATGAGCCATGTTGTTAGCGTCAACAAAGTTATTGTTATCAGACTCTTAAGCGCAACATGTTTCAATTCGTCACCTATGAAACCATAGGAAATAGGAAAGAGAAAAGGGGAATTAGAGATTAAGGATCTTATCCTTTTTTGATAGCATCCGGCTAATTTTTATTATGTAGTTTTTTGAGATACCGGATATATCCGTCTAAAACTCGGATCGCGTTTTCAGTAAGATCCCACATGCTTTTATACTCCTCTTTGGCGATGTATTCGTTGTCAAGACAGGTTATCAAGTGATCCTGAGTTTCATACATCGATCCTCTGCTTATCCGACAAAATTGCACATTTTCTTGAAAGTGGAAGCGTCCATATCCTTCCGCAATATTTGCCGTGCAAGAAATAGCTGCGCGCCTCAATTGCGATGCCAAATCATATCTTTCTTCTACTGGCAGTTTTTTTATTACACGATATACAGCGATCCTCAATTTCCGAGCCAGTTTCCATGCTTCAATATCCGTAAAATGCTTAATTGGACCATATCCTGAAGCTCCTTCCTCCTTCATCTCCCTACCTCCTCTCTCACTTTCCTCTCTCAAACTTACTATTTCCTCTTTTCTCTTTTCTCTTTTCTCTTTCCTATTTCCTCTTTCCTATTTCCTGAGGTCCTTGCCACGCACAATGATACACCAGCCCTATCAGCATCACAAAATAGACGGCGTTGGCCGGCATGTGCAGGTTGAAATCAAAAAAGCTGTGAAACGCCATGGAAACAAGACCGCTGAGCGCACCGATGGCCAGAAAATATTTCATTGGATCGGATTGCAGATGCATCTTTCGAATTTTAGACACCGATTTGACCAAAAAAATATAAAATCCGGCCACCAGTGCCAAAAATCCGATCCACCCGGCCTCTGCAAGAAGCTGGAGATAATCGTTATGCAGATAGGTGAATCGAACATCTGAAAAATTAGAGACATTGTAGACGGGAAATACCCGCTTAAATGCCGCAAGACCGATTCCGAACGGATGATCTTTGATCATGGCCAGGCTGTCATGCCATATATCGAGACGCGATGTGTCTTTACTGATTTTTAAAAACCGTTCCAGCACCGGATCGATCCCGATTTTCAGGCTGTAAAAGGAAACCATGCCCACAATCACGGATATCATCACCCAGAAACTTCGCGGCAGCTCTCCGCTGGATGAACGCATCAGCAATGTAAACGTCAAAAAGCCCAGCACCCCTCCGAATATGCCTGCCCTGGACCTGGACAACAAAAGTGCCAGGGTCATGACCACAAGACCAATGCAGAGAAAGAACTGAAAATTGGGCCGGTCCGAAGATATCAGCGCCTTGAAACTGATTTTTTTATGCCAGTTCCCCATGGCCAGCGTATATGCCAGCCCCAGGGGGAGCATCATTTCCATAAACCCTGCGAAATGATTCCGATTGATGTACGTGCCGCGCGCATCGCCCAAGTAGGCTGTAATATAATCCACCCAGAGGACCCCCAGTGACGGCACAAGCGCCTGGAAGAGCCCGTAAATCGCCTCCAAAAATGAAACAGCCAACAAAATCGAAACCAGAATTTTTAAATCCCGGTCAGATGTGACAGTTTTGTGGAACACAATAAAAAATAAGAAAAGCCCCAGCAGAAAAATCCACCAGGCCAAAGACGTCAGCGGTGCATAGCTTATTGTCGCTAAATCAAAAGGGCGCCCGATGATCGCACGGGATTGGGACAGCAATTGGTATCGATACGGACTGAAAAAAGATAAGGCAGACTTTGGAATGGGCAGGCACTGGCATAGCGTTACGGCGAAGAATAATCCCGAGGAGAAGATGAATAGGCCGCGCGGCTTCCACGCTCGGGCATCTCCGGTTTGCCATATCAGCATCAAAAATGCCAAAACAATACAAGCGGTATAAAATGCCCAGATCCACGGCTGCACGGCAGCAAACAAGATCGGAATGGTTGCGACTATAAAAAAGATAATGTAGCGACTAACGGTCATTGTAATAAGAACCTTTTTTTTGTATCGCTTTCACTTTTCAATTGACTGCATTTATTTCTTACTCTATTATAGGTAAAACGATTTATGAGGTAAGAAAATGATGACTGCAAAAATATCCGCTAAGGGCCAGCTTGTTATTCCCAAAGAGGTAAGAAAAAAATTCAATATTGAACCGGGAACTTTTTTTCAAATCCGTATCGAAAAAGGCACTATCGTCCTGATTCCAATGAAAAAAGGGCCTATAGATAACCTGTACGGAAAATTTGCCGGGGAAAATATTTTAGCTGAACTGGAAAGAGAACATGCAGATGAAATCGCAAGTGAAAATCGAGACCTTTGAAAAATGCATATTTTTGTTCGAGTTCAAGAAAGACGATAATTTTAACCACAGACATACAGAAAGTATTTCGAGGATTAAAATTTGAGCCTGACGCAGAAATCGGACAAAAAGAGGCGTTTTGCAGAGGTCTCGAAAATCGTTCTTGATGCCTGGGCCCTGCTGGCTTTGATTTTTAAAGAAGAGCCTGCTGCAAAAAAAGTACGAGATCTCTTGCTACAAAACAGCCCAAAGTCTCCGATCTATATTTCATGGATAAACCTTGGAGAGGTTTATTATACGATTGCACGAAAAAAAGGTCTGAACGCTGCAAATGAATTCTCAAAGATATTGAAAAGTTATCGATACGTTCCCAGGTGCCTTCAAAATCAGATATCCTTTCCGCTGCAAAGATAAAATCTGAGCACAAATTATCATATGCAGATGCATTTGCCGTATCCCTGGCACAAAAAATAGATGGTTTCATCTATACCGGTGACTCGGAAATTGTCTTACTTGAAGGTGTTGTTAAAGTTGAAAAATTATATAGTGTCCATCCATAAATGGTCTTTTTGCCCAATCTCTTCGTTATGCTCAAAAAATAATCCTCGGAATATCAACTATATGCCTGCGGTTATTTTTTTCGCATGCCTTGATCTTGAACAAAAATCCTCATTTATGGACGGACACTATCTATGCATGATGGATAACATTCCCTTCCCGTATCCCCCTCACCTTCTCACTTGCTGATTCTCTTTGCTTTCCCCCCTATTTCCTTATTCCCCTATTCTATTTCCTCTTTTCTGTTTTCCTGCCTGGCTGATCCTCTTTCCTATTTTCTATTTTCTATCTCCTTATTTCTCTATCTCCTATTTCCTATTTCCTATTTTCTATTTCCCGGATTCTGTCCTTGACTTTGGATCCCTTGTATTACCATTAGGTAAAACTTATTTGAAATGAATGATTAAGAGACCTTTGAAAAATGTTCAATTTTGTTTCAAGTCCAAGGCAGGCGAAAATTTTAACCACCCCAGTACGATCTACCGGACCTACGGGGCAGGCAGACATACATTAAGTATTTCGAGAATTAAAATTTGAGTCTAACGCCGGAATTGGGCAAAAGGGAGCGTTTTTTAAAGGTATCGAGGTAGCTCTCATGACTCTAACCCGTCTAAGCACTAAATCCCAGATCGTCATTCCCATAAGCCTCCGAAAACGTTTAGATCTGAATCCTGGTGACATGGTAGAAATCGATGCCGAGGGTGAACGGATCATCATTCGGAAAGCTCACAGCTCCGCTCTCAAACAATTAGAGGAATGTATTTCAGATGTCTGGAAAGGATATGATCAGGAACTCAATACAATGAGAGAGGAATGGGACAAGTGAATATCCGCGATATCGAAGACGGCGTAAACATCGCCCTTGACACTGTCGTCTTTGTATATTTTCTGGAACGCCATATCCATCATTTTCCCATAATTAAAAAACTATTCCATCGAATTGAAAAAGGACAGATCAAAGGACTGATGTCCAGCCTTGTATATACCGAACTGCTTATCCCGGCCTATCGGGCCGGAAGATCCGACCTCGCGATGCAGACGTTTAACTATCTCAGCCGTTTTCCCAATCTTGTCTACGGTATCTGTATTACCGCCAATCTCTCGTGAAGCTGCTCGCCTGAGGGCAACATACGGCCTGCGGACTCCCGACGCCTTACATGCAGCCACAGCATTGCATCAAAAGGCCGACCTAATTCTCACCAATGATAAGCATTTCAAACGGATTCTGACGGAAATGCCTGTCGCATTTTTGGATGAATCCTCTTCTTTATAGCAAATTGGATGATGTCCTTGACATGTTCATGCATTTAGGGTCTATTAGGGTTGAAGCTCGCCAACTGGACTCGTGATCCCTGATAATACCCACATCATTCATTTAATCTGCGTCAATCTGCGTAATCTGCGGACTAAGAAGACTCCCCAATCCGCAGATTACGCAGATTTCACAGATTATAAACAAATCTTTTGTGCTCTAAAGATTTAGATCCGAAGTTTAACAAGAGACCTATCTTTAACTCTGTAGCCTTAAGGTAATTTATGAGCTGAGCTTCTTCTATCCCCGACAAACCGGAAATCGCTTTTATTTCTAAGATAATCTCGCCATAGCATATAAAATCCGGCTGATACTTTTTCTCCAAAGGTTTGC
>CAVZUV010000002.1:0-150640 GCA_963778575.1 uncultured delta proteobacterium | reverse complement strand
GATAATTTCCGGGTTTTCATCTTTCAATTAATAAAAATTTAATCATTCCACAACCTAAATTCAAGATGGGCCATATAACTTATGCAATAACCGAAATATTAATTAAGCTCTTGGGGTTATTGCTATATCCATAAATAATTAAATAACTTGGCAAATATCATCATTTATGTTAGCAAGATCTCATTAACCTCGGTGATATTTTACCTTAACAAATTTCTTTTGGCCTGCTGAGCCATCCGCTACACGACATAGGCGGACAAGAAGGCTCTTAAGCTGTTTTAGTGAGCGAAACTTGATTCATAAATTGCAAGTAAGATGAGACCGTTGAAAAATGCAGCAAACCACAGCGACCATTTCCGCTGAAAACAGCAGGATTGCTCGTATCGAAGGCGCCCGACAACTCGGTGTTCAGCCCGATGAGATCGATGTCGTACAGGTCGATGAAGCCATTTATGCTGTTTCGATAAAGAACATGCCGGGACAATTCGAGATTGCCGTTCGGGAAGATAAGATGAGTGCCGTTATCGAGACGATAACGCCTCCCTTGGGCAACGGCAAACCGGTGACTGTTGAGGACATTGAACATGCCCTTACTGGTCTGGGAATCATTTTCGGCATCAATAAAGACGTCATCGAAAATATTGTTTCCGAAGTTGCGGAGACGGGTATTCTGCGTACCAATATACAGATTGCCGTAGGTGAGCCTGCCAAAACAGGCCATGACGGGCGAATCGACTTCAAAATCGGTCAGGGTGCCGTCAATAAGGATCCCAATGCCAGCAGGATGGTCAAACCTGGCCAGATTATCGCTGTCAGGATATCCGCCGAAACAGGAACATCGGGAAGAAATATTTTCGGTGAAGAAATTGCTCCAGGCAGGGGCAAAGAAGTCGATTTTTCTCCCGGAGACAATGTTACGGTCAGCGAAGACGGAAAGACATATTTCGCTACGATATACGGTGCGGCAAAGTTAACCCCCAAGAAGGTGTCGGTAGAAAACACGGTTCAGGTCAGCAAGTCCGGAATGTGGGCTAAAATGTCTATATTTCCGGTGCTTGCCGATAACAGCAAGCTTGCCTATCAAGACGTGTGTTCGGCGCTGGAACAGGCCGGCATCATCAGCGGCATTAAAGAAGACTCGATTAAAGAAGTAATTGAGACAGGCGAGCCGATTCGGGACTTCATGGTTGCCGAGGCGGTTCCGGCCAAAGACGGTGTCAGCGCTCGTATAGATTTCAAATTTCGTCTTAGCGGCAAAGATCCCGAAATTGTCGATGCTGAACGACGCAACGGCAAACTCCCTGAACCTTCGGTTATTAAGGAGATGTTTTCGTCCGGCGATGTGATTGCAATAAGAATTCCATCGGAAAAGCCTTTGCATGGAAGCACGATATTCGGAAAGACACTGACCGGCACCGAACCCAAGGACAAGCAAATAAAAGCCGGGATGAACGTTGCGATGCGCGATGACGGCGTCACTTTTGTCGTTTCTGACGGCGTATTGGCAGGTTATGTGAATTACGTGGACGGCCAATTGTGTGTCGAAGAGCCGCTAAATATTTCGGAGGATAAATTATCGGTTTTTCTGTCCGTCTATCCACCATCGAGTTCGGGCAGAATGATGACTGCGGATTGGGTTGAAAAGATGCTCGCCGGGCGCGGCATCGTCCAGGGTATTGATCGCAGCGCCGTTGAACAGGCTTTGAATGAGGCTGTGTCGAAAAACATGCCGGTTCATGACGTCGTTATTGCAGAAGGAAGGCCGGCACAGCGAGGAGAGGACAGTCAAATAGAACTCAAATTTCAGCCCGAGAAAATTGCGGGAACTATTGATGAACATTCAGGGAAAATTGATTATAAAGAAAGGAAATCAATACAACAAGTGAAAGCGGGGATGTTGCTGGCCGTCAAGATTCCATCCACATCGGGGATTGAAGGAATTGACGTATTTGGAGAGACCATACCCGCAGAATCGGGCAATGGAAAAGACCTCATGCCGGCGGGCAACGTTAAAGTTTCGAATGATGGGCTTAGTTTTACGGCGGAAATCGACGGCATCGTGTTTCTCTCGCCGGAAAACAAGATATGGATTTCCCAAGAGTACAAAGTGCCCGGCGATGTAGATTATTCAACCGGCAACCTGTCTATGGAAGGGTCATTGGACATCAAAGGCTGGATCCATTCGGGATTTGAAGTAAGGGCCAGCGATGAAATCAGAGTCGGCGGAGGTGTTGAAGATGCTATTGTTGAAGCCGGCGCCGACATCTTCATAAACGGCGGAATCATCGGTTCGGGAGGAGGACATGTTCAAGCCGGCGGGAAAGTTACTGCCCGTTTTTTTGAAAATGCAACGGTCCATGCCGGCGGCGACATCATCGTCCATGACGATATATTTCGCAGTGCTGTATCCACCAATGGCAGCGTAATCGCTTCTAAGGGAAAAGGTCGTATCAGAGGCGGTTCAGTCGATGCTCTCAAGGGCGTTGAAGTTAACGAAATCGGATCGGATTCGGGCGTCAAGACATATGTGAGCGTCGGGATGGATTCAAAGACGCGGAATCTTTTGGCTGATTCTAAAAAACAGCTAAAGCATTTTGAGCGGCAAAGGGCTAAGATGGACAAAATTTTGGCCGGTTACATTAAAAAATATAAACATAAAGCGCTTCCCAAAGAAATAACCCGAAGACTTGGAAAGCTGGTTAAGCAGAGGCGTGAGGCAGTGCGCAAGGAAACCATGTTGACCAAATACAAGCAAGAACTGATAAAAAAAATTTCTCAAAACGGAACCGAGCCTGTTTCAGTAAAGGTATTAAAGGCCGTATATAGCGGAACCAAAATCGTTATCGGCGATTACGTCTATCATGGCGAAGAAGATATCAGAGGAAAAACCACGTTTGTTCTGAATGCGGAAAAAGAAGCTGTGGAAATGGTAACTTAAAGATTCTTGCAAAACAAACCAGGTGCTTTGCACCTGGATGCAAGTTCAACGTCGAAAGCACTGACGTGCTTTTGACTCATGCAGGTGCAATGCATAATGAGTCAGATGGGGGGTTAAAAAATATGGATGTCAACATAACCAGGGTCAAAGATCTTATGCAGACGAATGTCAAGACAGTCCGTAAGGATGTAAAGATGCTGGCGGCCACTAAAATGATGCGCGACTTCAATGTGTCAAGTCTTGTTGTTGAACCTGAAGACGATAGGGATACATTCGGTATTATTACTCGAAAAGATATCGTTGAGGCGATTGTCATGGACCCCACCGGCGGCATATCACTTACGGTCGATGACGTAATGACCAAACCGGCTCTTTCTGTCAGCAGCGGATTGTCGATTTCAAACTGTCATCAGATGATGCGCATGGTTGGCGTAAGAAGATTACCCGTCGTCGATGGAAAAAAATTGGTCGGCATACTCAGCAACGCCGACATCTTCATAAAACTGGTCGAGGATATCACTTGACAATACGAAAGGATGAACGTGAAGAGGGCGGCGATTACCGCCCTCTTGTCGTATTTCTTCGAAACGTCGGCTGTGCCCTAATCTTCCCACTTAATACATTCGGCAGGACATGATTCCATGGCCTCTTCAATGCAGTCCTCCGGACCGCCTTCCGGAAGAATGACTTCCGCTTTCTCTTCATCTTCATTGAATGCAAATACTTCCGAACACAATTCCACACATGACTCACAGCCCATACAATCTTCGGTTTCGATCACAACTCGTTTGCCCATTTTCCATACTCCTTTTTGATATAAAATGACCAATAACCATTAACCGATAACGAATAACGTCGAATCGAGTTTAGACCCGATTCGAGTATTATCGCTGCCGGTATTGTTGCCGGAGCGCAAAATCTCCGATGACAAGGGCCGCCATGGATTCGACGATGGGCACTGCCCGGGGAACGACACAGGGGTCGTGACGCCCTTTGGCTTCGAGCACTGTTACCTTCCCCTCGAAATCCGCTGTCGTTTGCGGCAAACTGATTGTGGAGGGTGGTTTAAACGCGGTCCGGAAGACAATCGGCTCACCGTTGGTGATACCGCCCTGGACGCCGCCGCTGAAATTCGTCGTGGTGCCCAGCCTGTTTCCTTTTAAAATAAATGGGTCGTTATGCTGTGACCCAAGCATGCGAGTACCGGCAAACCCCGAACCGATTTCGAAACCCTTGGTTGAAGGTATGGAAAGCATGGCCTGGGCGAGTTTGGCTTCCATTTTATCAAACACCGGCTCACCCCATCCTGCCGGCACATTCCGGCATACACATGTAATGACGCCGCCGATGGAGTCGTCTTTTTCCCGAACGTGTTCAATGATTCGAACCATTTCATCCGCGGCATTTTTGTCGGGACAGCGTACGATTGTTTGATCGACTTCTTCCCTTGAAATGACGTCTGCGTTGATCAGGGCCGCCTCAACATTTCCGACAGATTGCACCCATGCAACAATTTCCACCCCGAATGTTTCATACAAAAATTTATCGGCGATGGCACCAGCCGCTACACGACCCACCGTTTCACGAGCGCTGGATCTGCCGCCGCCGCTGGACGATCGAATGCCGTATTTTATCTGATAGGTGTAATCTGCATGGGACGGACGCGGGATCGATCGCATGGTTTCATAGTCGTGCGGTCGCTGATCCTTGTTGGCGACAAATAGCGCAATGGGCACCCCCAGCGTTTTTCCATTTTCGACGCCGGACAGGATCGTTACGCGATCGGTTTCTTCCCGCTTTGTCGTGAGCTTGCTTTGTCCGGGGCGCCGGCGGTCAAGCTGTTTCTGGACATCTTCTTCGGAAAGATGTATTTTGGCGGGACAGCCGTCAAGAACCGCACCTACCCCCTTGCCGTGGGATTCACCGAACGTCGTTACGCTTAGAATGGTTCCGAAGGAACTGGACATAATGAAAATCCTTATATTTTAAATGAATGAAAAAACCAGCATGAGAGTAATATTCTTCACTTTCAAACAGTTAGCATATACGGCCGAAATCTTCAAATATTAAATTGATTGAAGTTTGGGTCGGGTAATGGTTTAATTTAATATTTGGCTTTCAACCCGTCAATGAACTTTCAATAAAGCCAATTTTTTGTCGGGTGCAACAAAAGCCTGACCCTGTAAGCAAGGATTCTTTACAAAATGCACCGGATTGCCTATTTCATAACTCCCCATGGCTTTGGCCATGCGGCCCGTGCCTCAGCGATAATGGACGCTGTGAGTGAAACCGCTCCGGTTTTATACATTCGGATCTGGTCAACGCTGATGATGCCGTGGTTGGAAAGGCCGGTTACAGTACCATTGCCGAAGTCTATCAGGCCGGGGTGCCCTTTGGATATGTGCCTCGATCAGATTTTCGCGAAACAGACAAATTGGTTGCATTTATCAAAAAAGAGATGAAAGGGCTTCATATCAATAAAAATTGATGAAGAAAGAATGATCAAATGAACATAATCCATATCACCCTGGAATACTTGCGTGAACGACAACCGCCGCCGGTTCGGTTTCTTCATATCATAATTTTATGTTTGGTTTTAAGCCAGATAACCGTCAGCAACTTCATGGGATTTGCCGCCAATGGTGAAATCAGCGCCAAAACCGTCGAACATTTTGCAACATGGCTACACATATGCACCGGACTATCTCTGCTGCCGATCGCTTTGGTTTTTATTTATATCGAATTAAAACGTCATGGTATTCAGTATTTTTTCCCTTACTTTTACGGTAATTTTTCCCAACTCAAAATGGACCTTCATCAGTTAAAACAATTCAAATTGCCGGAACCCAGCGCCTATGGTATCGCGGCTATCGTACAAGGTCTGGGATTCGGCGCATTGACGTTGGTTGTTTTGTCAGGGTTTACCTGGTTTCTTTCCTGGATTTATGCGGCATCATGGGCAGACAGCATAAAAGAGCTTCACGAATCATTGACAGGATTGATTGAAGCGTATGTGCTCGGCCATGGCACAATGGGCATACTGCATTTATTTTTGGAGATTAAGAACCCAAAAAACAGCTGACCATCGTATCAAAACGGACATCCAGAAACCGCGCCGGTTAAAATACCGGATGCGTTCATTTTATACCAGCCCGTCGCTTTGCTGGTTTAAGAAAAACAAGGAAAACCGTACGTCATTTTATTAGATTCGGATGTCAATAATTTGGCGGAAGAATTTTCTTTAAATACCAGATAGTTCCATCAAAGCACAAGACGCCTGCCCCGCTCCCCGTATTTTAATTAGAATAATATCTTCAACATCAATAGCATAAACACTCTTTTTCATCAGATGATGGATTTTTTTTACAAAATAACAAAGCTTGAGTAACAAATTAAAAAAACAGTCGGTTATGAGATCCGGCATGGATGTCTTATGCGTAAAAAGATGCATAGGCAACTTGAAGCCCTGCAAAAGGCGAACCGGTCAACAGCAAGATGGCATGCCTCTTGCAGCAGTTATCGTCGGAAACAAATAAATATGAAGCTGCCGGCCATTGCCGCCAAGCATGTAGAAAAAAACAGGAGCATTTAAAAAAATGTCGAATAAAATTCCGATTAAGTTTGAAGACACAAACCTGGAAGTGTTAGCGAGAATCGCCAAAGCGGCATCTCGGAAATTCGATTGTTCGATGAAGATCGATTTTAACAACGGCAATCGACAGGTTGAATTTATAGGGGATGATATTTATAAACCTTTAATTGTCGAAGAAGTTAAAGAAATTTTCTCAAAGGATGAAGAATGAATAAGGTAAAGCGTAAACCGTTATAACAAAAAATACAGACAGGGCATCCAGTTATATCTCAGTCATTCTGATTCGCGATCGCTTCTCTTTATCTTTTCTCATCTCTTCTTCCGGGTACTTCCATAAGATTTTGTTTCATGCAGAGGGCGTGTTCTTCTCATCACTGCCTTGCGTTACCCTTTGAGAAAAAAGGTTTTTTTTGCAGACCGCCGGTTTAAGGCTTGGAAAAATTAAACGGATACAGGAGAAGAAAATGGCTCAAGCAATAAAGAGTACGCTTTATGATCATCTGAAATCTGTAAAATCAGGGGAACGGCGTTTTGAAAATGCCTTTCAAGGGGTTTCCAGAATGGTTCTGGAGAGCGATATTGAAAAGGTCATGGTACAAGGGAAAACGACCTACAATTTCAAAGTTTTCAATAGCGGCGAAAAACACATAATCGGTATGTATGATGAGATCAACAGTTTCGTCTCTTTTGTCAAGGATGCCGCTGAAGGCGGTTCTTCAAAGGAGATGGCGTATGTTCTCGTCGGAGAGCCTGGAAACGGAAAAACATTCTTTGTTGATTTTTTATGTAGTCACTACCGCCGATACCTGTCCAAAAAAGAGAATCGAAAGTACACATTCAAGTTTGTCAACATGGGCAAACTGAAGAGTTATGGGAAAATCGACACCGTTGAATCCCAGACCTATGAAGACCCCATGATTTTAGCCATGAATCTCTTTGACGACACCCATGACAATAAAACTTTTCTTTCCAAAGAAATCGCATTTTCAGACGATGAGATCGAAGGCCTTTATGAGAATTACCGGCCCCTGGGTGCATGCAGCGGGTATATTTGGAACGATATCCGCATGTTTTCAGACAACACCATGGAAGATATGTTGACGTTCATTGAAATCGTTCCGGTACCGCTCACGGAAAGCCTGGGAACAGTGACCGGGAAATATCCGGCCAAGGACAAAATAACGTCTTCGGCCGTCGATCTCTTGGGTGAAGAATCCATACAGAGACTGCTTCATATTACCGATACCAACAACCCGTATCGTTTTGACCTAAGGCGCGGTGCGCTGGCCCGGGTTGGGGGCGGAGGAATTCATTTCAGCGATGAAATATTTAAAAACAAAAAGGACCTTGTCCAGGTCTATCTGGGCGTCATTCAAAACAGGAATATTGAAATCGACGGATATAAATGGCCCATTGATACATTGATTATCGCGACCAGCAACAATTCCGAATTCAATCGTTTTATGGCTGAAAAAGAGGAGGCCCCCATTGTAGACCGGTGTCGCATCTGTTACGTTTCTCACAACACGAATTATAAACTGCAGGAAGATCTTACGTCATATGCCATTGGAAGCGACGTCAAGACGACATTCAACAGGGAACCGCTTCACAAAGATCCCAACTTAAATTATGCCGCCTCGGTGGCCGTTGTCCTGACCCGTCTCCCGCGATCGGAGAAACTGACAGCCATTGAAACCATGAAACTGGCAGCCGGTGAAGTGGCCGGCGAAAAAAGCATCAAGACGCTGGCCGAAGTCATCGACACCTTGAACCAGGACCCGGATATTACCAAACGGTTCGGCCAAAAGGGACTGGGACAGCGGAACCTGGGAAGAGCCGTTCAACTGATGATCGAGAGTTCCGAAACCAATGAAGGCAAATGCATGTTCGCATATGACATTTATAAAGCGCTGGAACGAGTGATTCTCGATTATGTGTCGGACAGCAGTGACCGGCTGAAATTTTTAGATGATCTTAAAACCGCCAAAGAGATGTACCGTGAGCGTGTGTTGACGGAGATGTTCAACGCCTATATGGATGAACCTTTTGCCATTCGAAAAGATGTGATGAACTATGTGAATATGATCATCGGTATCGATGCTGAAAATCTGGGGCCCGACAAAATGTGGAAATACAAGGATCCTCAGACCGGAGAACTCCATGCCATGAGGATCGATGAACGCTATATCAAAAGTATTGAAGAAAGAATCGGGCTCAAGACCGAAGAACAGCGCGAAACCTTCAGAACCTCCATCCGAAAGATCTATGGACAGAAGATCGCGGTGGATCCCAATTATGATTTTATGGACAACCTGGAATTGGTGAAGGCAGTTACCGATGTGCGGCTCAAATCCGATATCGCAGGGGCGGGAAGCCTGATCGGTGCGCTGGCCAATCGTACCAATGAGGAAAATCAGAAACTCTATGACCGCATGGTGGTGACCATGCTCGAAAAGCTCAATTATTGTAAGACATGTGCCCAAAAGACCATCGAATATTTCTGTACGTATGAATGATGACATGCCGGCAGATAACCGAAAATTGAAAATAAAGGGTTTGACCTTCGAGCAGGAACAAAAAATCCTTTCCGAACTCGAGGACGACCGCTGCTACGAAATTTCCCGGATGCAGATCGATGCAGAAAATATTGCACCCGATTCTCTTCAAGATATCTATGCATCCAATGATCTTTGCAAACTGCAGAACACGAGCGGACCGAAAGGCTCTTATGTCAACCGGTTACGATCCATAGATGAATTGCTGGAACGGGACAAACTGCGGGAAAAAGACGGCTTTCCCCGCAAGATCCGGGTGGGCCGGCTGGTAAAACCGCGAAAGGGCGACAAAGAAAAAATCATTGTGGTCCCCACCACCGTGGAGGAAAAATTCCTGCATGAAAAAAGACTTGCGTCTGCTGAAGATGAACCGTCCGGAGGATCCGGCCAAGGGGAAGAAGGGGAGGTCATTCATGAACAGCCCGTTCACGACCCGGAAACCCAGGGCGGTGCCGGATCCGGGCAAGGAGACGGCGGACAGCATGAAATGGAATCGAATGCCTATGACCTGGGTAAAATTCTTACCGAGCATTTTGAACTTCCCAATCTGAAAGACAAAGGCAAAAAACGGTCGCTTTCTCGATATACCTATGATCTGACCGATAAAAATCGAAGATTCGGACAGATTATCGATAAAAAAGCAACCTTGCGGAAAATCGTGGAAACCAACATCATATTAGGAAATCTGTCTGATATGGGTCATATCGATCCCACCGGTTTTCTGATTTCGCCCAGCGACAGAATCTATCGAATTTTATCACGTGAAAAAGATTATGACTCGCAGGCGGTGGTATTTTTCCTGCGGGATTACTCCGGATCTATGCTCGGAAAACCCACCGAGTTGATCGTGTCCCAGCATGTCTTGATTTACAGCTGGCTGTTGTACCAGTTTGCCATGCAGGTCGAATCCCGCTTTATTCTTCATGACACCGAAGCCAAAGAAGTCGATGATTTTTACACTTATTACAATTCCAAAGTTGCCGGCGGAACCCGGGTGGCCTCCGCATTTCGCCTGGTCAACGATATCGTGCAAAAAGAGAATCTGGCGGCAGACTATAATATCTACATATTTCACGGCACCGATGGCGACGATTGGGACAGGGAAGGCCAGGAGTCGATTCCCGAGCTGAACAGAATGCTGACCTATGCCAATCGCGTCGGCATTACGATTGCCGAACATCCCGGCAGCGCCGGCAACGAGACCGAGGTGGAACAATACCTGAAAAAATCGAAGTTATTGGATGAAAAACCCAATTTGTTCCGGCTCGATGTCATGGGCCAGGATGCTGACGAGACCCGTATCATCGAGGGGATTAAATCGCTCATTTCATAATGGAACTCATTGATCAACATACCAAGAAAATTATGGAAGGCTGCAAGGACAGAGCACGGGCGGCCGGACTTTGCTTTGAAAATGAAACCTTGGAGTATATCGTCACCAACCGGGATCTTCTGGAGCTCACCCCAAAGGTGATGATCCCGACGCTTTACGATTACTGGGTCCATGACGTTGAAATTCTCAAAGAAAAAGGCAGATATGAACTCTACCCGGGCAATCCTTATGAAACCGTTATCAATACCCGTCCGGCCATTTCATTTTACAACGATAACAACCCGGACTGGCTCAATGTCATGATCTTTTATCATGTTCTCGCCCACATCGATTTTTTTCAAAATAATCTTTTCTTTCGACACACCTGGGACGATGATTTTGCCGGGCAGGCGCTTTCGGATAAGCGGCTCATTGCAAAATTCAGGTCTGAAAAGGGGAGATGGGTCGATTATGTTATTGAATTCACACGCGGTATCGATAATATGGTCGGATATCACGGTGAGCTTTCCCGCTTGAATCGTCCGATTCAACAAGACCGGTCAAAACGACTCGACTACTACTTCGATGTTTTTTTGCAGGCAATTAAAAAAGTAAAAATTCACGAATACATGAAAGAAATCAATCGATTTAATGAATGTATGGCAACAGATGGCGAGTTCGGAGAAAAGATGTTTTTTTCAGACATTGTAAAAAAATATCCCGAATTTGAAGCACTCTTTGATAGACACGTCAAAGAGAACCACAACGCCAATGGAGATCTCATTCAATTTTTAATCAAAAATTCAAATTTCTTAAAAAAGGGTGATAATCAATGGATGACATCCGTGATGCATGTCATCCGAAAAACGTCCCTGTTTTTTCAGCCGCAGATCCGAACAAAGATTATGAATGAAGGATGGGCCAGCTATTGGCATGAAAACCTTTTTTTAAAAGACAACCGTATCAACGGTCATGAAGTGGACTTTGCCCGAATTAATGCCGGCGTTACCGCTTTGCCCCGGGTGGGTCTTAACCCCTATGCCTTGGGGATGCGGCTGTTTCAATATATCGAGGAGATGGGTGATAAAGGAAAGTATGACTGGGAGTTTCGGAAAATCAAGGATGTCGAAATAAGAAAAAAATACAACAAAGATACCGGAACAGGAAAAGATTTAATTTTTAAGGTTCGAAATGATTTTAGCGACTTCATGTTTATCAACACCTTTGTCGACCAGGATTTTGTCTCCGGCAATAAGCTGTTTGTCGCAGGCCGGCGATTGAATTCGGCAAAAATGGTCTGGGAGTATTATGTCAAAAGCCGTCAAGGCAAAAGATTATCGTCAAATGTTGATCGACAGCCTGTATCATCCGCCCCATATCGAAGTCGATGAGAATAAATGCAGCGATCATGCACTTTATCTGGTACACCATTTCGAAGAAAAGCCGCTGGTAAAAGAGTTTATTGCAAATACCATGATGGGAATCGAATATCTCTGGGGCGGACCCGTCCATCTGGAGACGAACGAGGTGGTGTCGGTACCCGTGGCGCCGAATAACGGTATGGGCTCCGGTTTTTCAATGATGCAACAAAAGGAAATCAAAGAACAGGAAGTGAAATGGGAGCGCGTATTATACACCATGGAAAATCGGAAGATTTCCAAAAAGGTATTATAGAATGAGAAACGTTTCAACTGCAATGCAAAATATCAACCGAAGCATGGCTGCCGGGCGTCGACGATCAACCCTTTCTTTTGAGGACTTTCTCGGGGTGCTCACGCAAAAACCGACTGTGGTGGTACGAAATGCTTTCCAGGTTTTTTACGATATGATTAAAAAATATGTCGGCGAAGGCCATAATGAGTACCCGGATGATCCCGAATCCATTGGTTTTGTGCATTATGATTGCAGCCGACTCTTTGTTGAAGGCTCCGACACCCCTTTTTTTGCCGACAGACTCTTTGCGAATCGTTTGATCAACCTTGCCGAGTCCTTAAAGCGCGGTACCCAGCAGAACAAGATTTATACATTTGAGGGGCCTCATGGGTGCGGGAAAAGTACCTTTTTAAACAATTTGCTCAAAAAATTCGAGGAATATTCCAATACCGAAGACGGGTTGCGTTTTGAGACGGTTTGGCGGTTAAACCGAGAAATTTTGGGTGAAGAAAATGACGGCGGGCCGATTCAATTGTTCGAAAAATTTTTCCAAACCCAACCCAGCTTGCCAACAGTCGCCAAGGATTTATCGAAAGCAAACCCGTTACCGGATTCGGCCGATAATGATATCGAAGTGCCATGTCCTTCCCATGACAATCCAATTTTGATCATTCCCAAGGATTATCGCCGGGCCTTCTTCGATGACCTGTTTAAAAATGATAAAATAAAATGGCGTCTTTTTACCGAAAAGGAGTATGAGTGGGTGTTTAGAGATCAACCTTGCACCATCTGCAGTTCTTTGTTTCAGGCATTGTTAAACCGTCTGAAAAATCCGAAGAAGGTCTTTAACATGCTTTATGCCAGACCTTATACCTTCAACCGGAGGATCGGCGAAGGTATCAGTGTCTTCAACCCCGGCGATAAGCCATTGAAACAGGACATTTACAAAAATGACATTCTCCAGAGCCGAATCAACCATCTTCTAAAAGACAGCAACCAGGTGAAATACTATTTTTCACGATATGCAAAAACCAACAACGGCATCTATGCCCTTATGGATATAAAGTCGTACAACAAAGACCGTTTGATCGAACTGCACAACATCATCAGCGAAGGCGTCCATAAAGTCGGAGATATAGAGGAAAACGTCAATTCCCTTTTCCTGGCGCTCATAAATCCCGAAGATAAAACAAAATTAAAAGGTTTGCAGTCGTTCTCTGACCGCATCGAATCCATTAATATTCCTTATGTTTTGGATTTGAATACGGAAGTTGAGATTTATCGGAATATTTTCGGCAGACATATCGACGAGAGTTTTTTGCCCGGGGTTTTGCACAATTTTGCGAGGATCATTGTCTCGTCACGGCTGAATCTCCGGTCCGAAGCGCTGTTGGAATGGATCGGCGATCCCGAGAAATACGGTCGATATTGTGACGAGAATCTGCAGCTGCTCAAGATGGAAATCTATACCGGATACATTCCCCAATGGCTTTCAGACGAAGAACGGAAAAAATTTACGGCAAAACGACGGCGGAAGATTATTGCGGAATCGGAAACCGAAGGAAACCATGGCTTTTCCGGCCGGGATTCAATTAAAATTTTTAATGAGTTTTACTCCACTTATGCCAGAGAGGATAAGCTGATCAATATGTCGATCCTGAATGGCTTTTTTACCAAATACCGAAAAGAATTGAACGGATCCATACCCAGAGGTTTTTTGTCGTCCCTGCTGCGGATGTACAACTACACGATTCTGCAGGAGGTTAAAGAGTCGCTCTATCTTTATAATGATGAACAAATCTCAAGGGATATACAGCATTACCTGTTTTCCATCAATTTTGAAACCGGATCCAATGAAACCTGCAGCTTTACAGGGGAAAAATTACACATCACCGAAGATTTTTTCATGATGATCGAGGGGTGTCTTTTGGGACCGAAGGTGGACAGAGAGCAGCGAATGGATTTTCGAAAAGACACTCAGAATGAATATACATCCAAGACACTCACCCAGGAAATCATGCTCGAGGGAAAACATATCACCCAAACGGCGCTTTATCAGTCATTGCACCACCGCTATGTATACCATCTCAAAGAAAAAGTGCTGGATCCTTTTCTGGAAAACGAAAATTTTCGTCGCGCCATTAAAGATTATAACAAAGAAGCATTCAAGACCTATGATAAAAGGATTCGCGACGAAGTCGAGTATTTAATCAAAAATCTATGCAAAAAGTATTTTTACACGGAACAAGGTGCAAAACAAATCTGCATGTATGTTATTGACATGGATCTGGCCAAAGAGTTTTCGAATACGTAAAAACGATATTTATCGATCATTTTTGGATTATACGGAATATTCTTCCAATTCCGAAAAACTGAGCGTACACGATATGCTGCCCACCAAAAGTTCCTGCAATTGAGATAACGTCTCGCAGCAATCCGAGCATTCCGGGAGATTTTTCTTTGTCGGACATTCTCTGCAAGGACTTTTTTTGATGTAGCCGATATCCAGCTCGAACCTGTTTTCCCTTATGATCTTTTCTTCCATATGATCCCCCTTTTTCGTTATGGGCATAATCAGTAAGAATCTGGTATGGGTATGCAAGAATCATACAAGATCTTAAAAATTTTAGGATAAACTGCTAAATCTTTATATATCAAATAGTTGTTTAAATAGATTTGAGTCGTTCGCCAAGCATATGTGACAATATCCGGCAAAATATTGACGCATTTCGGCGGATTTTGGATGAGTTTGGAATAAGAAAGAGAAATTCTATAGAGAAGGGTATGAAGTCATTGAAGAGATGGTCGCAAAGCTCAAGAAATAATCAATCGCCGCCTCTATCGCCGGTTTTAATTCTGATTAGCTCCCCATCTTGAAAATACAGATATCGTATGAACTGATTTTCACCCAGGTTATACGTCCAGCGCTGCATGAGGATCGGATTCGGGACTTCCTGTGGGGCGATATAACGTTCGTTTTTATAATCATATATTTGCGTCATGCTGCCGTTATGATATTCTTTCCATTGATCGATTTTGTCCGGCTGACCGCACTTGTCCAAAACTTGGGCCGTGGTATCCCCTATGGATACAAGGCTGCCCTGACACCGCATATGCCTGTCTGCGATCGCGACGTTATGGAACAGCAAAAAGGAAATAAATAAAATCAGTGATAATATCTTTTGAAACTTCATATGGACATTCCAGATCTTGTGATTTACTGCATATATATCTATTCATTATTGCTACTACTTTTAGAGCTTTGTGAACTATCTGTGTCTTCACCTGAGGATGATTCGCTCTGACTGTTCTGTTCAGAGCGACGCTTGGATGATTTGTTTTCTAAATTTGTAGGGGTTCTCTTATCGGTCTCCGATTCTTCGCCGGAAGCAGCAGGATTTTCAGAGGGCACTTCTTCTTTTTCAATGGCCTGTGAATCGGGAATACCGGGTGCCGGGGGACGGTAAGACCGGTTTGGAGAAATCAGAGGCCTTTCATTGGGATTGGAAGGAGCGGAAGATCCTCTGTCGGGTGAGATTTTATCATAGATAATAATTTTAATTTTTTTGCTCGAAACATAGACAATCACGTTGTTCAGATCTTTAAGGATTCGTTTTAACCCCTTATGTAAAGGCACCTTTTCTAAAGTGACCGACACAAGGTAATCCCGCCAGTCGTGATCGAGGTCAATTTCGTAACCGGTGGCCCTGGAGATTTTATTTAGCACATCCCCCAAAGGTTCATCCTTAGCTGTCAGGGAAATGAGCTCATCGCCGGTATTGGTTTTGTTGCCGGCTAAAGACGCAATCGAAGACATCAAAAAAAGGAAGGCCAGAAACAAATAAATTTTAAAGGCGATGGATTGATCGAAAAAAATGCTCAAATATCGTTTTCGAATGTCTTCCGGCTTCACCATTTCCCATCCTCTCTTTATAGGCTTCACGCCGAGTTTTGAAATAAAGGGGAGTCCAAATCGTTAAGGATAACGACAGAATATTTGCTTGCGTGTTCAAAATTACATGTTTTAAAATGTCTGATAAAAATAATATCACGAAAAACCCTCGGAGCAAAATGATTTGTTGTTTTGGGAATTTAGGACCCGGCCGGCAAACCAGGTCGCGCGTTTTAAAGTTTTAAAAAAAGAACATAATCGGCAGCGTATCAGACAAGCTCAAACACCGCACCCAGATACCCTTGCTCATGATTAAGTCAGATGCAAGTTAGTGTCCATCCATAAATGGTCTTTTTGCCCGATCTCGGCGTTATGCTCAAAAAATAATCCTCGGAATATCAACTATATGCCTGCGGTTATTTTTTTCGCATGCCTTGATCTTGAACAAAAATCCTCATTTATGGATGGACACAAGTTAATGCCATCTTGACAATATGTTTTTCATTTGGTAGTTGTTTTTTATATCTTGAAGCCGGTTGGGACTTGCTGCCCAATAAGTGAGAGTTTAATATATTGTTACTTATCCCCGGCCGTTGCACATCAATAACGACCTCAAATTCCTTAACCTCAGTTTTTTGCTTTTTAAAGGGAATTCTTTATAAAAAGAATTCTTATCATTTGAAAATTCTATAATCGAGAATGTCGATCCTGTGTATGGGAGACCACGGTAATTTAGAACATCCAGTGACTCGGAGGAAAAATCATGAATGCATTTACGCTATGGCCGCTTTTAGCATTTTTGGTTGCCGCCATCGCTTTGGTCACGGCGATGATCGGATTATCGGCTGTGCTGGGACAGCGCCACAAGGAAAGAACTACCGGTGATCCTTATGAATCCGGTATTATCCCGACCGGTTCGGCGCGCATTCGATTTGACGTAAAGTTTTATTTAATGGCCGTGTTCTTCGTCATTTTCGATCTGGAAGCTGTTTTTATTTTTGCATGGGCCGGCAGCGCCCGTAGACTGGGATGGACTGCCTACGTGGAGATCCTCATTTTTGTCGGCTTTCTTTTTCTGGCACTTTTCTATTTGTGGCGGGTCGGAGCGCTCGACTGGGGAACTGCCAAACACCGGCAGAAGTCGCCATCCGATTCATTAAAATCATGAAGATTTGGGTCAATCGCTTGTATTTCGATTTTTTCGTTCTCGTGCACGTAATCGTAATCGATTCTTTATTGTTTTCGATTACGAGAACGAGCACGATTGATCCCCAATAATCACAAACGAGTAAGGAAATCGATTTATGCGAAGCGTCAATGATATTTTGCAGGAGAAAGGAACACAGGTCTACGCCATTTCACCGGATGCCAAGGTTTACGAGGCGTTGCAGATGATGGCGGACAAAAATGTGGGTGCCCTGATGGTCATTGAAGAAGACACGGCTGTCGGTCTGATTTCAGAAAGGGATTACGCGCGAAAAATCGTTTTGAAAGGAAAGCTCTCAAAGGATGTCGCGGTTCGTGAAATCATGACCGCCGATATGATCTGCGTCGGTCCCGATGACGATGTCGAATACTGTATGGAACTGATGACCGAAAAACGGGTCAGGCACCTGCCCGTGTTTAAAAATGATCAACTCATCGGTATCATTTCCATCGGCGACATCGTCAAGGCCATCATCGAACATAAAGAGGAGATCATCGAACAGTTGGAAAATTATATCAAAGGCAAACGTTAGATCGCCATTGTTCTATGATGAGGAATCGTGGGTTTTTGCCCGGAGAGACGTAGCGGTCTGACCGTCATTAATTATAAGTTAAGTGGTTTAAAAAGAGGAGTGATCCCAATATGCGTTGGCGAATGAGCCGGATAAAACCGAATTCCGCCCAAGCCGATACCATCGAGGAAGCGGTGGGACGCAACCTGATTTTATCCAAATTAGAGGACTTGGTTGCCTGGGGACGAAAGAACTCGATTTGGCCCTTCAATTTCGGTCTTTCATGCTGCTTTGTGGAGATGGCCACCAGCATTACCAGTCGGTACGATATCGCACGATTTGGCGCAGAGGTGATTCGGGGTACACCGCGAGAAGCGGACCTCATGATTATTGCGGGCACGCCTTTTATCAAGATGGCGCCGGTCATCCAGCGTCTCTACGAGCAGATGATGATGCCGCGATGGGTTATCTCCATGGGATCGTGCGCCAACTCCGGCGGCATGTACGATATTTACAGCGTTGTCCAGGGCGTGGATAAATTTCTTCCGGTGGATGTGTATGTTCCGGGCTGCCCGCCCAGTCCCATGGCCTTCATGCACGGTTTGACTCTGCTCCAGGAAGCAGTGGGCAGAGAAAAGCGCCCCTTGAGCTGGATTGCCGGTCCTCAGGATGTTCGGCGAGCATCCCTGCCGTCCACACGCGATACCCGTCGGTCCGAACGGCAAAAAGCAACCATACTGCGATCACCGGACACCGTCTGACGGGTTAATGAATAACGAACAGGTAATGCAAACATGAATCAACCCGCACCCATCGTCGGCGAACTGCAGGACCGTTTTGACAACACCGTTCTCATGCAGCAGCAGACCCGCGACGATATACCGACCATCTGGTGCACCGGCGAGGGGGTTCCCGACATTCTGCGATATCTTAAACATACCATCGACCGGCCCTATCGGATGCTCTACGATCTGACCGCCATTGACGAGCGATGGCGGACACATCGATCGGGTCAGCCAAAGGCTGATTTCACAGTGGTTTATCATCTGCTGTCAACAGAACGCAATCAGGATATTCGTATCAAGGTGCCCCTGGAGGGCGAGCATCCCAGTTTGGCCTCGATCACGGGCATCTGGCCCTCGGCCGACTGGTATGAAAGAGAAGTATGGGATATGTTCGGCATTACCTTTGACGGACATCCGCATCTGCGGCGTATTTTGCTGCCGGCTACATGGGAAGGCCATCCCCTGCGCAAGGAGCATCCTGCGCGGGCGACGGAAATGGGGCCGTTTCAACTGCCGGTGGATAAGCAACTGCGTGAAGAAGAAGCCCTGCGTTTCCATCCCGAGCAATATGGGCTGGCTACTCCGAAGAGAAGACACGGATCTGATGTTTCTCAATTTGGGCCCCCAACACCCCGGGACCCATGGTGTGTTCCGTATTGCCCTGCAACTGGATGGTGAAGAAATAATGGATGCAGTGCCAGAGATAGGATTCCATCATCGCGGGGCTGAAAAAATGGGCGAGCGCCAAACCTGGCATACCTACATTCCCTACACCGACCGCATCGACTATCTGGGCGGCGTGATGAACAACTTGCCTTATGTGTTGACCGTGGAAAAGTTGGCCGGCATACACGTTCCCGATCGTGTCAAGGTGATCCGCATCATGCTGGCCGAATTTTTTCGTATTGCCAGCCATCTCGTCTGGTACGGTACTTTTGTTCAGGATCTCGGGGCCATGTCTCCGGTTTTTTTCATGTTCAACGATCGCGAACGTATTTTCGATATTATCACGGCAATCACCGGCGGCCGCATGCATCCCAGTTGGTTTCGCATCGGCGGCGTAGCCCAGGATTTGCCCGACGGGTGGGAAGAATTGGTGAAGGGGTTTCTTCGCTTCATGCCCAATCGAATGAAATCGTACGATAAAATGATGATGAGCAACCGCATCTTCAAAATACGGACCCAGGGTATCGGCAGCTTTACCCTGGATCAGGCGTTGGACTGGGGGGTGACCGGTCCGGGATTGCGCGCCTGCGGACTGGAATGGGATTTTCGTAAAAAACGGCCGTATTCCGGCTACGATCAGTTCGAGTTCGACATTCCCGTTGCACAAAACGGCGATTGCTTTGATCGAACCGTGGTGCGCGTCGAAGAGATCCGGCAGAGTCTTCGGATCATCGAGCAGTGCGTGAACCAAATGCCGGGCGGCCCATATAAGTCAGATCACCCGTTGGCCACACCGCCGATCAAGGAACATACCTTAAAGGACATCGAAACCCTGATCCATCACTTTTTAGGGGTTACCTGGGGTCCCGTGATTCCTCCCGGCGAAGCCTGCGTTGGGGTTGAGGCCACCAAGGGAAACAACAGTTATTATCTGATCAGCGATGGCGGGATCCATGCCTATCGCACACGGATACGAACGCCTTCCTTTGCGCATCTGCAGATTATCCCGGCCATCAGTCGCGGCCTGATGGTGCCCGACCTGCTGGCGATACTGGGAAACCTCGATTATGTCATGGCGGATGTGGACCGCTGAACATGAAAGGAAAGCATGCTGACTGAGCAGGAGAAAAAAGAGATCGAGGCCGTGGCAGAACACTATCCAATGAAAAGGGCTGCCGGCATCGAGGCCTTGAAAATCGTTCAGAAACATCGCGGATGGGTATCCGACGAAGTGCTGACCCTGGTGGCGGACGTGCTGGAGATGTCTTCGACGGACCTGGATGCTGTGGCCACTTTTTATAATTTTATTTTTCGCCGGCCTGTGGGCCGGCATGTCATCCTGGTTTGCGACAGCGTCAGTTGCTGGATAATGGGATACGGTACCATTGTGAATCATCTGGAAAATCGGTTGGGCATCGGTCTGGGCGAGACCACCGGCGACGGCCGCTTCACGCTTTTACCCAACGTCTGTTTGGGGGCTTGCGACCGGGCGCCCGCGATGATGATCGACGACGAGCTTTACGGCGACCTCGATGCCGAAAAAATCGACAAAATCCTGGCATCCTATGATTGAAACAAGTGCTTTTGTCCTTTAACGAGCCGACGAATCAACAAATTAAAAACATAATGACGATAACCCAAAAGAGCCGATCATGGAACTGCCGCTGACACAGAATATCCGGCCCGGCCGGCCTCCGTTGAACCTGGCTGAGTATGAAAATGCCGGCGGTTATCAAGGGCTGCGAAAGGTCCTCGCCCAACTGGCGCCGGAAGATGTAACCCAACTGGTCCTGGAATCGAATCTTCGCGGCCGGGGTGGCGCCGGCTTTCCCACCGGACGCAAGTGGAGCTTCGTGCCCATGGGCGAAGATGTCCCGCGTCCCAAATACCTGGTGATCAACGCCGATGAGATGGAACCGGCCACATTCAAGGACCGGTTTCTCATGGAGGGGGATCCCCACCAACTCATCGAAGGAATTATTATTGCCGCCTATGCGGTCCAGGCCGGGATTGGCTATATTTTTCTGCGCCGGGTCTACGTGACGGCGAGGCAAAGATTGGAGACGGCCATAAAGGAAGCGTATGCCAAAGGATATCTGGGCCAGAACATTTTGGGTTCCGGCTTCAATCTGGATCTTTATCTTCATATGAGTGCCGGGCGGTACATATGCGGGGAAGAAACCGCGCTTTTAAACGCATTGGAAGGTAAACGGGCCATCCCCCGGTCCAAACCGCCGTTCCCGCCGGTGGTCGGGCTCTGGGGCAAACCCACGGCGTTCAACAATGTGGAAACCATATGTAATGTTCCCCATATCATCCGCCACGGCCCGACCTGGTTTCGGGCTTTAAGCCGCGTACCCGACGGGGGAACCAAAATTTACGGCGCCAGTGGAAAAGTGCGGCGGCCGGGCGCCTGGGAGCTGCCCATGGGCGTCACCATCCGGGAAATTCTGGAAGAACATGCCGGCGGCATGCAGGATGGCCTGGCTGTTCGGGCCATATTGCCCGGCGGCGCATCCACGGATATGCTGACGGCAGAACATCTCGATGTCCGGATGGATTTCAATTCCATGCAGGAAGCCGGCAGCCGATTGGGTACCGGCACGATGGTGGTGATTGATGACCGGACGTGCATTGTGGGCCTGCTGAGCAACCTGATGCATTTCTTTGCCCAGGAATCCTGCGGCTGGTGTACCCCTTGCAGAGAAGGATTGGTTTGGGTGGCCAAGATCCTCAAGGCGATCGAACATGGCATGGGGAAACCCGAAGACATCGAACACCTCAGGATGCACACCCGGCTGATCACACTGGGCCGCACTTTCTGCGCCCTGGCGCCCGGCGCCATGGAGCCTTTGCAGAGTGCACTGATCGTACTTTGAGGACGATTTTAAGCGCCATATTCATGAAAAACGCTGCCCCTGGAGATAGCGCATGGTAACGATTTACATTGAAGGCAAAGCATACAACATTGAAAAAGGGCAGAATCTGTTACAGGCCTGTCTGGCCTTGGGCTTTAATTTGCCGTATTTTTGCTGGCACCCGGCCATGGGGTCGGTGGGTGCCTGCCGGCAGTGCGCCGTCAAACGCTTCAAAGACGAGGAGGACCTGCAGGGCGAACTCGTCATGGCCTGCATGACACCGGCCGTTGACGGAACCCGCATTTCCATCAACGATCCCGAGGCAGCGGAGTTTCGGGCCGGCGTCATTGAATGGCTGATGATCAACCACCCCCATGACTGTCCGGTCTGCGACGAGGGTGGAGAATGCCACCTGCAGGACATGACGGTCATGACCGGTCACAACTACCGGCATTTCCGTTTTCCAAAGCGGACCCATCGAAACCAGGATTTGGGGCCCTTTCTCAATCATGAAATGAACCGCTGCATCCAGTGCTACCGGTGTGTTCGCTTTTACAATGGCTACGCGGGCGGCAGCGATCTGAATGCCTTGGCGAGCCATAATCATGTCTATTTCGGCCGCTTTCAAAACGGACCCCTGGAAAGCGAGTTCAGCGGCAACCTGGTGGAAATCTGCCCCACCGGTGTTTTTACCGATAAAACGCTCAAATCTCATTTTACGCGCAAATGGGATCTGCAGACGGCACCGTCGGTATGCGTACATTGCGGATTGGGATGCAATACGATTCCGGGCGAGCGCTACGAAGAACTGCGGCGGGTTCGCAACCGGTATCACCACCAGGTCAACGGATATTTTTTGTGTGACCGGGGACGCTATGGGTACGAATTCGTGAACAGCGCTCAGCGCATTCGCTACCCTTTCCAGCAGACAGAGGGCAAAAATGGGACCAAACCCCTAATGGAAAATGAGGTTCTGGAATTGTCGGCCGCCATGCTGGCCGATCCCGGTAAAGTGATCGGCATCGGGTCTCCACGCGCCTCTCTGGAAAGCAATTTCGCCCTTCGTACCCTGGTGGGGCCGGATCGGTTTCATGCCGGTCTTTCCGACCGTGATTTTAAATGCCTCAGCGCCGTCCGCGACATTTTGCAGCAAAGCCCGGTTCCCGCGGCCACGCTGCAAGAGGTCGGTCGGGCCGACGCCGCTTTTATCCTCGGTGAAGACGTGACCCAAACAGCCCCTTTGATGGCCCTCAACCTGCGCCGGATGCGCTATGGGAAATCCGTCCGGATCGGTTCGGACTTTCAACTGCCCGAGTGGCATGATGCCGCAGTGCGGGAAATCGCCCAACTCCAAAGACCGGCCCTTTATATCGCAACGCCGTATCCCACGCGATTGGATGATGAAGCCATGCGGACCTTTTATGCTGCACCCGATGACCTGGTTCGGCTGGGATTTGCCGTGCTCGCTAACTTGGACCCCCATGTTTTTCCCATGCCGGATGTGAACGATGCTATGCAAGTACTGGCCGATGAGATCGCGCAGGCTCTGCTGAAAGCCGAGCATCCGCTTTTGGTCGCCGGAACCGCCTGCGGTAACCCGGCGCTGATAGAGGCCGCCGCCAACATGGCCTGGTGTCTTGGCCGCAAAGGGCGATCGGCTGCCGTTGCGTTGTGTGTTCCTGAATGCAACAGCCTGGGACTGGGTCTGATGCACGGTCTCGATCTGAATTCGGCGTTTCAGGCCGTCAGGGAAGGCAGGGCGGATACGGTCATCATCTTGGAAAACGATTTGTACAGACGGGCCGATGCCGAAGCCGTGGACGCCATGCTGAAAAAGGCCCGGCATGTTATTGTCATTGATCACCAGCATACCGCTACGGCTGAAAAAGCGCACCTGGTTCTGCCTGCGGCGACATTCGTCGAGGCCGCGGGCACGCTGATCAACAATGAAGGACGCGCCCAGCGCGGATACGCGGTAATGTCCCCGAAGGGGGCAGTTCGGGCCGGCTGGCGCTGGCTGCAGATGTTGATGACGGCTGCCGGTCAAATTGGCGCTCAATCCTGGCTTCGAATGGAGGACCTGGTGGCGGATCTGGTCAAAGACATACCTGTTTTTCAAGCGGTCGCCGGTCTGGACCCCAAGGTCGACCTTCCGACGCCGGAAGGGAAAATTCCCCGGCAATCCCACCGGTATACCGGGCGAACCGCCATGACTGCCGACATCGATGTGAGCGAACCCAAACCGCCGGCAGATGAAGATTCGCCTCTGGGCTTTACCATGGAGGGATATGACGGCCGGCCGCCGGCAGGACTCATTTCACGAATATGGGCACCGGGCTGGAATTCGGAACAGGCGCTGAACAAATTTCAAAGTGAAATCGGCGGGCCCCTGCGGGGAGGGGATCCCGGGCGGCGGCTGATCGAACCGCCGGCATCCGATAACGGCCGGTACTTCGCCATGCCGGAGCAGGCTGTTTTTCCGGAAAAGGACGAATTTCTGCTGGTGCCTATCCACCACATTTTCGGCAGTGAAGAACTGAGCATGGCCTCGCCCGGGATCTTTCAAATGGCGCCTCAGCCGTATCTGGCCTTGGGCCCTGAAGATGCTCCGGTTGGTGAAGGCAAGCAGGTCCGATTGCGGGTCAACGGGAGATCCCTGGATCTTCCGGTCAAGCTGCTGCCGGGCATGCCGTCCCGCACAGCCGGTCTGCCTGCCGGGTTTCCCGGCTTGCCATACCTGTCACTGCCTGCGGCGGTCAAGATTCTCGGGACGGGAAAAAACGAGCAATTATGAACCCTATTCTTCGCCAAATCATCATTATCATCGTTGTCATGGCCGCCGTGCTGACTGTCAGTGCCGGGCTGATCTGGATAGAGCGCCGGCTCCTGGCCCTGTGGCAGGATCGCCGGGGTCCCAACCGTGTCGGTCCTTTCGGTTTGATGCAGGTGATGGCCGATATGATCAAGATTTTTTTCAAAGAGGATTGGATCCCACCTTTTGCCGACCGGCCGGTGTTCGTCATTGCGCCGGCATTGCTGGTCGTGACCGTTTTGATGTCTTTTGCGGTGGTCCCGTTTGCGCCCGGTATTGTGGTGAGCGATCTCAATGTCGGTTTGCTCTTTTTCCTGGCCATGACGGCCTTAGGTGTTTACGGCATTGCCTTGGGCGGATGGTCTTCCAATAACAAGTACGCCCTGCTGGGCGCCATTCGCGCAACCGCTCAAATGTTGAGTTACGAGGTCTTCATGGGGTTGGCGTTGATGGGCGTGGTGATTCTTGCCGGATCGTTTAACCTGAGCAAAATCGTAGTCGCCCAGAAGAACCTGTGGTTCTGCATTCCCCAGTTTCCGGCATTGGTGATTTTCATCATTGCCGGTTTTGCCGAAACCCACCGGCTGCCCTTTGACCTGCCCGAGGCGGAAAGCGAGCTTGTGGCAGGATTTCACAGCGAATATTCCGGCATGAAGTTCGGCCTGTTCTTTGTCGGCGAATACCTCGGCATCACTTTGATCTCGACGATGATCGTCATCTTTTTTTTCGGCGGCTGGCTGGGGCCTGTTCTGCCGCCGATTTTGTGGTTTGTGATCAAAACGTTTGTGTTTATCTGCGGATTCATTTTGCTTCGCGCATCGCTTCCCAGACCCCGTTACGATCAACTGATGAGCTTTGCCTGGAAGGTTTTGCTGCCCTTGGCATTACTGAATCTGATGGTCACGGGAGGGATCGTGCTGGCCCTGGGTTGAGGAGGAAAAGAATTGCTGAGTCATCTACGAACCATTTGGCAGATCCTGCTTCATAGCTTCCGCCGGCCTGAAACCATCCAGTACCCGGAGCAAAAGCCTTATCTGGCGCCGCGATTTCGGGGACGCATTATTTTGTCGCGTGACCCGGATGGTGAAGAGCGCTGCGTGGCCTGTTATTTGTGTGCTGCGGCTTGTCCGGTGGACTGCATCGCGCTGCAAGCTACGGAAGACGAGCACGGCCGGCGGTACCCCGCCTTTTTCCGGATCAATTTTTCCCGCTGCATTTTATGTGGTTTTTGCGAAGAGGCCTGTCCCACGCTGGCCATCCAGCTCACGCCGGATTATGAAATGTGTGAATACGATCGCCAAAATCTGGTTTACGAAAAAGAAGACCTTTTGATCAGCGGACCGGGCAAGTATCCGGACTATAATTTTTATCGTGTGGCCGGACTGGCCATCGCCGGAAAAGACAAAGGCGAGGCCGAGAACGAATCCGAGCCGGTGGATACGCACACGTTATTGCCGTGATGCGGGTGTGTTGACTTGTTGATGGGTCAATTCGTTAAATCGTCGAATCGACGAAAAAAGGAAGTTTTACATGAACATTTTATTTTACATCGCGGCGGCGGTCGCCGTTATCTGCACCATCATGGTGATTACAAACATGAACCCGGTGCATGCGCTGCTCTATTTGATCGTTTCGCTGCTGTCTGTGGCGCTGATCTTTTTTCTTCTGGGGGCGCCTTTTGCCGCCGCACTGGAAGTGATCATTTATGCCGGCGCCATCATGGTCCTTTTCGTATTTGTGGTCATGATGCTCAATCCGGAATCTCAAACCATTCGAAGCCGGAAGCAGTTGCTGCACCCTTGGATGTGGTTTGGTCCTGCGGTGCCGGCCGCGATTCTGCTGGGCGAACTCATCTATGTCCTGACCGCCGGCAGCGGCTCTTTTCCCGTCAATGCCGGGGTGGGACCGCACGCACTCAGCCGGGCCTTGTTCGGTCCGTATGTGCTGGGTGTTGAATTGGCATCCATCCTCCTGATGGCCGGACTGGTAGGCGCCTATCACCTGGCGCGGCCCGAGGCGCGCAGGGTGTCCAAAGGAGATGACCGATGATCACCATCCCAACGGCACATGCGCTCTTTTTGGCGGGCGTTCTTTTTCTCCTGGGACTCATCGGTGTGATGGTGCGGCGTAACATCATTTTCATTCTGCTCGGTCTGGAGATTATGCTCAATGCGAGCGGCCTGGCATTCATCGCTGCCGGGTTTCACTGGGGCCGGCCCGACGGGCAGATCATGTTTTTATTCATCCTGGCCATGGCCGCAGCCGAAGTGTCTGTGGGTTTGGCGCTGGTATTGCAACTGTATCATCGCATCCATACATTGGATGCCGATCAGGCCGATAGAATGAGAGGTTGAAATGGTGCAATTGCTCTGGCTGATTCCGGCTTTGCCCCTGGCTGGGTTCTTGATCCTGGCGTTGGCGGGCGCCCGTCTGCCGCGCCGCCTGGCTGCCGTGACAGGTGTCGGCACCGTGATGATGGCGGCGGCCTTGACCGTCTGGATCGCCGCCGGCTTTTTGCGCGGTCTTCCCGGCCATCCTGCCTACAGCCGGATGGTGTGGTCCTGGATGGCCGTGGGCGGTCTGAAAGTGGGCATATCATTTTATCTGGATGCACTGACCCTGACCATGATGCTGGTGATCACCGGTGTGGGGTTTTTCATCCATTTGTATGCAGCCGAATACATGGCTGAAGATGAAGGGTTCAGCCGTTTTTTTGCTTATATGAACCTGTTTGTTTGTGCCATGCTGATCCTGGTGATGGCCGACAACCTGCTGTTGCTCTATCTGGGATGGGAAGGCGTGGGATTATGCAGCTATTTGCTCATCGGCTTTTGGTATACTGATCCGGCGAACGGCTATGCGGCCCGTAAAGCCTTTGTGGTCACCCGTGTGGGCGACACGGCCATGGCTGTGGGCCTGTTTCTGCTCTTCGACCAATTGGGGACGCTTCAGATTCAAGATCTGATGATCCGGGCACAGAGCGCCTGGAGCGTGGGCTCGTTCTTGCCGACCATTGCCGCGCTGTTGCTTTTGGGCGGCGCCGTGGGAAAATCCGCTCAACTGCCCCTGCAAACCTGGCTTCCGGACGCTATGGCCGGCCCAACGCCCGTCAGCGCGCTGATTCATGCCGCCACCATGGTCACAGCCGGGGTCTATCTGATCGCCCGCACGCATGTGCTGTTCACCCTGGCGCCGACTGCAATGACCGTGGTGGCTATTGTGGGTGCGGCCACACTGATACTGGCGGGTTTCAGTGCCTTGACCCAAAAAGACATCAAACGCGTACTGGCCTATTCCACCATCAGCCAGATCGGTTACATGTTTCTGGCACTGGGTGTCGGGGCATGGGCGGCGGCCGTTTTTCACTTCATGATCCATGCATTTTTCAAGGCCCTGCTTTTTTTGGGGGCCGGGGCTGTCATCCATGCCATGAGCGATGAGCATGATATGTTCAAAATGGGAGGGCTGCGCCGGGAGATGCCCCTGACGTTCTGGACCTTTTTGATCGGGTCGGCGTCGTTGGCGGCGCTGCCGTTGGTGACGTCCGGATTTTACAGCAAAGATCTCATTATATGGCAGGCCTTTTCTTCGGTGCATGGCGGCATAGGGCTCTGGACAGCCGCCCTTGCCGGCGCATTTCTGACATCTTTGTATACGTTCAGAATGGTCTTTCTGACATTTGCCGGTCCGCTGCGGACACCGGTGGCACAGCGGCCAAGGTGGGCCATGAACATTGCCATGGTTGTACTGGCCGCGCTTTCCCTGTGCGCCGGATTCCTGGAGATTCCCAATACCATAGGCGGCGGGGTGCATCTGTTTTCAGGATTTATCCAAAGCGCGCTGCCGGCGACCGTACTGGCGGTTTCACGGGAGGTCTATGAGAGCCTCTTTGAATGGATTTCCGGCGGCACGGCCCTGCTCGGCGTGGCCATAATTTATGTATTGATTCTGCGAGTGCCGGATTTTACTGCGGCGCTGGCCAGCTCTCCAATCGGCAAAGTATTGCATCGATATTGGTTTGGCGGTTGGGGATTCGATGCGTTGTATGACCGGATTCTGGTGCGTCCCTATGTATTTCTAGCGCGCATCGACCGGGACGATATCATCGACAGTTTCTTCGATTGGCTGTCGTGGTTGGGCGATTTGGCACACCGTGTGCTGAGTACGACCCAAACCGGAAGGATGCGCACATACGCCGCGGGCATAGCCATCGGCGCGGCCGTGGTGGTCGGAATGGCGGTGTTGTTATGATACTGATATGGCTTATCGGGATTCCTGTTGCCGGCGGCTTGCTGGCATGGCTTGCGGGTGTTTATTGGTCAGGATCTTCCCGCTGGGTGGCCCTCGGCGGATTGACCCTCAACCTGATCATTTCCCTGATTCTTGTTTTGCCCGGCACCGGCCCCATCATTCCGAGTCTTAACGGCCCCTGGTTGGTAGATATGAACGTGCCCTGGATCCCCTGGTTCGGTATCCGATTCCACCTGGCCGCCGACGGTCTCAGTCTGGTGCTGATTCTCCTGACCAATTTTTTGGGCATTGTCTCAGTGGCCTGCTCTTGGACCGAAATTACCGAACGAACCGGTTTTTTTTATTTCAATCTGATGTGGGTTCTGGCCGGCATCATCGGTGTGTTTACCGCCCTTGATCTTTTCCTTTTCTACTTTTTCTGGGAACTGATGATGGTGCCCATGTTTTTGCTGATCGCGATTTGGGGGCATGAAAACCGCACTTATGCGGCCATCAAATTTTTCCTGTTTACGCAAATCAGCGGTTTACTCATGCTGGCTGCCATCGTGGGACTTTATTTTGTCCATGGCCGCAGTACCGGCACCTATACGTTCGATTACCCGGCATTGATCGGCACCGCCATGCCGGCCCACACCGCCATGTGGTTGATGCTGGGGTTTCTGATTGCCTTTGCGGTGAAACTCCCGGCATTTCCCGTGCACTGCTGGCTGCCCGACGCCCACACCGAGGCGCCGACCGCCGGCAGCGTCATCCTGGCCGGCCTGTTGTTGAAGACCGGCGCCTACGGAATGATTCGCTTCGTGATACCGCTGTTCCCGGAAGCTGCCAAAACATTTGCGCCAATGGCCATGCTCCTGGCCGTTATCGCCATCCTCTACGGCGCGTTGCTGGCATTTTCACAAACCGATTTGAAACGGCTGGTGGCATACACCAGCGTCAGCCACATGGGCTTTGTCCTGCTGGCGGTTTTTGCCTGGAACGATCTGGCATTGCAGGGCGCCGTCATCCAGATCATTTGCCACGGGCTCAGCACCGGTGCCTTGTTCGTACTGGTTGGCATTATGCAGGAACGATTGCATACCCGGGACATTAAGCGGATGGGCGGTTTATGGGCCGCCGTGCCGCGCATGGGCGGTATGGCCATGGTATTTGCCCTGGCGTCGTTGGGGCTGCCCGGCATGGGTAACTTTGTGGGTGAATTTTTGATTCTTATCGGCACCTATCCCATCAGCCGGCCGATGACGATCCTGGCTGCCCTGGGCCTGGTTTCAGCCACGGTATATTCACTCTGGATCATGCAGCAAGCCTTCCACGGCGCAGAAAAAGAAAAAAAGCCCATACGCGATTTGTCAAAAAGAGAGACCGCGACCCTGGGGGCCATGATGATGCTTCTGCTTTGGCTGGGACTTTACCCCCAACCGGTTTTTAAAACCACCCGGCCTGCTTTGATTCATTTGCAGCAAATCGCGCCCATTTCACCGCAGCAGGAACAGGTTTCAGGCACTGTGAATGCCAAGTTGCTGCTGCCGGCAAGAGACAAAGAGATTGAGAAACACAGGAGAAATCCATGACCCGAACCGACATTTTGGCTTTGGCACCGCTTATCGTTCTCTCGCTGACGGCAGGGGTGATCATGTTGCAGATCGCCGTCCGGCGTCATCACGCGGTCACGGTGGTGTTGAGCATGATCGGTTTGGCGACGGCATTTGTCTGCCTGCCAATGGCCGGCAAATGGTCAACGGGCCCGGTGACCGGGTTGATGGTGGTCGATCCCTATGCACTTTTCTACATCGGGCTGATCCTGATGGCGACCGCAGCCACCGTTTTACTCGGCTACGGATATCTGAAAAGGTTAGGGGGACATTCCGAAGAGTTTTATCTGCTGCTTCTGCTGGCCGCTGTGGGCGCCGTCGTGCTGGTTATGAGCCGGCATTTTGCGTCTTTTTTCATTGGTCTGGAAATTCTCAGTATTGCGCTGTATGCATTGATCGCTTACCCCCGTCAAAGAGTGCAGAGCGTGGAAGCCGGCCTTAAATACCTGGTTCTGGCCGCTGCTTCGTCTGCCTTTTTGCTGTTCGGCATGGCGTTGATTTATGCGAATACCGGCACCCTCGATTTCGCCTCTATGGCGGCCCGGCTACCATACCTGCCAATAGCCGGTGGTCCGTTGATCCTCTGGGCCGGCATGGGCATGCTGGTGGTGGGAATCGGCTTCAAGCTGGCCCTGGTGCCCTTTCATATGTGGACGCCCGATGTTTATCAGGGTGCACCGGCCCCGGTGACCGGCTTTGTGGCGACCGTGTCTAAAACCGCCATGGTGGCCTTGCTGGTGCGCCTCTTCGTACCCGTTAACCTGTTGAGCCATCCATCTGTTTTCTGGATGTTCGGCGCCGTTGCCTTTGCTTCCATGGTGGGCGGAAACCTTTTGGCGCTGCTGCAGAATCAGGTCAAGCGCATTTTGGCCTACTCTTCCATTGCCCATATGGGGTATGTACTGGTGGCGTTTATGGCCGGCGGACGCGTCGCAACACAAGCGGTGGCATTCTACATGACAGCCTATACCATCACGACCCTGGGTGCTTTCGGCGTCATTTCCGTGCTTTCCTACAAGGACAAAGATGCGGATCGTCTGGAAGATTTTCAAGGCCTGGTCTTCCAACATCCGTGGATCGGCGGTATTTTTATTGCCATGCTGCTGTCTTTGGCCGGAATTCCGCTGACCGTGGGGTTCATGGGTAAGTTTTTCATTGTGGCGGCAGGCCTGCACAGCGCCCTTTGGTGGCTGGTCATTACCCTGCTGATCACCAGCGGCGTCAGCCTGTTTTACTACCTGCGTATCGTAGTGGCTCTGTTCAGCCGGCCCGGCGACAAGCCGGCGGTTTCCCTTTTGGAACCGGCCATGGGTTTTTCAGGCGGATTGGTCCTTGCGGCCATGACAATATTGCTGATCTGGTTGGGCATCGGACCCGGGCCCCTGCTTGCACTGATGCGTTTTTAACCCTTCACAGCTAAAGGGAATAATGCCGATGAAATTCAAACTGATTGGTCTCGTCTTTACGAGTGTCATATTGTTCGGGTTCTTTTTTTGGAATTCAGCGCGGTCTGATGCCACCAGACCAATGAAAAACAAATCCGATTTTTACTTCAAAATGGGATTGGTAAAAAAAGGGCGCCGTCTGGTTAAAAAATTAGGGTGCAATGATTGCCACACTGCCGGGTATTTAAAATTAAAAGGAAACGTGCCGGAGAAAAAATGGTTGACGGGTGATACCATCGGATGGCGCGGGCCCATGGGGACATCTTACGGGACAAATCTTCGGCTGTTAATCAATAATTTTAAAGAAGACGAATGGATAAAAATGGCAAAAACATTAAAGAGCAAGCCACCCATGCCGCACGCCATCCTTAATGCAATGAACGATGAGGAGCTTCGGGCTGTTTATTGGTTTATTCGATACCTCGGTCCAAGTGGAAAACCCGCTCCAGCTTTTAAACCACTGACGAAATAAAAAAGCGGTTACGCTTTAATTTGAACATGTATTTTGCTTTGTTAATAAAATTGCTATCCTTATACCTGTTAACTGTGTGAAGGACGCTGAAAGTTAAAAGGGGCCGATGCCGGAGCCGGGTTCATCGGAAAAGAGCAAAACATGTTTGACAAAGGAATTTGTGAAACAAATCAGGCGCGAGGCGGCCACGTTCGGTTTGTGACAATTGTGATCATCGCGGCATTATCCTTTTTCTTGGGAGCCGGCGTACTCCGGGCGGGACCTCCTTTCTTAACGGACGATCCAGAAACTCCGGAATACCGGCACTGGGAGTTTTATATCGCCTCACAATACGCCAAGGACAATGAGGGAGAATCCGGTACTGCGCCGCATTTTGAATTGAATTATGCGGTTCTGCCGGATGTGATGCTTCACACGCTTGCCCCCTTAGCCTGGGACAAGCCTAACGACGCGTCAAGCAAATACGGCCTCGGGGACGTAGAATTGGGGGTCAAGTACCGGTTCATCCATGAAAGCGACATGATTCCCCAGGTCGGTATCTTTCCCATTTTGACTTTGCCTACCGGCGACGAGGACCGCGGCTTGGGTAACGGCCGGGCCGAGCTGTTTCTCCCTTTATGGTTTCAAAAAAGTTGGGGCCCATGGAGTTCGTATGCCGGCGGGGGTTACCAAATCAACCCTGGAGACAACCGCAAGAATTACTGGTTCACCGGCTGGCAGGTTCAACGCGAACTTTCTGAATTCCTGGCTGTGGGTGCGGAAATCTTTTACGTTACCGCAGATACCGAAGATGGCGGCGACAGCTCGGGATTCAATGTCGGCGCCATTATCAATCTGACCGAACAGCATCACCTGTTATTTTCAATCGGCGAAGACATTCACGGTCCCAATGACCTGATGATGTATGTCGGATATCAGTTGACATTCGGTCCCTGAAAGGAAACGCGTTAAAACCACGGGGCGCAGGGCGCGTGATTCTTGCCAAACAAACCGGGTGCTTTGCACCCGGATGCAAGTTCAACGTTGAAAGCACTAACGTGCTTTTGCCTTTTCGGCCTGTGGCCGAAAATTCAAGCCACCCGCTTTGCGGGTGGTAGTTGACTCACCCGTACGCCCCTGTTCTGTTGCATCCTCCCGTGCGTTTACCTTTTTATTTGACATCCAAACATCCCGATCCTATTTTAGGCCTTATCGCTAAGAAAGTTGATATATAGCTCACTCGCGACCTGCTCAAATCCATCTATTTTTTTCATTAATCTCATTTTTGTCAAAGGGTTAATCATATCGACTCTTTTTTAAAAAAAGATATTCGATAACAAAGAGAGGTGTCATTAATGAAAGAAAGACGTCAATTTGCAAGGTTTAGTATTCCACTTCCTGTGAGACTGGAATCCATCACATCAGATAAAAGAGAAGTTTTGGATCTTGAAACCAGAGATATATCTTATTCCGGCACTTTTATTCCGACACTAACGCCTTTTCCGGAAGGAACACGGTTTATTTTGGATTTCACCATTCCAACGGATAATCTTAAAAATTTTAAGGATATAAACAGCTTGAAGGGGTGTACGGGAAGCATGGTGCGTTCCGCTCCTCATGGCCTTGCAATTCAATTTGACAGAGAATGTCAGATCAAGGGTTTAAAAGCGTTGTAACATGGCGCGGCGGAGGGAAAATTCATCTGCATGTAGATTACTGAAGATGAAATCATAAATATTAACCAGTATGTTGACCAAAATTAAAAAAAGGATTGGCAATGTGCCATTGATCCGCTTTCATCCATAAAATTGCTGCTTTTCCATCATCGAATCCCATAGGCTCCAGATCATATCTTGTTCTTTTTCGGATCCATAATTAAAGCTTTGCAACAACCTGCGATCCGCATCGGTCATTCCTACAAATTGGATACCGACTGCCGCGGTTCTTTTCCCCTCGAGTGAAACTCCCGTACTCCAAACAACAGTGCCCAAAATAGAGAGAGAGACAAATGCTATCGCTAAATATATTTGAATCTGAACTTTTTTCCCGGCCAAGGTGTCAAAATGACCGGTTTCATAATTACCCCCTAAAATAATACAAGCGCCGCCTAAAGAAATGTTCTCTGTGAATCCATTGAGGTTTAAGGGGGCTTTGTCCGGTTCTTCACCATATATTTTAATATTGACTTGTGTAGGGAGCCGGTGTCTGACGGTTTCCCGAAGGATGCCCGAAAAATGTTTTTCATCAGATGCCGAGCGGCTCTGATAAAGGATGTTAATGATAAGCTTAATATTGGGATATTTTTTGCAAACTGCCATCAGACCTGATTTAGAACATTTCACAAATTCAACGCGAGTAATGGTTTCCACCGTTGAGTGGGACACCTTTTCTTTATCAAACGGATAAATTTCACCAAAAAAGTCGTTTTCAACCAAGTTTTTTGTTGATTTCTTTTGGAGTTTTCCCCCTTTTTGTGTGCGATGGTAGATTGTTTCTTCCAAAGCACCGGACACAACAAAATAGAGGTCATTCTCTTCTTCACCGAATCTTTTCAACGTGTTGCCTGCAGGAAAATGACGCAGCTCCAGAATATCCATAAAAGCCATCATTTCAGGATATGTCATCTTGATGAAAAAATTACGAACCCTCGTGTTGTCGGATTTGCGCTCACAGAGAGATGAATAAAAAGATAGCGCCTCACGAACTGACGGTTTAAGGATCCTCCATTCGAGGAATTTGGATACAATAGCCTGCAGCGTCATATCATTTTTGATAAAAAGCCCGGCGGCTGTACCATATGCATCGGCGGCGGCATAAAACGATTTGTCGCGTTTCAAAATATCGGCAAAGAATCGATGAAGCCACGGATCATTTGGAAATGCCTTGAGCAGGTTTTTAATTTCTGCAACAGTGTCTATTGTAACAGAACCGTCTATAATGCGACCTACAATAGCTTTTTTGCCGGTCTTTTCTTTCATATAGAAAATATTATTGCAGCAAGTTATTTTTTAATTTTACGGGAATGCCGGTTGTCGTTGACACATTTTTAGGCGCTATTCTTTTTCCATCGGTAAACTCGAAGCGGCGGTATGTTAAAGAGTTCCACCTCCATCTGCCCTGGTCCGAGAATGGGCCGGCACAGGAAGGCGACACGCTTGCTTACCTGGTATGCAACGAAGCGTCCCCCTGGGGCGAGCACTGACGAGATCGTCTCGACGATTTGAGATCCTGAACCTTGGCTCATGGTGGAAAAGGGAATACCGGAAATAAAGACCTCCGGGGCGTCTAATCCATAGTTCGAAAGGATTTTCTTTAAGCCACCAGCGTCACCAAGGTGCGCAATAAGTCGATCGTCCTTGATGCGGCTCACCAAGGTGTGCAAATATGGATTTTTTTCGATGCTCAGAAGCTTAGAGTGCTGTGCCATTGCTCTCAGTATCGCCCGGGTCGTGCCTCCCATGCCGGGACCCAGCTCTACTATGGTTTTGGCAGAACCGATTCCTGCGGTCTCCACAATGCGGCACTCAAGGAAATGAGAACTTGAAATGACCGATCCGATTTGACGAGGGTGCTTAAGAAATTCTTGGAACAAGGCCAGTCGGCTATCTATTAGGGCATGAAATGGTTTCTGATTTGACATTCGCTTGACTCCAACTCAATCTTCAAATTCGCTGCCGATTGATGATAGAATTATTGCCCATTTATCCTATCTCTCAATTTCCCGGAACACTTAAACGTTACAACCTTCCTTGGTGCCAACAACAAATCGTCACCGGTGGCCGGATTACGGCCTTTACGTTCATTCTTTTGTTTTACACAGAATTTTCCAAACCCTGAGATCATAACATCCTCTTCGGATGCCAGTGTGTTTTTGACAATTTCAAGGACGGTTTCTACGATTTCTGATGATTTGTTCTTAGAGAAACCGGTCTGATTCTGGACTAACTCTACGATCTGAATTTTAGTAAGTGTCATGAATATGAGGCTCCTTATTAAATAATAGGTTGTAATTATGACCAATTTATCTCAATTAAAACTGCGAATGTCAAGAAAAAGGCTTGATGCCGAGTTGCAAATCTTAAAGTGCATCATATCGGATGATATCTGTAAATTATTTGTAGTGGTGGATAACTCAAAGATTGCCAAAACATCCTGTTTTAAAAACTGCAGCGGAATCGACTCAATTTATTACACCCGCTAGCGTTGGCTTCACAGCAAGATACGGAATTTTTATTCATTCCGATTTTTCAGATGATCGTTGCCTGATTGTTCATGAATTGGTCCATACCTCACAGTATGAAAAGCTTGGTGGTTTTCTGCCATTTTTTCGAAAATATTTGTTGCAGCTCATAAATATTGGTTATCCGGAAGCTCCTATGGAACAGGAAGCAATACGAATGGCTGAGAAAATATGTGGAGAATAAAAGATGTTACCGTCAGAACGGCTGTTCGGAATAAATCGGAATCGGTGTTCGCGATCAATCGGCATATCCGGGGAGGGTAAAAAACAAATAATAATAATTATATCATATAAATAGTTATATTTTTAATACCAGCTTAAATCCTTTTTGATCCGCCCATTTTACTATGGCATTTTTAAGTTTTTCCAGTCCTTCTTGATCAGTTTCAGAGATTTTGGCCCGAAACTCAGCCGGTAAATTCTCCAAATCGAGATTGGTATACACATACCATACATTATCATTGGTATCGACAGATATCGCTTGTGTGATTTCTACAAAATCATTTCCCTTTTTAAACAGCATTAGCCCTCTCCTCAGCCTTTATAGAAATATTAGATAACATAAATCTTCAAATCATCAAAGGAATTTTCAAGGCATGCCAAAAATATCATGGACTGGTGTTGAAAAGCTCGGTTATTCTCGGGCTGCTATCCCAAAATGTCGTATGACCGATATCAAGGATTATGGAGGAATGGGGCTATCCGTTTCTTGCGATCGAATTGAAAATATTTAGGTGCCGGTAAATATACGGGTGACGAGTGATGAAGGATCAATGACGTGTTCGCAGGTGGAAGATGTTGTGAATTTGAAATTCGGACAGAAGACTCTTGGCCATAGCTTAAACATATAAATAGTTGGCAATTCATTTGATTTGAAGCCGAAAACCTTCATTTGGGAAACCGGCATGAAAACATCGGCGATCCTGTCATGGCCGATGCCATCCAGGATCGACAGGTTCACGATGCATATCATGTAACCTTGAAAGGAGAATCCGTGAGAAGAAAGAAATCCAATTTGACTGGAAATCCCTTATTTGAGATGTATTAAAATCAGCATCGCTTCGTTCAGACTGAGGGTCGTGATCATCCGGAATCAGTGGACGGCTCCCCCGGATCAAGTGGACTGAATCATCGGAATGCGCACTGTAAATCTTGTGATAAAATTCAGCACCCTCTGCTATTTGCTTGCCTTTTTGAACGAATGCGAACAAATGGCGGCAATTTCCATTAGCGATGATGGCCCCCACCACCGTGATAGCCGCCACCCCCATGATAACCGCCGCCACCGCGACCGTGATGATAACCGCCATGATAGCCACCCCAATAGCCGCCACCATATCCAAATGAAAACGAGACCACCGGATACGGCCACCAATCATACCCGTAATAGGGATAATAGTAAGGGCTATAGTAATAGTAGCTTTGCGTGTCCGGGACGACATAAGCCGTTGAGGAAGGAAGGGTTTGGACATAGGTGGTCCCGGGCTGCGCAACGACGGCTGCTGTTTGGTCGCTGTCGGCATTCGAGCTGGGTCGGCGGTGCCGTATTTTGCATTGCGGCTACCGATACGCGTGAGCGCTGGTTTATCATCGCAGCAATCACGGCGTCGGAAACTCCTTGCTGCTTCAAATAAACGATTTGAGAAGCGTCCAAGTTATAAACCGTACCGGAATTCCGGATATAAGCAATAATCGTGCTGTCGCTTATTTTCGCGTGTGCAAGTTGCAATATTTGCGGAATGCCGTAGGATAATTGAGGCATGCTCCTGCCGGCCCTTGGCGCTCTGGGCAACGCCGGGACTATTTTTGCCGGCAGAGTAATCCTGCGCCAAAAGGTTCGGTGCGAAAAACACCGACACAGTAACAGCGGTGATCGCCAACAGAAATTTTTGAAAGATTTGATTGTTCATAATTTGATATGAATTCTCTTTTTGTCAGGCAATGTAATGTTTAATTTTAGAAGAATTCCCTTTTTAGGGATCTCTATTCACCTTATGACTGAAAAATTATTTGTCAAGGAAATACCTGTGGCCAGACCGGGGGAATAATAGGGACATGCATTTATTTCCATATGTTGATGAGTTTATCAATCGCTGCGCTTTATCCGGGAATTGGTAGAGGTCTCCCAGAGGTCGGATCAAATAGTGTATGAGGGGAGGATTAACATTGAGCCGGCTGATTCGCCGGTATCGCAGTATCAGCAGGTGGGGGTCTCGCCGATGTTTTTGTTTGCTTCTAAGGCTTCGAGATTCGGGCCGGGGATACGAAATCGATTACATAATCATCCACAGAGGGAATTGGATGGTCGATAATCGGAGCCGTCCATAAATGAATTGCTTACTTGCTTTGGATGTCCCGAAAATTCTCCCACACATTTTGTGTCGACGGCGGTTCAGTAAGCTGTCGCGGATTTGAAGAAAATACCACGAGACAATCGTGCCCGTCATACCAACCAGACCTCCCACAAGAAATGCCACGGGGATGCTGGAGATATCGGCGATCACCCCAAACAGTATCGGTCCCAACACCTGCCCGACGCTCAGCGAAGTCGTGAAAGCCCCTGTAGCAGATCCCATTCCGTAGATTCTCCCTCTTTCAGTCCTGATCGCGACTAGCAGAAGCACGCGAAACGGAACTGAATGCACCCATGCTTATCGCCAGGATCACAAACATCAACATGCTATGCGAGTAAGCGACGGCACACATGGACAAGGCGCTGCAGGTGCCTCCCATCAAAATGAGATTAACTTTCTGCGAGGGAAATTTATCGGCCATCAATCCAAACGGATACTGCATTATGGATCCGAAGAGCATGTAGAAAGAAAGAACCAGACCGATATTGGCGGGGCTCATCTTTTCTGCTTTTACGGCAAGGAGCGGGAAGAATGTATTGAATCCCCACCTGTAAAATCCCCTCGTAGCCATGTAGGTCATGATGCCGATCATCGGTTTGTCTTTGAAGACCGGAAGGAGGGACTTGAAGAAGGGACCCCTCTTCTTGTCATGGCTTTTGATGGCGGAACTTTCCGGCACGAGGAAAAGCATCAGTACCATTACCAGGAGTGACAGCCCTCCCATGGCGTAGAAAGGCGCTTTCATATTGAACCGGTCGGTGAGGCATCCGCCGAGGTATGGACCTATCGCCATCCCCGCGAAAGAAGGACATGAAGAATAGGTTCATGTACTTTCCCTCCTTCCCGACCGGCGTCAGGTCGCCGATGTAGGCCTGGGCCACCGGTGTGACCAAGACCACCGCGAATCCCTGTACGAGCCTGATAAGCGTCAAAGCCAGCGGAGACCCGGCGTAAACAAAACAAACGGAAACGACGGTGAAAAGAATCAATCCGGCTATCATGAAATTTTTCCTGCCGTGTCGATCCGAGTACTGCCCGACAATTGGGGCGAATATGCTTCTCGACAAAGCGAACCCGGCGAAGATAATTCCCAGTTGGACTCCGGTCGCCTTCATGCTCTTAGCGTACAGCGGCAGGATCGGGTCGATTATTCCGAGTCCGGCCATCGTGATGATTGTGGCAATAAATAGGGTGATGAATATTTTCTTATTCATATCCGCCGTAAACGAACCTCAATATGATTTATGCGATTTATCGCCAAAGGGATCGGATATTCATGTGAATCATTTGGTCTCGAGGGCAGCCTTTCGCACTTTCTCCAGCAACCCCAGTTTTACCTTATTCCCCAAACTTTTTGACTTGTTCAAACTATTCAATTCCTTCCGATATTCACCTTTTTTCAAATATGCATTCGCACGATGACCATAGGCTTCGGTATACTTGGGGTTTATCTTGGCAGCTCTGCTAAATTCAGTAATTGCCTCATCCAATGGATGTTATCCACATGTTGATGGCACACCGGTCAGCACAAAGCTTCATCACTTCGTTAAATTAAGCAGCCTTGCGCTGATTGTCACGCGAAACATCACTGAGCCCTATATTTTAATGATACGCGCGTTGAACACCTTAATTTAAAATGAAATGATGTGAAATCCCGCATTGCGGGGACAGGATTCATCTCGCCTTGGAGATTCAAACTTTTGCTTGACAAGAATAATATCATCAGGGAGAGACTCAGGATATAGATGAAATCGATTTAGAGTTGTGAACGTTCTGCGCGAACGTGCCCAATGGGACTACTTCGTTTACTTAATAAGTTCGTTCAACATCCACACCACTTTAGTCCCTTTAGCAGTTAAAAATGCGACATACTCCTCGGTGCCGTATGGAGACGGAAATGTTTTTACCAGGCCAAGACCCGTGTCAATCAACTCTCCATTATCCGGATCTTTAACATAGTATTCACCCAGGATTTTGATATTCATAGATATACTTTCCGTTGAGTTATCCAACAATTTACTCAAAATCGAATAAGATACTGGTTCAGGTTCATTATCGGCCAGGTGCAATAATATTTCTATCTGATCAATGTTTACATCCTTTTTCACATACTCTTTCAAAATCCTAACTGCCTTGTTCATTTTTTTGATACCTTCCATAGCACAAGTCCTCCCTCAAAATTAAAGACAATTCGGTTGGAACAGTAGAATGCATAATACGTACCATCAATACTCATTTTAATCATAAGTGAAAGATTACATGAGGTTAACATTTATTGCCTGATTTACTATTGTCTCATTTACTTCCAAACAAAATGCCATTTTTTGTCAAAACACTCGACGGATATTGTTGAAGCATCAATGTGGAAAAGCTGTTCTAATCTTTTATAACTATTAAAGACAAAAAGTCTACAGAGCTCTGTCCGTAACCCTTGATATTTTTGGCGCGCGCGCTGGACACCTTTAATTAAAATAAAATACTGTGAAATCCCGCATTGCAAGGGCAGGATTCGAATGCACCCGAGGTACACAAGCCTGCGGTCTACGGATCCGAAGTCGGCTTCAAGGCAGAGACAACTGGTAAGGATAGGCAACAAAAAGAAACTTAAAAACAATTAAATCAATTCATTATAAACCGTCATCCTTTCCGCTGATTTACCATCTTTATCGGTTTTTAAAGTTGATTATTTTTACCTGGTGTTTATGATTCGCAGTGAACTTCGCAGATTATTACGGTCTCATCAACGCCGTTTGCATGTCTATATTTCTCCCCCATGCTTGCAATTTAGAATCAAATCTGTCTATATTCAGTCTTGAAAACCGGGCGGTATAGACGAAAATTCTATTCATAACATATAACATTCCATACGAAGTGCCGAAGACGGAAGCATTTAATTTCACTCGATTTTTTTTGCGTCGCCTTCGTGCAGAAAAAATCCTTATTCATTATGCCGCAAGACTTGAAACAATGGCCTATTCCAAATTTTATGAACTCGTTAATTTCATTTATCGTGGCATTCATAAAGAGCAACAATTTCGGTCAATGGTATTGAAATTAATAATCTACACTTCAGAATAGACAGTCGCGCCAAGGCGTGGGGGATTGTTCTTTCGGAGCATAAAAAGTTTAGGCCCTAAAAAATTCCTGCACAATTTTAGCCGACAGAAAGTGCATCAGATGATGAAATCCATTAGGATCAGTCTAATTTTATTGTTCGCCGGTTTTTTGATGGCTGTGCCATACGCAAAGGCCCAGGACAAAACAAATACCACTGCAAAACATGATAAGCCTTCTATTGGTATTTCCAAAGAAATGGGCCAGGTTATGATCCAGCAGACCTCCAAGGTCAGGGAGGAATTTAAGGAGAAAGCACGCTCGCTTTTTGAACGTCGCCCTCTCGGCTGGGATTTAAATTCCCTATACTACTTATACGATCTGGCAGTGTCACTCCCGGGAAAAATACCGGCTTTTACACGTTTTGTGATCGAGCAAAGCAAGGTCCTCGGCGCGATCGGATCCATTCTTTTGTTGCTGTTTTTTGCTGCCGTCTTTTACAGTGTGCTGGGGCAGCAACGGGTTATGGGATGGGTGGAGCACCGGGTCCAAGCGCTAACCTCCTATATTCCCGAAGCCACTTATCCTTTTGTCATATCCGGCATCAAGGTGATGGTTTCCGCCTTGATACCGCTTTTGCTGCTGGCCGCATATTCGCTTATCAACGCCATGATTAACTATTCGGCGGCCTGGTTTCAACTCGCCGGTCGCCTGATTGGATTATGGGCTGCAGGTGCCCTTTTATTACGGCTGCTAAAAGAATCGCTCGCCCGCGACCTGTTCAAGGCAGCTTCACAGTACGGCCGGACAATTTACCGCTGGGCTCGTTTGGCACTCCTATACGCTCTTTTCGGCATAGCGGCCTACTGGATGGCCGAAGCTTTTGATATCCGAGAAGATGTCCTGGCGCTTTTGCGTTTTGCGATATCGATTTCCATAACATTGATACTGTTGATACTGTTTCTCAACAAGAAAGCCTTTATGTCGCTTTTGCCGGACCTGCCGGTTCAGAGCTATAAGCAGTTTCGGAGGTTTTTGGGAAGGTATTATTTTCCTCTCTTGATTGTGTCGTTTCTGGCAGCTCTGCTATGGTGTTTCGGATATAGGGCTTTAGGCCGGCTGGTCTTGATCAAGACCTGGTTTTCCGGTGTGATGTATGTTTTCATTATGTTTCTCTATCACACCCTGATGCGATCTCTGAATACCTGGTTCCAGAGGTTGGAACACACCGATGAAACCGCCCTGATGCTCGCCGGCGCATTGCGGTCAATCCTCAAGTACGCCACCGTCATGGCGACCCTGATTATTATTCTTTATATGCTTGGGTTGTTGAATCCCCTCCAGCGGATTATGTCCTTTCCGATTTTTCAACTCGGCAATACCACGATCACCTTCTGGCTAATCGTAAGAGCGCTCTTGATCTTAGTGGCTATTGTCTATGTTTCTCGGCTGGCCCAAGCTTATTTTGATTACAAGATATACCCTTCTTTTGGCGTCGATCCCGGCCTTGGGTATGCCATCAACACCGTATTCAAATATGTTTCTATCGGTATCGGATTTTTAATTGCCCTGAACATTGTGGGGATCAATCTTCGGTTTCTTTTAGTATTTGCCGGCGCCATCGGCGTCGGTGTCGGCTTCGGGCTTCAGAACATGGCCGCCAATGTGATCAGCGGCTTTACCATTATTTTCGGTGGAAAACTTCGTAAGGGAGACTGGATTCAGGTCCAATCCATGACGGGGGAAGTGACGGACATATACCTGCGGGCTACGAAGGTACGAACGAGGGACAATATTGAATATCTGATACCGAATTCCAATATTATTTCCAACATCGTGGTGAATTATTCTCTGTCTTCACCGATGATCCGCATCGAATTGCCGGTCGGCGTCTCATACAGAGCCGACCCGCGCCAAGTTGAAAAGATCCTGCTGGCGGCTGCAGAGAATGAACCGCTTGTGGACAAAACCCATATGCCGACGGTACGCTTTGTTGAGTTCGCTGACTCCTCTATCAATTTCGAGTTGCTTATCTGGATTGATGTACGCAAAACACCTCGACGAAAGGTTAGAAGCAATCTTTACTTTGTCATATTCGAGGAGCTTGCCAAAGCCGGTATCGAGATTCCATTCCCCCAAAGGGACGTGCATATCCGTTCCAAGGCGGACCCTATCTGATTCATTGCGAAGACGAAAGGAGTTCAGTTCAACTCGATTTTTTGCGAGGGCTTCGCGCCGTACAATTCTTATTCGTTGGGCTCGGTATCGTCCTTGATCGCATCCGTTTTCAGTGATATCTTATACTTAACTTATTGGTTCGTCGAATATCGCAATCGACTATATTATTTGCAGCCTGCGGCTTCCATCGGCAGATGATTTCGTTTTGCTGATACGATTAAAGCTGTGATCGAATCTATGTCTTATGGCCAAGAAGATAGAAACTAAGGAAAGTTCAGTTGTCGATAAAGGATTGGTCGCCATGTTCCTTAAGTTGTCACCGGAGGAGCGTCTGAGGTCAAACGATAACGCCTTACGTGCTATTTTGGAATTGAGAAATGCCTTCAAACAGCAAAAAAACAAAAAGCGCGGACCTCAGCGCAATACTTGAAAGTCTCATAAATGCCGATATTCAATTTATTCTTGTCGGCGGTCTTGCTGCGGTTATTCAGGGCGCACCGGTTACAACCATGGATGTGGATATTGTATATTGTCGATCTTCAGAGAATATTTCAAAGCTCTTCAAATGTTTAAAATCAATGGACGCAATCTATCGTCGTCCGGACAATAACATTATAGCGCCAAAAAAAGAAGACTTTTCCGGGATGGGACATGCGCTCTTTTCGACCAGATTAGGCCCCCTTGATGTATTGGCTTTTATCGAAGAGGGGAAGACCTATGAAGATCTTCTCAAGCACTCAATAGAAATTGAATTCAGAGGCCATACGATTCAAGTTCTTGACATCAAGATGCTGATAGAACTTAAAAGAAATTCCCAAGACCTAAAAGATAAGCAACGACTTCCTGTTCTTGAAGAAACATTGCGACAGTTGGAAAAAGACTAAGGCCTAATCCATTGGGGCAATATCAATATTCGATTGCCAGGAACTTTCTGCATGATGTCCATCCTCATTAAAGAAGTTAAAGGACTATATTAATGGGAATTAAATAGAAAGGTTAATTGTAACAGATAATGAAATGACGCCAGAAAACCATAAAGTTGAGGATCTAAAATTGCCCAACACTTATGAACAAGATCACAAGAAAAAAAATCCATATTTAGAGTTTATTACTGATTTTATGACAGGATTTAGTGCTCTGATCGTTATAGGGTTAATACTATTTATAGTAATACCTGTATTGCTTCTTATTTTGAAGATCGGTGCTTTCCTTGTTATTCCTATTTCCTTGTTAGGTGCTTTTATAATTCTAATTGCATTGTTAGGAAAGTTTATCAGACACTTTTTAACTAAAAAATAATAATGTTATTGTTCAATTCCAAATTCTGTGAACAACAAAGATGGTAGGTATGTTTATTTTTTTAGACACAGAGGCAACCGGCACAGATGAAGATAACAGGCTCTGCCAGATTGCTTTTAAAATAGAAGAAGGAATGTCGTTGCATTAGCGAGGTTGGAGCGATATCCTGACTTTTAGAGCCAATGATTAAGACTGGTATAGACGAAAACACGAAAGAAGGTGAAGAAATGCAGAACGTGGAATGGGAAGTTAAAGGCGACAAGCTAATTATTGAGATTGATTTGACAAAGGACTTCGGCCTCTCAAAATCCGGCAAAACAATAACAATCGCCAGTACACGGGGTAACCAGAAGATTGAAGGTACTAATGCTATACTCGGTTTGAACGTTTATAAATATCAAGAGAGCGAATAAAATCTATAGCTCAACTAAGTAAATTTAAAAAAATGGATGGCCATAGGAGATCGGTGCGTTGGCAATCTGGAGATGTAAGTGTGGATATGAAATAAAAGCAGATGAATCCCCCGAAATATGCCCGGAATGTGGGGGGACAGGAGAAACTCCAAGGTCATACGAACAGTACAAAGACGATGCTTACAACTTTTTTATTGAACTTCAAGAATGTTTATACACCCTTGAAGCCAAGTACAAAGTTCAATTCTTATATAAAGATCCTAACAGTGCAGAAAATGAGTTTTGTTGTGATAGAAAATTCCAATATAATGATATTTATCGATCAGATGTCATAAAAAACCCTAAGGATTATAAAGAGGCCCTTCGTCTCGGAATGATGAAACGAGCTCGGATAAATAATCCAGTGAGACAATCTATGCCATTTGGACAAATATCAGATCTTTCCTTAGAGGTATTGGAGGTTATTAGATCAGAAAACCTGAAAAACTTAAGTCCGTTTATGTTGAGGACAGTATTACAAAGACTGGACAGCCTGTACAGGAAAATGGGAATAGACTGGATGAAGGAAAACAGAGAGATACTGGTAAAGGCTCTGAAGGACTTACAGGAAATGTAATCTTGAGTGGTTTAAAGGTTTTAAAAGAAAGGCAGAGTCTCAATACCGCTCTGCCTTTCTTGTTTATTTAGGTGGGAGATGGGCTTTGAAATGGTTATGCTTATTAGGAGACATAACTCAGGTTTTGATCTTCAGAATAATTTCTATTGGCCCTCTTGGCTTGCCTTTTTTGCGTCTGAATTTTTTGAACGTGGCTTTGTTTTGCTTGAGTCGCTATTTTGTATCTCGTTTGTTTCTGAGATTGTGGGCTGTGCTTTATTTTTGGAAGACGCGATTGGAATGCCCTTATCAAGTTCAAGAATTGCACGGTGAATGATTTGCACATAAGGCTCACCTGTTCGGTATTTCTCATTCATTAAAATTGCTTGGGCTTCCGGCGCCAGCATGAGTTGAATCTGTTTGCAGCCCTGTGCAAGTTTTTTTTTACGCCAACGTTCTCGTCGCTTCCTATCTGTGTTTCGCCTTTGTTCTATTGTCAGCATAATTTTTCCCCAAAGTTACTTATAAACGCTTGATTCTATCGTTTTTTATAGACGTTTGTATTCGACAGTACAACTAACTTATATCAATCACTTTAGTACAGGTCAACACTAAAAATTAGCTAACTCAAAAAATGATGACCTGGTGACGATAAGGCTAAATACAGCCTATTTACTACAGCTTTATAATGTCGCTGGTTTAAAACTGGTATGTTTATTGGATAAAATGAAATTAGAACAGATGATTGTGCATCATAAAATCATGCCATACTTTAAAGTTAAATTTGCCGATGCACCGAGAATAGAAAAGCGGATTAAGATACCAATTGACGGTATACATTTTTTCTTGACATACCATATATAGTATGTCAAATATCCGACCTTCTAACAGACTTGATAGTAAATTTTCGTGAATGATAAGAGGTTGTGATGTTGATATTTCGACAAAGAATATTGAGTGCTCTATGGTTTTTTCTGGAACTCTTGGGATTTGGAGTAATATATTTTTTTATTTTAACCCTAACAAATGGTTCACTCGAATGGGTACGGACGTTTTTTGGCCTACTAAGTTAAAGATCATATGACCATTAAATTTCTATCTACAATCTGGGTTTTTTTCGTTTCTCTTTATGGACAAGTCGTAATTTTTCAATTATAGCATCGGTCACAAATTCTTTAATCGTCATTTCTCTTTCTTTACAATGGGCCCGTAATCTTTCCATTAATTCTTCATGCAGCCTGATATTCAGCATTTTAGTTTCAGTTTTCTCCACGTTGCCTCCATTTGGATTTCAACCTTAAATATTTCTTGAAAAATTGAGGACTACAGTTTTTAATTCATTTTGCGTCTCTCATCACATTTTTTACTATACAATTTTTTATTGTACTCGCGTGCATTCTCCAAATACTTTTGGTAGTTTTTGTTCCTGTATCTTCATGATCTTACACTACCATAACAGGTTTTGGTTCAGTATTCCTGACGGCCACCTTTATGCACAAACCACCGATTGCATCCTGGTGTTAAGCACTCTCTAATTTTCCTATAGGGTATCCTTTCTAAAAGGTTCATAAATGCTTCGGCATAAGGATCAATTGTATTGGTCAGTTGAAACGTTCCACCTGAATAATCAATGCTCACAATACTACTCCTGGGGCTGATATTCATCGCGATGCCTCTCGTAAAACGGGATCTACTACCGGGGGAAAAAGATTATTTTTCAATTTTTAAACCATTAGTGGCAAGTTTTTCTTCAAGGTAACTGAATCGATGGGTGAAATAATATTCTCGAATATCGTTTTCCAAAATGGAACCCAGCTTAACTTCAAAATCTCTCTCTTTTAAACCTGCAAGCTTTTTCTGAAATTGGTTTAATTGTTTTTTGTTAAAATCAGGCAGTCCAACGCCCCGCCGCAATAGAAACTCGATGTCAAAGCTGTCCCTGATTTCTCCCCGGTCCAGGAATGCTGCGATTTTATTCTTCATGGTCTGTTCCAGGGTATGGGCTTTTAGGACAACCTGTTTTGTACTGAATTTTGAAAAGGCAATCTTTTCTTGATAATCCCAGCTTTTCATCTCTTTTCGAATTTCAATCTTTAGTCGCCTAGGATACGAAGCCGATCTTAATTCAAATAAGAGGGTATAATGCTTTATCTGTGAATCGGTGATCTCGTATTCCTTATTAAAAAACTGCTGCATTCTTTTAAAATAATCAGCCTGAGATATCTTTTTGATTATCCAAAAATCAAGATCCACTGAATAGCGGTTTAATTCATGGCACAGCCTCAGCATGGATCCGCCGCCAAAAACAAGCGGCGCCAGCACCTTCATGCTGTTCATTTTTTCCAGTACTTCAATTTCAAATATTTCAAGTTGTCTTAATATATCCATATTTTTTCAATATGTTCCGCGTCTTTAAAGGAAAAATGTCGCTGATGCGCCGGATCTCTTTCCTATCAAGCTTCTTCTGAGACAAAGCGGAAATGTCGAGCGCATAGCGGCCGTAAGACATCAAATAGAAAGCATCCACGAGTGCTTTCTCAGGAGTTGCTATAAAAAAATCTTTCTCTTTTTTAAACCCAAAATAGTAGTCGCTGTTGACTTTAACATACTTAAAGATGCTGCCGTCTACATGAATTTCTTTGGTTCTTTTAATCGCCGCTGACTCAAAAAAATTTCTTTGCACTTGAGTGGTAATTTCATAATAATCCAGTGCGCTCATGAGCGATATATAGGAAGGAACTTGTCCCAAATTGGCAAGCAAAAATTTTTCCTCCCTGCCCGCTGATTTCCAAACATCGCGCAATACATAAATGTTTCTTTTTACACGCACCAATATGCCTAGTTTAACATAGCGACTGGCGGTGACTTTGGCAGAGTCGGCGCTAATACCCATCGCTTTTGCGATATCTTCATATCCAAAATAAAATTTGGATATATTATTTAACTTCAACAGTTTCATCAGATATATTTAATTATCATATTTGTATATTATATATATTTGATAAGTCATAATTTGTCAAGAAAAAGCCCGGTAAAATATTACCGGGCTTTGATCGTCTCGGTGGCGTCCCAAAAGGTTTTATTTTCTTGGTACGACTGGTGAAATCGCCTCTATCACAGTATCAAGACCGACCTTATTTCGGAACTTAACGCAATCGGCCAAGGTTTTTTCGGGATTATAGATTTTTATGGTCACACCATCAATCACATGATTTTCGATGCCGGAGTTATATGCTTCATTAGAGAATCTATGGGCCTGGATAGGAGGATAGTCGAGCGAAGGTATTCTTGCATTTTTAGAAACCGACAAAAAGTTTCTACTTGTTTATAAATGACAACAATTTGTCTGATTTTAATTTAAAAATCAAGAAAAATTTGCGAATAAGAGGATCACCGAATAAGTGACAAAATGCTATTATTCTAATAAGATTTCAGAATGTCATGCGTATTCCGGCTGATGCCGGCCCCCGATTCCGGTCGAAGCCGGCCACCCATTCCGATTGATTCCGGCCACCCCCTATAATTATTGGTACGCCCGGCAGGATTCGAACCTGCGGCCTACGGATTCGAAGTCCGGCGCTCTATCCAGCTGAGCTACGGGCGCAGAATTTGACCATTGCATGCTGACCCTTTTTCCCAATCCGCCGGTCGAAGATGCCGGTGGCGGTGAGGCGGACAAGTTTCTGTATCAGACTCAGATTTCAAACTCGCCTGAGCCGGATAAATCCTCGAGATACTCAATGTATGTCTGCCTGTCCTGTGGAATGCAGAGCCTATTCCTCTGGGGTGGTTGAAATTTTAGCGTTCATCGATATAGAAAAAAAATTGAACAGCCTTCAAAGATCAAATAAAAAACAAATGGCTGCCAAATGATGATCTAAAGCTCAAGCAGCCACTATAATTAAAAAATGGGGTGAGTGATGGGACTTGAACCCACGACAACCGGGGCCACAACCCGGTGCTCTACCAACTGAGCTACACCCACCATACAAACTAAAAGTGCCTAAAATGTCTAAAGTGATCTAAAGTGCCTAAAATATCTGAAATGATCTAAAATGCCTAAACAAAAAGGCATGTTCAAGCAAAATCCGAATATCAAAATCTTTATTCTGTCAATGGCTATGGTCGTTAGGATGGTTCAACGATCTCAACGATCATAACGAACTAAACCAACGATAGGCCAAATGAATCTAAATCAAATAGCAGATTGAATAGGCCATTTCAAGACAATTTATGCCTTTTGGATGAAAATATCACAACCAAACTTGGTGAGGATGCTTGCAAAACAAACCCGGCGCTTTGCACCCGGATGCAAGTTCAACGTCGAAAGCACTGACCCGACCGCTTCAGAAGTGAGAGCGTTGCGGGCAGGCGTGCTTTTGCCTTTGTCCGCCAAAAAGCAGCGGACAAATTCAATCCATCCGCTTTGCGGGTGGTTGTTGACTCTTTCTCCCTTGTGCGATATGGTTTTTAAACCTCCAAGGTAATTTAATGAGGCCTGACCTGAGCGTTAGGCAAGGATATTCCATGACCGCATTTCAAATATTTATCATCAGAGCAATATTCGGCGCTGGTTTTTCGGTTCTTTTGATCCGTATTTTTTACGGCAAAGTACAGATCGTTTATGCTGCAGGCCTTGCCGTTTTTCTGGTGGGCATGGCATATGTTATGGAATATTTTAGGAAAAAAAGAGAGAAAAAACCTTAGCAGGCAAGTTTAAATGAGCTAAAATTTGAAGTGATCTAAAGTGGCGGAATTCTGCTTTTTATAAAAATGCCAATATCCGTATTTTAGGTTCTTATTTGTGGTAAAAAACAATAGGAGACCTTTGAAAAACGTTCAATTTTGTTTAAGGCTCAGGAAGGTGAAAATTTTAACCGCAGACATACAGTTGAGTATTTCGAGGATTGAAATTTGAACCTGACGCAAGGATTGGACAAAAGGGGATGTTTTTCAAAGGTCTCATAGTCAAGGAGTGAGGTTTAGTTGAAACAAATCATCCTCGGTACCGCCGGACACATCGATCATGGGAAGACGGCGCTGATCAAAGCATTGACCGGCATCAACACGGACCGGCTCAAAGAAGAAAAGCGCCGAGGAATTACCATTGAACTTGGATTCGCCTTTCTTGATCTTCCCGGTGGCCAGCGCGTGGGTATCGTGGATGTACCGGGCCATGAAAAATTCGTCAAAAACATGGTGGCCGGCGCCACCGGTATCGATATCGTTGCCATGGTGATTGCGGCGGACGAAGGGGTCATGCCTCAAACCCGGGAACATATGGAAATCTGCTCCCTCCTGGACGTTCGGTACGGGCTGGTTGTTTTGACCAAAACTGACCTTGTGGACGAAGAATGGCTGGAGCTGGTCGTCGAGGATGTTCGAGATTTTGTCAGGGGAACATTTTTGGAAGAAGCTCCCATTGTACCGGTTTCCTCGATAACCGGCGCCGGCATACCGGAATTCATCAAAACCCTGGACGAGTTGAGCGGCCGGTTGCCTGGCCGCCCGCCTTCCAGCCTGTTCCGGCTGCCGGTGGACCGGGTTTTTACCATGAAGGGCTTCGGCACCGTGATTACCGGCACGTTGATTTCGGGTCAGGTTCAGGTGGGTGATATGGTGATGCTGTATCCTTCAGGGATTTCCTCCAAGGTCCGGGGCCTCCAGGTCCATAACCAAAGCGTTGCCAAAGCCGAAGCCGGTATGAGAACCGCCATCAACTTTCAGGGGCTCGAGAAAGCTGTTGTCAATCGCGGCGATATTTTGTCGAATCCCGGAGCGTTGAAACCGAGCTATATGATCGACGTATCAATGAACTATTTGAGCAGCAACAAAAAACCGCTTAAAAATCGCACGCGGGCGAGATTTCATACCGGAACCAGTGAGGTTCTCGGGATTGTCGTCCTCATCGACAGGGAGGAACTGCCTCCCGGTGAAACCGCCCTTGCTCAGATACGGGTCGATTCACCGGTGACGGTCATAAAAGACGACCACTTTGTGATCCGGAGCTATTCTCCGGTGCGAACCATCGGCGGCGGGAATGTTCTCAATCCGATTCCGCAAAAACACAAGCGGTTTAGACCCGATGTCATTGAAGGTTTAAAAGGGTTGATGACGCATGATCCCGAAGAGATCATCTCTTATCATGTGCAGGAGTCCGGGTACCAGGGGGTTGCCTATGCCGATCTTAAAATAATGACCAGCCTGCATGAAAAACAGCTCCAACAATTCGTTCAGAATCTCTTGTCAAAGCGAACAATCATTCTGGCGGACAGAGAAAACCAGACCTACATTCACAGCAAAAGCTTTGATACATTCAAATCAGAAACCTCCGAATATTTAAGCGGCTTTCATAGCGCCAATCCTTTGAAAACAGGGATGTCAAAAGAAGAGTTGAAATCCAAATTTCCAGGCGTGCTGAGTTCAAGGCTCTTTAACCTGATGCTGAATCAGATGATCAAAGACAATGCGGTCGTGAGTGAGGACAATTCGGTTCGACTGGCTTCACATAAAGTTTCGCTGGGCGTGGATCAGGCGGATATCAGAGACAAGGTGCTGAAGGCCTATCGTGAAAACGGGCTGACCCCGCCATATCTTAAAGAGCTCAAACAAACCTTTAAGATCGAGGAATCCCTGGCCAAAGACGTGATCGCGCTTCTCATGGACCAGGGACTGATTGTGAAAGCCAAAGAGGATCTTTATTTTTATGCGGACGCCGTCAAGGATTTGAAGCAGAAGCTGGTTGAATTTCTAAAACTCCATGGAGAAATTTCAACGCCGCAGTTCAAAGAAATGACCGGAGTCTCCCGAAAGTATCTGATCCCGTTGATCGAATATTTCGACGCACAGAATGTTACCATCCGTATCGGTGATATACGTAAACTGAGAAACAGATAACTATATTGAGCGTTTCAAATTTTAAAAGGGGATAGAATATTTTTTATGGCTATTAAGGTATTTTTATTTGTATTTTTAAAATTTGAAACCCCTTGGGATTGCCGATCTTACCGCATCTACTGCGTCAGATGACGTCCCGCATAGCTGACTATTGCGGAAAGACATCTTCCTTGTATCTACAGCAACCTCGATAATCGCTCAATATAGTTCGTTACTTGATTCGGTCGGATGAAAGCCTACGGCTCGTGCAAGGTTTAGTCCTGTAATATTTTCCTTGAAAATTGCGGAATATATCAATATAGGTTTAATCGTCAGACGAATCCAAAATCCTAAACGGAGATATTATGGAAAATCCAACCCCCGGTGAAAACGATCATACCAAGACTTCCGAATTCAAACGATTTGCCGCCAAGCGCGTCATTTTTTTCACCCTGATAGGCGTAGTCGCCATATGGGTCGTCGGCGCTGTCCTCGGGTATCTCGAAAAACCTGCCGAAATTCGGATGGCACAGAAATACGAAAATCAGTTGGCCCAAGAATCTTCCAAAAACAGCCCGCCGCCGGAAACCTTGCACCAGACCGGCGAAAAAGAACCGTCACGCGAAATAACAGAAGAAAAAGGCCATGAAACGACAACCGGCTCTTTGGCATATGACAAGAATACGGCCGGTGGGATCATGACAACGGATTTTGTTGCTCTGGACAAGGATCTGACCGCCAATGAAGCAATGCAATATCTCAAAAACACCCGTCGTGGAATAACGCAGCCGGACCAATTGTTTGTGGTGGATGAAAACCAGACGCTTCTCGGTATCGTTACCATAAATCAACTGATGTTCGCTTCCCCGGAAACCTCCGCTCAAAGATTTTATGAGTACCGATATACATTCCGTCCGCACCGGCATTGAAACCAAAAGGATCAAATCGCTCATTGACCGGCACGGATTGTCGTCGATACCGGTTATCGACAACGCCAACAAACTCGTCGGCGTGGTCAATGCGGATCAGGTCATTCATCTGGCCAAACAGGATGTTGAAAAAAGCATCGAAATCCGTCCAGGCCCCGTCCCATGAAATGACGGGTTCGGCCCAGGAAGCACAAACGATGACGCACGAGACCCCGGCTCCGGCAGTCAAGGCACAAGCTCCGACCCATCAGCCGGCGGCCCCGACCCACGAAACCGCTGAGAAAAAAGCCGAGCATCCTGCAGAGGCAGCACATGGGAAAACGATGGTTGAAGCACAAAAAGAACCGGCCCATAAAGCTCCGGAAGCCGGGGAGACCAAATCCAAGGCCGTCGGGGTGGCGTTTGTCGAAGCCGCCATAGCGCCCCTAAATTATGAGCTGAATGAAAGATTTTATGGGTGGCGGCCCAATGATATTTTAAATTTTACGGACAACGTCAACAATTTCCAGTTGGGGGTCCTTGAGGTGACCCGTCGCACCGTGGTTGCCCTGACCGAACGGATATCCAGAACCGGCGCCACCGCGGCATTTGACGAGAATCTTGAAAACAGCATGAACTGGTTGATGATCAAGGCCCGCAAATACTGGTTCCCGTCCCCGGAAACCAAATACAACGCCAGTCTCAATGCACTCAGGGCCTATATCAAAAAGCTTGATAAAGGAGAGGCCAAATTTCACACCCGGACAGATAATTTAATTCCCTTGCTGATGGATTTCGAAGACTTGCTGGGAAGCTGCGAAGAAAATCTGGTCAAAACCAAAGAGGACGACGGCAGTTCGGTCAGTTATTTCAAGGCCGACGACTACTTTTTCTATGCCAAAGGGATTGCCAGCGCCATGGGTACTATCCTTGAGGGCGTCCTTGAAGATTTCAGACCGATCATCGATTCCCGGCGGGGGATCGATACAATCCATCATGCCATTGAATCGTGCCGTGAGGCCGCAGAAATCAGTCCGTGGATCATCACCGACAGCTCCCTTGGCGGCATCCTGGCCAATCATCGGGCCAACATGGCCGCACCCTTGAGCCACGCCAGATTCTATATCAGCGTGCTGATTAAGACGCTCTCCACATAAAATTGTAAAGCAATTTTATATGAACATGGCCGCGATCGCATCTAAGTACAACATCCCCCTGGAAGTCAGCGCATAGCGGTCCATGGACGATTTCATCAGCCCTTTTTCTTGGAGATCCGCGATGATCCCGGCGTACTTATCCTTGAAGTTTACGCCGAACTTTTTATCAAACGCATCAACGGCAATGCCTTTGGTTTGCCTCAGACCCAGATAAACAGCCTCTATCCACTGTTGTTCCCGGTTCAACGATTCCTCTCCCGCACGCGGAAGCCTGCCTGCCGAAAGCTCTCCGATATATTTTTCCACGCTCGAATGATTCCAGAATCGCTTTTGATCCATGAAAGAATGGGCTGAAGGACCCAGGCCGATATACGGTGCAAAATTCCAGTATTTCATATTATGCCGCGAGGCATAGGTCAAAGCGCTTTTAGTGCCGCGGCCGCCCACAGCTTCTTGGACGAAGTTTGATGTTTCATACTGAATATAGTGATGAGCGCTTAAAAACGTTACGGCAATCTCATACAGCTTGCAGACCTGTTCCTCGGGAAGGGGTTTAAAAGCCTGGTTTTGAAGATCCATGTGCATGGGCGTGCCCGGTTCATAAGAGAGCATGTAACAGGAAAGATGCTGCGGCCGTAAGTTCACGGCTGTTTGTAAATCCTTGAGCCATGATTCGTCGGTTTGACCGGGAATCCCGTATATCAGATCGAGCCCGATGTTTTTAAATCCGGCTTTTTGAGCCCATTTTACCGCGGTTTCAGCATCTATAACCGAATGGATTCTTCCTAAGAAGCCAAGATTTTCCGGATTGAAGGACTGGATGCCGATGCTGATCCGGTTGACGCCGGCTTTCCGGTAATTTTTAAATTGGTTCAGCGTCACCGTACCGGGATTGACTTCCAGGGTGGTTTCAACATCGGATAAGATATCGAAACATTGTCCGGCAGCGTCGATGATTTTTTTTAAAACCGCATCGTCAAGAACCGACGGGGTGCCGCCGCCGATGTATAAGGTATCGTATACCAGACCGGTTTTTCCGATCATCTTCATTTCGGAAATCAAGGCATCCGCAAACAGCAGTTGAAGCGACGGGTCGGTTATGGAATAAAAATCACAATAGGAACATTTTTTAACACAAAAAGGGATATGGATATACAATCCGGCGGGCGAGGTATCATGGGCAGAAGAGGACGGGTCTTGAAACATCAGCTTCTAGTTTTCAACACCCTCTGCCAGCTTCATTCCCAGATCGAGCGCTTCACGGTTCATCTTTAAAAGTCCTGAAGGAATTCTTTCCTTCAGCACTTCCATAATGGATTCGGATTTTACGAGTTGGGTCAATCCAACCACCGCACCCAGCATACAGATGTTGAACACAATGGGTTTCCCGATGCTTTCCATAACGTGCCGATACATGGGGAGTTCTTTTTGCTGCGCATCCACCTTCCTCTGGATTTTCACGAAACGGCTGTCTGTAATCAAAAGTCCTCCCGGCCGGATAATGGGATAAAATGTATTATAGGCTTCCTGGGTCAGACAGACCAGCACATTGGGCTGGAGGACCTTGGGAAAGTTGATGTTCGATTCGGAAATAATAACGTCGGTGCGGGTGGCGCCCCCTCTGGCCGCTGGTCCGTAAACCTGGGATTGTACCGCCATCATGTTTTCATAAAGTACGGCGGCCTCGGCCAGGATGATGGCCGCGGTAATCACGCCCTGTCCCCCGGATCCGGAAAATACCAATCTGCATCGTTCCATGTCTGATTCCTTTTTACCTGAATTTTTCACGAATTGGAGGGTTTCATATGCAAGGCACTTAAGGGCGAAGTCATCCCGCCTTGGCGGGATTGCGAGCCCTTAATAACGCAGCAGATGAAAGCCTCCGGCTCGCTTTTTGGGTGAAAATTAATGAGAAAAAAAGATCATCATCCGACTTCCGGGAAATAACCTAAACATTCTCATTAATTTTCATGCAAGATTCAGGCTATTCCTTGGGCATCTTAGCCTTTGCCCTTTCGATAACCTTATCATATTCATCGCAATATTCCGGCAGTTCTTTTTGAACGAAAATTCCCCTTTCGATCAGGTCCGGGTTTTCTTTTTTGGCTTTGGATCCAATGGACGTGGTATCCTTTTTATATGACTCCATCATCTCGACGGCACCCCCGGCTCGGTTCTTTCTGCCAAAATAGGTCGGGCACTGGGTCAGGACTTCCACCACTGAAAACCCTTCATGCAAAATGGCCTGTTTTAAAATTTTGGTCAGTTGCTGAATATGGTAGGTGGTGCTTCGGGCGACAAAGGAAGCGCCTGCCGCTGTGGCCAATTCAACGGTGTCGAAGGCGTGGTCGATATTGGTGTAGGGTGCTGTGGTGGCCATGGTTCCATATCCCGAAAGGGGAGAATATTGTCCGCCGGTCATCCCGTAGATGCGATTGTTCATGACGATAGCCGTTAAATCGATATTTCGCCGGGCGGCGTGAATGAAATGATTCCCGCCGATGGCCAGTGCATCGCCGTCCCCCATGGGGACGATGAGATTTAACTCGGGCCGGCTCATCTTAACACCGGTGGCAAACGCCAGCGCGCGGCCGTGAAGGGTGTGGAGCGTATGAAAGTCGAGATACCCCGAGATGCGGGCTGAACATCCGATCCCCGAAACCATGACGATTTCATTTTTGCTCATCCCAAGCTCGCCCAGAGCTCTTAGAAGGCTGTTCATCACAATGCCGTGTCCGCAACCCGGGCACCAGATATGCGGGAAAAATCTTTCCCTGATATAATCCTTTACCGCCATGAATTACACTCCTTTTCCCTGGATCAGCCGCAGTATACTTCGGATATCCGTCGGCGTAATAAAAGAACCGTCGATTCGATTGGCCAGAAAGACTTTTTCGGGCCGGTCCACGGCCTTCCGGACCTCCTCCATGATTTGGCCCATATTCATTTCCACAACCACGACGTATTTTGCGTTGGCGCACTTCTCCCGGACAAGATCATAGGGAAACGGCCATAAAGTCTGGAGTTCCAAGATACCCAGTTTTTCGCCCCTTGCTCTTCTGGCGACCACCACATGATTGGCGGATCGGGCTGAGGATCCGTATGAAACCAGGACAATTTCAGCGTCTTTTAAGTGGTATTCCCTATAACGGGTAATTTCATTAACATTGTTTTGAATCTTATCCACCAAATGGCGGAGAAGGCCGTGCACGATATCGGGGTTGTCCGAGGGGAATCCCCACATGTCATGAAACAGCCCGGTAACGTTATATCGATGAACGGCGCCGAAGTCGGACATGGGGAGGCGTCCGTCTTCCCGGGGCAGGTAAGGGTGATAATCGACGCCTTCCTTTACCGAGGTCCGGAGCCGCTGCACCAGCGGGAGTTCTCCTTTTTTGGGCACAACCAATCGTTCCCGCATGTGGCCCACGACCTCGTCATACAACAGGATGACCGGTGTCCGGTATGTTTCTGAAATATTGAACGCATCAACGGTGGTTTTAAACACATCCTGGTGATTAGACGCCGTAATGGTAACAATGGCATGGTCGCCGTGGGTCCCCCACCGTGCCTGGTTTACATCTCCCTGGCTGACATGGGTCGGGATTCCGGTGGAAGGTCCGCCGCGCTGGACATCGACGACCACGCAGGGAATCTCCGCCATGACGGCGTACCCCAAAGCTTCCTGCATCAGAGAAAATCCGGGACCGCTGGTGGCGGTCATGACTTTGCTGCCCGTAAGGGACGCACCGATAATGGCGCACATGGATGCAATTTCGTCTTCCATTTGAATAAACTTGCCGCCTTTTTGGGGCAGCCGATAGGATAGCAGTTCGGCGATTTCCGTCGACGGCGTGATGGGATAGCCGGCAAAAAAGTCGAGCCCCGCGTATAGTGCGCCTTCCACACACGCCTCGTTTCCTTGAATAAATTTGATGTTATCTTTTTTCATTGCGCTTCCTGTTCGATTTCGATTTCAATGGCAAGATCCGGACATCGGAATTCGCAAAGCTTGCAGCAGATACAATCTGAAGGCCGGGCTGGAAATACCTTGTCGTTGTCATTGAGTTCCAGGACATTTTTAGGGCAGAAATGGATACAGATGCCGCATCCTTTGCACCATTCAGGATTGATGATATGCGCTTTTAATTTAGGTTTCCCCATGAATACTCCCTATAGTTCTCTCTTCTAAAGTTCAATATTTACCTGTTTTGTTATTTTCTTAACATTCAAATGTCAAGAAAATACAGGTGTATCAATACCGAACCTTCATTCTCCTATTTGAGTGCTCTATAATACCCGTCAATAGTGTAAATTGCAGCCAAAGGATTATGACCCAGCAGACGATCTTTCACCGCAAGCACCGTACAAGGCGCTTTGGCGTGTTGCAGGAAAAGAGAATCATGCCCCACACACAACCCCAGCAAAACGTTGAATTGAGTTTTCGCATCATTGAGTACCATCGCCTGCAGTATCGGATTGCACATGGATTCAAAGCAACCGATGGCGATCTTTTGATCGTCCTGAAGTCCAATGGTTTCTTTCGGGACCCGGCCGACTTTGCAAATCACGGATGTTAAATCGAAATCATTTGACGAAAAAATTCGGTCAACTACTTTGGCTTCTTTGGTCAGACCGGCACAAAATGCAAGACCGATGCGTTTGTATTTCATTTTTTTTGAAAATTCTATAATCTCCAATATGCGGGGTTTGGCGGGCCTGACAAAGTCATACCCAAGCTCCCTGTCGCTGTATCCCTCGGCTTCCTGGATTGAAGCTTGTCTCGCGAATTTTGAAACAGCCGGCTTTTCATACGCTTCTTGACACATTTTAAGCAGCTGCTGTTTGTCTTGGGTCGGGCAGTTTGGAAGGGATTTGCCGTCAGGGTTTCGACAAATTCTTTCCGACAATTTTATGGTGCAACGCGCACAGGTCGATTCGGAATCCTTCATGGTATTCATCCTTTATTGATGAATTCGTAAAAAGTCCCAATCACCGTCACTCCCGCTTTCGCGGGAGTGACGAAAACGGAGCTGTTAAGACTTTATACGAAACTATCTTTATTCAAACTGGTAAGAAAACTCAATCCTTAAGCAAAATTTCACTTTAAAATATAATAGCTTTTGATCTTAGATATAAAATAAAGATCAAAAGCTATTATTTTATAAATAAATATCGTTCAAATTACAACCAATAAGATAAGCTCAAGGCATCACATACGAAATCCTGCATAGCGCCTCAATCCCATCCATTTCCGATGCTCAAAGTATTTTTGCTGGCATTGCTTATTTTTTTAAAATCCGAATGTCAAGGGGTTTTACAAATAAATCAGATTCTTAACATATTTGATTTTATTGCTTTTCTGAAATTTTGACCAACAGTGCGGCATTGGGTATGGCTGCGAGGGGTCCGGTTGATGCGTTTATGAATGTTTTCGCCTGATCCACGGAGATTTTTTCAACGCCGATGGTACGGCAGCGTTTTTCATCGAGATCCGTAACCATAAGAATTCGGATGCGCTGCGATTTGGCCATCATGGAAAGGGCTGTGCCGCCGTTGCCCTCATAATTTTTCGCCAGCTTGTCAAATGCTGTTTCCCAATCCCCCATGCCAAACCAGGGCAGAAAGGTGCCGGATCCGATGCCGTCGGCGCATTGGGCCAGAACAATCAGGGTCCCGTTGTCCTGAACAAATTTTGACGCATTTTCGATGGCTTTGTGACTTTGGATAAAATTGATATCCTTTGGAAATCCCCCGCCGGAAGCGATGACAAGACCGTATTCCCGGTCAGTGGCAATTTCGCAGTTCTTCCCGTGCATAGCGCACGCGTTTCGGAAATGACCGGTTCCGCTTCCCGTCAGCAGGTCGCAAACCCGGCCCTTGCTGTCGAGGATGCCGTGGACGGCCAGATCCGCAGGCCGGAAGGTTTCAAATTCCGCCAAATCTTCGGCCAGCGGATTTCGGTCCAGCACTCCGGACCGGCAGTGCAATGAAAGGGTATGGCGATCTCGATCCAGAAAAAGTCCATGGTTGTGGTAGATGGATTCCCGGTGTCCGAGTCCCGGAAAAACCAGCTTTCGACCGCCGCCATAGCCGGCAAAATAATGATGGGAAATTGCGCCGAAAGTCACCAGAAACGTTGTGTCAAGAATATCCTTTCGAATTCGAACCCGTGTACCCCTGGCGGTTTTTCCCAAATTCGAAAAGCAGCGGTCATCTGTGCAGTCGTGATGGATGAACCGGAGATTTTTAAAGACATCTCCATAGGCCGCGCGGCATTCATCGTCTGATTGGCGCGCATGGGTGCCGTAGGCGATGAAAACGGTCAGTCGGTTCCGACGGGCTCCAAAATCCGCCAGGGTATTTACAAGTACCGGCAGATACTCCGGGTAACCGCACAGCCGGGTTTTATCACCGACAACAATGGAGACATCCGATAGATCCGGATGCATTCGTTGGAGTCCGGCTTCCAGTCTCGATGAAAACAGCGACGGCGTTATTTTTTGATCCGGTTCCCGGATCTGAAAAATATCCGCCTGTTCAGAAAGGGGCAGGGGGATGATTTGCGTTCCATATCTCAGTTTGATGCTGTGATCCATAGCTGCCTACATCTGACGAACGATTTCTTCCGCAAACTCCGAGCATTTGACTTCCTGGGCACCGTCCATCTGCCGGGCCAGATCATACGTCACCCGCTTATTGGCCACAGCCTTTGCCAGTCCTTTTCGAACGCTGTCCGCGGCTGTTTTCCATCCGAGATAATCGAGCATCATGGCGCCGGAGAGAATCAAGGATCCGGGGTTCACCTTATCCTGTCCCGCATATTTCGGTGCTGTTCCATGGGTGGCTTCGAAAAGGGCGATGCCGTCGCCGATATTTGCGCCCGGTGCCAGGCCGAGCCCTCCCACCATGGCGGACAGGGCGTCGGACATGTAGTCCCCGTTGAGATTGGGCATGGCCAGCACATCGTATTCTGAAGGCCGCAACAGAATCTGCTGAAACATGGCATCCGCGATCCGGTCTTTTATCAAGACTTTACCCGAAGGAATTTTCCCCCGTGTTTTTCCCACAGTACATCTTCGGTAATGGTCTTGTCTTTGAATTCTTCTTGTGCGACGTCATACCCCCAGTTTCGGAACGCACCTTCGGTGAATTTCATGATGTTTCCTTTGTGAACGATGGTAACACTTTTTTTCCGATGCGCAAGGGCATATTCAATGGCCATGCGAACCAGCCGTTGGGTGCCGAAGCGGCTGATTGGTTTTATGCCAATACCCGAGTCGCTCCGGATGCTTCGGCCGTCTTCGGCTTTAACCAGATCAATGATTTTTTGGGCGGTGTCGGAACCTGCCATCCACTCGAGACCCATGTAAACATCTTCGGTATTTTCTCGGAAAATAACCATATCCACTTCCGAAGGTCTGAGCATAGGGCTCGGGATGCCGTCAATATATTTTACCGGCCGAACGCATGCATAAAGATCGAGCTCCTGCCTCAGGCCGACATTGATGCTCCGGATGCCTTCACCCACGGGGGTGGTCAGCGGTCCTTTAATGGCCACGCGATAGATTCTGATGGCTTCCAGGGTATTGTTGGGAAGCCAGGATTGGGTTTGATTAAAGGCCTTTTCACCGGCTAAAACCTCCATCCACTGAATTTTGCGTTTGTTTCCGAAAACACGCGATACAGCTGCATCCAGCACTCGCCGGGCGGCTCGCCAGATGTCGGGTCCGATGCCGTCGCCTTCGATAAAGGGAATCACCGGAAAATCCGGAACCACAAGGTTTCCATCCTTTGAATAAACAATTACTCCGTTCTGCTCGGTCATGGGCACTCCTTTAAGTTTTCAAATTCCAGTTCTGAAATGAGATTTATTTGCACCGAAAACTAGATGAATCGCTTCATCAATTCATCCACCACTACATCCACATTTTCCGGGGTAATGCCGAAATCTTTGCAGGCCCTTTCAGCCCTTTCCAGGTTCCGGGGATTTTCCATGTCGCATAGACGGGAGAAAAACCCGAGCCTTCTGCCCACCTGATAGAGGCATTGCCGATCCGGCGTCATGGCCAGAAATCTGCTAAGAATATCGAGCATGCGTTCTTTGTCCGACGGCAATTTTCCTTCCAGGTTCTGAAAAAGATTCAGGATATGGTCGCTTTTCACCATACTGGTGATGCCGTTTAAAGATTCGATGAAAAGCAGCGTCTCCTCGGCCATCATCAGATCCGTGCATTTTTTAAAAGTTCCCGATTCAAAGTTGTCATACAGCGCCACGTTGTCGGGAATGGCAAGGGTTCTGAGCCTGATAAAATCCGGGTTGATTCGATTCAGGGCATCGGCGGTCTCGACGGCATGTTCCTTGGAAAAGGTTTTGCCGCCAAGCCCCGGCATGACATACTCGGACAATTCCATGCCGGCTTTTCTGACCTTGAGGCCTGCCTTGATGTGGGTTTCTTTGGTTACCCCTTTTTGGGTCATCTTCAGCACGTTGTTCGAACCGGATTCAAGGCCGATGTGAATTCGGTTCAAGCCCGCGTTTTTTACGGCTTTCAGATCGCCATCGCTGATTCGGGCAATGGTATGAGAACGGGCATAGGACGTGACCCGATCGATCCAGGGAAAACGCATTTTGAGATGGATCAGGATTTCCACCAAATCTGCAGGTTTGATAATCAAACTGTTTGCATCCTGGATAAACACCGATTGCATTCCGCCGGCAACCCAGTTCAAAGCGGCATTAAAGGCACGGGGATCCGGATGAGGATCATTTCCGGCAGCTTTACGAATTTGGGCCAGGGGGACTTTTCCCTTTTCACGGGCCGTCTGTTGAATGATCTCAACGCTTCGAAAAACCGAATCGATATCTTTGATCACATGATCCTTGGGCCGGATGGAAAACCGTAAGCCTTTGTAAACCGGACAGAAAGTACATCGATTCCATGGGCAGTTGCGGGTGACACGGATAAGGAGGCTGTTGGCTTCGCTGGGGGGTCGAATAGGGCCTTGCTCAAATCCCTGATAAATTTTACCTGGTTTGCGTTCTATATTCATTGGAACAGCACATCGAAAGAAATTTTAAGAGTCACATATTTCAACCGGAACTATAATAAATCATAAACATTTGGGGCATAAAATCAAGCGATTTAAAAGATCTAACAAAAATACCGATCACTATAGTCTAAAGCAGCGGCCAATACTTCTTTGACAATTCATGTTCGTTTGGAATAAAATTAAGATATCTTTTCATTAAGGGAGTGTTCTAAATTTGAAGAAACTGGGTGTTGCCGTTTTAATCTTATTGTTTGTTCTTCTGGCGGGTGTTACCGGCGTCTATCTGAATATCGATTCCGACGCAAAAACACCGGCAGGTAATGGATCGGTCCAACAGGTGGTTATGGTTCGACCCGGCCAAGCTTTCAAAGCGTTCTCGGTAATGCTTTATGACAAAGGCTTGATTCTTCATCCAATCAAATTCAGATTATTTGCCCGCATCAAAGGGTATGACAAACATATCAAGGCCGGGGAATATAAGTTTTCCAATGCCATGACGCCGGAAAAAATACTCCAAACTATGGTGGAAGGCAAGGTGCTGATGCACCGGATGACCATTCCCGAAGGGTACAACCTGAGGCAGGTTGCGCGGGCTGTGGAGGCCTCAGGATTGGGAACGGAAGCCGATTTTTTTAAGACCGCTACTGACCCTGAATTTGTACATTCTTTGGGGATCCATGCCCAAACCTTTGAAGGATATCTTTTTCCGGACACCTATTACTTTACGATAAACGCGACGCCAAAAGACATCATACGAACCATGATCAAGCGGTTCAGGGAAGTTTTCACGACAAAGTGGAAAGATCGGGCCAAAGCCCTTGGAATGACCATTCACCAAGTGATCACATTGGCATCGATCATCGAAAAGGAGTCCGGCGCTGCCGGGGAACGTCCCATTATTTCTTCGGTTTTTCATAATCGGCTGAAACGAAAGATGCGTCTGGAAAGCGATCCCACGGTCATTTACGGTATCCAGGACTATGATGGGAATATCACCCGAAAAGATTTAGAGAGCCCGACACCTTATAATACCTACACCATGAGAGGACTTCCACCCGGACCGATTTCAAATGCCGGTGTTAAAGCCATTGAGGCGGCGCTTTATCCGGCGGACACCCAATATCTCTACTTTGTTTCCAAAAAAGATGGCACTCACTATTTTTCATCCAATTTCAAAGAACACGAGCGGGCGGTCCGAAAGTATCAATTGGGCCGACATTAGAAGTCATCTCAAAATTAGGATTTTCGGTCGAGATCAAAACGAGGCCGAGGATCAACCCGCCCCGTTTGTTAACGGGATCTTCGACACGTATACTCAAGTGTGTCGAGGACTTGAGACGAAGTGCTCAACGCCGATATCGGCCGAAAAGACTTTTTTGAGATGACTTTTAGATAAGGATGAAGACCTTGTCTTTCAAAACCCTTGAAAATCCGAAAAAAGATCAGGAGACGGTCCGCCGGGAAGTGCTGGCCATGGTCGATGAATCAAAACAAAGACTGACCCCTGGTAAACTCAAAAAACGGCTGTGTGAAGAGAAAATGGTGGATGCAAGCACACTGAAGGCCGTGATCAGGGATCTGGTTTTAAGCCGGGATCTCAAATACACCTATCAATTCGGATGCTCGTTTATCGAAAAATCTTACGACAGGCCCGTTCGAATTTCAAAGCGCGTGGTTCTGAAGCCGCCGGACATGGTTTTCGAGCCCGCTTTCCAAGACATCGTTATCGAAATTTTAAAAGGTGCTTCATTCGGATTCGGGGATCACCCCACCACCCGGTTGGCAATTCTGGGGATAGAAGCGGCTTTATCCGCAAATCAGGGTATTCTCACGGCCGATAATTCACAGGCTCTGGATATCGGTACCGGGTCCGGAGTGCTGGCCATTGCCGCCGTATTGCTGGGGATACGGCGGGCCGTCGGGATCGATATCGATCCCTGCGCAAGGACTGAAGCCAAAAAAAACGTCAAATTGAATCGCCTTGAACATCGAATTGCGATTCTTGACACCGGGGTTGAAGACATCAAAGAATCCTATGCTTTGATTATGGCCAATCTTCGCTATCCCACCCTCAGGCGGCTTTGTTCTCACATGGACGGGATATTGCAAAAAAACGGTGCGGCGGTGCTATCGGGCATCACCGCCAATGAAGTTGAGGACCTTTTGGGCGAGTTTACCCGGAATGGATTTCGATGCACCTGGAAAGCGGAAGAAAAGGGGTGGGCGGGGATGGTATTATATAAGGATTAAAATGGATATAACTTCATTTACACCCGAACAATCAGCCGGGCAGCGCCTGATGGCGGGATTCGACGGTATCGCGTTGAATCCTGAACTCAAATATCTCATCGACACGTTAAAGGTGGGCGGCATCATTCTCTTTGCCGGAAATATCATCGATCCGGACCAGATCAAAAACTTATGCGTTTCAATGCAGGACTATGCGCGATCCATGGGACAGCCGCCGCTATTGATCGCCGTTGACCAGGAAGGCGGAAAAGTCGCCCGTCTCAATGAACCGTTTACGCGTTTTCCGGGCAATCCGTCAATGAAAGGGGTCGAGGATGCCGTCTTTTTTGCCAAAACAACGGCAAAAGAGCTGGCGGACGTGGGCATCAACATGAATCTGGCGCCGGTGATGGATGTGGCACCGAAAGATATCAACAGCGTCATGGCGGACCGGGCATTCGGCCATGATCCGGACCGGGTTTCACACCTGGGAAGTGCGGTGATCGAACATCTTCAGGCTGAAAACATCATGGCAGTGGCCAAGCATTTCCCGGGCATCGGCCGGACCGTGCTCGATTCCCATTTGGAATTGCCGGATTTGGATATTGATATGGATGCCGCGAAAGGCTTCGATCTGCTTCCCTTTAAAGCCGCCATTGCGCATGATGTGGCCGGCATTATGCTGTCGCATATTCGCTACAAAGGAATCGATCCGGACTGGCCGGCGAGCCTGTCGAAGATCATCGCCGAGGATCTTTTGCGGGGACAGATGGGTTACGGCGGTGTTGTCATGACCGATGACCTGGATATGGGCGCCATTCAAAAGCATTATGATCTTAAAACCGCTATCGGGCGGATATTGTCGGCAGGTATCGACATGCCCCTGATCTGCCATGCAGGGCCTGACATCGAAAACGCATTCAGGGAAATATTCGATGTCCAGAAGCGGTCTTATTCCATGAAAGCCAAAGGAATGAAGTCTTTGGAACGGATTATGAAGCTCAAGGCGAAATATCTAAAACCCTGATTGAGCGAAAGCCGATGATATCCCGTCTCCTTCGTTGCCGAGGGCTCGCGGTAGACGACGGAAGTTTATCCCGCTGTATTAGCGGGGCTTTACCCTCGGTCGCCTTGGATCTGGGGCATCCTCAACTCTTGCTCAATCAGGGTTAGAGTTTATCAACGACATCCCTGACTCCCTATTGGTCAAAATAGACCAGTTCCTTGCTGTAGAGAAACGCTCCGTCCCGCTCGATATACTGATCCCCTTTGCGTTCCAGAATCCAGCCGCTCGCATTTTTTCCCCCAAAAGGCAGCCGCAGCGGCGTGAACGTGAAATCCGGATTGTCATGCACCATGCCGAAATTATCATGAAAGAGCGTTCTGATCGATTCCGAAGGTGATCCGAAAAAGGACAAGAGAAAGCCGTACCGGGTCTGGACCAGTTCTGAAACGGCTTGATCGGGATCGTCAAAGGGTTTTAAGAGAAGAAACGGGCCAAAAAGTTCGAGATCCGGAATGTGAGCGGTCTCGGTTTCAAGGACCAGCGGATAAATGACCTGCCCGTTGATGGACCCGGTAATCAGGTGCGCAGGCCGGCATTTTTCAAGGGCATTTTCAACGATTTTTCGGGTGCGTTCCACCAGAATCGGTCCGATTTCGGTATCCGGGTCAAAGGGGTCTCCCACTTTCATGTTTTGAGCCGTACTCAGTATGTTATCCCGAACGCTATCGTAGATGCTGCGATGAATGTAAGCTTTTTTCAGGGTGGTGCAGTATTGGCCGGCATTGATAAACGCCCGCCGGGCAATGAACCGGCTTGCTGCCCGGGCATCGGCATCTTCGAACACAATGGCTGCCGGCATGCCGCCGGGACCTGCAAAAAAGAGTTTGTCAAAGGCGGTGTGTTGTTTCCGATAGACGTCTCCGACAGCCGAAGCCCCGGAGATAAAGAGAACCCGGACATCGTTGTCTTCAACGCACCGTTTGCCGAATTCCCGGTTGTCCAGATCGATCATGGGCTCCATGGTTGGGAAAGATTGACAGATTTGTGCTAAAATCGCGGCTGTTCGGGGCGTCTGGGATGAAACGCTGAACCGGAGGCGGTTGCCGGTGAGCAGGGCCGATCCGCCCAGACGGCCCAGTACGACGGCCGGCGCGTCGTATGCAAATATCGTGGCCACGGTTCCGTAAGGCTTGCCGTTTTCAATCCAAGGGATATCCTGTTCCAGGGTTCGCAAATAGTCCACGGCCAGGTCCACCTCGATGCCGGTAATTTTTACGGGAAATCCGGCATCTATGGCTGCGGATTCCTGGAGGTCTGATCGACGGGCTTCCAGTGCATCGGCCAGCCGGTTGATTTCTTCGAGTCTTGCTTTAAATTTTTTGTTTTGAGTCATGATTTTCTCCCTACATTGTCCTTGACATGTCCAATGGACTTACCCATTATGTTTCAATAAATATTGCGCACTTTTATCCTGTTATACATTCGTATATTGTTATTGCAAAATATGTCAACACAGAATTATTTGAGGGATCGGGGTGTTTTTTAGACAGCCGCTCAAACAGCATCCGATTTAAAAAAAAGATTATCCATTCCGCTCTATTTAAGGATTTCAAAGAAAAACTCCCCGAGGGCTTAATTATTTTAGCAATAGGATCAATTGCCGTCTTGGGGTTTGGCTGTTGTAGGCCGTATTTTAAGCGGAGGTTTTCATGGCAGAGTTCAACATAACAAAGAAGTATATACCGGGATCACTGGGACGCGTCGTCGAACTTCACGGCGTCTACTACCATCAGCACTGGGGGTTCGGGCTCTTTTTCGAGGCGAAAGTCGCCATAGAGCTTTCTGAATTTCTCAAGGGTTATAAAGAGAGCCGCGACGGTTTTTGGACGGTCAAGGCTGACGGCCGGGTCGAGGGTGCCATCGCCATCGACGGCAATCAGGCTGAAAGCCGGGGCGCACATCTTCGATGGTTCATTATGTCGGATGTCTTGCGAGGAAAAGGCATCGGCAACCGGCTCATCGAGACCGCGGTCAGCTTTTGCCGGCACAGGGGGTATCGGAAAATCTATCTGTGGACATTCGAGGGGCTGAGTGCCGCAAGGCATCTTTATGAAAAAAACGGATTCACGCTGGTTGAATCGCACAGCGGGACCCGGTGGGGAACCGAGGTCAACGAACAGCGATTCGAATGCGGTTTGACGGGTCAGTCACTCATATAAATTATGTTATAGAATTTGCAAAAAAATATGAAATATACTATTTATTAAAAATGCCGCATAGCCGGGTACTATGCGGCGTTTTAGTTATATTTAACATTTCAATGAAGGGGCCGAGTCCAGCTCATCTCGAGTCCATTCTGTTCCATAAGAGAGGATGATATGGATGTAAAAGACAGCGGCGACAAAGACATTCTCAGATCAGTATTCGATGCAATCCCTTCGCTCATCTTTGTGGTCGACGACGACGTGAGAATTCAAGAGTACAACGCGGCGGCGGCCGAGTTATTGCTGCTTAAGCGGCCGTCCGTCCTTAAACGGCGCGGCGGTGAGGTGCTGAACTGCCTGCACGCTGTTGATGTGCCGGAAGGATGTGGTCGAGGACCGATGTGTAAGGACTGTTTTATCAGAAATTCCGTTACTGAAGCCTTCCAGGGCAATCGTGTTGTGCGCCATCGCAAAAAACTGGAGATCCTCCGGGACGGCAATAAAATAGAGATCTATGCGCTTATTACCGCTTCTCCCTTTTACTACAAGGAAAGGCCGCTTGTGCTGCTGGTGATTGAGGATATTAGTGAGATTGCCGAGCTTCGACGCTTGATTTCTATTTGTTCCATCTGCAAGAAAGTACGGGACGATAAAGAATCATGGTCTCGTTTGGAAGCCTATTTTAAGGATCATTGGGACGTCGACTTCTCACATGGTTATTGTCCGGAATGCTATAAGATTGAGATGGACAAATTGAAAAGCGACCTCAAAAACTAGCACCTGTTTGCGCGTTGTTACCATGCTAAAAGATCCGTCCAATATTGTTTTGATCGGTATGCCCGGTTCAGGAAAGAGCACGATCGGCGTTATTTTAGCGAAGTTGACAGCACGCGATTTCGTCGATACGGACGTCCTTATCCAGACATCCCTGGGGCAAACCCTGCAGAATATTGTTGATACCCAAGGCTACATGGCGTTGCGTGAGGTTGAAGAGCGTATCCTTCTAAAACTCGATTGCGTCAGTCATGTTATTGCCACCGGAGGCAGCGCCGTCTACAGTCATGCGGCAATGACGCACCTGAAATCAAATGGACTCGCTGTCTTTTTGAACGTGGCGTTGCCGGTACTGGAGGCGAGGATTCACGATTATGCTACAAGAGGACTTGCAAAGCGCCCGGATCAGAGTTTAGACGACCTGTTTAAAGAACGCCTTGCGTTATATACGAAATACGCAGATGTTACGATCGAGTGTAAACATTTTACACAGGAGGAGGTTTGCGAAAAAATCATTCATGGTATCATGAAGTAACACTTTCAGTTCGTGTCCGTTTTTAAATTTGAAATCGACAAATCATTATGGTGACATCGCTTCCCGGATAGCGAAATTATGTATGGATTCCCATACAGTTGATATTACCGTGACGACACAGATTAACACTTAAGTTTCTGAAAACAAATGATCATTGACTGGATGAAAATCCTTCACCCTGTTCAAAACCGTTGTTTCGGCCGGTCAATTTTCCCAGCGTGCTTCCCAAATGGGATCAATCAACATCCATTGGTAAAACCGGAATGTTATGCCTGAAATCATTTGAAGCGGTGAAAAATTCATACAGTGCCACAATGTATTCCTTACAAAAATATTTATGGATTATTTTCTATTAGTATCAATGTATCAATAGGTTAGCAAAAAAGCCCCGTCCGACGCCATAGTCCCCGGGTTTCAGACACAAAATCCCCTTCCTTTGGCAGTAGAAACCCTATCTTTCTTAAATCATTCTTGTTCCGGCGAATATCAAAAAAATAACGAGTAGCCGAGCTCATTGGCATACATATTGCTCAACGATTGGCTTAAAATTTTAAAAATCTTACGTTTTTGGCATAGGTAAAACCGAAAATCTAAAATAACGGTTTGGAGAAATAGTGTTTAACATATTGAAATATTAATGATATGGGGCGATTTAAAAGAAGTAACCGATTGAAAAGTCTACAATTGACGTTGTTGTTTTCTCTAATGTTTTTTTGTGTTGTATCATCACTTTATGCAATGGACATTACGCTCAAATGGGCTCCCAACAATGATTCGAAAGTGACCGGTTATAAAGTTTATTATCGAGAGGATGGCCAGTCCTATAATTATAACACACCGTATTGGGAATGCACTGAGCCCCAATGCACCGTTTACGACCTCGATAAAACGAAGACGTATTATTTTGTCGTAAGGGCTTTTGATAGTGATGGAAACACCAGTGATAATTCCAACGAAGTCCTACTTAAAGAAGGCACAGCGGTAAATAACGTCGATACCGGTACCGGCAGCGGCGGTGGTGGCGGCGGATGCTTCATTGCCACGGCTGCATACGGTTCGTTGTTGGAACCGCATGTCAGATTGTTGCGTAAATTCCGGGATCGTTTTTTGTTGACCAACGGTCCGGGGGAAATATTTGTAAAAAATTATTACAAATATTCGCCGCCTGCAGCACACTTCATTTCCAGACATGCTGTTTTGAGAACGATAGTCTGCATTTTTCTTTTACCCCTTGTGGTATTGAGTTGGATACTTTTAACCATCGGCCCGGGTTTTACATTGGTATTGATACTGCTGATGGGAGTCAGTCTGGTCTATATGGTAAGGTGGAGGAACAACGCGGTTTTGGTAAGGTAATCTGTCTTTGGTAGAATTATTGCAAAAAATGTTTGCCGGCAGTTCGGATAAGTCGAAGATGGTACTCAATGATATCTGCTCGGATTGCAAAAAAGAGGTCATTATTCAAATTACGCCCACTTCAGGAGGATTTGGTCTTCTCGGCGGCGCATTATTTGAAAATGCCTCAGGCGGGTATTATGCGAGATGCCCTTTTTGTCACAACCTGAACCAAAAAGAGCTATAAAAGCCTGAATCCGGCGGTCAGTTTGGTGAATTCTGTTTCTGAAATCGGTTCCCAGGGACCAACAGGATAAAACTGGATAAAAGATTTTATGTTTGGCGAAAAAACTTTCCCTCCCGTAATATTCGGTTTTTTCATCAGATATTTGATGTTTTCTCCTAAATCCAGAAGCAAATCCAGGTTATCATTTTCCTCCAAGAGTTCAACGAGCATCATGTTCTGAACCAGACCGCTGCCTTTTAGATGTTTTTTACTGTCCCTCCCGGTATATATTTCAATGGACGTTTTCTCGAGTAATGCGGCGGTGTTGTCATCCCCCACCAAAAACGCCTGATTTACCAAATACGTCGCATCTTCAAAAGGAATCCATTCACTCATTAATATTTCTCTTTTCTGATGGCTTTCAGCAGCTGAATGATATCCGGGCAAGGCGCAAACATCTTTACTTGGCTTCAATTTCACAGCTTTTATTCAGATGGGCGGAAAAGAAATAAATTGAAATAAAAAAAGCCGGAATTGCCAACAAGAAGCCGATAAACGGCAAAACAGTGATGCCGCTCAACACAAAGGCTGCCGCTGTAACAAGAAAAAATAACCCGATACCCGCTTTTGAAATTCGCTCAACCGTGCATATATTTTTATTCATGAGACACCTCACATGATAAGCTTTTATTGCCAAAGACTCAAATCAGGGACTTAAAAACGTTAATTCCTTTTTTAACAGATGTTAAGACCATTATAAAGAAAGTCAAGAACGTATCACAGTAGAAAAAGTTGCGTCACGATATCAAGGTTGTCTGCCCGCGTTATTTTCTTTGATTGAAAAATACCCGTCATCCTGATATAAGCTTTACCGATGTTAAACCCTGATAACAGCCAAAAAGAATGCGAATTCATCCGGGTGCAAAACTTGAGAAGGAATCTTATAATGGTGGTTTTGTGATAAGAGTGCTGGCAAGCCTTATGACGGTAATCTTTCTATGCAGCGCTTCTTTTTGGAGCTGCTCAAGGGATAAAGAAAAAGAGTCCAAAAAAGGAGCCATTGAAAAAATGACCGAAAAGGCCGGAAAAGATATCGCCGACAGGTTGCAGAAGCCGATCAAACAGGCCCGTTCCGTTAAAAAGAAGCAAGAGGAAAAATCCAAAGAAATTGAGAAAGCCTTAAAGGGTCAATAAATGGCACTCCGTTAATGTCAATTGAACGCTTTTAACTCAATTGAGGGAAAATAATTCATCTATAGAAGGGATTATTTGATGAGAGTTGACGGCAAAAACTTGCGCACCATCTGGCTGGACAACGATTTAATGACGGTGAAAGTGATCGATCAGCGGTTTTTACCCCACCAGCTGGTGATATCCGATCTAAAAACCGTCGACCATGTCATTGCCGCCGTCAAGGAGATGGTCGTGAGGGGTGCGCCGTTGATCGGCGTTACAGGAGCATATGGCGTGTATCTCGCGACGTTAAATTCACCGGGGGAAACCATTGAAGACCCATATATTAAAGCCGAATGCAGCCGCTTGAAATCGGCCCGGCCCACGGCGGTGAATCTTGCCTGGGGTGTGGACAGGGTATTCTCCGCGGTGGCCGGCGTATCAGGGAATTCGGAAAAGATCGATATCGCCCGGAAAGAAGCAGAAAAGATTGCCGAGGAAGAAGTTGAAAACTGCCGGAAAATCGGTGAATACGGGGTTGGTCTGATTCAGGAAATCAGCTATAGAAAAAACAAGGAAACCGTACACCTGTTGACCCATTGCAATGCCGGGTGGCTTGCCTGCATCGAATACGGAACGGCAACCGCGCCGATGTATGCTGCATTTGACAAGGGTATTTCGATTCACGTTTGGGTCGATGAAACCAGACCGCTCAATCAGGGGGCGCGGTTGACGGCCTGGGAACTGGGAAAGTACGGCATTCACCACACGGTCATCACCGATAATGCCGGCGGGCATCTCATGCAGCACGGCATGGTGGATATGGTGATCACCGGGACCGACAGAACCACCTATACCGGGGATGTTGCCAATAAAATCGGGACCTATCTGAAAGCGCTCGCTGCCCGCGACAATAATATTCCTTTTTATGTGGCGCTGCCATCCAGTACATTCGATTGGACATTGAGAGACGGTGTTAAAGGGATCCCCATCGAAGCGCGAGATCCCGATGAGGTCCGGTATGTCCAGGGAATGAATCGCGGGAAGATTAAAGATGTGCTGATTACACCCGAAGCCAGTCCGGCGGCGAATTTTGCTTTTGATGTGACACCGGCCAGATTGGTGACCGGCTTTATCACCGAGCGGGGCATTTGTGAAGCTTCTGAAAAAGACATACTCAACTTGTTTCCTGAAAAGAAAAATTCTTGACATTTTCCGGTTCGATTCGTTTAATCGCTTTATGTTGACCGATCTGGACAAAAGAATCATCGCTGCCATTCAGGGGGATATTTCGATCACCGAGCGGCCGTATCTGGAAATTGCCGAACAACTGGGGGTTTCCGAAGACGTACTCCTTGAAAGAATGAAACATCTATGTGACAAAGGGATCATCCGCCGGTTCGGCGCCACCCTTCGCCACCAGAAATCCGGATATGCGGCCAATGCCATGGCGGCATGGCAGGTGGATGAAGAGAATATCGATGCAGTAGGCGAGAGAATGGCCGCTTTTCGGGAGATTTCCCACTGCTACCGGAGAAATCCCCAAAATGATTGGCCGTATAACCTGTACACCATGATCCATGCAAAGGACGATGCCGCCTGCCTGGAGATTGCCAGCAACATATCTAAAGAAACATCCATCGACAAATACACCCTTCTTTTCAGCCGCGAGGAACTCAAGAAAACGTCCATGGAATATTTTCCGACGGATGATGACGATTAATCACCTGAATCTTTCAAGATTCAGGAATTAGATCCATGAAACCCGATACTCCCCATATCCTTTTGATCAATCCATGGATCCATGATTTTGCCGCCTATGATTTTTGGGCCAAACCCCTGGGACTTCTGTCGCTGGCAGCGATGCTGCGATATCATGGGCTCAACGTTTCCTATATCGACTGCCTGGATCGATACCATCCCCAGGCGTCGCCGGCTGATCCTCGTGCCCGGTTCGGAAGGGGACCGTATCTAAAGACCCGAATCCCGAAGCCGCCCGGATTGTCCGATATCGCCAGGCATTTTTCCAGATACGGGATCAAAAAAGCATGGTTCAAAGAAGATCTTTTTTCCATAAAGACCCCGGACCTTGTTCTCATGACGTCCATGATGACCTACTGGTACCCGGGAGTGAAGGAAACCATTGCATCGATTAGAGAGGTTTTTCCGAGCGCGACCATTATATTGGGAGGGATATACGCCACGTTATGCAAGGAACATGCGAAGCGTCATTCGGGCGCCGATGGGGTTGAAAGCGGAGCCGGGGAGGCCTGTATTCTCGATAGGATTACCGAATATACCGGTTATTCGGCTTCCTTGAAATATGATCCTGCCGATTTCGATGCCTATCCTTATCCTGCCTTTGATCTTCAAAGAAACATTCCCTACGTGCCGCTGATGACCTCGAAGGGATGTCCTTTTTCGTGTCAATATTGTGCGTCCCGTTTTTTAAATCCAAAAAGGATGGTGCGCAGCGCAGAATCCGTGGTGGAAGAAATAAAATACTGGCACGGGAGATTCGGCATACAGGATTTTGTGTTTTACGACGATGCACTCCTTGTGGATGCAGATACGCATGCCGTCCCCATATTCGAAGGGATTATTCATTCAGATCTTAACATCCGCTTTCATACGCCCAATGCCGTTCACATCCGAGGGATTTCAAGACAAACCGCCCGATTGATGTTCCGCGCCGGTTTCAAAACGCTCCGGTTAGGTCTTGAAACAGCGGCGTTCGATACCCGGGAAGAACTGGATGCCAAGGTTACGGCCCAAGAATTCAAACAGGCCGTGGCATGGTTAAGGCAAGCGGGGTTTCATCAAGACATGATCGGTGCATATCTTTTGGCCGGCCTTCCCGGACAGGAACCGAAAGACATTGAAAATTCAATCCGCATCGTCCGTCAAACCGGCGCAATGCCCATTATAGCGCATTATACGCCCATACCCCATACGGCGATGTGGCCTGCGGCAGTGGCATCCTCCCGCTACGAACTGGAATTCGACCCGGTGTTTACAAACAATGCCGTACTTCCCTGCCAAAAAGAACCGTTTTCGTGGGAAACAATTACGCACCTCAAAGATCTAACAAGTGTCCATCCATAAATGGTCTTTTTGCCCAATCTCTGCGTTATGCTCAAAAAATAATCCTCGGAATATCAACTAAAAGAATCCCTGATCATTCATCATTGTCTTCGTTCTTTAGCAAGATGTCGATGATCTTTGGGATGTACTCATCCGCCTTTTTGGCGTCGAACCGGCATGAGGCGGCGGCCCGGTGCCCGCCCCCTCCGAATGCCGTCAGCATCCGGCCCACATTCACCTTGCAGTTCCGATTAAAAATACTGTGCCCCACGCTGACGGCGAGCATTTTTTTATCTTTATCATCATAACGAATGGTAACGCTCACCACAGCTTTGGGAAACATGGAGTAAACCAGAAATCGGTTGCCGGTGGGTGCCTCATTAAAGTTGCGAAAATCCGTGATCGATACGTGTTTTTTGACGCGGGTATTCTGTCTTAATAAGTCTTTATAAAGCTTGTTCTTTTCTTTCACGGCATCACAATGTGCTTTGACTTCAGGGTCCTTGAGAACTTCATCGATGTCCGACTTTCTGAGCAGGTGAACCAGCCGGTTCCAATATCCTTCGTTATAAGCATCCCGTCCCAAAACCGTCATAGAGAGCAATACAAGGCCGTATCTTTCGGGATAAAGGACTTCATCCAAGGATAAATCCGCTGCATCGATTTTGTCCGTTTGTTGGATCAATTCACTGTAATCGCGGTTAAACCTGCCATTATAAAACTCAAAAATAACGCGGGCGGCCGAAGGGGCTATTTTGAACGCACCTTCAAATGGTTTGTCGATTTTGTTGGTATTATGATGGTCGAACCATAAAGTGCAGCGATTGTCATACGGCAGGTTTGCGATGATATCCCCGGCGCGGACATCCACCATGCCCCTTTGCATGTCATTGGGCTCGACCCATTTCACCGGTTCTGTGATCTCTTCCGCTTCATAAAGCAGTACTGCGCATACAACGCCGTCAAAGTCCGGTCTGGTGACAATACGCATTTCGAACTCCTTCATTCGTATTTTTAAAGCTGCCCAAATGGTCTATAGACAAGTTCATTGATCAGTACTTTTCCTTATGTCTTCTAAATACTGCTCCCATTCCATCGGGAGAAGATGTTTTTTGGCATTGTTGCATTCCTTGCAGGCTGCAACGACATTGCCTTTGGTGCTTCGGCCGCCCCGGGACATGGGGACGATATGGTCCATAGTCAGTTCTTTAGGCGGAGTGGAGCGCCCGCAGTAATGGCAGATTCCTTTGGCACAGCGCCGCTTCCACCACTGGGAATTGCGGAGTTCTCTGGCCTTGCGGCGCTCTTTGTTCATGTCTTCTTCTGTCAGATTATAGGCAAATGGTTCCATTTTTCAATTTTCAAGAACTAAGCCCAGACTTCCGATCCATTTCATGATTTCTTGGGTTAACAGGTCATAAAATGTTTTTGATCCGCCGAGACCCCGCCGGCCGAAATAATAATTTATTTCAAGAAAGAGCGGTGTATTAACTCTCGTTTCGGATGAAAAGAGAATATCAAAGCCTGCAAGATTGATCTTTGTCAGGCTGCAAAAATCTTTTACGGATTCCATGGCTGTTTTCTGCAGCGCCGGATGCATATCACAATCGATCGCTGCATCTTTGGCGACATTCGACAAAAAATAATTTGCCCGGCGCTGAATCCGCCAGTAAGAATAAAAGATTTCTCCGACAACAACGACCCTGAGCGAACGGTTATCCGCCGGAATATATTCCTGGATGATAAATCCTTTTTGGCCGCTGTTTTCAAATTCTCCGGCGGCTTTCAGAACATTCGTAAAGTGCTCGACCGATTGTATCAAATAAACAAGATCCCCGTCTCCCCCCCAGTCGAATTTGAATACAAACGGAAAATCGAAAACCGGTTTTCCCGGGAAATCCCGGCAACGTTCGGAAAACGCCCGGGTATCTCGATACAGTTCGGTTTTCGGGTGAAGCACATGATGTTTTTGAAAGAGCTGAATCTGACCGATTTTGCCCATGTGATTAAACTTGGCATCGAAATTGGGGAAAACATGCTTACAGTTGCTGCGCGCCATTTTGTAAAGGGATTGGCCGCATCCCTGGGGTAAAATGACTGCATCGGCAGCCCGTATCGCTGCAAGATCGTCCACGCCGGGGTCCCGGCCTGCGCAAAGTAGATTCTTATCGGCTTCAAAGCACGGATGATAGGACAGAATCATCAGTAACCAAACTTTCTTAGGGCTTTTGTGTCTTTGCTCCAGTTCTTTTGTACCCGCACAAACAGTTTCAGATAGACCTTGGCGCCCACCATTCGTTCAATCTCTTTTCGGGATTCCATTCCGATGAGTTTCAGCATTTTTCCATTTTTTCCGATGATCATTCCCTTCTGTGAAACACGCTCGACATGAATGGTGGCATCGATTTTTATCAGCGCGCCTTTTTTTTCTTCGGAGAATGATGTTACGGTAACCGCCGTAGAATACGGTATTTCCTGGCTCGCAAGGCGAAACACCTTTTCCCGGATCATTTCAGCGGCGATAAAACGCTCCGGCATATCGGTGAAGGTGTTTTCAGGATAATAGGGAGGTCCTTTGGGCAACAAGGGTTCCATGACGGAAATGAGTTCATCGATTTGATCCCCCAGTATGGCGGAGATCGGAATGATGGCTTCAAAGGGATACGCTTTTGACCATTTATCGATGATAGACAGCAGTTCGGGTTTTTTAACAAGATCGATTTTGTTGAGGACGAGAATCACCGATTGTTTTGTTTTTTCAAGTCTCTTTACGATCAATGATTCGGATTCGAGATCCGGTTTGACCACGTCCACCATAATGAGAATGACATCGACATCTTGGAGTGCTGAAAAAGCGGCATCCACGATCCGGATGTTCAGCGGGCAATTTGCTTTGTGTATCCCTGGTGTATCGATGAAAATAAGCTGAGATCCGGGGCGATGAGCAACACCCAATATCCGGTTCCGCGTGGTTTGCGGCTTTTTGGAGGTAATTGAGATTTTTTCGCCGATTATCTGGTTCAAAAGGGTTGATTTTCCAACATTCGGCGCACCGATAATGGCGACGAACCCGGATCTGAAATCCTTGAATTTGTCTGGTATGTTTGTCACGTTTCACCTTGAAAATCGATCAATCGTTCTAAGGCATCCCATAAATCATCTTTTCCCATGCGTGATTTTGCGGAAAACAGAATCGGTTCCTCTTTAGGGACACCGAGAGCATCGGCGATGGCTTTTCTTTGGGTGATTTGTTTATTTTTAGAAAGTTTGTCGCTTTTTGTCAAAACCAGAATTGCGGGAATAGTGTAATAGCGGAGCCATTGGATAAAATTGAGTTCCTGCATTCCCGGGATGCGGCGGATATCCATGATGAGGACCACGCCTTTGAGGGTTTTCCGTGTTGAAAGATAGGTTTCAATCATCGGACCCCATGATTTTCTGACAGCCGCCGGGACCTTGGCGTAGCCGAACCCCGGCAGATCCACAAAAGAAAATGCCGTGTTTAGGACAAAAAAATTAATGAGCCGCGTGCGGCCGGGCGTGGCGCTGGTTTTAACCAGATGTTTCCGGTTGACCAGGGTGTTGATCAAAGAAGATTTGCCCACATTGGAACGGCCGGTGAAAGCGATTTCCGGCAAATCCGCAGGAGGGTATTGGGAAGGTGTAACGGCGCTTTTAACGAATTGAGCCGATGAAATGATCATGAATCCTGGTTCATCTTAAGATAATTTTCCAGCCTATCCATGCCTTCGGCAATATTTTCCATGGAAGCGGCATAGGAAAATCGAAGGTAGCCTTCTCCGTTTTGGCCGAAATCGATGCCGGGCGCTACCCCCACATGGGCCTTTTCAAGTATGTCGAATGCGAGTTTGTATGAATCGCCGGAGAGGTGTTTTGCATTGGCAAATACATAGAATGCGCCTGTCGGTTCCACGGTTATTCCGAATCCCATGCCTTTCAGCCTTTGGATCATGTATTTCCGGCGTTGGTTGTAAATTTGCTTCATTTCCAAAATATCTTTTCCGGCTTTCTTAAGCGCCGTAATCCCGGCCACTTGAACCATGGCGTTTGCAGAGATAAAGAAGTTTTGCTGAATCTTCTGAATGGGACGGATAAAATCTTTCGGCGCAATCATGTACCCGAGCCTCAGGCCCGTCATGGCATAAAGTTTCGAAAAGCCGTTGAAAACGAACGCCTTTCGGGTGAATTCCAGTATCGAATGTTCCTTTCCTTCATACACCAGGCCGTGATAGATTTCATCTGAAATAATATACGGCGAAGCCGATGCCGCCAGGTCGGCAATGGCTGTCATGCGTTCTTTGGACAACAGGTTGCCGGTGGGATTGGACGGTGAGTTGATAAATATTCCCTTTGTTTTTCGAGTGATCTTTTTTTCGATGGCCTCCGGTCTGTACTGGAACCCGTCTTCCTCGAAAACAGGAACAAATACGGGTTCACCCTGGACGAATCGGATAAAATTCGGGTAGCAGGCATAGTGGGGATCTGAAACAATGACCTGGTCTCCTTTTTCAAGGAGCGCGGAAAACATTACGAACATGGCTGGAGAGGTGCCGGATGAGACAACGATTTGATCGGGGTCGACGGTCGTCCCGTAGGTCGCATAATAATGCTCGCTGATGGCTTCTCGCAATTCGAGCATACCCAGGCTGTGGGTATAATGGGTATGTCCGTTGTCAAGGGCTTTGCAGGCGGCCTCCTTGATACACCTGGGTGTGTCGAAATCAGGCTCTCCGACTTCAAGATGGATGACGTGAATCCCCTGGCGCTCCATCTCGTGGGCTCTCTCGAGAACGTCCATAACGATAAAGGGCGTCATTTCTTTGGTTCGATTTGAGATCATGCCTTTGCCTTAGATAACCTTATTCAAGGGATATTCAATAATACCTTCCGCGCCGTGTTTCAAAAGGGTCGGAATCAGGTCTCTGACGATACTGGTATTCACCACCGTCTCCACGGAAAACCAGTCTGAATTGTAAAGCGGCGCAACGGTAGGTGCATGGAGACTCGGCAGAAGAGAGACAATATTTTCGAGATATTTTTCCGGAACATTCATTTTAAGGCCGACCAGTTTCTCCGCGACAAGCGCACCTTTGAGCAACAGGGCAATCTGCTCGAGTTTTTCTCTTTTTTGCGGGTTCTCCCATGCTCTGCGATTGGCGATGAGCTGCGTATATGTCTGCATGAGTTCGTGGATAATCTTAAGGCCGTGCGCTTTAATGGTACTCTCCGTTTCCGTAACTTCCACGATGGCGTCGGCAAGACCGGAAACGACTTTTGCTTCTGTGGCGCCCCACGAAAACTCAACAGCAACGTTGATGTTTCGTTGAGAAAAGTAGTTTTTCGTAAATTGAACCAGTTCAGTGGATATTTTTTTACCTTCGAGATCTTCGATGGTTTTGATTGGAGAGTCGTGGCTCACTGCCAATACCCATCGTGCGGGTCTTGTGCTGACCTTGGAATAAATCAGATCCGTCACGACATGCACATCGGAATGGTTTTCGGCAATCCAGTCTTTGCCCGTCAGACCCGCATCGAGCGTGCCGTTTTCAACATGTCTGGACATTTCCTGTGCCCTGCACAGCGCACACTCGATAGTGTCGTCGTTGATTTCGGGGAAATAACTTCTTCCATTGACGTTAATCTTCCATCCTGATCGCTTGAACAGGTCTATGGTTGCATTTTGAAGGCTTCCCTTGGGAATCCCCAGTTTCAACGGCATCGTCATTTGCGATATACCTCCTCGGGGTTAAATACCGGTTTTCCTGTAATATGAACGGATTCTCCTTCAACCATTTTATAAAAGCAGCTTCTATGTCCGGTGTGACAGGCTGCACCGCCGATCTGTTCGACTTTGAGCAGCACTGTATCATCGTCGCAATCGATGCGTATTTCTTTTACGATTTGCACATTGCCGGATGTATTTCCCTTTATCCAGAGGGTCTGTCTGGTCCTGCTGTAATACGTTGCCTTGCCGGTTTTCAACGTGGCTTCCCAGGCCTCTTTGTTCATAAATGCCAGCATCAATACATCGCCGGTTTTATCATCCTGAACGATGGCGGGTATTAATCCCCCCATCTTGTTGAAATTGAGTTTGATCATAGCGTTATCTCTTCCTCCCCAATCCATTATCCGACTGGATGAACCCCAAAATTTAAATGAACTTCTTAAAACCTAAAAAACTATTTGTTTTGTATAATATTGTCAATTTCTTTTTTGAATTAACAGTGCATCTTGCTTATGGGGTTGATATTTGATATCATAAGCGGCAACGTAAAAATAGAAGCCATCTCAAAAAAGTCTTTTCGTCCGATATCAGCGTTGAGCCATCGTCTCAAGTACTCGACATACTTGAGTATGCGTGTCGAAGATCCCGTTAACAGACGGGGCGGGTTGATCCTCGGCCTCGTCTTGATCTCGACCGAAAATCCTAATTTTGAGATAGCTTCTAAAAACCAGTTTAAAAATATTTTATCATTTAGAGTTCTCAAGTATGCCAAAAAATAAAAGTGCTTCGCAGATACTTAAAAAGCGTGGCAGAAAAAGCCAAAGAGGGTTTATGCCAAGGATTTTCAGATGGTTGCTGGTGGCATTCATTTTAATCCTCATCATCGGATCGCTGGGCGCCGCCGGTGTTTATTTTTATTTGAGTCGAAATCTTCCTAAAATAGCCTCCCTGAAAGATTATCGGCCGCCGGTTATCACGACGGTATATTCGGACGATAATCGAAAAATCGGTGAGTTTTTCAAGGAAGGAAGAATCGTAATCCCTTTATCCCAAATGCCCGATATGCTGAAAAAAGCTTTTGTCGCTGCTGAGGATTCCCGATTTTATAAGCATCAAGGGATAGATATTTTAAGTATCTTCAGGGCATTTTACAAGAATATCGAGGCCGGAACCATTGTTCAGGGCGGAAGCACGATTACCCAGCAGGTGACAAAATCATTTTTTTTAACCCCTGAAAGGAGCTATGTCCGCAAAATAAAAGAAGCGATCCTTGCCTATCGCATTGATAAGAAATTTTCCAAAGATGAAATTCTATTTTTGTATTTGAACCAGATTTATTTGGGTCACGGCGCATATGGTGTGGAGGCTGCTGCAGAGAATTATTTCGGCAAATCAGCCAAAGATTTGAACCTGGCCGAATGTGCGATCTTGGCAGGTCTTCCCCAGGCCCCGAGTCGATACTCTCCCTTTAAGTATCCGGAAAGAGCGAAGCAGCGCCAGATATATGTTTTAAATCGAATGGTTGAAGATGGTTTTATCACCAATATTCAAGCGACGGAAGCCGTCAACAAAGTGCTCGATATTAAGCCCAGAAAAAATCTTTATATTGATGAAGTTCCTGTTTATACAGAATATATCAGACGATACATCTCAACAAAATACGGCGACGATGCACTGTATAATGAAGGTCTCAGTGTCTACACGTCGGTCAATATAGAGATGCAGAAAATAGCGCGGGAAGAAATCAGCCAAGGATTATATGCATTGGACAAACGCCAGGGATATCGGGGTCCCTTAACACATCTTCAGCCTGAAGAGATCGAATCGTTCTCACAGCAGATTCAGCTTGAATTGGAGGATGTTCACCTTGAAGAAGGCAAAATTGTTAAAGGCGTTGTGATCGAAGTGAATGACAAGAAAAACACGGCCACCGTACGGATGGGAAATATGCTGGGAGTTATCGGAATCGAGGATATGCGATGGGCAAGAAAGCCGAATCCCGAGGTTGCTTACTATGCGGCAAAGGTGAACAGCGTTGGAGATGTTCTAAAGGTTGGAGATGTCATACTGGTTCGCGTGAAAGGCAAAATTCCCGGCACGGATCAATGGCGGCTGGCTCTGGAACAGGATCCGAAGGCCCAGGCCGCCCTGCTGTGCATTGAGTCGGAAACCGGTGACGTCAAAGCCATGGTGGGCGGCAGAGATTTCAGAGAGAGCCAGTTTAACAGGGCGGTTCAGTCAAGGAGACAGCCGGGCTCTGCATTTAAGCCGATCATTTATGCGGCTGCACTCGACAAGGGATATACGCCCGCAACGATGATCATCGATTCGCCCATTGTTTATGAGGATACCGAGAATGATTTTACATGGAAACCCAAGAACTACAAAGAAAGATTTTACGGCCCGACGCTCTTTCGGGATGCGCTTGCCGAATCACGCAATGTCGTGACCATCAAAATTTTACAAGATATCGGTATTGATTATGCCATTGATTATGCTCGGAAACTTGGAATAACGTCAAATCTGAACAGAAATCTTTCCTTGGCGCTGGGATCCTCCGGCGTATCGTTGCTCGAGCTCGTAAAGGCATATTCGGTCTTTGACAACCTCGGTTACCTTGTAGAACCCGTTTTTATTACAAAAATTTTGGACAGGGACGGAAATGTCATTGAAGAGGCGAATCCCACAAGGCAAAAGGTTATTGAACAGAACACCGCCTATGTGATGACCAGTCTCTTAGAAGGCGTTGTCAAACGCGGCACCGGCTGGAGGGTAACGGCGATGAATCGTCCGGTGGCAGGCAAGACCGGCACGACAAACAATCTGCACGATGCCTGGTTTATGGGATATACACCCCGTTATGTCACGGGTATCTGGGTGGGTTTTGACGATGAAAGTTCTCTTGGAAAAGGGGAGACAGGTTCCAGAGCGGCAAGCCCCATATGGCTGGGTTTTATGCAGAAACTGCTTCAAGACAAGCCGGTCAGGGTTTTCCAGGTGCCCGAAGGGGTCGTCTTTTCAAAAATCGATGCCGAAACCGGATTATTACCGATCCCAGAATCCAAAAAAACGGTTTTTGAGTGCTTCAAGGAAGGTACGGTTCCCACTGAGTATACCAAACGGCCGGATTCCATGTCGGAACCGGAAGAATTTTACAAGTCAAATATGTAATATCTCAAGGCTTTCACCCATATTTTTTTCTGAGCGTGTCCGAGACTTGTCTGGTTAAAGCCAGCACTTTATTTGTAAGATCGATGGTCAAAGAGCCGGTCCCGCAGGCAGGGGTGATGAAGGTTTGAGCCAGTATTTCAGATCTGTCGAAGCCAAGGGCCTCTATGAGGGCGGATTGTGCTTCCCACCTGGCAACCAGCGATTCAACGGTCTCTTTTTCGATATCATCGCTGTTTAATGTCGGTACAATTCCCCATGCCAGAATTTTTCCGGATTCTATAAATCGCCTTACATGATCCGGATAGAGCATAAACTTATCGAAAAAAGAATATGCATCAAAACTGATGATATCCGCATGGGATTCTAAAATCAGGGACCAGTCGGCATTGGCGCAAACATGGATCCCCACAAGACCACCCGCGTCACGGGCCGTCCCGATAACATCGTCAAAACAGGCTGCCACTTCCTCACGAGACACACTGATCATTGCTGAAGAACCAAAGCCGGCAAGGGCCGGTTCGTCGAGAAAAATAATGATTTTAGATCCAAACTCCGACAGCATCTTGACCTGCCATCGGGCTTTTTGAGCCAACAGTTTTATCGCAACATCCCTTAACTGATCGTCATAAAATACGGCTTTCCCGCTCTGGTCGCATAATCCCAGACCAAAGGTTATGGGGCCGGTGATTTGTCCTTTAACCGCCACTGGACAGCGGGAAAGAGAACGGAGATGTTTCGTAAATGCAAAAAATCCTCCGGCGGTATTTGTATCCATGGCAAATCTCGAATCGATTAAATTCGCCTCTTTTTCACTGACAGCCATAAAATCTTCGTAAAATGCCAGGATTTCTTTATCAAAAGAAGGATTGGATGTGTCGATAAAAGACTTCTTTGCTTTAACGGTCAGACCCGGAAATCCAGGTTGAAATTGGGAAATCATTCCTTCTTCCTTGAAGGCGGGGAGCTGAACCCATAAAGGAATTTCGGGCGTGTATCGAAAGACCAATTCTACGCCTTCGGTATGGCTGTGTAAAGGAAGACTCCCGATCAGAAGGGGAAAACCGTCGGCCGAAAACGTGGGTGCCATGGATCTGACTCCTTTGTTTATTATTCGAATCGAGTCAAAACTCGATTCGGCGTTATTCGTTATCGGTTAATGGTTATTGTTATTTCTAACACGCCTTTTTTCCCATTGCAAGGTCGGGAAACCAATTTCTTTAAGCGTTACGTCAAGCTTTAATGCAGAATTCTCGTCGGGTTGTAAAGAGTAAACCCGCTGCCCTGAAACGTTTTCTCCATATCGGGCTTTAAATGCGTTGGCCCTATAACGGCGTTCTGTAATGGATTGACACGCTCATGTGCAGGTGTTATTATCTATTCAAATTTACATCTCCTGTCCATAGGTTCAAATCACCAATGAGGGATTTGCAGCAAATGCTGTGGACGTTACCGATAGCGTTTCAAAAAGTTCAAGGTCTTGCATAGGCCTCAAATCAAAAATGGGATGTAAAAGGAGTTTTAAAGCGTGGCGAATATCATCGAGCTTGACAAAAAGCTCAAGCACACCAAAGAAAAAAAAGCTGAAATTATACGAAAGCGAAAAATTCTGGCTGTTCAGAAAATATTTCAATGTATGCATTGCGCTTTTAAATGTGAAAAGTGCGGCACCCAAATACAACCGGATGAACACCATCAACAAAGATCGATCAGCGATTTGCGGGTTCCCTATCGTTTTTGTGAGAGCTGTGCCGAGGAATATATCGATTTCATCGAACGACTTAAAGGAAGGGGAGACTCGGAATATTACTGGCACAATGACATATGGCTTGAAATGTGGAGAAAATGGATCGATTATCAGGGCGCCATCGACACGTATTTGAAGTCAAAAGAATTTAGACAGCTTTTAGAGGAGTTGAAAGATACCAGACCCGACAAATAGGAGGAATATATGTTTGGAATAGGAATGCCGGAACTGATCATCATACTGGTGATTGTTTTAATTATTTTTGGTGCCGGTAAACTTCCGGATATCGGCGCCGGCATGGGAAAAGCCATACGGAATTTTAAAGGTGCTACTGCAGAGCCGGAGAAAAAAGAGCCGGATAAACTTGAAGACAAAAAAGAGTCTTCAAATTCGGATTCCGCTCCACCTGACAAATAGATTGGGCGATGTCCGAAGGTGATCGCACGATTTGTGTAATCTAAAATCGCTTAAATAATACGACAGTGCGTCATTATTGCAACAAAAGATTTAAAAGGGAATGTCATCATCCTGCCGGGTTGTGAGAGGGGGATCCTCATATCCTTGAGACCGAGTCGACTCGGATGATTTATATGTTTCGCCGGCATTTCGGCTTCCCAAAAACTGGACATCGGATGCGATTACTTCCGTGGTGTATCGGGTAACACCGTCTTTTTCCCATGACCGGGTTTGCAGCTTGCCTTCCACGTAAACCTGCTTTCCTTTAGAGAGGTATTCACCGCAAATTTCACCCAGCTTTCTCCAGGCGACGATGCGATGCCATTCGGTACGCTCTTTTCGTTCTCCGGTACCTTTATCCGTCCATTCGTCAGACGTGGCGACGTTGAAATTGGCCACTGCCGTACCGTCCGGCGTATATCGGACTTCAGGATTATTGCCCAATCTGCCGATGATAATAACTTTGTTTATACCAGCCATGTTCCGCCTCCATTCTTTTTTAACCATCAATTTTCATGTAAGATTATATATATGAATGTTTAATACAGACAACCCTTCACATTGTCAAGTCAATCGATGGACGTCGTTAAAGTGATCGAAAGGCTATGTAAGCGGCTCCCTCAAACCGATATTCTCGTTGACAGCAAAATTTTTGTATATATTATCAAAACGTAATGTTTCAAGGGTTCCTTCATCAAGTCAGCACTCAATGGAGCGTTATCGCAATTAGGGTGGTATAGAGTCTTATATAAAAGAAAGGGCTACGGCCAGAAAGGAGAAGCTGCAAATGCTGTCTTTGACATCCGTCGATCTAAGAAAAGAGAAAATCGAATCACTGGTTATTCCTGTTTGTGAAGACCGGAACATTCACGACGATAAAATAATATGTTCTCTTGTCGACACCGCAAAAAAGGTCAAGGCGTTTAAAGGCGAAAAAGAAGATGAAGTTGTACTATACCGTCTTTCCGAAGTGAAAGCGGAAAGTATCATTTTTTTAGGACTCGGGAAGTTCGAAAAAATCGATGCGGAATCGCTGCGCGCCATGGCCGGCAGTGCCGTAAAAAATGTTATCAAAAGACAACATGCCGCTGTTCTGATTGCGGTGCCTTCAGCTGCCAAAGTTAACATTAAGTCGCAGATCGTCTTTGAAGCAATGATGGAAGGGGCCTTTCTCGGGAATCATCTTTATGACAGATACAAAAGAGAAAAAAAACATCGATCGCTCCACCGGATCGATTTTTTTGTCAATTCTGATGACGCTAAAATATATAAAAGACTGCCGTCACGAATTTCAACGGTTTGCCGGGGAACGATTCTTGCCAGAGAATGGGTTAGTATGCCGCCCAATGATAAGCGGCCGGAGTTTTTTGCAAAATCTATTGAAAGTCACGCTAAAAAAGAGAATCTCAAAGTCACCGTGTTCAATGAAAAAGAGCTGAAACAAAAGAAATTCGAGGCCATGTTAGCGGTTGCAGCCGGCAGTTTGAGCAAGCCCAGGCTGGTGATTTTGGAGCATTGCCCGGCAAAACCAAAAAAGACGATTGCCTTTGTGGGAAAAGGCGTAACGTTTGATTCAGGAGGCTTAAACCTGAAACCTACCGCGTCTCTTGCGGAGATGAAAATGGATATGGCCGGGGCAGCCGCTGTAGCAGCAACGCTGATCACCGCGGCAAGACTCCACCTAAAACATAAAATTGTCGGAATCATTCCTATTGTTGAAAACATGCCGTCAGGAAATGCGACCCGGCCAGGAGACATTATTCAAAGTTTTGGCGGTAAAACCGTTGAAATCGGAAATACGGATGCCGAGGGGAGGTTGATTCTCATCGATGCCTTGTCATATGTCATAAAGAAATACCGGCCGCAGACCGTGATTGATTTGGCGACGCTGACCGGGGCTTGCGTGGTGGCATTGGGTGAAAAGATTGCAGGAGTATTCTCTTTTGACGACGATTTGGCCGAAAACATCATCCTGTCCGGCCAAAACACTCATGAAAGATGCTGGCGCCTGCCGCTGCCGGAGGATTATAAAGATCTGATTAAAAGTGATTTTGCGGATCTCAACAATGTCCCAGCCACGCGTTATGGCGGCGCCATTACTGCTGCATTGTTCTTATCGGAATTCGTGAAAGATACCTCCTGGGCGCATATTGATATTGCCGGGCCCGCATATGCCAAAAAGGAATCTGCGTATTGCGGGGTGGGCGGGACAGGATTCGGGGTCCGGTTATTGTGTGATTTGCTGGAAAGGTTATAGCACTCCATCGATGGCATAGGCCAAAAGAAATCTTTTCTTATCCGCATCCTGCGGGAAGGTTAAATTTGATTTTGGTGCTGGATCGTAAGGCGCCGATTTTACGAAACAGACACGCATCATAAATGAAATCGGGATGCTGCGTGAATACATCAAAAATATCAGAGCGATTAAAGAAGGTGATGGTGAAAAATCTTCTGAAAATGACAGCATTAAATTCCAGGAGGAAGCTCAAAGGCTCCACGAACCGAAACAACATCCCCTCAAAGTAATTTCCGTATTTATTGCCGGATTGGTGCTGGTCATCCTTATTGGCAGTTTTTTTTATTACCGAACCGGGAAAGAGGGAACGAAACCCGTAAAATCGGTTCAGAAACAAGCAATCCCTTTCCAGCAACGCTGACAAAGCGGTGCGGCCCGGGAAAATTTTTTGCAAGGTGAAGTTCGAGAGCGGTCAAAGTTTGACGTGTTCAAGAAAAACTTTTCGTTTAAGCGTGATTCTGGCGGTTTTTTCAAACTGTTCAGTGATATCCGATACAAAAAGCCTGAATGCGCCATTTTTCCCAAGGCGACGATCAATTTCAGGATGTGCATCCAAAAAGGATTTTACTTTTTCCGCAACAGAGATCGATGAGTCGATGATCGTCACCCTTTTTCCGATTTTTCTTTGGATCTTATCTTTTAGCAACGGATAATGGGTGCATCCAAGAATCAGCGTATCGATCTGTCTGACTTTCAAAGGCAGCAAATATTTTTTGATGATCATCATCGTTTCCGGTTTGTTCATCCATCCTTCTTCCACCAAAGGAACCAGAAGCGGACAGGCGACGGAATAAACCTTTGCATCCGGTTTCATCTTTTTGATCTTTTTTTCGTACATGCCGCTATTTATAGTTGCGCGCGTCCCGATAACACCCACCACGAATTTTCCGGAACGGTTCACTGCTTGCTCCGTTGCCGGAGTGACCACTTCGAATATGGGCACATCGAAGGTTTCCGTTACACGATGAGCTGCGACACTTGATGCGGTATTGCAGGCCATTACCACAATTTTTGCGCCGTGTTGTAAGAGAAAGTCGATGTTTTCGACAGAATACTTAATAACGGTATCAGCACTCTTGGTCCCATACGGTGTGCGGGCCGTATCACCAAAATAAATTATGTCGTAGCCGGGATTCCTTTCCATAACAGACTTAACAACCGTAAGCCCGCCGATTCCCGAGTCAAATATTCCTATCATATGATCCTTCGTATTGATTTTTCATGATATGCGATTATAATTATATCGTCCGGAAGAGCACCCAGAAAGCCGGACATGCCGGGACCAAACCGAAAATCAACAATCATCAATTCTAAGGGGGCGTATATGGATTCACAAAAGCAGACTCCGGCCATGAATCAGAAAATTTTCACATTGGGCCTCTCGATTGAGACGATTTCCGTATATCTGATATGTTGCAACCTCCGGGATAACGACAAGACAATCTCTACGAAAAATCTTTCCAGCATGTGGAACGGTGAGGAAGCGTCGTTGTTCGAAGGCTTAAAAGATCTTGAGGAGATGAATATTCTTCGAAAGATTATCTCGGACAACGAAGAAAACGATATCTACCAACTTTCTCACAGTGAAAAATGGAAGTCGTCATAACCTTTTTAAGACTTTTTGGGCCACATATTCTTTGATGATTCCGTCGGGCAGATCCGTTCGAATACCCGGACATAGAGAAGCCATGATGTGCCAGTTAATAAAGTCGAAAAGCACGCTTTCTATAAAAGGCCATGTTTTGCACATGCGAGGTTTAACGGGATGAATGGTACACAGGCCGTCCCAGAATATACAGTACATATTCTCGGCCTGCGCAAGAATCGTCTTCCCACCTGAAATCTGACAATAGCTGTCGACAAACTCATTGGGATCCGTATGAATGTAAGCGGCTATCTTTTCGATTTCCCTTTCGGAAATAAACGTCCCACCGTACCCTTTGCAGCAGTCACCGCATTGCCGGCATTTAAAGATATCATCCGGTTTCACATCATTTAATCGCATGCCGGCTCTCCATTGATTTCCTCAAAGTTACCTGGTCGACATACTTCAGGTCACCACCGATAGGAACTCCTGAAGCAATTCGTGTTATTCGGACCGACGGGTTTCCCAAACGTTTCGCAATGTAATCGGCAGTGGTTTCACCTTCGACCGTTGTGCTTGTGGCAAGAATCACTTCTTCGATTTTTCCCTGGGCGATCCTTGAGAAAAGTTCTTTGATTCTGATGTTATCGGGACCGATACCGTCCATTGGAGAAAGCGCGCCGCCCAGGATGTGATACAGCCCTTTAAATGATTCTGATTTTTCAATGGCCACCATATCGGCCGGCTGCTCGACCACGCACAGCATTGACGATGTCCTTGCCGGATCGCTGCAGATCTGACAGATATCCGTGTCGCTTAAAGAAAAACACAAGGAACAATGTCTCACCTTCTCCTTGATTTCGATAATGCTTCGGGAAAGCTGTTCCGCCTCTTTGTGCGGTGCGCGGAGTATGTGCATGGCAAGCCGCTCCGCGGTCTTTTCTCCAACGCCCGGCAGTCTGGCAAGGTGCTTGATCAATTTCAAAACAGATGGTGGATAATGAGTCATAGTGATAAAAATTACATCATCCCCGGTAAATTCAACCCCCCGGTAAGTTTGTTCATTTCTTCCGTGGCCATTTCCTGCGCTTTGGTTAACGCATCATTTGCGGCAGCCAATATCAGGTCCTGGAGCATTTCCACATCATCCGGATCCACGACTTCTTTTTCTATTTGAATGGATACCAATTGTTGTCTGCCGTTGGCGACAACCCTCACCATTCCGCCGCCGGCGCTCGTTTCGACCGTTTTTTCGGCAAGTTCTTCTTGCAATTTTAACATCTTAGCTTGAAGCTGCTGGGCTTGCTTCATCATTTTTCCCAAGCCTTTCATTGACATACCTCCTATAAAATCTTAACATCAACGACATTGCCGTTGAAAATCTCCAGTGCTTCAGTAACCAGCGGGTGGGATAGAGCCTCCTGTCTCAGACGGGCTGTCCGGTCATGTTTTCTTTGATGTTGAGTATCCGGGATTTTTTGTGTTTGCATAATGACGTCCATTTTTCTTCCGAAAAAGTCGCTGCACACTTTTTTAATAATACCGATGTTTTTCTCTTTCCTGACCATCTTGAGGTTAAAATCGTTTCCATTTACTTCAATTTCAAGACGGTTGCCGGACAGTTCCTTTATTTTGGAATTTTTCAGGTTAGTTGCAAGAGACGGATATTCTTCTATAAATATGGATAGCAGTTTTTCCCACCTTCCCTCCGGTGTGTCATCCTGATCCGCGAAAGGACCGGGATCGGAAGTAAAAGTTTCCATGGTTTCCCCTGTTTTTTCGGGCGGGCCGGATGGTGTCAGGGCGTCGTGTTGATTATCATGGCACAGCGGACTGCTGTCAGCTCCCGTTGCATTAATCTGTGATCCATCCAAGTCTTTCTTGAGGACATCGAGTTTTTCGATGAGAACATCGATGGGCAGGGTAGGTTTTATTTGAAACATCCTGATAAAAACCATCTCAATGGCAAACCGAGACTGGGAGGCGTGTTCGATGGCGGGTTCTTCTTTGAAGAGCAGGTCAAAAATCTGATTGAGAAATGTAGCAGGGACGTTTTTTGTCTGGTCGAGCATCCAGTCAATTTCATGTGAAGGGAGATCTAACAATTTCCGCCCTTTTTCTCCCATCTTTACGATAAAAAGATTCCTGAAATGTTCAATTAAATCAGCATATAGCTTTTTCATATCATGGCCTGTGCCGTATACCTGGTCCAGTATATCCAGGATTTCCATGATATGCCCCTTAAGGACAGCGTTTGAAATCTTGAAAATAATGTTTCGATCGACGATGCCCAGTATATCTAAAACCTGGTCATGCTCAATGGCGCCTTTTGAACAGGACATGACCTGATCCAATAGGCTCAGGCCGTCTCTCATACTTCCGTTTGCCGCCCGCGCGATTAAAGATAAACTATCAACATCGATATCAATGCCTTCTTTAACGCAGATGTTTTTCATATGTTCGGAAATCGATTCAACATCGATACGTCTGAAATCATGTCGCTGGCATCTTGAAAGAATTGTTATTGGAATTTTTCGCGGTTCCGTGGTGGCGAAAATAAACAGCACATGAGCCGGGGGTTCCTCCAGTGTCTTTAAAAGTGCGTTAAAGGCCGCAATACTCAGCATGTGAACTTCGTCAATGATATAGATTTTATATGGGCTGTGGGCCGGCATGTATTTGACATTTTCACGAAGATCCCGGATTTGATCGACACTGTTGTTTGAAGCACCGTCAATTTCAAACACATCGGCACCATTGCCTGATGTGATTTCTCTGCAGGATCGGCAGTCATTACACGGAACCGGTGTAGGACCCGTCTTGCAATTCATGGACTTGGCCAATATTCTCGCAACGGTGGTCTTTCCAGTGCCCCTGGGGCCTGAGAAGAGGATGGCGTGGGCAACTCGGCCCGATGTAATCGCATGGCTTAACGTGCGGGTGATATGCTCCTGCTTTACGACCTCTCCAAACGTTTGGGGGCGGTATTTTCGCGCAAGAACGAGATAGGACATAGAACACTTTTCCTACTGAATTTAATATGGCGGAGAGAGAGGGATTCGAACCCTCGGTGCCGCTTTTGACAGCACACACGATTTCCAGTCGTGCTCCTTCGGCCAGCTCGGACATCTCTCCGAAAAAAATGGGAATGAAATTCTAATTTTAAGTCTGCTCTTTGGCGGAGAGGGTGGGATTCGAACCCACGATCCCGTTTTTGACAGGATACCGCTTTTCGAGAGCGGGGCCTTAAGCCGCTCGGCCACCTCTCCGGCACCTTAACATTAATATTTTAACAGATAAACGAATGCAGTATACTTTTTTAATTCCGCATGTCAATAATCTTATTTTATTACTTGAATAACATCCTTGTATATAGTATCAAAGCCCCTTTATCAAAATGTTTAAAAATAATTAATTGGAAAGGAATCGTTAAACATGGCCGATGTCATCCCCTTCAAGGGAATTCTATACAATACCCTAAAAATACGCGACTTGGCGGATGTTGTAGCGCCTCCTTTTGATGTTATTTCTGAGCAGGAGCAGTCGGCATTTCATCAACGTCATCCCCAGAACATTATCCGGCTGACCCTGGGTGCAACGAGTGAAAGCGATACTCCTGAAAACAATCGCTACACCAGGGCGTCACAATGCCTGAACCAGTGGCTGTCCGATGGATTCCTGGCGTTTGACAAAGAACCGGCAATCTATTTTACAACCGTTGAATTTCTTTTTGACGGCAATCGGGTGATGCGTTACGGTCTGATTGCCCTGATCGGCCTCGAACCGTTTGAAAAAGGGATTATTGTACCGCATGAAAAAACGTATTCAAAGGTAAAATCGGAACGGCTTGAGCTGATGAAAACTTGCCATGCCAATTTCAGCCCGATATTTTCTCTGTTTTCCGATGAAAAAAACGAGATTTTCGATACACTAAAGTATGCGGTTCATGATAAGGTAGCGGACATTGTTTTTACCGATCAAAACGAACAAAATCACAAACTATGGCGCATTACCGATCCCGCGGTTCACCGGTTGGTTTCCGAAGGCCTGAAGGATAAAAAAATTTTTATCGCCGATGGCCATCATCGTTATGAAACAGCGCTGAACTATAGGGCTTGGTTGTCATCCAGGATTCCCGGCTTAAACGGTAATCATCCGGCGAATTATGTCATGATGTACCTTTGCAGCATGGAAGACCCCGGACTGGTGATCCTTCCCGCGCATCGACTGTTGAACGAAGTTCCCGCCGAAACAAGAGAATCCTTTATACGCAAAGCAGGAGAATATTTCGACATCATAACGCTTTCTTACAATAATAATCGGCATGAGGAAGGTTTGGCGCAATTTATATCCCTTCTTAAATCAAATGCGTCAAAACACTGCATTGGCGTTTGCATGAAAGATCGCCAGGAACTTTATCTGTTGATCCTCAAACCCGGTGCTATGGAAAATATGTTTGGTTATGAATTGCCGGAGGCGCTTATAAATATAGATGTTACGATACTGACCCGGCTTATTTTCATGGAAATATTGGGTTTTGATCAAGCCAGACTTGATAATGAACGATTGATCGCCTATTCAAGCATCGAAAAAGAGGCGGTAAATGCCGTGGTTGCCGGCAGACACGATATTGCTTTTATACTTAACCCGACAAAAATTCAGCAGGTGCGCGACATTGCCGAAGCCGGCCTGATCATGCCTCGCAAGGCAACCTATTTTTTCCCAAAGGTCATTACCGGCCAAGTGATAAATAGTCTCTGTCCATAAATGGTCTTTTTGTCCAATCTCTGCGTTATGCTCAAAAAATAATCCTCGGAATATCAATTATATGCCTGTGGTTATTTTTTTCGCATGTCTTGATCTTGAACAAAAATCCTCATTTATGGACGGACACTAAACAGCCTGTTGGAAACGGATCGCTTTAGATAAGGTTAAGGGTTAAACATTTTTTCCACTTCATCGGAATATATGCCGTTTTCCCGATAAATGATTAACGGCGGTCCGATTTTTAGGGCCGGACGCGCACCTTTTTTCCCCTGTATTAACATCAGCTTTGCGTTGGTGTTTTTTCCTGAATGAATCATGCGAATCCATTTCGGCTCAATTCCGGAATCCCGCATTTGAGAAAGAATATCCGTAATGCGCTCGGCTGGGTAGACAATAACCAATCGCCCGGATGTCCGCAACATGCTATGGGCGGTTTTTATCACATCATGGAGCGTCGTTTTAAGTTCATGCCGTGCTATGGCACGCTCTTGATCCGGATTTAACCTTCCGGATCGTGCCTTCCTGAAAGGCGGGTTGCAGACGACCATGTCGACGGCACCTGAAGTCACATCATGGCTGAGCGTTTTCATATCCATGCATTGGATAAAAATACGATCCCCCATGTTGTTTTCCTCGATATTGAGTCTCGCAATTTTCGCAAGATCCGATTGTATTTCGATGCCGTAAACCCTGATTCCGGGATACCGATATGCCAGTATTATTGGAATAATGCCGCAACCGGTTCCCAGATCGAGAATGATGTCGTCCGGGCCCGGGTCTGAATGCCATGCCAACAAAACGGCATCGATAGAGAAACGATAGCCGGACCGATTTTGCTTAACCTGTATGCAACCGTTAAAGAAAGTATCTGTTGTCAGGGACTTCATCTTTTTATTGGACCGATTTTGAATTTTATATCTTGTACCAGATCTTTTCCCAATGCCGTGTTGACTTTCCTGATGATATCCTTTCTTAAAAATTGCAGATGGTGCATCCATGGGGAACTGTTTACACGAACCAGCAGCAGTCTCCCTTTGAAAGCCTCGGGCCTAGCATTTTTTGCGATGGTGTCTCCCACTGCATCGTCCCATAGATTCCAAACCTGCGACAGCTCTCCGTCGCCATCGCTGCGACAGGTTTTCAAAACACCGGCGATGATATCTCCGATATGCGCGACATCGTTGTTTTGTTTCTTTTTTCCCATGGCTATGGAAATATAAAGTGATCCAATGTATTGTCAAGCACCAATTGGGATTGTATCACAAGAAACTTTTATATGGGCAAGATTGTTGCGCAGTCAAATTCCCAATTCATATATAAATATTGCTTTTTACTTGACTTAAAAGGATGGGTAACTTAACGTTAGACGCATTTGAGCATCTTAAAATCAATTTATGTACGGGATAGAATTTTATGAACTGGGATTGGGAAAAACTTAAAAAACAGCAGGATGGAAAAGGGGGCGGAATGGCGCCTCCCAAAATGGATGAACTGGTCGATAAAATTAAAAAGTTCAAACTCCCCGGCGGTCCTCTTTTAATTTTACTTTTCATTCTGATATTTCTGATATTTTTAGGTTCGTCCATGTTCTATACCGTCGGAGTGGACGAGGTTGGCGTTGTTCAGCGGTTCGGGAAATATGTACGCATCACTCAACCGGGTCTTAATTTTAAGCTCCCCAGCGGGATCGAGAAGGTCACAAAGGTTCCCGTGAGGCATATCTTTAAAGACGAATTCGGCTTCAGGACCCTGGAACCAGGGATTCGAACCCGCTACGCATCCGGATCCGCTTATCTCAATGAATCGTTGATGCTTACGGGGGATCTGAACGTCGCTGTTGTTCCATGGGTGGTCCAATACCGAATAAATAATCCTTATGACTACCTGTTCAAGGTCCAAGACACAAAGGTCACCTTGAGAGACCTGGCGGAGGCCACCATGCGGCTTGTTATTGGTGACAGAAGCATTAATGAAGTCATCAGCAAGAGAGAAGAGATCGCCATTGCCGCAGAGCTCGCCCTTCAAAAGGAGCTGGACAAGGTCAAACTCGGGGTCAAGGTGGTCACAATCGAAATGAAGAAAACCAACGTCCCTGAAGCGGTCCAGCCTTCCTTCAATGAAGTGAACCAGGCCATCCAGGAAAAGGAGCAGATGATCTACCAGGCGAAGAAGGCATATAACAAGGTGATCCCGGAGGCGAAAGGAAATGCCGCAAAAACCATCAAGATGGCTGAGGGTTATGCCATTTCGGTGCTCAACAGAGCCGAGGGCGATGCCGCGAGATTTTCTGATCTTTATAACGCATACAAGAATGCCAAGGATGTGACCAGGCGTCGCCTCTACCTGGACGCCATGCAGCAGATTCTGCCGAAACTGGGAAAGAAATATATTATGGATGAAAACCAGAAAAATATCCTTCCCTTGCTCAACCTGGGGCAACTTGAAGGTGAGAAAAAATGAAACTCAAATTATTGTGGATTTTTATAGTCATTGCCTTCATCGCCAGCTTTTCATCGATATACACGGTTGATGAGACCGAACAGGTTGTTATCACGCAGTTCGGGAAGGCGGTCGGCCAGCCCATAACAGAACCGGGACTCTATATCAAGATTCCCATCATCCAACATGCAACCTATTTTCCCAAGAATCTCCTCAACTGGGATGGTGAACCCGGTCAGATTCCGACTCTTGACAAGACATATATAGGGGTAGACACATTTGCGCTCTGGAAAATTGTTGATCCCCTCAGATTTTTCCAGACCGTGAACAATGTCATTGGTGCACAGGCACGGCTTGATGATATTCTGGACGCCGCTGTCAGAAATCTTATCACCTCCTATTCCCTCATCGAAACAGTGAGGACGAGCAACCGGAGTCTGAGCAGTTTGAGCGTCATGGTGGGCCAACAGCGAATCGGAGGATCTCTCGGCACCGTTACCACGGGCAGGAATAAGATCACCATGGCCATGCTCGAGCAGGCCCAACCAAAGGTTGCAGAGTTCGGCATAAAACTGGTGGACATAAAAATAAAACGCCTGAACTACGTGGAAAGCGTGCGCCAATCCGTGTATGCCAGGATGATATCCGAGCGAAATCAAATAGCGGAAAAGTTTCGATCTGAAGGCAAAGGGGAGGCAAAGAAGATCGAAGGGGACCAGGATAAGGACCTAAAGAGGATCACCTCGGAGGCTTACAAAACAGCCCAAGAGACCAAAGGGAAGGCCGATGCAAAGGCGACCTTGATTTATGCCCGGGCATACGATAAGGATCCTGAATTCTATTCATTTGTAAAGAGCTTGGAGACCTATGAAAAAGGCCTTGACAAAGACTCTTATCTCTTGCTTTCAACAGATTCGGAATTCTTTAAATATTTAAAAGGGTATTCGGGCAAACACTAGCATAAAAAGAAAAAAGCACCGAAAAATCCGAAGTCATTAAACGGTGCTTTTGCATAACCATAGTCTGCGGGTAAAATTTATCTGCCTTTTCTTCTTTGATGGCGTGTACGGGCCAACAGCTTTTTATGTTTATGTTTTCTCATTTTTTTCCTTCGTTTTTTGACGACACTGCCCAACTGATCACCTCCAGTCATTATTTTCGTTAGAGTAGAATTTTAATAAATACACGATAAATAACACGATGTCCACATTTATTTTGATGAAAAACACACCTTATGGAAAGCCTTGAAAAATTCAATACGGAGCAAATCGACATCATCAATAATTGCGTTGCAATGGCCGAGGAACTTGTCAGCAACTATTATAAAATGACAGCCAGCCAATGGGCTGCGGCATGCGCTTATGACATCAAGACGCTGGCTGATCTTTCCCCGGAAGAAATTATTCACGGTCCCTTTGCGCAAGTGATCCGTTATAAAGGACGGCCGAAAAATTCATCCCTGGGTTCATCGACCTATGATTTTTATAAAATATGTCTTCAAGATCATACCATACTCGCTGTTATAAACAATTCACCGCATATTATGCTTTTTCCATTTGCCCTCTATATCGTTGCTCACGAACTTATTCATATTTTAAGATTCAGTAAGTTTCTTCGTAATTTTGAGGCGTCTCATGAAGAAATAATGGCGGAAGAGACGCATGTCCATACCACTACTCATGCCATACTCAAATCGGTTAATGTCTTCGGTATGGAGTCTGTTTTGAAATTCTATGAAAAATGGTGCAAACCCATTGATGATTTGAGAAGATTTTAATTAAAAAAAATGCCGGTTTTGCCTTGACAATGAAGAATCATTGCCTATATTAGGTGAGATTTTACGGATCGGGCGAATAATGCATATATTCTTTCCGTTCCGGTAGTATGTTATTCCGACAGGAGGTTTTTAAAGATGCCCATATATGAATATGAATGTTCAAAATGCGGCAGAATCGATGAAGCGCTTCAGAAATTTTCTGATAAGCCGTTGACCAGATGCAAGCATTGCTCTGGAAAACTTCAAAAACTTATTTCCCACAGTAGCTTTCACCTCAAGGGGAGCGGTTGGTACATAACAGATTATGCAGGTAAATCAGGGAGTCAGGCGACGTCTTCACCTAAAGAAAAACAAACCGAAAGCCAAAGCTCAGATAATTCAGTCAAAAAACCCAAAAAGTCAAATAAACCTTCCGATTAAACCTTAAAATATAATTCTTGGTGTGCCAGCGTGTTGAGGATTATATTTTGAATAATTTGCAAAAATTAAAAAAGGAGAATGTGAAAAATGAAACTCAGACCGTTAAATGATCGAATTTTGGTGAAACGAGTGGAGGAAGAGACCAAAACCAAGGGAGGAATCATTATCCCGGACACGGCCAAAGAAAAACCGGCGGAGGGAAAAGTGATTTCCGTCGGTACAGGAAAGGTCGGTGATGACGGCAAAAGGATTCCCCTTGAGGTGAAGAAAGGGGATCGTATCCTGTTCGGTAAATATGGTGGTCAAGAGGTAAAAATTGAAGGTGAAGAATATCTCATCATGCGTGAAGACGACGTCCTTTGCGTAATCGAATAAACAAAACGGAAAATGGAGGATAGACCAAGATGGCTAAAGAAATAAAATACGATATGAAAGCCCGAGAGGCCATGCTTAATGGGGTTAAAGCGCTTGCGAATTCGGTGGTCGTCACACTCGGCCCTAAAGGCAGAAACGTAGTTATTGAAAAATCCTGGGGATCGCCGACGATCACAAAAGACGGTGTAACCGTCGCCAAGGAAATCGAACTTGAAGACAAGTTTGAAAATATGGGCGCTCAAATGGTAAAAGAAGTTGCCAGCAAGACCAGTGATATGGCGGGTGACGGCACAACCACGGCGACAGTTCTCGCGCGAGCAATTTACGAAGAGGGGCAGAAACTTGTTGCAGCAGGCAACAATCCCATGGCTATCAAGCGAGGCATCGACAAGGCCGTTGAGGTTGTGGTTAAGGAACTGCAAAAAATCAGCAAACCAACAAAAGATCAGCGTGAAATTGCCCAGGTTGGAACCATTTCCGCTAATAACGATGAAACCATAGGCAACATTATCGCCGAAGCCATGAACAAAGTGGGCAAAGAAGGTGTCATTACCGTTGAAGAAGCCAAAGCGATGGAGACTTCTCTTGAGGTTGTGGAAGGCATGCAATTCGATCGCGGCTACCTGTCCCCATATTTTGTGACGGATCCGGATAAAATGGTTGCCTCTTTGGAAGATCCCTATATCCTTATTCATGAAAAGAAAATCAGCAACATGAAAGATCTGCTTCCCATTCTCGAGCAAATCGCAAAGATGGGAAAACCCCTGATGATTATTGCAGAGGACGTTGAAGGCGAGGCTCTTGCCACACTGGTTGTAAACAAACTGAGAGGGACTCTTCAGGTCGCAGCCGCCAAGGCGCCTGGTTTTGGAGACAGGCGGAAAGCCATGCTCGAAGATATCGCCATCCTTACCGGCGGCCAGGTGGTATCGGAAGATCTCGGCATCAAGCTGGAGAACCTGACCATTGCAGATCTGGGTAAAGCAAAACGCATCAATATCGACAAAGACAATACCACGATTGTCGATGGCGGTGGATCCCGTTCCGCACTGGAAGGCCGAGTCAAGCAGATTCGCGCTCAAATTGATGAAACCACATCGGATTACGATCGCGAAAAACTCCAGGAGCGGTTGGCCAAACTCATCGGCGGTGTGGCGGTCATTAACGTGGGCGCTGCCACCGAGACGGAAATGAAGGAGAAAAAGGCTCGTGTTGAAGATGCATTGAACGCTACCCGGGCGGCTGTTGAAGAAGGTATCGTACCCGGAGGCGGTGTGGCACTGGTTCGCTGCATCGATGCACTGGATAAAATTAAAATCAAGGCCGAGCAGAAACTGGGAGTACAGGTTGTAAAACGTGCGATGGAAGAGCCTTTACGGCAAATTGCAAACAACGCCGGCTTTGAAGGATCCGTCGTTATCGATAAAGTTAAACATCATGAAGGTGCCTATGGTTTTAATGCCGACACCAATAAATATGAAGATCTTATGGAAGCAGGGGTCATCGATCCCACCAAAGTCGTTCGTTTCGCGCTGCAAAATGCGGCAAGCGTAGCCTCATTGATGCTGACCACGCAAGCAATGGTCGCGGAAAAACCTGAAGAAAAATCCGACGCAATGCCCGGAGGCGCTCCAGGAATGGGTGGCGGAATGGGCGGTGGAATGGGCGGAATGGGCGGAATGATGTAACCCAATCCCCTATGACCCATGATTTTTCAAAAACCCTCATGCTGTATCGGCATGAGGGTTTTTTGCTGAGAGTCTTAATGTTGAGATAGATCGAAAAACTTGACAACTTTACCGCTTTCAGGTTATAATAATTATGTTTAATTAACAATAATATTCAAAATATGGAGTGGCTGATGGTTTGCAAGAGAAAATCCCAGGTAATGACGGCTTTGTGCATCCTTGCTGCAATGATCATTTTTCCGATTAATCTTTTCGGGCAGGAAACCACGGAAACTGTGGAGCACGAAGCCGGTTTTTATTATACCGTTCATAAAGGAGATACCCTCTGGGATCTCTCCTCCCGATTTTCCGACAATCCATGGTTATGGCCTGAATTATGGAGCGAGAATCGTCAGATCTCCAATCCGCACTGGATTTACCCGGGTGAGCGCATTCGACTGTTTCAATTAAAAGGGGTTAAGACATTTGCCAAAAAAAATGCTATGGAGAAACAACCCCAAAAAGAATCCCCAAAAGAGACACTCTATTATTATTATTCGCCCATTAACAGTATCGGGTTCATTACAAAACACCCCATAACTCCTGATGGTACAATTTTCAAAGTAAAAGGTGATAAAGACTTAATCAGCGTCGGCGATACGGTTTATATTCGTCCGGAAGCTGATCATTCGCTTGTCCCGGGTACCCGGTATACGGTATATAGAGCCTTACCGCCCATCGTGGACCCAAAAACCAAAGCACTTATCGGAACCCAGCACTATCTTACGGGAGTTGTCGAGATAGAAGAGAAAGCCCCCCAATTTGCTGTGGCCAGAGTTGTTCAATCTTACCGGTCTATTGCCGTGAACGATCATTTAATGCCGTATAAAAAGCGGTCTCCAAAAATTGCCATAGTCCAAAGCAAAATGGGAGTGCGGGGAGAAATCATCGGATCCGAAGAGCGGGAAGATAACATGGGGGATCATACCGTTGCATTTATTGACAGGGGTGATCAAGACGGTATAAAGATCGGCCAGTCATACAGCATATATTATCAGGAAGAAGAAAAACTTGGTGGTTCAAGCAACGAGAATGTTTCTTTGCCCCCCGTGGTTTACGGTTCACTCCTTGTCTTACACACCGAAAAAAGCACATCAACGGTTCTTATTACCCAGGCGGAACAAAGCGTTCATCCGGGGACTAAAATTGAAAGTCCCGTTGAATAAATTTTTGGCACGTGTTCAGGGGAAGCGTAACCCCTGAACACGCACGATTTTTGTTATTGATGAATTTTATTCAATTCCTTGTTGATTAACATCTGCAATTCGTTTTGGCTCCAATTCCTTACTCGCCGCCCATTGATGAATACCGTGGGAGTTCCCGTGACAGAAGCCTGGTGACCGTCCACAATATCTTTTTGTATTTGGGTCATGATCTTCGGACTTTTCATTTGCGTTTCAAAATCAGTCATATTGAGTCCAAGACTCTTGGCGATGTCTTTGATCTTTTGATCGCTTAATTTATTGTATTCAAGAAAAAGTCGATCGTGAAATTCCCAGAATTTTCCCTGTTTGCCGGCCGCCACAGCCGCCATAGCGGCTTTCATCGCATATTGATGCATTCGTAAGGGGAAGTTTTTAAAAACCAGTTTTACTTTTCCGGTATTTTTCTCAAGCACCTGCTTGAGTAGAGGAGCAATCCTCGCGCAGTATGGTCACTGGAAATCACTGAAAACGACCATCACTATCGGGGCATTTTCCGGCCCGAGGAACGGCGATCCTGAGATGTCGATGTGTTGCATGAAATCAACATGAAGGATTTTTATCGTTTTATTTTCGCGGCTACTCAAGAAGAGCCATTCATCGCTGGGGCCGGCCTTGATTTGATCGACATGATTTCCGGCATCGATCTCACCTTTGAGCTGGCCGTCGAAGGAATAGATTAGAATCTTTCCCGATTTGGAAAGAATGAAAATCGAATTTCCGTTATTGGGAACGGCTACATCGAGAGGCTGCGTATCCAACTTTAATACTTTTTGTATGTCCCATTCGACCAAAGCATGGCTTTTAGAGGGAAAAAGCGGAAAAATAAGCAAGGCCAGCATAATACCGATAAAATATTTTCGTTTCACAACAGCACCATCCTTTTGTTTGAAAGGTTAAAGGGTCAAGGTTCACGGTTTAGCATTGCCACCATCCCAAGATTTTTAACAACCTTGAACGTTGAACGGTGACCGCGGAACCTCTCGATATTTAAATTTTCCGGGCTGCTCAACTTTATGGATATTGGTGAAAAACAGAGGGGCAGAAAACCTGCATAATCATATAAAAACGAAAGATGCGTGTCAATTAAGTTGTAACAATTACTCAATAAAATGTGTTTAAACAGAGGCTTTCCCGGTTTAGGATCGATGGTGATGTACAATAAATGATTGACCTTTGGCCAAATTAGCAGTAAAATTAGTACGCTGTTTGTAAATCCAAAGCCTTTATATTGCGGACGAAACGCAAGGATATTTAAAATAGGAGAAAGAGTATAGTGATAAGTTTCGGAAGATGGTTTATATCTTTAGCGCTGTTGTTATTTTCAATATCAGCTTCAGCCGAATATTACAAATATATCGATAAGGACGGCAACGTTCATTACACCGATGATCTAACGGCTGTACCCGAAAATCAACGAACCGATATCAACGAATATAATGAGATTCAAAGCAACGGGGTTGACGGTCAAGAAAATGAGAAAAAGGCAAATATGCCGGAGACGTCAATAGAAGAAAAACAGGCGGATACGAAACCGGACGCATATGATTTTTCCGAGGTAAAAAAACAATTGGACGGTAAAAAGGAGGCATTGAACGAAGAATACAAGACCCTGATGGATGAAAAAAAACAATTTCAAGAAGAAAAGAACAAATTGAGATCCAGGACGGCTGCCAGAAAATACAATCAAGCCGTATCAGATTTTAATGAGAAAATAGAAGATTACCAACAAAGAAAAAAAGAATTTGACGCGGAAGTCGAGCAGTATAACAAGCAGGTTGAAAAATCGTACTTAAAGCAATTAGATAAAAGAAAGAAAGCAAAAGAAGAACAATAACATGTTCCGCAACCCCCTTGCATTAAATAATATTTCCTGCCGGACGTGAAGAACCGTTTTCCGGACATTCAATTCGTTTTTATTTCTCAACGCCGGTTAATTCCCGGTAGTATTGTTCGTCTTCAACATACATCAACCCGTCATTGAATGCTATAATACCCTTGTTGTAAAGTTTTGCGATGGCCATATCTATGGATTCAAACTCTCCGGTACCGGCCTGCATCTGGGATCGAATTCGATTCGTCGAGGAATCTTTGATAAATTTTTTAATGCGGTAAGAATTTATCAGTTTTTCAATGGCAAGTATTCTGCCTCCGCCTTTTTTTAAAGGGATCAATCGCTGCGATAAAACGACCTGTAAACAGTCCGCCAGTTTTGTTCGGATAAGGGGTTGCATATGGGGCTCGAACATATTGATGACCCTGTCAAAAATAGTAGTTGTATTGCTGGCGTGAACGGAACTCATAACCAGATGGCCGGTATCGGCGGCCTGTAACCCAATTTCAAATGTTTCTTTATCCCTCATTTCCCCGACGACGATAACATCAGGTGATTGTCGAAAAACCGTTCTCAGACCCGAGGCAAAAGATTCCGTATCCGTACCCACCTCTCTTTGATTGATGTTGCTCTTACGGTGTTTGTGCATGACTTCAATGGGATCTTCAAGGGTGATGATGTTTCGTTGTTGGTTTTTATTGATCACATCAATCAGCGCGTTGAGAGTAGTGGTTTTGCCATGACCGGCAGGACCTGAGACTAAAATCAAACCTTGCGGTTTAAACGCAAAATCTTTTAACCATTCCGGCAGATTCAACGCTTTAAAACCGGGAATTCCATCCTTGATCGGCCGCATGGCGATTGAAATAGAATTTCTTTGTCTATAGATATTGACCCGGAACCGGCCGATATTTTTAAATGAAACAGCCACATCATATTCATTTTTTCGCAAGAATTCGTCCCAGTCCGAGTATGGAATAATTTCTCTGGCATATGTTTCACAATTCATCGGTAATAAGGCCGGGAGAGCGATACGTTTCAGCACATTATCCACCCGGACAGACGGCGGCGCACCCGGCGTTAAAAGGATATCACTGGCATCATAATGCATCAATTTTTCAAGCAATGACTCCAAATCCAGCACTTCTTTTGTCTTTGCAATTTCTGTTTGACATGTCTTGGATATCGCGTCACCTTTCAAAGCTTGTCCCGGCTTCAAAGGCAAACAATTTAAAGCCGCATCGATCATAAAAGAAGGGACCACCATAGGGTGGATTTTTTTCCCAAGAACAAATTCAATTTCGCTGACCGCCATGAAATCTTGTGGGTTTGCCATCGCTACCGTCACCGTTGTCGCATTCAGCGAAATGGGCAAAATTTTCATGGCTTTCATTTTATCGACAGGCAATAGATTGAGTAGCTCGGGTTTGATATCCTGCTCAAAAAGATTTACGCCGGCAACCCCGAGCTTTTTACCGAGACAATGAATGAGGTCATCGATGGTGATAAATCCCATTTCTATCAAAATCGATCCCAGATGGCCGCCTACCTGTGTCTGTCTTTTCAAGACCTGTTTGAGTTGAGATGTATTGATAAGACCGGATTTGACGAGAATTTCGCCGATCTTCTGTCTCTCCGGTGCTTTATTATTAAGTTGATCGGACGGATTTTCCATTTTTGTTCCTTTCAATGGTTTAGGGTTCAATAGAAATTGAAAGCGCGAAACCAGAGTTTCTTCACCTTTGAACCAGAAAAGCAATACTTGTACCAAAAAATCAGATATAAGAAAAAAAATAATATATCTTTATATATTAATGAGATGGAATGCAAAAAGAAAGACAGAATTCGACATGTTCAAAAGGCAGGCGGTAACGAAGTGGCATTATTTTGACGGATTGTTGAAATGATTGTGAAAGACTTAGTTCCGAATCTCTTCTTTCAGCATACAGCAGGCGATTTTATGTTTGGTTGTGCCGTCGGAGATGTCGCTCAGATTGTCCGGCTGAATGAGCTTGTTCATGACGCATCCTTCATCGATATCAAGTGCAAAAAAATCATTTTCATTGATCCTTGGCGTATTGACAAGAGTATTGTCTTTGAAAACCATGCTGTGCAGCGGATAGTCTTCGCATAGTGGACACCGGTAGACTCTGCCGTTGGGAAATATAAAATAATTATCCGCCACCAAACCAGCACACTCAAAAGGGTCTTCGGGGCTCAAAAAGACTTTCGGATAAGTAACGGTAATGCCGTAACGCGCGATCTTTCGGGCGGCGTCAGGAACAATTTTTAGCCAATCTCCCGAGGAGACCTGCAATTGATTCTTCCTGTTCTCAGCGGATTTTCCCCTGATCCCGATGACCTGTATAAAAAAACGATCAATTTTTAAATCATGCAAAAGTGGCGCGATGCTGTCCAACTCATGGATATTCATCGCACTGACAGTGTAGATGAGGCTGGTGTTAAAACCTTTACGAACCGCACGGTTGATGCCCCGGATACACGTATCAAATGATCCTTTGCCTCGAATCATATCGTTTGTTTTTCTGGTGACACCGTCCAGGCTGAAACTGAAGTAATCGACATCATCAGGACTGACTTTAGTAAGAATGTCATTAAATAGATATCCGTTGGTATCAACGGTGATGGAGTTATAACCAAGAAATTTGGCTTTTTGTATGGCCGCCGGCAGGTCCGGGTGAAGGGTCGGTTCTCCTCCCAGGAAAATAACATTGGCTTTTTTATTTATTACTGCAAGTATCTTAAGCCAGGCTTCGATGGTTTCTAAATCAAGGGTATTTTTACCATGCTGTTTGACGTTGATATAGCAGTGTCTGCACCTGAGATTACAGCGGGTTAAGAGGTGAAAGAATAGATTGGCGGCATTCTTTGAAAAAGCGACGGTTTTTTTCATGATACGCTGGTTAAAAATTTTCGAGGCAATCTTTGGATAGATCCACGTCAAAACTGATCGGGTAACAGCCGTCGAAACATGCCTTGCAAAAATTGTTTTCCGGATGCTCGATGCCGGTTGAACCCAAAAGTCCTTCAAGACTTAGGTAATTCAACGAATCCAGACCGAGAAAATCTTTGAGCTTTTCAATGGACATATTGGCGGCGATCAGTTCTCCTCGTGTAGAAAAATCAATGCCGTAATGACACGGAAAACGGTGGGGCGGTCCTGCGACGCGCAGATGTATTCGGTTTACGCCGAGGCCGCGGAGCGCTCTGACTCTGGTTTTAACGGTGGTTCCTCTGATAATCGAATCTTCGATGATAACGATATTTTTCCCTTCGAGAAGTTTTTTGACCGGGTTTAATTTTACCCGGACACCGAAATCGCGCATGCTTTGGGTTGGCTGGATAAATGTTCTCCCTACATAGTGATTGCGGATCATCCCGATTTCAAAAGGGATTCCGGAGGCTTCCGAATACCCCAACGCAGCATATGTTCCGGAATCGGGAAAAGGCATCACCAGGTCCGCATCCACCGGGGCCTCTTGGGCCAGGCGCCGTCCATGGGCTTTTCGGGTTAAGTAAACGTTCTTCCCATAGATCGTACTGTCCGGTCTTGCAAAATAGATGAATTCAAAGATGCAAAACGCCCTTCTTTTAGGCGTCGGCGTTTTGATGCTCCGAATGCCGTCTTCATTGATAATTACGATTTCACCCGGATCGAGTTCGCGAACAAATTCAGCCTGGACCAGGTCCAGCGCGCAGGTCTCCGAGGCCAGAATGAAATGGCCGTTAAGTTTGCCGATGCACAACGGTCGGAAACCATAAGGATCCTTGATGCCGATAACCTCTCCCTTGCTGGTCAGCATTACAAATGAATACGCCCCTTTCAACCGGGACACCGTTTCCACAAGCGCGCCTTCGAATCCTAATTTCAGGCTTTTTACGAAGTAATGAAGAAAGATTTCACTGTCCATGGTGGTCTGAAAAATGGAACCGGTTTCTTCGAGCTCCTTTTTCAGGTGGTGGGCATTGACCAGGTTGCCGTTATGCGCGATAGCATATGCCTTTTTGCGATGATGAATCACAAAGGGCTGCGCATTGCCGAGTATTGAGCTTCCTGTTGTAGAGTAGCGCACATGTCCGATGGCGCTTTCTCCAGCTAAATGTTCCAGGTGGGTGACGTCAAAAACATCCGGAACAAGACCCATTCCTTTGTGGTCAACAATGTTGTAGTCACGGGCGACGGCGATTCCGGCACTTTCCTGCCCGCGGTGTTGGAGTGCATACAGACCGAAGTAACTCAGTCTTGCGGATTCAGGGTGGCCGTAAATACCGAACAGTCCGCAGGCTTCTCGGGGTTTATCCAAATAATCCATGGGGTTCCTTAATTCGAAAATCCAAACAATGTCTCGTTTTTTTAGAAAATAGGAAATAGGTATTGGAAAATAGATAACCGCAAATCCTCTTTCCCATTTCCGGCTTACTTGCCGTAATTAGCTATTATACTCCTGTATCGTTTTCACCGAAAGGGTTTTTTCCTTGAGAGCTGCAATCCCTTTGCTCATGGCCATGGCGCCGGCAATGGTCGTTGTATATGGAACATTGAATTGTATGGCTGCGCGTCTGATCTCGTATCCGTCGCGTTTGGTTTCGCCGCCCGAAGGTGTATTGACGATGAGCTGGATTTCATGGTTCTTTATGGCATCGACAACATGGGGACGGCCGACGGAGACCTTATTCACCAGACTGTTGATGATACCCCGGTCCCTTAAAAATGATGAGGTCCCCCGGGTTGCCATGATTGTAAAACCCATCTCGTAAAATTGTGAGGCGACGGGAAGGACCGCTTCCTTGTCCCTGTCTTTTACGCTGATAAAGACGGTACCTTTGTCCGGCAGAAGATTCCCGGCGCCGAATTGTGCCTTTGCATACGCGGAACCGAAATCCGAGTCGATGCCCATGACTTCTCCCGTTGATTTCATCTCTGGTCCTAAGAGGGCGTCTACACCCGGAAACCGGTTAAACGGCAAGACAGCTTCCTTGACGGAAACATGGGCCGGTATTTTTTCACTGACGATGCCGAGTTCTTTTAATGTCTTACCGAGCATCACCTTTGTTGCGATCTTCGCCAAGGGAATGCCGGTGGCCTTGCTGACAAACGGGATGGTCCTGGATGCTCTGGGATTTACTTCAAGAACAAAAAGCCGATCATTTTTAATGGCATATTGTACATTCATCAAGCCGACAACATCAAGTTCCAATGCCATGGCTTTTGTCGCCCGGGCGATCTCTTCGAGCATTGCCGGAGAAATGTTGTATGGCGGCAGAACACAGGCGGAATCTCCAGAATGAATTCCCGCTTCTTCAATATGTTCCATAATCCCGCCGATAATGGTGACCTTTCCGTCCGAAACAGCATCCACATCGATTTCAACAGCATCTTCTATAAACTTGTCGATGAGCACCGGATGGCCGAAGGACTCTGCGATGGCGAATCTGGTGAAGTTTTCGAGTTCTCGGCGGTCATAGACAATTTTCATGGCCCGTCCGCCGAGGACATAAGAAGGACGAACAACGACCGGATAGCCGATTTTTTCTGCCACAACCACGGCGTCTATGATCGTCAAGGCGGTGCCGTTATCCGGCTGAACGAGTCCCAATTTTTTCAAAAGCGTCTGGAACTGCTTCCTGTCTTCCGCTCGATTGATGCTTTCCGGCTGCGTGCCCAAAATCGGGACCCCGGCGTTGTGTAAAGACTCCGATAGATTAAGGGGCGTTTGACCGCCGAATTGAACAATAACCCCCATGGGTTTTTCGGTTTCCACAATATGCAGGACATCTTCTCGGGTCAGCGGTTCGAAATAAAGCTTGTCGGACGTGTCATAATCCGTGCTGACGGTTTCCGGGTTGCTGTTGACCATGATACTTTCAACCCCTTCTTCCCGAAGTGCAAACGACGCATGGACACAGCAGTAATCGAATTCAATCCCCTGGCCGATGCGGTTGGGGCCGCCGCCCAGAATCATGACCTTTTTTTGATCGGAAACCCTGGCCTCATTTTCCGTTTCATAGGTGGAGTAATAATACGGTGTCGCCGCTTTGAACTCGGCGGCACAGGTATCCACCAGCTTATAAACCGGACGGATACCGAAACCCTTTCTGATTTGTTCAATGGCCTCTTCTGTCGAGCCGCTTAAATGAGCTATCTGGACATCCGAAAACCCCAATGATTTTGCCTTTTGTAAAAGGGGTCCTGACAAATCGTGTCCTGAGGATCGTATTGTTTTCTCAAACTCGACGATTTGTTTGATCTGGTGTAAAAACCACGGATCGATGCGGGTGAGTTCATAAATGAATTGGATTGGCATTTCTTTGAGCATGGCATAGCGCAGGTAAAAGATTCGCTGGGAATTAGGGGTTGCCAGTTTTTGTTCTATTTCGGACAGCGACAGATTTTTAGCGATATCGATTTCCGGATCCAAAAGATCTTTTCCATCGGATCCTAGACCAAAACGTCCGATTTCAAGAGATCTCAGGCCTTTTTGAAGTGCTTCTTTAAATGTTCGGCCTATGGCCATGGTTTCGCCGACGGATTTCATGGCAGTGGTGAGATAATCTCGAGTCTCCGGAAATTTCTCAAAGGTCCATCGGGGTATTTTGACGACGCAGTAATCGAGAGTCGGCTCAAACGATGCGAAAGTTTCGCCAGTGATATCATTGGGGATTTCGTCAAGCGTATATCCTACGGCCAGTTTGGCGGCGATTTTGGCTATGGGAAAGCCCGTGGCTTTTGATGCAAGCGCCGAACTTCTCGAAACCCGCGGATTCATTTCAATGACGATCAGTTCTCCGTCTTTCGGGTTTACGGCGAACTGGACGTTCGAGCCGCCGGTGTCCACGCCGATTTCCTGCATGATGGCAATGGATGCGTCCCGCATGGTTTGGTATTCTCTGTCTGAAAGTGTCTGTGCCGGCGCCACCGTGATGCTGTCTCCGGTGTGGATGCCCATGGGATCCATATTTTCAATGGAACAGATGATGACGACATTGTCGTTTTTATCCCGCATGACCTCCAGTTCATATTCTTTCCAGCCCAGGACCGATTCTTCAAGCATGACTTGTCCGATCAGGCTGGCATCAAGTCCGGCTTTGGCCAGTTTTTCCAGTTCTTCCGGGTTATATGCCGCACCGCCGCCCGTGCCGCCGAGGGTGAAACTCGGACGAACGATGATAGGGAATCCGATATTTTCGGCAATGGCTCTCACTTCTTCAATGTGAGTGGCAAAGCCGCTTTTGGGGATTCGAAGCCCGATATTTTCCATGGCGTTGCGAAAAAGTTCCCGGCTTTCGGCCTTTTGGATCGATTTGAGGGATGCACCGATCATTTCGACGCCGAATTTATCGAGGACGCCCATCTCGGCAATTTTTACGGCGGTATTGAGCCCGGTTTGACCGCCCAGGGTCGGCAGCAGGGCACAAGGCCGTTCTTTTTCAATAATTTTGGCAACGGCCGAAGGAACTACCGGTTCAATATAGGTCCGGTCCGCCATTTCAGGATCGGTCATAATGGTCGCCGGGTTACTGTTGACGAGGACGACCTCGTAGCCTTCTTCTTTTAAGGCTTTGCAGGCTTGTGTACCCGAATAGTCAAACTCGCATGCCTGACTGATAATAATCGGACCGGCGCCGATGATGAGAATCTTATGTATGTCTGTGCGCTTGGGCACTTTAGCTCACTTTCAACTTTAGCTTATTTTTCTCTGTCTTTGTGGCTGAATGATCAAGAATCATATTCTTGAATTCTTCAAACATATACATAGCATCATGGGGGCCGGGCGACGCTTCCGGATGATATTGGGCGGTGAAAATCGGGTATTTTTTATGTCTGAATCCTTCCAGGGTATTATCGTTTAAATTGATATGCGTGATTTCGATTTCTTTTCGATTCAGACTATCGGTATCCACGGAAAATCCATGATTTTGGGATGTTATCTCGATATTTCCCGTCAAGAGGTTTTTTACCGGCTGATTGGCGCCCCGATGGCCGAACTTGAGTTTAAAGGTTTTTCCGCCTAATGCAAGTCCTAACAGTTGATGCCCGAGGCAGATACCGAACATGGGCGCAAATCCGATAAGGTTTTGGATGGTTTCGACGGCATAGGTCAACGGCTCGGGGTCCCCTGGACCGTTGGACAAAAAAATACCATCGGGCGCCATGGTCTTTATCATATCGGCGTCGGTACCCGCCGGTACAACGACAATCTCAAATCCATGGGATTCCAGGCATCTTAGAATATTGTATTTAATTCCATAATCAAAGGCCACCACCGAATGTTTTTCCCCTTTGAATTTCCAGACATTTTCATCTAGAGAAGAAATGTTGTCGGCATCCATAAAAACCGGCATTCCGTTTTGCCAGTAATATGGAATGCGGCTGCAGACGTTTTTGACCAGGTCTTGTCCGACCATGCTCGGAAGGTTTTTTGCCTGTTTGACACAAGATTCAGGATCGAGATTCTTGGTGGAAATAAATGCGCGCATGGCCCCTATTTTTCGAATGTGCCGGGTTAAGGCGCGGGTATCCAGCTCTTCGACCCCGAGTATATTCTGGGTTTTAAGGTAATCCGCTAAAGATGATACGGCCCTGTAATTGCTGAAAAAGCGTTGGTATTCCCTAACTAAGAATGCGGATACTTGTATTTTATCGGATTCGATATCCTCGCGATTCACACCGTAATTGCCGATGAGCGGATAGGTCATTGCCACCATTTGACCGGCGTAAGATGGATCGGTCAGTATCTCCTGATAGCCGGTCATGCTGGTATTAAATACGATTTCACCCCCGGTTTCACCCGGGCCGGTAAAGCTTCGGCAAGGAAAGGTTCGTCCGTCTTCAAGGGCTAAAATTGCTTTCATAACCATCTCCAATTAACACATTGAGTCAGCAAATCAATATAAATATGCCCGGATCATGATAAATAAGGCCGGTATAAAATACCGGCCCGGATAGGACAAGTTGCTGCTGACCATTGACCTTGAGTCCTTTGCAAAACGCCCCTTTTTGCCCAATTTCTGCGTCAGGCTCAAATTTTAATCCTCAAAATACTCAATGTATTCCTGTGGTTAAAATTTTCGCCTTCCTTGAAATTGAACAAAAATGAGCATTTTTCAAAGGACTCACTTTTTATGCGGATTTCCGTTGTTCTCCTTTCTGCCAGTCTTCGCCCCATTCTTCGGCGCCGGCGGATTCCTTGGCCAGGACATCGAGTCTCACGGCCTGAACTTTCCGATACACTTGGGTGTAATCTTGTTTCCGTCCATTCACCGTCAACAGGTCATTTTCGACGGAGATGCCGAAAAGTCTTTCATTTTCTTTGAGATACGGCAAAATAAGTTCCCAATCCGCAGGGCTCAAAGCAACGAACTCACCGCCGTTTAACTGATCGATCACCACCTTCTGACCGGGATCCCTTAAATAAATGGCGCCGCCTGAAGCCAAAGAGAAAAGATTGGATCCGGGGTAGGGGGTGGATTGGTCGATGACATCGGCGTTGTCGTTGAATTCGATCCCGTTGAGGACGACAAATCCGCCGCCCTTCAGAGGATCGCCGGCCATAAACGATTCCGCCAGATAATCGAGGCAGGTGCCGTTGATGACCACCCGGGGATGACCGACGGCGTTGATCAACGGGCGGCCGGCGGCGTTGCCCATTATATAGACTTCTCCGCCTTTGGCGCCGTACATGAATGTCTGCCCCACATCGCCGTAGATGACCAGCTTGCCGCGTTTCATAATCTGGCCCAGTTGATCCTGCGCATTTCCATGAACATATATTTCCAATCCATCGATCCCCGAAGCCAGATAATCTCCGGAGCTGTCATAGACATCGATTCTTACGCCGTCGGAATCTTTGGACAGGCCGCAACCGCAAAAGCGCTGTCCTTTATACCCATAACAAATGAACCGTCTCCACCCCTTTTGAAAGGCGTTACAAATCAATCTTGCATCGCAATCCTTTCCTTCGGGCGAAAATTCCCGGGCATTGATCACCAGAACGTTTTCATCGTTTCGGGGAGCACGCAGTGTATTGCGTTTTTCAAAATCAATGTAACAATATCGGCCGGATGCATTTTGATCCAGATCCGGCGATGCATCGAAAATTGACGTCAGGCACTCTTTGATGATTTGCAGTATGTTGCTGCGCTTTTTATCTCCGAGAGCAAAGCGACGATCCATGAGATGGGTCAAAATCTCGATGGCTTTGGCTTTGGCATCATCATGACTCCCAGCCGCCTTTTCGAGTTCTTTGGTCAAGTGTTTTACGGATGCGTAGTCCCAGTCCGCTATCTTCTGGCGACAGTATCGCTTTAAATCCGTCGGATCGTCATTGGACAGTCCTTTTCTCAGGGTCCGGGTGATATCTTCGGCATTTTTCGGCAACAAGATTTCCGGCGTGATTTTGTACGGTTTCTGATGGGACGGCGTGCTGACAATGTCACCGAATTTGTTGGTGCAGATCAGTTTTTTAGATCCGTCTCCTTTACCGGCATCTTTGACGGTAAAAATAAACGTACCACCGTCTGTTACGCTGCCGCCCCGAGCATTCCAGTATTTGTCGGCAATGGGACAAAAACGGCTGTCCTCGGCCGCAATGCTCTGCAGCGTGGCATCAATGGCTTGCTTTTCCGAGCAGATGAGGCCGATCTGGACGTCTTGTTCCTGCAAGGCAAATACCTGGGGCCGCAGCATGGACGTATCGGTAATGCCGATCAGCTGGAAATAATTTTTATATGGGTTATTCCGTGCGATGATAAAAAACCAGGGGCCGTCCGGGGATGCATGGATGTGGGCAGCCTGGATGTACCGGTAAATGTGCTGTTTTTCAGGCGGCAGCAAATCGAAATCGTATTCCGAAGTGGGCGCCAGGGCTTCGATGATGTACTCCATGGGATATTCGAATGTTCGATTGAATAGATCGAGCAGCAGGACAGACACCTCGGTGTCCGTTAAAAACTGAGGAAAAATGTTGTGCTGCTTCAAGTATTCACCCACGGCATGGTAGTTGGCAAAGTCGCCGTTGTGGACCAGCGCTTCATCCAATCCGCTGAAAGGATGCGCGCCGCCGGGATGCCAGACCCTTCCTTTGGTGGGGTAGCGTTGGTGGGCGATCCATCCATGCGCTCTAAAATTTTCCAGCCGGTAGTATTCGGTGACCTGCTCGGCATAGCCCACGATTTTCAGAATCATCATATTCCGGCCGTGGGACAAAACAAAGGCTTGTTTTTCGCCCAGGGACGCGTAAAATTTTTGGTTCAATCGAAATGAATTCTGGTAAATGAATTCATCTTCAGCCCGACCGGGATCCAGATCCTGAAAAGAGTTTTCGGTAACAAAGCGATCCAGGACATCCGGTTTTACGCGCACAAAATAACGCCAAACATCCGGTGGCTTGACCTCCAAGCCTTTGACATCCCGGTAGTCATCCAGCGTGGGAAGACGCTCGGCCTTATGGATGTTCATAAAAGGCAAAATGTTCGATTCTTCTACATCCGGTTGGGATTTAGGATCGAGCAGGGCGACCTGAAGCAGATAATGCGTATCCAGAATCTTTTGGCTGACCCCCAAATCCTCTGCCGAGAGTCCCACTGCGGCAATGCCGCCGCCTTTGCCGTTTCCCCGGTTATGCATCTGGACCGAAGGTTCATAAATGTGACGGCCGCGAATAGGGATGGATGAAATAAAACCGGTGACACCGCATCCTCCCTCTTCAGCCGGCTTTTTGGAAAGGGTTTCGTTGTGGGGCAGGCGGGCCCGGGAATCGAGTATATTTTTAATTTTTGAATCCATACCATGAAACATTTTCAATACCTTTATTATTCAATGAATATATTGATCATATTATGAGTTCTTCCTGCGGCGCCGGTTGATAGTTTGATCGTTCTTCTTCATCCAGATAATCGAGATGGACCAAAAGATCGGACCGGCCTACCAGTTCCCTGATGCTTTTCATCCCGTATTGCCTTAAAATTTCGCACCATTGTTTTCGCCAGGCCGTATACATGTTGACGATTCGCTGGGCTGCCCAGTCTTCGGAAATCATATAGCCGAGTTCGTGATCGGTGGATGCGATACCCCGGGCGCAACCCCGGCCGCTTTCGCAATGACCGCACCGAACGCACTCCAGTGCGACCAGTTCCGCCGTTCCGATGACCGCGCCGTCGGCACCCAGTGCGATGGCCTTGGCCACATCCAGCGCATTGCGAATACCGCCGCTGGCAATCAGGCAGACTTGATCCCTGACCCCTTCTTCCTGTAAAAATCGATGCACCTTGGGGATGGCGTATTCAATGGGCATGGCAATGTTCTTTTTGGCAATATCCGGCGCTGCGCCGGTTCCGCCGTAACTGCCGTCCAGATGAACCACATGGGCGCCGGCATAGTAGCTCCCAACAGCCACCATATCTACATCCGTCGGCGTAGAGACCTTGACGGACACCAGTGCTCGCGGATTGATTTCTTTGATCCAGTCCACGTGTTTTTTATGATCTTCCACAGAGTAGACGCTGTGAAACGGAAACGGCGAAAATAGGGCATTTCCCACCACCGTCTCCCGCATGGCCGCCACTTCGGGAGTTACTTTGTCTCCCAGCAAGTGCCCGCCCAATCCGGGTTTTGCGCCTTGAGCGTATTTGAATTCCACCATGGGCGCGAACCGGATGGTCTCTTCCCTGACCCCGAACAATCCGGTGGCCACCTGGGTGATGACATGATCGGCATACGGGACCAACTCCTTGGGATATCCTCCTTCCCCGGTGCAGGTCAATGTATTCAAAAGCGTCGCCGCCCGCGCCCTGGCCACCATCACCGGCAGGGCGGTGGAGCCGTACGACATGCCGCCGCCGTAACAGGGGATGCCGTTGATCACCTCCGGCCGGCCGTCGCCGCGTTTGTTCAATAACACACTGGTGTCGATCTTATCCTCACCGAGGGAAAGGTAGTCTGCAGGGTTCGGTGTTTTAAAGCGGATCTTATCAAACCCGCCGCCGGAGTTGCCCAGGTTGTACTCCAGATCGACAACCGGAAGTTCGGCGGTTTCGGCCATTTCCCAGTGGGCGATGAGCATCTCTGCGGTCCATCGATAATCTCCCAAGGTTTCCAGGATCGGATTGCGCCGCAGCGTCAAGGCCTGTTCCGGGCAGCGGTCGATGCAGAAAAAATCATTTTCTTTGCATTTAAAGCCGATGCATTTGTGATCTTTTGGGCGAAGCGGTTTGGCGTAGACGTCATATCGCGGATGTACACCGTGCGGGCACAGCTCTGCACACAACCCGCATGAAATACATCGGGAGTTTCGCCGGATGGTGTATTTGCCGATGGGGTTGCGAAACCGATCCGGCACTTGAACGTTTTTCGGGAATTGAAAGTGAATGTCATTTGTTTTCATGATTTATTTTAATCCTGCTATTTTTCTTTTGCCGAATAGAGGGCCGAAACTATCCTTTTCCAGATCTTCAAACCACATGGATCGGCCGACTTCGCCCCTCAGCCGCCTGGCTTCGCGGATGCCCATGGCGCCCATGACTTCGATGAGTTGGCTGTGCCATGCACCTATCAGGTTAATCATTCTCTGGCTGCCCCATTGCGGATCGATGGTGTCGTCTATTTTGGCGGGGCATGACAGATCTTTTCGACAACGATAGCACAATCTGCACTCAAGGGCGATGAGTAAAGGGATGTCCATGACGACGCCGTCGGCGCCGCAAATAATCGCTTTGGCCATATGTTCGGCCATGGCGATCCCGCCTGAAAATATCAGATTGATTCTTTGCCTGACAGACCCGTTGACGAGCTTTAGATGAACCTCTCGAATCATATCTTTCAAGAACCGGGGATGTTCGGTATCCAGTTCATTGCCGTGTTCGTCTGCATAAAAATGAAGCGTGTCGACATCCAGGGCCGAAAGTTTTAAGGCGCAGGACGGGGCATCGGCATTTAAGGGAATGCGAACGATTAAAGCAATATCCGATTTTATGTCACGGATAATGCGAAGATTGTCTTCGATATCCTTTCCGTAAGCCAGTTCAATGGCTCGACATTGCCGAATGAGGCCCTCGTAATCCGATAGATTGTCGCCGCTGAGACGGGGAACCAGGTTCCGTGCATAAGGCGACAATGCATCAGAATAATCTGCAGGCCGGATCAGCAGAAAAGTGCCGGTCATCTGGGCCGCCCTGGCCGCCGATTCGACAATGGAGGAATTGATGATCAGGTTGTCCGGCAACCGTAAGATCAACGGTATGGGAATTTCCAGTATCGGAAGCGTTTTGGAAGCCAATGACATGTCGGCATTGAATTTTAAGGGAGATATCCTTCGGGAGATTTCGAAACAGGTACTAATATATTCCCGTCCGTGGATGCCGTCTCTGGTGGGGCGAACGATTTCAGACATGTCGGTCCACATGGCATCGAACCCGGCAGCCACAAAGGGGCCTCGATAACCGGCCCCGGACACCGGAATTTTTCCGGTATGAGCCTGGTACCAGAGCCTGTTGATGATATCCGGACGCCAGTAGTCATCTCCCAACGTCCGGTATTCCGGATTAATGACCCGGGAAAAAATACCTCTGGTGCATTCCTGAACACAGCGGAAACAACTTTTACAGGTATACAGGTATTCGGGCTCCTCCATGGTGCTCATGTGCAGATAGTTGTCCTTGAAAATTCCGTAAACACATTTTTTCTTTACGCATGCTCTGCAACTGCCGGCGCAGTCTTCCCGGAATTCCACCGTGGCATATTTGCCGATGGGATGATACCTCGGGTTGGCGGTTTTAATGGGGATATGATACTTCTTCGGCATTTAACTCTCCAGCATGTTGTAAAAATTTTGAATTTTGAACGATGAATTTTGAATAATGAAAGTCGGAGCGGGGCAAATGAAATGCCCTGGTTTCACAATCAACAATCAACAATCATAAATCATCAATCTCTAAGGTCTCGGCGTCAGCCCTGCCGCCTTGACGATTTCGCTGACGATGTCCTCCCATTCGATGGCCATGATATGAACCCCGTGCACGCCGTTTATGTCACGGAGTTCGGCGATGGTTTCCAGGCATATCTTAATGCCTTCTTCCACGGCCTTTTCCTTGGGGACGCCTGCCATCCGCTTAATCAACGCATCAGGAACGTCCATGCCGGCAACCTTGTTGTTCATGAATTTTGCCATGCCGGCGGATTTCAGGGGGGTGACGCCGCCAAGAATATGCACCTTTTCGGTCAGGCCCTCTTCCCGGGCCATTTTCATCCATTCTTTGAAGCGGTCCATGTTGTAAATGCACTGGGTCTGGATGAAGTCGGCGCCCGCGTCGATCTTTTTGGCCAGACGAATCACGCGGTACTCAAAAGGATCGGCAAAGGGATTGGCGGCGGCGCCGATGAACATACGGGGCGGATCGTTCAATTCAAAACCGCTCATGTCCTTTCCTTCATCGCGCATGGTCTGAACGGTACGAATGAGATTCATGGAATCGATGTCAAAAACATTCAGCGCATCCGGCTGGCTGCCGAAACTCTGATGATCTCCCGAAAGGCATAAAATATTTCTGATACCCAAAGAATAGGCGCCCATAATATCCGATTGCAGGGCGATCCTGTTTCGATCCCGGACCACCATTTGCATCACCGGCTCCAGTCCCATGTGCAAAAGATGTGTACATGCCGCAATGCTGGACATTCTTACGATAGCGGTCTGGTTGTCGGTGACATTGACGGCATCCACGTATCCGTTTAACAGCTCGCCTTTGTTACGGACAACCTTGGAATTTGCACCCCGCGGCGGACCGCATTCCGCGGTAACGGCAAATTCTCCTTTTGATAAAATCACCTGAAGCCTACTGATCGGTTTTTCGCTCATATCATGTGATCCTCTCTCACCATTTTTCTCGGGCCGCCCGAAAGGCTGGTTTGCCAGTTTTTCGGGGCGACATAAATCCTTAAATTGTCCATCTGCCCCAATATCCTGAGCCGGTCGATGATCAATTGCCAGGCGCAATCGGTTTCGGGGTTGACCTCGCATTTACCGTTTTGTGATCCGCCGCACGGACCGTTCAAAAGTTTTTTCGCACAGCGGGTTACCGGACAGATTCCGCCGAATACGGCCAGCTTACAATCTCCGCAGCCGGCACATTCCTCGGTAAAAACCCCTTGCGTTTCAAGAACGCCGATGAATGTGGTGTTGACGCCCGGGAGTACCGGGGTCCTTAGCGAACCGCCTGGCCACGGCCTGTACACCGGCTCCGCAGGCTAGCGAGAGCACCCCCTCGTTTCGGGCAATGGCCGGCGCCCCTTCCTGGATGAATTCGTTTTCACACTGGCGCTCGACGGTAAATTCTTCAATTTCGATGTCTTTTCCATCCATTTTACAGGCCAGCCTTAAGGCAGATGCCAGAACAGCCACTTCGTCCTCGCCGCCTGCAAAACAGGTTTTGACACAGGTGCCGCATCCTAAAATCAGAACTTTCTTAAAGGGTGCGATGATGGATTTGATTTCAGATATGGATTTTTGCTTTCCGACGATCATTGTTCGACTCCAATCAAACGGCCGGATTGGGACCCAACTCGGCCAGTTTTTTCACGACATCGTTTATTGTTCGGGTTGCTGCGGCTTGATCTCCGGCAGACATGTGGGTCAAAGACAAGCGCCGGCCGTCGAGGCCGATCTCATCCAAAAGATTCCGGACCCATGCCACGCGTTTTTTAGCCCGTATATTGCCCTCGACATACCGGCATTGGCCTTCGGGACATACCATCACGACCACGGCGTCGGCCCCGGCTTCAAAAGCCCGAAGCAAAAAAACATCCTTGACCATGCTGGAACACGCCATCTTGACCGTTTTTATTTCACAGGTCTTGCTGCCGTTTGTGAACAACTCGTCAGCGTCGCCAAAAGCATTGATACAATGAAACAATGTTATTTTGGGTTTAAAATTTTCAGTCATGTTCTTAACGTTTACCTTTATATCATAAAATAAAAAGACATTGTAAACCGCTTATAAAAAAAAGACGTCCTCATCCAACCTGTAATGGATAAAAGACGTCTTTGTCTTTCCGGAACTTCCTAAAACGTTGTACTACCTTGTATAACGTTGGGTCCAATTGATGAACATAAACTAATATATATCGCATGTTTTTTTGTCAATAAATATTTCATATTTTTTGTTTCAACAGAAGCATTTATTTTTAGTCATGGCAAAACAGATGCCTTTGGGCCACAAATCAATTAGTTTTACTTAATAGTTGAAATTTTGATTAAGAAAAACTATATCCAGGAGCGAGGTTTTCGGGTGCATTTTATGTTTAGGTGACACGAGTAGTGCAGACAGAATTGTCTAAAGTGAGATTGGTAACACGGTTCGCGATAACCGGGATAAAACATCTACGGATTAGGAAAGTGAGTAGCTAATGGTTTTTAAAAAAATTAAAATGACATCGGGAGTCGACGAGCTCGACAAACTTTTGGATGAACTCTACATCGGGGACAATGTGGTCTGGCATGATGATGCCGGCAGTCTGGCTGATGTGTTTTGTTTAAACTTCATTCAAGCGTCTCAGATCCAGAAAAAACCATTGATTTACGCAAGCTTTGACCGTTCTCCACGCAATCTTATCGAAAAATTGGGCCCTTTGGCCAACAACCGGCGACTTATCATCCTGGACTGTTTTACACATGGTAAAGGGGCAGGCTCCGAGGTTTTTCTCAAATTTTATGATCGGCAGAAACCTGAATGGCCGTGCCAAGTTGTCAGAGTTGATGAGCCCCGTCAGATGAATCAGGTTATGGATGCGCTTTATGGAATCCATGGAACCCTTGAAGGTGATGTTCGCTTTGTTTTTGAGAGCCTGACCGGTATGCAGGAGCTATGGGGCGGTGAACAGCACATTCTAAATTTTTATTCCCATTCATGTCCCCGTTTGTACGAGTTGAACACCATCGCGTACTGGATTATCGAAAAACGAGCGCATTCCCCGCGTCTGAGAGCCCAGATCAATCAAATTGCGCAGGTCGCCATAGATCTGTCCGTGAAAAGGGGAAAGACATATTTGACGATTCTCAAAGCTGAAAAGCATAACTTGGATACGTTGAATCGACCTTTCAGTTATTGGAGCAAAAACCGGAAGATTTCTTTTGATCTGGAAAAACGTTCTTCGAGACGGTTTGATCTGGGAATGCGGTTAAAAACATTTCGCACCAAGCGAGGCTTCTCACAGACGGAACTGGCGAAACTCGTCGGTGTGACACCGAGTACGATCTCTCAGGTTGAAAGCGATTTAATATATCCGTCTTTGCCGGCACTTCTAAAAATAGCGGAAGTTCTGGATGTTGATATAAACTCTTTTTTCCGGGAATCAGCAGACGTGAAAAACCGGGTGATTTTTCCTTTTGGTGAATCGGTGGATATAAAGTTTCCGGAACTGCCCCAGGACAGTATACATGGCCGCCTCTTGATCCCTGTCGATATTGAAGCCAAAGTCGAGCCCTATTTAGTTGAAATTCAGCCCAGCAAAACCCTTCCTGCGCATTTTTTTGTCCATAAAGGTGAGGAAATCGGCTACTTGTTGTCAGGTAAATTGCAATTGAATCTGGGAAAGGAGGCTTATTCCGTTCGCGCAGGTGATGTCATTTATCTGACATCCAAGATACCTTCGCAATGGAACAATCCAGGTCCGGAGCCTGCCAGGATGCTGTGGTTTAAAATTAAATAACTCAAGTTAAAATAAAGGACAAGACCTCAAGGAAATACTGCTTCCAGAGGCCTTGTTTTATCATCTGTGACTGTCGATACTATGAATTGAGTATCTTCTTGGCGCTTTCGTCATTGACAGCCGTACAGTGCGGGATGCCGGTTTCCATTGCTGTTTCCCGGTTGCCGGAGAAAATGTTGTTGCGGTTAATCTTGTTAAGAGAAAAATTTCTTACGCCGGCCATAAGTTGCTGCAAACCACAGGCCAATTTGTCTGCCAGGGTCCAGAAGGCGATGGCTCCGTAAGGAATATTTTTCATTTCTTTTTTGCCGACCTTTTTCTGTATATCAAAATATGATGCAAATATCTCTTCGGCCTTGGTTCCTATGTTGGTGACGGACTTCGGGAGTTTGTCCCAATTTCCGTATACTTTTTCTTTTCTATCCGGCTTCAAAGCGCCTTCTATGTTGGCGCCGACAAATCCGGGAACCATGATCGCTCTGCCCATACAAATGAGTTTCGTGTATGGAGCTCCCAGAGCCAATCCCTTAAAGATGCTGTCTTCAAGGGCAAATCCTCCGGCAAATGACATATCGACGACCCTTTCTCCCTTGGCCGCCAGCATGCTTGCATATTCATGGGCTTTAGAATGGATAAGTATCGAAGGCACCCCCCAGCTCTGCATCATGTTCCACGGGCTCATACCCGTGCCGCCGCCGGAGCCGTCTATGGTCAAAAGATCGAGTTTTGCATCCGTTGCAAATTTAATGGCCATAGCCAGTTCCTCCATTCCGTACGAACCGGTCTTTAAAGAAATACGATTAAAACCAAGGCTTCTCAGATAATCAACACTTTTCATAAAGTCTTCACGGACTTCCGTCACTGTATAAAAACTGGTGCCGCCCAAACGGCTGTGGCGTGCAAAGGATTTAATGGCACCTTCTTTAAATGCCTGCTGCACTTCGGGTTTTGTAGGATCGGGATCGACAATATAGCCCCGCTTTTTTAGAAAAATAGCATAATCCAGGCTGGTGACTTGTATTTCGCCGCCGATGTCTTTGGCGCCTTGTCCCCATTTCAGTTCTATAATACATCTATCCCCGTATTTTTCCGCTACGAATTCCGCCACACCGTTGCGGGTGTCTTCGACATTCAACTGAACGATGATGGCGCCGTAACCGTCATAATAGCGAAGGTAAGTATCGATACGGCGTTCAAGTTCGGGCGAGCTCTTTATTTTCCCTTTTTTGGCTTTACCGTTGCCAATGATTGATTTGCGGTCAACCCCCACAACATTTTCGCCGATGACCACCGGTATACCGATCAAAGCCCCGCCGATGGCAAATGAATCCCAGTATTTTTCGGCAATAAAGGTCGATCCTAAAGCTCCGGTCATCAACGGGATACGTGCTTTGGTTTTATTTTTATACCCAAACGCTGTTGAAAGATTGACATTGGGGAAGATACAGTCATCCGCATCGTTGGATAAACTCTTTTCCAGGCCGCGAGAACCGTAAGCATAACCCTGAATTCGCAACGAGTTATACGAAACGCCGACATGCGTCGTGTTGTTTGCGCCGGCCGTCACCATTCCGAAATCTCTCGGGTAAAGCAATTTTCGCCCCACAAGGCTGGAAAGCCAGGTTTCACATTTGCCCATACAATCCGATCGGCAAAGTGTGCACAGGCCGGATTCAGCGACATTCCCACGATTAGTCGTTCCCAATGCGTCGTTATTCTTTGAGAATCTCATTTTTTAACTCCTTTCCATTGATATACTGTTACTATAAAAAAAACAAAAAAAGGCGCTTTCCCTCGTCGGGAAAGACGCCTTTGTCTTTAATTAAAAGATTTCACACGCCGTTGTGCAAAATTTAAATTGTGCTAAAATATTAAAGTATTTATTAGCATTACTTATCAATATGTCAAGTAAAAAATTATTATAAATTAAAAAATTATATATATATAATAATAACTAATTTAGATTCTTGACAAAATACAAAATCATCTCATGGGTAAAAGGAATATTATCATATTAATACGAATAGTTATGTCTAAAAAAGGATCTTTTGAAAAATAATAACAGTAGATGGATAAAATTTAGGGATGTAGGATTGGAATTTGCGGTTAAAGCAAATAGTCGCTTTGTTCGAAATTCATTGCATTTTTCGAAAAATCATTTGTTAATCTTCAGAGACCGGAACCCATCGCCTTGTACGTTTGAGGGCGCTTCGGCGCCGTTTTGCCGCCAGTATGCGTTCTTTTAAAGCTTTGGACGGTTTGGGCTTGATGCGGGCTTTCGGCGGTTCGGAAGCTTTTTGGATGAGTTTAATCAAACGATTCACGGCATCCTGCCGGTTGCGTTCCTGCGTTCTAAAGCGACCGGCCCGGATAACGAGAATCCCGTCTTTCGTCATTTTATCGCCGGAAAGACGCATCAAACGGGCACGAACCGCGCCGGGAAGCGACGGGGAGTTTTTGACATCAAAGCGAAGCTGAACCGCCGTGGCCACTTTATTGACATTCTGCCCGCCGGGCCCCGATGATCTGACAAAGCTCAGTTTGACCTCATTTTCATGAATGGCAATGGTGGGGGTGATGAAGATCATACCGGCAGGTTACATCAGAACTGTTTTATCTTCAAGAACGAGGCGGGTATTATTTGTTTTTGATAAGATAATTATTTAGTCATTCCTTGCGCAGCTTATCCAGAAATGGCTTGAAGTCAAAATACATTCCCTTGATCGCTATCTCGTATTCCAATTTACAACCCGTCAAAAGCATTTAATTGTTAAACATTTTGATTTGTTTATGAAATATATGATTTATAAAATTTGGTTGTCAAGAGCAATTCCTTATTTAACCCGGGCACGTGCATTTGACTTTTGATATGGTTGTAACGCTCCACAACGGCTTGTATCTCTTTCAAACCGACTGAAACTTGAGTATAAGCAACCTTTCGCTTGAACCGGGCCGGAGTCATTTAGAAACAGAATAATAAAATGGCACAGATCCGGTGATCGATAGCAGATGCAATCAGGGAAAGTCCGGAGCTGTCAGACATATTAAAGGTTTTTGAAGTGATCGATATTTTGACTTTATTGCAAATATCTACAGGCTATTCGAATGTCCCCCATGCCACATAAATTCTTTCGTGAATATTCTTCAATATCAAAGCAGCCGATACATCTTACCTGTAAGGTCATGCCCGAGCAGGCGGCTCAGCTTTTGCGACTCTGCAGCTACCTTGACATAATCAATTCCGGTGGCAATATTCAAACTATTCAGCAAATGGATGGTGTCCTCGGTGGCTATATTCCCTGCTGCGCCGACAACAAAAGGGCATCCGCCCAAGCCCCCCAGTGAGGTGTCAAAATGTGCAATCCCCATTTCTAGTGCGGTCATCAGATTGACCAAGCCCATACCACGGGTGTCATGCAAGTGCAGCCCAACCGGAACATCACCTGCCATAGGCAAAATTGCCGCCAGATTTTGATGCACGGCCGGTGGTGTGGCCATCCCCGTGGTATCCGCCAGTATAAGCCGGTCCACGCCTTTGTCCAAGAGTTTCTCGGCCAGGCGCTGCACTTGAGACACTTCGATTTCGCATTCATGCACACATCCAAAGCTGCACTGAATGCTGCCGCGTATTTTGCGGCCTTCCTGCCGGGCTAAATCAATCATGGCGGCTGCTTCCGCCAGGGCCTCATTAACCGACATGCCGCTGTTGCTTAGGCTTTGCTCTTCACTGGCCGAAAGCGACACTTCGATCCACTGAATCGGTGTACGACAGGCGCGTTCCATCCCCTTGCGATTGAGGGTCAAGGCGCTAAACGCAACCGTATCCGTTGGCGGCAAAGCGTCAATTACAGCTTCGGCATCAGCCATTTGCGGCACCTTGACGGGATGAACAAAAGATGCCACTTGAATGGCACTCACCCCAGCCTTCACCAAGCCGTTGATCAGTCGTGTTTTTTGATCAGTGGACAGCACCTGCTTTTCCATTTGCAGCCCGTCGCGCGGGCCGACTTCCGTGATGAAGACGTGTTTAGGATATACCATAGTTGATCTTCCTTTGTATCACCGCACCGCTAAAACCTGCGCCCGGTTAAATTCGTTGTCAGACGCTTAAATATAATCATGATCTCTATCCTTGCCAGTGCAAACGTGTGGCTATCTGAATATTTATCAGGGTGAAAAAGGAGATCGGATCATCATCCCGACCGAATTAAATGGAGACTGATAAATGCAAGGAACTCCGAATTTAAAACCGGAATGGAACTTAACAGAATTATACAAGATATAGTGTTGACGGGATGACCAGATTTTCATTAAAATATTGAAATTGTGTGATAGATAGGTTTTTAATATCACATCAGTTTGTAATCATTAGATATTTCGGCTTTTTGCAAGGTATCAAAATTTGTTAAACATCAGATTGTTATCGGCCATTTTCAAATATCAGAAGTTTGAAGGCTGATAAACGAAACACATCGAATGGTATACACCTTACTGAATTCCCTAAATCTAAATCTGCCAATACATAACCCTGATTTTTCATATTCTCAATCAACAAAGTGATCTCGCAACATAATACGCATTATACTTAAAAGCGCCCAACATTTTCTAAAAAATAACAAAATGAGTTTGATATTCTAAATAATAATATGTATTATTATTAAATAATGCTTTAAACTATCTCAAGTACAATCTAAGTTCCCATAATAGCGTTGTGAAACGCTTCTAAAGCTCACATACTATGTGTATGCTCCGCTTTTTCACTGTTATAAGCCTTGCCCTGAACCCGAATCCAATTTTTGAGATAGGTTCTAAATTGTCCCGCGCCTCACAATTGTTATACATTTATGCCATTCGTTTATCACCATTTATTCAAATAAAATAACAAGTTGTCAAGTTTCATTGTATTGGGATGCTTGTTGATCTTGCCAGTTATAATTGTTTAACATACGAAACCATCTGATATTTAAGAATCAAATTTGCCGAACAAAAGATCGATGGAAAAGGAGGAAAAAATGTTTAAAGAATTCAAAGAATTTGCCATGAAGGGGAATGTTGTAGACATGGCCGTTGGTATTATTATTGGTGCAGCTTTCGGTACCATAGTAAAATCATTGGTTGACGATATTATTATGCCGCCAATCGGTTTGCTACTTGGCCATGTCGATTTTTCAAACCTTTTTCTCGTTATCAAGCAGGGGGCTGTCGCCGGCACATTTACCACTGTAGCTGAGGCCCATAAGGCCGGAGCTGTAACAATCAATTACGGCATTTTTATTAATACGGTAATAAGCTTTTTAATCGTTGCCTTTGCCGTTTTTATCCTTATTCGCGGGATTAACAAGCTCAAAAGAGAAGAGGAAGCACCTCCAGCAGAACTGACGACTAAAGAATGTCCAAAATGTTTTTCGACCATACCAATCAAAGCATTACGTTGTGCGTTTTGTACCTCCGAGTTGCAGGCAGCCCCGAAAGATTAACGGCGCTCTAACCTTCTCTCTTAGGAGAGAATAATAAGGTGAATGCCAGTAGCAGACTACAGGGAATGACTTGGTCTGACAGGCATGGAATGGAGGTGATAATCATGCACACAAATTTTCTGAAACTTTCAAGGCATCAATTAATGATGATCATAGGCATGTTTTTCATTGCGTTTTCTTTAATCTTCGGCGCGGCAGAAGCCGGGAATAATTGGCTGGATAAAGGCAAAGATCTCCTTAAAACCTACGGCGGAAGCAGCGGACAATCCAGCCTCACGGTTGAGGAAATCGGGGCCGGCCTTAAAGATGCGCTTCGAGTCGGATCGGAGAATGTGGTTTCCCAATTAGGCCGTGTGAATGGCTTTAATACAGATACAGCCGTTCATATACCATTGCCGAAACAATTAAACACCGTAAAGTCTGTGCTGGATAAAATCGGTATGTCCGGTCTGCTTAAAGACCTTGAATTGAAACTCAACCGGGCGGCGGAAGTGGCGACCCCAAAGGCAAAAAAACTATTTTCACAGGCGATCACCGAAATGAGTTTTGATGATGTAAAGAAGATATATCAAGGCCCCAAAGATGCTGCCACCCAATATTTTCGAAGTAAAATGTCTCCCTCTCTTGCTAAAGAAATGGAACCCGTTGTTAATAACAGCCTTTCCGAAGTGGGGGCTGTTCAGTCTTATGACAGCGTCATGAAAGAATATCGATCCGTTCCTTTTGTTCCGGACGTTAAGGCTGATTTGACAAATTATGTTGTTGAGAAAGGGATGGACGGAATCTTTTATTACATGGCCAAGGAAGAAGCGGCTATCCGCACGAATCCTGCTAAGCAAACGACTGATTTACTCAAGCGAGTGTTTGGTGCAAAATAAATCCGCTGCAGTATTCGTAACGTTGAATGATCGACTTTTTATGGGCATATAAATCGGATGAGTAAGTATTGAATTTCTGTTATTTCTTTTTAATGGAAGCATAACTAAAACTAAAGAAAACTAAGGAAAAAGATTATGGCAAAACATTTTATTAAAATATTGTTTATTTTAATCTTCAGCACCCTGCTAATCAGTTGTGGCGGCGAGAAAGTTATGAAGACCGCACCGTCATTCGAACCGTATCAAATCGATGCCAATCAATATGTTCCCAAGGTTGACAATTTTATGGTGATCCTGGACACATCTTCTTCAATGGCGGATAAATACGGGCAGACGGAAAAGGCCAAGATTGCCAAAGAGTTCTTAACCGCAATGAATCAGACACTTCCTGAATTGAATTATAATGGTGCTCTCATGACGTTTGGTCATGATGCCTATCTGCCTGACAAGTCAGCCATGCTTGTTTACGGGCCAACTAAGTATACAACTTCAGGGTTTGAATCAGCCTTAAACGCTACAAAGGGGCCCGGCGGAGATAGTTCTCTTCCGCTGGCCAAAGCCTTCGCCGCTGCCGGTGAAGACTTGAAGTCGGCCCAAGGTCCCATCGCGGTCATTCTTGTCAGCGATGGAGAACAGATGGACCAAGCCCCGGTAACGGCTGCAGAGGCCTTGAAAGGCCAGTTCGGTGACCGGCTTTGTATCGATACGGTATTGGTGGGGGATAATCCCGGCGGGAAAATGACTCTGGAACAGATCTCCAAAGCCGGTGGTTGCGGAATTTCAACCACTGCCGATCAGCTTGCCTCCTCGGCGAACATGGCCGGTTTTGTAGAAAGCATATTTTTGTCTAAGCCTGCTCCCAAACCCGTTGCCATGGCAGCGGCACCAAAACCTTTGGACAGTGATAAGGACGGTGTCCCGGATGATCTGGATCAATGCCCCAATACGCCTATAGGCGCCACGGTTGATGCCAGGGGGTGCTGGACCTACGCGGGGAAGGTGCTGTTTGATATTAACAGCGATAAAATTAAGCCCGAAGCGTTCCCCATGCTCAATGAATCGGTTTCGATATTGAAAAAGAATCCGGAGCTCAAGGTTGAGGTCGACGGACATACAGACAGTACCGGAACAGCAGCGTATAACATGACCCTTTCTGAGAAACGGGCCAAAGCTGTAAAGAAATATTTCATTGATCAGGGAGTTGATCCCAATCGGCTCACCGCGAAGGGTTTTGGCATTACGAAACCAGCCGCCAGCAATAAAACGAAAGCTGGCAGGGCTCAAAATCGGAGGGTTGAGTTAACTCCGGTTCAATAAGATCCCAGGGATTTATCTTGGAATAATATATGAAGATGGGGAAAAGCATGAGGTTTTGCCAAGCCCCATCTTCATAAACACCGGATGTTTGTGATTTAAAATTTACTTTGAATGCACTCTATATGATATCTTTTTAATAGGAGTGAGACATGCAAAAAGATACCATCTCAATTCTGAATCAGTTAATTATAACTGCTATTCTGATGGTTCCCTTTATCGGGGGATGTTCCAAGGCATATTACGGTGCTATGGAAAAGGTGGGTATTCATAAACGTGATATTTTAGTGGATCGGGTGGAAGGCGCGAGGGACGCTCAATCTGAAGCACAGAAACAGTTTAAGTCCGCTCTGGAGCAGTTCAGTGCGGTTGTTAAAATTGAAAATACCGACCTGAAGAAGGCGTATGAAAAGCTCAATGCTGAATATGAAGACAGCGAACAGGCCGCAAAAAAAGTTTCCGATCGAATCGATAAGGTAGAATCTGTTGCCGATGCCCTGTTCGAGGAGTGGGAAGAAGAATTGAAACTCTATAAGAGCGCCGAACTTCGCAGGTCAAGCCAACAGAAACTGCAAAAGACCAAGACCCGATACCGTGAAATGCTCGCCAGCATGCATCGGGCTGAAAAAAGCATGACACCTGTTTTGCGTACATTCCGAGATAATGTCCTGTTCCTCAAACACAACCTCAATGCCCAAGCCATCGGTTCTTTGCGAACAGAGTTTTCAACATTGAAAGGAAAGATTGACGGGTTGATCAAAAATATGAATGAGGCAATCCAGACCTCCAATAAGTTTATCGCGGATATCAAACAATAATTTCCAAGGCACGGATGATGTGGCCCACTTGTTCAAAGACGGTTGGTCAACCATACTAAATAATCCAACCATTTTTATGGTTTAAAGCAAGCTGATGTGGCTTAGACTAAAAAAGGGGCGGTTATGCAACCAATAGTTGTGATCGTTGTTATTATAATTTTTGTAATATTTGCGTGGTTTATCAACACTTACAACCGGTTTGTCAAGTACAAAAACAGGATTGAGGAGGCATGGAGCGGTATCGATGTTGCATTGAGAAGACGCTTCAACTTGATTCCCAACTTGATTCGGGCAATCGAAAGATACGAGGAACACGAAACCGGAATCTTTAAGGCTAAAGAGAATTATTTGGCTGGTACGGACGGTATTTCAAATCGCGCTGAAGAGGAAAAACGGATTACCAAATCTCTGAGTGGACTTATGGCCTTGGCGGAAGCATATCCGGATCTTAAAGCCAGTGCGAATTTTCTCGATTTGCAGAACAGTCTCAGTGAAATTGAGGAGGACATCCAAAAGGCCAGAAATCGATATAATAAGCTGGTCCGGACCATATACGACCTTGCGCCCCACGCCATTTGTTTTGGTGTGGTTCCACAACTGCTCAATCGGGTTCAGATCAGGGGAATACGATGGCAGTAAAAATATTTCTAATCGCCCTTCAAATAAGGCGATACACTCTTTAACCTTTTTTGATTTGTGAGTCGGGTGCCCATCCCAAATCAAAAATACTTTGTTTTGATGACCATGCATCAGGCGCTTCAAGAATTCACATATTTGATCGGCTCGGACCGTGCCTTTAACGATCATAAATTGCATCTGTCCCCGAGGCGTTATGGCCGCCATCATGTTCAATCCAAAACGGGCTCCTGTACTTTCAACAACGGGTGTCTGACCCTTCAAGGCCCAAGTGGTTCCCGAATGAAAATCCGATCGGACTCCAGACTCATCGTGAAAATAAATCGTGGCCCCTTCTTTCTTGGCACGCTTTTGGATTTCTGGGAAAACGTTCTCTTTCCATTGTTTCACCAACTCAGAACAGCAACGTTGCCAGTTTCAATACCCTTATCGAATCCTTTCCAGCTAAATTTATTGCAAGAAAATATGGATTTGAAAAGAAAAATTATTTTACGTTGGACCTTGCAACCCAAAGAGAACTGCCAGAGGTTGAATTCCCTTCATCTCGTGATCCCATGAAGCAAACTGCCACCTAAGGAGTCATTGACTGTGCGCTGGAAAAGTGGGCGAAGAAGCAATAATATTGAAGACAGACGTGGCATACGCCTGTCGCGTGGCGTTAAGGGTGGCGGGATCGGGATGCTGTTACTGGTCATTGTTGCAATTTATTTTGGCGTCGATCCGTCGATTATCCTTCAGCAGGGTTCGGAAATGCGTGGAGGGACTTCAATACAAACTATCCCTGTGCAGCCATCAACAGCTGACAATGAACTTGCCGATTTTGTTTCCGTAGTGCTCGCAGACACCGAAGATACCTGGAAGGTTCTGTTTAAACAGATGGGAAGGACATATCAGGAACCCAATCTGGTTCTTTTTACAGGCGTGGTAGAGTCCGCATGTGGTTATGCCCAAGCCGCAGTTGGACCATTTTATTGTCCCAGAGATAAAAAGGTTTACATAGATTTGTGTTTTTACCGTGATCTAAAAAATAAAATGAATGCGCCGGGAGATTTCGCCCAAGCTTATGTGATTGCCCATGAAGTCGGCCATCATGTTCAGAAACTCTTGGGACTCAGTGATAAAGTTCATGCCATGCGATCCCGCCTTTCACAGAAACAATATAATAATTTGTCGGTAAGGATTGAGTTGCAGGCTGATTGCTTTGCCGGCATTTGGGCACATCATGCCCAAAAGATGAGAAATATTCTTGAACCAGGTGATGTCGAAGAGGCGCTCAACGCTGCCAGCATGATTGGAGATGACCGTTTACAGAAACAGTCAAGGGGATATGTTACTCCCGATTCGTTCACGCACGGAACCTCAGCACAGCGGGTAGAATGGTTTAATCGTGGTTTTCAGACGGGCAGGATAAATTCCTGCAACACATTTAAAGCACAAAATCTGCATGGAAATTGATCGGGAATTAAATAAAATGCAAGTGTTACGGGGGTATAAGCACGGTGGGAAACAACAATAGTGTTGATTCAAGAATAACCGAAAAGCGATTTGGCTGTTTGCAGGTCTTTGGCTTAATCGTTGTTGCCGTCATTATTACCGCAGGGGTAACAATCTTAATATTTAAAACCTACTTATTCCCATCAGAGTTCAAGCCTGTGAATCTGACCCCTCACGAAGAACAAGTCCTAAATTCTAAATTAGAAAAGCTTGATTCGATAGGAGTTGATGTTAACTCGCTGAGAAAAGATATCCTCAAGGACTCATCAAAATCGGGCAAGGTTGATTCAAGTAACACTTTCGAACCGGAACCTTACAGTGAAAAAAACACCAAAAGGGAAATTAATTTTACTGAAAGGGAATTGAACGCATTATTGGCAAAAAACACGGATCTTGCAAGAAAATTGGCTATTGATCTATCTGACGACCTTGTGAGTGCAAAACTTTTAGTGCCTGTGGATGAAGATTTTCCTGTACTTGGCGGTAAAATCATCCGTGGCAGAACAGGAGTGGTTTTTAAATACAATAAGGGTAAACCAGTCGTTATCCTCAAAGGTGTTACCATTATGGGTGTACCCATACCAAATGCATGGTTGGGTGGAATAAAGAATATAGATCTGGTAAAAGAATTTGGCACAAGCAAGGGTTTCTGGAAGACTTTTTCTGATGGGATCGAAGACATCAAGATAGAAGAAGGTCGCTTAAAGATAAAACTGAAAGAATAGAGATGTTTTTCTGTAAATGAAATAAGGAAAACGCCATGACAGAGTATCAGACTCTGAATCGTTTTATACCTTTCAGGAAGGCGGATATTATAGAAATGTGCATTAACGATTCACGACTTTCGGAACATGATCAGAATTTATTTAGACAGTTTTGTCATATTTTAGGAAGCCTGATTCATTTCGAGTTCCACCATCAAGTGGAAATGCTTAAAGACTGCTATTCACCATTTAACCCTGACGCAGATACTCGCTTAAAACATGATTACTCGGAGCAAGAAAAAAAGGAACTACAAAAAAAACTTGTCGAGACATTGACTGCGATCCTTAATGCCGCCAATTTCGAGAAGATAACAAAGGCCGATCTTGAAGAAGCTCTGAAAGAAGAATCTCTATTTAAGATCCGTCTTCGTGTTGACTTCGAAGATTTTGACGAGGTTATATTTTATCAACGCGGTGAAAGCACAAAGGAAGAGACCCTGGTAAAATTTTTTGGGCTAAAGAAAGAGCTAATCACATTTGCAAATTATGAAAGGGTTGCGGTATATATCAAATTTAAAGAAGGGGATCACTTTAAAGCCAAAAAACAAAAAAATCTTTATTTCACGCCAGGATCGACCATCATCAAACTCTTTCAAAATGTTCCCAAGGCGGATCTTGAGATGCTTTTCCCTAATAGCGAGGTTCGCATGAAAACTGTCGACAAACTCATTATTGGTATCCCGGCTGCAGTGAGCGGCATCATTGTCATCGCAACCAAGCTTGGGGCTTCAATTCTTTTGATTGCCTCGGTTATTTCTTTCTGGCTAGGACTAAATAATAAAGAGGTGAAGATTGAGCAGCAGCACCTTATTGCCTTAGGCTTTGGTCTGGCAACGCTGGGTGGTTTTTTGTTCAAACAGATAAACAAGTTCAAAAACCGTAAAATTAAGTTTATGAAAACCCTAACCGACAGCCTTTACTTTAAGAACCTTGACAACAACACAGGAGTCTTTCATCATCTTGTCGACGAGGCCGAAGAAGAGGAGTTTAAGGAAGCGATCTTGGCATATTACTTTCTTCTGGTAGATGATAGGGATCTCACAACAACTGAACTCGATGAAACCATAGAGCGCTGGTTTGAAAACAAACATAACTGCAAGATTAATTTTGAAATCGAGGATGCTTTGCACAAACTCAAGCGCTGGGATATTGCTTACCAGGAGGGAAATATCCTTCGTAAAAAAGACCTGAATGGTGCTTTACAGCAGCTTGATAAAATCTGGGATAATTACTTTCCATATCACAAGGCTGGGGAATTACCTAATATGTCCTAATAAGAATTAGATTTAAGAAGGGAATTCTTATCAACGATATTAACAGTGATGTTTGTGTTTGCTATATCTGCCTCGGCTTTGCTCAGCTTCTTATGATGCTAAAGACGACTTTTTATCTTACACCATCCAAATAGGTGATAAGTCTATAATTATAACACTATACAAAAGGAGAATACGCTATGGACAGAAAATGCGATGCACTTGGATCTAAGATTTGGTTTTTGTTTCTTTATACTGCGGTTATAACATCATTGATCATGGTAATTTCGACCGTTTCATTTGCAGCGAAGAAGGCAGCAAAAGGTTCGGCGGGCATTATTAATATCAACACCGCCGACGAAAAAGCGCTGGAAACCCTTCCCGGCGTTGGAAAAGCAACGGCAAAGGCAATCATCGAGGGAAGACCGTACAAAAGCATTGATGATCTGAAACGTGTCAAGGGAATGAGCGACAAAAAGATACAAGCTCTCAAAGACAAAATCTCTGTGGTCGAAGCTGCGGCCTCGACCGAAACCGCATCAGGAAAGTCAGCCTCCAAGAAATCCTCAAAAGCTGCGAAAAAACTCACACCGGGCCAGCGCATCAATATCAATTCAGCCTCTAAGGAAGATCTCCAGGCCCTGCCGGGAATTGGTCCATCCAAGGCTCAGGCCATTATCGATGGAAGGCCGTATGACAAGGCAGAGGACATTATGAAAGTCAAGGGAATCAAACAAAAAACATTCGATAAATTGAAGGATTATATTACGGTAAGATAATACATGCGAAACCTATGCTCAAGCCTTCATGGAGGCTTGAAAATTCATTTCAAAGGAGGATTATATCATGAAACGTGTTTTGATTGTGATGGTAGCATTTATGTTTGTTGCATCGGTTGCTTATGCGGGGGTCAATACCTATCAGGTAACCGGACCGGTCCTTGAGCTGACGAAAGACAAGATCGTGGTTCAGAAAGGAAAAGACAAATGGGAGATCGCAATTGACGCGAGCACAAAGGTCCCTGCTGACGTCAAAGTGGGATCTAAGGTAATGATCAAGTACGAGATGAAGGCAACAAGTATTGAGGTTAAGGCACAAAAGGCGAAGGGAAAAGCAAAGAGCAAATAAAACTTGTTGCGCGCGTCCTCTGGCGGCTTAAGTTTCGCCAGAGGATGCTTCAAACCCTTAACTATGCATGATCAACCTTTCCTTACGTTATTAACATTGAACTGCTCAACCTCTTGCAGAAGAAAACTGCATCCGAATAAGGAGGTCATGATGGGCTTTTTAGATCAATTTACAGGAGAACTTTCGAAAAAACTTGGCGGCGAAGCCAATGCCGGCAGCCTGCTTGAACACGCTATGAGCCTGATCAACAATCCGTCAACAGGTGGGATTTCCGGGCTCATCGAAGCTTTTAAGAACAACAACCTCGGCGATATTGTTTCCTCATGGATTTCCACCGGCAAAAATATGCCGATAACCGCCGACCAAATTCTGCAGACGCTTGGATCGGATAAAATTCAGAAGATAGCTCAAAAAATCGGCATGTCGAACGAAGACCTGTCGCAGCACCTTTCCCAATTGCTTCCCCAGATCGTCGATAAACTGACACCGAATGGAAACGTGCCGAGCCCAAGCGTTCTCGAAGATGGTTTAAACATGCTAAAAAAAAGTTTTCTCGGTGAATGATTCAATTTGGCGATGATGCCATTGCAGTTGATGGTGCGTTGAGGTTTTAGACGCATCCTCCGGATGGAGCTGACAGGAAAAATCTGTACACTTTTCGGTTAAAGCTGCTTTAATCGGCTTTCCCTTGGGGCTGCAGGTCATCCCGAGCGTGTACAGATAACTGCAATTTATCGCTACGGCGTAAAAACCATCAGTAAAATTGATATGTTATGAGTATCACACCCGGATAAATCCTCGTTTTCAGATAGGATTGAAGGAAGATAAATCAATATGTTGTGGTCTGAGTTTTAACCGGTTTGCCGGTTTTTTGATTCTGACTCGTTGATGAATGAGGGCGATCGTGCAAGTCGTTAACATTGGGTTCAAATCATCAGTAAGATTCCTGAAATATCATCTACAGATCACAGCCGCAATCAAACCACCGATAAGAGAATACTATACGTAACAAGTGCTGTTTTTGAGATCTAAAATACTTGGCATGAAATGAAATCAGCCAAATTGATAGATATCGTATAAGAACCGGATAGAAGCTTAAGATGGATTTTAGCAATATTGTGGTGTGAGAATTGAGCAATATCTGTCTATGTTAACACACGGCACCGAATACCGTATGGTCCTTTTTGATTTTTTCGATGGTCACCTGAACCAGGGTATTGAAAAGAGTGTCTTCCCCAACGACATGCACGGGAATATAGTTGGATGTGATGCCTTTTAACAACCCTGTGGCAATGTCTCTTTTGCCTTCAATCAGAACCTGGACGGTTTTCCCTGTAAATTTGTTATAAAAAGCTCCCTTTTTTTCATCTCCGAGCCGGCGCATCTTTTCACACCGCGCCTTAATGGTTCTTGCCGGCACTTTTTGCGGATACTTATCGGCAGCTGTCCCCGGGCGGGGTGAAAAGGGAAAAACGTGGAGATAGGTGACCGGCAGTTTCTCGATAAGGGAGTAGGTATTTTCGAATGCGTTTTCGGTTTCACCCGGAAATCCGATGAGGATATCGGCGCCGATGGCGGCGTCGGGAATTCGCTCCTTTATCTTATAGATCAACGCTTCGAAAAATGAGCGTGAGTAATCCCGATGCATCTTTTCCAAAACATGATCATCTCCACTCTGCAAGGGAATATGAAAATGGTTGCAGAAAATTTCCGATTCCGCCACAAGGTCGACAATCTCTTGAGTCAGTTCAAGGGGCTCGATGGAACTGAGTCTTACCCGATCAAAGTCATTTAAATCGCGAATGCGGACCAGCAGATCCGATAAACGGGTTTGGGGTGAAAGGTCCAGTCCATAGGCCCCGAGGTGCACGCCGGACAACACCACTTCATGAAATCCGGCCTGTTTTAAACATCGGATGTGTTTCAATACGTTTTCAAGGGGCATGCTGCGGCTTTTCCCCCGGGCGTAAGGGACAATACAATAGGTGCAGAAGGCATTGCAGCCGTCCTGGATCTTTAAAATGGGCCGGGTCCGGTTTCCGGATATTGTTACGGGAATATTTTTGAAATGACTCTCGGACAGAATGTTTCGGCGGACAAGGGCAGGGGAGAAGGCGGCTTTTTCACCGGACAAGACGATATCCGGGATATGATGTTTATCCCCATGACCGATGATGCGGTGCACCCCGTCGATCTTTTTTAATTCATCGGGTTCGGTCTGGGCATAGCAGCCGGTGACGACAATCTGCGCCTGCGGATGGGATCGAATGAACTGCCGAACGGCCTGCCTGGACTGCATGGCGGCTTTGCCGGTGACCGCACAGGTATTGATGATGCAAAGATCTGCCGGATCTTCGGCGCCGGCCGGCAGACAGCCCAAATCTTTCAGCCGCTGGGCAATGGCATCCGACTCATATTGATTGACTTTGCATCCCAAGGTCGTGATGGTAAATTTGGTCATTGGTTATTTGTTTTTTTATTTATAGAACACAGATAACGCGGATTTAACGGATCCGCACAGATATTCAGGTTGGTTCGCTATGCTCACAAGGGGCGACGCCCCCTAATTTCTATACGATCCGCGAAAATCCGCATAATCTGTGTCATCTGTGTTCCATACGTTTTAAACTTTGAGCTTTCAACTTTGAGCTTCGGTACTAATCCACCCCCCACCCAGCACCTCATCGTCTTTGTAAAATACCGCACACTGGCCGGGGGTGACGGCTTCCTGGGGGTTTTCAAAGTAAACCATAGCTGTTTTTTCGTCAACCGGGGTCAACCGGGATGCGGCGGCCGTGTGGCGGTATCTGACGCGGGTTTGAACCTGGACCGGCCGGCTCGGAGCCTTTTGGATCCAGTTAATATCTTTAACCTTGCATTGAGAAGCGAACAGATCTTTTTTAAATCCTACCGTCAGTACATTCTGGCGGGTGTCCATACGGACGACGTAATATGGCTCGGAAGCCGGGCAATTGATTCCCCGGCGCTGGCCGATGGTAAACAGGTGCAGGCCTTTATGCTCTCCCAGAATCCTGCCGCTGACATCTTGTATCAAACCGGGTTTAGGATCAAACCCCTGGTGCCGGGCCAGAAAGTCCCCGTACTTTTTGCTCTTGATAAAGCACACATCCTGGCTTTCGCTGCTTCTAACCGGCTTGAATCCCTTTTGATTTGCCAGGCGGATCACATCTGTTTTCTTCATGGCCCCGAGGGGAAACAGTGCGGCGGACAGGTGACCTTGGCTCAAGCGAGCCAGAAAGTAGGATTGATCCTTTTTGTCATCGACGCCTTTATACAGATGGAACCTGCCGCGGCTGTCTTCTGCTATCCTGGCGTAATGCCCGGTTGCCAGCATCGATGCCCCCAGGTTTCGGGCAAAGTCAAAAACCGTTCCGAATTTAATAATAGGATTGCATACGATACAGGGATTCGGGGTTTGGCCGGCCTGATAGGTCCCAATGAAATAATCGACGACATTTTTTTGAAACTCGATGCGGCAATCGATGATTTCAATGTCGATTTTAAGTTGATCTGCGATGGAAAAAATTTTATGGGGTCGTAATGAATGATCATCCGGACCGTTTTGGCAAATTGCGTCTTCATATCCGGTAATAAAATGAATCCCGATAACGCGATGCCCCTTTTCTTTTAAGATATAGGCGGCCATGAGAGAATCGATGCCGCCGCTTACGGCAATGGCGGTTAACGGCTTCATTAAAAATGATTTTTATTCGAAGGACGGACTTCCATGGCTCGGGTGGGACAGGCCGCAACGCACAATTCGCACACGCTGCATTTTTTCTGATTGAAATCCACCGACATTTCAGGCCGTTTGATGGAAAGGGCGTGTGTCGGGCACACGGCCGTGCAGGCGCCGCAATGGGTACATCTTTTGTTGATGCGTTTTATTTCCTGCGACGCATTCAACACCTGTACGCCCCGTTGCTTGAGATATTTGACGCCTTCCTTGAAATCTTTCCGGCTTCCGGCGAGTTCCAACACCATCACGCCTTCTTTTCTGGGAAGTATGGACGCATTGAGAATGTTAAAGGTCAGGTCAAAATCCTTTGAAAGATAGCAAACGATGGGTTTTTCCACTTCCGTCTTGGGAAATCGCAGTATGAGTATTTTAGAGTACACGGTGGACCTCCGAAAATTCTTTATTTTTGGCTTAAAGCATTATACTGTAATGGTCGATGTTTGTTCTGTCAACTGCATTTTAAACCCATAAACCGTTCTTGACAGCCGATTTATGAATCCTTTTGCGTATCGAACAACAGGTTTTGCCATCAAGACATTGGCCGGACTGTCAAAGGCAAACATTCATATTCACGACAAAGAGAACATCCCCAAAGGCTCCGTTATCTTTGTCGTAAATCATTTTACCCGAATCGAAACCCTCCTTTTACCCTATCATATTCATAAACTGGTGGAAATTCCGGTATGGTCCCTTGCCGATTATCAATTTTTTGAAGGAGCCCTGGGTGTTTTTCTCGACAAGGTCGGTGCGGTCTCCACAAAAAATCCCCATCGGGATCTTCTCATTATCAAAAGTTTACTGACCGGCGAGGCCAACTGGATTATTTTTCCCGAAGGCCGGATGGTCAAAAACAAAAAGATTGTTGAAAAGGGACAATTCATGATTTCCTATGCCGGCGGCAAATATCCGCCGCACACCGGTGCCGCGACGCTGGGGCTCAGAACCGAGTTTTACCGCCAGCGGTTTCGGGTTACTTTGAAGGAAGATCCCGACAGAGCCCGACAGTTGATGGATCGCTTTCGAATCGACGCCGCCGAGCCGGTGATTGACAACAACACGTATATCGTACCGGTGAATGTGACATATTATCCCCTCAGGGCGCATGAAAATATTCTCAGCAACCTGGCCGCCCGATGGATAAATCATGTTTCGGACCGCATGATGGAAGAGATTATGACCGAAGGGAGCATGCTGCTGTCCGGTGTGGACATGGATATCCGGTTCGGCAAACCCATTGAAATCAAGTCTTTCATGAAGCGTTCGGTCATAAAGCAGGATATCTCCTCAAAACATCACATCGATTTCGACGACCCGATTCCTTCAAAACAGATCATGCACAAAGTTGCATTAAAGATTATGAAAGAATACATGTCCGCCATTTACAGCATGACCACTGTGAATCACGACCACATTTTTGCATCCTTGCTGAAGCAGATTCCGTTTAAAAAAATCGACGCGCATGATTTCAAAAGACGGGCATTTTTTGTGGCTGCGGTGAATCTTGATGAAACCGGGGTATGCCTGCATGAAAATCTTCATTCAGATCAGACCCATCTGTTGATAGACGACCGTTTCAACAAGCTTGAAAATTTTGTCAAAATCGCCGAGGAAAAGGGGGTTGTCAAAATAGAAAACAACCTGCTCATAAAAGACACCTCGAAATTTATCTCTTCTTTTGATTTTCATCGCATCCGTCTCGACAACCCTATTGCCGTTATTGCCAATGAGGTGGAACCTTTAAAAAAGCTCCAGCGCAGGATAAGGCGGTATGCGTGGACACCGGGATTTTGGCTGAAAAGGAACATCGCCGGCTTCTTAATGAAAAAAGCTGAGGATGAATTTGAACAGGATTATAAAACCTTTTATATTGACGGAGAAACAAAAGACAAAGATATCGGAAAACCCTTTCTGATCAAAGGCGGTGCCCGTGATACGGGCGTGGTACTTGTACACGGCTATTTGGCCGCTCCCTTTGAGGTAAAAAGCCTGGCCGAGTTTCTGGGACAAAGCGGGCTCTGGGTCTATGCTCCCCGCCTAAAAGGACACGGAACTTCTCCGGAAGATCTGGCACAAAGAACCTACACGGACTGGGTGGCTGCCGTTGAAAGGGGATATGCCGTTATGCGTCACTTGTGCCGTCAAGTCGTGGTGGGCGGGTTTTCGGCCGGAGGGGTACTGGCCCTGGAATTGGCGGCAAGACTAAAAGATATCAAAGGGGTTTTTGCGGTTTGTCCGTCCATGAGTCTTAAAGATTTTTCATCAAGATTTGTTCCTGCAGTGGATGCTTGGAACCGATGGATGCAAAAGGTCCGATTCAACGGAGCCAAAAAGGAATTTGTCGAGAACCAGCCGGAAAATCCACATATTAATTATTTTCGAAATCCGATCTGCGGGGTCTTGGAATTGGAACGGCTTATGGAAACCGCGGCCGATAAATTGTCTGACATACAAATGCCGGCGCTGGTGATTCAATCTCTGGGAGATCCGGTGGTGAATCCCAGTGGATCGCAGCGGGCGTTTAAACATATCGGATCCGAGGATAAAACCTATAGCCTGTTTAACTTTGACCGGCACGGCATACTTCTGGGCAAAGACTCGGAGAAAGTGCATAAAGCGATCTTGAATTTTATTAAAGCGTTAAATTGATGAAATAGAAAATAGAAAACAGGAAAGATTGAAGACAGGAATATTGGAATGTTGGAATAATGGAAGGTTGGGTTTTAAAAGGATATTGTCCAATTTAATTTTACCTTTAACCTCCGCTTCTCATACCCAATATTCCAATTTTCCAGCATTCCATTATTCCATGGGTACCTGACGGTAAGCACTATCCTTATAGGATGAAACCAAGCCAGCCTTCCGAATATGGATTTTTAAAATATTTTTCATCATGCTAAATTTTTTGGTGACAGATGCCGATAGGTGTGTTACACACCTTTGAGAAATAAAAAGAGCCCTTTGAAAAATGCATATTTTTGTTCGAGGTCAAGGAAGGCGATAATTTTAGCCACAGGAATACATTGAGTATTTCGAGGATTAAAATTTGAGCCTGACGCAGAAATTGGGCAAAAAGAGGCGTTTTGCAGAGGTCTTGAAAGGGAACCCATGATCTCCGCTTCTATTACCAGGACAATGTGTGCTTATCGAGCGATCAGCGCTGCCGCGGCGGCTGCCGCCGGGCAGCCTGTGGTCCTGAAGAGGAGCGGATAACCGGATTCCTCAAAAAATCATTCAGGGCTGCGGGCATTCAAACCGCAGCCCTTTTAATTTTAGGGCTGCCTCAAGCAGCCCTTTTTTTATTGGCAATTGAGAACCTGGTCGTTTGGATCAGGTGAGTGATGAGAACATAAAAGAGGAAAGAGAAAATAGGAAAGAGGAGACCAGGGATAAACATGAATCAGAATAATAATATTTATGTTCATTTGCGTTTATTTGCCGTTCCCTGTTTTCTAATTTCTAATTCCTATTTTCTAAAATGAATTTAGAGGAGGAGAAATTGCAATGCGAACTCGCATAATCCACAGTGGGGCGGAAGAGCTGACATATGAGATCCGAAACATTATACGCGTGGCCGACAAGCTCAAGGAACTGGGGGTACCGGTCTATCTGGAAAATATCGGCGATCCTGTGGCCAAAGGTGAAAAAATACCCGTTTGGATGAAAGAAATTGTTGCCGAACTGGCAAGAGAAGACATGTGCTACGGTTATTGTCCCACCCAGGGGTTGTTTGAAACGCGGAAATTTCTGGTTTCCCTGAATAACAACAACGGCAACTGTCGGATTACGCCGGATGATATCATCTTTTTTAACGGCCTCGGGGATGCCATTACTAAGACCTACGGGTTTTTAAATCGAACCGCCAGGGTCATAACGCCGTCCCCGACCTATACGACCCATTCTTCTTCCGAAGCAGCCCATGCCGGATTCCCTCCGATTTGTTATCCCCTGGATCCCCACAATCACTGGTTCCCGGATATCGAGGAACTTCGCCGCCGTGTCAAATATAATCCCGCGGTGGCCGGTATCCTGCTCATCAACCCCGACAATCCGACAGGAGCGGTATACCCGGTGAACCTGATCAAGGAGATTGTCGAAATCGCGAAAGAATTTGACCTTTTCATCATTGCGGATGAGATCTACCAGAACCTGGTGTTTAACGGCAACAAAACAGTATCGCTGGGTTCGGTCATCGGTGATGTTCCCGGCATCTCGATGAAAGGGATTTCAAAGGAAATCCCGTGGCCCGGCTCCCGCTGCGGTTGGATCGAAGTGTACAATGTTCACCGGGATTCGGAGTTTAAATCCTATATTCAAAGCATTCTTAACGCAAAAATGGTGGAGGTTTGTTCCACCACATTGCCTCAAAAAGCACTGCCCCATATTCTAAGCCATCCAAGATACCAGGACTATCTGGAGCAGCGTCGGCAGCGCTATCAGCGCTTTTCAAAAATTGCCTATGAACGGCTTCGCAGCATCCCGGGGGTACTGGTGAACCCCACCAACGGCGCTTTTTATATGAGCATCGCTTTTGAAGACGGTGTTCTGAACCATCATCAGACGCTTCCGATTCCCAACGGAGCGGTGAGAAAACTGGTGGATGACATTACCGGCGATCCGAACATTCAACAGGATAAGCGGTTTGTATATTATCTGCTGGCTGCAACAGGGATCTGTGTGGTTCCCCTGACATCTTTTAATACCCGTATGCAAGGATTTCGACTGACGCTGCTGGAGCCGGAAGAAACAAGGTTTTGCAAAATGCTTGACAAACTAAAAGAAGGAATTGAAGCGTATATTGCATAAATCTTACTAATAAACTGCAGATGACTTAAAAGACGTGCGATCTGAAAAAAGATGTGTGCTCTGCCATTCTCAAGTTAGTCCGCTTCGCTCACGATTGGAATGTTGGAATAATGGAATAAAGTTTTGGTTGTTATTTCATCGAGATGAAATTATTTTCAATTTCATTGGGGTCATGTATGATGTTAAAAAAACCAAGCCTCGACAAATTATTTTATATACAGTATGTTGTATAAATACCGAGACATTAAATTAAGGACAAGAATAATGATAGAGCGTTTAGGTGAGCGAGTTTTTCAAAAGGGTTTAATATCAAGGGATGATATAGAAAAAGCAGTTGAAAGGCAGCGTTTATATGGAGGAAGGATCGGTTTTAATTTAATGGCGTTGAACCTTATTACCGAATTGCAACTATCCGATTTTTTCAAGTTTAAGCCGCTTACGCCGAAAAATGTATCAGAAACCAATATTGAACTCGGATTCATTGCAGACTTGATTTTGAAGCATTGTCTGTTTCTAAAAAAATTCACAACCGCTCCTTTGATTAAAAAAACAAAATTACCTTCTTCTGTTATCGGCAGCATTATCGATGATCTGCGAAAGGACGGATTTATCGCCATCGTCAAGGGAGACACGTCATTTGCGACCTCTCAGTATGAGTACAATATGACGGATTCAGGTATCAACCGTGCGCTTCAAGCCTTGGAAGAATGCCGATATGTCGGCCCTGCTCCGGTGTCATTGGACGAATATCGATATGCTGTTGAAATACAGACCATCAAAAGCATTGAAGTTACATACGAACATTTAAAACAAGCCTTTTCAGGTATCGTCGTTGGTGATGAGAAGATTAAAACTTATGGTTCGGCCATCAATTCAGTAAAACCAATATTTTTGTACGGACCTGCGGGCAACGGCAAAACAACCATTGCCGAATCTATCGGCCATTCGCTTACCGGAGAAGTTTATGTTCCATACGCTGTTCTGGCAGGCAATCAGATCATTGTTGTGTATGATCAGGTCAATCACAAGGCGGCGGATTCAAAAGAATCTGTTGATCAATTCGATCAAAGATGGATAAAAATTAAACGACCAATTGTCCTGGCAGGCGGAGAACTCACCCTGAAAACACTCGATTTAGACTTTAATCCCAATTCTAAGTACTATGAAGCCCCCTTACAGATGAAAGCCAACAATGGTTTGTTTATTGTGGATGATTTCGGCCGGCAGATTGTTGATGCGCAAACCCTTTTGAACAGATGGATTATTCCCTTAGACCGTCAAACCGATTTCCTGACATTGCATACCGGCATGAAGTTTGAGATCCCGTTTGATCAATTGGTGATTTTCGCCACCAACCTTCCCCCTAAAAAAATTGCCGACGAGGCTTTCTTGAGAAGACTAAGGTATAAAATTAAAATGGATTCCCCGACAATTGAAGAATTTCGAGATATCTTTAAAAACGTTTGCATTTTTAACAAAATCGACTTCGATGAAGATATCTTTGCTCATCTGACGGATAAATATGAAACATCAAGAAGAAAGTTATCTTGCTGCCATCCCAGAGATCTGATTGATCAAATTATCGATGAAGCCCATTTCAGCAATATCCCCCCAGAAATATCCAAGGATACCATCGATAAGGCATGGGACCATTATTTCGTTGAATAAAATCGATATACGATTTTATAAAGGATTAAAGATGAATCAAAATAGCTATGTGGATTATTACGAAGACTTGCAGGTAAGTCCCAATGCCGACTTGGAGACCATCGAACGGGTTTACCGTTTGTTGGCCAAACGATATCATCCTGATAATAGCCTCACAGGGAATAATGAGAAATTTAATATTATTACATTGGCATTTAAGGTGCTTTCAGATGTAGAAAAACGGGCGGCATTTGATGCGAAATATGAGGATGCGCGAAATCAAAGATTAAAGACTTTGTCTAATGTATCTTTATCTGAGGGATTTGATAACAACCAACAGATACGAGATGCAATTCTCTCCATACTCTATACTGACAGAAGGCAGAATCCATCTGATTCGGGAGTAGGTTCATGGCGCCTTGAAAAATTGCTGGGATGGCCGGAAAATGTACTGGAGTTTCATATCTGGTATTTAAAAGAAAAAGGTTGGATTCAGCGGATAGACAATGGAGGATACGCAATCACCGCCAGTGGTGTGGATATTGTAGAAGAAGATGGTTTTAACTTGGGAAAAGAAAAGTTATTAACCTATCAAAGAGGATTATCTAAAAGTAAAAATCAATCAGAAGAAACCAATTTGCAAAAGTAGTTTACCCTAAATGCACCAATATGAATTTAATGGCTTGTATGGAACGATAACAACTTTTTTTCTGATTTGTTTCCATGTATGACTTCCGTATGATTAATTTTTTCGTTAAGTGCAATATTCAATTGACGGTCTCTTCCATATATATCATCTCTGAAATTGACCTTGCCATCCTTGTCAACCCAGGCTGTCCAGTAAAGAATATGAATATTTATAGGATGCGACAAAAATATTGCTTTGGTTTTGTTACTGTTGACCGCAGCAGTTAATTTTTCGCGATCCCATTTTGAATTGTCCTTCAGGAGGTAATCTGCGAGCTCTATGGGTTTTTCAATGCGGATGCATCCGGAGCTGAAGGTTCGCTTGGTTTTACTGAACAATTCATGAGCAGGCGTGTCGTGCAAATAGATGCTGAATTCATTGGGAAAAATAAATTTGATGCGTCCGAGGGCATTTGAATCAGCCGGGTCCTGGCGAAATTTATAGACCAGGTTCTTTTTTGAAATCGTATTCCAGTCAATGGAGTTGGGGTCTATCTCTTTGGCTCC
>CAVZUV010000001.1:0-253487 GCA_963778575.1 uncultured delta proteobacterium | reverse complement strand
ATAGATTTTAATGAGTGATTATGGCTAAAGATTTATTATTTAAACTTCCGACTCCTGAAATATATAGTTAATGAAAAATGATATTATATCCGATAATAAGAAGAGATGCTCTATAAAGGTCGTATGCAAATGAGAAACCAATGCTTACAAATACTACAAAAAACAGCGGTGATATTCTTGAAATAAGGCAAACAGCTCAAAAACTTGAGATGATCAAGGGTGTGCTCGGTTTGTTATTTATGGCCGCCAAAAATCATACCATGTATCCTGAAAATCATGCCATCTATAAAGAGTCCCTCCAAGCTGTCGTGTCCCGCTTAGATCCTTTTTTAAAAAAATATGGCGACCTCAGACTCGATGTCGAGAAGGATTGGCTCCTTTTTGAAGATGAAACGGTTTACCAGGATGACCCCAAAAGAGATCAATTGGCGTATCCTCTTTTTCGAGACGGCATCCAGTGGATAGAATTCCAGGCAGGCATCGAAGCTTGGGAAATCTCTGATCTAATAAAAATACTGAATCAGTATAGAATGTTACAGGAAGAGCCAAAAGGAGATCTCGTCACAGCCTTGTGGGAAAAGGATTTGCCGCATGTGCAGTATGCGGCCACTGATGTCCTGTGGAAGGCTGAAACCGAAAAAGATTTTTCCACCTTCAACCTGACTGGAGGTGAGAAGCAAGACGCAGAGGGCCATGGCGCGGAGGGTAAGGCATCTCAGGGTACGACGGGTGTGGGGGAAGCAATAGATGATGATCAGCAGGAAGCGGCCGATACGACGGGGGGAAGGGATACAGGAGGTGACACGGCCCTTTCGATCATGGACAGGACCATCTGGGAAATGACCCCGGAAGAGTTGCAGCGTCTTGAAGAAATGGTCGCAAAGGAAGAAGCCCAAACCAGCACGGAAGACGTGCTCGAGGTTCTGTGGCTGATTCTTAACACCCAAAATGAACCCGAGGACTACGCGATTGTCCTTGAATTCATAAAAGAGGAGTTCAAAGCCACGCTCGCTCAAGGTGAATTTCAAATCGCACTCGATTTTTTAGCAAGCTTAAAAAAGACTTACCAGTCCGCTAAAACCGAGAAACCATGGGCTCAGCATTTGTTGCGTCAGCTCTATGTTGACATTGCCAGCCCTCAAGTCCTCGGGGTTTTGAAAGACGTTTTGCCAAGCCTTGATAAGCAGCGTGCTGATCAAGTCGACGTTTTTCGGAAATTACTTCTCAGTCTTCCACCTGTATCCATAACTACTCTGGCCCCAATGTTGATAGAAAAAGTATCCGATTCTTTAGAGAGGCAACTCATGAAAATCATCGGATCGATGGCACGCAAAGACACGAGCCCCTTGGAACAACTGCTGGATCGACCCGAGGAGGATTTGGTTAAAAAGCTTGTTTATATTCTCGGATATATCGACGGCGAAAAGCCTATGCAAATACTTATCAGGATGACGCATCATTCATCAGCACGCGTGCGACTGGAAGCGCTGAAAGCCCTGGAACGCCGGAATAAAAATATGATCAAGGAGCTTTTTCATCTTGTAAACGACCCTGTTCTTCCCATTCGTCGGTTGATGTGGAATCACCTGAAACAGTACAAAAATGAGGAAACCGGAAACTTGATTTTAGATTATCTTCAACATAAAAAGATTCTCTACAGGGATGATCAACAAATTTTGAGCTGTTTCAAAACGCTTGGTTGTTGCGGCACGCCGGATTCCATCCCGTTTTTAGGCCAAACCCTTATCAGTCAAGGTTGGGATTTCAGTTCCGAAAGGTCACTTCGGCGACAGGGGGCTGTCTTAGCGTTGCTTGAGCTGAACACACAGGAAGCCCGGGACGTTCTCAAGAAAGCTTCGAGGAGCCTGCTCCCAAGTGTTCGATCTGCATACCAAAAAGCCTTAAGGAATCATCAATGAACCCGGAAGCCGGAAAATTACACGAGGATTTCCTCAAGACGTTTTACAGACTGGTCTACCTGTCCAAGATCCATCAGGTTAACAACCCATTTTTGATGGAATGCATTGGTGAATTCAAGAAGGTTGCCGGCCGGTTGCTGGAGGAGGATGACCATATTACTTTTCAGGTGTCCCGCGGCAATATTTTTATCCAGTACGAAAAGTTGCTCCACCGTCGTGAAATCGGTAAACTTGTCAACAACATACTGCAGTATTTTGAAAACCGAGACATTCATGGGCTTTGTTTTTACGCTGCTGTCCAGGAGGCTTCAGACAAAGAGATTGTCGATTTCGGACGCATATTGAACGAAAGCGAGCAGCACAAGGATTCCCAGAACTGGTTCGTGGAACAGATGGAGGACCAGGGGTTTTTCTGGGTGGAAAATGTCCATGAACAGGATAAAGATACGCAGTTGACGGAACAGGATTCCGGAACCGAACCTCTGGATCAGGAGCAACTCAGGAAAGCAAAAGCAAAAGAATCTTACTTTTGCGCGTTGAATTCCATAAAAGAAGTGGCTGAAAAAATTTCCTCCCAAAAGAAAGCGGGGGTTCGTAAGGCTCTTCGTGTGATCCAGAATATGGTGGATCTCGTCATGGAGGATGAGTCCATCGTTCTTGGGATCAGTACCATCCGGGACTATGATGATTACACCTTTACCCATTCAATAAACGTTGCCATACTTTCCATGTGTCTGGGGCGGCGAATCGGGATTTCGAAGACGTCTTTGCACCGGCTGGGAATATGCGGGCTATTTCACGACCTGGGAAAACTGGATATACCTGTTGAAATCATCCGCCTGCCCAGAAAACTGAGCAAAAGCGAGTTTGATGTTGTAAAGAAACATACCATTTACAGTGTCGCCCAAATTATTAAATTACAGGCCGCTCGTGGTCTCAAGTCAAAAATTCTGCTTCCTCCATTTGAACACCACATGAAGTATGACCTTTCGGGATATCCTCAGACCCCTCAAAAGAAATCCGTGAGCTTGTTCGGTAGGATCCTGACCATTACAGACGTCTTTGATGCCATCACCTCACCACGGAATTATCGCTCTGCGGCTTTAACACAAGATCAGGCCCTTGGCTACATGTTGGAACACTCAGGAACGGATTTTGATCCGATACTCCTCAAGGCATTCATCAATATGCTTGGGGTATATCCCATCGGTTCACTTCTTGAGCTGGACACCGGTGAATTGGCCCTGGTAATAGAAGCCGGAAAAGGAGTCGACGGGACGAGGCCCAAGGTCGTAATATTGGCCGCAGACGGACAAGGGGGGTATACAAAAGATGGTATGGTGGATCTGGATGAACGCGAATCAAAATCTGGCTTATTCCGGCGAAACATTGTTAAAAGCCTTCATCCTGCCACTCATGGCATCCAGCCAGCCGAATTCCTCATTTAAAGACTAAATTCATAATAAGAATGAAAAGGGCAAACCCTTTTAAAAAGCATTTGCCCCATCGCGAAGACGATAGCACAATGTTTTAAGACATCAAAAACCTCTCTGATATTGCATTACCCAACAAACACAGTATTATAGATACATGTATTAAGATGAGTGACTAAATCGTGTATTTTCTGGTAGCCATCTATCACTGACAAATGCCCATTCATTCCACCTATTAATTGTTCTCAAGGAGGTGCTCCAATATTAAAAAGGCCAGAATTTATTATCAAACCATATTTTTTCCTTTAAGGATTTGTCGATATCAAGAAGCAAACTCAGATGCTCGCGCTCCCAACGGGCAAGCCATTCAAACAGGGCCTTGGCTTCTGGATCGGATGTGTTCTCCATACCTTCGGAGTAAAGTTTGACGGCCCGCTCCTCCATTAATATGGCGGCAGAGATCGCAGCGGCTTCGAAACCGGCGGCGGAGATTTTCTCTTTGATTTCCTCTGTCAGGACCTTTGATGCCACGCTACTGCTTTCCGAATCGTAACTGCCAGGGATGAACTTTTGTTTTTTACGATAAGCCATGAACTGTTCTGACAGCGTATCTATATGTTTCTGTTCTTCTGCTGCCATCATTTCAAAAACATCCCTTGCAGCCCTGTTTTCGGTCTTTTCGGCAACATTCTGATAAAAAGCCTTGCCTCTTTTTTCCAGCAGAATTGCCTGCTTTAATATCTCAAGTGTACTGTTTTCTCCCATAGAATTCCCCTTTTTAGAATCATTCCCGTTAAAATCTTCCTTTTCAAAACGTGACATAGCTTGCCATGATGCGAAATTCGTCAAATTGACACATATCAAATTAAAACTGTAAATATCAAGCCTTGGCTGTTTTTAAAATATCCATTCCATATTTTGTGCATCGTTTACCCTTAATATCTTGGAGATCACATAATTTCGAAGGCACAAAAATCCTGCGATAAATAGCAGTAAAAGGGGTTCTTCAGTTGCAACGGTAAGAGCTATCGGCTGCAAAAGCAATGTTAAGCATATGTAATTTATACAGATCCGGCTAATACCTCTTTCATGGCCTGTGCTAAATCAAGTATGGCGGACTCACCATCACCAACATAAGTTGACCCATGCATTGGTGCAATCGTTTTTGGTTTTAGATCGGCAAGACGGCCAAGAATTTTCTCTGTCTTGGTTGTATATGGCAGGTAATTGGCAAAAGAGAAACCCCATCTCTCTCTGTGAGAAACGGGGTTTCTTATACCATCATAAGCTCTCCCAAATTTTTGCCTTTTAAGTTTTAAAGTTTCTATGGTTTCTGTAAAAGTGCTTTTGCGTTTTAGTAGAGGGCTTCATCGGATGTCTTGCCTCTGAACACGTAATAACAGTATGCCACATAACCGAGAATCACGGGAAGCAATACGGCGGTACCGACCAGCAGCAGCGACTGGGATTCCGGCGCGGCCGCGGCCTGACGAAAAGACACGGCGAACGGAACCAGCCAGGGAAACAAACTGATGCCCAATCCCAGGTAACCTGCCAGAAATATACCGATGCTCAGGAAAAAGGGAGAATATTCCCGTCCTTTATGCAGGTTCCGCCAGTTCATCACAAACATCACGGCGGTGCATACAGGGATCGGCAGTAGATAAAAAATATTCGGTGTGCTGAACCACAGCGTTTTGACATGGGCGTTCATCACGGGCATGCTGATGCTGACGATCCCTATGAATATGGCGACATAGCCCAGTACATATTCCGCGCATTTTCGCGCCCAGTTCTGGGTGATGCCGTCTGTCTTCATGAGCAGCCAGGTGGCGCCCAACAGCGCGTATCCAAACACCAGCGCCATACCCACCATGACACTGTAGGCATCGAGCCAGTCAAAGGCGCCGCCGGCAAAACTGCGGCCCTGGACCTTTATCCCCTGAACAAATGCGCCCAGGACCATGCCCTGCATGAACGTCGCCACAAGAGACCCGAAATGAAAAGAATAATCCCAGAATCTTCGCGACTTGCCGGTGGCCTTGAACCGGAACTCGAACGCCACACCTCTGAAGATCAACCCGAGCAGCATTAGTATGATGGGCATATAGAGCGCCGGCATTATTATCGCGTATGCCAGGGGAAACGCGGCAAACAGCCCACCGCCGCCCAGGACCAGCCATGTTTCGTTCCCGTCCCAGAAAGGGGCGACGGAGTTCATCATGCGATCCCGGCAACTGTCCGAGGGTGCAAAAGGAAACAGGATGCCCACCCCCAGATCAAATCCGTCCAGCAGGACATACAAAAATACGGCCGTGGCGATGAGGCCGTACCATATCAGCGGCAAATCCAGGAACTCAGCAAAATTAAACATGCTCTCCTCCTTCTTCGGAATCCGGAATCCTAAAAAACGGCGGCGTTTTCACGTCGTCTATGCTGTTTGCTTTCTCCGAATCACCCGGTCCCTTTCCGATCAGCCTGAGGATGTAATAACTTCCCGCACCAAATATAAAAACATAGGTGACGATAAACGCGCAAAGAGACAGTGCCAGTTGGGATCCCACTACCGGCGATGCGGCTTTCGCGGTTCGGACAACGCCATAGACGACATACGGCTGCCGGCCGATTTCCGTGACCGCCCAGCCGGCCAGCACGGCGCCAAATCCCGCCGGTGTCATGGCCATGCACCAGCGCTGAAACCATGGTTTGTTGAAAAGTTGTTTGCGAAAAAATAGGATTGCAGCCGTCACACCGGTAAAAAGCATCAAAATGCCGAGTCCGACCATGATCCGAAATGACCAGAATACCCAGACAGCGGGCGGGCGATCATCTTTTGGCCATTCTTTTAAGCCCTTGACCTCGCCGTTGAGGCTATGCGTTAAAATCAGACTCGACAACTTGGGAATTTCTATGGCGTATTTGGTTTTTTCTTCCGCTTGATCCGGCCATCCGAACAGTCTCAAAGCAGCGCCGCGTTCCGTATTCCAAATACCTTCTATGGCAGATACTTTGGCCGGCTGGTGTTTCAGTGTATTCAGGCCGTGCATATCGCCCAGCACCACCTGAATGGGGGTGACAAAAATCGCCATAATCATCGCCATTCCCAGCATGACCCTGGCCTGTTTGACATGTCGATGGCGCCGGAGGTAATACGCGGCGATCCCGCCGACCACAAATGCCGTGGTTAAGTAGGATGCAACAACCATGTGGAAAAAACGATACGGAAAAGACGGATTGAATATGACTTTAATCCAGTTGGTGGGATACAGCAGCCCATTGTCTCCCACCCGGAATCCCTGGGGGGTCTGCATCCAGCTATTGGCGGAAAGAATCCAAAACGCCGAAACCAGGGTTCCGACGGCAACGATGAGGGTGGCGGCAAAATGCATTTTCGGCCCCACGCGATTCCAACCAAAGAGCATCACCCCCAGAAACGAAGCTTCGAGAAAAAAGGCGGTGAGCACTTCGTAACCCAAAAGCGGTCCCAACACATTACCGGCCCGATCGGCAAAGACCGACCAGTTGGTGCCGAACTGAAAAGACATCACCACGCCGGACACCACGCCCATGCCGAACGTGACGGCAAATATTTTGATCCACATGCGGTAGATGTCTTCATAGACCGTATTGTGGGTTCTCAGCCAGCGCCATTCCAGCACCGCCAGCCAACTTGCCAGGCCGATGGTAAAGGCCGGGAAGGTAATATGAAACGCCACGGTAAAGGCAAACTGTATGCGGGCCAACAGGACAGGATCAAATGTTGTGATCATGACGGCAACCTCATGTTTAAGTGTGTTCTATTACTTTGATATTAGTAAATACCTCACGTTTGTCAACATTACTATTTTTCATCAAGGGCTTCAAAGGGCTTGGCATACCCTGTCAGCTCCATATATCCTTGCCCGTTTACCCGGCGGCCTTTTTTAATGCCGTGAGCAGACACGCTCCCTTCCCAGTAAGTCACTCCGGTGCTTTTCCAGGTTCTCATTTCCTGATCTGCCAGGTTGGCGGCGATAAAGAGGTCCATGGCCGGCGACAAAATCCTGAGCGTCCAGCGGACCGGGTAAACCGCCCCGGAGTTCGGGCTTTTCCACGTTTCCGTATTCATCGCTTCAATATCATGAATGGATAAATGTTTTGTTTTCCCGTCGGAACGGACGTAGGTACCGCTGGACGCAGGATGCCACCCGCCGTCTTTTTCCCGCAAAAGATAGATCATGATTTCCGTGTTATCGGAGAGCTGGAGGCCGAACCAGTCCCATCCAACGATGCCGGGTTCCAGCGGCGCGCTGCTGAATTCATGATCCATCCAGGACAGGCCTTTGACGTCAAATGTTTTTCCGGCGAGCGTCACCTGTCCTTTGGTCTCAAGCCGGGTCAGGGAATAGTAGCAACTGGCTCTTTCGGGTGTGGATCCTTTTCGGCTGTATCCCCTGTCCCCGTGAAGCACCACCGGTTTTACAGGCGTTAAATCAAGATCAAAAGAAAATTTTTCGGAAATCACTTTCAGGTGAAGGGATTTCGGGCTGATCCGGGCGGACCATTTTTTGACAAAGATGCGAACGCTATCATTGACCCCGAGATTCACCGGCAATCCCCGGCACCCCCCGTTCCATGCATTGATCATAAAAATGGTGTTTTCCGTCGAGATCCGACAAAGCGGCATGGGCCAGATAAATCTGGCTGGTGCGCCAGGCGGAATGGGGTTTAGGCCATTTCTTCTCGGATCCCATGGGCGTGATTCGCCGGCGGAAAAAAGTGAGCTGAAATCCATAGCGATTCCCGCCCGAAGATTGCACATTGCCGGTAAAGTACCACCATTCTGTCCGATATCCCGGATGTGATGCGTGATCTTTGGGAAACTCGAGATCGCAAGGACCGGTTACGGAAAGATAACCCTTTGGATCTTCGGCAAATACCCATGCATGGGTAAAAATAAAGATGAACAAGAAGAAAAGTATTGATTTTTTACTATAGCACATCATTTTCATCAGATTTGGTTAAATAGTTAAATCGTTGAATCGTTAAAAGGGATTTAATTTTCTCTCAAAAGCGTCGCCGGTGATTCGCGGAACACCATTTTGACGGCCGGGTACGCGGCAGCCAGCGCCGCCAGTATGATCATTGGCAAAGACATTGCCAGCTCCCGCCAGTCCACGGCATAAAGGAATGTCCAGCCAAAGGATTGGCGATTGATGACATACACCAGGATATAAGACAGAATAAATCCGCAAAGGATCCCGGCGGCTTCTCCGGCAACAGCCATAAAGGCCGCCTCCCACAGAATCATGGATCGGATCTGCCCAAAGCCGGCACCCACGGCATACAGCGTATTTAACTGCTTCGAGCGTTCCAGAACCAATACCGTCAGCGTCGTGGCGATCCCTAAAGCGGCAATGGAAAGCGCGATGAGCAGCAAAACGGTGGTGATGGCAAAGGTTTCATCAAAAACCTTTAAGATCGTTTTTCGCAGGGCATTGCCGCCGACAATGTCCAATGTGTCCCCCCAGCGTTTCACCAATTCATTTTTCAGTGACATAACAGCCACTTCATGATCCTTTGTTCGGTCTTTTAAAAAAAAACGGCATCCGCTCCACTGAACATCGTGATAACGTGTATTGAACTGTGAAAGCGAATAAAAGACCACACCGCCCTGGGTCCGATAGTCTCGAATGATGCCCAGCACCGGAAGCGTCACCCGTGATGATTGGATCCGGGCCCGGAACCTGTCGCCGATGGTCAATCCGGTTCGATTGGAAAAGACTTCGGAAATCACAACCCCTTTGCCCTGCGTGAGCAGCGGTCGAACCCGATCCGGATTGCCCTTGAACCAGACAAAATCTCCGTGAAGAAAAAAAGCGTTCAAATCGAGCAGTTCGAACTCATAGGGAAAATGGTTGTAGCGCAAATAAAACCGGCGGCTGGGAACAAGATCCGCGCGATCTTTGAATGCTTTCAGTCCATTCACAACCGCCCGGGGCATGGGATAGCGATATTGGTTGATTTGCCCCATTTTCGTCGTGACAAACACATCGCCGCTCACCGTCTGGCGGGCCCACAACTCAACGGTGCTGCGGAAACTGTGGATCATGATGACCAGGGATGCAAATAATGCCACCGCCGTGATGAGTGCGCCGACAGACACCGCGGTGCGGGTGCCGCTGTCCCGCACATACCGGCCTGCAAGATAAGCCGGAATTCCGGCAAATCGAGAAAGGATGGGAGACAGGGCACGCCCCATGCGTTGAAGTCCCCAGGGTGCAAGCAGCGAAAACCCGGCAAACAATAACAAGATAGCCAAATACCCCGGCAAGGGCATATCCAAAATTTTTGGAAGCAGAGACAGCGGCACCACCAGTATAAGGCATCCCATGCCGGCGATGATCAGTTTACGGGCAGATGTTTTGCGCGTCATGCCGTGGCGGGATATTTCGAGCGCTTCATTGGGAGGCACCTGCATGGCCTCCCACGCCGGCTGAAGCGCGGAAACACTTGAGGTGAACACGGTAACAGCAAAGCTCAACAGGATTTCCCAGGGACTCAGAGAAAGGGTTTTCACCTGAACTTTAACAAAGAGAATGGAAATGGTTTGGCTGACCGCCTTCAGCAAATACTTGACCAGCACCGTGCTGATGGGAAGGGCCGTCAGCCACCCGACCACGCCGAACAACGCGCCTTCTGCCAAAAATACCATGAACAGCAGATAAGGGGATGCACCCACGGCGCGCAATATGGCCAGTTCGCGGCGACGGGAAGCCGCATTCAGCGCCACCAGGCTGTAAACCAGAAACATCCCGACAAACAATGAGGCAAAGCTTAGAATGGAAAGGTTGAGCTGATAGGCGCGAATCAATCCTTGCCCGCTTTCTTTTGCAGCGGACGGAGCACGCAATCGGAGATTATCGGGCAGCATTTTCCGCAAGTTATCGAGATCTTTGGATGTAGCATTCGGATCAAGTTTTATATCAATGCGATCCACCCATCCGTAAAGCCGGGTAAACTCCTGAAAGGTCGCGATATCGGTTAAGGCGATCATACCGCCTTCTGCTGCGGCCAACCCGCCGGGAGACAGAATTCCGACGATATTAAAATCAGCGGTTTGCCGGGTGTTCTCGATAAAGACGTGATCCTTGGGACCCAACGCGTATTTTTCGGCCAGAGACTTTCCGATGATCAGGGAATAGGGTTTTTTGATGAGTTCAAGCCAGCTTTCGGCATCTTGGGTGGTGTGTTGAAAGGTCTGCCACTTATGAAAGCGCCGATCCATGATCGGGTCGACGCCGATCAATAGAAACGGTTCTGATGGTTTACCGGCCAAACGGACATACGTCGTCAAAACCGGCGAAACCTCACGAACAACGGGAAACTTCAGAAGTCTGGCCACCCATGCTTCGGGGACTCGTCCTCCGGGCTGTACCAGTACCCGGTCTGCGCTGCCGGCAATGACATCCATGCTTCGGGTGAACGAATCAAGTGCCGCATGAATGGAAAGCCGCACACTGGTAAAGACGGCGGCGCCCATGGCGATCCCCAGAAGCACCGTCAGTGCCCGGCCCAAATGCTTTTTCATGTTTCGCAAACTAAACCGGATAAAAAATCGAAAGAAAAAGCCTATATGTCGCATGTTTGACCGTTAATCTTTCCGTCTTTCAAACAGATGGTCATGGTTGCCGATGAATCTGCAATACTGCTGTGGGTGGCAATCATCACGGTTCGATTCCATTTACGATTCAACTGGGCAAACAATTCCACCACAATCTGGCCGTTTCGGCTGTCCAGATTTCCCGTGGGTTCATCGGCCAGGATAATATCCGGATCATTGATCAGCGCCCTGGCGATGGCCGTGCGCTGCATCTCTCCACCGGAAAGCTGGGCCGGCAAATGGTTCTTCCGGGCCGAAAGTCCCAGCCAGTCCAGCAGTTCCATGGCTTTGGATTTTATCCGGTCCGGAGATTTTCCCGCCAACAACCCCGGGAGGCAGGCATTTTCAACCACGTTCAGGGTAGGCATTAAATTAAACGATTGAAAGACCATGCCCACGACTTTGCGCCGGAAATGCGTAAGTCCCGAAGAAGTCGTTTGGGTCAGATCATGATCGGCAACAGTCAGATGACCGCTGGTCGGGCGATCCAGACCCGCGATGAGCGACAGCAGCGTGCTCTTGCCCGAACCGCTGTTGCCCTTGATCACCACCAGCTCGCCGGGAGCAATATCGAGGCTGACATCATCGATGCCGACCACCTCGCTGTCACCCATACGATAGACCCGCGTGAGATGCCGGGCATGGATGACCGCTTTTGTTTTATATTCCGTTTTTGTTTCCATCGTGGATGCAGGGTGAAAAAGTATGTGTTTAGAGGCTGCGATCTCCTGCTTCACCTCGAATGCTTACGTGAAAAAAGATCTTGACCTTTAAAATAATTATGACACTAAATTGCTTTTTTCAATCCTTTTTCGAGGCTGAGAGGTACCGATGAACGGTCTATTTTGAGCTTGTTTCCAGACGGGAATAAGGTGTGACGAAGATACAAAACCGTTAAGGCGGGGAAAAAAAGACTGTGGTGTTTAATCCGGAGCAGGTTTTTCAAATCACGATCCGGATCAAAAAGAACCGTGCCGCCCTTTACCCAAAAGCCGCAGCCGTGGGGTCCGGCTTCCCGGATGGTTGTGAAAGGCCACGGGTATGAAACTCACTTTATAAATACTTTCCGTGCCGGATAATTTCCCCTTCGATCAGGTAAATGACTTCTTCGGCAATGTTGGTGGCATGATCGGCCACACGCTCGAGATGCCGGGAAATAAGATAAAGATTGACCAGGTAGGTCATTTCCGCGGGGTGTTCCCGCATGGCCTGTTTGATCTGTGAGTAAGCATTGCCCTGGATGCCATCAACCTCATCATCCATTGTAATCACTTTGAAGGCCGTATCGATATCCAGGTTGACCAGAGCGTCCAGGCTCCGCTTTAACATGGTGGCTGTAATTTCAGCCATCTCGGTATAGTCAAAGTGGAAGCTGGCATTCAGATGCTTGGCCATACTCTGGATACGCTCGGCAATGTTGACCGCCTCATCACCGATTCTCTCCAGGTCGTTATTGATTTTGATTACGGCAACGATGAATCGAAGGTCGATGGCCACCGGCTGGTAGAGGGCCAGAATTTTCAGACACTCTTCTTCGACTTCCACTTCCTTTTCATCAATTTCATAATCTAATTGAATAATTCTTGTCGCAAGATCGGGATCCTTTTTCTCAATCGCCTTGATTGCCAGATAGACCCGTTCTTCCACCTGAGCACCTAATGACAAGATTTTCTTTTTGAGTTTATCCAACTCTCGATCAAAATGCTGGGTCATTTGTGGTTATCTTTCCTATTTCACAGATTTAAAGCCGAAATATGGATTAGTGACAGTTATTATAATGAGTTGTGTATTCATAAGCAAACATTCTTTTCCTGCAAAGGCCGTCCCGGAAACCAGCAGCGATATAAATCAAACAGACCATTTATATCCTTGCATTCTAACAAATTACGTTTGATGATGTTAGATCCTTGTTAAATTGATGTTAGGATATAACTAAATTTAGATGGCGGGAAATATCTGATTCTCAATAAAATCAGCGTGACAACAATGAAAACAGATCCAACAATAAGAAAAAGATTGTACATGGTTTCTTTGAACGCTAAACTTTTATTTGATAGTTTTTTATAAGAAAGGGACGTTAGAATTTTATTTGAATAAAGTGAATATTTGGTTAGAATTTTTGTCCCTATTGGAGCGAAGTCTTTAAGTTCGGTTAGGTATCCGGATAGAAAAAAATGAATGACCCCACATGGCATATATTTAATTTCATAGATTTAAAACAACAAGGGGTTTCTGTTTATTCAACTGCTTCGGCGGACCTGGTATTCACATTGAGAGGAAATTGTATGATCGATGTGTTTGACCTTAAAGCGTTAAAGCAAATCGCCTATCTTGACTTCGATCTTTCACATTCCCCCATGCTGGCATCCGCCTTCAGGTCGCCCTTGATCGGTTTGCCTTTTTCAGTTCATTTCCGAAAGCGTTTCGAAACGGATCTTTTGCCGTTAAAGGATCTTCGCGCAAGGCATGAGGTAGGATTTTTCGTTGAAAACGATTACAGAAACAAGGGAAATAAAGGAATCTGGAATTTGGACGAATTGATGATGGCCATTGCCTTTGAAACGGCCTTTGAAAATAAAATCAAAGAGTTTATCATCAAACCCACCGGTGATACGGCGCCCTATTATCGAAAAAAATTTAGTGGAAAAGCAAGCCATCCATCAAGAAGCGATGTCATAATGACCGTTTATTTAAATACAGTTAGAAAAACGCTGCAACACATCCGGGTGATTGAAAAAGAGGGAATGACCGTTTTTTTGAGGGTTAAAGGGGTGCCGGATCAAACAATATCACTAATGGATTAGCGGAGCGGCAAATGCAACGAAAACGCACTTCCCTTTCCGGGCGTGCTTTCAACCGAGACTCGGCCGCCATGAGCATGGGCGATGTGCTTTACGATGGCAAGCCCGAGGCCAGTCCCCCCGAGCTCCCGGCTGCGGGCTTTATCGACCCGGTAGAATCTTTCAAACAGACGGGACAAATGTTCCTTTGAAATTCCGATGCCATGGTCCTGAACACAGATCCGCAACTCTTTGTCTATTACAGTCGCTGAAATTTTAATATCACTTTTTTCGCTGCTGTAGTTGATGGCATTATCCAGAAGATTTACCATCGCCTGGATCATCAATCTGGAATCGAGCCTCGTCGAAATGTCTTCCGGACATACCAGATCAACCGTGATGTCTTTGGCCGCCATCTTTTCCCGGCATGTCTGAATAGCCGGTAAAATGACACTTTTTACGGAACTGTCTTCAAGACGAATTTCACTTGTTTCATCCTGCCGCTCTATTTTGGAAAGCTTCATTAAATTTTCGATAATGGCTGTGAGACGATTCACATGCTTTTCAATAATGGATAAAAAGCGTTGGGTTTCCTTTGGATCGACGCCTTCACTGGTGCGAAGGGTTTCAACAAATCCCTTGATGGCTGTCAGCGGCGTTTTGAGTTCATGGGAAACATTGGCCGCAAAATCTTTTCTCATATTTTCAAGCTTTCGAAGATGGGTCACATCGTTCATCACTACCAAAATGCCGGTTCGTTGACCGGCAGCATCTTCCAGAGGCGTATTGTGAATGTTCAATATTCGTTCACCCTTTTGGTAAAGGGTAATATCTTCTTCAAGATTTTCTTTGCTGGAAAGCGCCCGATTGATAAACTTTTGAAGATCCGGATTTCGGATGGCCTCAGGAATACTTCGATTGAGCAGGTTCTGTGGCATGTCTTCAAAAATTCTTGCCGCTGCCTTGTTGATACTGATAATCTTTTCATCCATATCTACCGCGATGACGCCTTCGGCCATGCTCGACAAAACCGCCGTCAGTTCATTCTTCTGACGGACAATGGTATTAAGGCGGTCTTCGAGTTGAACGGCCATTTGATTCAATGCTTCGATGAGACTGTCGATTTCAACCAGATCCGTACCCGGCATCCGGTAGGACAAATTACCCCTGGCAAAAAATTCCGCACCTTTTTTTAATTTTTCAATGGGCCGGCTGATGCGCTGCGACACAAAAAGGCAGATTCCCGCCGCAAGCAGTGCGATAAAAAGCCCCCCGAGCCCAATCTTTATCTGTATCGTCTTAAACGCCTGATCAATGGCGGTAACCGGCAAAGCCGCCCGTATCACGGCAATCATTTTCTCTTTGTTTTTTAACGGAATGGCAACATACATCATCCGTTTCTGGAGAGTCATGCTGTAACGTATGGATTTCCCAACGCCCCCTTTTCGAGCCGCAATGACCTCGGGTCTCAATGCATGGTTGTCCATAATGGCCGGATTTTCATTGGAATCACCGATAACACTTCCCGAAGGCAGAATAACGGTAAACCGCGTGGCCGAAGATTCGCCCACCTCTTTGCATATGGCATCGACCACACGGGTCTCCAAGGACCCGAAGTATTGAGCCATCTGACTTTTCAATACGCGGGCCCGGGCCAGCAAATCAGTCGCCGTCTGTTCCAGATAAAAATGCCGGATCGAGCTCGTTGCAAACCATGTGACGGCAACCAAGGAAATCAGCGTGATCAGAAGATATGAAGGGAAAAGATGCCTGAGCAATCGTTTCTTTTTTTTCATGGTGTTTCCTTAAATCGATATCAGAGACCTCTGCCGGTATATCCGGTTTCCATATTGAAGCAACCGATTATGCACCCGCCGGCATCAACATGGCATATATCTCTTGAATACGGTCAATTCACCTTACCATATTATTAGGACCTTGTTAATTCAATACTATAAGCCAAGTTCACGGTGCCGGCGGTATCGCTTTGGAATGATTTGCACCTGAGTTCATGGCAGCTTCCATAACGGTATAAATATCGGTATTGTCAATGTATTGTCCGCTGAATCCCCAGAATGAAGCCGACCTGGTATCGACTCCGTCTATTAAATCGAAGAACATTTCAGCGTCAACCCCTTTGGCGAAAACCGGGACAAGCGCTCGGGTATGACCTTTGGAGCCGTACTGAACACCGGGGATCTGATTTTTGCCGTTGTTTTTAATGTGCATCCAGCCGTTAAACGTGTCAACACCTGCATCAAAATAACCGACCTTACACTTGTCTGCCCGGCCGCAATCGTTATCGGTGTAAGTTCCCGGACCCCACAGCATACCACATTCATGATCGGACGTGACAATGACCAGGGTTTGCTGCCAGGAACTATCTTTCTCAACCCAGTGCTTCACCGCCGCTACAGTGTCATTGAAGGCTGCCTGTTCTTTCACCATAGCGCCAATGTCATTGGCATGATTTTTCCAATCCACAGCCCCGCCTTCGATCATCAGGAAAAAACCATTGGCACCATCCTTATCGATGATATCCGCCCAGGTCTTCTTCCCGCCGACATATTTATAATCCGCGCTCTCCATGGGGTCACCGCATCCCATAATGACATCGAGTCCGCTGTTGTAAATCATTTCATTAGCAATGTCTGCATACATGTTGCGATTCTTTTGGTGGCTCCAAACAGCGCCGGGTGTTGCATGCGACAGTTGAACACTCGAAACGACGCCCGTGGACTTTCCCAGTGCATCGGCGACATCGGCAATACCCGGCAATGGAAATTCATCCCACATCATTCCCATGCGCCCCCGGGTGGTTTTTTGCCGATGTTGATAGCTGTAGCCGCTGCCGCAGAATCTGTAAAAGCCAGGTAATTGTCACCTTCCTTGACGTAATTAAATGATGTCCACATTTTCATCGGATCATAGCCTTGGGGTTTGGCATACCACTTATCGTAATCACACGAACAATCCTGAGACAATGTACATCCGGGACACACCGAATCACTGCTGCCGAGTTTAAGAGGTCCGTTTATCGTTTTATCGACGAAATTCAGCATATCGGTCTTTGAGGCAATTCTGACCGAAAAATCCCTATAAAGTTCCGGCATCTTTTCCCCGAATTGGAAGTAATTGCCGGACTCGAAGGTGTTGAATCCCGCACCGTCACTGATCAGAAGGATGATGCTTCTTTCCGCTGCCGGCCGGCCCGGCTTTGAAAAGGGCTGGTGATAGAAACTGCAACTTAAGACCGTTGCGGCAACACCGATGAAAAATATTCTGGTCAACCTGGACATCACAACACCTCTTTTGTTAGCCTTATCATTTTTGAAGGGCTTTTCAAAATTATATTAAAGAGGTTTTTTCGATAACCGCGGATATCGAACTCGACAACAAAGGCGTGCCGGTTCAAAAAGTTGGGGCTATAGAGGATCCCGAAGACACACGGTATAATAGATCCAGGCATGATCAGCCAAAAATTTTGGCAGGGATGGACCGACGCTATCGAAATTTGCTTGAATAACAGCTGTCCAAATGATATTATCATTTCATCTCAAAAATGCAGATTACGTTTAAGAACGTGATACTTGAGTGTTTTTCCAAAAAAGGGGCTTCTCAGCCTGCGAATTCAAAAACTTTTCAGCAATATCGGGGTAAACAACTTGAGCAGATAGATATAAAAACCATGAGACCCGGAACCTCGATTCTTAAAACCCTGTCTTTACCCTATAATATTTGTATTGCTGCCTTTAAGACGTTTCACAAAGACAACTGTTTTACCCTTTCTTCATCCATCTCATTTATTTTTCTTTTTTCTATCATTCCCTTTTCAACGCTCAGCTTCTTTATTTTTAACGCCATACAGCGAACCGTTTTTTCAGGGGATACCTGGACAAATAAGCTTACCGAGATGATTGCCGATGAATTAATTCATGTGATTCCCTTCGTTACGATTAAATGGGTCAAAACCTATATTATAAATCCTAAGGCATATGGATCATTTACAATGTTCAGCTTTTTATTACTGCCGATAATCAGCGGGTTTATCTTTCACGAGCTTGAGATGTCCTATCGTAGAATATTCAAACTCCCGGGCCGGCATCTACTCCTGAGCCAGATCTTTTATTCTATTTCCAGCATATTTGCAGTTCTTCTTCTTTACACATCAAATTTTCTCTGGCTGATTATTTCGTCCACCGCATCGCATATCCGTTCTTTTCTCATTACCAATTCCTACTTAAGAGACGTATTGACGTTCACATCCAGTTATCTATCCGCTACTCTTACGGATGTGGTCTCTATTGCTGTTCTAATCATATTTTTTCTTGTGACGGTTAAAATATTTTTAAACATCAAAATTCGAATGAAGTACAGGCTTCTTTCAGCCGTGCTTTTTTCTGTCTTATGGATATTTGCAAGAGGGTTGTTTAAACTGTATTTGCTCCATATTTCTCGAGTAAATCTTCTCTATGGCTCCTTGAGTTCGGTCATTGTCATATTGCTGTGGATTTATTATTCCTCCGCCGCCTTGCTTTATTCAGTGGAGGTGATGTATGTGCTTCACTCGGATCAATTCAAACGCTGACGTCCTTTGTCCTTCTGTGATAGTTTGATCCTTTGAAAATGAGATTCAGGCATAAACTCTTTACGATTTTTGATGGAATCGAGATCTTTGGGTGGATACGATTTTAGAAGGGGGAAAAAATCCTATCCATTTCTGGCCAGCTCCCTCCGTCTGTTTTTTTCTTATGAACTTTCTTTAAACCGATACCCAACCCCCCGAACGGTCTCGATGTATCGACCGGCTGAACCGAGTTTTTTTCTGAGCCCCACAATCTGAACATCGACGCTGCGATCCGTGACCGGATAATCGTCGCCACGAACAGCATCCACGATTTGTGTCCGTGTGAACACCCATCCGGGTCGACGGACGAGGTAATAAAGGACCTGAAACTCGGTATAGGTCAGTGTCACCGGTGTTTCACCCACGAGAACCTCTCGGCGCCCGGGGTGGATGATCAGATTGTGAATCTGGATCACGGCGGTGTCCTTGGGTTTCTCATCTTTCGATCTGCGGATGACCGCTTTAATTCTGGCCAAAAGAACCCTGGGACTGAAAGGTTTGGTAATATAATCGTCGGCTCCCAGTTCAAGACCGGTAACAATGTCCGCCTCACTCCCTTTTGCCGTCAGCATGACAATAAAGATATTTTGGGTCCGGGGATTGTTTTTCAGGCGCCGCGCCACCTCGAGGCCGTCTATTCCCGGAAGCATGAGATCCAGAACGATCAAATTCAGTGTTTCGGAGGCAACGATTCGTAAGGCTTCTTCCCCGGAGCTGGCACAAAAAACCTGGTAGTTATCCCGGGCCAGATTGTATCTCACCAGTTCGAGGATATCTTGTTCGTCTTCCACCACAAGAATGCGTTCTTTAGGCATAATTTGTATAATCCTTTTGCATTAAAACATTAGTTTTATGTTATGCGGCCATGGCGGCAATGGGGCCTTATGCCCATCGGAGGGAATGGCAGCGGCTGAATCCTGAAGGTATTGCCTGAATTTTTCGGATATTAACCAATACTGCCTTTGGCCTGCTCCCACAATGCATCCTTTTCCTCTTGAGAAACCGATCGTATATCCCTTTGACTGTCGGCAATTTGCTTTTCCATATGCTTAAAGCGCCTTTCAAATTTATTCGTGGCGTCTCTCAGGGCGGTCTCAGGATGAATGTGGGTAAACCGCGCCACATTCACGAGTGTAAAGAGCATATCTCCAAATTCCAGTGCCAGTCGATGGTCATCTTTTTCGGATTCTTTTCGCCGGTGAAGCTCTGTTTTTAACTCTGACCACTCTTCTTCGACCTTTTCCGTAACACCGGCTACATCTTCCCAGTCGAATCCTGTTCTGGCCGCCCGTTCGGATATTCTATAAGCGCGCATCAAAGCCGGAAGGCTTGCGGGGATGGAATCCAGAATGGACGCCGCTGGAGAGCCGTCTTTTTCTTCCATTTTAATTTGATACCATCGCTTTTTGACGTCATCGATGCTGCCGGCGGTATCATTGCCGAAAACATGGGGGTGCCTGCGAATCATTTTTTCTACATTCTGATCGGCAACGTCTGTGATGCCAAAATAGCCCTTCTCATTAAAGAGAATGACAAGAAAAAAAATGTGAAACAATACGTCCCCGAGTTCCCCGCAGATCTGGGCCGGATCGTCGGATTCAACGGCGTCCATGAGTTCGTAAGTCTCTTCCAAAAGATATGCCAGAATGGTTTTCGGCGTCTGCTTTTTGTCCCAAGGGCAGCCGTTTTTCCCCCGCAGCGTCTCAATCAATTCGATAATGGATTCAATTCCCATTTCAGTTTTCCTTTGCAAACCGGTTTTTCTGTAATAAAGGGTGCGAAACAGAACTTAGGGGCTTCGCCACCATTGAAATGTTGAATAATATCTTTTAAAATCAATACTCCATCATTCCATTTCCTGTGCAGGATTGGAAACCTCGATGAAATTCCGTATCTTTATTGGGTAGCAGAATTTCCGGTACGTTGAATGATTAATGTTTTTTCCAGGTCTTTTTTAGTGCTTCGATTTTGGCCATAAAAGCATGCTTTATTTCTTCTGAGTCCACTTTGACCATTTTCTCTGAAATAAAAGCGATGTGGGGGGAAAGCAGGGAATCTTTTATGATAGGTGAACCTTTGGGAAGAAAAGTGGTCAGGGCGATTAACAAAACCGAAACAATCAGGATCGCTTTCACAGCGCCGAACAAGGCCCCGGCCAGACGATCAAACCAACCCAAAAATGCCAATTTAAGCAGGTAATTGATAATAACGCCCACCATGCTGATAACAAGGAAAACGATGCAAAATATAATCAGAAAACTCACAAGATTGAGATATCCGGTATGGCTGATCCACCTTGACAAAGGCCTTGCTACCATCATGTAATACGTATATGCGGCATAGAATCCGCCAAAAACACCGATTATAGAGGACAATTCCTTTAATAACCCTCTAAAAATACCCCTGATAACGCAATAGGCCAAAATAATGACAACGATGATATCAAAAATATTCATAGCACCTCTGCACGGCATCGTTGACGATGCAGTTATCCTGTAACCAAGATTTTTAAAAGTGATTGATTTTTATTGTCGAAAATTAACAAAGCCGATATTTTGAGTCAAGGAGTTTTCTTTTGCTTTATGCATCTCATTGCGGTGTGCAATCAATTGGAAATTTATGCTAAAGAATTGACTTTTTACGAATTTAACAATATTAAATTAAATCATAAATGTTTTTGCCAAACATGGGAATAAAACAACAGTATGGGTCTGACTGAGTAATATGGATGTAATTTCCGAAAATAACAAGATCAAAATAGTTTTCTCGGACACTAATCTCGCCAGCCGGCTTTTTGGCGAGTACAACAGCAATCTTAATAGGATTGCTGAATTAACAGATGTCTCTATCCACACCAGAGGCAATACGATATTCATCCAAGGGGATAAGATTGCTGCAAACCTGGCAACAAAGATACTCACGCAACTTTACGATCTGCTTAAAGACGGTTATCCCATTTTTCAAAATGATGTCGATTATGCCGTCAGAATTCTGAGCGGAGATGATCGCATTAATCTCAAAGATATTTTTCTGGACACCGTCTATGTCACTGCTAAAAAGCGTCCCGTAATTCCCAAAAGCCCTACCCAAAAGGAATACATCGACGCCATTAGAAGTTCCGACATGGTCTTTGGAATAGGGCCTGCGGGTACCGGTAAAACATACCTTGCCATGGCCATGGCGGTCGCCGTATTTTCAAAGGGAAAAGTGAATCGCATTATCCTCACAAGACCTGCGGTCGAGGCGGGTGAAGCGCTGGGCTTTTTACCAGGGGACCTGGCACAAAAAATAGATCCTTACTTGCGCCCGCTTTACGACGCACTGCACGATATGATGCGTTTTGAAAAGGTATCCAATCTGATAGAACAGGGTGTTATTGAAGTAGCGCCATTGGCGTTCATGCGGGGACGAACCCTAAACGATTCTTTCATTATTCTTGATGAAGCTCAGAATACAACCTCGGAACAAATGAAAATGTTTTTGACAAGAATAGGGTTCAGCTCAAAAGCGGTGATCACCGGCGATATTACCCAGATCGATCTGCCTGCGGGAAAACCCTCGGGACTTATTGAGGCGAAGAATATTTTACAGGGAATAGAAGGAATAAAATTTATCTTTTTCTCAAAAGATGACGTTGTTCGGCATGGATTGGTCCAAAAAATTATCAAGGCATATGAAGATCTGGATGCCAGCAAGAAGCAGAATAACCCATAAAATAATGAATATTGTAAAAACCCAAATGTCTTTAAACAGACTCATCGACAACAGCGATACCGTCAGATGGGCCCTTTTAATCGGCCTTGCCGTATTTTTTACATTTTTGTTGTATCCGAATCTTGTCATCAAAAAACATACATACAAATTAGGGGATGTTGCTACAAGAGATATCAAGGCCGCCAAAGACTTTTTGATCGAAGACGAAGATGCTACCGAAGCCAGCCGCAAACAGGCTGTAGAAAATGTATTGACTGTTTACGATCATGACGTCACCCTGTCTTCAAGAATCAACCGGAATGTCACAAAGGCCTTTGATGATCTTCGAGCAATCATTAAAACCACTCCTACCGCCGATTCTCTGAAAAAACCGGAAATACCCGCATCCGAAAATGAAGAAAAAAAACTCGCCGTTCATAAACTCATCTGGCAAAAAAAGCCCGATTTCGAAGCAAAAATCGGAACCGGCGTCAGCGATGCCGATTATAAGATTCTCGAGCAGGAAGCGTTTTCCGGTGATATTGCCAACCTCATTTCTGCCATTTTAGCGGAAATAATGGAAAATGGAGTGGTGGCCAATAAAGAGATTCTTTTAAAAGAAAGCGATAGAGGCATCATTTTAAGAGACATCAAAACAAAAAATGAAATGCTGGTCTATAATCTCAAGCATTTTTACGGTCTTGATCAGGCAAAAACCATGGTCACGATTATCGGTCAACCCGTCCTTCAAAACAAGAATTACGAGCTGAAAAATATGATCGTAGATTTTGCTCAAAAGCTGGTTCAGCCCAATATCACGTTGAACAGAAGCGAGACCGAAGAACGGAAAAAAGCGGCTTATGCGGAAGTTAAGCCCATACTTCACAAAATAAAAGCCGGAGAGATGATTCTCAGAGAAGGAGAACGGGTAACCAAAAACCAGCTTTTAAAACTCGAGACTTACCAGGAAGGCATTAACAAGGGACAAGTCTTAACAAACTGTATCGGGACAGTACTTTTTATTCTATGCATCCTTATGACGATTTACGCCCTTTGTATCCACAACCGGCCGGATCTCAACACCACCAAGAATCTGTTATTTTTGGCCAGCCTGCTCGTCACGTTCTTTTTTATCTCCAAGGTGTCGGAATCTTTAGCCGATTCCATCACTCATTATACACCCTTTCCAATATCAGCCGATTCAATGTCTTACGGTATTCCCCTTGCCGCAGGCGCTATGACGGCATGCCTGGTCATGGGTATAGAGCTGGCCATTCCCATGGCGTTGTTAATCGCCATCGGTACCGCAATCATATTTCAAAACAGGTTTGATATTTTTATCTACTTTTTTCTCAACAGTTTAATGGCGGCATACTGGATGCAAAACTGCCGGGAGCGTAAAGTTTTTATTAAGGCAGGCTTAAAACTCGGAGTGTTGAATATCATCCTTGCGACGGTCATCGATGTCTATATCGGCGGTTCCTCGATTTTCAAACTCCTTTGGGACTGGGCCTTTGCCTTTTCAGGGGGTATCGGCGCCGGCATCGTGACGGCAGGCATCGCGCCGCTGGTGGAAATTGCATTTGACTTTACAACGGACATTAAGCTTCTTGAACTTGCCAATCACGACCAACCGATTCTTCGAAGGCTTATGCTGGAAGCCCCGGGAACCTATCATCATTCGGTTATTGTCGGAACCATGGTTGAAGCCGCAGCATCTGAAATTGGCGCCAATCCTTTACTGGCAAAGGTCTGCGGATATTTCCACGATATCGGAAAGATTAAGAAGCCGTTATATTTTATTGAAAATCAGGCCGACGGCGTAAACAGGCATGACAAACTGGCCCCGTCGATGTCAAGCCTCATCCTTATCGCTCATATTAAGGATGGTGCAGAAATCGCCAAGCAACACAAGCTGGGTCATGCCATCATCGAAACGATCCGGCAATCCCACGGAACAAGCCTTATCAGTTATTTTTATGAAAAAGCCAAACAGTTAAAAGGCGAAGACGGAATAAATATCGACGTTTTCAGGTATCCGGGGCCCATACCTCAAACCAGGGAAGCCGGGCTGGTGATGCTGGCGGACGCCGTCGAAGCCGCATCCAGAACCCTTGCAAACCCAACGCCTTCCAGAATTCAGGGCCTGGTACAAAATCTGATCAACAAAATCTTTTCTGACGGCCAGTTGGACAATTGTGAACTGACCTTGAAAGATCTTCATAATATTGCTAAAAGTTTCAATAAAATATTAAACGGCATCCATCATCATCGCATTGAATACCCTGAGAAACAACTCTTGACCAATGGGAAAGGCAAAAATGGAAGTTTTGATAGACAACCGGCAAAAGAAATATCAGATAATGATGACCACAATCCAACAAAAAGCCAGAGACATCTTAAACGTCTTGGAATGTCATAACGCAGAACTATCTGTTTTGATCGTTGATGACCCTCAAATCACAGCGCTTAATAAACAATACCTTCATCGATCCGGCCCCACAAATGTTATCGCCTTTCCCATGCACACGGATGTCTTTCCGAATATCAACCCCGGACTTCTCGGCGATGTGGTCATATCCGTTGAAACCGCGGCAAAGGAGGGAAAAAGTATCGGAATCGGCATGGAAGAACGTTTTATCCAGCTTCTGGTGCATGGAATTCTCCATTTAATCGGCTATGACCATGAAAAATCTGAGGCACAAGCCGAAAAGATGGCGGAAAAAGAAAACGAGATTTTGAAATCGATCACTTCAGACAGGATTAAATTTTAGCTGAAAGATCGTGCCAAAAGCGGGCAAGCCTCGTGAACAACGGCTCGTAATGAATAAACCGGCCTGTTGGGTCGGCTTGTCCTGTCGTAGCGCGAAGAGCGAAGTCGGAAGCCGAAAGCGAAGACGAACAACATCGATTTGTTTCAAAAACCTGAGAAGTTGCAAATATACTAACTTATTAGCGCTACTATGGAGGTTTATCGATGGCTGGATTAGCTGTAAACGTCGATCATGTTGCAACACTGAGAGAGGCCAGAAAAAGCAGCTACCCCGATCCTGTGGCGGCAGCAATTCTGGCGGAGTTGGCCGGGGCGGACGGGATTGTCGTTCACTTAAGAGAAGATAGACGTCACATCCAGGACCGCGATCTAAGAATTTTAAGAAATATTGTGCAGACAAAACTTATTTTGGAAATGGCCTGTACCAATGAAATGGTTGGGATTGCGCTCGATGTTCAGCCGGATCTTGTAACGCTGGTCCCTGAAAAACAAGAGGAGGTCACCACTGAAGGCGGTCTGGATTTAATTTCACGCGACAACGCCATCGCGGAAACCGTCCGCACACTTCAGGACAGCGGCATCCCGGTGAGCATTTTCATCGATCCCAGCCCTGAACAGATTAGAGTTGCTCATCAGGTAAACGCGACCATGATTGAGATCCATACCGGCATGTTCTGTGAAGCCAAAGGCATTGCCAAGAGAGAGAGAGCTTTTTCCGATATCGTTGACGCCTCAAAATTTGCCCATAAATTGAATTTAGGCGTCAATGCCGGTCACGGTCTGTGTTACAATTCCATTAAGGCTTTTAAAGGCCTTCATGAAATCGATGAATTCAGTATCGGACACAGTATTGTCTCAAGAGCGGTGATGGTGGGCATGGAAAACGCGGTGAAAGAGATGCTGAAACTCATTAGAGAACTTTAATCCGGAGAAAAAAATGTATCTCGTAAGCGCAGATGAAATGCAGGAAATGGATCGCCGAACCATTGAATCTTTTGGCCTTCCCGGCAGGATCCTGATGGAAAATGCCGGACGAGGAGCAACCCGGTTTTTTCTGGAACATTTCAAGGATATTGAAAATAAAAGGATCGGCGTCGTCGCAGGCCGCGGAAATAACGGTGGAGACGGTTTTGTCATGGCCAGATATTTGGCTCAAAAAGGAATGCGCGTCACCGTCTATCTTCTGACAGAAAGCCAAACAGTCACGGGAGATGCCGCCGCCAACCTCAATCTCCTTTTGCCCTTGGAAATCCCTGTTATTGAAATGCCGGACATAGAATCCTTTTCATCGCATAAAACCGAAATGCGTCATGAAGCCATATGGATAGATGCCATTCTCGGAACCGGTCTGCGATCGGATGTCAAAGGATTTTTCAGGGAAGTTATCGATTTCTTAAATCAATTGAACCGGCCGGTTTTTGCCGTGGATATCCCTTCCGGCCTGAATTCCGATACCGGTCGGCCATGCGGCACCTGTATCCGGGCCGATGCCACCGCGACCTTTGCATTTGCGAAAACAGGCCATTTTATCCTTCCCGGCGCTGAGTACACCGGAGCCTTAAAAATCATCGATATCGGCATACCACCGTATATTGCAGAGAGTGTCAAGCCTCAGCAATACCTGCTGACCACGGATTTAATCCGGAGTGTCTTTCAGGCAAGATCTTTGGATATTCACAAGGGACACACCGGCCATCTACTCGTCATTGCAGGTTCACCGGGTAAAACCGGAGCCGCCGCCATGACTGCCACATCAGCCATGCGGGTCGGGGCGGGTCTTGTAACCCTCGGAATTCCGGCCGGCTTAAATCATATCTTGGAAACCCAGGTAACGGAGGTCATGACGGAACCACTTCCTGAAACAAAGGAAAGTGTCCTTGGTGAAGCGTCATTCAACAGAATCATGGCACTTCTCTCAGACAAAAGATGCCTGGCCATAGGGCCCGGCATCGGTATAGCTCCTGAAACAAAAACGTTGGTCCAGCGACTTCTTCAAGAGAGTAATAAACCCATGGTTATCGATGCCGACGGCTTAAACTGCATCATCGGCTGTACCGAAATATTGAAAAATTTCGAAAAACCCGCTGTTCTCACACCGCATCCCGGAGAAATGGCGCGACTGATCGGCATAACAGCCGCTGATGTTCAGAAGGATCGCATCCATTGTGCCCGTGATTTTGCACAAAAGTTCAACGCGCATGTTGTGCTGAAAGGAGCCCGAACGGTTGTTGCGCATCCGGACGGCAGCGTTTTCATCAACCCCACCGGCAATCCGGGAATGGCCTCCGGCGGTATGGGAGATGTATTGACGGGAATCATCGCCGGTTTTATCGCACAAAACCATTCACCCGAACTTGCCGCCCATGCCGGCGTCTATTTGCACGGTGCAGCGGCGGATGCGCTATCCAAAAACAAAGGTCCCTTCGGTTATCTGGCAACGGATGTGGTGAATGCTTTGCCTGAGGCCATCAAATCGCTTTCCGGCAGCGTCTGAAAGGGGATTTGTATCTTTGTGACCCGGCGATTGTCAAATTCCGAATATCAGATTACGACCCATTGTGCCGATGAGACCAGAAGGCTGGGAAAAACCATCGGCGCGGCGGTTACGGCCGGAACAATACTGGCGCTATACGGGGACCTCGGAAGCGGAAAAACGTCCTTTGTACAGGGACTGGCCCGAGGACTCGATGTCCCGGATGAGTATTATATCACCAGCCCTTCTTACACGTTAATCAATGAATATCCCGGCCGACTCCCCCTGTTTCACATCGACCTGTATCGTATTACAAATTCTGTTGACATAGAAGATATCGGTCTGTACGAGATACTCGATGATGACGGCGTGGTGGCCATCGAATGGGCGGACAGAATGGGGAAGGACACGCCGCCGAACCATCTGAGGGTGCAATTTGAAATAATTGATGACAAAACACGGAAAATCAGTATAATCCCGCAAGGGGCTCAGGCTATAGAAGATTTTAAAAGATGGAATATAATTTAGGCCTTCGCCCCGATTGGCCTCCGGCCCGTAGGGCCTACGCCCCGGAGGGAATGTTGGAATAATGGAAGGTTGGAATATTAAATTATGAGTTTAATCGTACAAAAATACGGCGGCACTTCGGTGGCCGATCTTGAACGGATTCGCAATGTGGCTACAAGAGTGGCCAAAGCATTTGACCAAGGTAATGATGTGGTTGTCATTCTGTCCGCCATGGCCGGGGTCACGGACGGCCTGATCGAAATGGCAAATTCTATCACGGAATCGCCGGATAAACGGGAACTCGATGTTCTTCTTGCAACGGGTGAACAGACGACGGCCGCGCTTTTGGCAATGATGTTAAAACATATGAATTATCCGGCCTTGTCCATGCTCGGACACCAGGCCGGGGTGGTTACGGATTGTACTTACGGTAATGCGAGAATCATTGAAATCGGCGCCGAATATATCACGAGACTCATTCAAAAACGAAATATCGTCGTCGTCGCCGGGTTTCAGGGCAGCGATGTCGGTGGTAATATTACCACCTTGGGACGCGGCGGATCAGACACCTCCGCCGTGGCCATTGCATCGGCGCTCAAAGCAGACATCTGCGAAATATATACGGATGTGGATGGGATTTACACCGCGGATCCTAATATCTGTGAAAAGGCAAGAAAGATTGATCGAATTTCATATGACGAGATGCTCAATATGGCCAGTCTCGGCGCCAAAGTTTTACAGATCCGCTCGGTGGGATTTGCAAAAAAATATAATGTGCCCGTGCATGTTAGATCGTCTTTTACCGAAGAGGAGGGAACCATGGTTGTTAGTGAAGACGCCGGAATGGAAAGCCTTGTTGTTTCCGCAGTAACACACGATAAGGATCAAGCCCGCATCACCTTAACAAAGGTTAACGACCGGCCCGGGGTTGCCGCTAAAATTTTCGCACCCATTTCCGAAGCAGGCATCGTCGTCGATATGATCATTCAAAACATACGCCCCGAAGGCCAAACAGATCTTACTTTTACCATCCCGAAAGCACAATTTAAAATTGCCATGGAAATCGAACGGAAAGTGGCGGAAGAAATTGAAGCCCAAGATGTTCTGGGTGATAAAAACATCGCTATGGTTTCCGTTGTCGGGGTGGGGATGAAAAACCACTCCGGAGTCGCGTCCATGATGTTTAATACATTGGCCAGGGAGAACATCAACATCATGATGATCAGCACGTCGGAAATCAGGATTTCCTGCGTCATTGAAGAAAAGTATACCGAACTCGCGGTACGTGTACTTCATACCGCCTTCGGGTTGGACAGAGAAGATTAACCCCGCCGACTCATGAAAAAATTCGATACTGAGCAGCTGATTTTCATCATGGTATTGGCTGTCATTATTTTCAGCGCCTTCATTTACAGAGTATTTCATTCTTTCTAAAGACGGTGTCGACCTGACTTGATCTTCGGCTTGAACCGGGGTAAAAACTCCGTTATGCCGCTGAGCATATTTTTACGTTATCTCTTTGGATTTCGAAATAAAAAAAATCCGGCAAAACCCCATGTATCGCTTTTTGATGGTGCTGACCATCACTTCAACAATGGGGCTCCAGGCATGGCGAACACTATTCGACAATTTTGCGGTAAGGGTTGTCGGTCTGAACGGCGATCAGGTAGGGATCATTCAATCGGTCAGGGAAATTCCGGGGTTTTTGGCATTGCTGGCCGTGTTTGCGATCATGCTCATCAAAGAGTACCGGCTCTCTGCCCTTTCCGTTCTGGTGTTGGGAATCGGTGTGGCCGCCACCGGGTTTTTTCCTTCGTTCGGCGGACTTTTGATCACCACCCTGGTCATGAGTTTCGGTTTTCATTATTATGAAACCACTAACCAGTCTTTGACCCTTCAATATTTCGAGGCAAAAATATCGCCGTGGGTATTCGGCAAACTGCGCGGAACGGCTGCGGCTTCCAACATCGTCATCGGCATATTGATCTATTTCCTCTCTCCCCTTTTAAATTTCATGCAGCTCTATCTGCTCATCGGAGGTTTGATTGCAGCAACGGGCATATGGGAATTATTTCAAAATCCTTCAGATCAAAACATTGTTTTGCAGCGCAAAAAAATGATTTTTCGCAAAAAGTACTGGCTGTTTTATTTTCTGACCTTTATGGCCGGCGCCAGACGCCAGATTTTTGTCGCGTTCGCTGTTTTTTTGCTGGTAAAAAAGTTTCACTTTACGGTTCGGGAAGTCACCATCCTTTTCGTCATCAATAACTCCATCAACTATTTCATCAGCCCGCTCATCGGCAGATCGATTATCCGGTTTGGTGAAAGGGCGGTGCTCTCTCTCGAGTATTTCAGCCTGATATTTATTTTTTTGGGCTATGCCTTCGTACAGTCAAAATGGCTCGTCGCAGTGTTTTACATACTGGATCACATCTTTTTTAATTTTGCCATTGCCATCCGCACTTATTTTCAAAAAGTGGGGGACCCCGGGGATATCGCTCCGAGTATGGCAATGGGATTCACCATCAACCACATCGCCGCCGTGGTTCTTCCTGCGGTTGGAGGATTTTTGTGGATCATCGATTACCGTATTCCGTTTATAGGCGGTGCATTTATGAGTATGATTTCCCTGATTGCCGTGCAGCAAATCAGGGTAAAATAACCGTAAATCGTTAAAGGCAACCTGACAATTTCCTCTTTTTGTGTTATTTATTTATCATCACATACATTCTGCATCCTCAATTTTCAGTAATGCAGGTAACGTGCAGCAGGCCAGATATATTTTGAAAATAAAGTGGTTCCGGGTGCAAGGTTGTAGTTGATATTCAGATATAGCTTACATTGAGATATAGGCGCTGCTAAACCGTGAACTTGAACCTTTGAACCCTGAACCTCCAGATGTTTTTATATGAAATCTTCGAAAATAAAATATCTGCTGATCGTATTGCTGATCATCATCGGATTTATTTATGTTTTGAGTCCCTATGACATTCTTCCCGATTTTATCGTCGGGTGGGGCTGGATCGATGACATCATCTTTTTATACGCGCTCTGGCGGATTTTTAAATATCTCAGCCATAGACCATCCGGCTTCCAGAATGATTATCATCAAAGCCGTCAATCTTTCGAACATAATCAAGAATCTTCTGAAAAACAAACACATACGCAGGATTCACCCGATGACCCTTACACGATATTGAATGTTCCAAAGGGTGCGTCACCGGAGGAGATAAAGAAAGCTTACAGAGAACTGGCCAACAAATATCATCCGGACAAAGTGATTCATCTGGGGGATGAATTCAGGGAATTGGCGGAAAAACGCTTCAAGGAGATAGAAGAGGCATACCGGAAATTAATGCCCAAATAACAGCAAAAAGAGTTCGTGTTCAGGGGGTGCGCATCCTCTGAACACATACATAAAGGAATTCAGGTCGTGACCGGGAAAGAAACAAAAGAAGTTGTGGTGCCCAAGGAGGATGCCGTCTTCCGGCTGGACGCTCACGGTCGATGGCATAATAAACATGGCGTTTTTGAACATAAAAAAATTATTGATTATTTTCATTCTTCGATTCGAAGGGATGCCGATGGATATTATCTTTTTCAAAAACACGGCGACCACGCCGTTGAAAAGGTTTATTTCAAATACGAGGATACCGCCCTGTTCGTGTTTGACCTCATCAACCCGGATGATTTCGACAAGACCCGCCTGATCCTGAATACCAAAAAAGAAATCCCTTTAGATCCGAAAACCCTATTCATCCAAGGTGATAATTTATATCTGGAGCACGACGGCCATCGGATCAAATTTATCGATCGCGCCCTGTTAAAACTGGCTCATCGATTGAAATTCGATCAACAGCAGTATCGCCTTGAATTCAGCGGTGAAACCTACGGCATCCCAATTCGACGCAGGAATAACCGAACTGGGAAATAGGTGTCATTCACCGGCTTGCCGCGTTTTTATCCTGGATCAATACGATTAGAAATCTTAAAATCATTGCCCCTATCAAGGCGCCAAGTGTATTGAAAATCAAATCCGGCATACTGGAACTTCGCGACGGCATCCATGCTTGAAGGACTTCTATAATCAAGCTGACGGTAAAACAAAATAAAACCGTGATTAAAAAATAATGCTTCTCAAAAGTTCCGCCGAACTTTATCAACGTCGCGGCAAGGATAAAGCCAAAAGGTATAAACCCAATTAAATTCAGCATATTATCTTCATTCAAACTTCTATTGGGCTTGAATCCGGGCCATTCCGAAGAAAGAATTTTCTTTTTAAATATCCGCATCCTCGCCGGTATTTCAATAGGGTGCTTTCCGCCGGCATGGTCAAGTGCCTCTATCCCTTTTTTTTCATCGAAAAAGTATAAAGCTATTGGTTTGTCATTATTGGCAAACGAGAAGTTTTTGTCCTGAAGCCATCTTTTGAAGTGACGTTTGATATCCTGAGCCGTCAGGGAGTATCCATAAAAGGCCAAACCGTAAACATCACCCTCCCACGATTGCTTCCCATATACGGAATTGCCGACAAGAAGTCTGTTTCTGCCGCCATTTGGTATTTTAAGTATCAAATCCTTCTTCCTGCTGACAAACCGACCGTCCAAATAGACTTCAGTACCTTCTTTCCCCGTCGTTACGGTGAAAAATCGTGTTGTCGGGACCTGTGAACCTAAGTATACCGCTATTCTCTTGGTTCTTCTCTTATTATCATAATCATCTCCGTTCATAAGGATTATCCACGAATGATATTGCCAGATTAATAATTGATTACGGTCCTTTCCATTATGGAGTACCAAGATAAAACTGGTTCCTTTTTCTTGATAACTTTCCGGTCTTAATGCGATCTCTATGGAAAAACAATTGGGTTTGGTAGGCGTATCTCCCATTGAGTCAAAAAAAGAATTCGTGTAGGCAATACCATATTTGCCGAAACGAATGCCAGGTTGATCTATGATCCAATTGACGTCATTGGAGAATTTATAATCTTTGGGGTTTAACCCGAAAATCAGGATTCCAGTTAAAACAGCAACTGATAAAACAACCCACCACTTTAACGAGATCTGAGTATGATGCTTTAAAAAATCCACGGGTCCATTATCGTAAATGACTTATCTCTGCAGCGAAATGAGTAAATTCGAACTTCATAAGATGTCATGCAAATCGGTTAAGCCGATGAATCTGACACGTCCCAAACCCATTGTGTTACTTTGCCATGGCCTGAGATCCTCCGATAGGAATAGATATCAGAATTGAACTGAAATTTTCAAGTCCATATTGTTTTCGATGTCCATTCCATATTTTGTTGGAGATACTTGCGATGATGTATTGAAAACATGCGGTGAATATCCCGCGGGTATCAATCTGTTATCATTTCACACACAAAAAATGCAAGCTGAATGGGTCCCGCTTGCCTAAATTGTGTTGCGAAGCGATTAAGATGAGATAGGCTTTGATTTGATTAATGAATCGCACTTGTAAAAAAGTCGCTTTTTTGACTTTATACCCGACCAACAATTTTCGATCATAAAATTTTATGAGCCGCCATACAGTTCCTTGATTTTGGCTCTGTCCGGAGACCCGTCTTCGAGGAAAGGAAAATCAGATATGAATTCAACATACTGGGGTTTTTTATATCCTGCGATGCGCTCGCCAACAAAGCGAATCAGTTCCCGCGCTTCTAAATGTTCACCCGATTTTAGCCGGCAGACGGCTTTGATGCCCTCTTTCCATTTGGGATCCGGCACGCCGAAAACAACCACTTTTTCTACGGCCGGATGCTGTAAAATCGCTTTTTCCACCTCAACCGGGTAAACATTTTCACCGCCCGGCTTGATCAATTCTTTTTCGGCTTTGCGGCCTGCGTACCAGAGAAACCCATCTTCGTCAAACCGCCCCATATCTCCGGTATGGTGCCGCCCTTCACGAAATGTATCGGCAGTATCTTCGGGCAAATTCCAGTATCCTTTAAACACCAGGGGGCCTTTCATGGTAATTTCGCCGATCTGTCCGGCCGGCACCGGACGATCATAATCATCCACCAGACGGATTTCTCCCAAAGGAATCACCTTCCCGGCAGAACCCGGCCGGTCATCGTATTTTCCCATTGTAGCAAGACCGGTGGTTTCCGTTTGTCCGTAAATGGCGTAAAACAAGCCTCCGGTGACGCGCTGATATTTTTCAATGGTCTCCGGCGCATCCAGGCCCATAACGGCTCTAATGCTTTTAATGTCCCGACCGGTTTTTTCGTGTTCATCGAGAATAGAAGCCAGGATCGGTGAAAAATCAAAAAAGACCGTCGCTTTTTTTGATTCGATGAGTTCAACCGATCGCTGTGCATCGAATTTTCTCATGTTTACGTTAAGGGCTCCTGCCATGTAACTGCTGACAGCCATAAACACCCCCCCCACATGGAAAAGGGGGAGAAAATTCAAATGAACATCGTTTTCGGTCAAATGAAAACAATGATTCAGGTGCAGGCAGGCGCATAAAAGATTGCCGTGGCTTAGAACTGCGCCCCTTGGTCTTCCATGAACTGCAGCGGTGTGAATAATGACCAGGCTGTTATCAGCGGAAACATCTGCCGCTTCAAAACTGACCGGGTTGTTCGTCAACGTATCAAAGGATTGAAAATTGCCGCTTTCGGAATTCAGGTTATAATAACTCTTTATAAAAGGAAGATGGTCTCTTACGCTTTGGGCCAAATTTTGATATTCCGTATCAACAAAAAGCGCTTCAGGTTCACAATCTTTCAGATTATATTCGACCTCTTCGGCCGAAAGTCGCCAGTTGACGGGTAATAAAATCGCGCCCAACGCGGCAGCGGCGCCGTAAAGGAGGAAGTATTCAAGGCTGTTTTTACCCAAAACGCCGATCCGATCACCGTGTTTAATGCCGGTTGCCCGCAGACCGCCGGCAAGACCATCGATCATCTCTTTAACGTGTAAAAAGGTCAGCGTTTTATCGGCATCCGCCTCATACCACGCGGGCCGGTTAGGATAGCATACGGCATTTCGAACGATAAGATCGTAGAACGTAAAATCATACAGTCCCATGAAGGTCTCGCCTCCCCGAGCAGCTATTTCGGTTCAAGCGCAAACAGGATGTGATAGGCCTGGGTTATCGAGGAGTCGGGTTTCAGGGGTCGGTTGAGCAATATTGGTTATCTCTCATTGATCACTGATCCCTGAACCCTTCCCCTCAACACCTGTCTTGCGATTTATTCAGGAAATGTCGCCTTAAACGTCGCGACCTTGGTCATTCCGTCCGCATTGAATATGGCGGAACCGCCTTTGACATGAATCGGAATGTTATACTGCGGAATTTCTGTCCACCATTTTTCCAGTATAGCCCATGCGTTGGTTCCTTCTGCTTTCAGCTTGAAACCCCCGGTCACCATGAGGCTCAGCAAAGACTGCCGGACATCAAAGTGGGCATGCACTCTTACCTGATTTGTCTTTCCGGCGGGAATCCACATGGTATCCGTTGAGCCCACCGTATTCAGATCAAAATCTTCAAATGCAACGGTAAACTTTAGGCTATTCATCTTTACCGGGTATTCATTGGGATTTTTGATATTAAAAATAAACGCGAGATCAAGCGGTGCACCGACGTTGTCCGGCTTTCCCTTGGTCGGCTCGACCTTGTTGGAAAAATACCAATACCCAAAGGCATGGGCGACTTCCATTGAGTCGAGAGAAACCACCGGTGTTTTGAAGTTCTGCTGGTCGGGTTTCACCGCCATCTGTGCGCAACCGGCAAACAAAGCGACTACGGCAATAACGCTCAACCATCTTCTTAAATTCGACTTTTTATGCATTTTATTCCTCCCTTATTCGCTGTAAAGGGTTAGGTAAGCCATCGTTTTCTTCGTTTATAGTGTTTTACATCCCGAAAACTCTTCCGGCCCCCGACGTCGGTAAGGCCAAGATAAAAATCCTTGATATCGGGATTTTCTCGGAGCTTTTCGGCCGTGTCATCCATGACGATGCGTCCATTTTCCATCACATAGGCATAGGGCGCAACATTGAGGGCGAGTTTGGCGTTCTGTTCCACCAGCAGGATCGATATTTTCTCTTCCTGGTTGAGTTTACTGATAATATTGAAAATCTCATGAATCAGAAGCGGCGCCAGCCCCATGGACGGCTCATCTAATAGGATCAGTTTTGGGCTGGTCATCAGAGCGCGTCCTACCACCGTCATCTGCTGCTCACCGCCGCTGACAAATCCGGCGATTTCATTTCGCTTTTCTTTCAAACGCGGAAAATAATGGTACACCATTTCCAATCCGTCACGAATGGATCTGCCATATTTTCTCATATGGGCACCCACTTTCAGATTTTCCTCTACCGTCAGGTGTTCAAATACCCGTCGGCCCTCAATCACTTGAACGACCCCCATTTTAGCAATCTTTTCGGCAGCCATTTTATCAATACGCTCACCGGCGAATTCAATCGACCCGTCGGTCACCTCGCCGTTCTCATGCCGTAAAAGTCCGGAGACAGCCTTTAGGGTCGTGCTTTTACCGGCGCCGTTGGCGCCCAGAAGGGCCACAATGGCGCCTTTGGGAACCTCAATGGAGACGCCCTTTATCACCAGAATCACCTCGTGATACTTGACCTCAATGTTGTTGATTTTTAAAATCATCCCTTCATTCGACAAAGCCTTTATACTCCCTTATGGCAGAATAATTGAAAATTTCGGTTAAAGATCGGATTATTGATTTTTGATTTTGAAAATCATCAATCTTCAATTATCAAAAGTCAATCAGATTACCATCCGAGCCATTCGTTGGCCCATTTTTCCGGCCAGCGGCCTTTCAAATCGACAACCTCAACAACTTGGAATTTTCCGTCCTTAAGTTCATAGATCGGAACTCTTCCTGAAATTCTATGATCCGTGGAGGTGTAGTTTAACGGGGGTACGCCCAAACCAATATCAAAATTTTTCATGGTTTCAAAACCGTTTTTAAGGATGCTTTCGCCACTCAAATCTCCAACTTTGTCTGCCCGCTTCATGGCTTCCGAAAGCGCCAGCACGTTGGCCCATCCCTGAACCGTATGGTTGAGACGTTCTTCAAGAGGAACGCCCGGATTATATTTTTTTGCATACTCCACCACTTTATCCATCATCGGCACATTTTCACCAAAAAATGCACAAACTGTCGCCCCCATAACGCCTTCGGATGCTTTGCCCGCCAGCTTCGGCAAATTTTCATCAAATCCCCAGTTGTCCACGATATGATCTGCTCCCAGCCCCAGTGCATAGGCATCGCGCAGTGTGGCGGCCACTGACATCACGGTGTTGCCGTGCCAGACGAGATCCGGCTTGAATTCTTTCATGGCCAAAACCTGGCTTTTGGTATCAATGGCAAATAAAGAAACAGACTGATCCGGACCGATCTCGAATCCGAGCAATTTCGCTTGATCCTTGATAGCCTTGATCGGCGCACTGCAATAAGGAGAAGCAAACATATAAGAACAGACCAAGCGGGGTTTTCTTTTCCCGTAATCTTTGTTTTTGGGCCATTTCTTGTCGAACCAGGCTGTGATGGCAGCCCTGGCGTTTGTTGAATAATCCACAGCCGCAAAAAGATTGTAAGGCGTCTTTTTAGGATCCGTCAGGTGTGCGGAGTAGGAGGCAGACACATACGGCATCTTATCCCTGGTCACCGTTGGTGACAGGGCTTCTGTGTCTCCGGTCCCCCATCCCAGTACAGCCACACAGTTGAGCCGCTTGAAGAGTTTGTATTTGGTCAGGGCCTCGGGGATACGGTAACCGTAATCAAATTGATACAGCTTGATCTCCTTACCGTTAATCCCGCCGTTATCATTGACATAATGGATGGCATCAGAAATGCCCAGGGCATAGTCCTTTCCGACATCTGATGTCGCCCCGGTCATATCATTGAGCGCTCCCACCTTGATTGTTGCGGCATTGGCCATGGAAGAAAACCCGGCAATCAAAACCACAACAAATAGGTGTACGAAAATCTTTGACCATATATTTTTCGCAAACATAATTTCTTTCCCCTTTTTAAGAGAGTAAAATTTCAACTGGTCTTCCGTCCTGTCAACTATTTTATCACCTCCTTTTGCTTTAGAAAATTCGTTGAATAGTTTATTGGTTAAATAGTTTTAGGGCTATTAACCATTCAACCATTTAACCATTACATTAATACGAAAACGGCCACAAATTAAAATAGTTCTTCATCTGCCACCATCGATAGGCGAGGCCTTTGGGCTCAAAGATCATAAATACGCATATGGCAAGCCCAAAAGCCGCCTCTTTGAGAAACAGAAAGTCTGTTAACAGTCTTTCTCCCCAACTGGTATCCACAAACCCCATGACAGTAAGCTGCAGCACTTCCATCACTACTACCATGAATATGGACCCAAAAATAGTGCCGTGAATCGACCCGACGCCGCCGATAAGGATCACGCCCACCAGCCACAAGGACCAGAACCAGGGAAAGTGTTCGGGGCTTATGGCCGCAAGATTGCTGATCCAAAACGCCCCCGCGATGCCGCCGATAAACCCGGCCACAAAAAAGGCTGAAAATTTATATTTTATGACATTGATTCCCATGACTTCCGCTGAAATATCATTGTCTCTGATGGCGATCCAGGCCCTTCCGACTCGGGATCTGATCAGGTTGGCCAAAATGATGACACAGCCAATCACCAGAACCAACATCATAAAATAGACCTTGATATCACTGTCAATGACCCACGGCCCGACTTTAATGGTTCCGGGAGGCAAAGAAAAGGCCTGTCCTCGTCCTCCGATCTGGCTCACATATCCTGTGATAAGGAAATCTACGGTAATAAATTGAGCGGCCATGGTGGTTAAAATGAGATAAAAACCCTTGACCCTGGCGCATGGGAGCCCGAACAAAACGCTCCATATACCGGCCGTAAATGCGGCAATTAGGATGCTTATCGGATAAGCGATACCGAAATCCATCATGAATTTGGGCCAGGGAAAGTCGAGAATCAAAAGGGTGCTGGTATAAGCGCCAACGGCAAGAAATGCGGCATGGCCAAGGGTGATCTGCCCGCAAAAACCGATTAGAAGCTGAACGCCTAATGCCCCGAGTATCGTATAACCGATCTGGTTACAAACACTGAGCGAATAAGAGTCTGCAAACAGCGGGATGACAATGAACAGGACAGCAAAAAGCAGAATCATCTTTGTTTTGATAAACTTGGTCTGCCACCATCCCTGATCATGTATATAATCCTGATGGTAAACGCCGCAGGGAAGCCAGGTTGTTGACATAAAACGCTCTCCGTTCGATTATTACCGGTCACCGGTGGATTTAAAATATTTTATCCTATGACATATACCAGGTGACAACTGAATAGTTATACTCGTTCAATCCGCTCCCATCCCCATAATCCATGGGGCTTAAAGAGCAAAAAGATCACCATGAAAACAAAAGGCGCAACCTCTTTGACGCCGCCGGCAAAGTATCTATCCAGATACGCTCCGCAAAGGTTCTGCAATATGCCGATGGCAATGCCGCCCACAATGGCGCCAGGCACGGAATTGAGCCCCCCCAGCACTACGGCCGGCAAAACCAGAAGACCAAGATACCCTACGGAAATGTTCAACCCGTTGATATTCCCTAAAAGGGTGCCGCCCACACCGGCCGCCATGAAGGCGATGGCCCAGGCGGCGGCATAGACAAACCTGGCACTCACACCCAGTGATAAGGCGGCCATCTCATCGTCGGCGGTGGCCTGCATGGCGAGCCCCCAGCGGGTATATTTAAAAAAACAAACAAAAATAACCAAGAGGATCATGGCGGCCACGAAACTCCAGAGATAAACCCGACCGATAACGATATTTCCGATGTGAATGGGTTCAATGGAAAAAACCGGCGGCTTGAACACGCGGGTATCCGTCCCCCATATGAGTTCCACAATTCCTTTAAAGAAAAATGAAAGCCCGACGGTAACCATGATCACTGTCAAAACCGGTTCGCCGATGAGCTTGTCCAGGAATATCCTTTCGGTGAGAACCCCTAATATCAAACCGATAATCAGTGAAAACAAAAGCGCCAGCAAAAAGGGAATGCCCATGGCATAAAAACTCAAGGAAACATATGCGCCGATGAGGGTCATTTCGCCCATGGCCAGATTCAACACACCAGAACATTTATAAATCAAGACCCATCCAAGGGCGACAAGGGCGTAGATGCCGCCCACCATAATGCCCGTTGTAATGGTCATAATAAACAGTTCCATCCGTCACTCCATTGAAAAATGAATATTGAAGATTATCAATTCTTCCCCCATCACCTATTACCGATTTCCTATCTTCTGCTCTTTGACTTTCCTGATATGAAGATCGGTATCGATATGGGCCTCTCTGCCGTCCTCATATTTGATGGTTGTGTTAATGTGCACATCCTCGCTATTCGAATAAAGGGCCTCGACGATGTCATGGTAACGTTTCTCGACAAAACCCCGCCGTAGTTTTCGCGTTCTTGTCAGTTCATCATCGTCGGCATCAAATTCCTTATACAGATTGATGAACTTTACCACTCGGGCGGTCTCAGGAAGATCCTTGTTGGCCTTTATGATTTGTTTTTCCACCAACTCATAGACTTCAGGCATCTGAGAAAGTTCTTGATAGCTCGTATAATTAAGCTTTTTTTCATCCGCCCATTTCCCTGTCACGGCGTAATCAATGCAAATAACGGCGGTGATGTAGTCTCGTTTGTCTCCGATCACCCAGGAATCCTTCACAAAGGGACTGAATTTCAGACGAGTTTCAAGGTACTGTGGTGAAAAAGGTCTTCCATCCCTTAAAGTAAAAACATCTTTGGTTCGATCAAAAACCACCAGGTGACCGTCGTCATCTATAAATCCCTTGTCTCCTGAATAGAGCCAGCCGTCTTTTAAGGTTTCTCTAGTTGCTTCGGGGTTTTTGTAGTAGCCCAAAAATACCGAAGGGCTTCTGGTGAGGATCTCTCCATCTGCGGCAATCCTGATATCCGTTTCCGGGATTGCATGACCCACGGTATCGAATTTTATGTCCCCGCTGCGATGAACCACCGAAATACCGGCAACTTCCGTCTGACCGTAAATCTGTTTGAGATTTACCCCCAGTGCATGAAAAAACCGAAAATGGTCCGGCCCCATGGCGGCTCCGCCGGTATACGCATTTCGTACGCGGGACAGTCCGAGATGATCTTTGATTTTCTTTTGAATGGTAATATACGTCAGCCAATTTAAGAGTTTCCAGCGTGCAGGGATCGGTTTTTTCTGAAATTTGAAGTCCGCCACATGGTACCCTATTCTGCTGGAAAGTTCATATAATTTTCGTTTGGTCCAAGTAGCGTCCAAGTATTTTACTTGAACCGTCCGGGTCATCTGCTCGTACATGCGCGGAGGAGCGAACATCACATGAGGTCCTATCTCCCTGATATTTTCTTGAGCGGTTTCCGGCTCTTCCGGGAAATTGATGGTATATCCAACCTGCAGACCGCATGAAATCGACATCATCTGTTCCCCAATCCACGCAAAAGGGAGATAAGAAACATAGTCGTCCGCCGGTGTACAGGGATCCACCGCCATGAGATGCTGTCCCATGGTCAGCATATTGTTGTGGGATAACAGTGCACCTTTCGGCAACGACGTGGTTCCGGAAGTATAAAACAGCAACGCGACCTCATTCCCGTGGCCTTTTTGAATCAAATCTTCAAACAGCCCGGGGCGCTCCAGGTCAAGTTCCCTTCCGAGATGCTGAACCTCTTTAAAACTTATCAAATAGTCCTGATCGTAACCCCGCATCCCTTTGGGATTATCCCAAATAATTTTTTTCAGATTGGGACATTCCTTAATAACAGAGATGGCCTTGTCGACCTCCTCCTGTCCCTCTCCGAATAAAAATTTTGTGTCTGAATGGTCGATGATGTATTTGACCTCGTCAATCAGGCAATCCTGAAACAACCAGACTCCGACACCCCTTGCGCATAACGCGGCCATTTCCGCCCATAAACCTTCAGGACGATTATCGCCGATCATTGCGACCTTATCTCCTTCTTCAAGGCCCAGTCGGATAAGTCCCAGTGTTAAGTACTTCACGTTTTCAAAATAATCGTGCCAGGTGATGGGCTGCCAGATGCCGAATTCCTTTTCCCGCATGGCCACCCTATCCTTGCCGTATTGGCGGGCTTTTTCAAAAAAAAGCTTGGGAATGGTGAGATCTTCTGTAATTTTAATACCGTACGGATGGGTATTGTGAATCGATTTATCGTCTTGTTGCATACAGATCCTCTTCACCCAGGTACGCCTTAATCACTTCAGGATGATTCTGAACTTCCTCCGGCGTCCCGTCAACGATCATGTTGCCGAAATTGAGAACAAAGACACGATCGGACAGATCCATGACCACGCCCATATCATGCTCCACCAGGATACAGGTAACCTTCCACTGTTCGTCTTCGTTAATATCCAAAACAAAGCGGGCCATGTCTTCGACTTCTTCAAGGTTAAGTCCGGCCAGCGGCTCATCCAGAATCAACAATTCCGGTTCCAGAGCCAACGCCCTGCCCAGTTCCACTCGCTTTTGAAGTCCATAAGGCAGCATGCCTACCGGTTTGTGGCGGATGTGTTCAATTTCCAAAAGATCGATAATTTGTTCTTCAATAAAGCGTCTATGCTCGGTCTCCTCACGGGCGGTTTTGCCGACATACACCGATCCGCTGGCAATGCCTGATTTCATATGGATATGTCGGCCCAGGCGGATGTTGTCCAATACCGTCATCCCACCGAAAACTTCGACTTTCTGAAAAGTCCTGGAAATACCAAGCTTGGCCCGTTGAAACGGCCTGAGTGCATTGATCTTTTTTTGTTTATAAAAAATATTTCCTTTTTGCGGGGAATAAAGTCCATTGATAATATTCATCATCACGGTCTTGCCGGCGCCGTTGGGTCCGATTACCGAATGGATCGCGCCTTTTCTGACTTTCAAATTGACACCGGCCAGGGCGCATACCTTACCGAAAAACATATGGACATCATCAAGTTCCAGGATAAAATCCTGTTCTTTGGGATTACTTGGCGCGGTCAATATACTTCACCTTATATTTCATATTCTGAATACCATTCATTATTTTTGGGCAGATCATACATCATAATTTTTTTTAATCAAGGAGAAAATATACCTGTTTCTATTTAGTGCTTTACAAAAAAAAACGCTGCTTTTTGGATCGAACGCACGAAATACGCACTATATGATGATCACTTTCTTTACGGCTTTGACAATCTCTTCGGGATCGTCCATAACCTGAAGGATTTCGAGATCTTGTGTGGATATCCGCTTTTCGGCAAGAAGCTTTTCTTTGATCCAATCGATAAGCCCCGCCCAGTAATCAGAACCGACTAAGATTAACGGAAATGGTAAAATTCGGTGGGTCTGGATCAGTGTAACCGCTTCGAACAGCTCATCCAGCGTGCCGAACCCGCCGGGAAGTATAATGTATGCCGTTGCATATTTGACGAACATGACTTTGCGAATAAAAAAGTATTTAAATTCGATTTTGATATTGGCAAAAGGATTCGGCGCCTGCTCATGGGGAAGAACAATATTCAGCCCCACGGAAATTCCCCCCGCTTCTGCAGCCCCTTTGTTGGCCGCCTCCATCACACCGCCGCCGCCGCCTGTGATCACGGCAAAGTCGTGTTCTACAAAAAGCCGGGCCAGTTTTTCGGTTTTTTTATAAATTGAATCAGTGGGTTTAATTCTTGCGGAGCCAAAAAAACTCACCGCAGGTCCTATTTCATGAAGCGCATCCACGCCTTCCACAAACTCTCCCATGATTTTAAAAAGCCGCCATGCTTCACCGATGTTTAAATCATTGACCAGAAATTGTTTTTCCATATGATTCAGAGATGTTATTTTTAAAAATTGTAACCACGTTGGTTTTTCAATCAAACAATAGCCAAAGATTCAACCTCTTGGCCAAGTTTTGCAAAAGCTTCCCGATCCGCCGTTTTATATGGTCAAGCATCCTTCCCGAAAATCAATATCTTATCTGTCATGGGACCGCCTCCGTTAAGAAAATTAATTTATAAAGTATCAAAGCAATATTCCATAAAAATTCAGGCTATTGCGATACATTACCTGGATATGACCTAACAGCTATTTTAAACTTTGTCAATGATTACGGATTGACAAACATCCTGTGGATTGATAAAAATTTTTAAAATTCCAGGATGGATAATTCCCGAATACAATTTCTTTGGTCGCAAATTTTATGAATATTGTGACAGAAAGCTTCCCGACGATTAAAGCATGAAGCTGCCAAAGTGAAAATCATATTGAAATATTTAAACTTTTATTAAGTCAAATTAAAGAAAGATTAAAGAAGCCGACTTTACAATCGTCGTTACGGGCTTCGTCGGCCGAGAGTAGCTCCCAAACGCCGTCCCGAACTTTGCTTCTGAGTGCGCTGCATCATATTACACATAAATCAAACAGTATATGCTTGATGAAAAATACTGATCTATTCTCGGGAGAAGAAGCCCCGGCTCGCTTTAAAGGAAATCCTCGCATGATTAGGAATTAGAGATGAACAACTCGGAAAATGATCTCTCAAGGCACGTTATCATAGCAAACGATCTTGGTCTTCATGCAAGGTCTGCATCAAAAATCGTAAAATTGGTTCAAAGCGCAACTTCTAACGTATGGATCATTAAAGACGGAAAAAAGGCGGATGCTTCAAGCATTATCGATATTCTCACACTGGCCGGTCCCAAAGGGTCAACAATCACCATAACCATTGATGATCAATCTGACCTTGGAATTTTGAATAACCTCGTTCAGTTGATTGAAAGCGGGTTTGGAGAGTAACCAGGCATGGAACATACGGTTGAAAAAGAAATACGGTTGAAAGGCATTAATGTCTCACCGGGTATCTGCATCGGGAAAGCCTATCTGGTCGGTAAAGAAGGCGTTGATGTCGTCAATAAATACTATATCAGTAAAGACAATTTACAAAATGAGATCAAACGATTCAAATCCGCCGTAAAGCGTGCCAAAGACAAACTTCAAGAAATTATTGAAACAACGCCTGAAGAATTACGACAGCATATCCACATACTTGAAACCCACAAGATCCTGTATAAAGACAAAATGCTCTATGGCAAAACCATTGAAACCATGGAAAAAGAATTGGTAAATGCCGAATGGGCTCTCAAACAAGTAGTGTCCAACGTCAGAAGGATGTTCAAAAATATGACGGATCCCTATTTACAGGGGCGGGCGGCTGATATTGTCCAGGTCTCTGAAAGCATCATGCAGAATCTGGTTGGAGCAAAAACATTGGACATCGGCGCCATTAGAAAACGGGTCATACTTGTGGCGGTAGATCTTTCTCCTGCAGAAACCAGCCAGATACAACTGGAAAAAATAAAAGGACTGATAACCGATCTGGGCGGAAAGACGTCACACACGGGGATCATTGCCCGTTCGCTCGAAATTCCGGCTGTTTTGGGGCTTGAAAGGGCCACGCATTCAATAAAAAATGATGATATCGTCATTGTCGATGGAACCGCGGGAATTGTTATCGTTCATCCCACCGATCAAACCCTTATAAAGTTTGAAGAACGTCAATCCAATTACGAGAAATATAAAGCCGTTATTTCCCGAAGCAGTCATCTTCCGGCTGAAACAGTTGATGGTATAAAGCTGGAGGTTTTGGGAAATATCGAACTCCCGGAGGAAGTGGTATCCGTCATTAACTACGGCGGAGATGGTATCGGGCTTTATCGAACGGAATTTCAATATTTAAGTCGGCGCCGCTTCCCTAACGAACACGATCTTTTTGATAACTACAAGGATGTTGTCGAGGTGATGTCGCCTGGATCCGTTACCATCCGAACCCTGGATATCAGTGGTGACAAAGGCCTTTCCTATGCTTCGGATCCGGATGAAAAAAACCCAGTCTTAGGTCTTAGAGGCATTCGGTATTGTTTAAAAAATCCGGATGTTTTCAAGACCCAACTGCGAGCCGTATTAAGGGCCTCCGCATATGGCCATGTAAGAATTCTGTTACCCATGATATCGCGCCATGAAGAAGTTCTTGCGGCTAAAAAACTGCTGGCAAATGCAGCCGATTCTCTGGATAAAGAAGGCATCGGTTTCAATGACGATATTGAAGTCGGAATAATGATCGAAGTGCCGTCGGCGGCCATCATGGCGGACGTGATGGCAAAAGATGTTGATTTTTTCAGTATCGGAACCAACGATCTGATCCAGTATTCACTGGCGGTTGACCGGGTCAACAGGCAGGTTTCCCATCTCTATCAACCCCTTAACCCCGCAATTATTCGAATGATCAAACACGTGGCAGATATCGCAAAAACCAACAATATCGAAGTCTGCATATGCGGTGAAATGGCGAGCGACCCAATGAACATGCCGATCCTCTTGGGATTGGGGATCAACCGATTAAGCATGAATCCACAATCAATACCGGTCATTAAAAAAACAATCCGATCGCTCAATGTCAAAGATACCGCTCTGTTCGTTAAAGATGTCCTTAAAGAGACATCCGAGACGGGCATTATGGAAATTTTGCAGCATACGTACGGCAATATTCTGCAGGATATAGGTTACACTGATTAATATAACCTAAGCTGAACTTCGGTATCAGTAATATTTTAATGCAGGCGTCACAACGAAAGTGTCCACAGGGAGGAGAGAAAAGCGTTTGAGTACAGGTCACATAAAAATAGTTGCTGAAAACAGAAAAGCCCGACACAATTATTTCATCGAAGATACTTGCGAAGCAGGCATGGTTCTCTTAGGCACGGAGATCAAATCCCTTAGACTCGGCCGTGTGAATCTAAAAGATTCTTATGCCAGAATTAAAAACGGCGAAGTATTTGTTTACCAAATGCATATCAGTGCTTATCCCTTTGCTTATTACGGCAATCATGACCCGTTAAGAATCAGAAAGCTCCTTTTACATAAATACGAAATCAACAAATTATACGGAAAGGTCAATGAGAAGGGATTTTCTCTGGTCCCCTTAAAAATTTATTTCCAAAATGGAAGGGCCAAACTGACGTTGGCCCTCGCCAGAGGCAAACGTCAGTATGACAAGCGTGAAACCATTCGGCGGCGGGATGAACAAAGAGATTTGGAAAGGTCAAAAAAGGAGCGCTGAAATGTACCGGTGGTTTTCCGGATTAGATTGTGTAAAATAATTCACAATGTGAAAAAAAACTCATAGAATTTAAGGCCTCATTTCAACATTTTATCCGTACAGTAAAAATATAACCGGTTAAATTATTTAGTAATAAAATCATATCCGCGCCTTGGCATGATTTCTGCTATCAGGTTAGGTCAAATGGGAAATCGTTTAAACGTACATAAAAAGGTACATAAAAAGAACAGCATGCTCGGTACCTCGGATCTCATCGAGATGGGTAAAGAAGCCCGGAAAGAACGGGATCGCCTGTTAAAAGAATACCCGGATCTAAGAGAATACCAAAAAGAGATTGACAGATGTCTTGATAATGCGGGAAGTACTGAAAACCGAATGGCAGTTTTAGCCGTCATGATTGAAGCCAAACTTAAAGAACTTCAAGATGAACTGTCTCATCTTTCGATCGTGCTTCAAGAAATACGCAATCCGGATTTTCTTTCTGATACACTAAGGCAATAGATAAATTTACAGTAGCTATACAAGTTCGGGAGACTCCACACTTAAATCATTAGGTGCCGGCTCAACCGAACTTAAAACGTCTTGAATCAAACTTAATGCAATTCAAGGCAAAAAAGGCAGGGTTTTTTAAAAGGCTCTGCCTTTTTATCTTGTGAGCCTTGCCTCCCGGCGGTGACCTTTTCCACCTTGCATTTTCCATAAGGTGTGATTATAATTTATTGAATAGGTACCCTTTAAACGAATTAAACCAAAAAGAGTGTAGAGTTAATAGCAAACGATGAAAGAACATAATGATAAACTACCGGATCCGAAAGAAATCGAAAAGGAAATCGGTGATTTTCTGACAAAAAAGTTCGGCGGCAGCGTCAAGATGGTGACGCCGTTGGCACTGCCTCAGAAAGCTTCCACCGAAAAAGATGAAACATCGGCCAAAAAGGTAAAGAAAATTAATTTTGACTTAAAACCCGAAGATATGATTTCCTACCTCGACCAATATATTGTAAAGCAAGAGCGTGCAAAAGCGATACTATCAACAAAAATATGTACGCATTTCAACCGTATAAAACGTGCTGAAATGGCATCGGATGGTGCCGATGACATGGTCGGGCGCATCAAAAACAACATTCTCATGTTCGGACCCACCGGTGTCGGTAAAACATATATCATCAAATTGATCGCCCAAAAAATCAATGTTCCTTTTGTCAAAGGAGATGCCACAAAATTCAGCGAAACAGGTTATGTGGGCGGCGATGTCGAAGATCTTGTCCGCGACCTTGTCAGGGAAGCGGACGGCGATATCGAATTAGCCCAATACGGTATTATCTACATCGATGAAATCGATAAAATCGCATCGAGCCGACATGTCATCGGCGTAGATGTTTCACGGTCCGGCGTTCAGCGTGCGCTGCTCAAGCCCATGGAAGAAACCGACGTCGATTTAAAAGTACCCCACGATCCCATTTCAATGATTCAGGAAATCGAACGCTTTCGTAAAACAGGAAAAAGAGAGAAACGATCCGTCAATACCGGTAATATTCTCTTTATTATGAGCGGCGCTTTTGGTGATCTGGCCCAAATTGTTAAAAAACGGATTGCGGCTCAAGGTATCGGCTTTGGCGCAACCCTTAAAACGCCGGAAGAAAACAACGAGATTATGAACCAGGCAAAAGCGGAAGATCTCATAGAATTTGGATTTGAGTCTGAATTCGTGGGACGTCTGCCGGTCAGGGCCGTCTTTGAAAGATTAACGGAAAATGACCTTTTCGAAATTCTGCAAAATCCCAGCAATCCGATCATTCTCGGTAAAAAACTCGACTTTGCAGCGTATGGCATCGATATAAAATTTGAAGACAGTTCCCTTCGAATCCTGGCAAAAAACGCCTTCCAGGAAAATACCGGTGCAAGGGGACTTGTGAGTGCCATCGAAAAGGCACTTTTAGTATTTGAAAAGAAATTACCGTCGAGTCCTATTAAAAAATTCCCGGTGACCGGCACTGCTGTTGAGGATCCCGAAGGGATGCTTAAAAAAATGTTGGCGCTGTCGAACTTCGATGAACTCAATGAAACCTATGAGAAGCTGTTTCTTGAAGAAAAAGAATATATCAAAACCTACCTGAATGCCAACAAGAAAAATCTGGCGGAAAAATACGGCCTGACATTGACGGTGTCGCGTATCGATATTGTGGCTTCTTACTACGCCAACCACATGATGGATATCGAAAAAGCCATTAAAAAAATCAAGACATTTTATGACGACATAAAGAAGATAGAATTGTATTTTTTTAAAAACCATGACATTAACATTGTCATGGAAGATGATGCCGTTGATTTTATTATCGATAAGTTTGAAAAATCCACCCATGACCTTGGAGAACTTTACGAAAAATTGTCTGTGGATTTTGAATACGGGCTGAAACTGGTCCGCGAAAAAACAGGAAAGCACCGGTTTTTTATTACCAAAGACGCGTTGATAAACTCCGAAGACTTTATCAGTAATCTTATTAGAGATGATTTGAGCATGCCCGATGTTAAACCCGGTGACCGGGAAAAAATAAAATGATCGGAATATCAAAGTTGTATTGCGGCACTGTAGAGCCATCCGATGCACTCCGTTACGGGCGAATGTCGTCCAAACTCCCGTCACATCTTCTTCAGTTTTCCAGCGATAAACGGCCGGTGGTTGTCTGGAATATTACCCAGCGATGTAATCTCAAGTGTATTCATTGTTATGCCCACGCGAAAGATAATAGCTTGGAAAGAAAACTGACCTTTAAAGAAGGCAAGTATTTGATCGATGATCTCGCAGAATTTGGTGTGCCCGTAATTTTGTTTTCAGGTGGTGAACCTCTGGTCCGAAAAGACCTTCCGGAATTGGCGGCTTACGCCGTAAAAAAAGGGATAAGAGCCGTTATATCGACCAACGGAACCCTGATAACTCGTCAGATCGCTCAAAATCTGAAAGACATCGGCCTGTCGTATGTCGGCATCAGCCTTGACGGCATGGAAGCGATTAACGACCGGTTTAGAGGGGTTCAGGGGGCTTTCGTCTCTGCGTTGAAAGGGATTGAAAACTGTAAAAATGCCGGTATAAGGGTCGGCCTCCGCTTTACCATCAACAAACAAAACGCACATCAGATTCCTGAAATTTTTAAACTCCTTGAAGATATGGATATTCCAAGGATATGCTTTTACCACCTGGTATATGCCGGCCGAGGATCAGAACTTGTAAAAGAAGATCTTTCCCATGAAGAAACCCGAAAAGCCGTCGATCTGATTATGGATCTGACCAGACAGCTTTATGATCGAAATCATCCCAAAGAAGTATTAACCGTGGACAATCATGCGGACGGCCCCTATCTTTATATGCGCCTTCTCAGAGAAAATCCCCGGCGTGCCCGTGAAGTACTTGAACTTCTCACAATGAACCAAGGGAACAGTTCCGGTATCGGCATCGGCTGCGTGAACTGGGACGGTGAAGTATACGCAGACCAATTCTGGCGCTATTACAGTTTCGGCAATATCAGAAACAGACCTTTTTCCGAAATTTGGACCGATATCTCGGATCCGCTGATGAAAAAACTTAAAGAGAAAAAAAGACACGCTAAAGGAAGATGTGCCACATGCCGATGGCTGGATATTTGCGGCGGCAACTTCAGGGTGCGGTCCGAAGCCGTCACAGGCGACGTATGGGCACCGGATCCGGCATGTTATTTAACAGACGAAGAAATCGCTTAGAGATCATTGCAAAGCATTCCCTTTTGCCTCCCGCCTGGGCGGGACGTCAGACTTAGATTTTAATCCTCAAAATACATAAAGTATTCCTGCGGTTAAAATCTTCGTCTTCCTTGAACTTGAACAAAATTGAACGCTTTGCAATGATCTCTAAACCATACAATTATAAATAGGAGTTGCCATGCTGTTTCCCGATTACAGACCGAGACGAATGCGACAAAATGACGCGTTTCGCCGAATGATCCGCGAAACCAAACTTTCGGTAGACGATCTCATTCTTCCGCTTTTTGCCGTCAACGGTAAAGGGGTGAAAAACCCTATCGATTCGATGCCCGGACATTATCAGCTGTCCATCGACAATCTCGTCAAAACGTCTTCAAAAGCCCATGAGCTGGGTATTCCGGCAGTGATGTTGTTCGGGATACCGGAAAAGAAAGATCCTCTTGCCACCGGCGCTTATGACAAAAATGGCGTTGTTCAAAACGCAACACGCGCTTTGAAAGACAAAATACCGGAGCTTGCCGTCATTACCGATGTCTGCCTGTGCCAGTACACCGACCATGGTCATTGCGGCGTTGTGGAGGGAAATATCATCGATAACGACGCCTCCTTGGACTTGCTGGCCAAAACCGCCCTGTCCCATGCCCGGGCCGGTGCCGACATGGTCGCACCTTCCGATATGATGGACGGCCGCGTGGCTGAAATCCGGAATATCCTGGATGAAAACGACTTTATTAACGTCCCGATACTCTCTTATGCGGCCAAATACTGCAGTGCATTTTACGGGCCCTTTCGTGATGCCGCACATTCCGCCCCGAAATTCGGCGATCGACGAACCTATCAGATGGATCCCGCCAATGCATTGGAGGCGGTTCGTGAGGTGACCCTGGATATCGAAGAAGGCGCGGATATCATCATGGTAAAGCCCGCCTTACCTTATCTAGACATCATCCGTCTCATCCGGGAAGAGATCGATCTTCCCCTGGCGGCTTACAATGTCAGCGGTGAGTATGCCATGATCAAGGCCGCCGAAAAAATGGGATGGGTGGACGGAAAAAAAGTCATGATGGAAACCCTCATTGCCATTAAACGGGCCGGTGCAGACATGATCCTGACGTATTTTGCCCTTGAGGCTGCTGAAGAATTAAGGGCATGACAAAAGCGGGCCGGTAAGTTTCGTCCATGAATTATCAAAAGGAAAATGCGGGAGATGTGAATTCAAAAACGTGTGCGGCGGATGCAGAGCAAGGGCTTTTGAAGCGACCGGCGATTTTCTGGCCGAAGAGCCCCTGTGCAGCTATCAGCCTCTGGCCAAATTCAATCCATTGCGTTAAGAACCCGGTATCCGTCTTTTTCAAGGGCTTGTCTGATAACCTCGGTATTGCAAGGGGAAAGCCGAAAGTAATATTCTCTTTTGCTCGGTCTTTGCGCCGTCATCCCGACATTGATGATGTCTCCGCCGTTCTCATTAATAATTTGCAGCACATTTTTAAAAGAACCCGGTTTATTTCCCACCACCAGATCAATCCGTGAACTGGCGTTAAGAAATCCCATCATATCGATGAACGTCCGCAGAATATCCGAAGCCGTAATAATGCCCACCAGTTTATGGTTTTCCACCACCGGCATGCCCCCGATTTTATGCTTGTATATCAATTGAGCCGCGACCTCGATATCATCATTCGGCCCTACCACAATGGGATTCTTGATGATCAAATCCATCAACGACAACTCACCTATCATGGAGGGTATGAGCCCTTGTTTTAAATCCGCAAGCGTAATAAAACCTTCGAGCTTGTTTTCTTCTGAAACCACCGGAAGATGCCGGATCGAGTTAATCTTCATCACCTCTATGGCTTCCTGTATAGACGTATTTTCGGTTATGGTAATGGGATCGGGAACCATTAGTGAATTTATTTTCATCATATCTTCCTTGTCAGATTAAAATTAACCCAGTGCATTCAAAAGCAGCGTGATGGGTCGATCTTCTTCGCTTTCTCCGGTAAATCTTATGGGACCCGGCCTCCGGTAATCATCGTCACCCGGAACAGCGACAAGCCATTTTTCTCTAAATGCTTTGACAATTTTAAAAGAAGCGGAATCGACATCAACCAGACTTTTTTCCAAAACAAGCTCGAGTTTGCCCTTTCTTTCTTCAAGGCGCATCAAGGGGCCTATGGGAATTCCAATGGGTTCCCATTTTGAAAAATCCTGCTCCAAATTTTTGATGGCCGCCATCTGGCCCGTAGCGCCGTTGGCAATCAGGCTAAAAACCGTCATCCCCAGGTTATACGTATAGTTGCAATCAAATCGGGTGGGATCGTTGCCTCTCCCGTCATACCCGTAAAAATGAATTTGCGTTTTAAATTTCGGCACCGATTTTTTATAAACCTTTGCAACAGGTTCGGGGATCTCCTGGGCTTCTGTAATCGCTTGTTCTTTTTCGAGGGTCAGTTTGAGGGTTTTTATCGAAATGATGGATGGTTTGACCAACAAAAACTCTGCCTTATCATAATTGTCAAAAATCATGGGACCGAAATAAGCCGGGTCAAGTCCGCCTTTTTTCATCACCTTCCGGTAATAGGATTTTTCGATTCCGATTTTATACGACCCGCTTTCATGTAAAATATTCAGGTAATCATTCACGAGTCCCATGAGCACCTGTTCGGTTTTAACCTGAGAAAATTGAAAATTTCCGTGACTGTCTCTTTCCGTGAGGAGACCCTCCTGGAAGAAGTCCGGAATTTCATTAAACAAGTCATCATCCCGTGTATTCCAGACGGAAAAACTTTTGTCCTCTCTTGAACGCCGGGCCATTCTTCGCAAATATTGAAGCTTATCCTCAAGGGCCGGAAAATCTGAATGGAAATCCGTATCATAGATATTGTTATATTCCGCAATTATCGTGTTGAGCTTGATGATAAAAACCTGTATTTCATTGATGAACTCCAATATCCCTTCCGGAATGACAATCACGCCATAGTTCTTCCCAACAGCAGCCCTTCTGACGATGCCGTCACAAATCACTCGCGACAGATGCCTGAGGGTCATCCCGTAGGCATTGAAATCAACCATGTTCTTTTTTACCGCTTCTTCGATTCTCTTTTCATCAATATAATCACAAAGTTCTTCACCGATGAACGTCATATTCGCATGGGTCTGAAGCGCAACTTCAAGCGCCAGGTGGCTGGCGACACGGCCCATGACTTTACAGATGTGCCAGTATTTTACATCCGAACTGCTGTCCGTGCAAAGATTACTGATCGAGCCTGAAAATGCCCTTGCTGCCGTGTGGAAACCGAACGACATGGCACACAAAACATGACCTTTTTCATCTCTGACCTGTATATCGCCATCGATGGTTTTGGGAACGCCCATGACCTGGATACCGTCTTTAATCATTTCCTGGGCTAAAAATGCGGCATTTGTATTCGAATCATCTCCCCCCACGATCACAAGCGCATCCAGTCCAAGCGCTTTACAGGTCTCCTTGGACAGAGCCATTTTCTTTTTTGTATCTATTTTCGTTCGGCCGGTTTTTATCATGGTAAAACCGCCGAGGTTTCGATAAGCGTCGACCACCTGGCCCGTTATTTCAATGGCTTCATTTTCTATGATGCCATCCGGGCCGAGCAGAAAACCGTAAATTTTGGTCTCCGAATTCACCTTTTTCGCAGCATCATATAACCCTGCGATCACATTATGCCCGCCGGGGGCCGGTCCCCCCGAAAATACAATACCGATACAGCGTTTTTTGCCGTACGCATCTTTAAAGGATTCTTCAGGGGAATCCACGCCAACTACGGTTCTGACCTTATTATTTATGATGCCCGGCAACTGTTTTTTTGCTTCCCTGTCAATGGTGAAGGTAAAGCGATCAACATCTTTCAACAAGGTGTAAGGGCTTTCAAACACTTTGCATTTGGGCGGAACATATTTTCTTCGTTCCATCAACTCGCGGTTAATATTGCTGACCGCCTCTCGAACCTTGGGATTATCTAACAAAAGCTCAATATAGTCGGGATCTTTATCTTTCATGCTGTTGCTCCGTTTAAAGGAGATGATTTGATTTTTGCATTCCGCAATAACGGCAATACAGTCGATTAATGTATTGATTTTATCGGTTCTCCAACGATTGTGTCAAGACTATTCGAACGATATCTACGGGACTAAACGCATCTAAACCTCCATACACAGGAAAACGCTTTGCAGCGGCGGGTATCTCTTTCAAACCGGCTTGTGTTGGAAAGAGATTTTCAAAATACCTTGATTTCTTTAATCCTGATTGTTACTAAATAATTATCAGTCGATCAATTAAGATTATAAAAAAATGAGATTATTTTTGCTATGCCTGTCGACGGTCGTTATTTTATTTATGGTCTGTTCCTTAGCCGCCGGCAGTGATATTCGAACTTGCCGATAAATCTACCCTGGAATCCATTCTCAAAAGAGGCGAGCTTCATGTGGGCTTTAATTCCGGTTATATGCCTTTTGAAATGACGAACCAAAAAGGAAAAATCAAATCATACAAGGACCTGAATGACCCGACATACATCGTCACCTCGCAGTCCGGAACCACCGGTGAACAGGCGGTAAAAAGTCTGATTCCAAGATGCACATACCAATCCTATAAGACGGAATTAAAAATGACGGACGGTACGGCAGGATCTACAACAAGTGGATTAAGAGCACCGGTTGGATTAAGGAGGTTCAGTAATAATACTCGATCCAAAACAAGTTGGTGGTATCTAATTCCACCGGCCCTCCATAAGCAAAACATGAGGTCATTGGATGAGGTCTTCGTCAGCATCGAAACGGTCGAAACAGGGGAATCATTATTATTTCTGGGTGGGTGTTTTTATCTTTATCGTCATAGTGTCGTCTTGTCCCTTTACTTTTCAGCGCTTCAGATCGATTATACCTGGCGATGGTATCGTATCCCAAAGTACTTTGCCTACAATGAGCGTGTCGAAGTAAAAGCCGAGATGGACGGCAAGGTCGAAAGTATCATAAAAAAAGATCATAAAGCAATCATAACGGTCAAAGGTCCCAAAGGATCAGCATCATACACTGCCCCTAAGGGGACGTTGCAAGTCGAAAAAGGCGATACTATTTACGATGGCGATATACTGGCCACCTATAAAACATGGCGTGGCGGCATCCTGTTGCAAGGGCTTTGGCTGACACTAAAGGTGAGTGTCATTGCCATTGTTTTTGGCATCGTTATCGGTCTGTTCAGCGGCCTTGCGCAAATTTCTTCCAATCCGGCGCTGAAATGGACCGCGATCACCTATATTGAAATGATTCGCGGTTCCCCGCTTTTGGTGCAAATCTTTATCTGGTATTTTGTTCTGGGAACATTGATCAACAATATTCTTGTCAAACATGGAATGGGGCAGATTTCCGCGCTATGGTTCGGAGTTGCGGCGCTGGCCGGTTTTACGGGCGCATACGTGGCGGAAATGGTGCGCGCCGGCATTCAGTCCATTCATCGGGGTCAAACCGAAGCCGCCAAATCTCTAGGAATGACCTATGTTCGTTCCATGCGGCATATTATCCTTCCCCAGGCCCTGCGACGAATCCTTCCTCCCCTTGCCGACCAGTTCATCAGTCTCATCAAAGATTCATCCCTGCTCGGCATTATCGCGATCCGGGAATTGACCAAGGCAACGCGCGAGGTGATCACCACCAGCCTTCAACCCTTTGAACTCTGGTTTGTGTGTGCCGTCTTATATCTTGTATTAACCTTTTCGCTTTCCATGTTTGTGCAGTACCTGGAACGGAGAACCCAGGTGACCTGATTATTTTAACCTTCCCACCAGATATCCGTCCATCAGCAGGTGGATCATATGATGCAGCACGCACACGACCAGGGCGAGTCCGTACTGGGGAAAAAGCGAAACCTGTAATATTATTGCAAGAGGCAGGGTCTTTTGCCCGCCCATGAAAATGACGCTTTCCCGCCGGCCCTTGCCGAGCTTTAAAAGCTTTGTAAACACGCCGGCAGCAGATAGAAGAATCCCGTGGAAACTGAAGACCAGTAAAATAACAATCCCCACTGATTCGCCGCCGCTGACAATCGCATCCCTTGCCTGGGACATGGCCATCCAGACAATGGCCAGTATCAACAACTGGTTCAGCAATTGCAGCCGGTAAGCGAACCGGTTGACCGAAGATTTTGCCAAAAATTTTAGGGTCAATCCGACACAAAGGGGCAAGAAAACATAAATTCCGAGCTTGATCATGATGGCCGGCTTGTCAATGGCCACGACCGCTGATCCGCCCAGTAATTCCAGCAACAAAGAAAGCGCCACGGGTATGGTGAAAACGGCAAGCCCATTGGCCAGGATGGTGATGGCCAGTGCCTGCGCCATGTTGCCGCCGGCCGCACCGGTCATCACCACGCCGCTGCTTAGCGTTGTGGGCATGACCGCAACGAGAAAAATGCCGATTAAAACTCCTGTATCCAGAGGAATCGCCTTGCACAGTGCAGCGACGACCGGTGCCACCAGAAAAATGATGATCAGGGCAGCGGCGATGCCCTTTACATCCATTAAACCTGATCTTATCTGCCGGGCGTCCAATATCAGACCGGAAAAAAAGAATATCAAGACTATCACGACATCCGGTCCCCGATGCACCTTGAGCCATATTCCGATGCTCGAAACTGTCTCGGTGGTATCCGCCACTGTCACGACAAAAACAAGAAACAGTCCGATGAGAAACCAGTATTTTTTGATCAAATCAGACAAAATTAAACGCTCCGTTAAATTTTTTGTTTGTATCCTTAACAGTTTGAGTGTATTAAATCCACAAAGAATACTTTTGGGTTGCAATTCCTTCGTGGTTAACATAATAACGCAGATTAAAAAAAACAGTCGTCATTTAACACTTTAAAAACAAATCTATTTCATTATTCACAAGGCTTGTCCGCCTCTGGCGTGATCTTTTACGCAAAAAATTTAAAGTATTATAAAAAAACACAGATAGAAGCCTCGATTCCACCACATATTGTATCCGGATATTTAAAATTACACCTCCCATTGTGTTTTTCCCTTTACAAACTGATAAATTCTTGATATCTGTTTTGAAATTTAGCTTCAAACAAAAAATGGGATAAGCAGAAAAAATTACAGGAGATTTAATTGAATGAAACTGAAAAAGCTGGAAATAAACGGATTTAAATCCTTTGTTGAAAAAGCCAGTATTGAATTTCCTCCAGGCATTTCTGCGGTTGTGGGTCCCAATGGCTGTGGCAAGAGTAACATTATCGATGCGATAAAGTGGGTGATGGGGGAGCAGAGCATCAAACAACTCCGTGGGAAATCCATGGAAGACGTCATTTTTGCCGGTTCCAACGGAAAACCGGCGTTGAATATGGCCGAGGTATCACTGACTCTCGCCAATGACAACGGCTCGGCGCCCGAAGAACTTAAAGACTTTACCGAAATCATGTTGACCCGGCGGCTTTACCGTTCCGGTGAAAGCGGCTATTTCATCAACAAGCAACCCTGTCGGCTGAAGGACATTTATAATATTTTTTTGGGAAGCGGCCTGGGTACGAAATCCTATGCCGTTATTCAACAGGGAAACATCGGAACCATTACAGATGCCGGACCGGAAGAAAGAAGGATTCTTATCGAGGAGGCTGCCGGAATTACGAGATACAAGTCCCGAAAAAAGGAAGCGCTGAATAAAGTCAAAGCCACGAACGAAAATATTTTACGTGTCAGTGATATCATTACCGAGATCAAGCGGCAGATGGCCGGTCTTAAACGTCAGGCCAGGAAGGCCGAACGGTATAAGAAATATCAAAAACGTATCAGAGAACTCGACGTCTGTCTGTCACTTTATCATTACGATGCCTATACGCATCAAATTGATGAAGCCGATACATTATTAAATGATCTGAATAATACGGACATCGAGCATTCAACCCAATTAAAAAAACTGGATGCCGCGCTCGAAAAGATCGAGCTCGATCGTGCGGAGAAGAATCGTGAAATATCCAATCAAAAATCCTCTTTATATGAGACCCAGCGCAATATAGATCGGATGGAAAATGATAAAACGCATCTTATTAAAGATGTGCAAAGATTCGCGGACGAACGGGTTGAACTCGAATCCGCCCGACAAAACCTGGAAGTAAAAAACAGGAACTTAACGACTGAAATTCAGGAAGGCGACAATCAGAACATTCAAATTCAAGCAGAGATAAAATCCGCAAAATCAACCCTCGAAAAAGAGCAATCGGCATCGCAAAATATAAAAAATGAACTCTTTTCTCTCAATCAAGAACTCGAAAACGGTAAAGCGAGTTTAATGGACCTTGTCGCCCGGGAAGCGCAGTACAAAAACATCTGCCAAAATGCTGCGAACAGCAAAGAAAGCTTAAAAAGAAGACTCAAGATCATCGGCGAGGAAGAGCTGACAACCCGTCGAAAAGTCTCCGTTCTCAAAGACAACAAAACTAAGGCCGAAACACATCTGGCTTCATATCAATCGGAAATTGAAGATCTTAAAAATCGCATCAGTACCGTCCAAAATCAGCTCAAGGAAAAAAATACGTCCTTGGGAGAGCAAGTCAGACAGGTTCAGACCCTCGAACTGGAACGGAACAAAACCCGGTCCGCTTATGCCACATTAAAGAAAATGGAAAACAGTTTCGAGTGGTACAAAGACGGCGTCCGGGCGCTCATGATAAAAAGCCGGGCCATCCAAAAAGGCGGCTCATCCGGCAGCCTGAAAAAAGAAGTGAGCGACGGTATTCTGGGGCTCACGGCGGACATCATCGAACCAACTCCTTCCTATGGGCCTGCGGTGGAAGCGGTTCTTGGAGAATCCTTACAGTACATTCTTGTCAAAGATCAAAAGACGGCTGTGGGAAGTATCGATTATCTTCATACATCCGGAGAGGGAAGAAGCGGTTTTATCCCGGTTTCGGCCGTCAAAAAAATAGGATTGACCCAGCATCCTCGATTGGATCATCCCAATTGCCTTTTGAAACATGTTTCCGTAAAACCAGGATTTGAACAGATTGCAGAAGCCATTTTAGGGCATGTCGTTGTGGCGGCGGATATTGAAGAAGCCCTGGAGGTTTTCAACCGCAACGGCACATTGCAAACCGTCGTTACCCAAAACGGGGACCTCATTTCTCATCAAGGAATGATGGTCGGCGGCGGCAAAGACAATTTATCGGGTATCCTTGCAAAAAAACAGGAACTCAAAGATTTCGAGCTGAAGATCAAAGACCTGGACATCAGATTCGAAACTGACCGGGAGCGTCAAAAAGAATTGGAATCCGAAGCGAGAAATATTGAGAGCAACCTTCAAAAGCTTCGGGAACTGGAAAATAAAGCCAAAGATAATGCAGTGGAAGCGGAAAAGGCGCTTTATAAAGCATCCGAGGATCTTAAAAACGCGCTTCGACATCTTGAAATTGTTCGTCTGGAACACGAACAGCTTTTAGGTGAAGAATCAGATGTGGATGAAGAAGTCGCCAGATACAACCAAGCTGTTGATGAAATTGTCGACCAGGTCAAAAATGCACAGGATCTCGTCGCGGAAAAACTGGAAGAGATCAGTACGGTTTCGTCCGAAATGGAATCCTTCAATCAGAACATCGTCGACCTTAGGCTCGAGCTCACCGCTTTAAATGCCAAATTGGAAAACAGCAACAATACGTTGCGGCGCCTGAAAGAATTCCTAAACGACGGCGTTCAGCGGATTGATCAGATTTCACAGGAGCTTATTCGGAAAAGACAAAAAAAGCACCATCTGGAAGAAAAAATAAAGGAATACGAACAGACGCTTTCCGTTAGGTATGACGCGTTGAAAGTCCTTGAAAATGCGATTGAACATATCGAGGCGGATTATAATGCCATTGATGCCAAGCTGAAGGAAAACGACGGCATCAAATCCGAGATCCAAAACGAGCGTGGAAAAATTGTACAAAAAATAAGATTGGTTGAACTTGAACAATCGCAACGGCAGATCAAAAGAGAAAATATTTCTAACCGGCTGCAAGAAAACTATCACCAATCCGTTGCGCTGCTTCGATCGGAATTTGAGCATTTAAACATTGGAAAAGATTTTCCCGCAGATGAAATAGAAGACGAACTCGGTCGGACCAGAGACAAAATCGCGAACTTTGAGGATGTCAATCTGGGCGCCATAAAAGAGTATGAACAGCTCAAAGAGCGATTTGATTTTCTGAATGAACAGCGAGAAGATCTTGTCAAGGCCCTCGATGATCTTCACAAAGTCATCAACAGAATAAATAAAATCAGTCAGGAACGTTTTCTCGAGGCTTTCGAAAAGGTCAATGATAAATTGAAAGAAGTGTTTCCCCGTCTCTTCGACGGCGGCTCTGCAAGACTTGTCCTGACGGAACCGGATGACCCTCTTGAAACCGGTATAGAGTTTATGATACACCCGCCCGGGAAAAAACTGACGAGAATGAGCCTTCTTTCCGGCGGAGAAAAAGCGCTCTCAGCCATCGCTTTGGTCTTTTCGATTTTTTTAATTAAACCGGCATCCTTCTGCCTCATGGATGAAATCGATGCGTCCCTCGACGAGGTCAATGTCTTTCGTTTTAATGATTTGTTGAAAATCATCGGTGAAAACTCGCAGATTATCATGATCACGCACAACAAAAGATCGATGGAATTCGCCGATACGCTTTTCGGTATTACCATGGAAAAAAAAGGCGTTTCCAAAGTCGTATCCGTCAATCTTACGCAAAAAGAAGCATAAATGTTATCATGGCAATCAACTGGTTTAAAAAGAAGAAAGTCACGCAGGAAGAATCTGTAGACACCGTACGGAAAACAGACGAGGTTTTTAAAGCGCCGGACGCTGAGATCGACACCGAAGCCCGGCCTCCGGAAAGCGATGATGCCGCCGAAGATGAAAAGCCGGAAAATGAAATTCCAACTTCTTCCGATATCGAGGATCCGGACATCGCTCATGGTGTTCCTGAGCAGACAACTGGATTTTTTAAACGCCTGAAAATCGGCCTCTCCAAAACACGAAAACTCCTTTCAACCGACATCAATGACCTTTTTGCAGGAAAAAGAAAAATCGACGATCAATTACTGGAGGAGCTTGAAGAACGCCTCATCACGTCGGATCTCGGGGTTCAGACGACCATGGACCTTATTCGAGACATCACCGGTAAATCGTCGAAAATATCAGGCCCCGACCAACTCAAAGACGTGTTGAAAGAAAAAATTCTTGAATTACTCAATGCAACGATAAAGCCGCCCCAAAGTATCACGGCTAAACCCCATGTTATCATGGTTATCGGTGTCAACGGCACAGGAAAGACAACGACCATCGGAAAGCTGGCTGCAAGATTTTCAGCATCCGGGAAAAAAGTGATTGTCGTCGCCGCAGACACGTTCAGGGCTGCCGCCATAGAGCAACTTACGATCTGGTCTGAAAGAGCCGGTGTAGATATCATAAAGCATAAAGAAATGTCGGATCCGGCGGCTGTCGCTTATGATGGCGTTGAAGCCGCTGTCGCCAGAAACGCGGATGTGGTTTTGGTGGATACTGCGGGAAGGCTTCATACCAAAAAAAATCTGATGGAAGAACTTAAAAAAATAAAACGCATCATTTCAAAAAAAATTCCCGGAGCGCCCCATGAAATCCTTTTGACGCTCGATGCCACTACCGGTCAGAATGCTCTGGCGCAAGCCCAACTGTTCAATGATGCGATTGAAGTTACAGGAATCGCCCTTACAAAACTCGACGGAACGGCCAAAGGCGGAATTGCCGTCAGTATCTGCAGCACGCTCGAGATTCCGTTACACTATATCGGTATCGGCGAGAAAATTGAAGACCTCCAGGAATTTGATCCCATTGAATTTGTTAACGCCCTTTTTTAAATAATGCGGACCGCGTGAAGGCCCGTTATCAAAGGCATTATCGATTTTGGATGAGGCAGATTTTTTCAAAATTACTTTTCGCAAACCCAACTGTCATGCCGATCTGGACGATGAGTCAAGAAAAAAGACCCTTCAAATGCAGTTTTGAGTTGACATGGTAAAATTAGTCATATATGGAGCTAAAAAGAGGAACTTATTGACAATCAACCAAAAACAAAAAAGGGGGACAATCATGACAAAAGCTGAACTGGTGGAGACAATGGCTAAGGATGCGGGCATTTCAAAGGTTGCCGCTTCAGCCGCTTTGGACTCTTTCATGGCCAATGTAACAAAAGCCTTAAAGAAAAAGAATGGAAAGGTAACTTTAGTTGGGTTTGGAACTTTTGCCAAAGTCCGCCGAAAAGCGCGAAAAGGACGCAATCCTCAAACCGGTGAAGCGATCAAAATTAAAGCATCCAATGTCGTAAAATTTAAACCCGGAAAGAAACTCAAGGACGCCATATAACCCTAAACTTTTTTAGACGGCTTACTTTTTCTATTTGCAAGTAAGCCGTTTCTTATTGTGGGGACTAAAAGGTTATTTCAAAGCTGTTGAACTCACCGGTGTACGCCTGCCGGTTTACCTCAAGACGCTCCACCTTCGCAATGGGCGGGCCTTTCTTGCACCATTCAAGAATCGACGCAACGTTCTGTTCGGAACCTTCGAATACCGCTTCGACCGTCCCGTCCCGTTTATTTCGCACCCACCCGAAAACCCCGAATCCATCCGCCGCATGTTTCGTCTCCCACCTGAAAAAAACACCCTGGACTCTTCCGGAAATGATGGCATGGGCTCTTGTTTTTTTCTCCATCTTTATACCCCCCGGGATTTATGATTGTTGATTGTTAATCGTTTCGTTCTTTGAAACAGGCCGATTTCATTGGTCCTCAATTTCAGCGGCGTTGAACATGCAGGAGCTTCGAGTATGATTAAATTTTTGACTGGAAGCTGTTTGAGTGGATTAGGGATCGTTTTGAAAGAACCCTATGCGATTTGACTTTATGGATGAAATCTCCGGTTTAAGCAAAAGACCTTTATGAATAGTCCGGTCAGGTTCTTTCATTACGAGCCCTTATTCACGAGTTCTTTCGGCCAAAAATTTAATCATACCCGAAGCGGCAATGTGTTCAAAGGGCCAAAGTGTTGCCAAAACTTGTATAAAAATTCATAGGGGGCAACATTCGGAAGCCGGATTTAGCATTTATTTGGATGACGGATATGTGAGGACAACTTCGTCAACCATCCGCCATTAATCCTTTAAGCTTATTTTCATCAATGATGTCAACGCCGAGTTCTTCTGCTTTTTTAAGCTTGGACCCGGGCGATGCGCCGACGACCAGATAATCGGTGTTCCGGCTGACTGACCCGCTTACCTTCCCTCCGGCCGCTTCAATGCGTTCTTTGGCCTCATCTCTGGTCATCGTTTCAAGAGCGCCGGTGAGAACGAAAGTCTTCCCTGCAAGCGCGTCCTCTTTCCCGTCAGAAATCTCAAGAATCCGCACCCCGCCGTTTTCATTGTCTCCGACGCCCATCATCTTGTCGACGATCTTTTGATTTTCATGCTGTCCGAAAAAATCGGTGATACTTTTGGCGACCACAGGGCCGATCTCGTGAATCGCTTCGAGTCTTTCAGGCGTTGCCGCCCTCATTTTTTCAAAACTCTTAAATGTCTTTGCGAGGATTTTCGCTACATGCTCTCCCACATGCCGGATGCCCAGCGCATAAATAAAACGGTTCAAGGGTATGAGTTTGCTTTTTTCAACGGCTTGAACAATATTGGCCGCGGATTTTGATCCCATCCGTTCCAGATCTTTCAGCACATCTTCTTTTAAACGAAATATGTCTGCATAAGATCGCAGAATTTTTTTCTCCACCAACTGCTCGATCAACTTATCGCCCAAGCCATCGATGTCAAATGCGCCCTTTGAAGCGAAATGTTTTATCCGCTCCTTTACCTGGGCCGGGCATGACGTATTAATGCACCGTAACGCCGCTTCATTTTCGGATCGTATGACCGACGAACCGCAGACCGGACAGCTGTGCGGCATGTTAAAGGTTTTCTCTTCTCCGGTGCGCTTGGAAGTGATGACTTTAACCACTTCGGGAATTACATCTCCGGCCCGCTGGACGAGCACCGTGTCACCGATTTTGATGTCTTTTCTTTTTATTTCATCTTCATTGTGCAAGGTTGCCCGGCTGACCGTCACCCCGCCGATTTTTACCGGGTCCAGACGGGCCACGGGTGTCAGCGTACCGGTTCTCCCGACCTGGACATCGATATTGACGATTCGGGTGGTTTCTTGAATGGCTTTAAACTTATAGGCAATGGCCCACCGTGGACTCCGGGATGTGGCGCCTAAACGGCCCTGGTAGGCAAAACTATCGACTTTGACAACCATGCCGTCGATATCGTAGGGCAAAAGGTGCCGTTTTTCGCTAAGTTCTCTGTAACAATCAATCGCCTCCCGGATAGTGATTTTCGGCCGGATAAGCGGATTGATTTTGAACCCGAATCCCTGCAGCGCCAGCAGTACCTCCCAATGCGATTCCAAGTCAAGGTCGGTAATCCGCCCCACACCATATACGAATATCTCCAAAGGCCGTTTGGCGGTAATCTTCGAATCAAGCTGTCTCAATGATCCGGCGGCCGCATTTCTCGGGTTGGCGAACGGCGGCATATTTTCTTCGAGGCGCTCTTCGTTTAAATGTTTGAATGCATCTTTTTTGATAAACACTTCTCCCCTGACCTCAAGAAGCGACGGGACCATTTTCTCTTTGCCATTATGAAGCTTCAATGGAACAGCGCGTATGGTCCTGACGTTGGGTGTGATCAGTTCACCGCTGAAGCCGTCGCCCCGAGTGGACGCGGTGACCAACCGGCTGTTTTCATAAACCAGTTCAACGGCGACACCATCCAATTTCGGCTCTGCGGTATAAATAATTTCGCCGTCGGCATTCAGATTTTTCTTGATGCGCCGGTCAAACTCCATGATGTCGGCGTCATTGAATCCATTTTCCAGGCTGAGCATCGGAAGTGAATGTTCAGCAGTTTCGAATTTTTCAAGCGGCGGCGCCCCAACCCGCAGGCTCGGAGAATCCGCACTCGAAAGTTCGGGATAATCTGCTTCCAGCTTGATCAGCTCCTGCATCATTCGGTCATACTCGGCATCGGATATTTCCGGGTCATCCAGAACATAATACCGATAATTATGCCAATGGAGCGCTTTTCTTAATTCTTCGATGTGATTGGGGATTGAAGAATCCATCTTGACAACTGATCGCTTCGAATAAGATTAAATTTTTGTTTAAAGGACTCGATCCCGATTGATATTTGAAGATACGTCATCAAAGCGGCTTTGCCAGTTTTGCAAGTTCTTCTTTTACTTCATCGATGATTTCATAAAACCACATGACATCCTCGATGGTCAAACGACCGGCCTTGCGCTGGGTTTCGCCGCCGTCTTTTCGCTTGAATATTCTCGGGCCGATCTGAAGCTTGGGTTCACCGTCGCCGTATTGATTGATGGAGACCACCAACCCGGTCTCGTCACACTGCCATTTTTTTAAAATCTTGTCCTTTTCCGGTTCAAATGCCATGTTATCCTCCATTTTTTTCATTGCGCAGTCGTCATTCCAGCAACTTCAACACACGTTCATTTTTCAAATTCATCTTACAGCCAGAGTTTTTACCATATATATTATACGACCATTTTTAAATATGAACCAAATGCTGTCAAATCCATTTTAAACGTCACACGCCGGGTGTGTGGCTTTGGCAGTGGCCCTTATTGAAAATCATGAAACAACGCGGATAAATTCAGCTTCCATCTTCCTCCGCCCATCCTTGACAGCCTGAATTTGCCGGCTGAATTTATCCCGGACGCGGCTGGATTTTCGGACTAAAATCGCTTTCTGGGTGGGACACAGATACCATGTGCATATCCATGGCCTTGACAGTCTGGGCAAAACACACCCTTTAGGTTTCCAATACCGGCAAACCTTTTTTAAATTCGAGCGGAGTTGTTTGTCGGGGATCGGATGCCCGCACAGATGGAGAAACAAAAGATCCTTGAAATCAATCCATACCGCGGCAGAAAGACAACAGGGGTTCGGGCACCAGGGGCATGACGCGCTGCACAGCTCGTCCAGAAGCGAAAAAATCGAACCGAGCCGAGCTTCCATATCCTGCGCCATCGTCACCGCATCTTTCAATGCATCATGATGCCTGCAGATGAGATAATCCAGATCCCGGTTGACGATTTGCCATGTGACTTTCGACCCCCAGGGCGGTTCGTCACGGTAATCAATGCTCTTCATAATGACACTCTCCCCCATTCGTATCAAATCTGTGAAAATTGAACAATAACAAAGTGCGGCCGTATCAGAATAAATACCTTTGATTTCGCTGCAGCGAAGCGGCAGCATATTTCTCTTGGAAACCGAATGACTGCATCTAACTTTTCCTCGGAAAAGGATATTTTTAAATGTCGGCTAAAAAATAGCTTGAAAGCTCTTTTTCATTATGGTAGGCGTGTCATTTGGTTTTTACACCCGCCTTCTTATCAAGACATCGAAAGGATTGTGTTGAAATGACCCCAAAAAAAGAACTTCAGATTGCTTTCGGCCTTATCATTATTTTATTGTTTGTGGGTGTTATAAGCTATGCGGCCTTTCCGGCCAAACCGCCGGATCTACCCGTAAGAATCATGTATAAGAGTGTCGCCGGGAACGCGATGTTCGATCATAAAACACATTTTGCAGCATCAGGCTATGCCCTTGCCTGCACCCAATGCCATCATCACCCCCCGGATCCCGAAAATCTGGATGATGCGATTTTAAAGTGCGGTTACTGTCATCAAACCCTGGCAAAAGGTCAACAATATCCTAAATCATGCCTAGACTGCCATGATAAGGCAGATCTTGAAGATTCAAAAATAGCTAAAAAATCAGACGCATTCCATTCTCAGTGCATCAGATGCCATAAGGAAGTCGGAGCAGGCCCGACAGATTGTAACTCATGTCATGTTTTGTAAGCCGGTGGTTCTTGTCGGCTTTTTTACCCTATGACCCGAATGCGACAAAAAAAGGTTAACCTATGATAAAAAGATCTTTTATTGGTTTGATAAAACCCCGGATGATGTACCAACCCATTGAACTGACATCGCCGGAAGCTGAAAAAATGCCGGCGCCAAAGCAGGTGACGCTGCTTTTAAACGAATCTTATGACCCTTTTAGCCGGAAACAATCCGTACAATTAAAAAAAGACGACCCCGTTAAAACCGGCCAAAAACTTGCTCTTTATGAAGACAGCGATGCCTATGTTATTTCCAGTGTTACCGGAACCATATCCGCCTTATCCGCCTTTATCGGGGACTTCGGCAGGTCTTATACGGCCATTTCAATAGATGCCGGTGAAAATGAAGAAATTGACGAACAATTTTCAGGTCTCGTAAAAGATCCCACCTTGGAGACGATTAAAAATTTTTTAGCGTTTATTCCCGGAAATCTTCCGAAGGTCCTCTTATCCCCCGATCAATTATCAACACCCATTGAAACCATTGTTATCTGCGGTGTTGACCGGGATCTCCTAGTCACCGCCAATCAACATACGGTGGCAAAAGAAAGCAAGGCCGTCAAACGCGGCGTTCAAATTTTAAAAAAAGTCACCGGAATCGAAAATATTATCATAACTTCTCCCGAAAATCTGATGCAAGATGCCGGGCTCAGCGGCGCTGAAGTCAGGGTCGTTAATTCTGTATATCCTGCTTCACTTCCACAATTGATCATGCGGGATCTTTTGGGACGGGTGGTCCCTGCCGGGAAAAGCTGTGAAGACCTCGGCGTGGCTTTTATCAGCGCGGAGGCGGTTGCATCTCTTGGAAAAGCCTTCAACGAGGGCCGAATACCGGTTTACAAGCGTTTTAATTTAGTCAAAAAAGATGGGGCCTCTGCGCTTGTATCAGCCAGAATCGGTACACCGATCCGTGACATTTTCACCGTTTTCGATATCAGTGTCGGTGAAAAAGACCGCATTATTTTCGGCGGCCCCATGACCGGAGAAGCGATTTATTCCGAAGATCATCCCATTCAGCCCGACACCGATGCCGTAATGATACAGGATCATAAAAGTCTGGCGCTGGTCTCGGACTATCCGTGCATCAACTGCAGCGAGTGCATCTCCATTTGCCCGGCAAAAATTCCGGTGAATATGCTTGTGCGCTTTTTGGAAGTAGGGAAATATCAGGAAGCCGTAGACGAATATGACCTGTATTCTTGTATTGAATGCGGTCTATGCAGCTTTGTATGTGTATCGAGGATACCGATTTTGCAGTACATCAAGCTGGCAAAATATGAACTTGGCCGGATCAGCAGAGCGGAGGAAACGAATGTTTGAGCAGAAAAAATTCACGGTGTCACATGCGCCTTTCTGGCATGTTGGAAGTTCAGTGTCCGCCCGAAGTTATAACATCATATTCGCCGCGCTGCCCGCGGCTTTATTCGGGGTTTTTACCTACGGCATGCATGCAGTCGCCGTCGTTGCCCTGTCTGTGTCATCGGCGGTTACCTGGGAGCTTGCCTTCAATAAAATTGCAAAGCGACCGTTTAGCATCGGCGACGGAAATGCTGCGATGATCGGCCTTTTGCTGGCCATGCTTCTGCCCGCAACATCGCCCTGGTGGCTGGTCATCACGGGGACCTTTGTCGCCGTAGTCATTGGGAAACAAATTTATGGAGGAATCGGCGCCAATCCTTTCAACCCGGTTCTCGTCAGCCTGGCCATCTTGACGTTATCGTGGAAAAATTTTTTGGATTTCAATGAAGTTTTGGTAAATTACGACTTCAGCTACCCAATGGCGTACCCGCTGGCGTCACTCAAACATTTCGGCGTCTTCGCCATATCCAATTTCAAACCCGCGGCGCTTTTGATGGGCCAGCAATCCGGAGGCATCGGTGCGATCTTCGGACTGGGTCTCATCCTCGGCGGTATTTATCTTATCATCAGAGGATGTATCCGATGGGAAATATCAATCTCCTTTTTAGTCGGTGTATGGGTTACCGCACTCTTGTTTAACATGGCTGATCCCGCCCATTACGCCGGTCCTGTTTTCCACCTGTTAACCGGCTACACGCTGATCGGCGCCTTTTTTCTGGCCACCGAGGATTCATCTTCACCGGTCAATTTTATCCCCATGCTCATTTACGGCGCAGGCGCCGGCATGTTGACCATACTGATCAGGAATATCGGCGCTTTTGCGGACGGCGTTGTCTTTGCCATTTTGATTGCAAATCTTGTTAACCCGCTTGTGGATAAAATCAGACCAAAAGCACTGGGAAAGGTTGTTTAAGATGCGTGAACTGATAAAAATGGTGGTTGTTCTAACGGTGTTGAGCGCTTTTTCCGGCGGGCTTCTTGCCAGCCTCCGGAACGGAACAAAGGACAAGATTGAATATCAGCAGCTCAAATTCGTTAAGGGTCCTGCGATACTGGATATTTTCAAAGGAGCAACCAATAATCCTCTTGTGGATCGCTTCAAGATCAAGGACGGAAACGTTGAAAGAAGTTTCTTTGTCGGAAAATTTGACGACAAATTAGATACGGTCGCTTTTGAAAGTTACGGGAAAGGATTCGGAGGAGATATCGGTCTGATGGTGGGGGTCAATCTGAACACGGATAAAATCCTCGGAGTCGGGGTCACGACACTCAGCGAAACGCCCGGTGTGGGATCACGGGCCAAGACAGATCCGGACTTTGTGGCTCAATTCGCCGGACGTCCCCTGATGGAAACCTTTAAAGTCAAGGCCGACGGCGGCCAAGTGGATGCCCTGTCCGGAGCCACAGTGACGTCGCGGGGCGTAGCAGCGGGCATGACCGATGCCGGTTTGATTTATAAACGCCTGAAACCGAAACTCGAGGAAAAATTAAAAACCTTCTCCACGAAAGCTGTAAAAACCAAACAGGGAGAACAGCATGGCTAAATCGATCACTCAGGAATTTGTAAAAGGTCTATGGGCGGAAATACCGCCGTTTCGACTTGTTCTCGGACTTTGCCCCACACTGGCGGTAACAAAAACAGTACAGGACGGTATCGGAATGGGAATGGCCACAACCTTTGTTCTGGTATGCTCGAACATTTTGGTTTCAGCGATGCGAAATATGATACCGTCCAAGGTCAGGATCGCCGCTTTTATTATTATTATCGCCACGTTTGTTACGGTGGTTGAACTGTTGATGCAGGCATTTACCTATCCATTGTTTCTCAGTCTCGGTATATTCATTCCATTGATTGTCGTGAACTGTATTTTATTGGGTCGCGCCGAAGCATTTGCATCCAAAAACGGCGTTCTATTCTCGCTGGCGGACGGTCTGGGTATCGGCATTGGATTTACACTCGCCCTTGCCTCACTGGGAGCTGTCAGAGAAGTGTTCGGCAGTGGGACGTTTTGGGGGACGCCGGTATTCGGTTCTTCCTTTCATCCTTTTGCCTTTATGATCCAGGCGCCCGGTGCTTTTGTCTGCCTCGGGCTGATGCTCTGTATTATGAATCTTGTGGGTAAAAAATAGGAGACGATAAATGGGCGATTACATAGTTCTTGCCATTAGCTGCATCCTTGTCAACAATATTCTTTTGGCCCAGTATTTGGGAAACTGCCCCTTTCTGGGGACGAGCAAAAAAATGGAGACCGCGGTGGGAATGGCCATGGCGGTGGTGTTTGTTTTGGTGCTTGCCGGCGTCATTACTTGGCTTACCGAAACCTTTATTTTAATACCGTTTAAAATGGAATACCTCAGAACGATCTCGTTTATTCTGGTCATCGCCTCTCTGGTGCAGTTTGTGGAAATGTTTCTGAAAAAGAGCATCCCGGCCCTGTATGCCGGACTCGGCATATTTCTGCCTTTGATTACGACCAACTGCGCGGTCTTGGGTGTCTGTCTTATCAATATCAAAGAAGACTACACCTTTATGCAGGCCCTTGTCGCATCGTTTGCTTATGCAGCAGGCTTCGGCTTGGCCCTGATTCTCTTTGCGGGTGTACGCGAACGCATTCTTCTGGCCAGGGTACCGAGGCCGCTTCAGGATACATCCATCGGCCTGGTCACGGCGGGAATGCTCTCGCTCGCTTTTTTTGCTTTTAAAGGTATGGTATGAAGGACTGATGATTGATGGATGACGATTGATGATTTTATGATAAACTCATTAATCGAGAATCAATAACAGGAGGTAATTGTGTTAACAGCACTTTTTTTTATGTTAGGGCTGGGATTGGTATGCGGCGTCGTACTGAGCGTGGCCTCAAAGATCTTTTATGTTTATGAGGATCCTCGTATCGCAGAGGTGGAATTTTTCACTGCCGGTGCAAACTGCGGCGGTTGTGGGTATGCCGGATGTTCGGCTGCCGCCGTTGCCGTTGTGGCCGGTGACGCGCCTCCGAGCGTCTGTATTGTCGCCGGTCCCGAATCTGCGACAAGCATTGCGGCTGTCATGGGCGTCGACCCGGGCACTGCGGAACCCCTGATTTCATACAACACTTGCCGGGGGGGCGATCGTGCGGAAGAAAAATATCACTACATGGGCATCAGGAGTTGTCGAGCAACGGCTGCAATGTACGGCGGCGAACGACAATGCCCCGTAGGGTGTATCGGCTTCGGGGACTGTGTTGCCGCCTGTGCGTTCAATGCACTTAAAATGGGACCTCATGGATATCCTGTCGTTGATGAGATAAAATGTGTGGGGTGCGGCGCGTGTGAAAAAGCGTGCCCCAAGGACATCATGCAGATCAAAACCATGTCCCAAAAGCTGCTCCATCTCAATCAGTATGACGATCGCATCGCACCGTGCCAGCAAACTTGTCCGGCGGAAATCAACATCCCGAAATATATTCATCAAATCAAAACCGGTGATTATGAAGGCGCCGTCAACACCATTAGAGAGCGAAATCCGCTGCTGCTGGCGTGTGGTCGCGTCTGCCCCCATCCATGTGAAGATTATTGCCGCCGAGGGCTTGAAGATGAAGCGGTCTCCATTAACCAGTTAAAACGTTTTGCCGCCGACTATGAAATGAAGTCCGGTCGTCGAGTTCCGATTTCCTGTGCCCCGGATACCGGGAAAAAAATTGCCGTTATCGGCGGCGGGCCGGCTGGTTTAAGCTGCGCCTACTTTTTCCGGCGCCTGGGCCACGGTGTGACAATTTTTGACGCCATGCCGAAGCTCGGTGGAATGATCCGTTATGGAATCCCTGAATACCGACTTCCCAAAGAGGTTTTGGCATGGGAGATTCAGGGAATTCTGGATTTGGGCATCGAACATAAACCCAACATGATGCTGGGCCGGGACTTTGATATCGGATCGCTGATGGCAGCCGGATTTGATGCGGTCTTCTTAGGCATCGGCGCCTGGAAAGATTACTCTCTGCGCGTTGAAGGTGAGGATCTTAAAGGCTGCTACACCGGAATCAATTTTCTCACCAATTTTGCGCTATGGCAGCAGGAAAAGCCGCATGAAAAGCGGCCCTTTGTGGGAAAACGGTGTGCCGTCATCGGCGGCGGAAACACCGCCATCGACTGCGTGAGAACGCTGATTCGGCTCGGTGCCCAAGAAGTATCCATTGTTTATCGCCGTACCCGGAAGGAAATGCCGGCCAATTTGGTCGAAATTGAAGCAGCGGAACATGAAGGTGTCAAGTTCACGTTTCTCGCAGCCCCCACCCGCGTTGTCGGTGATGAAGAGGGCCAGGTCGTCGGACTTGAATATCAAAAGATGGAACTCGGCGAACCAGATGCCAGCGGTAGACGAAGACCGGTTCCCATTGAAGGTTCCGAAACCATCATGGATATCGATATGCTGATCACCGCCATCGGTCAAGGACCGGATGTTTTCTTTAAGGACGAAAGCAAGCGGTTGGATAAAGATCTGAATTTGACCCGCTGGAATACCATTGATTCTGCAGACCCCATAGCCCTTCAGTCAAGTATACCTTATATTTTTACCGGCGGAGACGCTGCAACCGGCGCCGATCTGGTGGTCTCGGCCATCGGCGGAGGACGTCGTGCAGCCCGATCCATCCATACGTATCTTACCGGCAAAGATGTAACGCCTCCGGAAAAAACATTGTTTAAAAAGCACATTCCGGTCTCTATTTTTGAATCGGTTCCCGGGATATCGAAATTGCCCAGAACCAAGATGCCGGAATTACCGGTGGAAGAACGCGTCAAGTCGTTTGTCGAAGCGGATCTGGTTATCAGTGAAGAAGAGGCCCTGTATGAATCGAACCGGTGTCTGCAGTGCTGCCTGACCTGCTATGACAAGGATGTTGCTTGATTTGAGTCGAGTCCGTTTGACTCGGATGGTAATCGCAGGACGTCAACCCACATCGCAATATCGTTGAGGGGTTGGGGAGCTTCGATGGAAAAGGTTGTTGACATTCAGACCTACCGGGCCAAAGCCTTTAAAGAAAGGGTTTTTGGCCCTTGGCAAAAGCGCTTCGACGAATCTTACGGCATCGACATCAGACTTTCGGAACTCTCTAACAAAACGCTCTATTTCCTGGCCCAGCCCGGAGAAAACAGTGCCAACGCCTATTACGAACTCATCATGGGGATTCTCGATCTCGGGCCGACGGCAAAGTTCAACCACCTTTTGAACAGAGAACAGATGCGGGTGGTGGACATCCACCTCTTCTTGGCAGACCAGGTACGGTTTGAAATCATGCGGCGATTGAAATGGCTCGCTCAACTTCGCTGTAAAACACAGAGTCTCGTTCAAATGGTTCAGGATTTCGACACGGTTAAACCCGTCTGCAAAGCAAACCCTCCTGAGCTGGCGGCATCACACCCGGACTACGACGCTTACCGTCAGCTTGCCCACGGCGATAGGGAAGTGTTCATTCGCCGCATGCTGCAAGACGCTTTGGAGGCCTTCGAACACCGTTTAATGTAAGTTCTCATTGAGTTCATGGAGCCGGCCAAAAAAGAAATTTCATCACGAAAGCACGAAATTTTAAAAACACGAAAAAAATATTTACCTTTTCGTGTTTTCGTCCTTTCGTGTTTTCGTGATTGAAGACATCCTCCGTAACGCTGCGATGAGATCCTGCATATCCTGGGGCAAAGGCGCCTCAAAACATACCGGTTCCTGTGTTACAGGATGGGAAAACTCAAGACGCCATGCATGGAGCATTTGCCGTTTAATCGATCCGAATAGATCCTGGCCATGGACAACATTCTTCCAGGTGTTTTTATGGCCATAGACCGAATCACCGACGATAGGATGATGGATGGCAGCGCAGTGAACCCGAATCTGATGGGTTCTGCCGGTTTTTAGATCAAGCTCGATGAGACTTGCGGGTTCGAACCGTTCTTTGATCCGCCATGTGGTTTCTGCAACGCGGGTTTTTTTGCTCTTTATCGACATTTTTTTCCGGTCCACGGGGTGGCGGCCGATGGGCTTGGAAATCGTTCCGGAGTCCGATTCCATAGTACCGTAGACCAGAGCCAGGTACTTTTTCTGGATCCGTCTCGATTTGAACAATCCTGCCAGATGCTGGTGCGCTCTGTCGTTTTTGGCAACCACCAGTACGCCGGACGTATCTTTATCGAGCCTATGCACAATTCCCGGTCTAAGGGCTGAGCCGATACCCTCGAGAAATGGACAGTGATACAAAAGGCCGTTCACCAGCGTGCCGCTGTAATGGCCCGGTGCCGGATGAACCACGAGTCCGGGTTGTTTATTGACAACAATAATATGACTGTCCTCATAAAGAATGTCGATGGGTATCGGCTCCGGTTTGAACAGGATCGGCGCCGGAGGTGGAATATGTCCGTGGACTTCATCACCCGCCCTTACCCGGTACCCCGGCTTTTTGACCATACCCTGAACCCTTATTTTCCCATTACGGATCAGGGTTGTTGCAACAGAACGGGAACAATCAGGAATTAAAGCAGCAATGAATATATCAAGGCGCTTACCGGAATCGGTCGGGTTTACGTGAATTGTAAAAGCACTCTGGACGTGCATATGGCAGGTTATTTGTCAGAAATCTCCAAATTTTCCGTGCTTTCGGCTTTTTTGGCGGGAAAGAGCATTTCCATCTCAGCCATAATCGTTTCTTCATCCGTGTTTTTCGCGGTGGAAAGTTCCATGACCAAAAGGGTTTGTGCGGTATCATAAAGCTTGCGTTCGCCAAAAGACAGATCTTTTGTTAATTTCAGCAAGGAAAGATCCCTGTAAACTTCGGCGACATCGTAAAGAGAGCCGGTTTTAATCTTATCCATGTATTCTCTGTACCGGCGATTCCAGGTCTGGGTTTCAGCACTCGAATCCTCTCTCTTTTTCATTATCTCGTATACCTTGGGGATCTCTTTTACATCGATGACATCTCTTAATCCGACCTGATCGACATTCCAGGTCGGAATCATGATCGTCATTTCATTTTCAATGATTTTCATCATATAAAAATCATGTTCCTCGCCGTTAACGATTCGGGTTTCAATGGAATTGATTTTTCCAACACCATGGGCGGGATACACCGCCAGGTCACCCACTTTAAATTCCCGAACGGTTTGTTTGGGTATTTGTGTGTCTTCTTTATCTTTTTTCTTTGTCATGTTTACACCGGTTAGTTATTATAAACCCAAAAAAACCATCCCACCGATAAATCGAGCCGCACGGATGTTCCGATATTCGATATTCTTTTTAATTTCATACCATACAATCAACAAACAATCAACTGGCAAATAAAAAAGGATCGGCGCCTCATAACGCCGATCCTTTTTTCATGTCTCTTTATGAACGTCGTATTACAATAAGAAAGGCACCATCAGCAGTGCAACGACATTCAGGATCTTGATCATCGGGTTGATGGCCGGGCCTGCGGTATCCTTGTAGGGATCGCCGACCGTGTCGCCGGTAACCGCGGCCTTATGGGCATCACTCCCCTTGCCGCCCAAGTGACCGTCTTCGATGTATTTCTTGGCATTGTCCCAGGCTGCCCCGCCGGTAGTCATGGAAATCGCCACAAAAACACCGGTAACGATGCTTCCGATGAGAAGTCCGCCAAGGGCCACCTTGCCCAGCACGAATCCGACAACAATCGGCGCCACAACCGGAAGAAGTGCGGGAACGATCATTTCTTTCAAAGCAAACTTGGTAACGATGTCCACACATGCGCCGTAGTCCGGTTTTGCGGTTCCTTCCATAATACCCGGAATATCACGGAACTGGCGACGAACCTCCTCAACCACTGCGCCGCCGGCATTGCCCACCGCTTTCATGGCAATGGAGGCAAACAGGTACGGCAAAAGCCCGCCAATGAAAAGACCGATTATAACCCTTACATCGGACAAATCGAATCTAATGGCCGCAGCGCCTGCTTTGCCGTGTAAGGCAAATTCCTGCACATAAGCTGCAAACAGGACCAAAGCCGCCAAGCCGGCGGAACCGATGGCATACCCCTTGGTGACGGCCTTGGTGGTATTTCCAACCGCATCCAGCGGGTCGGTTACGGACCGCACGCTCTCATCCATTTCAGCCATTTCAGCGATACCGCCGGCATTGTCGGTAATCGGTCCGTAAGCATCAATGGCAATCACCATACCGGTCATGGAAAGCATAGACATGGCTGCCATGGCAATTCCGTATAGGCCAGCAAAGTGATACGCCATAAAAATCGCCAGGCAGATGGCAAGAACCGGAGCCGCCGTGGCCTGCATGCTGACGGCTAAACCGGCGATAATATTTGTACCGTGGCCGGTGGTAGATGCCTGTGCAATCTGTTTAACCGGCGAATAAATGCCGGTATAGAATTCGGTAATAATAACAATGACAACGGTAAGGATAAGTCCGATAAGCGTTGAATAGTAAATTTGCATGGCCGATAATTCGCCCAACCCGACCATGAACTTATTACAGGCAAAGTAAAATGCAACGGCCGCCAGGATGGCAGCACCGAACATCCCCTTATACAATGCACCCATGATATATTCGCTTTTTCCGAGTCTCACAAAGAAAACAGCGATCATGGAAGCGACAATTGAGATAGCACCCAGAACCAGCGGGAACTCAACTGCCATTTGGCTTTTCGGGAAAAGAAGATGACCGATCAGCATGGCGGCAACTGCGGTGACCGCATATGTTTCAAAAAGGTCGGCGGCCATTCCGGCGCAGTCACCCACATTGTCACCCACATTGTCGGCAATCGTAGCCGGGTTTCTGGGGTCGTCTTCAGGGATACCGGCCTCAACCTTTCCAACCAGGTCTGCGCCGACATCGGCGCCCTTGGTGAAGATCCCGCCGCCCAGCCGTGCGAAAATCGAAATCAGGCTGCCGCCGAACCCGAGGGCAACAAGGGCAATAACGTCATGGGTTGCGGTATAATACCCGGATATGGCTGTTAACGCCAGACCGGCCACGATCATGCCGGTAACGGAACCGCCTTTAAAGGCCATGGAAAGCCCGGCCGCAAGTCCTTTTCTTGCAGCCTCTGCCGTTCTGACATTGGCAATTACCGACACCCGCATGCCAATATACCCTGCAAGAAATGATGCCGTTGCACCGACCAGAAATCCAATGGCGGTTTTTACCCCTAAAGTGGCAAAGATGATAATGAAAATAATGATACCGGCAGTCCCCATACTTTTGAGCTGGCGGTTCAGATATGCAATCGCGCCTTCTTTGATAGCGCCGGCGATCTCCTGCATCCTTTCATTTCCCGCAGGTGCTTTTTTGACAACCCCGGCCAGCACAATCGCGAAAAGTACTCCCACAGCGCCGACCAGCGTACAAAACAACGGTAAATTGTTTAATACAGATTCCATTCTCTCCTCCATCTGAATTGCTTAGCTAGAAATTGATATTTTTTTGTTGTTGAATCTGTTCATCCCTTCCTTTGCACCTTTACAAAGGATTGTAACGACGGCATCCTTGGCCGAAGCGATGATCCGGCTTAATACTTTTTTTTCTTCAAAAGCAAAATTGTCCAGCACGTAATCAGCCGCACCGTTTCCGGCATCAGGTCGCCCGACGCCGATACGAAGCCGTGTAAAATCACCGCTGCCAAAGGCATCTATGATTGATCTTACACCTTTGTGACCCCCATCCCCTCCTTTCTCTTTTATTTTTAATCTTCCAAACTCAAGATCTATGTCATCATGAACCACCAGAATATCTTCGTATAAGATCCGAAAATATCCTGCAATTTGTTGAACCGACGGCCCGCTTCTGTTCATAAAGTCCATCGGCTTGGCCAAAACAACCTTAGCGCCGTCTATGGATCCGGTTCCGAACAGGGCATTAAACTTACGTTTTAAAAACTCGATAGAAAAAGCCTTGGCTACTTCATCGACAACCATGAAACCGGCATTGTGACGCGTTCCGATATAGATTCGGCCGGGATTCCCAAGACCGACCACCAGCCGTAACCGTTTTTGCGGCATAATCAAAATCCATAAAACTATTCTTCACCACCGGCTTCAGGCGCTCCTTCACCTTCTCCCTCAGCACCCTCTTCGGCCGCTTCCTCCCCTTCCGGTGTTTCTGCTTCTTCAAGCTTCGGATGGAGCACTGTTACCACCGTGCGATTATCCTCTTCCAGAATCTCAATTTCACCTTCCAAGGAAATCTTTCCCACATGGATAGAATCTCCGATGTCAAGATCGGTAATATCAATGATAATCGATTCCGGAACTTCCAGGGGCAGGCATTCCACTTCGAGTTCGCGTCTGACAATCTGCAAAATTCCGCCGAGCTCTACTCCCTTTGCCACACCCGTCGTTATAACAGGGATCTTGACGGTGATCTTGCGATCCATTTTGATTTCATAGAAGTCGACATGTATGAAATTTCTTGAAACCGGATGGGTCTGAAGCTCCTTGATCATTGCGGGCATGGTGCGTGTCTCACCGTTATTTTGAATAACAAGGTTTAAAATAACCTGGCCGATTCCGCCTTTCTTCAACACCGATTCGAGATCGTTTTTGTTCACGGAAATTAGAACAGGTTCAGTATTCGGCCCGTAATACACCGCCGGAATCTGTCCCGCCCGCCGGAGTCTCCGCGCAGGACCGTTGCCGGTTGTGGTTCTTTTTTCTGTTTTTAAGTCTATTAACTCCAAAATATATCAACCTCCTTAAAAGGGTTTTACACAAAAAGCGACGTCACCGAATCGCCTCTGAAACTTCGAATAATCGCTTCGCCGATCAGCTCGGAAATGGTTAGGACCTTTATTTTATTACAAGTTTTGGCATTTTGCCTCAATGGAATGGTATCCGTCACAACCAGCGTTTTTAGCGGTGAGGCCTCAATCCTATCAATGGACGGTCCCGACAAGACCGGATGCGCACAACAGGCGTGAACTTCCTTGGCGCCATTTCTCATAATCGCATCCGCGGCTTCCACCAAGGTTCCGGCGGTATCAACCATATCGTCAAGAATAACCACCGCCTTGTCGGAAACGTTGCCGATAACGGCCATTGCCTTGGCTTTGTTGGGAGCGTCCCGACGCTTGTCAATGATGGCGAGGCCGGCATTTAGCCGTTTTGCAAAGGCTCTGGCCCGTTCAACACCGCCGGCATCCGGAGAAACGATGACGAGGCCATTATTAAAATTATCCTTGATATAATTGATAAGGACGGCAGCGGCAAAGAGATTGTCCACCGGGATATTGAAAAAGCCCTGAATTTGTCCTGCATGCAGATCCATGGTGATAATTCTGGAAGCGCCGGCAACCGTCAGCATATCCGCCACCAGTTTTGCGCTGATGGGAACACGCGGGGCGACTTTCTTGTCCTGGCGGGCATATCCGTAATATGGGATAACCGCTGTTATTTTGGCCGCCGAAGCCCGTTTGAATGCATCGATCATCAGCAGCAGTTCAACCAGATTTTCGTTCACAGGGCAACACGTGGACTGGATGACAAAAACATCCCTTGACCTTACATTTTCATCGATTTCGATCTGAATCTCTCCGTCACTGAAACGTTTCACCTTTTCTCCGCCAAGGGGCACGTTCAGATAATCGCATATCTTTTTAGCGAGTTCCGGATTTGAATTTCCACAAAATATCATAAAATCAGTCATTTAAATTCGATCCACCACCTTTTTTGCATTGCATGTTATTAAAATAAAATGAACCTGATGAATAGATCATTCCGCCAATTTCTACCGATCAAAATCTGGCTGGGGCGGGAGGATTCGAACCTCCGAATGCAGGAACCAAAATCCTGTGTCTTACCGCTTGACGACGCCCCAGAAGAAAAGTCGCATAGGCCCCGACCCCTTAAATGAGACCTTTGAAAAACGCCCCTTTTTGCCCAATTTCTGCGTCACGCTCGAATTTTAATCCTCAAAATACTCAATGTATTCCTGCGGTTAAAATTTTCGTGTTCCTTGAGCTTGAACAAAAATGAGCGTTTTTCAAAGGTCTCTAAGCCTGAATGTCAAATCCTGTATCCTGTGGAATCATATCCGCAAGATACATTTTCCATCCATAGACACGAAAAAGGGCATGATTTGCCTGTGAGGCCCCATCTGAATCAGAAAAAAGGCCGAATATGGTCGGCCCGCTTCCTGACATTAACGCTCCCAGTGCCCCGTGGCTCAATAGCGCCTTTTTAACAGTATTTATAACAGGATACTTTGATGCCGTCACTGCCTCAAGGTCATTGCATAAATGGCATCTTGGATCAAAGCGTTGATGATTTAAAAGGAAACTCTTAAGTTTTTTTTTACACTTTGTCAATCCCAAATTCAGTTTTTTATAAACCTCGGCGGTGGATATGCTGAACCCCGGAGATACCAATAATATCGAGAAATTTTCCAGTCCCGGATATGCCTCAAGTTTCTCACCGATTCCGGTGGCGATGGCCGGTCTCTGAAAAAGAAAAAAGGGGACATCGGCTCCGATTGAAAGCCCTATGGATATCAGATCTTCCTGTGAAAACGGATCACCGTAATATCGGTTTAATCCTAAAAGGACAGCGGCGGCATTACTGCTGCCGCCGCCAAGACCTGCTGCAACCGGTATCTGTTTTTGAATGAAGATTTTTACACCTTCATTTTTCTGAAGCGTCTTTAAAAAAAGATATGCGGCAACATAGGCAAGATTCGATTCGTCTTCGGGAACAAGGGGATGATTGCATGAAACAGCGATATGTGTATTGCCGACGTCCAGCGACACGGTATCGTAAAGTCCGATGCAGCACATCAGGGTCATGAGTTCATGATAGCCGTCGATCCTTTTTCCTAAAATTTTTAAAAAAAGGTTTACTTTTGCAGGAGAAAGAATTTTCATCGGATATTCGAATTATTGCTTTTCTTTGATATAAATCATCCGCAAATCATAGAGCATATTTTTAAGCATTATTTCCTCGTCTTTGGTTAAATTCCCTTGAGTTTTTTCTTCCAACATGCCCAAAATATCGATGGTCTGCTTGGCAAGGGACAAATTTTTTTCCTTTTTTCCGGTCATCGGGTCCTCAGTGGCGCCCAAGTGCACCAGCACGGAATGATTCAGCGAAAAAATAAAGGTGGCAAAATTTATTTCAGGAAGCTGGTATTCGGTTCTTTCTTTTTCCTTCGGGGCTTCATCTTCCACCGTCTTGTCTTTTGGCTTTTCGGTTTCGGGTTCGGCCTTTTGTTTTTCCGGCTCGCGATCCTTGCTCCCTTCTGCAAATATCCTCTTGTCTTTGATAATGAAATCTTTTGTGTCCGTCATCTCCTGTCTCCTGTCTGTTTACGGTTGCAAAAATAATATTGATTTAACAAAGAAAAAAGATATTTTCAACAATATTTAAAACGACTCAAAATACATTTCCCAGGGCATCCGCTATCAGGCTTGAACCGCTTCGCAGGATGTGTTTATATTGAAATTTAATGAATTCGTAAAATGTTGAAATCATCAAGTATCTGGTGCTGAGTGTTGAGTGTTTTAATAAAATATATCCTTTAATACCGGATTATTAGATTGTCAAACACTAAATACTCTCCTAAAGAGGTGTTAGAAAATAGATCATCTCAATTGGATGTTTTATCCTCTTTTCTCTTTTCTATTTTCTTTTTCCGACTGAGAGGCTTTCCCATGAAAAAAACCAAAAGCGCCTCGGCGACGGAAGGTCTGGCCTGGCCGCCGCTCCTGCCGGGAACCCTTGTTAAGCGATACAATCGCTTTATGGCGGACATAACGTTAACAAACGGGCAAACGATTACCGCCCACTGCCCCAATTCAGGCAGCATGCAGGCGTGTTGCGAGCCCGGACGGCCGGTCTATGTGTCGTTTCATGATCATCCCAAACGGAAGTTGAAATACACGTGGGAACTCATCGAAATGCCCGCATCCATGGTCGGTATCAACACCCTGATTCCCAACCGGCTGGTCGCAACATCGATTGAAGCCGGCCTGGTACCCGATCTTAGCGGATATGACCGCATTTCCCGAGAAGTCAAAACCTCGGAAAAGACCCGCCTTGATATTCTTCTGAACAAGGGAGAAAAAAATCGATGCTACGTGGAAATAAAGAACTGCACGCTGGTTGAAGAGGGGGTGGCATATTTTCCGGATGCACCCACATCAAGAGGGCTCAAACATCTGCTTGAACTTGAATCTCTTGTTTCCGAAGGGTTTCGCAGCGCGATCTTTTTTGTCATCCAGCGCATGGATGCAACAATGTTTCATCCCGCCGATCATATTGATCCTGCATACGGAAAAGAGCTGAGGCGGGCCCTGGAACACGGCGTCGAGATTCTGGTATATGATACGCAAATTGACCTGGAAACCATTTGCCTGAATCGAAAAATACCCCACAGGCTATAACACAGCGTCGGGGTGATTAACACGAGATACAATAAATTCACCGATCTTTTCTGCGGATATCCCAAAAAGCGTTTTCATCTGAACCAGCTCGAGATGTCGATCATCCCACTTCACGCTGTTTTCCTGAACGATATTTTTTATCCGTTCATATTTCCCGCCAAGAGCCTTTATCTTAACATCAAGAGGTACATCTTCCTTGAACGAAATATTCAACAGCAGTATATTATCGATCATATTGGGCGTATCCGGGGAGGCGGATATAATCGGAATAACGATAATGCTGCGATCATCTTTTCGACCGATACCGATATACACATTTCCTTCCCGCACGATGATCCGCTTGGTGCCCTTAAGAATCGGATCCGTTTCCACTCTGGAGGAGATCGGCTTGAGTACCCCGTCTTTTCTGATGATGGTAATCGTGGTTTCGTCGGTGGGTTCGCCAAGCAGATTCAATCCGCCGATTTTATACAGAATAGCTCCTTGAATATCTGCAACGATCCCTTGCAGATTTTTAAGAACCAGAATGTTTCGGTTGGTCAGCTGAGCCGAACGAATCTGATAGTTCGCCAATGTTTCAAACAATATCCCCTCTAGCTTTTCGCTGATGCGGCTCGTCCCGACAGTAACCGTCTTGGCCTGGTGGCGGATGGCATCCACAGGACGGGACAGGCAGTTAATCGATTCCGCCAAACATTCAAATAGCTTGTTGAGCATATTCAGGGCAGACCCCTTTACCCCGAAATCGATTTCAAAGTCGGTAACCGGCAACCGACCCGAGAGGTATTTAAGCAATAGCGTCAGATCCGAGGCCATCTCCAGCCCCATGGCCGCGGGAAAACCTCCGGCGGCTTTCTTTTTTCTGAATTCTTTATAGAAAAGGGCAATTTTTTCCCGAAACGATTTCTCCAGAACGATTTCATAGACATCCGAACCTCTTTTTGCATAATCATCCACGGTGTTTCGAATATCTTTGTCAAAATTATAGAGAAACCGTGAGGCCTCATCAATTGCCACGGCTGCATAGTATCCCCAGATATGACCCGCCAGCGTGTTTAAAATGGGTGCAAAATGTTCACTGACCAGCGGAACATGAAACACGTCCTCCGCATATGGATCGAACCTGTTTTCCCCTTGGTCGGCAATGACCACCGGTGTGGCTTTATGGGCTTGAAATATTGCGGTATCCTTTATGATATCTCCGATAACGGTTCCTCTTGTCCCCGCGGCGCAGACAATAATCAACGGTTCAGAGGAAAGATCGATATGCTTTTTATCTTCGATAAAATCCGATGAAATGGTTTTGTAGCACAGTTCGCTCAGTTTGATCCGAATTTCATCCGCAGCCGCCTTGTTGGGCCCGCTCCCCACGGCAGCCCAATATGTCTTGGCTGTCGCAAGTTTTTTGGCCGAGTTCCCGATCTGGTTATGCATGGATAACACCGTTCTCATGTGATCGGGAAGTTTAAGAAGCTGTTTTATTTCAGTCGAGATAAAGTCATGACGTCTCCGTCCTTTAAGTCCGGCAATTTTAAGCCCCAATAGTGCTCCGGCGACAACTTGTGAATAAAACGCCTTGGTAGACGCCACCGACATTTCGATATCGCGCCCGCTGCTGGTATACATCACGCCGTCCACCTTGAAAGTAATATCGGAATCCCTTCGATTCACGATGACTAAGGTGTATGCGCCACGCTCTTTAACCATTTCAACGGCGCGGTTGGTGTCTGTTGTGGTTCCGGATTGACTGATGGCGATCACCAGCGCATCGGCCATGGAGTTTGGTTTTTCTTTGTCGCTGAGCTTGAATCCGCTGAGTTCCGATGCTTTCAATGCACTGATGTAAAAGGATGGATCATCTATATAGTAGTTCATAATGTCCGAACAGGCCAGTGCGGCTACCCCGGCAGTTCCCTGGCCGACAAAAAAGATGCGCCGTATCTTTTTATTCAACAGCGCTTTTTGCACTTTTTCCGGAAATATCTTTTCATCCAGGGTGATCTCGTATCGATTTGTGCCGTCGTCTTTAATTTTCCAGCGATTCTGAAGGGTTTTTTCAATGGAAATCGGGGCTTCCGAAATCTCTTTTAAAAAATAATGTGGAAAACCCTGGCGGTCGATATCTCTTGAAGTGATTTCGGTATGCTTGATGTCCTTCTCACTCAGATCAAACGGTGTCCGATCATAATACATCGCTGTAATGCCGTCTACTCCTCCGGCGGATTCCTGGTTCAAGATAAAAATTTGTCCCTGGGTTAATCCGTTTTTTCCCTGTATTTCTTTTTCGCCGTCCATCTTGACAAAATAAGGCGTCTCTTCCACCAACCCGTAAACCTCTGAAGAAGGAACAAAATGATCCTCGGAAATACCCACAAAAATAGCCTGCCCGCTCCCTTTCTGGGCCAGAAAAAGCTTGCCCGGAGCAAGATCGGTATGCATGGATATGGCATGGGATCCCTCGAAATCATTCACTGCCAGCCGGAATGCCTCCGCCACATCAAAGCCCTGTTGGATATATTTTCCCACTTGAAGGGGGATGATCTTGGTATCGGTGGTAATGTTCTGATGGATAAAGTTTCCGTTTCTTTCGTATTCTTTTTTTAACTCAAGATAATTGTCGATATCCCCGTTCAGGCAAACATGAATGATGCCGCGCTGTTGAACGCCGTCCCCTGAAATTTTATTATCAACCGGATGACAATTGGGTTCACTGATGGCGCCCACCGAGGCCCATCGCGTATGACCCGAAATGGTATGGTATTGATGCGGAAATGTCGCCAGTGTCTGAAGAATCCGGTCGTTTGTAATCTGGCTGCGCATGGTGTGAATATTATCCCCGAGCCGCCCCACCTCGGCGGCAACTTTACACGTCACGGCAAGGGCAATGCGTCTTCGTCCGTTTTCGTCTATGGTCTGATTGACGGCTATTCCCGAGTTCACCAGAACATCCTGAGCCGATCGCTCTTTGAACCGGTCGACAAGATTCATTTCTTCCAAGGTTTGTTCGAATCTGTCATACTCCTTGCCGTCGAGAATAAACATCATGGAGATCCCGGCCGAATCCCGGCCCCGTACCTCGAGACGGTCAATACTGTTCAATACCGAATTGATTTGCTTAAAGATATCGACAACAGCTCTGACTTTGGTCCCGTTGCCGGATCCTAAAAGATTTTCGATCTTTTTGATGTTGCCGATAATTTCCGAAGTAAGACACCAGGAAATATCTTTTATGGTTTCAATGCGGCGGGTTAGAATATCGACATCTTCGGAATCAAGACGCCCCATATATTCGGCCAGATATTTCGATTCCGAATCGACGATGGTTGAAAGCCGGCCGGCAACATCCATAAGTTCATTCTGGATGTTGGGATCGATAAAAAAAGTGAAAAAAACATCATTTCGTTTCAAATCTCGTACAGCCCGTAACAGCGAATCGACATGTTCCCCGCCGGCGAGATAATGATCTTTAAACCGTAATTCATCCTGTTTGCAGTTTCCGAAGAGGCAACCTTCAAGTTTGTCCATCATGGCGTTTAAAACGGCAAGGCCCGCATGATCATCCGCCGGTTTTTTGCTTTTAAACGAAACAATCCCCGTTATTCCGCAACTGAAGGTGGCCTCTCGGTACGGGAAAAATACAATGGAACGGTTCGGCACCGCGTCCATGTGTTTTCCGAAATAAATGTCGGCGAAAAGCCAATCCAGGATTCGCTTTCCCAGCTCTTTTATCAAGAACCGTATTGTTGTTATTTTCATAATGATCTCCAAATCATTGACAATGCCTTTGTAACTTTAAAAAAAATAATGGGGCCGAGCGGTGATAAAATATAACTTTCAATTGCGCGTTGTCGCGCGATTGGGGTTTTACATTTTTTGATACAGACTTCTGATTTTGTCCCTGGTCATGATGCGTTTCCAATCGGCGCCCAGGGCGTTGTCCCAGAGCGGCTCAAGCACCAGTGCAACATCAACCATTTTCTCCAGTTCGACCTCATCGATATGGCCGGTCACATTTCGAGGAAGACGAATATGATGTCTTTTCATCATCTCGCGAAACTCGAAAACCGCTTTTGGATAATAGTCTTCAAGATAGTCGAAAACAATGCTATTGCCGATACCGTGATGAATTCCCAATACAAAACCAAGACCATATGAAAGGGCATGACATATCCCCACTTGCGAGTAAGCAATGCTCATACCGCCGCAATAGGAAGCCATCATCAGCTTATCGTCGTCGTCCGGACAATCATCTAAAAAAACCGCCCTGCAGAGATCCATTGCTTTTTCACCGTACGCTTTGCTGAATGCGTTAAGATAGGTACCGTTTAAAGATTCCACACAGTGTATATAGCAGTCCATTCCGGTATAGAAGCGTTGATCCGCAGGGGCGCCTGTGATCAATTCGGGATCGAGCACAATTTGATCGAACACCGTGAAGTCGGAATTGATCCCGAGCTTTTTTTCAGGGCCTGAGAGTACGGTCGTTCGGGATACTTCGGCGCCGGTTCCGGATAATGTCGGAATACCCACATGATATACGGCAGGATTTTTGATCAGATCCCACCCCTGGTAATCCGCAGAAGATCCCGGATTTGTGAGCATCAAGGATACTGCTTTGGCAATATCCATGGTGCTGCCGCCGCCGATTCCGATGACCGCTGCAGGTAATTCGGCGGAAAAATCCTTGATCTGCCGCGTCAACGCATCCACATATGTTGTCTTGGGTTCGTCATCGACGTTGACCCATATGAGTTTATCCCGGTTTCTTACCGGCACTCTGTTTTTCAAGCCGCTGTCTTGAAAAACATCATCCACCAGAAAAACCGAAAAATCACCTTCTGATCGTCGTGTCTGAGCGAGAATATCATCCAACTGGTTGAAACTACCGCGTCCGAAAACAACATAAGAAACCATTTTGAAATTTCGAAACATGATAAAAACCTCGGTTTTCTCTTTCCTCTTTCCTATTTTCTAATTTTTCGAAATGCCTTTATTATTTTTTCGATCCGCCGTGAAAGCTCATCCGCCGTCCAGGAGAGTTTTATCAGCATGGAGATGGTCCTTTTCATAATGCCGTTCGATATGGGAAGCCGTATTTTTTCATAGTCGGGACGATCTTTAACTAAAGTTATCGGCAATCCGGCCGGGGACTTGAGGGCTTTGAAGTGGTCCCATTGTCGAATATAATGCCAGTTGTTGTCATACCAGTAAAAACAGGCATCAACACCTGCATCGGCGAGGGATGCCGATGCGGCTCGGGCGAGAGATTCATCCGGCAGGAAAAATGAGAGAAACGTCGCAGAATCTCCTTTGGGATCGGGGATCTTCCTAAAACTGATCTCAGGAAATTGTGCCAAAGCATCCTTGATGGCTTTTTTATGCGCTCTTTGTTTTTCCAAAATGAAATCAAGTTTTTTCAACTGGGCCAATCCGACGGCTGCGTTCAATTCGCTGATGCGAAAGTTGTTCCCAAGTATAAAATGCCCTTCGAGTCCCCGATCATTTCCCATATGGTCGTGGCCGTGGTCCGCATAGGCATCGGCAAGGGTATAGAGGTTTTTGTCATTGGTAACAACCGCACCGCCTTCACCGCATGTAACCGTTTTGACGGGATCGAATGAAAAACATCCCATTTGTCCGAATGTGCCCAGTGATTTTCCGTTAAAGGTGCCGCCCATGGACTGGCACGCGTCTTCGATCATCACCAGCCCTTTTTGAAGGCAAAACTTTTTTATTTCTTCGATATGCGCCATTGCACCGCACATATGGACCGGCAAAACCGCTTTTGTACGGGGAGTGATCACGGATTCAAGGGATTCGGGGTCGATACAGAGCGTGTCGTCAATGTCGGAAAAAACAGGAATTGCACCGGCAGCCAATACCGCTTCAATGGTAGCAATAAACGTAAACGGCGGGACGATGACCTCATCTCCGGCGCCGATGCCGGATGCCGCCAAGGCGATACTAAGGGCTGCGGTGCCGTTGGAACATAAATGACAATATTCTACGCCGATCCGTTTTGCCAGTTCGGTTTCAAATGTCCTTGCTTTCCAGCGCCCCTTTCGGACGGCCTCGAAACCATAACGGGACAGTACGCCCGTATCGAGAACATCCTGAACTTCTTTGCGCTCTTCCTCACCAAATATCTCAAAACCCGGCATGATGAATCTCCTTAACGATTACATTTTATCACCGGCGGTCTGTATCTTCGTTTTAGAAGCGACCAGCTTTTTTAACGGATGATTGTTTTCTTGTGCAAGATAGCGATCAAAATACGATTTAATGGCAATACGCGCATAATAACCGGCGCGAAGCCCGATGTATTTTTCGTGGGCCACGATAACGGACAGAGCTATTTTCCGCTTTCCCCTCCTTTTCCTCGGCAAATCCAACAAACCAGTCAAATCTTACATCATGGGTTTTATTGTCTATGGAGCCTGTTTTGCCGCCGATATTGAGCCTTGAAAGGACCTTGTCTCTTTTATATCGCCGAAATGTTTTTCTTAAGGTGCCGCTTTTTATGGTGGTCGTCATTAGACGATTCAGTATTGCGGATGCATCCGCAGTGATCGCCCGGCCGATAGGGACCGTTCGGTTCTGATAAATGACGCTTCCTTTTTCGTTAACGATCCGGTCGACGATGGCGGGCTCCGGCAGCTTCCCCTGATTGATAATTGCCGAAACCATCATCGCCCCGTGAATGGGAGATATTTTTGTATTATTGTTAAACCCGCTGGCAATCTCGGCGCATCGATACGGTTTATCGGTTACGGCGACGCAACTGGGATCAAGTCGGAGCTCGAAATTGATCTTTCTGTCGAAACCAAAGGCTTTTGCATATTTTATAATGGTCTCTTTATCCAAATAAAGGGCCCCGATTTTTCCAAACACCGGATTCACCGATTGGGCAAACGCATCTTTAAATGTGATTCTATTGGTGTACCGGGTTTTCCGATCTTTTAGCTGGGACCTGTATAACGTGTGTTTCATACCGTTGAAGGTAAACACATGGTTGGGACCAAAACCATATTTTTCAATGGCGGCAGATGCCGTGACGATTTTAAATATGCTCGCCGCAGGAAATATGCTCTCCAGGCACGGGTTGTTTGATGCATTGATTTTATCAAAACTGACCATGGATAAAATTCTGCCCGTCGCCGGATCCATAGCCACAATTCCGATGTATCGGGCAGTGGAGGTGTTCAACTTTGACAAAAGATAATGCTGAAGTTCGATATCAAGGCTGGTGTCAACCCTGTATTGATGCCCGTTGGAAGCAAAATCGAAACTTTTTTCCTCTAAGTTGATAAAAGATATATCATTTAAAAGCGCCTGAATTTTCTTCTTGTCAAAAGAACGGTCATAATGAAATGGTGAAGAATTGTTTGTGGCCAAATGCGAAAAAGATTGCCTGCCGAGTTCGGTAATGATTCCATAGGCCACAACACATAAAAAAAACGCCCAGACGGTATATTTAAGGGTACCCATCGTAAGTCTTTTTTTGGCTGAGGTCCTTTTCAGGTCGGTCTGATATTCCCGCCAGTTCAATCTCTCAATAATCGTGGTATCTGTGTTCCGTTTCCAGTCCATAGATTGTCTTACAGAATCAACATTTATTGATTGATACTAACGCAGGGGAGTCCCCGGCGTCACCTTTTTGTCAAGGGTCGCTACGGCGGACCCGTCTTTTCCCACGGCAGCCAGCAACATGCCGTTGGAGAGTATCCCCATCAACTTGGCCGGCTTTAAGTTTGCTACAACGATAACCTGGCGACCCTCCAAATCCTCCGGAGAATAGGACTCCGATATGCCGGCCACGATGGTCCGTTTTTCCCCCATGTCAATATCAAGCTTTAATAATTTTTTGGCCCGGGGGACCACCTCGGCGTGAAGGACCGTGGCCACCCTGAGATCAACCTTGTTGAGAACATCAATGGTTATTTCGGGTTTAACGTCCAGCGCATGGGGCGGGGAATCTTTTTGCTCGGCAAGTGTCATACGATCCTCTTTATGATCGATTCTTGGAAAAAGTGTAATCGATTTTGGAATCTTCGTGCCCGGGTTCAAGGTTTTCCAGGCTTTAAGAATATCCATATGAAAAAGTTGTTTTTTGGGATTGATGCCGAGATGTTTCTGCATGCTTACCGCAGTATCCGGCATGACGGGATAGATGAGACCGGATATGATTCGCAGGGATTCAAGAAGGTTGTAAATGACCACTTCAAGCTGTTTTCGACTGGATTTTTTCTTTGCAAGCACCCAAGGGGTCGTAAGGTCGATATATTTGTTCATATGGTTGATAAATCCCCAAACCGTCACGATCGCCTTGTTAAAAGCGAATTTTGCCATATGCTGTTCATATTTTCCGATAACTTTCAGGGCTTCCGATTTCAACCCAAGATCCAGTTCTTGCTCCACTTGGGCATCGACGTCAGGAACGACACCGGAAAAATACTTGTGAACCATTGCCAGGACCCTGCTGAATAAATTCCCGAGATCATTTGCCAGATCGGAATTGATCCGTTGTATCAGTGCTTCTTCATTGAAATTGGAATCGAGTCCAAAGGTCATATCCCGCATCAAAAAGAACCGAAATGCATCGAGACCGTAAACATTTTTCAGGTAAAGCGGTTCGACGACATTTCCGATACTTTTAGACATTTTGCTCTGATCGACATTCCAGTATCCATGAACGTGCAATTTTTGATATACGGGAATACCGGCTGCCTTGAGTATAATCGGCCAGTAAATACCATGGGGTTTTAAAATATCCTTGGCGATAATATGCTGGGCATACGGCCAAAAGGTGTTAAACCGATCTCCATCCGGATACCCCAGGGCCGAGACGTAATTCAACAGCGCATCGAACCAAACATAGGTCACGTATTCTTTATCAAACGGTAGGGTAATTCCCCATTTAAGACGTGTTTTGGGTCTGGATATACAAAGGTCTTCAAGGGGTTCTTTGAGAAAGGACAGCACTTCGTTCTTATACCGCTTCGGGGTGATAAAATCAGAGTGGTTATGAATATGATCGATCAGCCAGTCCTGGTAGCGACTCATCTTGAAAAAATAGTTGGATTCTTTAATCGGCTCGGGAGGTGTTTCATGGTCGGGGCACTTGCCGTCGACCAGCTCTCTCTCCGTGTAGAAACGCTCACAACCAAAGCAGTAAAGCCCTTCGTATTCGCTGAAATAGATATCACCCGAATCATAAATTTTTTGCATGATCTGCTTCACCAACGTCATGTGGTAAGCATCGGTCGTACGAATAAAATGGCTGTACTTGATATTCATTTCAGGCCAAAGGGCTCTGAAAAGGCCGCTGATTTTATCAACATAGGTCTTGGGGCTTTGGTGCTCTTTTTTAGCCGCCTGAACAACCTTGTCGCCGTGCTCATCTGTGCCGGTCAGAAAGAAAGTCTTTGCTTGGCACATGGCATGAAACCGGGAAGCGACATCGGCCACAATGGTGGTATAGGCATGTCCAAGATGGGGGCGGGCATTCACATAGTAAATGGGCGTCGTGATATAAAAAGGATCTACCATCTGTTCTCCTGACTTCGATCTGAAGGTGCGAAACGCAAATCCCTGTCCATAGGGTCAGTCATTGATGATCTCATCTGCCCCCGTCTCTATTTCCTCGCCGTTGTCCAATCGAACGGCAATCCGATTGTACAGCGCATTATGTCTGACCACTTTCCCTTTCCCGTCTTTGGTGGTCACCTTTGCGCCGATTTTTGGAAAATTCTCTTGTATCTCATGGTACATTTCATGTTCAAAGGTCAAGCAACACATGAGCCGGCCGCATTGGCCGGAGATTTTGGTAGGATTAAGCGAAAGTCCTTGTTCTTTTGCCATCCGTATGGAGACAGGGCCGAATCTTTCGATAAATGCCGAACAGCATATTTCTCGACCGCATCTTCCGATGCCGCCGCACATTTTTGCCTGGTTGCGTATCCCAACCTGTCGCATCTCGACGCGTACGCCAAATTCTTTAACGAGCATTTTGACAAGTTGACGAAAATCAACACGACCTTCGGAGGTGAAAAAAAATATCAACTTGCTGCCGTCAAAGGAACTCTCAACGCTAAAAAGATTCATTTTAAGTCCCAGTTCGCGAATGCAGCTCAGGCAGTAAGCATGAGCCTTCTTTTCCGTCTCTATATTTTTTTCTCTTTGAGAAAAATCATCCGGGTTTGCCAGGCGAAACACTTTTTTAAGCGGCTTGCCCGATGGACCGGCGGCAGATTCATCGTATGGCGTCGGCGGGATAACCACCATTCCCATACCCAACCCCTGTTCGGTTTCAACGATAACATGATCCCCGCGATGGAGGACAAATGCACCGCTGTCAAAATCATACACCTTCCCGGCGTGTTTAAATCTAATTCCAACGACTCTTTTCATATATTCAATTTCTTTATTTTATTAAAACCCTGACAATGCAAAAGTTTAAGATTGTGATTTAAGCCCTTGCAAGTCGCGTCATCAACACTTCCAATGTCAGCCGCAGATTGGAATTTAACTGTATGTTTCTCTGCGCCAAATGAATGTATTCGATTTTTGAGAGTAGTGAATCAACGGTCATTTTTTTCGAACTTTTATGAATCTTTTCGATGATATCTTTATTCATCACTTTTGCAGGATGAAATCGGCATACAATGAGATCTCTGAACCAAGATGTCATCACTTCCAGCGAATCCGTTAAGGTTTCTTTATTTTTTGATAAGGTTTCCGCAAACGCCAAGCAAAAAGGCGTGGGCATTAAAGGCAATGATTCAACTTCATTGAGCAGCCAAGCCCTTCGCTTGATCCAGTTCGTTTTTTTCATTTGGCGCATCATGGACAGCGCCTTGGAAAAACTTCCATTTGCCATGATGGTCAAGATCTCGGCATCTTCGGGGCCTGCGCCTTGTTTTTCCATTAGCATCGTCTTGAGATGATTGCCGGGAATTGGACTAAATCGAATATGCTGGCAACGGGATACAATCGTAGGAAGAAGATCAGATGTCTGCATCGCGGTAAGGATCAAAACTGTTCGATCCGGAGGTTCTTCCAACACTTTCAGGAGCGCATTCCCCGCTGAAGGATTCATGGCCTGAGCATCTTTAATGATAACCACCCGTAATCTTGCCTCATAAGGTTTCATGGTGAGGGTGTTGCACAGATTACGTATTTGATTAATCCTGATATAAGGGCCCGTCGGTTCAACCAGAATAACATCCGGGTGATTGCCTTTCTCGATTTTATTGCATGATTTGCAACCGGGGCAAATGTCGTTTTCTGCCGTTGAATCCTGTGCCGTGCTATGAATCGATGGGGCATCTTGCTTAAAAAAAAGATGCCTGTTTTTCACGGCCGTACAATTGGATGCCATGGCAAACGCCCTTGCCGTAGTGGTTTTACCCACCCCGTCAATTCCGAGAAATAAAAGAGCATGGGGTATCGCCTCGTTTTGAAGAAACATCTTCAAAAGTCGTATCGGCTTTTCTTGACCCAATATCGACTCAAATCCAGGCATCGACTGAAAACCAAACAACCGTTTAATAATCTACACGATCTTTTAATTCTTTTCCGGATTTAAAAAACGGCAGTTTCTTGGGTTTAATCATCACTTGTTCACCGGTTTTAGGATTTCTGCCGGTGTAACTTTTATAATTTTTTACAAAAAAACTGCACAATCCTCGAATTTCCACACGTTCGCCTTTTTCCATTGCATCGGCCATGTTGTCGAAAAATATCTGAACCACTTTTGCCGCTTCTGCTTTAGAAATGTTTGCTTCTGTTTTTAAAGCGGATATCAGCTCCAATTTGTTCATAAATCCTCCTTTTCAAAATATCCGGTAGTGATCTAAGCTACTTAAACCGGAAGTTATCCAATTTATATAAAGGTTATATTTGCCAAATTAACATCAAGTCATATTTTAAAGTGGACTTCGTGTTCTTCGTGGTTTTGAAAAAAAAGCGTTTGGGCGCCTTTTTACGAGACATTCAAAATTTTAATTTTATAAAATGTAATTTTACGATAAGTCAAGTTGTTATGTCAATATTTTCGGAAGTATCTCAATGTCATCTTCATTTACATCCACCCCGGCATACTGCCCCAGGGCTTCGATGTTAACGATAACCCGCCCTTTTCCCCCGTATCGCGAAAAGATTCCGACAACGCCGGCAAAAGGGCCGTAAACCACAATGACGCTGTCCCCTTTTTTAAATCGGGTACCCGTGGTCACGGAACCATCCCCTTTGACCATGATTTGCAAGGAATCAATGGTCTCCGAAGGCACCGGAATCGGGCCGTCTTTGTTGCCGACAAAACGCACGACCCCCACGGTTTTGACGATTTCAAGGTGTTGATAAGGTTCCAGATTGGTTTTGACAAACAAGTACCCGGGAAAAAGCGGAACCCTGATCATCACCTTTCGATCGCGTCGCCTGCTTCTGACCTGAACTTTAGGCAGGAAAACCTCCATCGATTTTTTGGCGAGACCGTCGTTGACCACATTTTCGAATCTGCTTTTCGTGTGCAGGACATACCAAGAATATTTCAGTTCCGATAGTGCCATATTGTTTATCAATATATTCGTTTTAGTTAAAGAAGTCCAGTTTGATTTTGCCCTAACTGATCTGTCCGATACCATATAATATAATCATAAATCGAAAACTCAGATCTTCCCCCTCTTTTGCAAAAATAGACTTCAGTGACCAGCACTGGGTGTTGTATAAAAATCCGAGACCGTATTTCAAGGTTATGCCGTCAAAAATATTTCGTTCATACTCTCCGAGCATCAAGACGCTGTCCGATAACTTTACCTTCACGTCGGTGTAAAGGGTCTCACTGATATCCCGCTGATACCGATGCTCTACATAGATGCTGTCTCCCCGCTCATCATGCAGTGTCGCCGAAATATTGTGCGACCGAAAGTTTCGGTCATAATGCGACCAGTCGGCATCCGCTCTTAGAGATAAATATCTTCTCGGCGTTAGTTCGAGTTCCCCGTGAATCGGGGAAAACGGCTCGGGAACATCTTCTTTTTCCTTGTTGATGTCATAACTTTGTTCCAGCTTAAACCGGCAAAACTCATGGTAATCATAATTTGACGGTTTATCACTTTTGTATCCGGCCGGTTTATCCGAAAGCCGGGTTTCCTTTTCTTTTGTATTTTTTTTAAATTTTGAGGTTAACGTGTTCGTAACGGAGTAAGTAATCAGATTTTTCTCCGGAATCCGATCGATATAATCCAAAGAAGGCAATTCAGACTGATCCTTATCAGGAGTATATTCGTAAATGATCTCAGGCCTGATGGTATGTTTGATCCGTTCAACGCTTCCCGCGTTAAAATTGAATATTTGATAAACCTCTGAAGTCAAATCGACTTTTAGATCATATAACTCTCTGTAGAGTGTGCTTTTACCCGAAGTCTCGTACTCTTTTTTATCGAAATGCCATACTGTCTCACGAAGACCCACCGAGGGTTCAATGGTAAAGTAGCTGCCGAAAGTGTACGGCAGATAGAATCTGGGATATATATCAACCCGATGATCTCTCGGGCCGTCTTCGCTGTAAAAATAAGTGTATTGGGAAGCCAGGTCAAAATAAAACGGCGAAGTCAAAAATTGTTGCTTTGACCCGTTGAAATTGATCGTCGGCAAGCGTTGCACGGTATTATCCGTCTCTTGCTGGCGGCGTTTTATCACATCGTCGTACCATCGCAGCTCGGCATTTAGACTGTAAAGGGGCCAGTTCCTGCCGACGTTTAATCTGTTGAGCCTTATAGGATCGTTATAATCATCGAAACCTCTTCCAAATGCTTTTTCAAAATATGCCGTGGTGTCATCATATCCCGTGTATCCATCTTTGAACTCGTGAAGATAATCCTGATCGCTGACAATGTCGAGATCAAGCTGTGCAAAGAATTGGTGAGGCAACGCCTGATCATGTTTCATCCTGAACCAGTAACGGTCGGAATTGGGACGCAATGCACCGTCACCTTCATATCCCCATTTCTCTGAACCCGGCGAGCCGTCATCGACCTGCCGGTCATCTAAAAAATCGTACATCAGGGTCCCTTTGGACTGCTCGTCCAAAATATAGCGATATTCCAGCCCCAGCTTTTCTCCGCGACGGCTCATATAGTCAGAATAAAATGTCGCGTCTGAACTTTCATTGATGGCCCAGTAAAACGGCTGAATATATCTGCCCCCTTTACGGTCTGAATATTCGATCTGGGGTGTCAACAACCCTGTCTGGCGTTTCAGCTTTACGGGAAATACAAGAAACGGGGTATAGAGCACAGGAATCTTCCTGGCCCAAAGCGCCGCATGCTTCACGAAACCGTATCCTTCCACGGTAATTTTTAAATCTCTGCCGGTAATTTTCCATGCCGGCGGATCGCCGTCACATGTGGAAATGCTGGCTTTATCCGCGGTATACGTGTCTTTACCCGTTTTGTTAATGGTATTCCCTTTAATATGGTAATTGTTTTGTTCGAGAAATATGACGCCGTTATAAATGGTTCCCGTTTCCGTATTCAGATTCATTTGGGCGCTGTCGCCGGTGAGAATGTCTTTCCCCACCGTCAGGATCACATGGCCTTTTGCAAATACGTCCATTGTCCGTTGATTAAAACGAACATAATCGGCATTGAGGTTTTTTTCTTTTTTGGTTATCCTGACGTTGCCTTTTCCGATATAGACATCCGCCTTTTCATCGTAACTGATTTCATCGGCAATAATGTGCCATGGGACCTTCTTATCATCTTTAAACCCGCTGATCGTATTTTCAGCGAAAACTCGGCCGGAGATCAGAGTCACGATCAATAAGATCAGAACAAGCCGAAAGTTGGCAAGACGGCGTTTAGTGAAATACATTAATTCAGGCAGGGAAAGGGAGCAAGAAATAACAGCCCAAGACCATGCGAAGCAATTAAAGCAGGAAGAATTTTTCTTATAATGGTTAAATACTCTAAGCAGCAAACATCGAGAATTTTGGAAATGGCCCATATGATTTGATGTCTCTGTAATACTATAATCTGCCGAAATTAAAGATCTATTAATGGCTTTTTGTTTATGCCGCTGTCATGGAATGGTGGAATGTTGGGAGATTGGAATCATGGGATTTTTCGGAATTAGATCGATATTTCAAATAAGCCGTCATCCGAATTTTCATACCCAATATTCCAGTATCCCAGTATTCCATCATTCCAATTTATGAGCGAAGCGAAAGGACTTGTTCAGATCCCCTGCATCCGCTTCGATGGGAAAAATTCAGTTCTGTGCCTGATACATGTCAATAACATCTTGAATCATCATAAAATATCAAGTATAAATGCTTTTTTGATGAAAAAAGTCAAGATGTAGTTTCAAAGTCCATAGATGTTTTTATTTTTTATTGAAAAATATTAGTCTTTTATTGTCAATAAATTCCAACATCGAAACAGAAGATGAATATTTTTTTAACCAATGATGACGGCATATACGCCGAAGGACTCTGGGCACTGTATGAAACCCTTTCCTGCCGGCATTCGGTCACCGTTATTGCGCCGGATCGAGAGCGAAGCGCCGTAGGGCACGGGATTACCCTTCATCAACCCCTGCGCACAACACGAATCAAGGTCAATAATGGATTTCGGGGATATGCCGTGAATGGAACACCGGTGGACTGCATCAAGATCGGTCTCATGGAGATCCTCGACGTCAAACCGGACATGGTGATCTCCGGAATCAATCCGGGCGCAAACATAGGGGTGAACATCAATTATTCCGGTACCGTCGCCGCTGCCAAAGAGGCGGCGTTATACAAAGTTCCGGCAATTTCCGTCTCCATAGCCGGGCATAAAGTGTCAGGATATGATTATGCTGCGAGGTTCACCGCAAAATTGGCCGACAATGTATATGAAAAAGGACTGCCCGTTGGGACATTTCTGAATGTCAACATACCGGATATTCCCGAAACCCGGATCGCAGGAGTTCGCATCAGCAGGCAGGAGACCGCTTTGTATCACGAGTATGTGGATAAACGGGTCGATCCGCGCAACCGTATCTATTACTGGCATGGCGCCGATGCCGGAGCATCATTCAACACGCCCGAAAGCGACGGTGCCGCGCTGAACGAAAATTTTATTTCCATTACCCCGATTCAATGCGACGCCACAGATTACCGCATGCTGAAGAAGCTTCGACAGTGGAACTTAGAAGATGTCTTCTTAAAAAAGGATAACACCGTATGAAGAAGCGGTTCATCACCGATATCCAAGCCGGAGACGTTGTTGACGACATCTTTGTTTTATCCGAAAAAATTCTGTCTCAAAAAAGGGATGGGAACAATTTTTTGAATATCACCCTTTCCGATAAGACCGGAAGGATTAAAGGCGTCGTGTGGGACGACGTGGAACGGATAACCGCCGGTATTACATCCGGAGATTTTGTGCATATCAACGGCCACGTCGGGGAATACAGAGGCGCTTTGCAGGTGGTGATCAAGAAAATGGAGTCCATTCCCGGCGACCGTGTGGATCCCGGCGATTTTCTGCCGCAAACCTCCCGGGACATCGAGGGCATGTTCGACCGGCTTTTAAAAATCACGGATTCCATTAAAACCGACTATCTCAAAAGGCTTGTTGATGCATTCTGGAATGACAAAGAATTTGTGCACAAATTCAAAACTGCGCCTGCGGCGAAAAAAATGCACCATGCTTACATCGGCGGCCTGCTGGAACACACCCTTTCAATGGTGAGCCTGGCGGACAAAATCGCAGGGCATTACAGCGGCGTTGACCGGGATCTTCTGATCGCCGGTGCAATATTTCACGATATCGGAAAAATCGATGAATTCGAGTATCAGTTCAAGATAGACTATTCCGATAAGGGTCGGCTGCTGAACCACATTGTAATCGGATTAAAAATGGTGGATGAAAAACTTTCGGAAATCGAAGCGTTCCCCGAAGACCAGGCACTGCTGCTCAAGCATATGATTGTCAGCCACCACGGCGCTCGTGAGTTCGGTTCACCGGAACCGCCCAAAATCATCGAGGCGGTTCTGCTGAATTATATCGACGAAATCGACTCCAAGGTCAACGGCATCCGGGATTTCATGGCTTCGGAGGATTCCGATGGAGCCCTGGACGTCTTACCATCGAATTTTGGAGCGTCATTTTTATAAAGGGAAAAAGAATGTCTGATTATGTTTATCTCTTTTGAAGGTATAGAAGGATCGGGTAAGACCTCTCATGTCCGGAGCACTGCGGGATTTCTTCTGGACAAAGGCCATGACTGTGTCATCACCAGGGAACCGGGAGGCACGCGCATCGGCGAAAAAATACGGGCCATTCTCCTGGACCCTTTGAGCAAAGACATGGACCCGCTGACAGAGCTCTTGCTGTACACGGCGGACCGAGCCCAGCATATCAGTGAATGTGTGCTTCCTCTTTTGGCCGCAGGCAAGACCGTCTTGTGTGATCGTTACTTTGATGCAACAATAGCCTATCAGGGGTATGCAAGGGGAATCGATATCCATCTGCTCGAAAAAATGCATTGCCTGTTGTTTGAGAACTTAAAACCGGATCTGACCATTTTGCTGGATCTTCCTGTTGAGATGGGCCTTGCCCGCGCCTGGAAACAGATCAACAAAGGAGCCCGAAACTACGAAGAGACCCGGTTCGAAGAAGAAACGCTGTCATTTCACAAAAAAGTGCGCTCCGGATATCTTGAAATGGCCCGTCTTGAATCGGAGCGCTTTTGCGTCATCGATGCTTCAGGAAAAGAAAAGGACGTTCGAGAAAAAATTATCAAAACCCTGTCCGACGCAATGAAGGGTCTATTTTAATTTTTGATGAACGTGTAATGCGTCGCCAAAACGCATTTTTATTTAAAACCACGAAAAATACGGAGTTGGATTTATTTATTTTTGTGTTACTTCGTGATCTTCGTGTCCTTCGTGGTGAATGTTAGACTTTTTTACGAATCCATCATTTTTTAAAAACGGAATATCGATACAATGAGTTTTTCAATTCTTGACGCCATCGGCAATACGCCCCTTGTTGAAATCAGGCATCTTAACCCAAACCCGAATGTCACCATACTCGCGAAGCTGGAATATGTTAACCCGGGAGGCTCCATCAAAGACCGGGCCGCGTTGTTTATGATCGAAAACGGCGAAAAATCCGGAGAGCTGACTCCCGGAAAGACGGTCATCGAAGCCACCAGCGGAAACACGGGCATCGGCCTGGCGCTGGTGTGTGCCGTGAAGGGATATAAGCTTTTACTGACCATGTCCGAAGCCGCCAGCATTGAACGCCAGAAAATTCTAAAGGCCAGAGGGGCGGATATTTTGCTGACCCCCGGACATCTGGGAACCGACGGCGCTATTGAAGAGGTCTATCGACTGGCTCGTGAAAATCCCGACACCTATTTTATGGCCGATCAATTCAACAACCCCGCCAACTGGCAGGCCCACTATTATGGAACAGCCCCTGAGATCTGGGAGCAAACCCGCGGCAAAGTGACCATGGTGGTGGCCACCTTAGGGACCAGCGGCACCCTGATGGGGCTGAGCCGGAGGATGAAAGAATATAACCCCGACATCAAGATCGTCGGGGTCGAGCCGTACCTGGGACATAAAATCCAGGGCCTTAAAAATATGAAGGAAGCATACCGTCCTGAAATATTTTATAAAAAGCTCTTAGATGACATCGTGAATATCGAGGATGAAGAAGCCTTTGAGATGACGCGGCGCCTCGCAAAAGAAGAAGGGATTTTTGTGGGAATGAGCAGCGGGGCCGCCATGGTGATCGCCCAAAAGAAAGCAAAAGAGATGGCCGGCGGCACCCTTGTGGTCATCTTTCCAGACGGTGGAGAACGGTATCTGAGCACCACGCTCTTTGCGGTACAGGAAAAGGTCAGCCTGATGCTTTTCAACACCATGAGCCGGAGCAAGGAACCCTTTAAACCGATATTGCCGGGCAAGGTTTCCATGTATTCCTGCGGCCCCACTGCTTACGCAAAAATGCATCTGGGGCAATGCCGGCGGGTCATCTTTTCGGATCTGTTGTGCCGGTATCTTGAATTCCGTGGATATGACGTCACCCACATTATGAACATTACCGATCTGGACGACAAAACCATCGAAGGATCCGAAGCAAAAGGGTTGGAACTTGCCGAATTTACCACCCGGCATATCGAGTCGTTTAAAAAAGATCTGGAAATTCTGAACATCAAACCTGCCACAAATTATCCCAAGGCCAGCGAACATGTCCACGACATGGTGTCGCTGACCGAAAAACTGGTCAAAAAAGGGGTGGCTTATGAAAAGCTGAAATCATTGTATTTCGATATCTCCCGTTTCTCCGACTATGGCCGGCTGTCCGGGATCGATCTTAACAAAATCAGGCTGGGCGCAACCGTAGACCTGGACGAATATGAAAAAGACAATCCCAGAGATTTTACATTATTGAAGCGATCCAAACTCTCCGAACTCAAAAGAGGAATCTTTATCAAAACCGAGTGGGGAAATGTGCGTCCTTCCTGGCATATTCAATGCGCGGCCATGGCCATGAAATATCTCGGGGAAACCTATGACATTCATGCCAGCGGCCGAGAGCTGGTTTTCCCCCATCACGAAAACGAAATCGCCATTGCCGGTGCTTTGACCGGAAAACCCCTTGCCAGGTTCTGGGTGCACTGCGACCGGGTTCTCGTCGATGGCAAAAAAGTGGACGAACAGGGCGCCGGACAAACCCTATCCGACCTGACAAACATGGGATACACCGGCCGGGATATCCGGTACTGGCTGATTTCCGGTCATTACCGAAAGCCCATCACGTTTTCCAAAGATCGGCTCGAAGATGCAAAACACGCATTAAAGCGGCTCGATTCTTGCGTCAACTTGCTGATTCACATCAAGCCGGGCGGATCGCCCTTTCTTGAGTTGGATCAGTTGATGTACGACATCAAACAGGGGTTTATCAGTGCCATGGATGATGATCTGAACATATCGGCGGCCATGGCGTCCATATTTAAAAATGTCAAAAAGATAAACATTCTGGTTTTGGAAAAACGATTGGATCCGGACGGTGCTTTGAAAATCTTGGATGCATTTCGTAATCTGGATATTGTTCTTAAAATTTTTAATTTTGAAGATGCCGTCCATGATCCCGAGGTCCAGCGTCTCATCAAGGAAAGAGAACAGGCCAGGCTTGAGAAGAACTATCATCTTGCCGACAAGATCCGGGATCAGCTCAAGGCGCGGGGGGTTACCCTTAAGGACACCAAAATAGTGAATTAGTGTCTAAACGGGAAGTTATGTTCAGGCAAAATCCGAATATCGAATATTTCGTGTTTCGTGTTTCGTGTTTAGTATTTTTGGACTAAAAAGCAGGGTTCTCGATCAAACACTGATGAATACAAGATTTAACAATTTAACGAAGTCGGAAAAAAAACCATGAAACCAATATACTTTCCTTTTACCTATATTCCCGAATCCGCGGGAAAGGCCCTGGCCACCTGTTTCGGACAAATCACGGTGTACCAGATATCCGCCGCAAAAGTACCGGATGACATGCAAAATATGCTCGATAACAGCATCCTTGACATACGCGTTCCCATGGAAATCAACGGCGGGCTGCTCGATAGTATCTATAAAGACTACCGGGCATGGATCAATACCCACCAGGGAACCGAAATTGCTTTTTTAAAAACCATGGCCCGTAAAATCCCTTTTTTCGATACAGACGCTTCTTCACAGATCAGGTCGGAACTCAAAAAAACCACCCGGCACATCCCAACCCAGGAAAAACCCGATTCATTGTTCAATGCGGGATTATTTCTTCACATGGCCCAGGAATATGACCTTGAAAATGAAAGACTGTCTCAGGATCTGATGGATATTGACGCCATGGAAGCGGATTTCATGAAGGATCTCAAAGGAGAAGAGGACGACATTCAAGCCCGTTCCATGGCGCATGCGGCAATAAAATTTAAGGATCCAGGCCGTTATATGACGGCCGAGCGAATAGCGGCCTGGGCAGCTGTTATGCTGAAGGATCCTCAGGATTTTGGACTGTTTATCACCACCAGCCGGGCTGTGATTGAGCATCTCGTCGACAATCTGCCTGAAACAAACCCGATCATTCGTTTCGATACCGTCCCTGTGGTTGCCGATGAAGATGACACTTGGGTAAACTGGCGAAATAAATTCATGAAATCTATAGAAATGCTGGCCACCCATTCCCGGCCCGCTGCTATGGATAACATAACAAACCCTCCTGAAGTCTCCGGCAGTGAAACAAATGTTTCGCTAACGCTCTACATGGTATCCGATAAAACACCCCGCGAATATTTTGCAGGCTTCGTTGACACCGATACACTCCAGGATGATTCGATAAAAACTGGCACTGGCTTCAAAAACACCCTCATCGGCCTTGTTGAAAGGAGATAAACGAATAGAGGGAAAAATTATGGTTTGGATGGGTTGCTCAAACCGGGCTGCTTATGTTGACCTTGGCCAGCCTGCGGCGTGTGATCCTTTTTTGGCGCATTGGCGCCCGCTCCCCGTTCGCTCGGCTGATTCGGGGTTGTTTGATTCGGCACGGCAGTCACTTGGGGGAAACGCTTTTCCAATCCCTCCAATTGCTTGGACACGCTGTCATGAAGAGCGCTGTAAGCTTTTTCCAGAGAGGTCTCCATCACTGCGACTTGGCCTTCGCTCATAATGATGCGCTGCAGTTCCGGTATCTTTACCCGCGACGTGGCTTTGAGATAAACCGGTTGAATGAAAAGAATGCTCTTTTCGATGGGTAAGATGATCATTTTGCCTCTCACGACCGACGATCCGGCCTGATCCCAAAGGGTGAATTGCTGGGCGATGTCCGGGTCCTGGTGGATCAAGGCATTGATCTGGTCGGGTCCGTAGACCAGTTCGCCTTTGGGGAAATTATACAAAATGATTCTGCCGTAATTGGGATCGTCGCATCCCGCGATGGCCAAGGCCCTCAAATTATCTCTGCCTTTGGGAAACATGGGCAGCAGCAGCAGAAAATCGAGCCGGCTGGGATCGATCAAGTCCAGGGTCAGATAATAGGGTTTTGTCGGCAGTGCATTTTTACCCTCCATGTTCGCCGCATAGGTCCAGATATCCTCCTGCTGGAAGAAAACCTGGGGATCGGTTTGATGGTATTTGGCATAAATGGCCATTTGAATGTCGAATACATCTTTTGGGTAGCGCACGTGGGGCTTGAGTTCAGCCGGCATTTGCGATTTATCTTTAAAAAGTCCCGGATAGATACGCTCGTAAGCCCGGATTATGGGGTCTTTTGGGTCGTACACATAAAAGTCGACGCTGCCGTTGAAAGCGTCGACCACGATTTTTACGGAATCGCGAATATAGTTCAAAGAAGAACCCCCGGATTTATAAGGCGCGGAGTCCGGATACCACGGCGATGTCGTGAAGGCATCGACGATCCAGTAAATCCCTTTGGGCGTCACCGCCACATAAGGCGTATGATCCAGTCTGAGATACGGCACCATGTATCGGATGCGATCTAACAATATTGCGCCGTATGAGAATTTTACTGTCCGGCTTGTATTTGGTCATAAAAAATATATTTTTGTCCTTAAAGTAGTAGGCGAACAACAATTGTTTAAAAAGCGAGGCAATGGGCACGCCCCCTTCACCCTGGTAGTCGGCCGTCACATTGCTGTTGCCTTTGGGATAATCCATTTCGCCGGCCTTGTTGGGGGCGATGGCATAAGGGTATTTATTCAGGCCATAATAAATCCTTTGCTGAGTAATGTTCAGCCCGTATTGGGATTCGGCAGGAATGTTGTTGAGAAACCATGTCATGGTTTCGCCACCGGTCTGACTGGCCGGCGTCATGACGACGCCGAAACCGTGAGTGTAAGTCAAATGCGTGTTGATCCAGTTTTTCGCTCCGGGGGGTAAGTTGTCGTAATTGACCTCGCGCGGCGAAAGAAACACCTGCTGATAGTTGCCCGTTACCGTGTATCGCCCCACGTTGACGAACGGGAATGTGTAATAGGTGCGCAATTCCTGGAGCTGCTTGAAAACATAATCCAAAGTTTCCGCATCCCATACCGGAATATTTCGCAGCACATTTTTGACCCGGGTAACCTTATAATTCATCGGAAAGCGTTGATAGGAAAAATTGCGAATATCCACATGGGTCAACTTGTAAGCGTCCAGCGTCGCTTGAATATTTTTGGCGATGTAGGGTTTCTCTTTATTGACCTCATTGGGTTTTACAATGTAGTTTTGGATCAATTGCGGCAAATAGGTTGTATAGCGCATTGTCAAGGCTATGGCCAAGAGAACGACGAGTGCGGCAAACAGCTTGTAACCCTTTCTGAACTGAATGACCACGATCAAAGCGACCGCCACTGCGGCCAGCAGCGCGAGCGAACCCCATATGAACGGCAGTATCACGTTCATCTGTACATAGCCGGGCCCGTAAAAAAGCGGTTCATGGCTCTTATCATAAAGCAATGCATAGCGCTGGAGCATGAAATCCCAAATTTCGACACAAAAAATAATCAGGACCAAAATGCTTAAGTGCCATTTTGCGCCGCGGCCGAAGTGAAGCGCATGCCGGGTCTGCAAACGGTTTTTCGCCATGTAAAGGACAAACAACCCGATCAAGAGGATAAGGAATGCGATCAGCAGCCATCGCTGTATGAGGATATAGACGGGAAAGGAAAACAGGTAGAACGAGACATCCTTGCCGTAAAAAGTATCCAAAACCCCCATGGACGGCCCGAAGATATAAAAAAGAAATTTTTCCCAATTGCGGTAAAGCGGTAGAGCGATGGGAATGCTCAGGGCCAGAGAAAGGGGGACATAGAACATTAAAGAGCCGGTCTGAAACGCCTTGTAAATTTTGCGATAGGTTTTGTCCGGCGCATCTTCCACCGGTTGGGAAGATCTTTTCAGGAATCGGGAGGCAATCCAGAAATTTAAATAAAAAATCAGGAAAAATACCAACGAAACGACGGCAAAGACAATGTAAGGATAGAGTTTACGCTGCCAAAAGTAAAGCTCATAACCTAAAGAGTGGTACCAGAAAATGTCGACCAGGTCGTCTGCAAAGACGATGCTCAGAAACACCAACAACAAAACAAGGACCAGTACGCCTCCCGCGATGAGCAATCGCCTGGCAACTTTACTTCGAACTTCTTGATTTTGCATATTTATTCGTGCTTTCCAGGTGTATTGAATAAAAGGTTGCGCAATGGCGATCGGCTGGGAATAAATTCAACCGGACTATTCAACCGGTAAACCGTCCTTGTTTTTGCGTTTTTAGTCCGAATGCGTATAATCATAAAATTGGCATATATCATTTGCAGTGTCAACGACTAATGCAATCGTCGGGGTGCATATGCAACTTCGATTTTTGTTTCATTTTCGCCAATAGCGTGGCGCTATTGAGGACGTTTTGCAACCATTGCCGTAATAACGGCGGAAAATACCTCTATATTTTGCTGGTTGGATAGTGATGCCGAGGTTCGTACAATTCCACGGTCTGGCTTGGACCTGGACTCGCGCTTTTCAAGGTATGTAAAACAACAGGAAAGCGTGTCGCCCGGCCGGACCGGGCCGCGCATCTGAAGTTCATCGAAACCCAGCGCCGCCATGGATTCGGTTCGCCTCATGCCATGTGTGCCAAACCAAGAAAGAATAGAAAAGATATGTGCCGAACAGGCAACGAGGCCTCCAAAGACGGACGACACCGCCGCTTTTTCGTCGACATGAAAATAGCGTGTGTCCCAGTGGCGGGCGAATTCGATGATCTCTTCTTTTTTAACATGATATGTTATTGATTTAACAATCTTTTCACCCACTTCGATATCTTCAAAATACATGATGTTCATTGGAAACGCGCTCCCTTTTCATATTCTCTATTGATGTTACACCTATCCAAAAATAATAACATAACTTAAAAGGGCAAGCGTTTCAGATTGGGCAAGAAGACTATTTATGAACGAACACTAAAAAACTTCTCTCCAATATCTGTAAAAGAAATTGATTGGCGGCAGCAACGGATCGATATTTTTAATGGCCGCCACAAGCCCCGGTCGGGCAACATCCAAATTTGCGCTTTCCACTGAAATCAATAATTTTGTCTTGATTCTGGTTATCAGGACAACCGGTTTCGAGGGTATGCCCTCTCCGATGGTGAATTTTTGATCCTTGTTTGAATCATGATCAAAATCCAGGACCGGTTCACCCGTCAAATGATTCAGCGCATATAGTGTGGCCTCGCCGCCGGGAACGCAGGAATCGCGGTTGGGCGTAAAGGTCGTAATATAAAACGTCTTGTAAAAAACCGTACCTTCCGCGAGAACCTTTTCGCCCACGGCATTGCCGCTCCCATCCACCAGCCGGATATACCACCCTCGATCGACAATCCCGTTTGAATCCGCGTCTTGTGATACCGTCAAATTGATTGGTGCGGCAATCGGGTTCGTAACGTCAACCAGATCCCGAGGCAAAAAGCTTCCGCTGGACTCCATTCCGGCGATGACGGTTTGGCTGGAATGCGTATCTTTCACGCCGGCAATGATATCCGGCGCTTTGGACGAGCAGGCAAAGGATCCGTTGTTACAGCAGGCGTTTTCCCGATCTCCTGTCCCCATGAACACCATATCATATCCTTTTTCAAGGGTAACGGTCGGTGGGTGAAAAAATTTTCTGGCATTGTTCGTATCTGTTTTAAAGAAAATTCGCCCAATCCAAGAATTGATATTTTCATTGCAATTGGGAAACGCCAAAGAATTGCCGCTGCTGTCCACAAAACTCGAAAACCGCCACATTTGACCGCCCAGGTCGCCCACATAAATTTTATCCGAAAAACCATTGCCATTCTCATCGATAACGGCAACCGAACTGGCAAAGCTGTATGCCATGCCGGATAAACCGGAAAACTTTTTCACGACAGCACCGGTCAGCACATTAACGGCAAGGACCGCCCTCCCCGACAGATTGTTTGAACTGTATCCTCCGCCCACAAAAAATACCGGCGTCCCTGCAGTGTCTTCATCCGAGGTTTTGACAAGACCGAATTGAGGCTTGGACCAGGTTTGGCCCATTTCTCCAATGACCGTTGTGGGGCCAGTCTTGCCGGATTCGGCATCATCATACGAATGGATCCTCCAGAGATATTGCGGATCAGAAGGATCCGTCACATCCAATGCAAAGTAACCGAAGCCCCCCTTTCTTTCGCCGCAAACAAGAACAACTTGATCTCCGTCTTTTGTATCCACTAAACCGTCCTTGTCTACGTCTTTAAAGTAAATCCCGGGGGTGGAATCGACATACATCCGATGACCTGAACCTTCTATCATCTCTTTCAGGCGGGGAAGTTGGTCAGGGGGGATAAAGGCCCACTCCTCGGTGCCGAAATTCATCTGGCTGCCTCCCGAATTCTGTGTGTCATCCAATACCGCGTGAAGCATCCCGTCGTTTGCACCGAAATACACCATGGTTTTGGAAGATTTATCTGCATATCGGTACTGAAAAATCGCAGGTTCGCTGTGAAGGACATCTCCGGTAATGACGGCTCTGTTTTCCGTAACATCCCCATCGCCGTCCTCATCGAAAACATCCGCCCCCCGCACAAAATTGATGATATCCGCAGAACTTCGGGTCGGATTTCCAAGGACGGCCGATGTCAATCCAACATTGTCGGATGAAAATGCGGTCAAACCGGTGAGGTACGTATAGATATGCCTGGTGGCGTTATGGATGTAATTTTTTTTGGCGTCATCGGCCCAGTCCATTGTCGCCCAGTACCCAACGGCATCTTCTTTCATGGCGCCATTGGGCTGTGTGGCCGGATTTCCATTGGCATCGACAATCCGGTTGTCTGCCGAAATACCGTATTTGGCGATATTTCCTTGCCAGAAATTGCCTTTGCCGGGTTTAAACAAAGCCATATATATTTTGTCTCCGCTTACGGTCCGCGTCGCCGGCACGACCGGCGCCAAAAGCGTGCCAATCCCTGACATGATACTGCTTTCCGGACAGTTTGCCGAAACCTGTTGCTGGCCAAGCAACGAGATGGAATCGCCGGCCGGTGAAACCACACAGGTGTCATCACCGAAAACCGGTTTTGCCGTAAAAATAAAGCAGCATAGGACAAACAGGGTGATGAGTTCGTGATATCCTATTTTTTTCATAATGATTCCTCGATTATATTCAGGTTATAAAGTTCAGGGTTCAAGATTTTTAGAATCCGATCCGATAAAATCCCACCACGATACGCTCAGCGGTGTTGTCGGGGGCGTAGCCGTTGCATATCATGGTATATTGATAGGCCTTGTATTCACCCGCCGAACACCCGGATCCTCTGGGAGGGGATGAGGCATGTTGGTATTGAACCTGCCCGTTAAAAGATTGAGTTGCACTAATGGATTGGGCCGGGGGAAGATGGGTCGTAATTTCAACATAAGGGGTTGTGTTATTCGGAAAATAATGACGAATATCTGCCCTGATATTGTCAGGGCCGTATAAATGCGGGCAAAACGCCACATAAGCGGCTGCAGATTCAGCGGCGTAATAGGCCAGTTCATGTCGCAGCTCGTTTCCTGCGATCTGAGTTTCAATGCTCGACGTGCTTAACGCCGACATGCCCAGAAGTGCCAGCAAAAACAATAAAACCACGGCTAAAACCATTACAGATCCATTTTCATTTTCCATCTTAAAATTCGGTTTCATGGGATATCAAAGATTGGGTTTAAGAAAACAAATATCAATGCTTTTGCCGCGGCCGGCAACCGTTACGGTAATATTCTTGGTGTTTGTCATTGGATTGTCGTCAATTACTGTCCAGGAAACAGTATAATTTCCCGACATTTCCTGATGGGGGTTTTCGGCTGAATCCAAAGAAGGATCCGCATATGGAAGTGCGAACAGTTCTTCAATCTTATCCATTCCCCGTATCGACAGATTTGTCAGTTTGTCGGCGGTAGAATTCATTTTAACGGCCGAGTTCTGCATAGCGGCGACGGCAAGCAGCCCCACTGCAAAAATGGTCAAGGCGATGAGCACTTCGATAAGCGTAAATCCGTCTATTTTTTTCAATTTTTCCATCCGCATCTGATTTAGATTTTGTTATGTCCGACATCCGGTTTTACGATATCATCCTATATCCCCAAATTCCGGCATTTAATCCAGGTGGTTAAGCGTCTTCGGGCGACATGGTCATTTTGCGGCGGCAGAATCTTTGTGCCCCGCTGATTGATATAAACTCTGCTGTTTTTGGAAGGCAATAACGGATGGCTGGTACGGGCCACAATCGTAACTTCCACGGATCTGATTTGATTTATTTTTGCTGCAGGGACATCGCCGCCTATGAGTGGATCATTGAGCACATGGGGCGGAGAAGACCCGTCCAGATATACAAAATCGATGGCATCGATGTTTTGAGCCACCACATAATCACCGTGACCGGTATTTTTCACCAGATTTTTTCCCTTCAAAGAATAAGTGACGTCTTCGTTAGGGTCGTCCGCATCCCCGTCCGGATCACTGTCGGAGCTATTTCCTCTGACATCTTCCGTAAATCTGATCAATATCCGCTCTGCCTTTATGATCCTTGCATCTGCGGTTCCGATGGGATCACACCCTGCCATCCGAATTTCTCTTTCCATGTAAAGCATGGCAGCTCTAAGATTCTGCTGCATCTCTGCGGTCTCCTCCTGTATCCGGTATGACCGATGCTGGTTTAGAAATGTCGAGTAGATGGCTTCCAAAGCCAGGAAGGCCACCACCATGGCGACTAAAAGCTCGACCATGGTAAATCCCTGATTTGAGCGACTGAACGTTTGTTTCGATGTTGCTTCCATTAGGTAAATAAATTTTGCAAATTATGTTCCAAAGACTCGCTTTTATTTAAAAGCGGTTTTAGACACACCCATTTTCCAAAACTAATAATAAGTCATATCATTACGGTATTATTGATAATAATCGATATATTCAATGGCTGGACGAATCATAAAAATGTCCATTTGAGACATACGGGCGAAATGGATAATCTCCCGGAATTCACCGGCTCATGCACAGATAATTGTGCAAGGGTGCCCATTTTTCGGTGCACTCAACGCCTTGATATCCCAAAATTGAGATTTGACTATTTTCCCTGTTTCCAGTAGAAAAAGAATATGACAGTTAAATACGCTTCACACTTATCTGCTATTTTTTTCATTTTACTCCTGACGGGCTGTGCTGCGGGGATTTCTCCACACTCTCGATCAATGGTGACGTACACCGGCCCGTTCTCAACACTGCAAAAGACACCGGATGCCTATAAAGGCCAAGTCGTTATGCTCGGCGGCAGGATTATAGAAACCAAGGCCTCTTCTTCTCTGTCCGAAATCACGGTTTTGCAACTTGCCATCGACAGCAATGGCCGACCCTTGAACCCCGACCAATCCGAGGGCCGGTTTATTGTCCAAACCAAAAAACTCCTTGATCCTGCGATCTATCAAAAGGATATTTACCTCACGGTAGTGGGTACACTCAAAGGAAGCAAGGTTGGGGCTATCGGCGGTTTTCAATATGCCTATCCTCTTGTTGAAGGCATTGAGATCAAGCTTTGGCCAAAGGGCATGCGAACCAGCCCGGCAATCCATATCGGCATCGGTGTCGGCACTTCATTTTAATGTTATTTATACATAGGAAAATCTAACGACAAGCCATCTCTAAAGGAAATAATGGATTTCCCGAACAGCAGGTTCCTTTTCGGCTTCTGCAAGGGCGAGTCTATCCGGAAAACCGCCTCTATGGGATTGGTTCTTGCAGTATTTTTACTTGGAGGCTGCGCCACGTACCATCCGATGCCCATCACGTCGCGTGCGGTTGATACCAAGCTGAAGCCTCCCGGCATGGATGAGTTGCGCGTTCTCGCCGGCAAGATCAAACACCCCATTCTCCACCCGGTGAAATTGGAACCGGACAAGGGGCTTTCGCCGGACGGAGCTGCCGTTCTTGCTGTCATTTTAAACCCGTCTCTGCGTTCGACTCGGGATCAAAGGGCTTTGTCAAGCGCCCAACTTCTCGATGCCGGGCTATTGCCCGATCCGGAATTTACTTACAGCCTTGATGTGCCTACGGGCGGCAACACGGCAGGCAGGGTAAACGCTTACGGACTGGGATTAAATTGGGAAGTGTCCGCTTTTATTTCTCGCTTTGCAAAAATCCATGAAGCAAAAACACATCAAGCGGCGATTGATCTGGATATTGCCTGGCAGGAGTGGCAGGTTGCCCAAGCTGCCAAGAGCGCCGTTTATCAATTGGCATGCCTCAAAGAACAGGTTTTGCTTGCCGAAAATGGCTCCCGGCACATGGCCGAAAACCTGAAACACGTTCAAGAAGCCGTTGTTGACGGTTCCATGACGTCCCCGACCCTGACCGCCGCCCGATCGGCAAGCCGCCGGACGGATGAAAAACTACTGGATCTTAAGAAACAGGCCGATCAACAACGACTGCTGCTTAAGCGACTCATGGGTTTGCCGATTGATTCACCTATCCGCCTGAGCAATGATATCCATCTGCCCTCCCAAGTTGAATTACCTGCCGGCAAAGCGCTGTTCGAGGGATTGGAGCAGCGGCGGTTGGATCTTCTTGCCTTGCACCGCGGTTACGACAGCCAAGAGGCAGCGGTAAGAGCGGCCGTCTTGGAACAATTTCCGAGGATCGGCATCGGGCCGACGATCAACCGTGATACGGACAACGTTCGGACGACAGGCTTTAGCTTGAACATCGTATTGCCGATCTTCAACCGCAACCAAGGAAAGATCGCCCAAGAGCGAGCAACCCGGCAGGAACTGTTCGACGAGTATGTGAATCGCGTTTTCGAAGCCCGTTCGGATATCGAACGGATCATAACCGGAATTCACTATACGAACGAACAGATTGCCGCTGCTTTAAAAACCGAAACCGTTCTCGGCAAGCTGGTGGAAAATTATCGCACGGCTTTGGCCGGTGGAAGAATCGATGCGCTGATTTATTATACAGTCTGGAACGATTATCTCAGCACACAGATCAAGGTGTCGGCCCTCAAGGGGAAATTAGCCCAGGCCGTGGTGGCGCTGCAATTGGCTTCCGGCCTCTATGAGATACCGAAACCCGGCCGTTCGCCGGCAACAGCCCCCATGATGCCCAAAAAAGAGAGCACCCCATGAAAATCAAACACAGCATCGCTCTGATTCTGGCGGTCATCGCCGCCAGCGTTGCCCTCACATATTGGTATGTGAAAACGCACATGCCAGCCGGGAAACCCTTTTCCGCCGTCGAGACCCATTCTGCCGTTTCTGCTCTGATTACAACGTCACGTCCGGATGTGCGTGCGTTCACACTTCGAATACCTTGGATCGGCGCGGTAGAATCCCGGGCGTCGGTTTCGCTGATTGCCCCGGAGGCCGCTCGCGTGAAAGCCTTCGAGGTCCAAGATCAAGCCCGGATCAAGAAAGGCAGGCTCGTGGTGCGACTGGGAGGAACCCGGATTGAAGGGATGCGCGCGAGACTCACAACCGAGGTCGAATCCTTGAAATCACAGGTCGATCTTTCCCGGCAAGAAGTGGAGCGGCTCAAACAAAACCTGAAAGTGCAACTTTCTACGAAAAATCAAGTGGCGGCGGCTCAGGATGAACAAGTCAAGCTTGAGACTCGTTTGCATGAAGTCCGGTTAAAATTGAAAACCTTTGAGGATCGAATTCGCATCCTTGCACCGATCGATGGAATATTCACGAACCGCCGTGTCAGCGCGGGGCAGAACGTCACGGCCGGACAAGTTATCGCTGATATTATCGATGCGGATCATCTGCGAATCGCAGCTTCGCTCTTCCCTCCCCAAGGTGCCGAGCTGCTAAACAAGAAGGCAAGTATACGCCTGGACCAAAATCAGACTTTGATTGGTTTTGTCCGGTACATTCTGCCCCGTGCCGGGATCACGGGTGCGGTGACGGTGTGGATCGAAGGTCCGCAGATTGACCGGCAATTGCGCCCCGGTCAAACAATTGCAGGGAGCGTGGACGTCAAAGTCACCCCCGGGATCTTGGCGGTGCCGGCGTCGGCCATCGTCTATGACACAGAGGAACGTCCATATCTGTTTGTCCGGAAAGGCAGCGAATATGAGGTTCACCAAGTCCGCCTGGGAATGATCCAAGACGGTTGGGTCGAGGTCCTTTCGGGTCTGAAAAAAGACCAATTGGTGGTCACCCGAGGCGCTTACCAACTCTTTTATCACCGATTCTACAAGCAGTTTAAAGTGCAGGACTAACCCATGGGAAAATTCCTACGGTTCATCATTGCCAACCCCATCGTGGTGATCCTTTTGGTCACCATGGCAGCATGGGGCGGCGCCGTCGCGCTGATTCATTTGCCAGTGGGGCTGTTTCCGGGGTTGGACATACCCGTGGTGAATGTTATCTCCCACTATCCCGGTGCAGCCGCCGGGAGCGTCGAATTGCTTATCACGCGTCCTATCGAGGACCGGATCCGAACAATTCCCGGTGTCCGGCGCGTATCTTCCACGTCCATCGAAGGCATCTCACAGGTTACCGCCGAGTTTGACTCGGGAATCCGGCTGACAGATGCCCGCCAGTTCGTCCAGTCGGAGCTCTCGTCCGTGCAAAACGACCTGCCGGCCAGCGTCAGCCCCCGCGTGGAAAACATCGGCACTACCTTACAAGAAGTCGCCGGATATGTGGTTTACGGCGGCGGCAGCCCCATGGACCTTCGCACAATAGTACAGACGGAACTGGCCAACCGGTTGATGGCAGTGGAAGGGGTGTTGCGCGTAAAGGTCCTTGGCGGGGGCGCGCCGGCGTTTATCGTAGAAATCCGCCCGGAGGCTTTGGCACGGGAGCATCTGACCATCGGTGATGTGACGGCGGCCCTGGCCAGTCACAACCAGGTTGCGGCAACAGACTTCATAGAGCGAGGCTCCCGGGAATATCTCATCCGAGTCGACAGCCGGCTCCGAACCATCGAAGACATTCTTGCGATACCGGTAGTTTCCGCCGGAACGAGATCCGTGTTGCTCAAAGATATCGCCGAGGTTAGATTTGGACGGGCACCACGGCATTATCAAGTTCATGGGAACGGTGTAACCGCTGTGGCGTTCATTGTGAGCAAACAACCCAACGCCAATACGATCGATGTGGTCCGCGGTATCGATCGGAAACTGGCGGCGTTCAAGACGCTCCTGCCGGCGGGAACCCGAGTCCGAAAGTTCTACGATCAGGCCGGTATCGTCATTGAAGCCCGTGATTCACTTTTTCAGGATCTGATTCTCGGCGCGATCCTTGCAGGGGCGGTGCTTTTTTTCTTCATGGGAACAATTCGGATGACGTTGATCGTTATCGCCGGCATTCCTATCTCGCTGCTGGCGACGCTGGCGATAATGCAGGCATTCGGCCAGACCTTGAACGTGATCACGTTATCGGCGCTGACGCTGGCTGTGGGCATGGTGGTCGACGATGCCATTGTTGTGGGTGAGAGCATTATGCGGCACCTGCAATCGGGAAAAGACCGCCAGGCGGCTGTCCTGGCCGGTACAGCGGAGATCGCGGGACCGGATGCCTCCGGAACCTTCACAACGGTTGCGGCATTCGCTCCGCTGCTGTTTTTGGGTGGGATCGCTGGGGTTTTTGTGCGGCCCTTCGGACTGGTCGTCAGTGCTGCCTTGTTGGCTTCGCTCTTGGTATCATTAATATTTGTGCCCATGATGTTCGGACGCGCAGGTTCAACATATCGACCGCACGCCATGGGATCACGTTTGCTCGCCCGGCTGGACCGGGCACTTCATCAGGTGCGGGGGTTTGCCTTTGATCACCGGCGCATCACAATCCTTCTCGGCATACTGACCCTCGGACTGGGCGGTCTTGCCGCCTGGCTGGGACCTGTTCATGTTTTACCGCCCATCGACGAGGGGGCGATCCTCATCGAATACGTCATGCCGCCGGGCACATCCCTGAAGGAAAGCGATCGAATCGGCGACATACTTGAACGTCAGGCCCTGCTTCAGAAAGATGTCGAAACCGTTTATCGGCGGACCGGCTCACAAAAAAGCAGCTTTCAGATCGAAGGCGTCAACCGGGGCGAACTCACCATCAAACTCTTGCCGCGTTCAGTCCGTACGCGTATGTTGGGACAGATCATGGAAAGCCTGCGGCGCGAGTACAGCCAGATACCCGGTGTGGCGTTTTTGTATCACCAGCCTACCCAGGAAAGGATGGATGAGAGCCTCTCGGGTCTACCGGCGATATTCGGCGTAACGATCTTCGGCACGGATATGAACCAGCTGGTGTCGCTGGCCGCAAGAGTCGAGAAAATTATGGCCAAAGATCCGGCATTGGCCAACATCATCAACAACACGAAAATCACGAGCCCGCAGATCATCGTCCGGCCCGATCCAATCGAGATGGCCCGCTGCGGCCTTTCCCCCCGCGATGTATTCGAAACGATCCAGGCCGCCCGCTTCGGTGTTCCGGCGACAACCATCCTTCGGCAGCGCCGGCAGGTTCAGGTCCTGGTCAAAGTCAATTCTTCTTCTGATGCAACCCTTGATTGGCTGAAAAGCCTTGCTGTCTCAACCCCATCGGGTCAAACGGTTCCGCTCCGACGGGTGGCCGACATCCGTGTTACCCATCTGCCTGCGGCCCTCACCCGCTTAAACGGACAAAGAGAAGTCACTATTATCGCGGATGTAAGCGGCAGCATCCCTGCCGCCGTGGACCGGCTTCGTCAAAAGTTCTCGGCCGTCTCTCTGCCCGGCGGATACAGTATCTCCTTCACCGGTCAATACCAAGTGATGAAACGAACCATCCTGGACTTTGTTCTGGTGGGACTGGCCGCTGTCATGCTGATCTATCTGATTATGGCCATGCAATTTCGTTCTTTTCTTCAACCCTTGATTATTCTGGTAACCGTCCCAATAGCATTGGTAGGGGCGATAGTGTTGCTGGCGGTCACCCGGGTCGGACTGGACATCTCGGTGGGTATCGGGGCGTTGACACTGGTTGGCATTGCCGTTAACAACGCGATAGTGCTGCTCGACTATGCAAATCACCGGCAGGCAGACGGTCAGGGCATATCCGATGCGCTGCAGTCAGCGGCTTCGGTGCGCCTCCGGCCGATTCTGATGACAGCCGCAACCACGATCTTCGCCCTGATTCCGGTTGCGGTGAACCCGTCCGTGGGATCTCGGATATTCCAGCCTTTCGCGATAACCGTCATCGGCGGACTGCTCTCGTCAACCATTGCGACACTGGTCCTGATACCTGTCCTGGCGACGTTTTCGCAGCGCCAAGTGCAGCGGCCATCCATTGAAGACGGCAATCAACTTTGATGGACCAACAATTTGCTCGAGATGTTCATTAATGTTCGATTCGAGTCTTGCAATCTGTATGAACCCCTTGTAAATTGATTGAATTTAAATTAATTAGAAATCTGCGCTTTCATTCCTGGTTCAAGTCCAATGTGGGTAATAGGTGTCGGAGGGACTATGAACGATTTCTTGTTGTCCGGTTTATTAGGCATTGTCGAAGGGTTGACTGAATTTCTTCCGGTCAGTTCCACCGCCCATTTGCGCATCGTTCAAGCGTTCGCGCATATCGATCTGACCATGGGCTACTGGAAGATGTACACCATTGTCATCCAGCTTGGCGCCATCCTGTGCCTCCCGGTGTATTTCAGGACCAAGATAAAAATATTTCTGCGGACGTTTCCCAGAGGCAAAAACGGCGACCGCACGTGGTTGACGCACCCCCTCGGACTGACGGCCGTGGCTTTTGTTGTCACCGCAATCCCCGCATTTCTGCTGACCAAAGTCATCGGCAAACATCTGGAAAATCTCTTTATCATGGGCTTTTCACTTGTCATCGGCGGAATTGTGATGTGGATCGTCGATGCCCGGAATGCGGCCTCGGAAGCAGCCGGACCGGACGCGGTCGGAGACGGAAGGATCCACACCTGGCAGATGGAAGCCATGAGTCTGTGGCAGGCCGCATGGATTGGCGCCTGCCAGATCCTGTCCGCGGTATTCCCAGGCACATCTCGCTCCATGTCCACCATTGCAGCCGGACAACTGGCCGGGATGTCCCGGTCTTCCGCATTGGAATTCTCTTTCTTTCTCTCCATGCCGACGATGGTGGCGGCCACGGGCTATGATCTGCTCAAGTCGCTGCTGCCGAGTCATGCCAATCCCATCGGAACAACCCACATCGACGCTCACGGCTGGATCGTCTTGGGCATCGGCTTTATCATGTCCTTTGTTGTGGCATACGCGGCCGTGGCCTGGTTCATGGCCTGGGTACGTCGTCGGGGATTCGCGCCGTTTGCCGTCTACCGGATTATTTTCGGTACGGCAGTGCTGATCTGGGCGTCTCGCATGAGTTGATGATCAGGATTCATTATTATTACATAGGGGAGGCATCTTTCCGATATTGGGCATCGGCTCTCCGGCCTCTGATATCTGATCTTCGACTTTTTCGCCATCCCCTCTTCCGTCTATTGCACAGAAAAATGTGCACCACTGCACATTTTTCTGTGCACTCGATCCCTTCAAAGCCATAAAATCCTTCCTGTAAAAAGAATCTCTCTAAAAATATCGTCGGACGTTTCACCTGATTTTAACTTTTTAAAGGGCTTTTAGCTGCCTTCAACAATTTAATCGAATTGTATGAAGAAAATATAAATGTGGCATAAAAATTGAACCAATTATTCGAGTAAGACGATTATCTATTATTAAAGTCATTTAAAAAAAAGGATATCAAGATCATTGCCATGTCCGGAGGTGGGAGGATTGATCCCGAGACATACCTTCAGATGGCCAAAACCTTGGGCGCCATAAAAACCATTGCAAAGCCCTTTGATCGAAAAGAATTATTGAAAACAATTCAGAAGCTTTTGGAATAAGTATAAAAATCGGGACAAATCTTGACTCCTGCGCCCTGGACTTTTTAATTTATTTTATTTGATTTTTTTTTGCTTAATGAAAAAGGAGCAAAAATCTCAACCTGATTCTGGCTGGATGCGGATACCTTTCGTTTGACGGCCAAATAGGTCAAAAAATCTTTTACATCCTTTGAGGATAACAATTGAGGATCTTTGCTCCTGGAAAAGCCCTGCAACTGTCTGACCCATCCTCTATAAGCCTCCAATGTCTTGGGGAAATAGTGCCGTAATCTAATTTCCGAAATTAAATTGCCATTCACTGGGCTCCAATCGGCGTTAGTTAGTTTTAATACCGTTTTTTTTGTTGAAATATCCTCATTTTTAGTCTTTAATATTTTTGTCTTACCATGATCCATCTTCTTTATTTTATAATAAATGGTAACTGCAGCAACTGCCTGTTTCCGTTGCTGCTCGGTCTGGTTCTTATCCTTCAGTTTTTGAATAAACAGCGCAAGACTGTCCTTATTTATCGGTTCGTGATTATATTTAAGACAAAAATCCAGATAGTATCGCAACCATTTTCTGTAATGAAAATGGGCTGGCAGAGACACTCTATTTTTAATTAGCGCCGCGTTATAAAGGATCTTGATTTCATAGGGGATAGGTTTCATGGGATTATATCCTTTTCTGTATAACATTCATATTTGGAGTTATGCAGTTTGGAAACCTAATAAAATATCTCGAAATTATATGTCAGGCATTAAATTTCTGAAAGTTATACAAAAACTATCTACTTACTGGTTATGTGCTTCAGAAAACTCAAGGATGGTCGATGATTTTAACCCCAAAATCACTTGAGAAGCTCAGGCTCCTGATTAATGAAGAGACAGAGTATCGGTCAGGGCCGCAACTTGTGCAGTTCTTTAATGCTCTCGGGTTCAATGACTCATATGGCCAGGGTTTTCCATCTCGTTGGATATTCACGGATGAAAAGCTAAAGGCTATCAATGGCTCCCCGGAGATAGACAAGTGCATACGAGCCGTCTTGTCGCCCGCTAACTTTATTGGACGAATCAATGAGCTGGATAATCACATTGCTGAGTTTAATAAATACATCGCGTTTAACAAATGGAAAATAATCCGAAACGGCGCGGAAATTGAATTTACTAAGCTTCAAAAGATCGAGATTGACGAAACACCAGAGGTGTCAGGTAGCGAAGATGAATTCCTGAAAAGGGAGTTCACAGATGTTTCGGTCGCCAGGGCTGGTTTGGAAGGAGTCGTTTCTGATATCCTTCAGCAAATGAGTTCGGGCTTTAGCCCCAGGGAGCATACGGCCAAAATTTGTCTTCAGGTTCTGAAGGCTGCAATTTATGAAATAAGCGAGAACGTTGCCAAAATAAGCACATAACAAGTCGCTGGATAGCCGACCGGTATTACGCCGCGCTTCATCCCGGCGCGTCAGCTCCAGCGTTATCCATCGGGAAGAGATTTAGGCAGAGGCATCGGACTGGATAGATTGAATAGCGTTCTGTGCCGCATGAACTAAGAATGATGATCTTGACATACCACGTTTTTTAGCAGCGGCATCGATCTGTTTTAAAGTCATTTCAGGCACGGTAACATTCACCCTGACCGTGCGGGGTTTGGCATCAGGAACCGAAACGACCAAATAAGCGATCGCATTGGCGTAATCGGGATCGCTCATGATTTCTTCGAGCCTGGAAGGGCCGGGCAATTGTTCGCCGTCTTCGAGCATACCCTGGATGTGGAGGGTGAGAGCTTCCTGAGCCATATCCTTGGCTTCATCGATATTTTTTCCAGCGGTGATGCAGCCGGGAAAATCCGGAAATGATACCCCGAAATCTGATTTGGTTTCTTTATGAACGATAGCAATATAGTTTGCCATGGTAACACCTCAACTGAATTTGACACCTGACTGGCGCTCGATACTTTTTAATGTGCCAATCGGTATGTCTTTTTTGGGATGTGGAACGGTAACTCGACCTTTCCGCTCAGGATGTCGGAATTGAGTATGAGAGCCAGCTTTAGCAATTTCGTACCATCCATTTTGCTTAAGTATCTTGATAATTTTCCGACTATCCATAGTGTGTATTAATACACACTCAGATTGAGTTTGTCAATATTAATAATTTGCCGGATAACATCGCGCTTGCAGTCGGATCCGTCTAAAGCCACGCCGCTGAAGCGCCCGTTCGGCAACCAAATCCAAAGGAGGAAAGAAATGGATGAAATTCAGGATCAAAAAAATGGTGCTGCTTTTATTACGTCCAAAGACACTCTTGATGGAGTCTACCCTGGACTCATATTAGGAATAAACGCGAGACGGTTAGGTATGGAGTCTACAGTGTTTTATACGTTTATGGGAATAAACGTTGTCCGAAAAGGTTGGGTAGATAAAGCCAAATTCCAGCCTCCGGGTTTCATGGGCGCCATTCCCGGCATGTCCGCCGTTGCCACATGGATGATGAAGGGAAAAATGGAGAAAGCGAATATTCCTGCTCTTTCTGACCTCCAGGAAGTGGCTCAAGTTGAAGGCGTGAAGTTTGTTGCTTGTAAGATGACTGCAGATATGATGCAGTTTTCGGAAAAAGACTTCATCGATGGAGTTACAATCCAAACAGCCGAAGATTTTTTGAAATATGCTAAGGATTGTAAAATATTACTATATACTTAGTCGTTACTAGAACCTATCTCAAAGATAAGATTAGGGTTCAGGGCAAGGCGCATAACGGTGAAAAAGCGGAGCATACACGTAGTATGTGAGCATTTTGAGCCGCTTCGCAACCCTGCCATGGGCACTTAGATTGTTTTTGAGATAGGTTCTAATGTCTTCAAAAGCAAATACCGGATCAGGGCATAATTCTATCTGCCACTTGTCACCACCAGGATGCCACCATGAACCCGAGAGTAAGAATAGCGACAGCCCGGACCCCGGACGGAGGCGAACTGGCGCTTTATCAGCATGACCGTGATTTCTCGATCATGATCAACGGTCAGGAGTTGATGCACAGTCGCCAACATGAGTCGGAACTGGCGCTGGCGCGGCTGGGTTGTGCGCATCTGGCTGATCACAGGGCGCCCAGCATACTCATCGGCGGCTTGGGTATGGGCTATACCTTGCGCCAGGCTCTCGATATGCTCAGCCCCCACGCCCAGGTGGTGGTGGGTGAACTGTTGGGTGCTGTCGTCGAATGGAATCGTGAGTTTTTCGGGAAACTCAACGGCCGGCCGCTGGAGGACGAACGAGTTGACCTCAAGACGGGCGATATCGTCAAGCTTATCTCACGTTCCAAGACCAGATTCGATGCGATTCTGCTGGATATCGATAATGGTCCCAGCGCGATGACCGATTCATCGAACCGCCGTCTGTACGGTCGTGAAGGAATTCGGGCCTGTCGCAGCGCGCTGCGCGAACAGGGGTGTCTGGCCGTGTGGTCGGCTGAGCCAAGCAAGAAATTCGAGCAGTTCTTGATGACTTGCAGCTTCCATGTGCGCCGTTTCCGGGTCCTCTCCTACAAGGGGAGTAAATCAAAGTCACGTTTTGTATGGGTCGCTTCGGAGGACAAGAGTATCTTGCCCCCCGGTGGCGGCGAGCCGCGCCTTCCGATTAAAAGCGAGTCGAAAAAAAGTCACAGACGGCACAGTAAAAGCGTCAGATTCCCCCGCATAAAACCAGCGGGATAAAAAGGTGCACAAAACCTTAGGCATGAGGCGGACATAGAATAAGCTCTAGTGACGAAGGTTGTGCAGCGCCCCGATCCCCGCGAGGAAGTGCCTTTTGGGGTACGCAACGAAGAAGGTGGCGCTTTTACGAAGCCGTCAAAGATCATAATGGAACATTGCGATGCCCACGGAAACAGTTGATACCATAATTATCGGGGGCGGCCTCAGCGGAATCTATGCCGCCTGCCTGCTGTCCCAAAAAAATAAATCTTTTGTCGTTCTTGAAGCCCGTGAGCGTATCGGCGGCAGGATTTTAAGCCGTGAATATCAAGGATTTTTTTCCGATCTTGGCCCCTCCTGGTATTGGCCATCGATTAACCCGAAAATGACGCACCTTATTCAAGCTTTAGGCCTCAAGGGTTATCGCCAGTTTGAAGAGGGAATGGGCCGTCTTCAAAGTCCCAATGGAGCCGTCCACACCGTCAGGGGTTACGCCACGGAACCCCTCTGCTGGCGGCTTTCCGGCGGCATGACGGCACTGATCACAAAACTCGCTGAAAATATTCCTGAAAACGCAATCAGACTTAATCACCCGGTCTGCAAGATCGAAAAAAAGTTCGCCGGTGCTCTGGTCAGTGTCGGCGAACTGGAGAAAGAACCCTGGACCCAGTTCAGTACCAGCAAGGTCATCCTCGCCCTGCCTCCGCGACTTGCCGCCACCACCATTCTTTTTAATCCTGACCTGTCTCATAATTTGACCCAGGCGATGCTGAAAATGGGTACCTGGATGGCAGGTCAGGCGAAATTCTGCGCCCTTTACGAAGAACCTTTCTGGCGTCAAACGGGCCTCTCGGGTCAGGCTTTCAGCGAGCACGGTCCGCTGGGCGAGATTCATGACGGATCCAACAACGGCCAGGGCCCCTACGGACTGACCGGCTTTGTCGGCATTCCGGCCGTGCAACGCAACCATCAACAACTCATCACCGAGGCGATTCTCTCCCAACTTGCAATCATCTTCGGTAGACCGGCGGCGCAGCCAACGACCTTCTTCTACCAAGATTGGGCTCGCGAACGATTTACCGCCACTCAGTTTGACCAGCCGCCGATGTACGAACACCCGCTCTATCACCCCCCGGCAGGTCAAACCTCCATTTGGGACGGTACCCTCCATTTTGCCGGCACAGAAACCGCCAATCAACACGGCGGTTATCTCGAAGGTGCCCTGACCGCGGCCGAACGGGCGGTAATGAACCACTAAGGGGGAATGTCCATAAATAAGCGGAAAAGAAAAAAGTGCTTCGCTTTCGCAGATTTTATGTGAATTCTCATAGAAGAAATTTTCCGATGCTATAGATAAAGCAAATGACGGCCCCAAATTACCCAATAAATGGATGGGCACTAACTAGTGTCCATCCACAACCGCAGTGTACTCTGGCCCGCTGAGCCCGATGAAACCGGCTGTTAGGGCAGCAGAAACATATCATAAACATCAACGATCAAGTATGGAGGTTATCATATGCAATACAGAAATCTTGGAAATACCGGCGAACAGTTATCGTCAATTGGATTAGGATGCATGGGGATGAGCCATGCATATGGCGAAAGAGACGAAAATGAATCCATTGCGACTTTAGAGAAAGCAATAGAATTGGGCATTAACTTTTGGGATACTGCTGATTTTTACGGAAACGGCGATAACGAAATCCTTATTTCAAAGGTTTTGGTTCCCCATCGTGATAACGTATTTATTGCGACAAAGTTCGGTTTTAAGGCAACTCCTGAAAATCCGTTCCATTTTGATGCCTCGCCGGCATACATGAAAACGGCGGTTGAGGCCAGTTTACGCAGATTAAGAATTGAAACTATCGATCTGTATTATGCCCATCGCATTGACCCGAAAGTCCCGGTTGAAGAGATGGTCGGTGCGATGAGCGGTTTGGTAAAAGAAGGAAAAGTTCGGTATCTTGGACTGTCGGAAGCGTCGGCGGAATCCATCCGCAAAGCGCATGCAGTACATCCCATATCCGCTTTGCAAAGCGAATATTCCCTGCTTACACGTGATGTCGAGAAAGAAATTCTGCCCCTTTGCCAAGAGCTGGGGATTACGTTTATCCCGTTTAGCCCGCTTTCGCGGGGTCTCCTTACCAATACCGTTGAAAAAGAAAAGCTGGGCGAAACCGATTTCAGGAAAACGCATCCCCGTTTTTCAGGTGATCATTGGGATAATAACCGGCAATTGGCCAAAGCCTTTGCCGATATGGCTTCGGATAAAAGATGCACCCCCGCGCAGCTCGCCCTGGCATGGGTCTTGGCTCAGGGTTCCCACATTATTCCCATTCCAGGAACAAAACGAAGACAATACCTCCAAGACAATGCGGGAGCAGTAAATATTCACCTGACTTCATCAGACCTTCTGGCAATAGAGGCTCTACTGGCTCGTTTCTCGAACATCGGTCCGCGGTATGCTGAGAATTTGGCGAAACTGGTGGGGAAATAAAAATTGAAAATTTGATTAAAATATAGTAAGTTGCAAATTTGAATGATACTATCTTTCATAACCGTTTCGATGAAACCATAATATTTTCTGTGCAGTTCATATCACAATTGTTATGCACTTCTTTGTTCAAGGAACCATTCAAATGACAAAACAATTCCGGAAATATTTGATCTTTTGGGGCCTTTTTTTGATGATCTTCATGGCCGGAGTTTTTGCAGAGCCTTCAATTGCGGATATGTATAAATGGGTCGATGAAAACAACGTGGCGCATTTTTCAGATACGCCGCCCGGCGATGTTACGCATCATTCGGATATTGAAACGCTGCCGACTTATACAACACCGCAAGACAATGGAGATTCACCGGAGACTCATTCGACGGGAAACAGAGACAACGGCTATAATATAAAAGCGTACATTAATGCTTTAAAACAATAGTATGATCAAGAATGAGTGGACTTCGAATGGGCGAATATGGTTCAACCGCATTTCAGGAACAATTTTCATCACCTTTGGTTTGGGAATGCTTCGCTCGAGAAACCGAAATGCTTGAAAAGCATGTCAAGGAATTCAGACCTTGCCTTGTGAATAATAATGGATCGCAGAATCATTGAGCGAACCGATCCAAAAACGGAGGTATGTGTGGAAAAACTGAAAGGTTATCAGAAAAAATATTTGAAAGGGATAGTCCATGCCATGAAGCCGCTGGTCTTTGTCGGCCAAAAAGGGCTCTCCCCTACTGTAACCAAAGCGGTTAATGAGTCATTGGCAAAACATGAGCTTATTAAGATAAAATTTATTGATTTCAAGGAAAAAGGTCAGAAAGAAGAGATCGCCGGCGCCATTGAAAAAGAAACCGCATCCGAGTTGGTGGGGATGATCGGTCATATTGCCATTTTTTATCGTCAGCAAAAGGATCCGGAAAAAAGAAAGATCCGTGTTCCAAAACGGTAGATGGCGCAATGTCTCCGGACTCGAACAAAAATGCGACGGGAAGGGAAAAAAAAGAAATAGTATGGCTTCAAACATACTGATAAGTACTCATTTTATAAACAAATCCTATGGAGAACAACCCCTGTTTAGCGATATTTCTCTACAGGTTTTCGACAAGGATCGCCTGGGCTTGATCGGTCCCAATGGTGCCGGGAAATCCACACTCCTGAAAATCCTCGCTGATATTGAGTCTGTTGATTCCGGTGAAATTTCCCGAAAAAGAGACACGCACATGATTTACCTCCCGCAAGAGGATGTTCTCGATCCGGGAAAAACCATAGAGGAAACTTTGTTCCACACCATGCCCAAAGAGCTCGAGGCATGGCAAGTGATTAAGCGGCGCCAGGAAATCATGCGCCTCATTCAATTGGATAACACGAATCAAACGGTAAAAGCCCTTTCCGGCGGGTGGCGTAAAAGGCTGGCCATTGGTCACGCCCTGATTCAAAAGCCGGATTTACTCCTCATGGATGAACCTACCAATCATCTGGATCTGGAAGGAATTTTGTGGTTGGAGAAATTGTTAAAAAATGCCCGCTTCGCGTTTGTCCTGGTGAGCCACGATCGGTTCTTTCTGGAAAATACGACAACCCGGATGGTTGAACTGAACCGGCGATACCCGGAAGGATTCTTCAAAGTGGAGGGCAACTACAGCGCATTTGTTGAAAAGCGGGAGAAGTATGTCCATGAACAGGCAAAACTCGAAACCGTCCTTTCAAACAAAGTCCGCCGTGAGATAGAATGGCTCCGTCGCGGTCCCAAAGCGAGAACCTCAAAGGCACGATACCGAATCGACAAGGCTTACCAGTTGCAGGAAGATCTTGAGATGGTAAAAGGCCGCAACGCCCATAACAGAAGCGTTGACATCGCTTTTGATACGACCCACCGGAAAACGAAAAAACTCTTGGACGCTAAAAAACTGGGGAAAACCCTAGGTGGAAAACTCCTTTTTGACAATCTCAGCTTGACACTCACACCCGGCATGGGCATGGGGGTCATGGGACGAAACGGAACGGGAAAAAGTACGCTCATCCATATTCTTAATGGCAAGCTGGCTCCGGATGCCGGTTCTGTAGAATTGGCGGAGGGTTTACAGATCGTGACGTTTGATCAAGACAGGGAGCTGTCGGACGGGAGCCGGACCTTGCGTCAAGCCCTGTCTCCGGAAGGAGACACGGTCATTTATCAAGGGCGGCCTTTCCATGTGACCGCTTGGGCCAAACGATTCCTCTTTCAAACAGAGCAGCTGGGCATGCCGGTTTCCCGGCTCTCCGGTGGAGAAAAAGCCCGCGTCCTTATCGCGAACCTGATGTTGCAACCGGCGGATATCCTCCTATTGGACGAGCCCACCAACGATTTGGACATCCCCACGCTTGAGGTGCTCGAAGAGGGTCTGGAAGAATTCCCCGGCGCCATCGTCCTCATTACGCATGATCGATTCCTCATGGATCGTCTTTGTGATCTTCTGCTTTACCTTGATGGGGATGGCGGTGCGGAATATTTTGCAGATTATGACCAATGGCTTCAATACAGAAAGGACAGACTGTCCGCCACACCTCAATCCAATGAAACCTCACGAAGCCTTTCGAATAAGAAACCCCATAAGCTGGCCTACGAAGCGCGTAAGGAGCTAAACCGGATTGAAAGACAGATAGAAAAGGCAGAAGGTATTGCGGATAACCTGCAAAGACAGCTTCATGACCCTGAAATCATGTGTGATGCCGATCGATTGGCGGAAATATATACCAAACATCAAGAAGCCCAAAAGAAAATTGAGCAGCTGTATCAACGTTGGGAGAAATTAGAGTCCTCCGGGATTGGATCGATATAACATGCTTAAACACACATAAAATTTAATTTTTAATGCCCGTTATCCGGCGGGCTGCTGATGTATAAAACGGCGGCAGATCGTATCATATTCGAGCGTACAGGAACACGCTCTGACCTATTCCGGAAATAAGGGAAGCGCAAGCCCAACCGGTTATTAAAGAGGGATCGAAAAATCTCGATAAAATCCATTATGCTTAAAAATCTACTTGGTCCGGAAATTGAAGAACTCATCAAAGGAAAGAACTACAATAGCCTGAAGGAAGCCATATCGGTTTGGGAACCCCCGGAGGTCACCGACTTGTTGCTGAGTCTTCCCGAGGAAGATCAACCCATTTTGTTTCGACTTCTGAGGCGGCAAAAAGCCGCGGATGTTTTTGCAATGCTCCATGCAGAGCAACAAGAACAACTTCTCAAGAACCTGACGAATGATCATATTCGTACGCTTCTGGATGAACTGGATCCCGATGATCGTACAAAGCTTTTTGAAGAGCTGCCCGCTCAGATCACCCAGCAGCTTATGACGCTGCTTTCTCCGCCGGATCTAAGAGAAGCCCGGAAACTTTTGGGCTATCCGGAAGACAGTATCGGCCGCTTGATGACGCCTGATTTTGTGGCCATTCGGCCGGAATGGAAAGTAAGCCGTGCGTTGGATCATATCAGAGAAAACGGACGGGACGCGGAAACGATTAACGTGATCTACGTGGTCGACAACAATGGTAAGATTATCGATGACCTGCGGCTTCGTACCTTGATTCTTGCTCCTCCCGACAAAACCGTCGATTCGGTAATGGACCATCATTATGTTGCGCTTTCCGCCAATGACGATCAAGAAGTTGCCGCAAGGACCATGCAGGACTACGATCGGGTGGCCTTACCCGTGACCGATTCCGAAGGGGTCTTGCTGGGAATCGTCACTGTCGATGATATCCTTGACGTCATTGAAGAAGAAGCCACCGAAGATATGCATAAGATCGGCGGTTTGGAGGCTATCGACACGCCATACCTGACGACCCCCTTCTCGGTGCTGGTCAAAAAGCGCGCCCGCTGGCTGGTGGTACTGTTCCTCGGCGAGATGCTCACTGCAGCTGCAATGGGATATTTTGAAAAGGAAATTGCCCGCGCTGTTGTTCTGGCTTTATTTGTACCGCTCATCATTTCCAGCGGCGGTAACAGCGGTTCCCAAGCAGCAACGTTGATTATCCGCGCGATGGCCGTCGGTGAAATTGCCCTGCGAGATTGGTGGCGGGTGATGCGCCGTGAGATATTTTCGGGTTTATCCCTCGGTGCGATTTTGGGAACCATCGGCTTTTTTCGCATCGCAATATGGCAAAAACTATTTGATCTTTATGGTGTGCACTGGATTCTGGTAGCCGCGACGGTAGCCATAGCGCTTGTAGGTGTGGTCATGTGGGGGACGTTATCGGGCTCCATGCTGCCCTTTATCCTTAGAAGGTTGGGAGCGGACCCTGCCGCTTCCTCGGCGCCGTTTGTGGCAACACTCGTGGATGTAACAGGACTGTTGATTTATTTTACTGTCGCAGGTTTAATCTTAAGAGGCACCTTGTTGTGAAATTAGAAGCTATCTCAAAATAATCTTTTGGCCCAACCTCGGCGTTGGAGCCTCGTTTTAAATCCTCGACATACTTGAGTATGCCTGCGGGTTAAAACTCGGCTCCGCCTTGATTTTGAACCAAAATCTTTATTTTGAGATGGCTTCTATAAAAAATAGTGTGAGGACTTTAAAGGCGGCTTTTGAAAAAGCTGAGTTTGAATTGAGATTTTCTCTTCTCATATTTTTACTTTTAATACCGACCCATGCGACGTGTATGGAGAAGGCGGACTTTGTTCTGGTTATTAAATCAGAATCAACACTTTATCTTAAAAGCGGCGGTAAAACACTGAAAAAATTCCATGTCGTTTTCGGCAGACACCCAAAAGGCCGTAAACTTAAAGAAGGCGATGAACGAACCCCTGAAGGACGATATATACTCGATTATAAGAAAGAAGACAGCGCCTTTTATAAATCAATTCATATTTCCTATCCAAACATAAAGGATCAGCGACAGGCCAAAGAATTGGGTGTTAATCCCGGTGGCCAGATTATGATCCACGGGCAAAAAAACGGCGCTGTTTGGCCGGCTTCCATAACTCGGCTCTTCAATTGGACCGACGGCTGTATAGCCCTGTCAAACAGAGATATGGATGAAGTATGGGATGCCATTGATGCCGGCACTCCTATTCTAATAGAGCCTTAAGTCACCGTTCGCATGATATAAATTGACCAAATCGTTAAACGACAAGATCGTCCACCATAACATTTGAGTTTATGGGTTAAAATATTCATCGATGAATACTTCGGACGACATGATTCTTATCAAAGGATAGAGGGGACTGGTTTCGTATATCTGGACGGTTCCGGTATGGTATTCAGGTTTATGTGCGGCGCAACAATCTTTTAACAGAACAGCTTTAAAATCCAGTGAAACGGCATCCAATACTGTTGTTAAAACGCAAATGTGGGTCGCAATTCCAGCCACCGCAACGGTGTCGCAGCCCAAGGTTCTTAAGGTTTGATCCAGATCGGTTTTGAAAAATGAACTAAACCGGCGTTTGGGTAAAACGATATCGCTTGTTTTCCTTTCCAATTCATCGATCACGGTTGCGCCTTCTGTTCCCCTGAGAGAATGCGGTTTCATTTTTCCTTTAAAAATAAAATCGCTTGGCAAAAACGAATCGCAAGAAAATATTACGGGAAATCCCTTGTCTCTGAACATGGAAGAAAGACGGTTAAGGGTTGGAACGAACTTCAGGGCCTCTTTTGTGATAAAGGCATCCGGATGTTTGTTAAAGGTATCCTTAAGCATATCTACGACAATCAAAGCTGGTTTCATGGCAATCCATCCTTTAAACGTTTATTTTTATTCATTGCGCAACAATCAGACTTTATTCCTATTTATCATAAAGTGTCGGGAAGAAAAATCAAGGTCCCTTTCGGGAGTCCTTTAAAGTTGCTTATTTTATCACCGGCCAGCAATTTTTGAGGCGGCAGGTAAAATATTGTTTTTCGATCAGTGTATTTGAAGCCGGCGATTTGATAGACAGATCGACCTTTGTCAAGCTTATAAGGCCCCCGGTATCCGACAATAAGCTTTGTTTCGGCAGGAAGGTCATCCCAGTCGGATATCGTTGAACCGATCCTTGATTCGGCCTGAAGGCAGAAAATAGATCGTGGTTTTCAGATTATACGCCTGGCCGGCAAAAGACCATGCTGTGAGGCTGTCCGATATGGTTTTTATGGGATCATCTCTTTTTATCAAAGAAATACTGCCCTCCTGATCCAGCAGCACAACGGTTTTTGCGGGTATCCGGTTCCAGCCTATTTTATCTGAAATTTGATCACCGGTGTAAATATGACCGTCTGGAAATTTGTAGACCGTTGTCTGGTTGTCGTAATCTTCTCCGGCGATGGACCAGGCGGTGTTGCTCTGTGTAATAAGGTTGGCGTCATCTGTTTTTGCATAGTATTCCCGCCGACCGTAAAATATTTTGGATAGCTGAGGATCGGCCATAAGTCGGCCGGCTCTCACATCAGGATCATAACTCCAGGTCGGCCCCAGCCCAGCCTTCTCGCGGATAAAATTTCTTGCACAACGCTTGCGTCCGCGTTGATTTTTTCTAAACCAACGGTTTGGATTACCATAAGCGACCTGGCTGTGGGTCAACACCGCCCGATCATCCAGGCCATATATCCGTTGCAAAATGTCAATCAACATGCCCACGGAACGGTACTGGCTTTGGGTGAGGGGTGCGTAATGATACCCGACCAATTCAATCCCAATGGAGATTTGGCTGATATCCGTCTCCCCGTTCCACATGCTGAGACCCGCATGGTCGGCCACATATTTCTTATCCAGGATCCGATACGTTCGCCCGTTTCTGGCAATCACATAATGGGCGTGCCCGCCAGGGGTTCTCCGACCGTCCCGCAACCGTTTTCCCTTAGACACAACCTTTAGCGTCATTTTACGTCCGAGTTCCGACGTGTGGACAATAATATATTTCGTCTTTTTACGTCTGACTTTTTCATAACCGCGGATTCAGGCTTGAACGGTAATCTATGATGGAATGCTGAAAGTTTCTGCGCTCTTTCAGAGTGTATGCAAAAGAAGCATGTGAAAAATTAAAAATAAAAGCAAAAAATAAAAAACTCATCCATATCAATCGTTTATTGTAAAAATTTGAAAAATCACTCATAAATTTCATCACTTCAATACACTTGCATTAATGAAATATTTATGAAAAATATAGTTATCTTATTTTTTACGCGCACCTTACTGCAGAATTCCGGTAAATTCGTCTTCAAATGTCGAAAAAGCATCCTAGTCAAGATGAGCCAGGATGTCAACCGAGCCTTTTTCAAAAAGAGGAAATATCATGGGTGACCCGCCGAACAAAATCATATGCTCCATGATCCAGGTCAGCAAGTATTACGATAAAAAACCGGTTCTTAAGGACATCTCGCTGTCCTATTTTTACGGCGCCAAAATCGGCGTTTTGGGCCTCAACGGCTCGGGTAAAAGCTCTCTTTTACGCATAATGGCGGGAAAAGACACGGAATTTAACGGGCAGTTGATTCAATCTCCGGGGCACACCGTGGGATACCTGGAGCAGGAACCCCTCCTCGATGATACCAAAACCGTCAAAGGAGCTGTTGAGGAGGCAGTACACTCAACCGTTGAACTTCTGAATGAATTCAATCGCATCAACGAAGCATTTGCAGAGCCGATGTCCGATGAAGAGATGACGCGCCTGATCGAGAAACAGGGAGAGGTCCAGGAAAAACTGGATGCTTTGGATGCGTGGGATCTGGACGCGCGGTTGGAGATGGCCATGGATGCGCTCCGATGCCCGCCGGGTGATACGCCGATCAGCATACTGTCCGGCGGCGAAAAACGGCGGGTAGCCCTTTGTCGGCTTTTGCTTTGCAAACCGGACATTCTTCTTTTGGACGAGCCTACCAACCATTTGGATGCCGAAACCGTGGCCTGGCTGGAGCATCATCTTTATCATTACCCGGGAACCGTCATCGCAGTAACCCATGACCGGTATTTTCTCGATAACGTTGCCGGCTGGATTCTGGAACTCGATCGGGGTCACGGGATTCCCTGGAAAGGCAATTACTCCTCCTGGCTCGAACAAAAGCAGGAACGGCTCAGGAAAGAGGAAAAAGCTGAAAGCCATCGCCAAAAAACCCTTCAGCGGGAATTGGAATGGATTAGAATGTCTCCAAAGGCCCGTCAGGCCAAATCCAAAGCTCGAATCAGCGCATATGAAAAACTGCTGACCCGTGAAAGTGCATCAAAAGCAAGAGATCTTGAAATCTACATACCGCCTGGACCACGCCTGGGCAATCTGGTCGTTGAAGCTGAAAATGTATCCAAGGGCTACGATGACCGGCTGCTGGTGGAGAACCTGTCATTCTTATTGCCGCCGGGCGGCATTGTGGGGGTGGTGGGGCCCAACGGCGCCGGAAAAACCACCTTGTTCAAAATGATAACAAGCCAGGAGACACCGGATGCGGGCCGTATCCGCATCGGCGAAACCGTTCGAATGGCCTACGTTGATCAGAGCCGGGAAAGTCTTGATCCGGGAAAAACGATTTGGGATGTAATCTCAAATAAAGAAGAGGTAATCGAACTCGGCAGCATGTCAATGAAATCAAGAGCATACGTGGCCCGATTCAATTTTACCGGTGCCGATCAGCAAAAAAAAGTCGGTATGCTTTCCGGCGGTGAACGCAACCGCGTCCACCTGGCCTGCATGCTCAAGCAGGACGCCAACGTCATTCTGCTTGACGAACCCACCAACGACCTGGATGTGAACACCCTGCGGGCGCTGGAGGAAGCGCTGGAAAACTTCGCCGGATGCGCGGTCGTCATCAGTCACGACCGATGGTTCTTGGATCGCATCGCCACGCATATTCTTGCGTTTGAAGGAGACAGCCGGGCGATATGGTTCGAAGGGAATTACTCTGAATATGAAGCGGACCGCAAAAAGCGGATGGGTGCCGAGGCTGATCACCCTCACAGGATCAAGTACCGCCATCTCACCCGGAATTGATGGGGTTTCGCCCTGCCGCAATTATTTTTGTTGCAAAAACCCAATCGGAAATTACGAGTAATAAGGACTTTTTTTCAGGGAAAGGGACTATCAATGAAACCATTATTTGAAGCGTTGAACTTAAAAAGAGAAAATCCCGGAGGATTTTGCGGAGAATGGATGGCAAACGGCGACACCGTGGAAATCCTTTCTCCTATAAATGGTGAAGTCATTGCAAACGTCAAACATATCACAGGAAATGATTATCAAAAAATATCCAAAGCCGCATATCATGCTTTTCTGGGTTGGCGAGTGCTGCCTGCTCCGAAACGTGGAGAGATCGTCAGGCAATTGGGGAATGAACTCAGAGAAAAAAAAGAAGTCTTAGGGGAGCTCGTCACGCTTGAAATGGGCAAATCAATTCAAGAAGGCTATGGTGAAGTCCAGGAAATGATAGATATTTGTGATTTTGCAGTGGGTATGAGCCGGCAGCTTTGCGGCGTCACCATGAACAGCGAAAGAAATCAGCATCGAATGTTCGAGCAGTGGCATCCCCTTGGCGTTGTCGGTGTCATAACTGCTTTTAACTTCCCTGTCGCAGTTTGGAGCTGGAATGCCGCTTTGGCGCTGATTTGCGGTGATTCGGTAATTTGGAAGCCGTCATCAAAAACACCCCTTACAGCGATTGCCGTCATCAAAATTTTGGAAAAAGTATTAAAGAATAACCGTATTGAACCAGCCTTATGCTCCCTTGCCATTGCCCCGGGAAGTGAACTGGGAGACAGTATTACCAAGGATAAAAATGTTGCGTTAATTTCATATACCGGCTCTGTAAGAAGAGGAAGAGAAGTCGGCAAGGCCGTTCAGGAACGATTCGGCAAATTGATATTGGAGTTGGGCGGAAACAATGCCGTTATTGTCAGCCATAAAGCAGATCTTGATATTGCCTTAAAAAGTGTTTATTTTGGAGCCATTGGAACCACCGGACAACGATGTACATCAACACGGCGGGTCATTGTTCATGAAGCAATTTATGATGCTTTTTTAACGAAATTAAAATCGCTGTATCAAAAAACAACCATAGGAGATCCCAGGGATCAAAAAAATATTATGGGCCCTCTTATCGATAAAAAAGCCGTAGATGTAATGATGACAGCCATCGAATCCATAAAGAAACAAGGGGGCAACGTTTTATATGGTGGTGAAAAAATGCCTCTGCCCGGCGGCTGTTACGTAACGCCGTGTCTGGTTGAGGCGAACCCAAATATGAAGATGTTGCAGGAAGAGACCTTCGCTCCGATATTATATGTTTTAAAATATAAACATCTGGAGGAAGCCATAAAAATTCAAAATGATGTCCCCCAAGGACTCAGCAGCGCCATCATTACAAATGATCTTCTTGAAAGTGAGTTATATCTCAGCTGTCGAGGCAGTGATTGCGGCATTTCCAATGTAAATATAGGGACGTCCGGCGCGGAGATCGGCGGCGCATTTGGCGGCGAAAAGGAAACCGGCGGCGGTAGAGAGAGCGGGTCTGATGCATGGAAAGCATACATGCGAAGACAAACCAATACCATAAACTATTGTCAAACGATTGAACTCGCTCAGGGTATAAAGTTTTTTGATAATTAACCCAAGTCTCGCACCGCAAATCAACCAAAGCGCCCGTGATTCCGCAGGCCAAAAAAAATTGGAGCAAATAGAGACGGCAGGTTCCATATGAGTGGATCTGAAAATGGAAAACTCGGATACTGGGAGGTAACGGCCATAGGAATCGGCGGTATGGTTGGCGGCGGAATTTTCGCCGTTCTCGGCCTGTCCGTCAACTTGACCCAGGGGGGACGCACCCGTCGCGTTCTTGATTGCAGGTATCGTTGCCCTCGTCACCTCCTATTCTTATGCACGACTCTCCGTTACTTTTCCGAGCCAGGGAGGAACTGTTGCGTTCCTGGATCGTGCGTTCGGCCCGGGTCTGTTGACAGGAAGCTTCAATATTTTGCTCTGGATCAGTTACATCGTCATGCTGTCGCTGTATGCCTATGCTTTCGGAAGCTACGGCGCATCCTTGTTTCCAGCGGCCACGCAACTGGTATGGAAACACATTTTAATTACAGTCAGTATCGTTGCCATTTCCGGGCTGAACCTGTTGAACGCAAAGTTCATCGGCGAAGCGGAAGACTGGATCGTGCTCATCAAGTTGGCGATTCTGATCCTTTTTATCGCAATCGGCATCTGGGGCATTGACAAGACCCGTCTGGCGCCGTCGGCATGGTCATCGCCTCTGAATCTGATTGCGGGCGGAATGATCATCTTTCTGGCCTATGAAGGATTCGAGTTGATTGCCAACACCGCTCAGGATGTTCGGGACGCGAAAAGGATATTGCCCCGGGCATACTATTCAAGCGTTGGCTTCGTGATCGTTCTTTATGTCCTTGTGGCCGTCGTCACCGTTGGAAGTCTGCCGTTTGCCAAGATTGTCGATGCCCAGGACTACGCGCTGGCCGAAGCGGCCCGACCGTCACTCGGCCAAACAGGATTTCTCTTGATAGCCGTCGCCGCCATGCTTTCAACGGCTTCAGCGATCAATGCCACCGTTTACGGTGCGGCCCGGCTGAGTTATGTCATTGCAAAAGATGGGGAGCTTCCAAGCGCATTGGAACGAAAGGTTTGGGGGGAGCCGATAGAGGGGCTCTTTATTACGTCGGGAGCCACCCTGATCATCGCCAATCTGGCCGACCTTTCCAGCATGTCGACGATGGGTAGCGCCGGGTTCCTGTTGATTTTTGCGGCCGTCAACGGTGCTAACATGAAACTCGCTAAAGACACGCAGAGCAAACGCTGGCTTTCGCTAATGGGAATCGGACTTTGTCTCGGCGCATTAGCGTGTCTTCTCTGGCAGACGGCAATGAATTCACCCCGGCAGCTTTGGGTTCTATTTGTCATGGCAGGGGCCGCATTTTTTATCGAGGTCATCTTTCGGGTGGCAACGAGGCGAACGATACATCTATCCAACAGGAAAGATAATAAGTGATGAATACATCCACTTTATTATGGGGAATCATATTCGGATCCATCGGTTTGGCATTCTTTGTTTACGGCAGAAAACAAAAGGCTGTTATCCCGCTTTTTAGCGGCGTCGGCCTGATGGTTGTCCCCTATTTTATTTCAAATATCTATTTCCTGGTCCTGTCGGGTATTGTTTTGACGGCGTTGCCGTTTATTCTTAAATTATAATTTTTTTTCAACAACCTGATAGAAGTGGTTTCAAAACCTTCAATCGGGCTCAAGGTCAAGGCGGACTGAAACGGCCAACCGCAGGAATATCGGGAATATTTCGAGGATTGGACGTTTCAGTCCAACACAGAGATTGAGCCCGAGAGGGGGTTTTGAAACCACTTCTAATAATGCCAGTGCTTGTGGGTATGGGCGACATTGGCGTGAATATGACGATGCTGGTGGATGAGATTCGCCTGTATCAGGATGTCTTCCCGGTTTAATATGTCGCGGGTTGCGCCCTTAACCAGTATCTTATGATCCTGGCCCAGCACATAACAGATATTCGTTGCAACATGGGGAATTTCCAGATCGTGAGTGGCAATCACCGTTGTTTTGCCTTTTTCAGACAGTTCCAGGATAAAATCAATCATCCATCCCTGGGTCCGCGGATCGAGACTTGCGGTCGGTTCATCCATGAGCCAGACTTCAGGGTCAAGGGTGAGTACCGACGCGATGGAAACCTTTTTCTTCTCCCCTTCACTTAAGTGATAGGGAGCCCTGTCTTTGAGATGATATAATTCCAGTTCGGTCAGGGCTTCGGAGACCACTTCCGTCACCTTCTCTTTGGAAAGGCCCAACTGCAGCGGGGCAAAGGCCACCTCATCCCATACGGTGGGGAGAAAAAGCTGGACATCCGGATCCTGAAAAACAAGCCCCACCTTTCTGTGAAAATCCCTTGCCGTTTTTTTGTCACGCAGGGCTGCTTCGTTTATGACCGAACCAAATGCCTGAAATTTCCCTTTGGTAGGAGCGTAAAGGCCATCCAAGAGCTTGAGCAGCGTCGATTTCCCCGACCCGTTGGCACCCAGAATTGCGATCGTCTCTCCTTTATGGATTTTCAGATTGAGCGATTTGATGGCATGGACATTGTCCATGTAATCATAGGTTACATCCGTCAGTTCAAATACACAGTTATTCTCCATCCTTCACCTTAGCACTATCCAGAAAACGATGATGGCAATTATAGTGGCAATCCACAACCCGTCGATACGATTGAGGGTAAAATCATCCATGAGCGTCGGGTTCCCGGTCCATCCCCTTGAGGTCATCGCCAGATGGACGTCATTGCTGAGCCGATAGGACTTACCGACAAGAACACCCAGCCTTGAAGCGATCCATCCATGGTCCTCTTTCATCTTCAAATCCGATATTTCCCGGCTTTTTCTTGCCAGAAACATCGCCTCAACGGTTCTCAGAAAAAGATGAATATACCGGTAGGTCATGGCCAGGATCATGATGACGACTTCCGGGATCTTTAATACATACAGAGCCTTTAAAAGGCGGATCCATTGCGTTGTCAAAACCAGAAGAACGGCCATGGACACCGACGCCGCGACGCGCATCACCAGTATTGCAACCCCTGATAGGCCCTGCGCCGTTATGGTAATGGTTTGAGGAATATGAAACGGACCAAAAGTATGCGGCGACAGAAAAGAGATGACCGTAAAAAGGGGTCTGCCCGGCGTTACGATGTTAAAGACAGCCGGCAACGCAACAATACCGGTAAATAGCGGTATAAAAACCCAGACCCGTTTGATGAAAAAACCTAAAGAGACCCGGGAAAATGCCGCCAGAATCAGGGTCCCCGCATAAAAGACCAGCAAAACTTCCAGACGGTTGGTGAGCCCGATGACGATTAAGAGTGCAAGGGTCGTCAATAGCTTGACCCGGGGGTCGATGCGTTGCAGAAATCCTTTTTTTTCGGCATACTGATTTGCAAAAATCGAATATTCAATTGCTCTTGCGGTTTCTGCGAGTGTTTTTGCAACAAAATCGTTTTTCATTCTCAATCGCTTTGTCGGGTTCCTTCGGGTATAATTTTTTGAATGGGTTTCCCGGCTTCGTGGCCGTTGCGGTTCCCGTTTCTTGGCTTTACAGCCTTACAGCCATCCTATGGGCTGCGCCGGAAAAGGTCACTTTTCATCCAAACGGTCATTATTATTCCTGCGAGCCAGAATTTTTCCAACACCCCATGTAATCATCAGGACCAGGACCATGCCGCCGAATGCCGATAAGATATAGCCGATATAGTCTCCGGCCCCGGCAACGGCATAGTCGTGGAACGGCGCGTGCCAGATTTCCGAAAACCGTTCGAGACCCTCGGGGATATAGCCGATCATTTGTTTAAAAGCCTCCTTTCCCCATTCCCCCCATGCGGTTCCGGATGCGAGCAGGCCGAGAGGGACGAAAAGGCCTAAAACAAACAGACCGATAAAAAGTTTGGCCAATCTTTTCATAGGTGCGCCTCCTTTGCAATACCCGTTAAGACTTCGGGCATCGACTTTTTCAAAAACACCAGGACGCCGGCGGTGACGATGGCTTCGGCCGGCCCGGCGACCGTCAGGTGCGCAAACATCATCGCTGGAATCGTCTGGGACAGATTGTAGGGACAATAAAGGGGCGTGCCGTTTGACGTATGAAACAGCAAAGGTTGCAGGCCGAATTCAACGGCCGCCAACAATGCTGCGGCATTGATCCCCGCATAACCGCCGATGGCCGCCCCCACCCAGTGCCGGGAGGACTCCATTGGCGCTGAACGCGCAATCAGCTTATATGTCCAGTATCCGACAAATGGAATGACAACGGCCATGTTGAAGGCATTGGCCCCAAATGCCAGAATCCCGCCGTCCCCGAAGAACAGCGCCTGTATGAAAAGGGCCGAGGATACCCCGATGATAGCGGCCCACGGCCCGAGTATGATCGCCATCAGGGCAGCGCCTGTTGCATGTGCCGTGGTCCCTCCGGGAACCGGCGCGTTGAACATCATGATCACAAAGGAAAATGCTGAAAAAATGCTTAAAAGTGGAACGGTTTTGGAAGTCAGCGTTGTTTTGAGCTTACGCGCCGCCGTATACCAGAATGGAGCTACTGCGGCATACATGACCGCGCAGGTTTGCGGACTCAAATATCCGTCTGGAATATGCATTTCGATAATCTCCTTTTTTTTTGTATCGAATTAAGCCGTCGTCTTGTCTATTGTTCAACCCTCCGGCACCGGACGGATATACGCTCTAGAAGAGGTATCCGACCTCTGCCGCAAGGCAGATCCTGCTGTGTTCGCTGTTCCCGTTTTTGTCGTCAAAGGCATGATCGGCATATACATAGGCCGATTCGACCCGGATATATGCATGTTCAGAAAATTTGTACGTCGGGCTGATCGTTGCAGCGTATATATGTTTTGAATTCGCATTGTCGATGTAAATCCGGCTTTCCCCCTGGTCGATATATTCCAGCCGGAGCGGGATCAGGAAATGACCGAACCTCGGGGCGATATAAAGCGCGCCGGCGATGGACGATCTGCTTTTGTAAAGGGTGCCCAAGTCCGCGTCCCGGCTCCAGTAATCGATGTTGACGGCCAGATAGACATTCTTGATGGTCCGCTCGATAACCGCGCCCGTCAGATTTCTTTCGGCTTCGAGATGATAATGATAGATGCTGAATTTATTGTTCAGCACCGACCCCCTTACTCCGATTTCCCAGCTGTCACCCGGGGTTGACCCATTGTCATTGTATTCCGTTTGATCGAGCCTTTTTTTGTAATATCCCGCGGTCAAGCGAAAGCTGTGAACGTCATAGTCGAGTCTTGCCCCGTAGGCATTGTACGGCTGCTGTGAAGCGATGGCACCAAGGAGCACATTGATATTGTTAAAAGTGTAAGTGCTCTCAAAACCCGCATTCGGTTGGAGCAGGCCCATATCCAGGCTCACGTCGGATATCGGCTTTAAGATAAGGGATGCGTACTCGATGTCAAAGTGGGTGTTGTTTTCGGGGGTGGAAAGAAGAGACGGCGTCGAAGTTTCACCGAATGCCCCGACAAACCCGACCGGCAGATCCGAATCCTTTGAAGACAGTTGAACCAGAAAGTTTGACAGGAGAAATTCATTGTCGGATACATCCATGCCGGGATTGGATGCATAGAAGAAACCGGCGCTGATCCCGCCTCCGAGTTGAAGCCCGGAAAGCGCCGATTGAAGCAATTGGTTGACCGGGGTTTCATGGGGTCCGCTTTTTTGTTCAAGAGCCGTGACCCTGTTTTTTAAATCCGTAACATCTTGCTTTAAGTCCGGGCTTTCAGCCGCCTGTAAATGTTGTGCCCACGCAAATACGGCGCCAAATACAGCGCATAAAACAACAGCAACGGCAATTTTTTTCATGCTCGGATTTCCTTTTTCTTTTTATGCCGTCAAAACATCCAAATTTAAAATTAAAAAAGCCATGAAGACTCCAGAGACATCCCAGAAGCCTTCATGGCTTGAATGATAAAGTCAGTTTTTTAGTGGCAAATGCAGGAGAACCTCATCTCTCCCTTTCATCCAGCCGGATGTATGTCCAAAACAGACAACTTCATGTTATCATTAAATTCATTTTATGCATGTTAACATTTTTGTCAATGTTTATTTTCGAATCCAATTTCCTCATATGCAACGCTTTTCCCTTACACTCTTTCTTCCCCGATTTTTCCGAAATGGATACGCAAAAGTCTTGACTCGAAGCCATCTCAAAATTCAGGTGGTTCTGCGAATCAAATATAAATTGAAAACTTGAATAAAATATAATAATTTGCAAATATGAATGTTAATATCTTCCACATCCGTTCCGACAGGCAAAAAATTGCGTTTTCATTCATAAAATAAAATCCAAACTAAAAACGTTTTAAAAGTCGTAAATGGGAGGCGCCCATGGTTGAAATCATGCACAGCAGTATACTGGAACTCTTTGAATTGCGCGAGGATGCCCTTCTTGGCGGAGGGAAAAAGCGGATTGAGATCCAGCACAACAATGGGAAACTTACCGCCAGAGAACGCATCGATCTGTTGCTTGATGAAGGCTCGTTCGAAGAAATCGATATACTTAAGGTCGGCCGCAGTGACGCCTGTGACGGAGATGTGTACCCGGGCGACGGGGTCATTACCGGCCATGGAACGATCAACGGCAGGGAAGTTTTTGTTTTCAGCCAGGATTTCACGGTCATCGGTGGTTCCCTGGGAGAGGGACATTCCCAGAAAATATGCAAAGTCATGGATCTGGCGGCCCGGGTCGGATCGCCGATTATCGGCCTCAATGATTCCGGAGGCGCCCGCATTCAAGAGGGTGTCGATGCGCTGGCTGCATATGGAGAGATCTTCCATCGGAATGTTAATGCCAGCGGCGTGATTCCGCAGATTTCCTGCATTATGGGACCCTGCGCGGGCGGTGCGGTTTACAGCCCCTCTATCACCGATTTTGTATTCATGGTACAGCAAACCTCGTACATGTTCGTGACCGGCCCGAATGTGGTCAAGACGGTTATCCATAAGGATATCAGTTCAGAAGAGCTTGGGGGCGCCCAGGTGCATGCCCAAAAGAGCGGGGTGGCCCAGTTTGTCTATCCGAATGATATTCTCTGCTTGCGCGCGGTACGGGAGTTGATTAACTATCTTCCCTCAAACAACCGCCAGAAGGCGCCTATCCTTGATCTCAATGATCCGCCCGAGCGTATTGATCCGACCCTTGACTATCTCGTTCCCCCAAAGCCGAACCAGAGCTATGATATGAATGTGCTGATTTACAGCATCCTGGATGGCGCCGAATTTCTTGAGGTGCAACCCCATTTTGCCGGAAATATCATCTGCGGTTTCGGACGCATGGGAGGGCAGACCATCGGTCTTGTGGCCAACCAGCCGGCGGTTCTGGCCGGGGCCTTGGACAACAGTGCATCCGTTAAGGCAGCGCGTTTTGTCCGCTTCTGCGATGCATTCAATATCCCGCTCATCTGCATGGTGGACGTTCCCGGATTTATGCCGGGTCCGGAACAGGAACATGGCGGCATTATCCGCCATGGCGCCAAACTCCTCTATGCCTTTATAGAAGCGACGGTGCCCCGCATCACGGTAATCGTTCGCAAAGCCTATGGCGGCGCCTATGTGGTGATGAATTCCAAGCATATCCATTGTGACATTAATTATGCCTGGCCGACGGCGGAAATCGCGGTAATGGGTGCAAGGGGCGCCAGCGAGGTCATTTACCGGAAGGAAATCAGGGCGGCCGAGGATCCGGATGCATTGCTCAATGAAAAAATGGAGAATTACAGTAAGCGTTTTATGAATCCGTTTTTAGCCGCCAAACGAGGTTATATTGACGACGTTATCTTCCCCCGCGATACACGGCGCCGGCTCATCCGAACCTTACAGTTTCTGGAGAGTAAAAAGAGCAGCCGGTCCGATCGTAAACACGGGAATATTCCTCTGTGAGGTTTAACATGTTTGAAAAAATCCTAGTTGCCAATCGCGGTGAAATTGCCGTACGCATTTTTGGTACCTGCAAACGGCTGGGTATCCGGACAGTGGCTGTTTACTCGGAACCGGACTTCAGAAGTTTGCATGTGACCAATGCCGACGAAGCGGTCTCGCTGGGCGGTGCCCGGCCTGCAGAGTCTTATCTGAACATGGATAAGATCATTGAAGCGGCCCTCGCTGCCGGCTGCCAGGCGATTCATCCGGGTTACGGTTTTCTTTCCGAGAATGCGCAATTTGCCGAAAAGGTAGCGCTTGCCGGCCTCACTTTTATTGGACCGCCCGCATCGGTCATAGCGGCTATGGGAGACAAGATTGCAGCCAAACAATTGGCTGTTGACGCAGGCGTTCCGACGGTTCCCGGCCATCTTCAACCGATTTTCACCTTGGAAGAGGCCGCCGCTGCAGCCCAAGAGGTAGGATACCCGGTGCTGCTGAAACCCGCAGCAGGCGGTGGCGGAAAAGGTATGCGAGTGGTGGACAAGCCGGAAGATTTGGCCTCGGCCTTACGGCTCTGTCAGCAGGAGGCCCAAAAATCCTTCGGTGATGCCCGCATGTTCATAGAACGTTATATCACACGGCCACGGCATGTTGAGATTCAGATCATGGCCGATCATCACGGAAATATCATCCATTTGGGGGAACGGGAGTGCTCGATCCAGCGGCGTTATCAGAAGATCATCGAAGAGTCTCCTTCCTGTGCCTTGAATCCGATTCTTCGCGAGAAAATGGGGCGTCTTGCCTGTTCCCTGGCCCGGAAGGCAGGCTATACCAATGCCGGTACGGTGGAGTTTATTCTGGATGAAAGCCGGGAATTCTTCTTTTTGGAGATGAATACCCGTCTTCAGGTTGAGCATCCTGTTACCGAGATGGTCAACGGCCTCGATCTGGTGGAATTACAATTGCGAATTGCAGCCGGCGAAGCATTGCCCATTGCCCAGAAAGACGTTTCGCTCTCGGGGTGGTCCATGGAGGTGAGGATCTGCGCAGAGAATCCAGCCCGGGGATTCGTGCCGTCGGTGGGGCTTATCACCCGATATGCAGCCCCGAAAGGAACCCATGTACGGGTCGATTCCGGGGTGGCTGCAGGGAGCTCCGTGAGTGTCTATTACGACCCGATGCTGGCCAAGATCATTACCTGGGGTGAAGACAGGGAGCAGGCCCGAAAGCGAATGGTTCAGGCCGTGAATGGATACCATATCGAGGGCGTCTTTACCAATGTGGATTTTGCCAATCAGGTTCTGACCCATCCGGTGTTTATTCAGGGAGACCTCTCCACGGATTTTATCCCGACCTATCTTTTGGATGAGAGCAAAAAATTAGTGCCGCCATTGGATGTCCTCCATGCCATGGCCACTACCACCACCCTGATCTACCATCTGAGGGAAAACCTGGTTCAAAGTGCGCTTCTTCCCCTGAAATCGCGGGTCGGTGCGGCAAGTCCGCTCAAACGTCATTACGATTATATTGCCAAGAGTGAAGCGGATATATTCCACATCCGGCTGCAACGGGACGGGTCGGATCAAAAGTGGCGGGTCATGGTTGATGATGCCATCTATCACGTGGTCACCCCGCAGATAGAATATTATCGCCGCAGGCTAAAGCTTTCCATAGACGGTGAAAAATTCTTCTTTCGCTTGAAATACCTTGGAAATTTCATATTGGCCGCTTTTTGCGGTGTCACGCGAACCTTTGAAATTTACAATCCAAGGGAATGGAAATTGGCGCGATTCATGCCGGTTCCGTCTGCTATCGAAGGAGAAAATATTCTGGAGTGCCCGATGCCGGGCCTGGTTGTGGATGTCAAAGTAGCCGAAGGGGAGCGGGTGTTTCGCGGTCAGGAACTGGTTATTCTGGAGTCCATGAAGATGGAAAGTGCGGTTTCCTCTCCCGGAGACGCCGTGATTGAAACGGTCTTGGTGAAACCGGGAGATGCCGTGGAATCCGGCATGGTGCTCATCCGTTTCAAGGAAGCCTGAGAAAAAAACAAGGAGGCAAGATGAAACCCGGATTGATATTGATTGATATTCAAAATGATTACTTTTCCGGCGGGAATATGGAACTTTTCGATATGGAGCGCGCGGCGCACCATGCGAAAAAACTCCTTACCGCATTTCGAAAAACAAACCTGCCGCTGTTTCATATCCAACATATCTCCACACATCCTAATGCCGCTTTTTTTCAGCCGAACACGGCCGGTGTTGAAATCAATGAAAGCGTGCTGCCTCAATCCGATGAAATTGTCATCAAAAAACACTTCCCAAATAGTTTTCGGGAAACCGGCTTGCTTAACAATCTTAAGAATTCCGGGGTAGAAGTTGTCGTGATTTGCGGCGCAATGAGTCATATGTGCATTGATGCGACGACTCGCGCGGCTTTTGACTTCGGCTTTGATTGTGTGGTGATTGAAGATGCCTGTGCAACGCGAGATCTTCAGCATAAGGGGGTAACCATCGAAGCGAACAAAGTTCACGGCGCTTTTATGTCGGCATTGTCGGCACGTTACGCCAGTGTGATTTCCGCTGGTGAATATATAGATAGGTTGAAAAAATAACAAAGGAAAATTGATTTGACAATTGATGCTATAATGAGAATCAATATAAAAGAGGATTGGTTTTATTTTTTTAGTATTCGATATCAAAAATGATTAGAGATATCACCGAAAACCTGTATTCGGATATTCCAAGGGAGACATTATATCACTATACGACCTTTACAGGACTGGTCGGCATCGTCAACAGCCAGATGCTTTGGGCCAGTGATATCAGATACATGAACGACTCGGCGGAACTTAAACATTCGGCTGATCTCATTCGAATGGAAATCACGCAAAGAATTACCGCCGGCCATGCAAAACCAAATTTGCTGAATCAGTTTTTAGAGTGGATTACCCATCGAATGACAAACGGGCATATGCTGTTTGCCGCCTCATTCAGGTCTAACGGCAACCTTCTCAGCCAATGGCGGGGATACAGCAAGTTGGGGAAAGGCGTAAGCCTCGGCTTTAATCCGAGCTACATATTGAAATGCGCTCAGGAACAATCCTTTCAGATCGGCAAGTGCATTTATAATTCAGCGGATCAACGCCGGCTCATCAAACAAATTGTCGATTCCGTTGAGGCTTTGGCACAATCGCATCTTGAAAATACGGATGTGCCCGAAAAACACACCCCGCAATCCTACTATGATGTTTTCGAAAGAATAGAAAGTGATCTTCTCCGTATCGCAGCGATATTAAAGCATCCCTCGTTTCAAGAGGAAGAGGAGTGGCGCATTGTTTCACCGGCGTTAACGGATTATGTGACATCCCCGGTATTGTTCCGGGAAGGGACGTCCATGCTGGTGCCATACGTGGAATTCAAGCTGCTTCAGGATAAAGACAAACCCATTGCTTTAGAACATATTTTTCTTGGCCCGACACCGAATATCAACATTTCCATGAATTCATTGACCATGTTTTTGGCCAAGAACGGCGTCAACCCCGAAAAAGGAATAACCTATTGTGAAATTCCATATCGCCAGCGTTAACGTGCAGTGTGTATGACCATGAGAGGTGTATAGGAGGGTATTATGAACTTACATGTTTGGGCGGCCTTTGTTCTCGCGGCAGCCATCGTTCTGATAATCCCGGGACCGACAATCCTTTTGGTCATCAGCCAGGCCATATCCCATGGACGTAAGGCGGTGATACCGCTTGTTGCCGGCGTTACACTGGGTGATATTACGGCAATGACACTCTCCCTATTGGGCCTTGGTGCTATCCTTTCAGCTTCTGCGGCGTTTTTTTCCGTCTTAAAATGGATCGGCGCTGTTTATCTCGTTTATCTCGGCATCAGACTTTGGCGATCAAACCCGGAAAAACGCGATATCCGTTTCCCGGTCGCAGGGTCTTCAAACCGGTCTTTATTTAAAAGCGCCTTCTTCGTGACCGCATCGAATCCAAAGAGCATTGCCTTCTTTGTCGCATTTCTGCCCCAGTTTATCAACAGACAGAGTGACACATTTTCTCAATTTTTAATTTTAGGGGCAACCTTTCTTTTTCTCGCGTCGTTCAATGCGACATTATATGCCGTCTTTGCCGGTCAACTCCGTGATAAGCTGCAGAATTCAACAGTGCGCCGCTGGCTGAACCGCAGCGGTGGAAGCGTACTGATCTGTGCGGGACTTGCCACGGCAACCCTAAAGCGCTCATCATAAAATGATTTGCCGAAACACAATTTGAGATTTACCCGAAAAGTTAAAGGAAAAAGCCATGCCGTTTGCCGAAGTAAACAAAACAACACTCAATTATCGTTTCGACGGGCCCGAGCAGGGACCCGTCATAATGCTTTCGAATTCTTTGGCGGCGGACCTCACCATGTGGGAATTTCAGGTTCCCGCGCTCGCCCGGGCAGGTTACCGGGTGCTCCGGTATGACAGCCGAGGCCACGGGCATTCTGCGGTGACCGAAGGACCGTACTCCATTGAGCTGCTGGCCGCCGACGCCGTGGGTTTGATGGACGCGCTCGGTCTGGAGAAGGTCCACTTCTGCGGCCTATCCAAAGGCGGGATGATCGGCCAGATGATGGGTACGCTTTACGGTGACCGCTTGATCTCGTTGACGCTCAGTTCTACGGCAGCTTACATGGCTCCTAAAGAAAACTGGAATGAACGCATCGAGATCGTTCGAAAAAACGGCATGGCAGTGGTCGCAGACGCGACCATAGACCGGTGGTTTACCAAACCCGGCCAAAACCGCCTGGCTTCTGCGGTTGAGAAAATTCGGCGCGTCATTTTGAATACACCGGTCGAAGGGTTTTGTGCGTGTTGCGCCGCAATTCGAGATATGGACCAGCGAGAAACCATACGTACCGTTTCGACACCCACCTTGGTGATGGTCGGCGAGAAAGATTCAGGCACTCCGGTTTCGGCGGCGGAACTCATCCACCGGAGAATCGCTTCCTCGGTATTGAAGATTATTTCTCATGCCGCTCACTTTGTTCATATGGAACAATCGAGCGTATTTAACACAGCACTTTTAGAATTTATCAATTCAGATGACGGATAAGGAGATTTCAATTGAATGATATAAACGTGGGGCCGGAGCCGGAGATCCTGATTCGAAAAGGACCCCGGATGATGAGCATTGTACTCAACCGCCCGCGCGTGTTGAACAGTCTCAACATTGATATGATTCGCTTGATCCAGAACGCCCTGAACCAGGCAGAGACGGACAAACGCTTTCGGTTCGTCTTGTTATACGGCTCCGGTGAGAAAGGCTTTTGCGCCGGCGGAGACGTCAAGGCCCTGGCACGGGCCATAAGGGAGAAAAGTGACCTGAGAGCAGATCTGATTTTAAAAGAAGAATATGATTTGCTCTTGCGGATCCATCGGTTTTCCAAACCGGTGATCGCCCTTAGCGACGGGATTACCATGGGAGCAGGATTGGGTTTGGCTGCTGCCGCGGACATGGCCGTGGCCACAGAGCGTACACGCATGGCCATGCCGGAAACCCGCATCGGTTTTTTCCCGGATGTAGGCTCTACCGGCTGGATGTTCACCAAATGCCCGGCGGGTTATCCCGAGTATCTGGGCCTGACAGGCTATGAAATGAAAGACGCGGAAACCGTTCGTGTGGGATTTGCAACCCATTTAACGGCATTTAATCGATTGCCGGAACTAAAAACCACGCTTGAAAGATATACGACGCGCCTGCCAAGCCCGAGAGTTTTGGCTGCCAAAGAATTGGCCGCTGCACTCGATCCGTTTTTTGTAAAGGAGATAGCGGCCAAGCCCGATATGGACGAATGGGTGGCCGCGTATTTTCAAGGAAAAAACTCCCTTGTGGAAATCATAGAATCGCTCAGACAATGCAGCATACAGACCCGCCTTTGCGACCAGGTCTTCGAGCGTCTGGCGGAAAGGTCCCCCACGGCATTGGCGGTGACCTTGAAACTTTTACGGCATAACGAGCATCGCCCTATTGAAGAGGTTTTTCAGACGGAACTCGCCGCAGTGCGTTTTATTCTGAATCATCCCGATTATGTGGAGGGTGTGAGGGCGCGTTTGGAGGACAAGGACGACAATCCCCGATGGCAGCCGGAAACCATAGAAGCGGTGGGTGATCTGGATTTAAAACTATAGAAGTGGTTTCACAGTCTGATATCATCGTTCGGAAAATCGAACATGCATAAAAAGGAGTTCCCCTGCGCGCCTTTGTTATGGACAACCGCAGAAACAAGCTATAAAATATAAATTAAAGGAGTTGATATGCGAACGTTAAAACGTTTATTGCCGGCGTTGCTCATGCCGTTTTTTATCACATCATGTGCGGTAATTTCTCAGCAAATCCGAGACGAATCCATAGGGCCGGTTCCATTTAAAACACTTGTACAGGATGCGGATAAATACAAAGGAAAAACTGTAATTCTGGGGGGATACATTCTGGAAACGCAGAATTTGGCCGACGAATCCATCGTCAAAGTCTTGCAAGCACCCTTGGGATCAGGAGAAACTCCCAAATCCAAAGATCTGTCCAAAGGACGATTCATTATCTTAAAGAAGGGTTTTTTGGATCCCGAGATTTACCGAAAGGACCGTAAAATAACCGTAGCCGGAACCGTAGCCGGTATAATGATCGAAAAAGTAAACCGTTTTTCTCAGCCCTATCTCGAGATTAAAAGCCGGGAAATATACCTTTGGCCCAAAGAGGAATATTATTACTCCCCACCTTACTATGACCCATGGTATTATCCTTATCCCTTCTTTTGGCGCCCTTACCCCTTTTATCCTTACTAATCGGTTTCCAATCCATTTGACGGTTGTGTCGAAGAGATAAAATGCGTCGACCCTGTCAGAGGTACTTCCGCAGACATTATATCTAAACAATCCGAATTTATTAGATTTATTGATTTCTCATCACACAATATATAGGTATTTATTCTAATGAACTACAATATATTCTAATTCGATAAAATTATATAATAATTATACATAATTCTACTTGACATCATAAACCGGTAAACTTATGAATTAGATTCTTGATTTGTTTCATAAAACGCTCTTTTTCGGGCTTCCAGACAAGCGCGTTTACGCTTGAGAATGTTATACCAGGTTCAAAAAGTGCCATCAAAATTCAGATCCCCAAGGTTGACATCGTGGAAAAGGAGGCATCTTTGGACAATTTGGCTAAAAACAGATCTGAATCAAGAAATATTCTGGACAAATTCTTCAGCGTCCAGTTCTCGTTAAATGACAGGGGACCGGTTTATCTATTCAAATTAAGAGACAAATCCACAAACGAGCCATGCATTCTCGTCAAAGAAGATTCCTGTGTGTCCGAACAACTCGAGGTCGGCGATATTTTATACATGGAATACAACTCCCCGGGGTTATCAAACCGTAATACGTTGTTAAAAACACAAATTATTTCAAAAAATTCTTATGATCGTGTTACAGGACATTTTCTTGTGGGACTGTCCATTGTGGATGAACAGCGTCAGCGATTGTAATTTTTTAATATTAACAGATATGGGTTTAAGTGTTGAAATTCCAAATATCTTCGCGATGCCCGAAGATCGAGCTGATGATCGGTACAACGCGATATCAGGATATAGAGCTATAACCCATAAAAAATATTTATAAAAATATGACGGAATATATCAGGGACAACGGAGGTCGCCGGCTGGGGATTGACCGGAGACAATTTTCTTATGACGTACATATTCCTGAACGAAGATCCCTCGAAAAAAGAAGAAGCGGTCTTGATAGAAGACAAAAACCAAGAACACCCAAAGGTGAAGATTCCTAAGTAATTTTGGCCACAACCCTTGGAGGTGGCTATAATGAAAGAAGTACTGAAAAAAATATTTGAAGCTCACCCTGGGAAATCGACGATGACTATAAACGGTAAATGTTCAGACTGCGGGCGCAAAGTCACTGTTGTCGTGGAAACGACGTCAGGGGGGTATGGTTTGCTGGGCGGCGTCTTAGATAAGACTTCATCTGGAAATTATTCCGTCACGTGCATGAATTGTTACCAATCGAACCTCAAAATTGCCGAACGGCGCACCCTTAAAGCCACAACTACCTACTAGTTCTCGAACCTTCGGTTTATGTTCATCCACAAATGGTCTTCTCTGGGATTATCCCGTGAAACCTTTTATCTGTTCCTTTGGAGCAAATTCCTGACCTAAAAAATAACTCGCCAAAGTTCGGTGGCGAAAAAATCCTCGTAATTTCAGTTGCAAGTTCACTGCATCCCCTTGAAATTCAAACCAAAAATATCTTAAAACAGTAACATCTATAACACGTTATTGAGATAAAATCGGCGGTTTTTTAAACGAAAAAAAAATAAATAACAAGGCTTGACTCACTGAATCAATTGGTATATGGATTTTGCCCGATAACGGGATTTTGCCCGATAACGGCAGGCGGTATATTTTTACCGTGGCCAAACTATATAATGATCATGTGAAAGGAGGCTTTTAAAATGGCTTTTACCCCTACTGTTGATGAAGACAAATGTGAAGGTTGTGAGGAATGTGTGGACGTCTGCCCCGTTGAAGTGTTTGAAATGGAAGACGGAAAATCTGTCCCTGTAAATGCCGATGAATGTTTGGGCTGCGAAAGCTGTGTTGAAGTTTGCGAAGCCGGCGCAATTACAGTGGAAGAGACATAATACTCTTTAGGAAGATGGCAAATGATATCAAGTTCCCTGGTCTTTTTCCCTGACCAGGGAACAATGCCCCTTCATCCAATCCCCGCGAATAATTTTTGTTTAAGATTTTACTTTCGATCTTCCGGTCTTTCAAGTGCTTCAATAAACTTGATTCTTTCGAGCAATGGCGGGTGAGAATAATTAAAAAAAACATACAGCGGGTGCGGCCTGAGGTTTGAAAGGTTTTCTCTGGCCATTTTCTTTAAGGCTTCGGCAAGGGGTTTTGCGCGATTTAAAACCCCGATGGAATAAACATCCGCTTCTCTTTCAAATTTTCTGGAAATCGCCAGGCCAATGGGCGATAGAAAAAAGCTTAGCGGCTCCCATAGGATTCCCATTAAAAACAGGCCCACATAATAGGGCGTGTTTGAAAAACCAAAACTGACATACATCACGCGACTGGTCATCAGCTTTGATGCCGAATAAAAAAGCAAAAAAGATATTAAACCTGCGATAACCAGTTGCTTTTTAATATGATTTTTCTTCATATGCCCGATCTCATGTGCCAGAATCGATAGAATTTCCTCCCGGCTGTGAGCTTCGACCAAGGAATCGAACAGCACAATCCGCCTGGCTTTGCCGACTCCTGAAAAATAGGCATTGGTATGGCGGGTTCTCCGGGTGGCGTCCATCTGATAGACCCCTTCAATGTTGAATCCCTCTTTTTTGACGAGTTGCTCAATGTCGGTTCGAAGATCGTCTTTTTCAAGAGGGGTGAATTTGTTGAAAATCGGTTCAATAATAGTGGGATATAGGACCGTTATCAGCAATTGGAAACATAAAAAAACAGCCCAGGACCAAATCCACCAGTCCTTTCCGGTATATTTTAACATGAAAAGAAGTGCGCATAGGAGCAAACCGCCCAAAACAACCATGACCACCAGTGATTTGATCAGATCCAAGATCCAGATTTTGACGGTTTTTGTATTAAAACCGTGTCTCTCTTCGATGACAAAGGTGTGATAATAATCAAAAGGCAGTCCTGCGACCACTTCTGTCAAACCGATAACGGCAAAAAAAATCAAACCTGCCTGAATAAAATTCATATGCGCCAAATAGTCCGCGAGCCATGGGAGAATACCTGAAATAATGATAAAAAGAAAAAAACTTTTGGAGATACTTTTTTGAACTAGGGTAAATCGGGTATTATCGGATGTATATCGCACGATCTCTTTCAGTTTTGTCTCATCAATTACGCCCTGAAAATCAGCGGGAATTGTTTTCCCGTATTTGGCAAGATATGCTGCGTTGACCTTCTCGATGACCATTTTCACGGAAACTGTAAGCAGGTAGATGAAGATATAGGCAACCAAATACCCATTAAACGAAACCATACGGCACCCCAAATAGACCCTATTATTTAAGATTGATTAGAAAATAGATAACCACAAATATATTTTGAAAATAAAATGGTCTTGGGAAACAAGAAGTTAAGAAGGTTAGAAAATCAGAAGGTCGGAGGTCCTGAGATATACCAACTTTCTCACTTTCCCATCTTCTTACCTTCTTGGGCTTCGCCTTCCCACCTTCAAATTCGTGTTTATCCGTGTTCATCCGCGATTACCCTTATCCTCTTTCCTATTTTCTCTTTCCTAAATTCCGGTATATCAATACGGTTAACGTAGCACTGCCGGATTCGGCAATCAAGATACGATCACATGGTCATCGGCAAAAATTCACGAAAATCACGTCGAACGTTTTGAAACGCCGGCCAATATACATCTTGCGCGGTGCGGTAAACTGTGTTAATTTTATTTTTATGAAACAATATGTTATTGATGAACTCAGAAGAAAAGATTATGAATTGATTAAAGCTTATTTGGAGGAAAACTTTCTTTCTTCCGATGTGGACGGCATCTACTGGATGCGGCTCGATCAGGAGATCCTCACTGAAATTCAGAAAGAGCATGGCGACTGTCAGCCTTTTTACGTTGCCGTTGACCTGAAACCTAATCTTATCACCTTTGAAATGTTGATACGGACCCAAAATAGGATGCGCTGCGATTGCATGGGGTATGCAACCGATACCCAGCGCAATTGGCTGATCCGGCTTGCAGACGATATGTTTGATGAACTCGGAATAACAACATAGCTTCTGTTTAACGAAAACCATGAAATGCTTCTTTCGAGCCGTCGCAGGGAATCGACGGGCTCAGGTTAACCGTTTTTAATGTTTGCATGATACGAACTTCAATCATCATTCTGGAAATTATCCTTGTAACCGCTTTTATGGCTGTAATGGTGATACTGCTATCCTTTATCAAAGCCGGCGGCGACACCGTACACAAGGTTGGAAGGATTTGGGCAAAATGCACTCTTGCGATAAGCGATATCAAGGTCACCATAAAGGGCCTTTCCAACCTGGAACCCGGAAAATCTTACATTTACATGCCCAACCATATGAGCAATTTCGACATTCCGGTTCTCCAGGCTTATCTTCCCGTTCAATTCAGATGGCTTGCCAAAGCCGAACTCTATAAAATACCGATTTTCGGGCAGGCCATGAAAAGTGCCGGTTATATCAGTATTGACCGTTCGGATCGAAAGTCTGCCATAGAAAGCCTGAATCAGGCAGCAATGATTATCAGAAACGGCGTATCCGTTATTATCTTTCCCGAAGGCACCCGCAGCCGCTCTCACAAAATCCAGCCGTTTAAAAAAGGAGGATTTTTTTTGGCGGTCGATTCGGGTGTTTCGATTGTCCCCATCATCATTCACGGAACAGATCAGATCATGCCCACAAAGAAAATCTCCATTAAACCCGGAAATGTGACCCTTGAAATCACGAAACCCATAATATCTTCGAACTACACCAGGAAAACAAAAGACGATCTTATGAAAAAGGTCCGAAATATCATCCTGGAATCCTATAACAAAGGCAAGAAGAACGGATAAATATGCTGAAAATAATTCCCCTTGGCGGATTGGGAGAAATCGGATTGAACATGATGGTTTTTGAATACGGCGAGTCGACGTTTATCGTTGACGCCGGTCTCATGTTCCCGGAAGATTATATGCTGGGCATCGATTACGTCATCCCCGACATGACATATATCAAACAAAGAAAATCAAATGTTCTCGGTGTTGTTTTGACCCATGCCCACGAAGATCATATCGGCGCCCTGCCCTATCTTCTCAAAGAGATGAATGTGCCGATTTACGGAACACCGTTTACGCTGGGCGTCGTTCAAAACAGACTTGAAGAACACGGCATCTTTGCTCCGGTTTCCTTGAATAAAATCTCTCCGGGATCAAAACTTGAATTCGGCGTTTTTGAACTGGAATTCATCCCCGTATGCCACAGTGCGGTGGACGGGGTCGGCATCGCCGTCAATACGCCGTTGGGACGCGTTATCCATACCGGTGATTTTAAAATCAGTCACACATCCGTCGGCGGTATGATCACCGACGTCAGTAAGTTTGCACAGTACGGAGAGAAAGGGGTTTTGGCCCTCCTATCCGATTCCACAAATGTCGAAAGGGAAGGGTACACCATCTCCGACCAGGAGGTCGGCAACACGCTGGGGAGGATTTCGGCCGGTCGAAAAGGTCGTATCATTGTCGGTCTTTTTGCCTCCAGCATTACCCGGATTCAACAGGTCATCGACATCGCACGATCCATCAACAGGAAAGTCATTTTTAACGGAAGAAGCATAGAAACAAGTGTTAATATCGCAAAAGAACTCGGATACGTCAATATCCCCGAAGAGATGGAAATCGATATCCAACAGATCAACGATTTTCCCGATGAAGAAATCATTATTATTACTACCGGCAGTCAGGGAGAGCCCATGGCGGCCCTTGCCCGTATGGCGGCAGGAACACACAAGCAGATAAAAATCAAAAAAGAAGATACGGTCATTTTGTCCTCAAAATTCATACCCGGAAATGAAAAAGCGATCACCAAAATTATCAATGACCTGTATCGTCTTGGAGCCGACGTTATCTATGAAAAGATATCGGAGATCCATGTGTCGGGCCATGCCTTCCAGGAAGAATTAAAGCTGATGATCAAACTAACCAAGCCCCAATATTTCATTCCGATCCACGGCGAATACCGGCATCTGGTTCTCCATTCACGATTGGCCGAGCAGGTTGGTATTCCAAAACAAAATATTCTTCTGGCTGAAAACGGACAGATTATCGCGTTTGATGAACATGGCGGCAGGGTTTGCGACAGTGTCGTCACCGGTCGTGTGCTGATAGACGGGAAAGGTATCGGAGATGTTGGAAGAAGCGTACTCAAAGAAAGACGAGACCTTTCGGAAGACGGCCTGGTGGTGGTCAATATGGCCTTTGATGAGGAAACCGGTATTATTATTTTCGGTCCTGAAATCGTTTCACGGGGCTTTGTATTTGAAACCGAAACCGGCCATCTTTTGGAAGATGCAAAGTGTGTCATTCTTGAAATTGTAGAAGAAATAGGCCTCGAGGTTCCGGATCGCGTCGGCAAAATCCGGTCGCAAATACAAAAAGCCTTAAGAAAATATTTTTTCTTTACGATCAAGCGGCGGCCGGTTATACTTCCATTTATTCTGGAAGTTTAGTACCTTGGGATTGTAAATATTTTATTAAAGCAGGATGAGATGCGTAGAGAGATTGCCGGAATATTAGTCTTTTTTTTTGTTATTTTAACACTTGTCAGTCTTTTATCATACAGCCCGACAGATCCTTCGATCAATACGGCGCGGGCGGCCGGGCATATCCATAATTTTTTCGGTTTGTTCGGCGCCCAACTGGCGGGTATTCTTATCGGTCTGTTCGGCCTCGGTTCTTTTTGGATACCGATTCTGCTGCTTCTCATCAGTATCCACTTTTTCGGCAATCATCCCAATAAAGCCATCATTCCCACGATTATCGGCGGGCTCATTCTCATGATCACCACCGGAAGTCTGTTGGCAATCAAGCACAATCATATCATTATTTTCGGGAGTAAATTTTCTTCCGGCGGGATTATCGGCATTCCTTTAAAATCATTTTTTATAAAGTATTCAAATGTCATGGGCGGCGGGATCATACTGGTGCTGTTATGGATTATCGGTTTGATACTTGCTACGGGATTTTCTCTGATACGCTTTGCAAAACGAATCTGGCAAACGGTGCTTTTTTCTGCGGATCGCTTGAAAGTTCTGATCATCAAATGGAAAGAGCAGCGGAAAAAATCAAACAAACGACCCAAAACAAACAAAGAAAAAACACCCAGAGACAAACCCACAATAACAATCAAATCTCCTGAACCGCAGCCAATAAAACAAGTCCCGGTTCCGCGACAGGAAGTATTTGATTTTATGCACAGCGGAACCGGATTTCAGCTTCCTTCCATAAATCTTTTGGACAATGTCAGTGAAAAACTTTCATCCGCCGACGATGAAAATTTAAATATGCAGTCGAGACTCCTTGAAAAAAAACTGGAAGATTTTAACGTCAATGGGAAAGTGGTTGCCGTATCGCCCGGACCTGTCATTACCACCTTCGAATATGAGCCTGCACCGGGGGTCAAAATCAACAAAATCGTCAACCTGACCGATGATCTTGCATTGGCGCTTAGAGCCATAAGCATCCGGATCGTTGCACCGATACCCGGAAAGGCGGCCATCGGCATCGAGCTCCCCAATGCTTCACGAGAAATCGTAAGGTTCAAAGGAATTGTCGGCTCAAGCGCCTTTGATAAATCCAAATCGAAACTCACCATCTGTCTCGGCAGAGATATCATCGGGAATCCCGTTGTGGCGGAACTCGACAAAATGCCGCATCTCTTGATTGCCGGGGCTACGGGCAGCGGCAAAAGTGTTGCACTGAATGCCATGATTTGCAGTCTGCTTTTCAAATCGACCCCGGATGACGTCAAACTCATTATGATTGATCCCAAAAGAATTGAACTTTCAAGTTATGACGGTATCCCCCATCTGATTACGCCGGTGGTCACCGATGTCAAAAAAGCGACCAACGCGCTTTTCTGGGCTGTTCGCGAAATGGAACGAAGATATGAGCTCCTGTCGGAAAAACAATCGAGACACATCAGACAGTACAACCAGAAAATCGAAAAAGAGACCAAGACCGATAAGGGTTTGGAATCGGAGAAACTGCCGTATCTTGTCATTCTCATCGACGAACTTGCAGATTTGATGCTGGCGGCCTCGAGAAACGTGGAAGTCGCCTTGACCCGTCTTGCCCAGATGGCAAGGGCCGCCGGGATTCACTTGATTCTGGCCACCCAGCGCCCGTCCGTGGACGTGCTCACCGGAATTATTAAAGCCAATTTCCCGACGCGTTTAACGTTCCAGGTATCTTCAAAGACCGACTCCAGAACGATCATCGATACAAACGGGGCTGAGAATCTGTTGGGAAACGGAGACATGCTTTTTCTGCCACCGGGCACAGCCAAACTTCAGCGCATCCATGGCGCTTTCATTTCCGAAGAAGAACTTTCAAGAATTATTGAATTTTTGAAAAAACAAAAGACGCCCGAATACGACAAGTCCATTCTTAACGCGCCGCCAAAAGAAGAAGATGAATCCGATACAACAGAATATGACGAAAGATATGATGATGCCGTGGCGCTCATCACAAAAACAGGACAGGCATCAATATCCATGATTCAACGTCATTTGCGCATCGGTTACAACAGGGCCGCCCGGATTATCGAAGTGATGGAAAAAGAAGGGATCGTGGGGCCGTCGGACGGTGCAAAACCTAGGGAAGTTCTGGTTAAAGGGTATGAGGATATTCCTTAGTGGTCTAATTATATATGGTGACATATTTCAATCAGAACAACTATCCCGGATAACCTGAAGCCTAAAAGTGTGAAATTTGAAGTGCCTAAAGTGAGCTAAAGTTGAGGAATGCGCCTTCAGCGCGATCAATTATAATTAAAATTGATAGAATACCTTAACTTTAGGCACTTTAGTTCACTTTAGGCACTTTACACTTTTGTGTGCATATACTGAACAAACCAAGTTATAAATGCGTTGTCGTATTTAAAAATATATATACTTTCCGTTAAATTCTTGGTCTGAACATGAAGCCGGATGAAGATCTGTTAAATACCGTTAAGGGTTTTCTGGGCGCCCGTGAAGGAAAGGCCCTGTATGACATCGCACTGGAAGCCAGCCGGCTCGGACCCTGTCTGGAAATCGGGAGTTATTGCGGAAAATCGACTGTTTATATCGGTTCCGCCTGCAGACATAACAACAGTATTCTCTTTTCCATCGATCATCACAGAGGTTCCGAGGAACAGCAGCCCGGAGAGGGATATTTCGATCCCGAACTTTTTGACCATGAAATCTCGCAGGTGGATACCTTCAGAGCGTTTCGAAAGACCCTGGAAATCGCCGGGCTTGTGAATACGGTCGTTCCCATGGTATGCAGATCCGCTGTCGCCGCACGGGCTTGGGCAACCCCCTTAAGCCTGGTTTTTATCGACGGCGGCCATTCTTATGAAGCGGCATGCACGGACTATAACGCATGGTCCGGGCATCTCATGCCCAACGGGTACTTGCTGATCCACGACATTTTCGAAGATCCCGAGAAAGGCGGCCAGGCGCCCTATCAAATTTACAAAATGGCGTCTGCATCGGGCCTTTTCAAAGAACTTCCCAGGGTCGATACCTTAGGTGTGCTGAAACGGCATGACTTAAGGGATATTCATCAAAGTCCACAAAAACAGTCATTATTAATTTAGTGCCTTGGCGCCCTTGCGGCTAACGTATTTTAGATCTACTTTTCTCAGGTACAACACAATGCTTTTCCCCAGAACAGGATTGAGGATTTTATCTAAAAATTGGGTGATCCGCGGTTTCTTCATCATATCCCATACCAGAAAACGATGATACTGATTCACCAGCTTGCAATCATCGCGGTCCGGCCCGACAAGACATTTCAGCCACCAGTAAGGGGTGTGCAGGCTGTGGGCGAAATGAAGCCCCCATCTTGATAGGCCCGCACTCTGTAAAAGACCGGCCAGCGCTTTTATTGAATAGATGCGGACATGGCCGTTGGTAGCCTTGCGGTAGTCGTCGGAAAGCGCCCAGCAGATTCGCTCCGGCAAATATCTCGGAACACTGACAACGAGGTCTTTGCCCGGTTTTAACACCCTGACAATTTCAGAGACGGCAATTTTGTGATATTGAATGTGTTCCAGAACTTCCGAACATAGCACAAGGTCAAAAAAGTTGTCTTGAAAGGGAAGTGCGCAGATATCGGCAACAATAACTTCACCCGTTGCCGTGACGACCGGATTTTTGATGGGTATTCAACCTGTTTTTTGCCGCAACAGCATCATCGATGTTGATGTCTATGCCGACGACCCTGGCTTTCGGGAATCTTAAGGCCGCCGTCAGGTGACGTCCTGTTCCGCACCCGACATCCAGTATCCGGCCGGCTGAAAGGCCCCTCGGACCGGACCGGCAGAGCCGGTTAAAGTCGACGGTGATCACGAATGGTCTCCCTGTAAGCCTCAACGGTTTTCTCAGCCGCCCGCTTCCATGTAAATCGCTCTCGAACCCTATGGTAACCGGCGAGGCCCATCCTTTGCGCCTGTTCAGGCCGGTCCATCAGGCTCAATACTGCATCGACCAGCGCCTTTGGATTTGCGGGCGGAACCAGGATACCGGCATCCCCTACGACTTCCGGCAAAGCACCGCCCGTGGTGCTGATAACCGGAATACCGCACGCCATGGCCTCTCCGGCCGGAAAACCAAACCCCTCATATACGGACGGCACAATTGCGATACAGGCCTTTGCATATTGCCGGACAAAAGCGTCGCTGTCGATGCGGCCCGTAAATGTCACGCAATCATTTATTCCCAGATTTCTGATGCAGGTTTCGATATCACCGTTTTGCTTCAGATCGCCGACAACAACCAGCTTGATGCTGCGAAACGCTGAAATGGCAGCCACCGCCTGCAATAAATAGCGAAGACCTTTTAAAGGCGTCCCGGCGCTGCTGGTCACAATGATGCGGTTTTTTTCTCTTTTGATCGCGGGTATCGGGTAAAACAGATCCGTATCGATACCGTTGGGGATCACCCGGAACCGCTCAAGGGGTATCTTAAAATCCGTGCCGATGTCCTGCTTTGACGCTTTTGAAACCGTGATGATGCGGGACAGAGTTCCGGCCACCCTTTTTTGCATGCCGATAAAAGAATACCATCTCAATTGTTTGATCTTTGCCCAAAACGTTTGCGCCGCTTTTACGGCAAGGTCACGGTCCACCGTAATGGGGTGATGAATGGTGGCGATGGTTGGCATCCGGCGACTGATCGATCGAATGCCGTATGAAAGACTCTGATTGTCGTGAACGATATCGTAATTGAAAAAATTTTTTTTAAGAAATCGACAGGCCCTGAGCCCGAATGTAAACGGCTCCGGGAATCCCATGGTGGAGACGCCCAGCCACTCCATAAGGTTGACAGGGTCTGAAAGTTCCTTTAAAGAGGGCATTCTGAACAGGTTTTCGGGATTATAAAGATCAAGACCCGGCAGTTGAAAAAGATCGATATGTTTATCGAGTCTGGGCGACGGAGGACCTGTGATCACATCGACATGATGCCCCAAATTCTTGAGCGCCTTGCTTAAATGATATACATAAACGCCCTGTCCGCCGCAAAAAGGATGGCTCCTGTAACTCAAGAGACAGATGTTCAGGGTCGCGGAATTATCCAACGATCTCATCCTTAAAAGGACCATTGAAGAGAGAGAGTAACTCCCTTGTTTCTCATATCCGCCGATAGGTTAATTTTGACATTTTCTTTTAAGTGCTGAATAAACTCACCGGTTTTTTGACGATTGTATTTGTGGGCGCTCGATATCGCGCCGTATATGTTCCCGGAATAGAAACCGAACTCGACAAACGAAATGACGCCGCCAAGCGCGTTCAACCCCTGATCGAACGATTCATAGGCCGCGTACATCAACCCGCCGTTGAGCAAAAAGGCGATCAGGGCGTCCTGATATCGCCCGCAGTAAAGATATCCCGCCCCCGGTACAATCGACAGGAACCCTGCCATCTTCGGATTTTTTTTGGGAATGGCGGTTTCCTTTTCAAGCGCTGCGGAAAGTTTTTCAAGTTCGAATTTGTGTCGGTTCTTGGCGCTGATTTTGTTAAAATAGCGTCTTGCTTCGTCCCAGGATGCGATTTCGATATAAATCCATCCCATCCGGTAGTAGGCCTCGTCTTTTGCATCCTGGTTATGGGTGATGGTCACCAGATTGTTAAGATCGATCAAAGCCTGCCCAAAGGCTTTCATTTTAATGTAAGCTTCGCTGATTCTATAATACGATTTTATCGAATATTCGGTTTCAAAATATTGCTCGGTCAATTTTTCAAAGGCGCTGACAGCCTCCCGATAATGTCCGCCGAGAAAATGGGACATGCCGATTCGGTACATGGCAAATTCCGACCGTCTATCCTTTGGGAAAAAATAGACGAACCGCTTGTATTCACCGGCAGCGGTGGAATAATCCTTGGCAGAAAAAAGATCCTGTGCGTATTGAAACTGTTTATCGGCACTGAGGATCATGAGTGGATTCGTTGACGGCGGTGTGCCGGTACCGGCAAAAGACGGACTCACCGAGAATAAAACGGAAATGAAGGAAACAAGCGCAAAAAGCAGGCAGGCAGAATGGGGGTTTCGGGTCTGCATGATGATCAATGCCACCAGAAATCATTATTGCTGACAGGATCATAAGTGCGCCTTTTACCGTCAACCCAGACAGGATCCGATAATCTTGTTTCGTCTCGACCGTCACGTATGAGACGGTCCGAGCACATGATCCACCCCAAGAAGGCACCGTGTTTTTTAATGGCCTCGCTGCAGTATTGTGAACATGTCGGATATGACGGGCAGCGATCGCCGTCGACCCTTGAGATATAATCTCTATAAAATCTGAGGGGAAGAAGAAGCGCATCACTTTTTCTTTCTTTGCCGTCATTTGCAATTTTAAGATGATCGGGTCTCATCCCTTGTCCGGCAAGGACGTTTGTCCCCAAAGCACCCAAAACCGTAAAAAAAATAATTAAATTAAATATCTTTTTCATTACTTATCTCTGGGTCACCCTGAGCACCTCTTCTATGGTGGAAATCCCGCTTAACACCTTATTGATGCCATCCTGACGCAACGTCACCATATTCCGATTCAACGCTTCATTTTTGATCTGGTTTGAATCAAAGGTCTTGAGTATGAGGCTTTTCAGCCCGGAATCCAAAACCATCATTTCAAAAATACCCAATCGGCCTTTATAACCGGTATGGAAACAGTTCTCACATCCTTTTGCCCTGTAAATGAAGGTGTCTTGGAGCTGATCACGGGTGATCCCTAAACTGTCTAAAGCCGCCTCATCGGGTGTGTAGGCTTCCTTGCAGTCTGTGCAAAGCACTCGGATCAGCCGCTGGGCCACTACGGCCAAAACAGAAGATGAAATGAGAAAAGGTTCAACGCCGATGTCCACCAGGCGGGTAATGGCGCTGGCCGAGTCGTTGGTATGAAGCGTCGAAAAAACAAGATGCCCGGTCAATGCCGACTGAACCGCTATTTCGGCGGTCTCGTGGTCCCGTATTTCCCCCACCAGAATGACGTCCGGGTCCTGTCTGACAATGGACCGGAGCCCCTTGGCAAAGGTCAGATTAATCTTCGGGTTGACCTGGATCTGGTTGACACCCTGGAGTTGGTATTCAATGGGATCTTCAATGGTGATAATATTGACATCCGGTATATTGATGGTTGATAAAATGGCATAAAGGGTCGTGGTCTTGCCGCTCCCGGTGGGACCCGTGACCAGAATAATCCCGTTGGGCGATCGAATCAGGTTGGCCAGAAGCGCCAGTTTGTCGGACACCAGTCCGAGATCCGAAAGTGATATCAAGGAACCTGATTTATCCAGAAGCCTGAGCACCAGGCGTTCTCCAAAGGACGTCGGCAGTGTGGACACCCGCACATCGATATCCTGATGACCTATCTTCACGGCCAAACGTCCATCCTGAGGAAGACGTTTTTCCGCTATGTTCATGTTCGCCATGACCTTGATTCTGGAAATCAGCGCGGGTTGCAGCCATTTTGGCGGAGACAAAAAGTCATATAAAATACCGTCGACACGATAACGCACCTTGAAACTGTCCTGGTAGGTTTCAATGTGGATATCGCTTGCCCGCGCTTTCACGGATTGTGAGATGATATGATTCACGAGTTTGATAATGGGCGCATCGCTGATATCATCCAACAAGTCCGCCTTTCCCTCCAGTTCGCTGATGATGGTGCTGCCGTTTTCTTCCATATCCTGAACAAGCTGCTCTGCAGAACCTCTGCTGAGGTCATAGGACATATTGATGGCAAATAAAATGGCATCCTTTGTTGACAGAACCGGTTTGACATCATCGTAACCGAACATCCTGATCAGGTCATCCATGGGCTGTATGCAGGCAGGGTCATTGACTGCGACGACCGAACCATATTCGTAAAGCTGTTTTTCTGAATTCTGCCAATCCCTGTCATTAGAGGTTCTTTCATGGTCTGACGCCTGGGTTTTGATGATGAGCGGAACCATGATGTATTTTTTTAAAAATTGGATCGGAACATGGCTCGTAAAATCGGTTTCGTATTTTTCAATGGGAAGTTCCGGCCAGAAAGGAATGTCATATTGGATGCTCAGCGCTTCAAGCAGCTGTCTTTCGGTAATCATCTTTTTGGAAAGCAGAATTTCCGCAAAATCCGTTCCTTTTTCCGTATTGATCCTCTGCGCTTCTTTTAGATCTTCTTCTGAAACATCGAAACGTTCATTGAGTATTTGATAAAGACTGTTTGGCATGCTGTTCCATGGTTTGCCGGGTTTTAGGATTCGACAAGTAAAATCATTTTCTATTTTTTTGGATCATGTCCGGGGATAGTGATGGCGTTTTCGTACATATTGATTTTCCCTCCCGTGATCTGTTCGACTTGGTCTTTCTTGCTGTCTAAAATGGCTCGTGCTTCATCGGGATTTTTAACGACATGGGGAGTGATAAATACAAAGAGGTTGGTTTTATCATTTCCTGTTGACGTGGTTCTGAACAGATGTCCCAGCAATGGGATGTCCCCTAAACAGGGCGTCTTGAATTCCGTATCCGAAAAACTGTCGTCGATAAGCCCGCCGATGACCACTGTATTGCCGTCTTTGACAATCACCGTTGTATCGATGGTGCGCTTTAAGGTGGTGGGACGATCGGTCGAAATGCTGGTTTGTTGATCAAGTTTCGTCGATTCCTGGGAAATGCTGAGTCGAACCATCCGGTCATGACTGATCTGAGGGGTAATCTTCAGCGTGATGCCGACATCCTTGTATTCATAATAACTGTATTGATCCACCAAATTTGTGGTGGTGGCTGCCGCTCGGGTCTGGAAGGGAACGCTTTTACCCACTGTAATACTGGCCTCCTCATTGTCCGTGGTGAGAATCTGAGGCGTAGAGAGAATATGAACATCCTGATCCTTCTTAAAAGCATTTACGATGGCATAGAGGTTGGGGAATGTAATGCCCCCAATGGTCACCGCCTCGCTGAATATTCCTAGAGAAAAACCGGATGGATTCGGCAACGTGACGTTCGTCGCCGATGCGATACTGCTTTCCGGGTTAAATCCCCCGCCAAAAGCCGCATCTTTATTGCCGAGTCTGGTTTGACCGCCGGCCTGCCACTGGACGCCGAGACTAAATTCCTTGTTCACACTGACTTCCATGATCAAACTCTCAATATAGACCATGGACCTTGGAACATCCAGTTTCTTGATGATATTCTCCATAACCTGATAATCTTCTTTATCTGCGATGATAATCAGGCTGTTGGTGGCCTTATCCGCGGTTATCTTGACGTTTTCCGAAACAAACGAGCCTTTTGATGCAGGTCCGGGTGCAGCGCCCTTTTTGGTGGGCAGTTCCTGAAGCACCTTCCCCAGATCTTCGGCTTTGGCATTTTCAAGATAATAAACGTGGATCTTCCCCTTTCCCCGGGGCGCTTCCCGATCCAGCATGTTGATCAGTTTTCTTATCCTTGAGGTCTCCACTTCACTGGCCATAACGATGAGTGTGTTGGTCCGCTCATCAGCCACAAATTTGGCGACCGAAAACGAAGTGGTGGTTCTTGATTTTCTATTTTCCTGGAAAATGGAATCGAGGATCTTGATAAATTTTGCAGCGTCGGCGTGCTCGAGCGGAATTACCGAAAGCTCCTGTCCCATTCCCGCCACATCAATGGCATTTAGAATTTTAAGCAGCCGCTGGATGTTTGAAAAGACATCTGTTATGATCAGCATGTTCGTCGGCGAATATGACAGGATCACACTGCTTTTGGAAACCAATGGCGCGAATAGCCTTTTTATTTCATCGGCGCTTGCGTATTTTAACGGCACCAGTTGCGTGACGATTTTATCTTCCGGAGAGGCGGCCTCTGCTTTGAGTCGTGTTTCGATGTCTTTCGATCGGGCATCAGGGGATGGGATGATTTTCGTGATGTCTCCGGCTTTTACGGCAGTGAATCCATGGACCTCCAATACGGATTCAAAAACCTTATAGGCTTCTTTCACGGAAATCCTGCTGGGTGAAATGATGGTAACTTTTCCTCTTACGCGCTGATCAACAACAAAATTTCTGGATGTCAGCTCACTGATAAACTTTATAAAAACATTGATATCTACGTTATTGAAATCGATTGATATGAATCGTTGTGAATCCTTTTCAGCCTGTGTTGTTTTTTGATCTGACGGGGATGTACCGGCCTTTGGTAAAGTTTTGGCCTGAACATCCATTGACAGGTTCAACGCCAATGTCAGAACCATGACGAAAATGACGTACCGAAATATTTTTGAAACGCTGTTGTGTAATTTCATTATTGCCGATTTTATGACGATATTTTTTTTAAATCCAATTGTGAGCTGCTTAAAGATGATGACGCAATAAAAAAATAAATTCGATTTGTTGCGAATTCATCAAAATAATTTCGGCCGCCGAACCTGAACGGATTTTTTAAAACCTAATAAATATATCATATATTTATCGTTTATTCAATATGATAGTCAATGGTTTTGAGCTGGCCTCTTCGTTTTATCTGAAGCTCAACTTTTGAAGACGACTGCAAGTTTTGATAAAGCTTGAAAACATCTTCAACAGATTCAATAGGTTTACCATTCGCACCCGTAAGAATGTCCCCGCTTTTCAGCCCCATATTGTAAAAAATGGAGTCTGGCCTGATGCCCGTCAAACGCAGGCCGTCAGGTTTCCCGTTCCTGAAATTCGGTCGTATTCTGATCTGTTTCATAAGATTATTGACGTCTTTAACGGCAGATTCCATCTGCGATCGTCTTACATTAATATTTTGTGATCTTTCCGGCTTGAATGCCGTGGCTTGGGTATTAAAATTTGTCGGCCCTTCGCGATCTTTCTCGATCTTTAGGATTTCGTCTTTGCCGTTGACATTGAGCACGACTTTTTCTCTTAAGATCATCTTAACAATGGCGTTTTGGATGGTATCTCCGACCCTGAACAGATTCTGTTGTTTTGTGGTGGTGTCCTCGATAACGGCATAGGCTTCCTTTTCGTCACCGGTAATCGTTCCCAAAAGATCCAGCTTTAGATCCGTGGGTTCAAGGTTTTCGATATCCAGTTTCTCAGGACCGCCGCCGGGCCTTGTTTCTGTTTTAAACAAATTGCGCTCGGCGACGGCGCTGTAATATGACAATGGGTGTTGGGTTCCGTTTTCACGGGGAACAAGCTTTCGGGCCGCGGCTTTTATAGGACGGCCGGAATCGATATCGGCGGTTACAAGTGTATAAAATGCCTTCACAGCAAAAAAAATAACACCTGTTAATAACAAAATATTCAATAGGTTAAGATATCGTTTCATTGTCCACATGGGCGTAAATTAAAAAGGGCAACTTTCGGCCCTAAAAAACGATGCTCTCAAGGATAGAGCCGGCCAAACCAATTATCCGCAATTTCCCTCTAGTTCATAAAAAACCGTGGTTGATCCAATGAACCATAAATTCGAACTCGAACCACTTTTTTGGATAGTATTTTTTGGGGCAATAAATTTAGCGGGAGATCTTTCCCCAGATTTTTAAAAAATTCCGGACTGGGTTTAATCAGTCCGGAAAGTCTTATGCGGCTCTGTTCCAATGGTTCCGCTATATTAACAATGCCAGAAATGCTGCCATCGAGCTGATCGCTTTTTATGGTGCATCGTTTAATGTTAAACCTCTCATTTTTAATTGTTATATTGGTTTCAAGCTTGGTAAAATGCATGCTTTTTTCTTTGATCATCGGCACTAAAAGCTCCAGTTCACCGTCTGAAATGATAAATCCGGCGTCCAATTGCCGATCTGATTTTCCGCTGTTGCGATATGTAAAGTTCCCTTCAAGTAATCCGGTAATACTACGGCCGAGAAAATGTTTAACAGCAGCGATATCCTTGATGTTCATTCCAACAAGTTTTACCGCGATAACCACCTGTTGGCCGGGTCTGTTTTTGTCAAATTCTCCTCTGCCTTCCAACCTGCCTTTAAAGGCGCTGCCCTTGAAAAAAAAAACGATTTTGGAGCGAAACAAAGACAAAAAGCTGGGAACAATTTTTAAATGATCTGTCTTGAGCACCTCGGTGTTCAGGTAATACACATTGGCGTCATATAGGTTCAAACCAAAAGGGAAAGCCAGGCTGACACGGTCAATGTCAATGTTTATATCGGAATTGACCCTGTTGAAACGAGATGTCACATAGGTGGCAACGGTATCCGACGGGAACAGGACGTACAGGAAAAACACCGCAGCCGCTAAGATATATAAGCCGTATAACAGTTGATTTTTGCGATTCATCGTCACTTCTCCACCGTTTCAACCTGCAGGACAGCGTCGATTAAACCTTCTGGTTTGCCTGCCTTTACAATGGAAAGCCGCTTGACATGTACCATGTTTTTAGATGTTTCGACCATATACAGATAGGTGGTCAACTGCTGTAGGGTCAAACCCTGAAGCTTCATTTCAACCTGGGAAATTTTATACGGGCTGTTTTTCTGAACAGTGGTTGACGGTTTCATGTACGTTACATATTCTTTTATCCTTGCTTCTCCGGTAAGCCTGTCAAGGAATGAAAAAAGTGTAAACCCTTTTTCCCTGCTGGCAAAACGCGCGCTTGACGCATGGGTTCTTTTTTCTATCTCGCCGTAATCGGACTTGAGGGTGATCATCTCACGAAGGATGTCTGTTTTGACCTGAAGTTCTCTTCTTAAACGCTTCCTTTTATCAATAGACGGAAAAACAACAAACTGGATGATCATAAACAAGAAGACAGCCCCTGACATCGCATAAATGGAATATCTTTCTCTTTTGGTCAGTTTTTTTAACATATTAAAGATTCAGTTTTAAGTTAAAATGCACTCGTTTATCAGACTTGTCGATGTTGGCGGAGCTAATCGTTATTTTCTTAAACAAGCCGGATTGCTCCAGGCGGCTTTTGATGTTATCCACTGAATTGAATGTATCGGTATCCCCGGAAATAACGACACTTTCGGATCCCATGACAAGCCGTGTCAGGATCACATCCACATCTTTGGGGATACGCGTGCTCAGCGTATTCAATATATCTATCGCCAAAGGCTGTGTCTCAGATCCTTCCGGAAACAAAGCATTTTTCTTTGCTTCCCGTATCTTTATCCGCATCTGTTCCACAGGATCGACCACTTTTTTGACCTCTGGGAATGTCGACGTAAAGATGTCTGTTATCTCATGATTAAGACGGGTCAATCTTTTACCCATAAGATATGAATCAAAAAAGACGCTAAACAACGCTATTGCCAGAACCAGGAAAAGAAGGGCACCGGATTGAATCAGGTTCTTTTTATTTTCCTCCCAGAATTTTTTTGAAGCAAAAGGACCTTTTCTAAAATTAAAGCCTTTCGTTCCCTCAATTTCCATCAGCGCCAGAGAAAGCGGGTTATCCATCAAAAAAGGAACCCAGGGTTGAGGTACGGCGTCTTGTTTGATCATCTCCGTGTATCGTAATATGTCCGCCCGCTCAAACGGAAACCCCAAAGCTTGCTCCATGTCTTGATCAAAACCCAGATCATCGATACCGGATCCGGTAATAAACCCCCCGTCCGGCTTAAACTCAAATCCGACAATTTTTTCCGACGCGATAAGCGTTCGTCGTATATTGCTGCAAAGCGATTTTATCTTATATGAACGGGCTGTTGATTGTATTGGAAATGTGCGTATCAAACAGGTTTTACCTGAAACAATCAAAAAAATTGAACCTTTATTCTTGCTTATGTCGATAAACAGCCAATTTTGGCCTTTATCTAAAAACTTGGCAATATACATGGCCGTCGAGTAACCGCCGACGGTAACAATCTCAGGTTCTATGTTAAAGCCGGCCAGTGCATCCAAATAAAATTGCATCTTGGTTTTTTCCACTGCAGCGGAGATAAGGTTTTTGGCACCTGTGTTTTCAGGCAGTTCCAAAGGAATAAAATCGACGATAAGGTCTTCTATGGGAAACGGAAGGGTGGGTTCGAGTTCATAAGGCAGTACCTTTCTGATTTTTTTTTGCCCTTTAAAGGGAACTTGAATATTTCTGAAAGATACCTCATCGGCGGGAAAAGAAGCCACGCAGATGCAACCGGTTATATCTATTTGCTGAACAATGGTTTCCAGGGAAGCGATCCAATTGTTACCATCCTCTTTCCGGTCAGGTATCGGGACATGTGCTTGGGCTTCTATCACTGTCCCCTTAATGCCGCTTTCGATTAAGACCGCTGAAACGGCATCATGCCGAATATCCAGTCCCAAGATCTTTCTGCTCATGGCGTGATCTGTTTTAGTCTCGTTTATTTAAATCAAAAATTTTGATTATGATAATATATGTTCCAAATGTCAAGTATCGTATCTTTATCCGTGATTTGCTGAAAAAATAGGTATCTTTTCGGCAAACACATGAATGTTTTGGATTATCCTCTTTTGCCATGCCGAAAGTTCCTTGGACACGAATGCGCTTACTCGACATCCCATCGCAGGACCCTGCAAATCCATTTTCCGGTTTTATCACTTTTTTCACGGTGAATTACCGCGGTTATCTTCATTTTCATTTCCATTAACGTTGCCGTCGACTCAATTCGGAAAATATCGCTGGATATGGTAATCAGATTCGGATCGATGGCAATATCGGCCATGCCCGGAACGTTCTTATACCATTTGGGATTCGTAAGATCGTGGATATACCCGGACTCGGAAGTCTCATTGCGATAATCGAACATGACTTGGGCAAAGTCTTCAGTTCCCGTAGGCATGATTGCGGTAAGCGTCGGCAAATCTGCCGTGTTGATGTTTATTTTCCCTTCGTATGTGAAAGAATCGCTCCCGGATTGGGTCATCCCAAAGACAGTGATGTATCTGGAAAGCCCCTTCTCCCCTCCCGAACCTTGAAAAAGCGCCGGCGTAACACCTCTCACAAGCTCAAACTCATTGATATCGGTGAAAGGGCCGTTTTTGCAGGGGTACGGCGGATCAAGATCCTGATAATACTCTGATTCGGCGCCGTTTAAGCCCGTAATGGCATTATCGTCTCCGGAGTCTATCCAATCTTTAACGGAGTCGATGATCGTCATCGGTTCCAAATCTTTAAATACATCGTTTTGAGTGTCGTTTTGAAGTTTTAATAAATTTAAAAATCGCTCCCACATCGCCTTTTGAGATTCATTAAACTGGCGTCCTCCGGGATACTGAACAAGACTGTTAATCTGAATTTTACCGAGTTCATCGCTGATGGACACGCTGACGCTTCCATTTTCAAAGGGAATATCACCAATAATTTCATTTCGTTTCTCATTATTGGCCCAATCTTCCTGAAGTGAATCGGTATCTGAATCGTATTTGTCTTTGATCAGCATGGCCTCGGCAATATTGACTCCGGATGACGCCATGTGCAAAAGCGTAATCCGGTCTCGGGCGGCGGCGGCCGAGAATACCGCCGAGCGCACCTTTTTATTCATTTCCAGCGACGCCACCACCATCACCGTCGCAACGGATAATGTCACGAGAAGCGCAATTCCGCGATTGTTTTTCAGCGCTTTTATCGGCATAAATTTACGTTTATTTCTTCTTCTCTCGATAAATCGGCAAGTTTACCATGGTTTCAAAAGCAAGGGAATTCGAACCTTCGGCCAATTCGAGCCTGATATCGATCGCCCTGGGAGTGGAATATCCGACGTCTTCGCTATCGGAATCCCACTGGTCATAGTCATTGCCGTCACTATCATAATACTTAATTGTCAAAGATTTAACGTCTCTGCACAATACGGGATCCCCGGGTTTTTCTTCAAATTTTCCATAAGGATACAACTTGTCTGCCCGCTTCAACACATAATTGCCGTCTTCTGAAGCCTGAATGTAATATACGATTTCTGCAATTCCGTTTTCCACTTTTTCTCCAAAGGATATGTGAGAAAGGGAAGTAAATCTCAACTTAGGAAACGCTGTTCCCTGAATATTATTCATTTCTCCGACAATCCGATACATCTCAGGGGGTTCGCCCAGCGCCGGCGGAGTATAACCCGGAGCCAACGTCAAATGAATGGATTTCAGATCCATAATCATTCGGTTCAGACAGTTTGTTCCCATTTCATAAGATGCGGTGTCCTGATCAATGATTTTGTTTCCTGAAGATACGGAGCTGTATGAAGTAAAGATCGTGGTAATAACCACGGCGAAGATAAAAATCGCAATCATGATTTCAAGCAGCGTAAAGCCCCTATTCGCAACCTGTCCGGCGGATCCCCCGCGGCGGAGGCAGTTGACGGAGAGGATGAGAGGGTCGTTCAACTTTTTAAGCATTATGTGTTACCTGCAAAAAAATCATAAAATAAAGCTTTTATCAGTCTCGCAAAAGCCTGTAATCCCTTAAGTCGTAAGTGTATTCATCATGGTTAAAAGAAACGGTGATATCGATTCTTTTGAGATCTTCAGCCACATTCCCAAGTGCTTTTGATTCCACGTCGTCAATGACAATATTGAAGCTGTAATTCGGGAATTGATCTCCGAAGTCGCCTGAATCATTCGATATATCGTTTCGGCTTTTCGATTCAATTTCAGCCAGCTTTTTTTGGGCCAGCATGGGGGCCGTTGCATAAAACCTTACCTCACTGTCCATGGCAACGGTCTGCGCATGCAATTTGTACACGCTGACCAGGACAATAGCGATAATGGATATGGCGGCCATAATCTCGATCAGGGTAAAACCCTGTTGAAACCCTTTGATCTGACTCAGGGTCTGCTCGGCCATGATGCATCTTCTGATGTCCCGGGGCGACGAATTTTTCATATGGTTTCCGGCTCTTTGGCTTCTATTTCTTGCTTTCATGGATCACTTTTACCCGAATGGATCGTACGCAGAACAGTGAAAATTAGCGGTTATGTTCAATCGGCAAACCCGACATACTTTTGGTATAAACGAACCTGTCGTAAAAAAGGTTCGATCACAAAAGATAACCTTTCGTTATCGCTATTTTCTATATGGATGACGGCGTTGTCGGAGTACCCCTTTTCATCAAAATAAATTTGGGCCTGTCCCGTTGAAATAGTCTTCTGGTCCGGATATTCAACATCCAGAAGTTTGACGTCTTCCGGGAGTTGATACCCGTTGGTCTCTTCAGACTGGAGTCCATCATCAGACACTGTTTCGCGGCTTATCCATAACTTGTTGGCATCAAAATCCACATGAAGAATATATCTTTTTTGTTCTTTTTGGGCTTTATCTTTTAAATCCGGAACTTTTATCAGAATCCAGCGCGAAACCGCATTGGTGCTGTTGGATAGAAAACCGCTCTGAAATTTAGGAATTGCCAAAAAAAGCATGATACTGACTAAAGAGATGACAACAATCAGTTCGATAAACGTAAAACCGTTGATTCTTTTAAGCGAAGCATCATCGTTCTGCTTACAAGCGGTTTTAAGATGAATCAAAATCGACGTATTCTTAGATATCGACTGCATGATAAAAAAAATCAAATAGTTATGGTTAATCAATCTCCCAACTGTTAATATCTTTATTTTTATCTTCACCGCCCTGGACACCATCTGCACCATATGAAATGAGATCATAATCTCCGTGAGCGCCCGGACTCAGGTAGATAAAATCGTTCCCCCATGGATCTTTGGGGACTTTTCCCTTTTCAAGATATCCGCCGGTGCGCCATTTTTTCGGCAAAGTCCCTGTATCAGGTTTCTCAACAAGTGCCTGCAGCCCCTGCTCGGTGTCCGGATATGCCCCGTTATCAAGCTTATATAATTTCAAGGCTGTTTCAATGCTCTCTATCTGCATTTTGGCTTTAAGCTCTTTTGCTTCTTCGGGACGCCCCATGATCCGAGGGATGATCAGACCGGCGAGTATCCCGAGTATAACGATGACCACCATGAGTTCAATCAGTGTAAATCCCCGACAATCCGTCTTTTTAATCTGAAATCTGCTGTTCATTAGTTTTTCACCTTTTTCCTAAACTATCTGACAAGTTCGCTCATTTCAAATATCGGCAGACATATTGAAAGCACGATGAAGCCGACAATGACTGCCATAATCAGTATCATAATCGGTTCCAAAAGTGATGTCATGGCCATGATACTGTTTTCCACTTCATCCTCATATACGTCTGCGATTTTATTCAGCATGGTCTCCAGCTTCCCGCTCTGCTCTCCAACCAGTATCATCTGGATGGAAAGATCAGGAAATATTTTACTCTCCGCCAGCGCAACGCCCAATCCCTTTCCTTTTCCCACCTCTTTTGAAGCCGCTTCTATGGCATCGGCGATGAGGATATTATCGGCAATATTTTTTACAATCTCAAGCGCCGGCAACATGGATACCCCATTTTCAAGCAAAGACCCCAGTGTTCGTGCAAAACGAGCCACGGCTATTTTTTGGGCCAAAAGACCAAAACGCGGCAAAAACAGTTTTGTCTTATCGAAGAAATATCTCCCTTTCACGGTTTTGCGAATGCTGTTTAGGATGAACAGGATAGCTACCGCAATAATACCGATCATCCACCAATAGGACTTGAGAATATTGCTTATTTTAATCAAAATGAGTGTGGGGGCGGGAAGTGTCTGGTTCATATCCGAAAAAATGGAGGTGATATTGGGAACAATAAATGTCAACAGAAGAAACAATACCACAATACCGATAAAGGACATTAAAATCGGATACGCCATAGCCGCTCGAATACGACTTTTTAAAGCCTGCTGTTTTTCGGTAATATCGGAAAGCCGATCCAAAACAATGTCAAGGGCCCCTGATGATTCGCCGGCGTCGACCATATTAACATAAAGGGGTGAAAACGTTCCCGGAAACAAAGACAACGACTTGGCGAAACTGTTGCCTTCCACAATCGAATCCTTGATCTTCGCCAGTATTTTTTTAAATGCCTGGGACCTGATTTGAGATATCAAGGCGTCCATGGCCGAAACAAGCGGAAGTCCGGCACCCACCAGCGTAGCCAGTTGTTTGGTCATCATTGAAACGTCATAGGGGCTGACACGGGAAAAAGACCGCGCTATTGAAAAAGACCTGGGCATCTTCAGAGCGGCTGTATCATGAACTTCCTTTACGGCAACCGGATAATTTTTGGATGCACGCAATTTCTGGCGGGCCGTCCGGGGACTGTCCGCATCAATGATTCCCGAGATGGTCTTGCCATTGATATCCAGGGCTGTATATTCATACACCGGCATTGTCAAAAACCTTTGGAGCGTATATAATGGTTATTGAAAAAACGATTAAACTTAATGATCTTTAGGTTTATTCCCGAATCATCGGAACTGAAATGAAAGTCATTGTTTGCTTTTCAAAAGTGAAAATGATAATATCTCTATTCTTTTAGCTTTTCAAGTCTATATTGGGGATTCGGCTTGCAGCCGGTTTTTGACATCGATCTGTTCTTTAATGGGTCATTGACGGGCAGCATAGCATCATACAAGAGCGGGAAAAAATAAATCATGCATGAAATTCGGTTTCACGGCCGCGGCGGACAAGGTACGGTGGTGGCTTCGATATTGTTGGCGAAAGCCTTTTTTAAAACCGGTTATTATGTACAGAGCTTTCCTCTTTTTGGTGTGGAAAGACGGGGCGCACCGGTTGAAGCGTATCTCAGGCTGGATAAAGAAAAAATTTTAGTCCGGAGCAATATTTACACCCCGGATCATGTGATTGTTCAAGATATCAAGCTTTTCAACAGCATCGATGTTACAAAAGGCCTCAAGCCGGGAGGTTCGATTTTAATAAATTCAAAAGACCTTCCCGATCCTATGGAACCTTTTTCAGGGTTTCGGCTTGCTTTTGTCGATGCGGATCACATAGCAGCCGACAACGGTCTTGGAACACGCACCCATCCGATCATCAATACCGCTATGATCGGCGCTTTTGCAAAAGTTTTAGGAATGCCGCCGTTGGATAAAATTACAGCGGCGATCAAAAATGAGATTCATGTCAAAGCGGATCAAAATATTTTGGCGGCTCAACAGGCCTATGAAAAAGTAACGCTTTACGGAATCGTCGAATATCACTGAACAAGGATGATGAAAAATGGCAGGAAAACCCGAACACGTTGAAAAAATACCATTATTCATATCACGTTCACACATCTTGACGGATATCAACAAAACAGGATCATGGCGATTCGTACGCCCGATCTACCGGGAAAAAACAGCGCCGTGCAGTACGGCATGCCCCGCCGGAGAAGACATTTCCCGAATTGAAATGCTTTTCCATCAACAGCAATATGAAGACGCTCTCGAGACCATCCTTTCTGAAAACCCGTTTCCTTCGGTCTGCGGTCGCGTATGCTTTCATCCCTGTGAAAGGGTCTGCAATCGCGCCGGCCTCGACGAACCGGTTGCCGTCCACGCCATGGAACGTTTTATTGGTGATGCCGCCATCAGAGATGAATTGAAGCCCCGGCTGAAAAGGCTTCCGGCCAACGGAAAAACCGTGTGCATTATCGGCGCCGGTCCGGCCGGACTGGCCGCCGCTTATTTTTTATCACGGATGGGATATTCATGTGACATTTATGAGGCGCAATCCGAACCCGGCGGCATCTTGCGGTGGGGAATACCCCGGTACCGGTTGCCGGAGGCTGTTCTCGCACGTGAAATCCAACGGATTAAAGCGTATGGAATAAAGATAACCTGCAATACACCGGTAACCCGAAACTTTTTGGAAGACGCCAAAAACCGTTACCATGCTGTTTTTATCGGATGCGGTCACGGCCGATCCTTGAAAATGAACATTCCCGGCGAACATATGGCCGTTGACGGTCTTGACTATCTCAACCGTCTTCGCAAAGGAGAAACCGCACATTCAAACACAACGGCTGCGGTTATCGGCGGCGGAAATACCGCGATTGACGTTGCCCGTTCTCTTGTCCGACAGGGAACAAAAACGACCCTGATTTATCGGAGACAAAAACAGGATATGCCGGCATTTAAAGACGAAGTGGACATGGCCGTTGATGAAGGCGTCATCATCATGGAGCTGTTTTCTCCGGTCAAAATCGAAAAAGACGCCGGTGAATTTGTTTTATCTTTGCAGAAAATGAAAACTGCCGACATGAAGACGGACCACGGCAGGGCCCGCGTCATTCCGGACGGCCGGCCCGCTCATCATTTTCGAACCCGGAAAATTTTCACGGCCATTGGTGCAGTACCCTTGGATCCATGGCTGTCTCCTTTACAAAAAAGCGATGAAACCTTGTATCTTAGTCATTGCACATTGACGGCTTCGAATCCGCCGTTTGTGTTCGGCGGTGATCTGACCAACACCGTAAAAAGCGTCCCGGATGCCGTTGCTTCAGGGAAACAGGCGGCGATGGCCGTTGATATTTTCTTTAAACAGGGCGGGCATGCCGTTACAGATCAATTGAATTCCTGCCGGGTCGGAAATGGACCCGGACTTTCCATGGCACAGTATTTGGGTGAAAGCCAAACGGACAGAAATCGTGACACCGTGTCATTTGAAAACATCAATCTCGATTACTTTCCCCGTGCGCCCCGGGCAAAGATAAAAACCCTGGGACTCAATGAACGGAGTTGGTCTTTCGATGAAATCAAAGCAACGCTTGCCATCGACCAGGCCGCTGAAGAATCCCGGCGTTGTTTCAATTGCGGTATCTGTAACTCCTGCGACAACTGCCGGATATTCTGCCCTGAAATCGCCGTTATTCTTGATGGGGGCGAAAGACAGATTGATCTTAATTACTGTAAAGGCTGCGGCATATGCGTTGTCGAGTGTCCGCGAAGCGCCATGGATCTTCAGGAGGAAAGATGAAAGAGGTTTTAGAAGGCAGTCACGCGGTCTCACAAGCCGTAAGACTGGCAAAAGTTCAGGTGATGTCCGCCTATCCCATTACACCACAGACCCACATCGTGGAGGCGTTATCGGAATATTGCGCCGACGGAACCATGAATGCCCGGTTTTTATGCGTGGAAAGCGAACATTCGGCCATGGCGGCCGTTATCGGAGCATCGAGCGCCGGCATTCGGACCTTTACGGCCACTTCTTCCCAGGGTCTGGCGTTGATGCATGAACTCCTCCATTGGGCGTCGGCGGCCCGCCTTCCCATTGTCATGGCTGAAGTCAATCGGGCCCTGGCACCGGGATGGAACATTTGGATGGACCAGACAGACAGCCTGGCCCAACGGGATACCGGCTGGATACAGGTTTACTGTGAGGACGGGCAGGAGGTTTTAGACACCGTGATCCAGGCATATCGCCTGGCGGAAATCGTCAATCTGCCGGTGATGGTGGTTCTCGATGCATTTTTCCTATCCCACACGTTTGAACCTGTGGATATTCCCGATCAGGAACTGGTGGACTGTTTTCTGCCGCCGTTTTCACCCCGAATCGCTTTGGACACCTCGGATCCTTTTGCCATCGGCCAAATGGCACCGCCGAATGTATATATGGAAATGCGGCGCGATGTTCAAAAAGCCATGGAACAGGTATTGGATAGTTTTTCCGGGGTAGAACAGGAATTTGCGAAAATATTCGGCCGGACATACGGACCGGTTGAAAGATTTTATTGCGAGGATGCACAGATCATTATGGTGGTCACCGGAACGGCCGCAAGCACCTGTCGCCAGGTCATTTCTGATCTTCGTTTAAAAGGCGAAAAGGTCGGCATGCTCAAGCTCAAAATGTTTCGGCCGTTTCCCGTGAATCTCATTCGAAAGCATCTCGGTGCGGTCCAAAAAATCGCCGTGGTCGACCGAAACTTTTCATTCGGCGCCAGCGGCATTTTTGCCCAGGAAATCAGAGCGGCTTTATGTAACCATCCCGGCCATCCTCCGGTGTTCGGATATATTGCAGGACTTGGCGGCCGGGACGTGACCGTGGATACGTTATCGGAAATTTACTGGAAAACAAAACAGAGCGACGCTCCGGAAGATGAAAGCGTGTGGATTGGACTTTTGGATGGATGATCCTTTTTTGTAATTGTTTTGGTTTTTAAACAAAATGACGTTCAGGAAGCCTCAGGTATGACTCAATTTAACATTCCGGATATGGATTATATGGTTTCCGGGCATGTGGGATGTCCCGGATGCGGCGCTACCATTGCCATGAAATTTGCGTTGAAAGCGATGGGTGAAAAAACCATGGTGGTGATCCCGGCCTGCTGCTGGGGCGTCATTGCAGGACCGTATCCCCAATCATCCCTTAAGGTGCCGATTCTTCAGACCGCCTTTGCAACCGCAGGTGCAACCGCCAGCGGTTTGAGGGCGGCGCTGGATATGAAGGGAGATTCCGAAACAACGGTCATGGCATGGGCCGGCGACGGCGGGACCTTTGATATCGGGATACAGGCCTTAAGCGGCGCCGTGGAACGCAACGAAGATTTTATTTATGTATGTTACGACAACGAGGCCTATATGAATACCGGGGTACAGCGCAGTTCCGCCACGCCTTTCGGCACGCGCACGACCACGACACCGGGGAAAGGGTGGAAAAAAAGCCGGAAGAAAAACATGGTTGAAATCCTTGCCGCTCACCGGATTCCTTATGCGGCCACCGCCAGTATCGCCTTTCCGGAAGACATGATCCGAAAGTTTGATAAGGCCCGTCGCATGAAAGGCGGAACCAGATTTATCCATGTATTCGCCACCTGCCCAACGGGGTGGCGCATCCCATCGGAAATGTCCGTCAAAATCGCCCGGCTTGCGGTCCAATCCAATGTTTTCCCGTTGTATGAAGTTGAAGACGGTGTGCAATATACGATCAATGTCAAGGGGGATCGACCGGTAACGGACTATTTGAAGATCCAAGGCCGTTTTAAACATTTAGTTGATGAAGATTTTGAAAAGATCCAACGCATGGTGGACAAAGACTGGGAGCTTTTGCTGCGCAAAACATCCCGTTGTGACAGGCTGACTTGAAAATGTATAAATTTTTTTTCGGCTTCAGGGAAAACCCGTTCAAGCTCGTTCCGAATCCCACCTATCTCTTCTTGAGCAAAAGTCATGAAGAAGCGCTCGCCCACCTGACTTACGCCGTTGCCCAGGGAGAAGGGTTCATGGAGATCACCGGCGAAGTCGGAACCGGCAAGACAACCCTGTGCCGGGCCTTTCTCGAAAACCTGGACCATCATACAACGGCGGCCTATATCTTTAACCCGAATCTCAACTCCTTGCAGCTCTTAAAAGCCATTAACGATGAATTCGGAATCTCATCGAATGCAGATAATATCAAAGACCTGATCGATACGCTGAATTCATTTCTCATTGAGCAAAAAACAAAAGGCAAACATACGATCCTTTTGATCGACGAGGCTCAGAATCTGACAAATGAAGTCCTGGAACAGTTGCGTTTACTGTCCAACCTTGAAACCACAAGGGACAAACTGTTACACATTATCCTGGTCGGCCAGCCGGAACTCGAAGAAAAACTCAATTCTTACGAACTCAGACAACTGGAACAAAGAATCGCTTTAAGCTGCCGGTTGATCCCTTTGAACTTCAAAGAGGTTCAAAACTATATTCAGCATCGAATTCACATCGCATCCGAAAAACCAGGCATCAGTTTCGATTCGGCGGCCTACCGGTCTATTTATAAATACTCCCGGGGCGTGCCCCGGCTCATCAATATTGTCTGCGACCGGGCGCTTCTAACTGCTTTCGGCATAGATCAGCAAAAAATTACAAAAGACATCGTCGGGGCAGCCATCAAGGAACTAACGGACAAAGAAAAGGTGGGTGGTAAGCGCTTCGGGAAATGGAAAAATGCGATTCTTCTCTTTTTTATCCTGTCTTTGATATTCGTGTTACTGATTTTTTACCGCTCCGGATTCTTTGGAAAACATGTCATGTTGAATGTATCGGAAGTCAAAAAACCGGACGTTCATTCTTCCGGTCATGCATCATATCCGGTTCCCGGCGATACTCTCTCCAAGTTGAATAAACCCGTTCCGGCCGATACTGTTTCCAAATTGTATAAACCCGTTCCGGTCGATATTCGTCCCGGCTCGAAAAAGCAGGTTTCCGACAATGCGCTGCCGGATACCAAAACAACAATGCCGGCCGCGGCGCCTCTTTTTCCAATAGAAAATGAAAAAGATAAGATAAAAACAACTGCGGTTGCAGCAAAACCTCATCCGCAACCGGTCCGAAATTTGGGGAACATTCTTAAAACGATAAACCGGATCTCTTCAAGACATGCGGCCCTTAAAATTGCATTAAAATTATGGGATCTTGAACCTGAAATAAAACCGGACCTTGATGCCATTGACGATGACGGGCAATACTTTCTCAGGGCTGCCGAGGAAAACGGTCTTCTGATGCGCCGGATTCAAGGGAGTTTAAATGCAGTAAAAAAATTAAATCTTCCGGCGATCCTGTCCATGGATTCGGGGAAAAACAACCGCCCTCGATATCTTGTACTGATCAAAACGGATGCTCAACAAATTATCTTAAGAGGCGGAAAGAGGGATATTTCAATAGAACTGACACCGGCCGAGCTTGAATCCTATTGGTCGGGCACGGCGTACATTCCATGGAAAAATTTCCTCTCGATAACCGGTACCATACCCATTGATGCTTCGAAGGATTCCATACTCACGCTCAAGAAGCTCTTACGGGATATCGGATTCAAGAAGGTGGAACTCACCCCGGTTTATGATGATCAAACCCGGGAAGCGGTGGAAAAAATTCAGAGAAAATATGGTTTGCGTGTTGACGGTGCGGTAGGGTCTACAACCAAAATCGCCCTATATAACGAGAAAAAATCTCTAAAACGTCCCTATATTGCCGGCGTTACCCGCCCGGTGGTTGGATTAAAAAAATAAGAAATAGGAATTGGGCATTGGAAAATAGACAACCGCATCGGGTAAAAATTTGAGGTTTACCCGCCTGGGACGGGTTATAGGCGCTTAAATGGTGTTATCAAATTGAGTTCAATATTAACAGCGTTAAAAAAGCTTGAAAAACAAGCTAAAAACAAAAGCCCGGTTCAGTTCCGGCAACAAAAACATAAAGAGCAAAGCCTTCAACCGCATAGGATGAGGGATCATTTGCGTGTGAACAAACGCTTTCTCATTATTTTGGCCGGACTTGTTTTCGTCGGGGCCGCGGGGATAATACTCAACCAAAATATCCGCTACCATCATCGGAAAGTGGCCGCTAAAAGAACGGTTGCCGCAAAAACGATGGTTACCGCAAAAAAAGAGATCCGGCCCCAAAGACCCGCCCGTCTTTTGGATCAGAAACCGGTATTATCGACCGGGGTTGAAAAAAAATCGCTTCCCCCCAAAAAAATAAAAGAACCGGACCGCGCGAAAAAAGAAACTAAGATGCTCCCCGCGCCTGTGGATACATCACATGCATCGCCACTGGTTGACCTTAATCGAAAAGCAGTGCCGCCGAAACACCCTGAAAAAGGGACCATCGCGGCAAAAGGCGTTGGAAATCAGGAACCGCAGGTAAAACCCGAGCGATTTGAAAGGGTTTCGGTCAAGCAAACCAATGACACCAAAATCGAAATTCAAGCCATTGCCTGGTCTAAAGATCCCAAAGGCCGTCTGGCGGTGATCAACGGCCTTGTTCTGAGGGAAGGAGAATCTATTGACAATATCATGGTAGTGCATATAGGAAAGGATATAGTTGTTTTTAAGAAAGACCGGGAGGAATGGAAACAGTTGTTTGGGTTTTAGTGCATTTTCCTGCCGCATCTTGCTTTCATGGTATGATCTTTTCGTGAAAAGTCGCAATTTTGACTTTTTGCGGGGCCATTAAATTTCCAGTTAATCTATTAGTACCCTCGAACAGAATAAAAGGAGACCTTGATGAGCAACGAACAATTTTTCTTTACCTCGGAATCGGTAACCGAAGGCCATCCGGATAAGGTTGCCGACGCGATATCGGATTCCATACTCGATGCGATTATTGAAAAGGATAAAAAATGCCGGGTTGCTTGTGAAACGCTGGTCACAACCGGTCTGGCTTTCATCGCCGGTGAAATTACCACCGAATGTTATGTCGATATGCCTGAAATTGTCAGAAACACCATTCGGAACATCGGATACCACTCTTCCAAAATGGGCTTTGACTGGCAGACCTGCTCGGTGATTACCAGTATTGATCATCAATCCCCGGATATCGCCCAAGGGGTCAATGTGGGCGAGGGTCATTTCAAAGACCAGGGAGCCGGCGACCAGGGGCTGATGTTTGGATTTGCCACGGATGAAACACCCGAACTTATGCCGATGCCCATCTTATATGCCCACAAGCTGTGCCAGCGTCTTGCTGCGGTTCGAAAAAGCGGCGCTCTTGATTTTTTGAGGCCGGACGGCAAATCCCAGGTCACCATCGAATATGAAAACGGCACACCCAAACGCGTCGATACCGTCGTCATCGCCGCCCAGCATAAACCGGACATTTCTTACGAAGAGTTGCAGGAGGCGATTATCGAAGAAGTCATCAAAAAAGTGATCCCTAAAAAATTCATGGATGGCGATACCCGATATTTCATCAATGCCACAGGCAAGTTCGTTATCGGCGGTCCCATGGGAGATTGCGGATTGACAGGTCGAAAGATCATTGTCGACACGTACGGCGGCCAAGGAAGCCACGGCGGCGGATGCTTCTCCGGCAAAGATCCTTCCAAGGTCGATCGCAGCGCTTCGTACATGGCCCGTCATATCGCAAAAAATATCGTCGCCGCCGGGCTTGCCAAAAAATGTGAGATACAGATCGCCTATGCCATCGGCATCGCCCAGCCGGTTTCAATCATGATCGATCTCATGGGCACCGGCGTCATACCCAAAAACCGCGTCAAAGAAATCGTCCTGGAGGTATTTGATTTACGGCCGGCCGCCATCATCGAATATCTTGATCTTTTGCGTCCCATCTATCGAAAAACCGCGGCTTACGGCCACTTTGGGAGAAACGAACCTGAATTTAGCTGGGAAAAAACAAACATGGTGGACATTATAAAGGATAAAGCCGGCCTATAGTCGGGATTGATGATGGTCGATTGATTTTTCACAGGTGATGAATAATGAAATTAAAAATGTCATAATACCTTATAAATATTGTTAAATTAATCATTTTAAAAATTTGAAACGCGCAGCTTAGGGAAGATTAGAAAGGAGAAAATTGTTTAATGAATTATGATGTAAAAGACATAAAACTGGCAAAAGACGGCTTGCTCCGGATCGAATGGGCCAACCAGAGTATGCAGGTACTCAATACCATAAAGACAAGGTTTGCAAAAGAAAAACCCTTAAAAGGCATTCGCATCGCCGCCTGCCTTCATGTCACCACGGAAACCGCTTCCCTGATGCAAACATTAAAGGCCGGAGGCGCCGTCATCACCCTTTGTGCGTCCAACCCGCTGAGCACTCAGGACGATGTGGCGGCGTCACTGGTAAAGTACGATAAAATATCTGTTTTTGCCATTAAAGGCGAAGACCACAAAACATATTACAAACATATCGATTCCGCCTTGGATATCAATCCGTATTACACAATGGATGACGGCGCCGATCTGGTTTCCACCATTCATTCCGAACGCTCGGAGTTGATTGAAAATGTTCGGGGCGGCACCGAAGAGACGACCACCGGCATCATTCGACTTAAAAGTATGGCGGCAAACGGTGTCCTGCAATACCCCATCATCGCGGTAAACGACGCCAAGACCAAACATTTTTTCGATAACCGTTACGGTACCGGCCAAAGCACGATGGACGGCATTATCCGGGCCACAAACCGTCTCATTGCGGGATCTAATTTCGTTGTTTGCGGGTATGGATGGTGCGGTAGAGGACTTGCGCTGAGAGCGCGCGGCATGGGGGCCAATGTCATCGTTACCGAAGTCGACCCCACCGCTGCGCTGGAAGCGGTCATGGACGGATTCAGCGTGATGCCCATTCGTCAAGCTGCAAAGATCGGCGATTTTTTCTGCACGGTTACAGGCAACATTAACGTGATACGGAAAGAACACTTCAAGATCATGAAAGACGGCGCCATTGTCGCCAATTCCGGTCATTTCAATGTGGAACTTGATCTGAACGGGCTTGAATCCATCACTAAATCCAGTCGGACCATCCGGCCTTTCGTTAAAGAACATGTGCTCGAAAAGGGCCAACGCATTAATGTGTTGGCTGACGGCAGACTGATCAATCTTGCATCAGCCGAGGGGCATCCGTCGAGCGTGATGGATATGAGTTTCGCCAATCAGTCTTTAAGTATCGAATATATGGTGAAAAACAAAAAGAAGCTTGAAAATCAAGTCTATCCCGTGCCCGAAGAGATTGACAAGGCCATCGCCAAAGAAAAACTGGCATCCATGAAGATAACAATCGACTCGCTGACGCCTGAACAGAAGAAATATTTGGCATCCTGGAGTATTGGAACATGATCCTTAAAATTTAGGGTCTCGTATTTTAGTAAATGCCGGAAGGTGAGAAGATCAGAAGTCTGGAGATGACGGGGATGGCCGATCACTGGTCGCCTACGGCGCCGCCAAAGGCGGGTAAACTTCTCACATTCTAACCTTCTTAATTTCTTTAAAAACAGGGATTTTCAACCTGAAACCGTGAACATTGAACCGTTCAATACCGGTGTTAGTCTTTGTGCGTTTTCTTAAGCAGGTCCACCGCTTTTTTGAGATACACGGCGGAAGTCTCATCGTCGCCTTTTAACCCATAAACGAGACTGAGCCCCACATAAGCCGATGAATAGTTCGGGTCAAGTTCCTTGGCCCGGTTGAACTCACGAAGTGCATCATCAATTTTCCCTGAGTTTAACAGTGTGTTGCCGTTATTTACATGATGTACAGGCGTGTCCAGCCATGAATTCGTTCCCATGGGCGTTGTCGCGCATGCAAACAGCAAAAACACGCAAAAACCTGCAAGAAAGAAGTATTGTTTCCCAAAACTCATGATTCCTCCTGTTAATGCCGCATCTTTTATAAACTTGATTGGAAAGGATCAGTCAATGACAATCACAACACGGCATTTTTTCAGAAAGCTAAGGCTTTCCGAAGTGCTTCTAAGCTTTGAAGCATCTGCATTGCTGATAACAATCTCGGAATGACCCGAGCCCGCCACCTTTAAACCTTTTACCACCAGGGGATGATCTGCAACTCTCCGGTTATGAATTATTACTTCAAGATTCTCCCCATATCCGCTCATCCCTTGCTGTACGGCATACTCCCGACTGACAAATGCAGATCCATATACTTCCTGGTGGTTTTCATCGATTATTTTGGGAACCATTGCCGGTCTAATGTCCAGTCCTCTGGCATCGACCACCAGTCCTGTATATGTCTGCTGGGCTGTCTTATTCATGGTCACGGGCGTGATCGAATCCAACGGTTTGATGTCTTTTGGCAGCACCAGCTGGGCAAATCCCCCTCGAAGGTTCATTTCCATTCCTATTTTTACGGTTCCGTCCGTTAAATATTCTTGTCTGACCACTTTCGCATTTTTAGCCATATTCTCTATTTTAGAAAGAATTGCATCGTCTCTCAGTGCAGTGGTCCCCACAATAGTGGTGCCGTCAATCCGGACCTCTTTAGCAATTTCAAAGATTTTACGGGAGGCATCCAACTTTGCATTTATCAATGCTTCTTTTCGAAAATTTATATCTCCGGATACTTCTTTAGGAGGGATACCGGTTCCTTTTGCCTGAATGACGCCTCGAGTCCAATTAATACTTCCCTTTTCTTTTTGTTCAACCACGTTTAGAGAATTGTCCGCGTATCCAAAAACAGGAATGGTGATCAACAACACCAACATCATGGCAGAAAAGGTCTTTGTTCTCATGAGATCTCCTTGAAATATTTTATGATTAACGACATCGCTTCCTTTTCCGTCGATATTCGCTTGATGGATTCACGAAATTTGCCGGCAAAACGCAATCCTTTGGCGAACCATCCCAGATGACTGCGCATCATCCTGCACCCTCGCTGTTCCCCGAAGCATTCTATTGAAGTTGTAAGATATTTCTTCATCACGTCAAACCGTTCGGGAAGACTTGGAGAAACCTTTCCCCTGCCATTCATCAGAGACAGCGCCTGAGAAAATATCCAAGGATTTCCGATGGCCGCCCTGCCGATCATGATCCCGTCGCTGTTGGTTTCTTTTTTCATGACAAGTACATCTTCCGGTGTCACGATATCTCCATTCCCGATCACGGGAATGGAGATGTTTTTTTTTACGGCAGCGATTAGCGACCAGTCGGCTTTACCTCCGAATCCTTGCGTGGCCAGGCGCGGATGCACCGTAATGCCGTTGACCCCGGCAGCTTCGGCAATTTTGGCAATTTTGAAAGCCTCGCTGCCGGATTTATCCCATCCGGTCCTCATTTTAACGGTCAACGGAATGCTTATGGATTTTCGGACAGCCAAAAGAATCTTTTCAACCTTCCCGGGCGTTTTCATTAAAGCCGCCCCTGATCCGGTTTTCAAGACCTTTTTTACTGCACAGCCCAGATTGATATCTAAAATGTCGGCACCTGATTCCTCAACCAGGGCAGCCGCTTCAGCCATTAAACAAGGATCCGAACCAAATATCTGGACCGATAACGGTTTTTCCTCGATCCTGCTTCTCAGCAATTCTTGGGTTTTGTCGGACCTGTAAGCCAATCCGTTGGCGCTGATCATTTCCGAACAGACCAGTCCGCATCCCGAAGCCTTGGCCAGCAGCCGAAACGGCAATGTAGTAATTCCGGCAAGGGGTGCCAAAACCATGCTATTATCAAGAACGACCGAACCGATTTTCATAAAACAATCGTATTGAGATTGTTGATTGTTGATTGTTGATTTTTAATTTCGCCCTTCCGGGTTAAATCAGCGTTTTAGTCTTTATTCAATCATCAATCGCATCGCCCCGAAGCATTTTTTAATGTCGATTCGTTCCAAAAAGCTATATAGTTATGTTTTTCTTAAAAGCCCGCGGCGTTGGGTTGGCATAGCAAAACAGGCAATTATGAAAACACGGGTGCTGCTGATACGATCCGATATCCACAGATACCATACATCCGCATCCTGCGGCCATCCGTTGGCCGATATCCCTTTTGAAGCTGAGATTTCCGCCAAATATTTCAACCAACAGGTTATTTGGAATACACGAGCTGTTCCGAATGCTCGATCCTGAAGGCAGCGCCTCCAGCACCTCTTTTTCACAGCAGGTATATAGATCGATATTTTCCCCGGCGAGTTCTTTTTCCATTTTAAGCAGAATTTTTATTTTTTCCGAAAGGTCCGGATCGATAAAAGAAAACCCGGGCATCAAGGTGATGCGTTTTTTTATCTTCGCATAGTCATCCATGAAGCTGGTGATACACCGTGAAATGCCGCATTGGGATGCCCATGCCGCAATCCTCGAAAAATCTTTGAGATTGTTTTTGATGGCCTTTTTATCAAATTTAAAAAAACAGACAGGGTCGAATCTCCAGTTGATGCTTCTGGGATCGCAGTCCCGGCTAAGCCTTCGAAGCTGGTCAAGACGCCGGGCTAAAGACGGCATTCGGGGTTCCAGCAACGGACTGCTTGAATTTAAGGTAAAGTTATAAAAAAGATTGTATCCCATTGTCGATAGCTTTTCGCCGAATCCCCCTCTAATGAAAGGATCAAAATTTTTTGACCAGAACACAATGGTATGCACTTTGTCGGGCGTTGCCGGCACGCTGGACTTGCGCCGGTTATATGGATTGACGACTTCAAACTTTCCCTTTTTGATCTGTTCCATGAACCAATCCATATAAAAAGCGGGAATATCGGTACGTCTTGAAGCCGAGACTACGATTTTATCTGCCGGTTTCATTACTTTGAATAAAATTAACATACGTGTTCACGGAGAGCGCTTCCCGTGAACGCGCACAAATTAACGCTGTTTTTTATTAAGGTCGGCCAAGGATATAACTTTTTGATCCTTTTTTTCTTTAGGGCGTTCTTCAGGAATACCTTTTGCTTCATCGGGCGGTTCGATTCCTTTGGGACAAACCACTTTTTCCAGGCGGATCTTTTTACCTTCCATGGTAAATTCTTCGCCGTTAATATAGATATCCCGAAGTATCCAGGTGACCACCTGAAGGGGAACCTGCAACAGCAGCAGTTTAACATGATACCAGTCCTTTTTCATATCCGGCGAGATATCTTCTATTCTCGCAAATGATATGGGCTGGTCTTCAAAGTATATGAGCACAATATCGTTTTCCGTTGTCATAACTTCACCTAAAAAAATTTATTTCAGCCCCCGGATTTAAAAGCTCTTTTAAAAAAGCTTCAGATAGGGTTATCTTTTCAAGTATATTGTATAATCTAAATTAAGTGTTTTATAATCATAACAATATGGTTTGGCAACGCTTAATTTTTTGAAATGAATAATTATTCAGTTGTATTTCAATGCCGTAAACACGGTACAATGTTTTTATTTAGATAGCAATATTTCTTTATATCATTATAATTTATTGATTATATAGTTTATTTTTTTTAATCCAAATTCATAAAAAGCTTAGTTTTTTCTTGACAGATTGAAAAGCCTTTTGTTAAATGAATGAATGATCATTCATCTCATTGGACGTCATTTTTTACAGGAGGGAATCATGGCCAAAAAAATCAGTCAGGCAGCGGTAATCGGTTCCGGAGTGATGGGTGGCGGCATCGCTGCGTTGCTGGCCGGCGCCGGCATAAACACGCTGTTACTGGATATCGTTCCGTTTGACCTGAAAGAAAAAGAAAAAGACGATCCTGCAGCCAGAAACCGGATCGTGAAGGCCGGTTTGGATACGGTCTTGATGTCGAGTCCGTCCCTTTTTATGCAGCAAAAGGATGTCGATCGTATCACCATCGGAAATTTTGAAGACGATATGGAAAACATCTCGGAATGTGACTGGATTGTGGAAGTGGTGGTTGAAAATCTGAAAATTAAACAGGATCTGTTTAAGCGCATCGAGCCAAGACGAAAACCCGGCGCCATTGTTTCCTCCAACACATCCGGACTTCCGCTAAAAGCCATGTCTCAGGATCTCGGCCTCGATTTCAAACAGCATTTTTTAGGTACGCACTTTTTTAATCCGGTAAGATACATGCATCTTTTGGAAATTATAAAAGGAGAGGACACTCTTCCGGAAGTGATTGAATTTATGTCTGATTTCGGAGAACGGATTCTGGGCAAAGGCATTGTAATGGCCAAGGACACCCCCAATTTCGTCGGCAACAGAATCGGTGTCCATGGCATGGTCAAAGCCATGCAGCTCATGATCGAAGACGGCCTTACGATTCCTGAAGTGGACGCCCTCTTCGGAACCGCCATGGGAAGACCCAAAACCGCCATGTTCAAGACGAGCGACATTGTCGGCCTCGACACACTGGGCCATGTTGCCAAGAATACCTATGATCTTGTCGTGGACGACGACCAAAGGGACAGCTTCATCCTTCCCGAATTCGTCGACCGGATGATCCAAAAAAATCTTTTGGGCAAAAAGACCAAGAGCGGCTTTTACAAAACCGATTTGACGCCTGATTGGAAAAAGATTCGAAAGGTCATCGATCCTGAAACCCTGGAATATTCGGAATATGAACCTGCGGCGTTTCCTTGTCTTGTTGAGGTCAAGAAGGCAAAAACACTTGGCGAAAAAATAAAAGCCATCGTTTACGGAAATGACAAAGGATCGAGGTTTGCCTGGAAAGTCGTGGCAACCGGCCTCATTTATGCCGCCGACAAGATTCCTGAAATTTCAGATGCCGTTGTCGACATCGACAATGCCATGAAGTGGGGATTCAATTTTGAGATGGGCCCCTTTGAAACCTGGGATGCCATCGGCATCGAACTTTCCGTAAAAAAAATGGAAGAGGACGGATTTAAAGTCCCGGAAAAAGTTAAGCGGATGATTTCAGCCGGTCATCTGTCATTTTATAAAACCGATCAAGGCAAACGCTTTGCGTATGATTTCATCACCGAAAGCTACACAGAAATTATTGTCGACAAAGCAATGCTGTCTCTTAACACCTTAAAGGGTTCAGGAAACCTCGTCCGGTCGTGCAAATCCGCTTCACTGATCGATCTTGAAGACGGCGTCTTCTGTCTTGAATTCCATACCAAGATGAATACTTTAAACAAAGAAATTATCGAATTCCAGCAAGAAGCCATGTCATATGTTGAAGCCAACGGCCTGGGCCTGGTCATCGGGAACCAGGCACCGGGAATGCCGGGGGCCTTTTCAGCGGGCGGCGATCTTTTATTTATGGCCGGCCTGGCCAAAGAGGGAAAATATTCTGAAATCGATGATCTTTTGCGTATGGCTCAAACGGGCATACAAAAAGAAAAATATTCAGATGTTCCGGTGGTCGCCGCGCCTTTTGGCATGACCCTCGGCGGCGGATGCGAAGTATGCCTCGGCGCCGACAAAATTGTGGCCCATGCCGAACTCTATATGGGATTGGTTGAGATCGGCGTCGGCCTGATTCCCTCAGGATGCGGGTGTTTAAACCTTTGGAAAAAGTTTATCCAAACGATTCCCGAGGCCGTCACCGACATTGACCTTGCCAAGTTCTTCGTTCCGGTATTCATGAACATTGCGCTGGCCAAAGTCTCGACCTCCGCTGCCGACGCCAGGGCCAACGGATTTTTGGGCCCGGTTGACAGAATCGTTTTTAACCGGGACCGCTTGATCGGCGAAGCCAAAAAGGAAGTTCTGAAAATGGCCGATGAAGGTTATGCACCGCCGGTCAAAAGACCGATACGGGTTCTGGGACAGGCTGCCCAGGGCATGATCGAGGTAGATATTTTCAATATGCTCCAAGGAAAATTTATCACCGAGTACGATGCATTTCTGGCCAAGAGAATCGCCTACGTCCTCAGCGGAGGAGAGCTGCGGGACAACAGTTTCGTACAAGAGGATGTCATACTCAATCTCGAAAGAGAAGCATTTGTCGATTTCTGGAAACAAGAAAAAACCTTAGCCAGGGTTGAACATATGTTAAAAACCGGTAAACCCTTGAGAAATTAGCAGAGTCTCAAAGGAGGAAATAATAATGAGAGATGCTTACATCGTCCAATCCATCAGAACTCCCGGCTGCAAGAAAAGCAAAGGGGCTTTTAAAGATACGCGACCGGAAGATCTGCTCGCTTTTATCCTGAAAACCGCGGTAGACAAAACATCGGGCCTTGAAATGGAAGATGTGGAGGATATCATGATCGGATGCGCGTTCCCCGAAGCGGAACAGGGCCTGAACATCGGCCGGGTCGCTTCGCAGATCGCGGGATTCCCGGTGCAGGTCTCCGGCGCCACGGTCAATCGATTTTGCGCCTCGGGTCTCGAGGCCATCGCCCTTGCTTCATTGCGGGTCATGTCGGGCTGGTCGGATATCGTCATCGGCGGAGGCCTGGAATCCATGACCTTTGTTCCCATGGGCGGAAATCTTCCCAGACCCCATCCGGAGTATTCCAAAAAGCATGCCGGCCTTTACGTCTCCATGGGAATCACCGCCGAGCTCGTCTCCAGACAATACAATATATCCAGAAAAGAACAGGATGAATTCGCTTATCTCTCTCAGATGAAAGCCGCAGAAGCTATGAATAAAAAGCTTTTTACCGAAATCGTCCCGACACCGGCGCATCAATACGTTTCAAATAAAAACGGCATTTACCAAAAAGAAACGTTTCTTGTCGATCATGACGACGGCATACGGCCTTCCACCACCCTTCAGGGACTGGCCAATCTGAACCCGGTATTTGCGGCAGGCGGAACGGTGACCGCCGGTAATTCTTCCCAGACCACCGACGGTGCGGCCGCCAGCATCATCATGAGTGCCGAAAAAGCGGATGCCCTGGGCGTAAAACCCATGGCCAAGCTGAAATGTTACACCACCGTGGGCTGCAAAGCCGAAGAGATGGGGGTGGGACCCCGCTACGCCATCCCCAAGCTTTTGAAAATGGCCGGCATGGATTTTGGCGATATCGGTCTGTTCGAAATCAACGAGGCATTTGCATCCCAGGCGGTTTATTGCATCCGGGAACTCGGCATCGACATGGACCGGGTCAATATTCACGGCGGCGCCATTGCATTGGGCCATCCTTTGGGATGCACGGGCGCCAAGCTGTGCGCAACCCTGCTGGCCAACATGAAAGAACGCGGCGTGAAATACGGCATCGAATCCATGTGCATCGGCGGCGGCATGGGGGCCGCGGCCCTGTTCGAGCTGTGCGACTAGCCCTGGTATGTCAACTATTGCATATCAGCCGTTTTTCTGCGCAAAAGTCTTCATAAAATCGACGAGGGTTTCCACGGCTGCAAGGGACGTTGCATTATAGATCGAGGCTCGGCACCCGCCTACGGATCGATGACCTTTAAGACCCCCCAATCCGTTTTTAAGGGCCTGCTCGACAAACGCTTTTTCAAGGGCCTCATTGGGAAGCCGGAAGGTGACATTCATGACCGAACGGCTGTCTGTTTCAGCCGTCCCTTGATAAAAATCACCGCCATCTATGGCCTCATAGAGCAGCCCGGCTTTTGCCTGATTGATCTGCTGCATCTTCTCGAGGCCTCCCACGGTCTCCTCCAGCCATTTCATCACCAGCTGAATCATATAGACTGCAAAGCAGGGCGGTGTATTATACATCGAATTCTTGGCGGCATACGTTGTATACTTGAGCATGGACGGCAGCGTGTCCGGCACCCTTTTAAGCATATCATCTCTGATGATGACCATGCATACGCCGGCAGGACCGATGTTTTTTTGAGCCCCGGCATAGATCAGGCCGAATTTGCCGGCATCAAAAGGTCTTGACATCATATCCGACGACATATCGGCGATAAGCGGAACGCCCCCTGTCTCCGGATAAGACGCCCACTGGGTCCCTTTGATGGTATTGTTGGACGTAATGTGAATGTAAACAGCCTTGCTGTTAAACGCTATGTTTTTGGGTATGTAGGAAAAGTTTTTGTCTTCGGAAGACGCCGCAACTGTAATGGTTTTACCTTGAATCTCGGCTTCCTTGATGGCTTTAGCGGACCAGGTGCCCGTGTTGACATAGTCTGCGGTATCTCCTTGGCCGAGCAGGTTCAGGGGGATCATGCAAAATTGCAAACTCGCGCCGCCCTGGATAAACAGCACATGGAAGCTATCGTCGAGCTTCAACAGCCGGCGGGTTCTGGCAACGGCATCGTTGATGACACCGTCAAACAGCGCCGACCGGTGGCTGATCTCTGTGATCGACATGCCGGAACCGCCGAAATTTAAAAATGAATCCCTAATCTCTTCAAGCACTTCAAGTGGGAGCGCGGCAGGACCCGCGTTAAAATTATAGATTCTGTTTTCCTTCATCGGTTTCCTCCATGCAAATGATGTCTGAATAATATTATGCTTTTCAAAAGAGCTTATTTGTTCAGATCAAATTCAATATGTCAATGAGTATTTTTAGAATCCTAAGCATGCGAATTTTATCTTGGAGCAGCGGAGCGGCGGCGTGTATCTCTTGGAAAACGAATGACTGTCTGAAGGGCTTTAGCACGCGTTGACCCGAACCGAATAAAATAATGGCAAAACAATAGAGAGGATCATTTGCCATTAAATTGTTCTAAATAACTCAGGCACGGTTCGGGTTTACGGGTGCTTAAGCACAAGTTTCAGTCGGTTAAAAAGAGATACGCGCCGTCGCGGAGCGGTCGCCCCGCAGCGGGGTTCAAATATGCTTGCCGGCTCATGGATGTCGTGAAATTGTATAGCCGATATTGACAAAGCACTTTCTCTTGATTATTGAAAGCATTAAATATATTTAAGAGGTTCCGGGTTTCTGGTTCAGCGTTCAAGGTTACAAAATCCTTTATAACTTTTTTTTCATAGAAATGGCAGTGCGGCTAAACCCTGAACTGTGAACCTTGAACCCTTTAACCTGAGGTAAAGATACATTTATAAGGGTACATATTACCATGAAGATCTATACATACCCATCTGCACCGGCGGAAAAAAAGATCGCATCCATCATCAACCGTGGCATCGGCGTCAAAAAGAAAGACCTGCTTGCCGTCACGCGGATGATTGAGGATGTGCGAAAAAACAAAGACCGGGCTCTCATCAAATACACGAACCGATTCGATTCACCGGATCTGACCATCGGATCTATTCGGGTAACGCCCAAAGAATTTGACGATGCTTCAAAAAGTGTGGACCGGGCCTTTATGAGGTCTCTAAATCGCGCCGTTCGTCAAATCGAATCCTTTCACCGGCAGCAGCTTTGTTCATCCTGGATCAATACCAAACGGCCCGGTACGCTGCTGGGCCAAATGGTCAACCCCGTGGATGCCGCTGGAATTTATGTTCCCGGAGGAATGGGAGGCGAGACGCCGCTGGTGTCATCGGTCATCATGGGTGCGGTCCCGGCAAAGGTTGCGGGTGTCCATCGCATCGTCATGGCAACGCCTCCCATGAAAAACGGTATGGTGAATTCTCATCTTCTGGTTGCCGCGAAAAAGGTCGGGATCGATGCTGTTTACAAGGTCGGCAGCGCCTGGGCCATTGCTGCGCTGGCTTACGGTACCGAGACAATACCCAGAGTGGATGTGATCGTGGGTCCGGGAAACATTTATGTAGCCATCGCCAAAAAAATTGTGGCTGGAACCGTCGGCATTGATATGATCGCAGGCCCCAGTGAAATTCTGATCATTGCAGACCGCACGGCAAAACCGGAATTTATTGCAGCAGACCTTCTTTCACAGGCAGAACATGACCCCTTGGCATCTTCGATCCTGGTCACGGATTCTGCGGATATCGCCAAAGCGGTGGCCGCTGCCGTGGAGGAACAGCTAAGGAACCTGTCACGCCAAGAGATCGCCCGAAAATCACTTTCCGGGTTTGGGGCCATCATGATTGTATCAGACCTCGATACGGCTGTTGAACTTGCAAACCAAATCGCACCCGAGCATCTTGAGCTCCAAATCGAAGATCCTTTTGCCGTGGCGGGACAAATACGCAATGCCGGCGCCGTGTTTTTGGGAGACTATACGCCGGAGCCGATAGGGGATTACATCGCAGGGCCAAATCACGTTCTCCCGACGGCCGGCACGGCACGATTCTCTTCCGCGCTTTCGGTGGATGCTTTTATCAAAAAAACCAGCCTGATCCGTTATTCCAGGGCCGCCTTTGAACGCGAGGCCGGTGATGTCATCCGCCTGGCTGAAATCGAAGGTCTGGGCGCCCATGCAAATTCCGTAAAAATCAGGTTGTTCCGTTCCTGAAAATAGTCCGTTGCAGTTTCATTTGCTATTTTATATAATGATAATGAAAAAAATTAAAGGAGTCCATCAATGAATTCTTTTGTAAACAAGCCATTTTTCTCAAAAAGGAAAATAGTTTTTTTCGCCATGCTCATTGCGGTGTTTTTCATGGGTTTTGACGGTGTTCATCCGGCCGCCGGTGTGGCGGCAACATCCGATACCCTGTTTTCACCCCCTGAAAGTTTCTCCGACCTCGCCGAATCAGCCAGTCAGGCGGTGGTCAACATCAGAACAGTCAAGACCGTCAAGGGCGGCGGCCAGGTATTTCGCCATTTTCAAAAAAACCCTTTTGGTGATGACGATCACATGCGGGATTTTTTCGACCGTTTTTTCGATGAAAATCAGAATCGGAATTTCAAACAACGGAGTCTGGGTTCGGGATTTATTATCGATAAAAACGGCTACATTGTCACCAACAATCATGTGATCGAAAACGCCGATGAAATTGTCGTCATATTAAATAACGAAAAAGAGTTCGATGCCAAGATTATCGGCCGCGATAAAAATACGGATCTGGCCCTGATCAAAATCGAGTCCCATCACAAACTTTCGGTTTTAAAATTTGGAGATTCCGATACGCTGAAAGTCGGTCAATGGGTGGTGGCCATCGGAAATCCATTCGGTCTCGAGCATACCGTCACGGCAGGCATTGTCAGCGCCAAGGGACGCGTTATCGGATCGGGTCCCTATGATGATTTTATTCAGACCGATGCATCCATCAATCCGGGAAACAGCGGCGGCCCCTTGCTTAATATGAATGGGAAAGTCATCGGTATCAATACGGCCATTGTTGCCGGCGGTCAGGGAATCGGATTTGCCATCCCGGTAAATCTTGCCAAAAAAATCATCGATCAGCTCAAAAGCAGCGGAGCGGTTACCCGGGGCTGGCTTGGCGTGGGTATCCAGGACATCAGCGATGAAGTCGCGGAATACTACGGCATAAAAGACAAAAAAGGGGTCCTGGTGACAGAAGTATTCCCGGGCGATCCTGCGGATTCAGCAGGGATTAAGCCCAAAGATATCATTGTTTCGGTCAATGGCAAGGCCATCGACAGCGCCCGGAAACTCACCGGCATCATTGCCGATACCACTGTCGGCGATACGGCGAAAATCGACGTCCTTCGAAACGGCAAAACCAAAACTTTTGACGTTAAAATCGCAAAAAGAGAAGAGACCAAAATCACTGCAAAAAACACCCCTAAAGAAAATAAACAGCAGCTCGGTATTCATGTTGCAGAAATTACGCCTGAAACCGCAAGCCGGTTTAATTTAAAAGACGCCAAAGGTGTTATGGTGACAGGTGTGGACTCGGAAAGCAAAGGGGCGGAAGTGGGATTGCAGATCCATGATATTATATTGGAAATCAATCACCGGAATATCGCTTCGGTGGGCGATTTTGATAAGGCCATCGACGAGGTCCCGGAAGGCAAACCCATCAATCTCTTTATCCGGCGATTGAATCAAGGATTTTTGGTGGCGAAGATAACCAAATAAATGAGCAAATTTTTGATCTGGTGGCAGCACTTGCCCGAAAAGATGAACCCTGTTTTTTTTAAAATCGGAGGGTTCAGTCTTCATTATTACGGCCTGATGTATCTCGTCGCGTTTGCCGTTATTTACGCGATGGCGGCCCATCGTATAAAACGCGAAAAACAATTCCAATTATCTGTCGAGGACATTCAGAACCTGATGATCTTTATGATGATCGGTGTCATTGTCGGCGGACGCTTGGGATATGTTGTCATCTACAACCCGGCATACTACCTGAAACACCCTCTGGAAATATTTCTCCCCTTTAGCTTTTCAAACGGCTTTACTTTTACCGGTATTTCGGGAATGTCTTTCCACGGCGGATTGATCGGCGTGCTGATTTCAATTTGGTATTTTACCCGGAAAACCCGTTCCAATTTTTGGGATATCGCTGATTTATTCTCCCCCATTATTCCATTGGGATATACCTTCGGACGCATCGGAAATTTTATTAACGGAGAATTATACGGCAGGGTCACGACGGACGCCATCGGCATGTATTTTCCAACAGCGCCCGGTCCAAGCCTCAGATACCCTTCACAGCTTTTCGAAGCATTCTTTGAAGGCATTGTTTTATTTATTATTTTGTGGAGCTTGCGAAAAATCCGGAAACCCAAAGGCGCCATGCTCTCCTTTTATCTCATCGGATATGGCCTGTTCAGATTCTTTATCGAATATTATCGCCAGCCGGACCCGCAGCTTGGTTTTGTCTTTTTATCGTTTTCCATGGGTCAGATCCTATGCAGCTTGATGATTGTCGGCGGGTTGCTCTTGTATCTTTTTCTTTCCCGACTGGAAAAGCGCCGGACGGGGCTTACGTAGCCACAATGCTCTTTAAATACGACCCCTCTTAAAATTCCTGTCTCCTAATTCCCAGCCCCAACCGCAAACAGCAGCAGGTTCTGCCTCCGGCCTCGGTCGTCTGCCATCCGTCCTCCGCCCTCTGTCTTCCGCTTTCCGACCTCCGATCTCTGACATACGACTTCTGATTTCCAATCCTCTATCCTCTATCCTCTTTCCTAACACGGGTTTGTCGCCCGAGTGTTCGATTTAGAACATAATACCCGGTCATCCCATTTTCAGCTAAGTTTCCGATTCAACAGCCATTAATTGGCACCCAAGAAGTCCGGACGCCGAAAATTGTGCCCAATCTTGAACACTATCTCTGCATTTTGCGGTCTTCGACAGGCGTTTTCACGACAACCTTCTCTCGTATTTACTTGCATTTACTATGTATTTTATCACGTATCGGTTTCTGGCACACTTGTTGCTGTGGGAAAAGGGCCGGCCATACAAAGCAGCGCCGGCACATCTTAGATCTTTTAACCTTTGAATTGCGTATCAAGCATCTGATTTTCTGCAAAACAATGAAGGAGGGCGCAATGATTCTCATCGAACAATCCAAACGTCTGTCGAGCAATAATTCACTCCAATGTTTCTCTTGTAAAGTCAACCGGGCAAGTCACGTGTGCCGTTTCAAGTGGGAAGAGGTGACCATACAGGCTTGCTTGTGTTTGGACTGCATGGGGCTTGAAACTGCGCTTTTATTTGAGAAAGTGTTAGGACATTCCGACGGGCACAACAATCCTAAGTGGGATATCGTCCGGGCAGTTTAATATACAACCCAAAGGACATCGACTTTCTCAATCGCGGGCGGCTTCGCGAATAGGTCCGCGGCTTTTGCCATGAGTGCGGCCGCCGCCGGTAACGAGCGCGCGTTTACCGTTAAGTGTTTGGTTCATGAGTTTCTCTTTTCAAGGCTCTGATATTTTTTGCGTTAGCTATGGATGTGATAATTTTGAAATGACAAATCAAAAAATTATATTCACTGATATGGAGTTCGACGGGTGAGTTTTGTCTAAAATGCCTGTAATTTTATGAGGTTGGGTAAACGCTTGTCAATAATGGCGATTGACAACCCGACTCGCCTTTGGTATGGGAGTTTCGATGGCTACCGCAACCGGTGAGCTTTCATATGTTGCGGTTTATATGAACGCCATACACAAATATAAACTTTCAATCGACCGGCTCTCAAAAAGCGAGTTCTTATCACTTCAATTAAAAAGTCATTTTTCTTCTGGCAGAAAATGACAAAAAATACCAAAAGAAAACGCGTGAACTTAAATTCTAAATGCTCAGGAGATTTGAATTGTGACCGATATTCTTAGTTTTTCAAGGAACCGGTGTACCAGTGTCGAAATCATCGATGATCAGATTATAAAGTCATCTTGTCATCTTCAGGATACGCTTACAGAGGCATTTGTAGAAATCACGGCCCAACTGCCCGACCTTGAAATTATCGCTGCCAAAGGCAATGTGCGTCGCACTTACCGAAAGGAATGTCTCGATTCAACCGAATCCCTTCAAAAAGTGATCGGTGTCCGAATCGGCCCGGGTATGTTGGAGATTACCAAAGGACTTCTTGGAGAAAACACGGAATGCAAGGAACTGATCTTCATGGTGCAAGAATGTTGCCACGGTGTGATTTTGTCCCTGACCAAGGATATTCTGTTAAAAGCCCCCGAAGATCTGGAAGGCAAAACCGAATTCTTTTCAGAAATGGTCAGAAATAACATAAGACTGTACAACCGTTGTGCAGCTTTTGCCGCCGGCAGCCGCCTTGTGGAAGGCATTGAACCCCCATAAATGGATGTTCGATAGACGATTCTGCAAGCCATGTGGAATCAGGGCATTGGCTGTGATTTTTTTGTTTTTTAAAGAGAGATTAAAGGCATGTTGAAATTTTCGCGAAACAAACTGGTCGGCATCGCAAGAAAAGACCCGGATACTTTACAGGTCCACGGCGTCCTTGATGATGATCTCTATGGTCTGGAGATGGAAATCTCGGTGCGACTATCCGACCTGAAATTGCTGTCCGTTTTAGGAAAATGGAATCACTGGACAACGCCTGAATGCCAGAAGGCCCTATCTTTTATAGACCAAGCCGAGGGTTTTTGCATTGATGAAGAAGGGCTGGAACAGAAAATACAAAAAACGATAGGACGAAAAGCATGCCGCCATTTTGCCACGCTTCTTATTGAGTGTTGCGACGCGGTAAAAGAAGCTGTTAAAATAATCCGGTGGGAGGAAGCCAGGGCAAAGCATCCGGAGCTGACTTTTGAAGAATTTTTAAATAGCGGCCTACAGGATCCTTCGGGATCGGGCATACCCCATCATCACAGCGCGGGGGCAAGCAGGCTTCAGGTTTCCCCGGAACCGATCCGGGTTCTGGACAGGACCAAAGATGAGGGTTCTGTTCCAAAAAGAGCTTCAGGAGGGATGGTCATTGACATACACACCCACAGCTATCCGGCTTCATCCTGCAGTTCTGTTTCCGAAGACCGGTTGATCGAAGAAGCAAAACGAATCGGTCTGGATGGAATTTGTCTCACGGACCACAATTATGTTTGGAACCCGGATCGGGTTAAAGAACTGAGCCAAAAGCACGGATTCCTGGTTCTCAGAGGCAATGAAATCACGACCGATCAGGGGCACATGCTGGTATTTGGACTGGATGCGAACATCAGGGAGAAGGGAATTGTCAAACTGGACGAACTGCGGCGGGAAGTGGAAAAAGCGGACGGCTTCATGATCGTCGTTCACCCTTTCAGGGGATTTCTAATTTTCGGCGTGGAGCAACTCGGCCTCAATCTTGAAAAGGCTATGGAAAGACCTCTATTCAAATATGTTGACGCAGTCGAAGTGATGAATGGGAAAGTCACAAAAGAAGAAAATGACTTTGCATCCGAAGTTGCATCCGGCCTTGGTCTTCCGGGTATCGGCGGAAGTGATGCGCATAAGGAGAGTGAAGTCGGCTTGTATGCAACCCGATTCCAGGGTTCCATAGTGGATGAAAAAGACCTGATAGATAGGTTGAAAAGCGGAAAATTTTCGCCTGTTTCCTTTCGAAAGGCATAAAATAAGGGACAGCCTGAAGATGAATAGGAAAGAAAGAACATGAAAAAGCAAAACGACTGGGAAAAACTGATCAGAAGAATGGAGCTGCTGATGCGGCTCAAATCCTTTCCCGTAGCCTTTAAGATGTTGGAGAAAAAGGAAGAACTCGACAAAATTCCCTTTATACGTAGAATCGATCATAAAGTCACGCTCTGCCAACTCATCACGCTTGTCAGAAACTTTGATTGGACGACAGGGGGTGATCTTGATGATTTTTTATTTCCCTCTTGCACTTCTATCCTGGGGTTGAGAGATATTCCGGATACACACAAAAGCGGCACTTTCCGCAGCATTATCTGGGTCCAAACCAAGGAGGACGGTAAAAAATACGAGGCGTCGATCCCCCGTCTTCCACTGGGTAAATATGAAGCCGTGGTCATGGGCCCTCTGGTTTACAACCCTTTTGAGCCTGATATTGTTCTCATTTATGCCAACCCGGCTCAGATGATGCTTCTGATCAATTCTCTCCAGTTTGAAGACTATGAGGTGATGCAGTTTTATTGTGTCGGGGAGTCGTCTTGTTCGGATGCCATTGCCAGGTGCTATAATACCGGCAAGCCGTCATTGTCAATTCCCTGTTACGGAGAACGTCGTTATGGGCATGCCCAGGATGATGAAATGGTTATGGCTGTACCGGCCGGGATGATGGAAAAAGCCCTCAGGGGCATGGAACATCTCTATCGCAAAGGGGTTCGGTATCCCATCAGTTTCGCCGGTGCGCAAGCAGACCCTTCTCCTGCTTTTCCCGAGGTCTACAAAGGTCTGGATAAAATAATCGAAACCTTAAAAGGAAAAGACAATCGTTTGCTACTCGGCGTAACCGGTGGTATTGCCAGCGGAAAAACCACCGTAACCGAAATGCTGAAAGCATTGGGAACGCCTGTTATTGATTTTGATGTTATTGCCAGACAGGTGGTTGAACCGGGAACTGCTGCTCTGGAAAAGATCGTTGATTATTTTGGCAGGCAGGTTCTTCAGGAAGACGGAACTCTGGATCGGAAAAAGGTTTCCGGAATCGTTTTCCGTGATTTTGAGAAAAGAAAAAAGCTGGAAAGTTTCACACATCCGCCGATTTACGAGGAATTTTTCAAGCAGGTCAATGAGATTGCGGGAAAAGACCCTGATGCGATCATTGCGGTGGCGGCGCCGCTTCTGATTGAATTAAACTTTCAGTACATGTTTGATAAGCTCCTGGTCGTCTACATTCCACGGGAAGATCAGATAAGACGTCTGGTCGAAAGGGATAAGATCAGCGAAGCGGAAGCGGCCAATATCCTCGGATCCCAACTGCCCATTGATGAAAAGGTAGGATATGCCGACTATGTTATCAAAAACGAGAATTCTCTTGAAGAGACCCGAAAACAGGTGGAAGAAGTCTGGCAATCGCTAAAAAAGATCACTTCTCAAAGATCAGCGCATCCCGGGGACTGACCAAAAGATAATTTCATTGATGCTTGAAATAATGGCAAATCCTAATAAAACGTAACGAGGATGGAAAAAATCATTTTTTTTAATAAATCGAGTGTGTTTGAAAGGAGCATCAGAATGCGATTATGGCCCCAGAGGATAAACCTATTGATCATTGCCGCCGTGGCCATCTGTCTTTTCTACCGGACCGGCGCGGGCAGATGAAGCTGCATCTTCCAATAAAGAGATCGCCTCAGTCAACGGCAAAGCTATTTCCAATAGCCGGTATGAACGCATGCTGTCTGTTTTTAAGAAACAGGCTGCACATAAAGGCCGGCAGTTGAACGACGCAGATCTAAAGACCGTTAAAAATCGGATTTTGGAAAACCTGATTGATACTGAAGTGCTCTATCAACAAAGTCAAAAGCAAGGAATTAAAGTCGACGATCAGGCGATCAACAAGCGAATCGAAATGATTAAAAAGCGTTTTCCTGACGAAGCGGCGTATAAAAAAGCGATGGAAAGGATGCATGTTTCCGAAAAAGAATTTCGAACCGAGATTCAACGCGCCTTTGTTATAAACCGGTTGCTCGATACCAACGTGCGCCAAAAAATTACAGTAACCGAGGCAGAAAGCAAAAAATATTATAACGACAACCTGAATTTTTTTAAGCAGCCTGAGCAAGTAAAAGCCAGCCAGATTTTGATAAAAGTGTCGCCCGCAGACAAAGAATCCAAAAAAATTCAAGCCCGAAAGAAGATCGAAATGGTTCAAAAAAAAATCATCCAAGGTGAGGACTTTGGTACATTGGCCAAAGCCTATTCCGAAGGGCCCAATGCCCAACGCCAAGGTGAGTTGGGCTATTTCAAGCGAGGCCAGATAGCAAAACCCATTGAAGATGCAGCCTTCGCGTTGAAAGTCGGTGAGGTCAGCGGAATTATTGAGACCCAATTCGGTTACCGTTTAATCAAAGTCACCGACAAAAAGCCGGCCGGAACCATGTCCTATAAAGAAGTCCGATCGATGATCGAACAACATTTAAAAAAAGAAAAGGAAAAAACTGAAGTCCAACGTTACATCGAAAATCTGAAAAAATCAGCAAAGATCAAAAAGTTTTATTAATACCTGTTATAAATATATAGTGGTGTCAGATCTTGAATACTGTTAGGTAGTGTCCATCCATAAATGAGGATTTTTGTTCAAGATCAAGGCATGCGAAAAAAATAACCGCAGGCATATAGTTGATATTCCGAGGATTATTTTTTGAGCATAACGCAGAGATTGGGCAAAAAGACCATTTATGGATGGACATTAGGTAATTCGGACCGTAACAGCATGTTCACGTACACCATTATTTCCATAGCCAAGTACATTCCAATTTGCATTCATCGGCTGTTCATTTCCTTTTGTATCCGTTGCACGCGACAGAAGGGTGTATTCTCCTTTCTCTTTGACGGGCCATAAGAATTGCCATTGCCGCCACGCATAAGGTTCGTTAGGACCGATAAATGTTGCGGCATTCCATGTTTTTCCATTATTTACGGATATTTCAACCCGATCAACCTCGGTCTCGCCGGCATACGCTGCTCCCAGAATTGTGACGATTCCCGCCCCAAGTATCTCCGACTTCTCAGGCTGGGTAATGATGGATTTTAAATTTATTCCCGTTACAATTTCGCCGGTCTTGGGGTCCTGCCCCTTCTGAAATTTCCGGTAAACCTTATCCATAAAAAAACCTTCAAACGGCCGGTCCAAAACTATAATTTTATGTAACCACTTAACACAATTAGCCCCTGTCCATCCAAGGGCCAATGCTCGCAGCGGATACCCATGCTCAAGAGGCAGGGATTCACCGTTCATCTCATAGGCGAGAAGCAATGAGGATAGCGCCTTTTCTATAGGAATGCTGCGAATAAACTTAATTTGAGCGGAGCCCAACGGTTTATCAAGTCCTTCAAAAGCCACATGGTGTGCGTTGGCTTTTAACTCGGCTCTGTCGAACAACTCCCTGAGCCAAACCCCTCCCCAGACGGCATTACCAACGCCCCCGATTGTCCAGGGATTCCCAGAGGCCTTTGTCTCAAAAAGAGATCGGCTGTTTCCGGAACATTCAATGGTGTTGGAAACAATTGCTCTGGGCATACGGCAGATCTGATCGAAACTCAACACCAAAGGTTTATTTAATTCTCCTTCGATAGTCAGCGACCAGTCAGATAACGAAATTCGCTTTTCAGGTATTTGACCCTGATTGCGAGCAAAAAACACTTTATTGGCTGTTATCCATGAACGAAGATATTGGTTTGAAGTCTCTGCGTTAAATGGTTCCTGGCTCATAACGCGCATTTTCTTTTTCATTTTAACCTGCTTTCTAAACACACGGTTTATAAATTGTAGCATGATAGAAATATATCATTGTATCGGCTAAAAAAGAAAATTATAATTTAAGGGTTGTCCCGGAAGTCCCTCCTGCGCAACATGATGGCATCTTCAGGACAGACCTCATGGCAGCAGTAACACCTTATGCATTTTGAATAGGTTATCTTTGCCATCCGGCCTTGCACCTTGACTGCATCTTTAGGACAAATGCTTTCGCAATCCCCGCACGCTGTGCATTTATCCGTAATAACGGGGCTTTTTCTTGGAGGTTTTTTGCCGGTTAATAGATGATCGGCCGTGTTTGGTAGTCTGAATCCTTTATAGGCAACGTTCTCGGGTCCCTGGATCGGATAGTCAATCCTCTCAGGCCACAAACCGCGAACTTTAGCCCTTTTAAGTGCCGGTATGCCCACGGGCTCGACGCCCAAAATTTTGCACACAGAAATGTCCATGGCCACATAATCTGTTGATGCAAGAACCAGATCCATCTTTACGGGATCTCCGCTTCCAGGTCCCTGCCCCTCCATTCCCATTATACCGTCCATGATATATAGGTGTGGCTTTACGATGGTGAGAATATCCAGCATGATGTCCGCAAAACTAACTCGGCTTGGGAACTGAGCATGGTATTTTGCCTTGGTAAGACCGGGAACGACGCCATACATGATCTTACAGGCCAGTGTCATATACTGAAAAGAGTGGGTCTTAAGTTTCGGCAGCGCAATGACCTTATCGGCATTTAACACATAATTACAGATGGCAGATCTTTGCAATCGTTTGCCGCTGGGGATATCAAGTTTCCTGACACCCGTATCAAAGTTCAGCGGAATCTTTTCTTCTTCTGCCAAATTCTTGAGCCCTGAACGCTCATAGGCCTTGTTAAGATTTCTCTTGGAAAAGGGTCCTGCAGGGGAGTCTCCAATATACGGTTCTCCTCCTGCCTCTCTGACAGCTTTAGCCACAGCCCTTACAAATTCAGGGTGCGTGGTCACGGCCTTTTCCGGCTCTTTGGCAGATAGTAGATTCACCTTGAGGAGGACTTTCTCGTTCTTTTTTACAAACTGCTCCATCCCCCCAAGGGGTGCAAGGAGGGTTTCAATCCCCGGATCTGAGTAGGTGGCCTTAATAATGCTGACCTTTGCCATTTCTTTGCCCCTCTACCAAACGGATTTAACTTGGTTCATCATGTCTCTTCCCCGCATAGCGGGATCTTCACCTGAATCAACTCTAATCTGTTTACATATATCATCAAAATGAAAAGAGCAAACCCCTGAGAAATGAATCTGCCCTTTTGGAAAAATCGTATAAGCTCCTGTAAAGCTATTTGAATGAAACAACATCCGTTAGACTATTTACTTATTTGGATGTCCCGGAAGTTCCCTATGAGAAAATAGATCATCCGATCAATTTCGCTGAAAGATTGATTTTTGTGCCGGCAAAAAGTCTTGAAATTGGGCATTTCTCCTTGGCTGTTTGAGCATATTGAGCAAATTTATCCGCATCCAGGCCGGGAACCTCTGCTTCACAATCTAAATCAATACTGGTAATCTTCGGGCCGTCATCTTCTCCCAAATGGACTAAAGCTGTTGTCTGTACGCTTGTCGGTGGAAAATTATCCGCACTCATGATCGCGGCAAGGTACATTGAAAAGCATCCGGAATGGGCAGCCCCAACAAGTTCTTCAGGGTTTGTTCCTTTGCCCTTTTCAAAACGCGATGCATATGTAAAAGGGCCTTCAACTTCACCATATTTCATTACGCCGTTGCCTTCTTTCAGCGTGCCATTCCATCTGGCAGTTGCTTTACGAGTTGCCATATTTTCCTCCTGTTCAGGTAAGGGGTTAAACCGTTTGTATTTAATTTTCGTTTGAGATTTTTGCATGGAGCTGTCTATCTTCTTGAATCTGGTCTTATCGCTCTGTCACTTTCTGACCGATCGTTAAATAGGCTATTTCCCAATGGGAACTAACTAAAAATTTTCTTAATCTTGTCAGCCTTGTCCTTAAATTGCTTGAGTTGCTTGGCCTGCTTAACCCCCGAACCCGTCCAAGAAGTTTGTCGGTAACCTGCTGGGTCACTTTTTTTTGAATCGTGTCGACGATATCGCTTTCGGAAGACTGGCTTCCTGACGAATCAGTCTCATCACCAGCAATTTCTTTTTTTTCTCCTGATTCATTACTTTCGCCGACTTCCTTCTTGGCCTCTGACTCATTAATACCACTGATTTCCCTCTTGGCATTGCTCAGTTCCTTGACGGTTTTTCCAAGGCCTTCCCCTATATCGGGAAGCCGCTTTGCCCCGAAGATGAGCAGTGCTATGATTCCAATGACAATTATTTCCGGAACACCCAGTCCAAACATTACAAGCCTCCGTTTATCCCGTCATCGCTTTGCGTCCATGACGAAAAGCTGGGTAATGAAATACCTCGCTCATGAACGTATCCATATATCAATAAAGCAAAAGCAGCTAAAAAAATGTATTTTTTCATAACTTATTGATATTAAACATATTTAAAATTTTCTACTTTTTGCTCGACAAAAGGAATATAGGATGTCCCGGAAGTTCACTATTAACTGGCTTTTAATCTTGAACAGCGATATAAAAATAAAAATACAAGGATTCTTGACAAATGTAAACTTCAGCCAGATATTTTTTTAGCTTACTTATCGCGTTGTCAAGGGGAATGACGTTGTAAAAATAAAAGCATCGAAAATCAGGAGGAGGAGATTATGGATTTCAGCAAACTTATGGAGCGTGTTAAGTTAATCCTCACAAGCCCGAATACCGAATGGAACACAATAGATACAGAGCAGACATCGGCCAAAGAACTCTATATCGGCTATATTCTGATCTTGGCTGCGATCACTCCGATTGCAGGTTTTTTTAAGATGAGCATTTTCGGCATCAAAGTACCCTTTATGGGCAGATATCGTCTGGGTATCGGCGCCAGTTTGACAAATATGGTGTTAAGTTATGTCTTTACTCTTGCCGGTGTTTACATTATGGCCCTTATTGTCGATTTTCTTGCGCCTTCCTTCGGAGGGAGCAAAAACCAGATCCAGGCCCTTAAAACCGTGACCTATGCCTACACTGCCGCCTGGATCGCGGGAATCGCCCAATTTATCCCCTGGCTGGGGATTCTGATTCTTCTGGCAGGCGTTCTCTACAGTATCTATCTGTTGTACCTTGGCTTACCTGTGATGATGAAATGCCCAAAGAATAAGGCTGGGGGCTATACCGCCGTCTCCATGATCATCGCCGTCATTGTCAGTGTTGCAATCTCTGCCGTGGTTGGAGGAATCACCGGTGTCCATATGAGAGGAACCATGACTTCGCCTCGGACCAGTATGGAGGGCAGTGGCGGTTTTGACAAAAACAGTCTCGGGGGAAAACTTACAGACTGGAGCAAAAAGATGGAAAGCGCCGGTAAAGAGATGGAAGCGGCGCAGAAATCCGGTGATGTCGAGGCACAACGAAAGGCCGCAAGCAAAATGATGGCCACGGCCTTGGGCAGCAACGGGACCATCGAAACCCTTGCCCCGGACCGCATCAAGACCTTTTTACCGGAAAAGCTCAACGGCCGCACCCGCTCTAATGTCTCAGCCGAACGAAGCGGAGCCATGGGCTTTCAGATGACGACCGCGCAGGCATCTTATAAAGACAACGGCGAGAACAACCTCGAAGTCGAGATCACCGACATGGGGCTTGCCAAAGGCGTGATGGCTCTTGCAAGCTGGGCCGGTGTCGAAAAGGAAAGCTCCACTGCCGACGGTTTCGAAAAAACCTTCAAGAGCGGATCGCGAATGGTGCATGAACAATGGAACAACAACAGCAAAACCGGAGAATATGCAACAACTGTCGCCGATCGCTTCAGTGTGAAGGTATCAGGAAAAGCAGCCGATATCGATACGCTGAAAAATGCCGCCGAAAGCATCGACCTGGCCGGCCTCGAATCCCTCAAAAATGAAGGAATATCAAAGTAAAGGAACGGATCATAAAAAGGGGGGGTCGACCGCTTCGTCCGACTCTCTTTCAGCAGGGTCCTTTTAACTCTCTATTAAGGATGGATATTCAATTGACTTGTCTACCACGGTGTAGCATATATGATTAACGGAATCTTGGGGGAAACCCTAATTGATGAATCTAAAAAACGCCGGAATTAAAATAGGTAAATGTTGCAGATCATGTAATCTAACGCAATATATTTTTAAATAATTTATTGCTCAAGAAAACGGGAGCAACTTATGGACCATAAATATAACCTTGAAACACTATGTGTTCACGCCGGTCAGGAACCCGATCCTTCGACAACCTCAAGAGGCGTACCGGTTTATCGAACGTCTTCATACGTATTTAAGAGCACTGAACATGCCGCCAACCTTTTTGCCCTAAAAGAACTCGGAAACATCTATACCAGGCTGATGAATCCGACCCACGACATTCTGGAAAAACGCATGGCAGCTCTGGAAGGCGGGGCCGCTGCTCTGGCGCTGTCATCCGGGACTTCGGCAGTTTATTATTCGATTATCAATATCTGCTCATCGGGCGAAGAAATTGTCTCGGCAAGCAATCTTTACGGCGGCACCTATACGATGTTCGACAATATCTTGCCTCAGTTCGGAATCCACGTTAAGTTTGTTAATCCTCTTGACCCGAAAAATTTCCAAAAAGCGATTACAGATAAAACCAGGGCGATTTTTATCGAAACCATCGGCAATCCCGTTCTTGAATTCACAGACATTGAAGCTGTAGCGGATATCGCTCACAAACACGGCCTGCCGTTAATTGTTGATGCGACGTTTACAACACCGTGCTTGTTACAAACAATTCAGCATGGGGCCGATATCGTTGTCAATTCTTTAACCAAATGGATCGGAGGACACGGTTCAGGTATTGGCGGTGTTGTAATCGACTCCGGGAAATTCAACTGGAAAGACCCCAAATTTAAACTCTTCAATGAACCTGATCCAAGTTATCACAATATCCGGTATGCTCACGATCTTGGCGATCTTAATCCGCTGGCATTTATTCTGAGAATGAGGCTCGTCCCGTTAAGAAACCTCGGTGCCTGTATTTCGCCTGACAATGCATGGATGTTTTTACAGGGGTTGGAAACCCTTCATCTGAGAATGGAACGGCATTGTGAGAATGCAGCCAAAGTCGCCAAGCACCTGAGCGAACATCCAAAGGTTGCTTGGGTAAGATACCCCGGTTTGAAAAATGATCCGGCTTATCCTGTTGCCAAGAAATATCTAAAGAAGGGATTTGGCGGTATGGTTGTTTTCGGTATCAAAGGCGGAATGAATGCAGGAAAGAAATTTATCGAAAGTTTGACCCTATTTTCGCATCTTGCCAATGTCGGAGACGCCAAAAGTCTTGCGCTGCACCCGTCCAGCACTTCCCACTCCCAATTGGCCGAAGAGCAGCAAAAAGCGGGGGGACTAACCGCCGAGTTAATTCGCCTTTCCATCGGTATCGAGCATATTGATGATATCATAGAGGATCTGGAACAGGCATTTGCACTGGTTTGACAGTGTTGGTTCAGATAAATATGAGTGAATATATAGAACATGATAAAGCCGGTGTTTCGGTCGGCTTGGTGGAAAAGAAGTCTTACACATTTGCCGAACCGCCGGATGAAATGATTTTGGAATGCGACAAAAAGCTCGGCCCGATTACGATCGCATATGAAACCTTCGGCGAATTGGATGAGGACAGAGGCAACACGGTTCTCATTTGCCATGCCCTTTCCGGAGATTCCCATGTGGCTGGATTTTACAGCCCAAAGGATCCCAAACCGGGTTGGTGGGATATCATGGTTGGTCCCGGAAAGGGAATCGACACCAATAAATATTTTATTGTCTGTTCCAACATCCTCGGGAGCTGTATGGGTTCCACCGGCCCCTGCGCCCACAATCCAAAGACCATGGAACCCTATGGGCATGATTTTCCGGTGGTTACCATCGGTGATATGGTCAGGGCTCAGAAGGCGCTGCTGGATCATCTGGGGATTAAAAAGGTCCTTTCGGTCATCGGCGGTTCCATAGGGGGGATGCAGGTTCTGGAGTGGAGTGTCCGATATCCTGAAGATGGTTGTTTCCGCAGTCCCTCTGGCAACGACGACAAGGCATTCGGCTCTGGCTATCGCCTTTAACGAAGTCGCCAGACAGGCGATCATGGCCGATCCGAACTGGAAAAATGGAAACTATTATTCCGGTTCAAAGCCTGATCTGGGTCTTTCTGTTGCACGCATGATCGGTCACATCACATATCTCTCGGATGAGTCCATGCGGTTGAAATTCGGACGACGACTTCAAGAAAAAACTAATCTTTCTCACAATTTCGAGGCCGATTTTCAGGTGGAAAGCTATCTTCGCTATCAGGGTACGAAGTTTGTGGATCGTTTTGATGCCAATTCTTTTCTTTATATTACAAAGGCGGCCGATTACTTTGACCTTGAAAAACAACACGGTTCCGGATCGGCAGTCAAAGCTTTTTCCAAAACCGGCGCCAGATTTCTGGTTGTATCTTTTACTTCTGACTGGTTGTATCCGACATATCAATCCAAGTCCATGGTAAAGGCCATGAAGAAGAACGGTCTTGATGTGAGTTTTTGTGAAATAGAGGCTGAATGGGGCCATGACGCTTTTCTTCTTCCCAACGAACGGCTGACAGCACTGATAAAAAGTTTTTTAGAATCGACATATACAGAAAGCCGAAACCAATAAAATGAGATTCGATCTTCAGATAATCGCCTCCTGGATTGAAAAGGAATCAAAAGTTCTTGATCTCGGATGCGGCGAAGGGGATTTGCTTTACTTTCTAAAACATAACAAGGATGTAAAATGTACGGGGGTTGAACGTAAAGAATCGAGGGTTGCCCGGTGTATTGAAAAAGGCCTGTCGGTATTACAAGGTGATATCAATACAGAAGTTCTCGATTATCCGGATAATACTTTTGATTATGTTGTCCTGAGCCAAACTCTCCAGCAGGTCTATGAACCGTCGGAGTTGATCAGGTCTTTATTGAGAATCGGGAAAAAGGGGATTGTCAGCTTCCCCAACTTCAGCTATTGGCGAGTCAGATTGCAACTTTTGTTGACAGGATATGCCCCCATAACCCGACAACTCCCCTATGAATGGTATAACACTCCGAATATTCGGGTGATTACGCTTAAGGATTTCAGAAAATTTTCAAAACAGGTCGATTTTAAAATTGTTAAAGAGATTGCCATCAATAGCCATTCCCACGATAGAAGTGGAAAGATCATTAAATTTTTGCCCGATCTTTATGCTACTTACGGCATTTTTTTAATAGGAAAGGACAAATGAAAGAGAAACTCTTTTGGAAATATCGTCCAACTTCCTGTAAAGCTATTTTATTGAAACGACATCCGATCTCATATTGTTTTTCATGTCGTTTATTCCTTTGTGAGGTTTCCATCCACAAGCCTCCAAATCTTTAGCGGGTTGCCATCTTTTAACTCATCCGGGAGAATATGCCCGGGAAAATTTTGATAACAAACCGGGCGCGCAAACCGGGTAATAGCCATGGTTCCAACCGAGGTCGTCCTGCTATCAGTTGTTGCCGGAAACGGACCTCCATGCACCATGGCATGGCAGACTTCCACTCCGGTGGGATACCCATTTATGATTAACCTTCCGGCTTTTTGCTCCAATGAGCGAATCACATCAGCGTAATTTTTAAGATCTTCGTCTGTGCCATGCACGGTAATGGTAAGGTGTCCTTTAAGCTTTCCTATTACTTTAACCAGATCCTGCTTATTCTTAACCGATACCGTCAGTGTGGATGGCCCGAAAACTTCTTCTTCTAATGTTTCATCCGTAAAAAAAGATTCCGATGTTGACTGAAATACGTGAGGAACCCCAAGGTACCCTTGCCCTTCTTTTTTTCCTTCTGCCAGCAAGGTGACACCATTGGTCTGACTTAATTTTTCCAATCCCCTTTTATAATTTTGTTGTAATCCGCCACTTAGCATAACACCTGATGAAGCTTCTTTAATGGTATTGGACAACAGCTCCCGAAAACTTCCCTCTTCCTCAGAACGTTCCGTGAATACCAATCCCGGATTGGTACAGAACTGCCCCACCCCTAATGTTACCGAGGCCGTAAGATCTTTGGCGATAGATTCTTTTCTTTCTTTTAATGCTCCCGGCAAAATGATCACCGGGTTGGTACTTCCCATTTCCGCATAAACCGGAATAGGTTCTGTTCTGGCATTTGCTTCATCAAAAAGGGCTTTCCCACCTCTGAACGATCCGGTAAACCCAATGGCTTTAATCAGTGGATGTCTGACAATAGCAAGACCGACACTTGTCGATTGGCCCTGTACCATTGAGAAAGTGCCATCCGGCAAGTTGCATTTTTCAATCGCTTTGATAATAGCACTTGCGACCAGTTCGCATGTGCCGGGATGGGCAGGGTGAGCTTTCACCACAACCGTACATCCAGCTGCTAAAGCCGAAGCCGTATCTCCACCTGCCACTGAAAAAGCAAACGGAAAATTACTGGCTCCAAAAATACCGACAGGTCCTAATGCTCTTTGCATACTTCTGACGTCAGGTTTAGGAGCAGGATGTCGGGAAGGGTCGGCTTTATCGATGCGTGCGTCCACCCACCAACCTTCTCGCAGTAATTTTGCAAACATCCGTAACTGATTGACCGTTCTGCCTCTTTCTCCGTTAAGCCGAGCTTCCGGTAGTCCGGTTTCTTCCTTACAACGTTGTATCAGATCTTTCCCAGCGCCATTATCTCGTCGGCGATTGCCTCCAGAAAGGTCGCTTTTTCCGGTCCGCTTTTACGGCTATAATCTTTAAAGGCAATTTTCGCTTTTTGAATGGCTTCATCCACTTCCTCCTGAGTAGCTTCGTAAAAAGAAGGGGCAATTTTGCTGCCCAAATCAGGATTTTCAGCTTCGAAGATCGTATTGCTTTTTCCTCTCAGTGTTTCCTGTAAAATTAAGTCCTGTAATATTCATATGTTATTTTACCGTGTTTACAAGTGTGCCAATGGGTTCTATGGTTAATCGAATTTCATCTTTACTTTGCGATGTGAAATCATTTGAACAAACAATACCGGTTCCGGTCATAAGGAGTTAAGGTGCGACCATAAATAAGTAAGCAATTCATACTTAAGGGATAGTTAGTTGCTTATTTCTGGACGTGCCCGATGTCCCATGTCTTGCTCTAATTTCGCCACCACACCTATCGGCCTTTTTCGATGGCTTTTCGGGCAATACGATCTACAAGCCCCGGCGCAATAAGCTTTAGCCACATTCCCAACCTGCCTCGCGAGGTCATAACGAGCTCTCGTCTGCGCTGAGCGGCGGCCTGAACTATCAATCGTCCACATGGATATTCCCGCGTTGTTGATCAGGACATCAATCCGACTGTACTCCGCAACAGTACGCTCAATCAGATTCTTGCATTGGAATTGTTCGGCAACATCTGTGGGAACCGACATGGCTTTACCGCCACGCTGGCGACATTGGACTGCAACTTCTTCCAACTTCTCGGCATTACGAGCCGCCAGGGAAAGCCATGCGCCTTGCTCGACCAACATCAACGCCAACTCACGCCCAATCCCGGCCGATGCGCCGGTGATAATTACGGCCTTTTTAAGAAAGTGAGAGCTATTCATTTCCGAAACCTTCTGCACAGATGCTAAACAAGTCAGTTGAATAAATCAAAAAGACAACAAATCACTCTAAAAAGCTAATCGGTTCATCCTTGCCTTTGCCAGTACTTTTTCTTAAAAAGTGTGTTTTTGGCACCCAAAATGCTCTTTTAAGCTACGCAGATTCAATTAATGGTATACAGTAAAAGGATATTATCCTAAAGAATCCATCCTTTTTGAAACAAAGAAACCTTATGACGCGACTCTGGCAAAAGGCAAAAACCCTAACTGGTTTCTTTCAAATGGACAATTTTTATATGTCGAAATGCACATAAAACTGTGCATCTGTTTTTCTGGTATGGAACAGATAGAAATAAATACATTCATATCAAATTGTTATAATTGCAGCAGGAGAAGAGCAATCTTTGCAGTATTAGAAAGAAATTATCACTTGTTTTTCATTAAGCAGAATAATCAAATTAAATCAATAGAAAATATGACAAAGCAGATGAATTGGGGATGGGGGGTACCCAGTGCGCGCAGAGCGCGGAAGATTAGAAGGTAAGAAGGAGGAAGGGCCTGAAGTCAGAGGTCGGAAGTCAGAAATCGGGAATTGGAGGGCAGAGGACGATAGAGCGGAAAGCAGGAATTAGAAAATAGGGAAAAAATTATGAAAGTCTATTTCTAATCCATGCTGGATTTCGTCGGCAATCCAAAATGGCATAGACCCGAATGATGTCTTTTTGTATCCGATAATAAATTGCGAATGGGAATCTTTTAGATAATAAGCGGTGGTATCCAAAATGGAGGGCATGAATACCAGCATAGAGGTTGAGGAAGTCTATATCAGAAAAGAGGGAGTCGAGAAATAATTTCCGAGACCTTTCGATTGATGTTCATCAAACTTGAACCATCGATCAAATCTTTCTTGGCGGAATCGAGGAGTTCGATTCTCATTTAATCTGATCCCTGATTCTTTCCTTGGCTTTGTTAAAATACGTAAATTTTGCCTTTCCTTCGGTTACCTGTTTTTCTCTCGCCTCCAAAACATCTTTATGCCAATCAGGGGATTGAATGGCCTCAGGATCTTGACAGAGATCATCCCAAAGTTTCTCCATGAGTGCTATTTTATCCAAATTTGTCATTTTATCTAAAAGCAATGGAAATATTCATCTCATTCTCCTTTTTACGCCAGATATAGCATACTTAGAGTAATTTATCTTTCAATTTTTTGCAATAAAGAACTTCTATAGTTTTTGAGCATTAGCGCAAACGGCCGAATTGCCGTAGTTAATTATGACGAATGGCCTGCACAAAATCAAAGAAATCCATAGAAAAATGGAGAAAGGGATGAAGCCTGTGGCTGTTGGAGGTTGAAGGCGGAAGGCGGAACGATAGAGATCGGAAGGCGGATGAAATACTTAAAACATAAAAAGGGGACGAGGAGTCGGGGAGTCAAGTGAAGTGCTTGGAACATAATTAGCAAAATATATAAATTTTTCGCTTGATTCATTCTAAGATATTCTAAAGAATATAGAATACGACATGAACTTGTTGCCCCAAGACATACTGATCATGATAAAGCTGGCTCTGTTGCCCTCTCAGGATTGGTCGTATAATACGATAGCCTATGAGTTGGGTATGAGTCATCCATGGCTTTTAGTGGGGTCAAGCGTGCCTCTCAGGCCCGACTTTTCGATCCCTATCGCAGACGGCCTTTGCGAAAAGCAATGGAAGAGTTTCTGATACACGGGATGAAATATTCGTTTCCACCTGACCTTGGAAGCATGACCCGAGGCATCCCAACCGCTTTTGCTTCTCCGCCGTTACGTGACCATTTTGCATACGACTCGGAGGATGTCTACGTCTGGCCTCACCCGAAAGGGCACGAAAGAGGGATTAGTTTTTCACCGCTTTATAAATCCATACCGGAAGTTGCCATGAAAGACGAAAAATTATATGCAGCCTTGGGTTTGGTGGATACGCTTCGTTTGGGTCGAGCCAGGGAAATCAAGCTTGCCGAGAAGTTGTTGATCGACATGTTGAAATAGAATACTTGAGGCATTCTACGCAGAGGAATGAGCGATTATATGGTTAGCCATGACATTGAGGATTTTATTGCCGTTATAGATGGCTGTTTGGAAATGTTGAGGTAAATTTTGTCATCCATGGATCGTATAACAATTGCGGATTTGCGCATTTTTGTGGAAGACTATGTATCGGATGAAACGTCTCAGCACGGGATTTATTGACTGGTGGCAATCGCCGCTTTTGGCAAGTGCCCCGATTGATCAGCGGTTTAGAATTGCCCCGAATCGCAAGCAGCGACCACCTGCATCCTTATGATTTGCTGCAAACGGCAAAATCAGTGGTGGTATTCTTTATTCCGTTTAAACGGGATCTTGGTGAAAGAGAACAAAAACGGCGACCGGCCCTGCCGAAACTGGGGCTTGGCATAATGTCCACACCAATGATCATATTTCACGATTGAGTCTGGCGATAAAGGGTTATTTGTCCGAGACAAGCTTTCAGTCGGCGCTTACGCCGACCACCCACAATTTTGATAGTTATAAATCAGTGCATCTTGGCAAAACAATATGCATTGTTTACACATTTGAGATGGCTTCTATAATTTTTGCGGGGATTTCTCATTATGGCACATAAACCAGGGTTAACCCAAAAAGAGTTAGAGCAGGTTTTGGCTGATTCTACCTTTGTTTCAGATTACCGCTTTAGCATCCATGACTACGGCGATGGCGAATGTACTCTCTATGTCCCATTTCAAGAGAAATATGTACGACCCGGCGGGCTGGTTTGTGGTCCGGTCTTTATGGCGGCAGCGGATATGGCAATGTGGTTGGCCATAATGACCAAGATTGGTCGCGTAGAGATGGCCGTGACCGCCGAGATGAAAACATCTTTTTTGACTGGGGCCAAGAGAGAGGGTTTTTACTGCACGGCCAGAACTCTGAAATTAGGCCGGCGTCTGATTTTTGGAGTGGCCGAATGCGTGAAGGGCGACGGCACGCTGTTGGCGCATCATTCGTTCACCTATGCCCGGCCGGATAGGTAACGCTAAAATTTTTGTATCTTATATTTATTCTAAAAGTTCCTGAATGGTTTCCAATAATTCTTTTCGATCAAAAGGCTTTGCAATGGTTTTTACGGCGCCCAGGGTTTTGGCCATTTGAAGGTATGTCTCGGGATCAATCCTCCCGCCTCCGGACATGGCCATGATCTTGACATCCTTGAAATCCCGACGAAGTTCCATAATGGTCTCTATACCCTCCTTTCCCGGCATAATGAGATCGGTGATGATGAGATCTGCCGGATTCTCCCGATGGATCTTGATTCCATCTTCTCCACCGGATGCAGTCACGATCTCGTACCCTTCGCGCTCTAATATCTTTTTAAGCAGATCTCGTATCAGGGCTTCGTCGTCTATGATAAGAATGCGCGCCATCTTTTTGTATTTCCTTTTTTTGTAATAATTTTATCAAATATAATCATCCTTCTCGATTTTGTATATGCTCGATTGAGATTTTACCAATGATGGGGGGGCGGAAGGCAGGAATTAAGAAATAGGAAAGAGAAATTAGGAATCAGAGGGAAGGAGCCTGCGGCCGGAAGACGGAAGATTAGTCCGCCACACGAATCGGTAGATAAATCGCATTAATAACAAGCCATTAGGTAACGATCTCGTGTCGACATACCAGATGTATGGAATTCCCTCTGCTTAATAGTCATTTGTTTTCAATAAGTTGGCTCTTTATTTATATCAATTCACTTTTGTTTGGCGCATGGAAATTCCTTCACTTATCCGCCTATAATTCATACGCTCAGATTGTATTTATTGTTAAAACAGTTGGTTAATATTGTTCGTTCGGCCTGGCACATTAATTGCTGATAATTATTAAATTCATTCAAACCCGGCATTGAATATATAGGATTGTAAACAGAAAAACCAAGAAAAGGAGATGCAAATGAAAAGAATTACAATTTTAACTTTCGTTTTAATTATTGGGTTTTGTTTGACAACAAGTGCGTTTGCAGCCGATAAAGCTGGTATTAAAAAACAAGTGGATAAGATTGTTGCAGCTATTGATGGCGGGAAAACAGCTGGGGACTTTAAAAGTGCAGCACAAAATAAACCCCACTATGTGTTTATAATGGAAGAGAACGGAATGCTCTTGGTTCATCCGTCATTGGCTGGGCAAAGCCTGAAAGAAAAAGCAGAACCCGTTTACAAAGAATGTGTCAAAGCGACTGCTAAAGGTGTATGGGTTAGTTATGAATGGAAAGGAAAGAAAAAACATACATATGTCAGGAAAACCAAGAGCGGCTTAATTGTCGGAAGTGGATACTAAGAGTAATAAATTTGATATTTATCTAAGTAAATTGCACCAAAGTTTGCAAGGGAATGATAGTGTCGCCCATCGAACTTATCGTTTTATGGGCGACATTTTTTTTGGTAGAATACTATATCTTTTGACGATAACACAACAATTTTCTGGCCTCAAAAAACTTGTCATTTAATTGCAGATTGATTATTAGTATGGTTTTTTTATGAACCTACCTTTTTGCCTTTATAAGGAAATTTAATAAAAATCTTGGTGCCCTGTTTCGGTTTTGATCGAAGAACCATTTCACCTTGAAGCAATTTGACCCTTTCCTCTATGCTCCGAATTCCCATTCGTTTCTCTTTGGTTATTTTTGCCAATCGTTCCTGCACATCAAAACCTCTGCCATTATCTTCTATCCGAAGGATGATGTTAGGGGAAACCGCTACCAGCTTGATTATCACATGGCTGGCATCCGCATGTTTTTTGATGTTGGTGAGACCTTCTATGACCAGGCGATACAGGTTGATCTCGGTGTCAAAATCCAGCTTCAGATCTTTCATTCCGGCGGTACTGAAGTCAACGCTGATTCCATTGTTTTCAGAAAAATCATGACAATACTGAGAAAGAGTATCTACCAGACCCATTACATCGAGGGCCGGTGGACGTAAATCATATGAGAGATCACGGACTGCCTTAATGGATTCCTGAAGCGTTATTGTCATTTCTGAAATTTTTCGCCTGATCTCGGGATGTATCGCAGGGTGATGATTCAAAAGCAGTTCACAATCTATTTTTGCTACGGCAAGCTGTTGTGCCACGCGGTCGTGCAGTTCACGAGAAATCATCTGGCGCTCACTTTCCTGGGCCTTCATCAGCTCATGGGTGAGGGTGTGAATCTGTTCCTCGGCCCGTATCTGTTCCGTGATATTTCTGGCGATCTGGATAAAGCTTTCAGGATTGCCAGGTTCATTTTTCAAAGGTATGCAATAGACGTCCCAATAACTTTGGCCTATGATTCGCTTTGCCTTTGGCAGATGTATAACGGCCCTTTCAATTCGGCCCGTTTCTTTGGATCTTAAGGTTGGACAGCCTTCACAGGGAGTATCCCCACCGACAAAAAGCTGATAACATGTTTTGCCGACCATGTCTTCTGGGGACATACCCGATGCATCAACGGCTGCTTTATTGCCCCATATGATTTTCATGTCCTTGTCGACATGACGAATCCTGTCAATAGCAGCATCTAATAGTGCAGTTTTCTCGGCTTCACTTTCACGCAACGCCTTTTCTGTCTGATTCCGTTCCGTGATGTCTCTGATAACTCCGCAGATCACTTTCCTATTTCTCAACATGCATGTACTGGCGGATATCTCCACGGGGAATATGGTGCCGTCTTTTTTCTTATGGTACCGAACAGGAATTCTAACGAGCTCTCCCTCAAGTATTTGCCTGATGGAGGCATCGGACTTCTTCGGCTCTGCTGTTATGTCTTGATGCCTTAACTTCAAGAATTCCTCCCGACTGTAACCATAGAGACTCAATGCAGTATCATTGGCATCTATAAAGTGCCGGGTTTCCGCGTCAAAGAGCATAATTGCATCTGTTACTATGTTGAAAAGCTGTCGATATTTCTCCTCACTTTCAATTTGGGCCACCTCGGCCAGTTTACCATCTGGAATTTGATTTTTAAGCTCTTTAACCCTTTGATCCATGTTTAATAGCCCGGCTTTTTAGCCACTTAGATTGTACTCAAATTAAATGACAAAAGTCATTGGAAGGCTTCCCAGCAAGAAGTCCCTCCACGCTTATGTCTTCGTCTATATCCGCCCAGTGGATTTCCTTGACCTCTACCAATAAGCCTCCAGTTCGTTCTTTCTTCAGAACTGGCATGCTCAAGGCGTGGGTACCAACCCAATGGGACAGATATTGTGCGACCGGCACTGAGATCGATGGTCAGGGTGTCCTCAGTCGCGCGAACATCCACAGCATACGGGATTTCGATTTCAACGGCTAAAATATTCATTCCATGCCTCCATAAAGGAAAGGGTCGGTTGTTCTCTATCCGATCATTAGCACTTTTGCGCCGCGGATTTTTCTTTCTTTGAGTTCGAGCAGGGCTTTATTGGCCGATTCCAGGGGATATTCTTCGATTTCAGGCAGGATGGGGATTTGGGCGGCCAGCTCAATGAATTCGCTGACGTCTTTTCGTGCGACATTGGCCACGCTTTTGATCTCTTTTTCCATCCAGAGATGTTCGTGATAGTTGAGTTTCAGCAGATAATCCTTGTCTTTGTCTTCTTTTCGAATGGCATTGATCACCAGTCTTCCACCGGGCTTTAAATGGTTCAACGCCTCGACCACCGGCTTCCATACCGGCGTGGTATCGATGATGCCATCCAGTTTTTCCGGTGGTTTGTCTTCGGTATTTCCGGCCCAGACCGCGCCCAGCTCCCGGGCAAAATCCCTTTCCCTTTCGCTTCTGGCAAACACAAATACCTTTACATCGCTATGTTTGTAGTTGACCATTTTAAGCACAAGATGGGCCGAAGCCCCAAAACCGGTGAGTCCCAGGTTCTGGCCGTCTTTGATGTTCGTGAGCCGCAAGGACCGGTAGCCGATGGCGCCGGCGCATAACAGCGGCGCTGCCTGGGAATCTGAAAAAATATCCGGAATGTTATACGCAAAGTCCTCGGGCACCGTCATATACTCTGCATATCCGCCAAAGGCATCCCGGCCGGTGGCCTTAAATGATTCGCACACATTCTCTTCCTCCTGCCGGCAAAAATCACAATGGCCGCAGGCCGAATAAATCCAGGCAACCCCTACCCTGTCGCCGGTTTCATGCCGGCCGGCACCAGGCCCTGCCTCTTCGACCCTTCCCACCACCTGGTGGCCCAGGACCATGGGAAATTTAGACGGCGGGGTTCTCCCCTCGATCTCGTCGAGTTCGGTATGGCAAACCCCGCACGCCGACACTTTTATGAGCAGTTCTTTTTCCCCGGGAACCGGCTTGGGCAGGTCTTTCAATTGAAGCGGATGCTTGTTTTTGCTAAGATCGCAGATCTCGTTTAATACCATGGCTTTCATTTAAAAACACCTCATCCAAAAATAACCACCGCAGAGTCGCAAAGATCGCAGAGAATTTAAATAGCATTTGAAGCGTAAGCTGCTGAGGGTTTTCCCATCGACGCCCTCTCAGCGGCGATGGGAAATATGGATATCTCAGCGAACTCTGTGCCTCGAACGAGCGAAGCGAGAGGGCGGTGAAAAATAGTCAGGTCGAAATTTTGGAAAAATCGGCAAACTGGCCGAACAGATCCGAAATCATCCCCAGCAAAGAAAGCCGGTTATTGCGTATTTTTTTCTCTTTACTCATGACCATGACGCCGTCGAAAAAGGCATCCACGGGATCGCGCAGCTTGGCGATCTCCCGAAATGCTTGATCGAAACGTCCTTTGTCAAGATGACCCGACACCTTTCCTTCAAGGTCTTTATAGGCTGAATACAATGCTTTTTCAGATTCGTGCTCAAAGAGTTTCTCATCGACTTTTTTGCGTGCCGGGAGATCCGCCTTTTTAATAATATTGACCACCCGTTTGAACGCAACGGCCAGGGGCTCAAAATCCGCGGCTGTTTTCAGGTCCTGAATCGCACGGACGCGGTTCCATACATTCGGCACATTATCCGCGTCCGCATCGGCAACCGCCGCAATGACATCTTTTGAAAACCCTTCCTCCACCAACTGATAGGTCATGCGGTTTTGGATGAATGTGTAGATTGGATCGGCAATTTCTTTAATCTTATTTCCGCCTTTGATGCCGTAAATGCCCAGGCTCTTTTCAATCAATTTTTTCAAGGAAAATGAAAAGCCCTGGTCATTCATGATCTGGATAATGCCGATGCCCTGCCGGCGGAGCGCATAGGGATCCGATGCGCCGGTGGGAACAAGCCCTACGGAAAAAAATCCGCAAATAGCGTCGACCTTGTCGGCAATCCCAAGAAGGCTGCCGGTGACCGTCTCCGGAAGGGGGCCGCCGGAATAGGTCGGCCGGTAATGCTCCTCTATGGCGGCTGCTACGGCTTTGGGCTCTTTTTTGAGCAACGCATAGATTCTTCCCATAACGCCCTGCAAATTCGGGAACTCGTTAACGACCTGGCTGACCAGGTCGGCCTTGCACAGCCAGGCCGCCCGCATCACCTGTTTTTTGACGGCAGGTTTCTGCCCGGAGACATCCGCCAGATACGCTGCAATTTTTTGAACCCGTTGAACTTTCTCGTACATGCTTCCCAGCTTGGCCTGGAAAAGTACGCCTTTGAGCCTTTCGACCCAGTCATCCATGGATTCCTGGACATCGCTTTTGAAAAAGAATTGCGCATCCGAAAGACGGGCTCTCAGCACCCTTTCATGCCCGGTGGCCACAAGATTCATATCCCTTGTGCGGGTATTGTTCACGGCAATAAAACTGGACATGAGATTGCCGCTGTCATCGACCACCGCAAAATATTTTTGATGATGACGCATGGCGGTGATCAGGATCTCGGCAGGAATTTCCAGAAACGCGTTGTCGAACTTCCCCGCCGTAGCAATGGGATATTCCACCAGGTTCTTATTGATATCGATGAGTTCTTCATCCGGCAGTATTTTGCCGCCGACGTCTTTTGCCGCTTTGTTGATCTCATCTTCAACCCGCCTTCGCCGCTCTTCAAAATCGATGACCACATGGGCGTCCTTCAGGGTTTGGACGTAATCTTCCGGTGAAGTGATCCTCACTTTCCCGGGCTGCATAAAATAGTGCCCGAAGGAATACCTCCCGCTCTTTGTATCTCCCAGTTCAAAGGATATGATCTGATTTCCCAAAAGGGCCACGATATAATGGATGGGTCTGGCAAAGAAGATATTTAATTCCGCCCATTTCATGGTTTTTGGAAACGGTGTCGAAAGAATCACTTCCGGCAGTATGGTTTTAAGAAGGGTCCGCGTTGCCAGTCCCCGCTCGGAAACCCGTGCACATACATAAAGACCTTTTTCCGTCTCTTTTACTTTTAAAGCGTTCACGGAGACCCCGACCTTCTCGGCAAATTTTATAGCCGCCGTGGTCGGTTTGCCGTTGATATCGAAACCGACTTTCTCCGGAGGTCCCATTACTTCGGAGGTTAAGGATTTTTGTTTGTCCGCCACATCCTGAACTTCCACCGCAAGCCGCCTCGGCGTGCCAAAAACTCTGGCGCGACCATACTCAACACGGATATCGGTCATTTTTTGTAAGAGCGTCGACGACAGGGATTGAAGCGCCGGTTCAATATAACCCGCGGGGATCTCCTCCGTTCCTATCTCAAGCAGTAAACTTTTCATAATCACCTCTGTCTTCTCAATGCATCAATATAGATTGTATTCCGCACAGTCTAATACGCAATCATTTGTTTCCGAAAACAAAAATCAATAAATAAAAAAGAGAATTTAGATCACGAAACCACGAAGAATATTGAAAGACACGAATTTAAATAATAATATTTTTTCGTGCTTTCGTTCTTCCGCTATATTTTCGTGATTCGCTTTTTGCTATTTTCTGCAATCTTCAGATTCTTTTATTTCCATTTTTCAATAAAGGGTATCCCATGGCTTCTCTTTGGTTCAGGTATCCTTCGGCGCATGCTCTGGCAAGATTTCTGATCCGGCCGATATAACCGGTTCTTTCGGCAACACTGATGGCGCCACGCGCATCCAAAAGGTTAAATGTATGCGAACATTTCAGGCAGTATTCATAGGCCGGCAGCACCAATTCTTCTTTAATCATCCGCGCGGATTCGGCCTCATACTGATTGAAAAACTCTAAAAGCATAGTGACGTTCGCCTTTTCAAAGTTGTACGTCGACTGCTCGACTTCCTGCTGATGGTGCACATGGCCGTACGTCACCTTATCCGTCCATTTCAGATCGTACACGCTGTCCACTTTTTGCAGATACATGGCAATACGCTCCAGCCCGTAAGTCAGCTCTACGGATATGGGGAACAACTCGACGCTGCCGCACAATTGGAAATAGGTGAACTGGGTGATTTCCATTCCGTCCAGCCATACCTCCCATCCGAGACCGGCGGCGCCCAACGTGGGAGATTCCCAATCGTCTTCCACAAATCTGATGTCGTGCTCCAAAGGATCGATACCCAACACTTTCAAGCTCTCAAGATACTGCTGCTGAACATCATAAGGAGACGGCTTCAATATCACCTGGTATTGGTAGTAATGCTGCAGCCGGTTCGGGTTTTCTCCATATCGACCGTCGGTCGGCCGCCGCGACGGCTGAACGTAAGCGACTTTCCAGGGTTCGGGGCCCAGTGCTTTTAGAAGTGTGGTCGGATGAAATGTTCCGGCGCCCACTTCCATATCATAAGGCTGGGCCACCACGCATCCCTTTTGCGCCCAGAATCTCTCCAACGACATGATTACATCCTGAAAATTCATGTTTCCTTCCTCATCCATATTTGGGGGTTGTGTTTAAGGTTCTTTACAAAAAATTAATCACCACAGAGTTTCAGGGAACCCTTCACTCATACAAAAGGCCCTTTGAATCGATTTCCGGATCCAGCAAACCGGCGTTTTTTCTTTTCGAAAGAATAGATTCCCATGGTCCTTTGAGTCTGTCAATGTCTTCGACGGCGCCCAGCGCCCAGATGCATCCGCCGCCGCCCGCACCGGCAAACCGCGCGCCGCAATGATTTTCCACGGCGGACGCGACAAGCGCTTTGCCGATCTCATCGAGCACCTCCGGTGTCATTTCCATCCTGACGGCCACCTCTTCATTCATCGCAAGACAGGCATCTTCGATATTCCCTTTTATGAGCGCTGCGGCAAATTTTTGCGTATATACTACAATTTCAGCCCAGTGTCCATGGTACTTTCCGGAAAGAAACTGCTTAACCCATTTTCCGTTGACATTCTTTGATTCATGGGGAACACCGCAGTAAGCCAATAAGAGATGGCGTTCAAATCTGTTCAGCTCATTTTTTTTGATCAGGCTTTTTTTCCGAAACATAGGCCCCAGGCAGTCTCCGGACCAATACCATGCATTCACGCCGCCAAAGGCTGCGGCCAACTGATCCTGAAGCCCGCACGGAACACCCGCCACACTGGCTTCAAGGCGATGTCCAATCAGGGCGATTTGTCGTTTGGACATCGCCGAATGACCCATTTTCTCCAGCATCCTGGAAAATGCCGCAATAAGTGCCACCGCCGCCGCCGAAGACCCCCCTAATGCACTGCGCGGCGGCGAAGATGACGCAATATCGATATGGACCCCTTCAACCCCGTAATACGCCGAAATGGCGAACATCAGCCCTAAAGGGTGATTAAAAGGCGCTTTTTCAAGGGGATATTCGGCTCCGTCAAATCCCTTTGAAGAGATTTTTATGATGCCTCGATCATACGGAAAAAGCTTAACGACAGTTCTCAAATTGACGGCGATGTTAACGGTTAAAGGAGAAAGATGCCTGAGCGGATAATAAAACGTGCTGATATCCAGTGTACCGCCCATATCGATCCTGCACGGCGCCGAAGCACAGATTGGATGAGATTCGAGGATATCTTTCACGGCATGTCTCGAACCTTGTTTTTTATGGGTTGCGGGTCTGATTTCCATGGATCATTTAAATTATTGTCTTTACTTTCAGCTTCGGCCCAACGAGCAGAAGCTTCAGCTATGGTTTCAAAATGCAAAACAATTCGTCATTTTCGGATTTGCCGCAAAAATTTCAAACTTCGAAGATCTTTTCCCAGATGAAATGGAACAAACGCCTCCAGTAATTCTTCTCCGACTTTTATCGTCTCTGAATCCAGCCGAATCCTTGCCGCCTGTTCCAAATGTTCCTTCTCGATCCACAATAGCTGTTTGACGGTTCCTTTTGTCAAAGAAAATTTGCGTCCGCTTTCGGCAGCACATCGGCTGCAGATAATTGCCCCTTTTGCCAGGTTGAATATGACTTTGGTTTCTTTGATTTTCTCCATATCCATCCGGCAGATGCCGCAGCTTTGCAAATTCGGCGCAAGACCGAACATCTTCATAAATCTCATCTGGAACAAAATAGAAAGTGCGCCCTCATGTGCCGCTCCGGCATCGAGTTCTTTAAGAACGTGATAAAACAATTGATAAAGTATCGCATCGATTTGGCCGTTTTCCATCCATTCGTTGATGAGTTCGGTCCAATAGCTGGCATAAGCCGTCTTTAACATGCTGGATCGAATGCTTGGAAAAGGTTGTTTTAAGGCGGCCTCCTGTAAAATAGGAAGCCCTTTTTTTCGGCCAAAGCTGTATACCACATTCAATGCCGAAAAGAGTTCCAATATTCCGCCGAATCGTTTTGTGCTTTTTTTGGCGGATTTTGCAATGACGGTTATTTTGCCTTCTTTGAGGGTAAAAAGCGTAATAATTAAATCATAATCTCCTAAATCCATCTTACGCAGCATAATCGCCGGCGTAGAATAACTCGACATCTTTTCATATACCAAAAACAGTTAGATGGTTAAATCATCAAATGATTGATGGATTTGTCCCGGTTAAGTCGCTGGGTTGGCGATTCCACGATTTTACCACTTGACGATTTGACGATTTGAACAAAACTACTCGATGATTTTTATAACAGCCTGTTCTCGAAGGCTTTGGATCCAATCGTTATATTTTTTATCCGTGGTGTTGTCATAAAGGATTCGTTCAATCTCCGATGAAACCGCTTCCAAAGGTTTTCCGGCGGTCTTGACGATCTTTTGAAGGAAAAAAATTTGAAACCCCTGGTCCGTATCGAGTACCGGCGTAAACCCGCCGGGCTTTATCTGTTTGATCGCCTTTTGAAGCATCGGCGACAGCGCATCAAATTCAAACAGACCGAGATCTCCGCCGTCGGAAGCTGCCGGAGACTCGGAATATTCTTTTGCCAGGGCTTCAAATGATTGCCCGGCTTTCAGTTTTTTCAATATCTCATCCATTTTCGCTTTAATCTCGAGCCGTTTATCCGAATCCGAAGCTTCGGGAACGGTCATGATGATGTTGCGAAGATGATATTTCTTCTTTCCCCCATACTGATCGAGATGCTTGTCATAATACGCTTTGATGTCTTCTTTGGTAATCACGATTTTTGATTTGACATTGATATTAACGAGTCTTGCTCTGAGTATCTGCTCTTTGATCTGTTTTCGGTATTCCTTCATGGTCAGGCCTTCTTTGGCCAATCCCGCCCTGAGATCTTCATCCGTATAATAGTTTGTCTCTTTGATCCGCTCAATGGCCTGGTCGATTTGATGTTCTGAAATTTCAATCTTTGCGCGCTTTATCTCTTGATCTTCAATTTTTTCATCAATAAGACGATCAAGCATGCTCTTTCTCACTTTAAAAATCAGTTCTTTTTCTTTATCAGGCGAATATCCTAATGTTCGAATCTTTTCGAGGTAAGGTTTAACCACTTTGTTCAGTTCGATGAGTGTAATGACATCATCATTCACCACGGCCACAATGCGATCGACGGTTTCCGCGCCCTTTGCGGTTGCCGGAAACGGATCACCCAACGTACAACATAAGAGCATACAAGTGATAAGAAATATTGATTTTGTTCGTACTGTTCCAAATTGTCTGCGTTTCATTCCCATAGATCCAATTTTACGTTTTTTCAGGAAGCCAACCGCTTGCGAATTTGTTGCAAATCCGTCATTTTCTGCAACTCTTTGACATTTATTTCAACGGTGTACTTTCTTTTAAGTGCTTCCACCCACGATGGATATGCGTTTTCCAACTTCTCCCGGCGCAATAGTTTTACGATGGCGTCATGCCTGGCTTTTTCCATTGTTTTCACGTCAGGTGTTTTGGATTCCGTCTTCTTCGCTTTAAGGTCAGATGCTGCAGGGGACTCGCCTGGATGCGCTTTTTCATATTCCGATATGTCATCGGGCGTGACATGGATCTGATCCCCCAGGTCTTTTGCAATCACCTTGTCCATGAGCAACCGCCGCTTCAATGCCTGCTTCCAAGAGGAATATTGAACCGCGTTCTCTATCAGCGAATTTTGGAATTCATTGTCCGGATAATCCCCTTTGATATCCGCCAAGGCTTTTTCGACCTCCGATGACGTCACCGTAACGCCGGTTTCTTTGGCTCTTTCCAAAAGAATCATCTCTTCCGTCATTTGTTTAACAAGCCGCAACATCGCCTCTCTGACCGCCTCGGGCTTCTGTAATATTTCGTACGAGTAGGCCGATTTTGCGATTTCAAAGGCCTTGTTGAAATCCGCGACGGTCATTATCCTGTCGCCGACCTTAATAAGATATTCATCTTGCTTTTTTTGTTCTCGATCAGCGCAACCCGTTAACGCCCACCCAACCCCCAATAAGCAAACTAAGGCAATGATGTTAATAAAATATCTCGTCAACAAAAACCTGCTGCATTTCCTTTAACACGTCGGGCAAAATTCATCTCAATCATTACTTAAATTTTTAGCTGGTAACATGTTGCATAATTTCTTTCAAGATGTTTTTAGTTTGGGCGATGAGACGGGTCGCATCCCCTTTTTTCAGTCGGGCTTTCATTGAATGATCCGGCATCATTTCAAATCGGTCCGGCTCGGAAAGAATCATGTCCATGATTCCGGAGGGATTTTTCAGGTGCGGGGTCGAAAAAGTAAACGACAACTGACTGTCTTTAAGATCGATTCGTTTGACGCCGGCCTTGATGGCCAATACCCTGAGCATGATTTTTAAAAGAAGATTTGCCGTTTCGGTGGTCAATGCACCGAAACGGTCCATCATCTCGGCCTTGAAATCGGTAATCTCTTTGAGTTCCGTCATTTTTGCCAGTCGACGATATGCTGTGAGGCGCTGGTCGATATCCGGCATGTAGGATTCGGGAATCAAAGCCGGCATATTGATATTAATTTCCGGTTCAAGACGTTCTATAATTTTTTCCCCTTTCAAGGACGCCATGGAGTTTTCCATCAATTTGAGAAACATGTCGTAACCTACGGCGGCAATGTGGCCCGATTGTGAAGCGCCTAAGATCGTTCCGCCGCCTCTGATCTTTAAATCGCTCATAGCGATTTGAAAACCCGCGCCAAGATCGCTGTGTTCCATCAAAACCTTCAACCGTTTTTGCGCATCTTTGCCCAATGTGCTTTCTTTGGGGATAAACAGATAGGCATAGGCCTGTTCGTCCAGGCGTCCGACCCGGCCGCGCAATTGGTAAATCTGAGCAAGCCCGAATCTGTCTGCGCGATTGATCAGTATGGTATTGGCGGATGAAATGTCGAGTCCTGACTCGATGATCGTAGTGCAAAGCAAAAGGTCTGTCTCTTTGTTCAAGAAACGCAGCATGGCAAGCTCCAACGCTTCCTCATCCATGCGGCCGTGGGCCACATCGAGCCTGACCTCGGGCACCAGGTCTTTAAGATGTTTGGCCATTTTCTTGATGGTCCGGATATTATTGTGAACAAAAAAGATTTGCCCGTTTCTGTTAAGCTCTTGATGGATGGCATCGGAAATAACGGCATCGTTAAATTCACAAATATACGTGACGATGGACTTCCGGTGCTCGGGCGGTGTCGAGATGATGCTGATATCCCTGACGCCCATCAGCGACATATGAAGCGTTCTGGGAATCGGGGTGGCGGTTAATGCGAGGACGTCCACCGTGCTCTTAAACCTTTTCAGCTTCTCTTTATGCTTGACGCCGAAGCGCTGTTCCTCATCCAAGACCAAAAGTCCCAAATCTTTGAACGCCACGTCTTTTTGTATCAACCGGTGGGTTCCGATCACAATATCTATTTTCCCGGTTTTGAGATCATTGATGATGTTGCGCTGTTCCCGCATTGAACGAAACCGGCTCAGGCAGGCAATGTTTATGGGATATCCGTCATAACGTTCTTTAAATGTTGCGAAATGCTGTTCAGCGAGAACCGTGGTCGGCACTAATACGGCAACCTGTTTGCCGTCATTAACACACAACAGCGAAGCCCGCAGGGCAACTTCGGTTTTGCCGTATCCCACGTCGCCGCATACCAGCCTGTCCATGGGAATCGGGGATTTCATATCATCAAACACGTTCTCGATGGCCTTTAGCTGGTCTGCGGTTTCTTCATAAGGAAAACCCATTTCAAAATTTTTAAAATCACTGTCAAGGGCCGTGAAAGCATGGCCTTTTCTGACTTTTCGCTCGGCATAGAGTTTTAAAAGCTCGCCGGCGATTTTCTCCGTCGATCTTTTGACTCTTTCCTTAACCCGTTCCCATGATTTACCGCCCATCTTATCCAGAACCGGTTCGATGCCGTCGACGCCCATATATTTTTGAACCATGCCCATGCGATCTACGGGCAAATAGAGCTTATCCTCATCTTTATAAATAATAAGAAGAAAATCATTGCTCGAACCGTTCAATGTCAATTCAACCAAACCGTCATATCGTCCGATTCCGTGATCGACGTGAACGACAAGATCCCCTTTTTTTAAATCTTCATAGGATAGGAACTGGGCGCGTGCTTTTGTCTCCGGCGTTAATTTTGCTCGACGCCTAAACCCGAATATCTCATCTTCCGTGATAATGGCCAAAGATTCAGCGGGCCACACGAATCCCGAAGAAATCCGGCCCAGGCAGACGAATGCCTGTCCTTTGTCCTGATGAACATCGGAAAATCGATCAATACGCTTCAAAGAAACGCCATACGGGGTCATCAACGAAAGAAGCCGCTTGCCCTGGGCCCGGGATCTGCAGACCACAACCGTTTTAAACCCGGATAACCGGTGACGATTGATCCAGTCTGCCAGCGGTGAAAAAAGGTCCTTGTCCCGGCGATGTTTCAGGTCAAGGGTGATATCGACATTATCTTCGACTGAAAAATGAATGGGTTCACAAGGCGTGCCGTCGGACAAAATTTCATTGGATACGTGAAGTTTTTTGACTGACAGTGTCTTTTTTTGCCTCAGTATATTGTTCACATCCTGCCATGACAAAAAAAGGCGCTCAGGTTCGATGCATAGACGCCCTTCCTTTTGCGCCGCGTCAAAACTTTTGGATGCCAGGTGCAAGGTTTGGTCTGCCGTTTTTTCCAGTTCAGCCGGTTCCATGAAAATAAAAAACGCATTTTCAGGTACATAGTTAAAAAAGGAATCCGGATCGGCATAAATCAGGGGAATCAAACTTTCAATGCCGGAAAACACCCCGACTTTTTTGATTCGATGGATCAACGCCCTGACCCGTGTGACCGGGATTTCCAGCTTTGACGCCTGGGCTCGGATTCGATTGATGACAGGGCTCATGTGGGATGCGTTGAGAATGGCTTCTCTCGCCGGGAGAATGACCGCTTCGGAAATGTTTTTGATGGTTCTTTGCGACACCGCCGAAAAGAATCTCAAGGACTCAACCGTATCCCCAAAAAGTTCCATCCGGAACGGGTCCGGATAAAGCGGCGAAAAAATGTCTAAAATGCCGCCTCTTACGCAGAAATCTCCGGGTTCTTCAACAATCGCCGATCGTTCATAACCACCGGATAACAGTTTGTCGACCAGTCTTCCCCGATCGATCTCTTCACCAACCATTACCAGTTCCGCATAATTGCAGATTTCTCGTTTGGGGATCATTTTCTGCATGACGGCCGATATCGTCGTCACCACCAAAGGGGGGGCATCATTGACGGACAGTTGGTACAGAGACCGGATTCTTTTGGCTGCTGTTTCATTGTGATATGAAAAAGATTTAAAGGGTGAAATATTATACGGCGGGAAATAGATGAGGGGAAGATCGGGTTTTTCCAAAAAAAAATCCAGATCTTCCAGGCATGCTTCCGCTTCTTTGGTCGAAGGGGCAATAACGATGACCGGCGCCCGATATTGCGTATACATCCGGTTGACAAGATAGGATCTGTCCGCGCCGGACAAGCCTGTGCCGACCCGGTTGCAATCTTCGTAACGGTTTGTATCAAATAGGTATTGTATTGATATTTTTTCTTGATTTTGTATCATAAACAAAGTAGGTATTTTTAATTGTGCCGGCGTAGCTCAGTTGGTAGAGCAGCTGATTCGTAATCAGCAGGCAGGCGGTTCGAATCCGCCCGCCGGCTCCACCTTTTCAAGGGTTTTCGTTATGTATACTGGAAACCCTTTTCGTTTCTTGCCGTAAACAAAAGGTATTTCTCAAATTGGTATAATCCAATTCCGATGATAGTGCAACCGGCGTTTATATTCCGGCAAACACGCTTTAGGCAAAAATATAAGGAGATATCGTGAGTTATAAAATCGGATTCGCGGGAACCGACGGAAGAACCCTCCTCAGCGCCCTGGTGACCTCTACATCGACCAGCGAGCATAACCAAAACGATTTTCAAGGGGTAGTTATTCGAGGAATGCCGGCTATGAAGCCATTCGCAAACACCATGGAATGGCCGGTGGATTTCATCCCGACATCCGACAACTCCAAAAATGGGTATGCCGCGGCAATTATCGAAGCCTTAAAGAGAAAAGATATCGACTGCGTGATGCCGATGCCGGAAGATCTATTGCTTGACGGGCTGGTGGATGACCTGGAGGCGGCCGGTTTTTCAAATCATATTTTAGGATTTACCCAAAAAAGCGCATTTATTGAAGGCGACAAGATAGCCTGCAAACACCTTTGTCGTGAATACGACATCCCTGTTGCCGATCAATGGGTTGAAGTCGATGCCCGGGATTACGAACTTGTTTTAAAATCGTGTTTGTCGCTGATCGACCAATACGGGGGCGCCGTTCTGAAGTATCCTTACAGCGCCGGAGGCAAAGGCTCACGTATTATTTTGAATGCCTGGGAAATCAAAGAAGTCTATGATACGTTGATGAGCGATTATGGGAAAAATTATAAACGATTATTCGGAAAAAAATCGATCTGGCCGCTTTTGATCGAATCAAGGATGTCGGGGGTCGAGATATCCCTTAATATTTTAATCGACAAAAACGGACATTTCCAAATCCTTCCCACCTCGATGGATTATCCGGAACGGTTTCCGGGACCGGCCAGCAAAGACAATCCCATTACCGGCGGGATGGGCAGCATTTCCCCCCATCCCATGGAATCGCCCGCCCTGATTGATATGGCTGCCGAAACCATCGTCAAGCCGCTGATAAGAGCCTTAACAGAAAAAAATATGTTGCGTCCCTGCCTGGTATATCCCGGTTGTTTTTTATCCTTTGACGGCAGTATGACGCCGACAAGAATACGCGTCTGTGAAATCAATATCCGGCCTCCGGAACCCGAATGGCAGCCCATCGTTCGACGAATCAGAAACCTGGGAGCATTGATACAAGCCACCATTGAAGGCCGCCTGGACAAGGTTCGGCCTGAAGTTCGATCAGATCAAATTTCCATCTGCACGGCGCTGGTAACAGGACCCGGAGGCCCTCAGAACCAGAAAGGATATCCCTGGTCCTGTACCAAAGGGGAACCCGTGGATATCGATTTTGGTTACCTGAAAAAAAAGAAGATCCAGGTGATTCCCTCTGCCATGACATATTCAGAAGAAGACCAAACTTTCAAGTCCGACGGCAGCCGTGTTTTATATTGTAATGTCAACGCCAGCGTCAAACCCGGACAAAGCCGCGCCAAAACAGCCGAGCAGTTGCGCAGAAAGGTATTGGCGGCTTTTGAAAACGGTAGAATAAGGGTCATACCCCGTGAGAATTCCGACGGGAATCGACTGGATTTGCGAAATGATATCGGGCACCATTTCGATGTTGCCGAAGAATTGCTTCAAGGAACGTAGCGTGGCTCAGGTAAAACATCTTGATATCTGCGCGGCCTTTAATCATAACCTGTCAAAAATATAAAGAATCACAATTTTTCGTTGAACCGTCTTGACAAATGTATTTGTTTTAGCATACCGATAGATAATAAGCTCACCCATAGGAGGAAATTGAATGAGTGATCCCGAGGAAGATAAGCTGAAAGCTGAAATTGATAAAATTATGATAAGGATCAATAAGATCATTAAAAAAATCAAAGCCAACAAACCGGAAGATGACAACCCGGAACAAAATAACGAATGACGGTGTTCAATATCACAGGTTTTATTCAAGATCCACATCGGAATAATCAGGTTAGGAGGCGCCATGGCATTAACAAAAAATGATATTGTCACAAGTATACACGAACTCGGTTTTACCAAGAAAAAATCTGTGGAAGTCATTGAGACATTATTGGAAATTATGAAAGGCACACTGGAAAAAGGCGAAGACGTTCTGATCTCGGGATTCGGCAAATTTTGTATTAAGAAAAAAAAAGAGCGGAGAGGTCGAAACCCTGCCACCGGCAGCGACCTGATATTAAAGGAACGCAAAGTCGTCACCTTCAAGTGTTCGGGAAAATTAAGAGACAAAATCAACAGTCGATGAGCGTCTGATCGGATGAATTCCTTATTATTCCCTTTATTCTCACCCTTCACAAAGCCATAGGAACTGATAGGGATTCAACGCCAATCCATCTGAAGGAAAAACCTCACCGGTAATGAGATCCTTCATCCGACGAGGCGCCTTTGCATCCGACAGCGAAACCTTGGTTCGGCGGGATGAAATATTGGTGACGGTATATATCGTTTGCTCCTTTGAACGTCTGGTAACGACAAATACTTTTGGATCGATATGAAGTATTTCAAAATCCGCCTTTGGATGAAAAGCAGGCTGGCTCCTTCTGGTTTTGATCATATGAATAAAATGATAAAAGATCCTGGAACGAAACGTTTCAGGATCTTTTAGTTGCGATAAGACATCATCCACCCACAGTTTTTCCCGGTTGACAGCTCTTTTGCTTTGGGTTTGACGGACACCTTCCAGCCAGTTTCTTGAACCTAAAACACTGTGAATATATATCGCCGGCACCCCCGGCAAAACAAGCTGGATGGCCTGGGAAGCCAGGAATCTGGGTATGTGCCAGGGATCGTTTTTATTGGCGGGGTTTAACAGTGCATCGATATAGGTGATATTGAGTTCATACGGACTATCGGCGCCATCCGGATTTTTTTTATAGGAAACATCCCCGCCGTTCTCCTTGACGATATCAATGAGATTTTCAATTTCGTCCCGCGCCAGAATTCCTTCCAGCGGCCGCACGCCGATGCCGTCATGGGACGCCGTAAAGTTGAAAAATGTGTTGTCAGGAGAACTGATTCGTAAACTTTCGGCCCATCGGCACAGTGCCCTGGAATCCTGCCGGATAAATGAATAAAGAAGCAAGGGCGGCAAAGTGAAATTATAAACCATTTGTGCCTCATTTTTGCCATCTCCAAAATAACTGACATTCTCTTGATGGGGCACATTGGTCTCGGTAATCAGAAGGACGCGGGGCGCAACCACATCCAGTATTTTGCGAAACAGTTGAACCAGCTGATGGGCCTGTCTTAGATGAATGCAGGATGTCCCGATTTCCTTCCAAAGATACGCAATCGCATCAAGTCGAATAACGGCAGCCCCTTTCTTTACATAACAAAGCAGGACTTTTACCATTTTTTCGAGAACATCCACGCTCTTATAATTCAGATCGATTTGGTCGGAACTGAATGTGGTCCAAAGATACACCATATCACCGGATGTTTTGTCGAATCGAGTCAACAGTGGCAAGGAGCGGGGCCTTGTCACCAGGGATAAATCGGCTGAAGAATCGACCTCAATGGCCAGATCCCTATATTGCGGTCTTTTCATCCAGATAGTTTTGAAACCAGGGCTCTTGGAAGAGACGTGATTGAGCACGAGATCGAACATCAACCGAAATTCACGCCTTAATGCGCTGAATATCCTTCCAATTACCCAACTCGGGACTGACCTCGAAAAAATCGATGACCGAAAATCCGTCGTCCGAAGAAAAGGGAAAAAACGGCAGGATATGTATGGTTGAAAACACATTTTTAAACCGGTTCACGGCAAACCTGTGAATGTTTCCAAAGGCGCCTCGCCGGTTTTTTTTAACGTGTCGCCATAGGTGATTAAAAATACATCCTTTTGGGAAAAATGGGTCTTTTCCCGGCCTTTCCGGTCCGATATGGCTTTTGATTATCGGAAATATCTTATCAAATGCCGCCTTCCCGGTTGTTTCGCCATAGACATCGTTGAGTATGCGTTGAATCTCAGCCGTGTCCTCCAATTTTATTCTCCAGCTTTTGTAATAGATTTAGTTCTTTGACACAACTCAATTGGACCCAACAAAAAAACTTCGGGTATAACTAAATTTTTCCTGAAATTTGATTATACCCGAAGCGGTACTGTTTTCAAATGACAAAAGTGTTACGATGATGTTTTTGAGGGATCGGGGAGTTTTTCTAAACAGCCGCTGCATGGATAATCTTTTTTTTAAACCGCATGAACTCGCGGCAAGGGATCGTAAAGAAAAAGATTATCCATTCCGCTCTATTCAAGGATTTAGAAGCAATTTCAAACCTCCAAATGAGTGATTTTTGAGTCTTTTGCCGAAAAGCGCTTAGCGAAGCGGAACGCAAAATTTGTAGCTGTTTGAGGGCGATAGCCCGAGTTCTACAAATTTAGTGCAGCAAGCTTAGCGCTTTGCAAAAGGCTCAAGCCAACGAATTGGAGGTTTGAAATGGCTTTTAAAAAAACTTCCTAGAACTCATGTATTTTGTCGTTTTTTTTTTAATAACAACCATCCCAAATTCGGCCGCCCCCAATATCCGGCCTGTGACGGCGGCGTGGCTACCGCCGTCACGGGCCGGAAATGAGGGGGCTTTCCGATTAAATGGCTTCGTCGCCGGTTTCCCCGGTCCGGATACGGATGACCTGCTCGGGCGATGATACGAAGATCTTTCCATCGCCGATCTTTCCGGTCTTTGACGTATCGAGTATGCTTGCCAGCGTTGGTTTCAGCAGGTTATCTGCAACCAGCACTTCAATTTTTATCTTTGGGATAAAGGTCGTGTCGTATTCCGCGCCGCGGTAAAACTCCACATGCCCTTTCTGCCGACCAAATCCCTTGATTTCCATGACGCTCATCCCTTTAACGCCGATTTCGTTGAGCGCGTTCTTGACTTCTTCCAGTTTAAACGGCCTGATGATGGCTTCTATTTTTTTCATGGTTTACTCCCGATTACCAAATGGCTTTTTTGATGTTGAAATCCGGATATGCGGAAACCGCCACTTCACTCTGATCCAGCCCCTCAATCTCCAGCTCTTCGGAGACCCTGAGCGGAACAACCTTGTCCAAGAGTTTGAAGAACACATACATCACTACGAACACAAACACGAAGTTGGCGATGACACCGACGACCTGGGCGACGAACTGCGAGACATTCCCGTAAAAAAGCCCCTTGACGACGCCTGGGACGCCGTTGATCCCGTCGCCGTAGGTCCCGTCGGCGAAAAGACCCAGAGCCAAAAGTCCCCAGGCCCCGTTGACCCCATGAACGGAGATCGCACCCACCGGATCATCGATCTTTAACACGCGTTCGATGAAGAATACGCTTATGCAGAGGACAACCCCGGCAACGGCGCCGATAATCACGGCGGAAACCGAATTCACATACGCGCAGGGGGCGGTGATGGCGACCAGTCCTGCCAGCATACCGTTTGCGGCCATGGAAACATCAGGCTTGCCGTAGAATATCCACATGTAGAACATCGCAAAGAGGGCCCCGGATGCGGATGCCAGCATGGTGTTTGTAGCGATGACGCCGATTCGCAGGTCATTGCCGGCAAGTGTCGATCCGGCATTGAATCCGAACCAGCCAAAAGCAAGGATGAAGCAGCCGGTGATGGCCATGGGAATGTGGTGGCCCGGGATGGCGTTGGGTTTGCCGTCCTTGCTGAATTTTCCGAGCCGAGGTCCGAGAACCATGGCTCCGGCAAGAGCCGCGACGCCGCCGGTCATATGAACGACAGATGATCCGGCAAAATCGAGTGTCCCGTGGCCTATCCCGAAATTGGCTCCCAATTGCGACAGCCAGCCGCCGCCCCATAACCAGTTGGCATACAGCGGGTATACGAACATCGAGATAAAAAATCCGTAAATGACAAAGGATTTGAACGTCCAGCGTTCAGCCATTGCGCCGGTCGGAATCGTAGCGGTGGTGTCCATAAAGACCATCTGGAAGAGAAACAGGGAGAAAATCGCTGCATCATAGGTAGTTCCGGAAAGGAAAAACCCTTTTGTCCCTAAGATGCCGAATTCCTTTCCAAAAAGATGGAATGCAAATTCTCCGCTCAGCAACCCGGTACCGCCGCCAAGACTTCCGATATTGCCGACGCCGCCCATCTGAAGGGCGAAACCGCATATCCAGTAGCCAAGCATTCCAATGCCGTATACCATCATGTTCATGGCCATGGTGTGCCCGGCATTCTTTGCCTGCGTAAACCCTGTTTCCGCAAGTGCGAAGCCCGCCTGCATAAACATGACGAGAAAACCGCAAATCAGGGTCCACATGAAATTGATGGCAATCCGGTTATGCCCGATGACATCCGCCAGTTTTATGGCAAGAGGTTCGCTATTTTTCATTTTTGTCATGTCTTCTTGTGTGGGCGCATTGGCGGTTGCACCGATCACATCCGAGGCCCCGCCTGTGTTCCCCCCGGTAGGGTCCGGCATCAGCGTTGACGTCGTAACCGGCGAAGAGGGAGCGTTGGGGGCTTCATCGCCGGCAAACACCATTCCTGCCATAAACAAAAAAACCACAACAACCAACACACTAATTAATCGTTTCATCTCGTTTCTCCATTTCTATTTTCGCCGCATTATCGGCATGCTCATAACATATATTAAAAATCCTGCTCACCTTCCGTTCCTTACGCTTCCCTCTCCGGTGATTGAACCTTGGCATCCTCCTGCTGCTATATTGACATCCGGTTTTTATTATTCCGTTCAGGCAGCTTTAACGAACATGCATTATCTCTACAAAATCCATGCCATCCTTAACATATTGTTTTTATATAATATTTAATTACTATTTATTATACAATTTTGTAGTAATTAAAACATTAAATTACAGTTTTGTATTAAGTTGATAGAGATCAAACAAAGATGTTTGACACATTAGAGCAGATGGCATCCATACCTGTCTTTGCATAGTTTTACGAAAACAGGTGCTCGGACATGGCCGATAAAGGGAAAGAAAGAGCAATTGCTCCTATGAAAGGGGTAAACATTTTCGTGGACAAGCATTCCAAGGGGCATATAGATCGCGAAAAATGGACATTTATGGATAGGAACTATCTATTGTCCATCCAGAAATGAGGATTTTTGTTAAAGATCAAGACATGCGAAAAAAATAACCGCAGGCATATTTGCAATATTCCGAGGATTATTTTTTGAGCGTAACGCAGAGATTGGACAAAAAGACCCTTTATGGATGGACAATAGCTAAAGGTCGATGTTATACGCCTTCATCTTACTCAAAAGGGATGGATGGCTGATTTCAAGAATGCCGGCGGCCTTGGTCCGGTTGCCCTTTGTTTCCTTAAGCGCTTTGATGATGAGTCTTTTTTCCAGTATTTTCTGGTTCACCTTCAAAGAGTATCCGTTAAACAAATCCTCCATCGTTTCGGTCTTTGATCCACCGTCCCAATTAAGGGGAAAGTTTTCCGGCGCCAGAATCGTTCCCTCGGCAAGTATGACGGCGCGTTCGATAACATTTTCAAGCTCCCTGACATTTCCCGGCCAGGAATGTTTGAGCAAAAGGGACATGGCCGCCGGCGATATGCCATTGATATTTTTTTCGAGGCTGATATTGAAGCGGTCGATAAAATGCCGGCTCAACATCGGTATGTCTTCGCTCCGGTCCTTCAGCAAAGGCAATTGGATCGGCAACACATTGAGCCGAAAAAAGAGATCTTCGCGAAAGGTGCCGTTTTTTACCTCATATTCGAGGTTTTTGGACGTTGCAGCGATAACGCGAACATCTATTTTTTTTGTTTTTGAATCTCCCACCGCTCTGATTTCATTTTCCTGCAACACCCGAAGGAGTTTGACCTGCAAAGACAATGGCAACTCTCCGATTTCATCCAAGAAAATCGTTCCGCCGTTCGCTTCTTCAAAAAGACCTTTTCTGTCGCTGTCCGCCCCCGTAAAGGCGCCTTTTCGATACCCAAAAAGCTCGCTTTCCAGCAATGTCTCGGGGATGCCGCCGCAATTAACGGGAACCAGCGAATTTTTGGCCCTCGGCCCTGAAAAATGAATTCCCTTGGCGACGAGTTCCTTTCCGGTACCGCTCGCACCGTAAATCAACACAGTGGTGTCATATTGTGCGACTTTCTCTGCGGTCTTGAACACCAGCTCCATGGACTTGCTTTTGGCAACCATGTTGCCAAAGTGATAATCATCTTGAATCTTTCGAATACGTTCTTTTAACCAGCGATTTTCTCTCTTCAGGCTCTCGCGCTCTTCCGCTTTTTTGAGAGTCAGAAGTACCTCGTCAATTTTAAACGGCTTGGATATGAAGTCATAGGCGCCTTTTTTTACGGCTTCAACCGCCGTATCGATGCTGCCGTATGCCGACATCATGATGACGGTGCTGGCCCACAGCTTATCTCGCGCGGTTTCAAAAAACTCCATTCCATTCATATCCGGCATCCTGAGGTCACAGAGAATAAAATCGTATAGCGTCTGATCAACCATATCCAATGCCTCTGAACCGTTGGATGCCGTGTCAACCCGGTAACCGTCATTCTTCAGCATCGAAGTCAGCATATGACGCATATTCTCTTCATCATCGATAACCAGTAAACGTTTTTGAGACGACAGCGTATCCTTTGATAATTTTTTATACATTGTCCAACCTTTCGTCGGCACTCAGCGGCAAGTACACCGTAAACGTCGCGCCGTCACCTTCCTGACTGGCTGCTTTGATGTTGCCTCCCATTGCCTCAACAATCATGAAACAGACCGAAAGTCCAAGGCCCGTTCCCTTCCCGGGCCCTTTGGTGGTAAAAAAAGGATCAAAAATATTGGCAAGATTCTCAGCGGAAATTCCCGAACCATTATCGATATAATCTATTCTCAACATATCTTTTTCTTTCGTCGCATCATTTCGAAGGATTTTTTGGACCTGGCTGACAATCGATATTTTTCCTTTTGAATGATGATTCGCCGATAAAATTGCATCTGCGGCATTGATCATCAGATTTAAAAAAACCTGTCTCAACTGATTGGGGTCTCCTTTCACGCGATCGTTTTTTGCGGACAACCTAAGATCCAGATCAATATTGGACATTAAAGGATGAAAACGGGATGCGCCCACAGCATCTTCAATGATGGCATGGACCGGTACGGCAGTCACATCTTCATTCGAGGGCCTTGATAGATCCAGGAGCTGACGGATAATCCCATCGATACGTTTTATTTCAGCTTCAGTGCGCAGAATAAAATCTATTTTGTCGTCATTTGAGACGTCTTCTCTTTTCAACAGCTCAAGATAACCGGTTATAATACCGATGGGGTTTCCGATTTCATGGGCGATACCCGCAGACAATCTGCCGACGGAAGCCAATTTTTCTGCCTTGATAATATCTTTTTGCGCCTGCTTTAAGTCAAAATTGGCCTTTTCAAGAGATACCACGGCACCCCGGAGTTTTTCTTTGTCTTCGGCGATATGTTGAAGCATTCGGTTTAATGCCTTGGAAAGTTTGTTGAACTCGCTGTCTTCATTTTCAGACAAAAAAAATATCTCATTATCGTCTTGATAGGCTTCGGCCCTTTTGACCAGTCTCTGCAAAGGTTTCACAATGGTTTTCGAAATTCTACAAAACCCAATAAAGGTAAACACAATCGTATTTATAAAGATATATATCAACAATACATATTGGGTTTGCTTCAAAACATCATATGTTCCCGAGAGAGATACTGCAACGCTGCCGGCGCCGACAAATTTTCCTTCCCGAATGATGGGCGCCGAAATAATCATATCTTGTCCTTGCCGCCACACGCCCCACCAGGACGAACCCATAAATCGACTTGTTTTCATCCCTGATTGGATGGTCTGTCGCGTAATCGCTTCGAGTTCACCCTGCATTTTTAAATTTTTGCCCTTTGAAATAATCCGATTCTGGTTTTCATCCATCAATAAAATGTATGAAAATCCGATATCGTTGAGCATTACCTTGGAATCATCCTGAAAATCCAAAGGTGTGATCGCGTTTTTTGATTGAAAACGAATTTGTTTATTGGCTGAAATCCCTGACAAAAAGGCATATCCTTTTGACACTTCCGAACTAACGAGCGCCTTTTGCATAAGAATAACCATGACAAATGCGGTTAAAATCAATGCCATCAATAACAGCACCGCCAGTTGAACGACAATATTTGTTTTCAAACCTCGATGATACACAGTGAACCTTATCGATAAAGATATAATATTAAAGGTTGTTATTAAATCAATATCGGCAATATTTTACGAATACTGAAATATCCAAGCAAAAATTATTGAAGCCAAAGCGTCAAAATCAGATGGTCAGCTTTGTCTCAAGCTTATTACCGTGAGGAAAGGGTTTTCCCTGCGTTGACAAGATTGCGTGAAAAATAGCAATTGACTTTCCGGCTCGCGCCTTTTATTTTATTTTTAATTAATACCGCAACCGGCTGGCTTTCATCGGTTACGGTATATTTAAATGTCACACACAATCGTAAATTTTCGATACTTTCCTCTCCCAAAAGGGAATTCTTATCATTTGGTTGGTGAGCAGCGAAAACCGCTCGGCCGGCATAACTTACTGCAACAACTTCAAGAGGGTCCTGCAGGATAATCAGAGCGGCGCCCGCAGCGAATCGGCTGGTGTGGATCTATTCTTTTGGTGCCGCAGAACTGCATCAGCCCGGGGACAACATCAGGATCAAGGAGACGATATGATGAAATGCAGCTCGGAAGGTTACCTTGTGGCCCTCCAGGATACGGCGCATGCTTTGAGCAGCGTCCTCCAGGAGGAGGAGATCATTCAGTTGCTGCTCGAGCAGGTTGTCAAGACGCTGCCCATTCAAAAAGCGTTGGCCCTCCTGCTCGGTCGCGAAAAGGATCAGCTTTTGGTGGCCGGAGCGATAGGGTTGGGGAACAGCTACCTGGAAAAACTGGCGCCAAGATCATCCAACAGCCAGATCAACCGGCGCGCTCTGGCCGGGGAGCTGGTTCGCGTAGCGGCGATAGATCGTGAGCCCGAGTTCTCACACCCGGAAGTGGCGGATGAAGGCCTGAAGGGTCTGGTAGCCGTTCCAATGACCGTACGCGATCACGTGATCGGTATTCTTCATGTATATGTGGACAATATAGACGTGCTTCAACCGGAAGAGGTGGTGATGCTGCAGGCCATGATAGATCTGGGAGCCCTGGCTTTGGAGAAGGTGCGTCTGCGCCGCAGTCTCTACCGCGTGGCCGAGGCCGTGAGCTCCTCCCAGGACCTGGAACCCATGCTGCAGCGGGTGCTCGAGGTCACGGTAGACGAGATGTGGCTTAAGGCCGGCACCATTCGTCTGCTGGAACCCAAACGCGGCCTCCTGCGGCTGGTGGCCTCCTATGGACTCAGCGAGACGTATCGTATGAAGGGGGAGGTACATCTGGAAAAAAGCGCCATCGACAGCCGCGTTTTGAAGGGAGAAGCAGTGGTGCTCCACGATGTTCAAAGCGAGCCGGGCTTCGAGTATCCTAAGGAAGCCGCCCAAGAGGGCATCCTGTCGGTTTTAGCGGTGCCTCTGATGCAGAAGAACAAAAATGTCGGCGTTATCCATGTCTATTCGACCCGACCGCGCCATTTCGGACCCGTTGCGGTTACTTTCCTCAAATCGATGGCCAACCTGGTCAGCCTGGCAATCCTGAACGCTCAGCTGTATGCGGCCCTCAAGGCCCGCAACAAAGACCTCGAACTGGATCTGGCGGATTGGTATCGCTTTCTGGCGTTGGGGTAAGGAGTACGACGGTGATTACAATTTTGCTGCTTCTTGGCATCGGACTTCTGGCCGGCATTTTGGGTGCTCTCCTGGGCCTGGGAGGCGGCATTTTTCTGGTCCCACTCCTGACGCTCATTTTTCATCTACCCATACGGGTCGCCGTCGGCACCAGTTTGGTGGGGGTCATCGCAACATCGGCCGGGGTGGCGGCGTTCGCACCGCGCGGAAGAGGAGGAGACGTCGAACTGGCCCTGCGACTGGAAATGGCAACCACCGCGGGGGCCATCGGCGGTGGCTTGCTGGCAGGCGCTTTCAGCAGTCGGGTGCTTCACGTATTGTTCGCGGTCATCGTTTTTATCAGCGCCGGCTACACCCTTTACAAGGGAAGGAGTGGACAGAATAAATCGGTACAGGAACCGTTGTTTCGTGAGAACTATCAGCCACGGAACTGGCCGGCCGGTCTTTCGGCCGCCGGACTGGCCGGGATGGTGTCCGGTTTGCTGGGGGTGGGCGGCGGTTTCATCAAAGTGCCGATCATGTATGCCCTGATGAATGTACCCCTTGGTGTGGCCACGGCCACCAGTAACTTCATGGTCGGCATCACGGCCGCGGCCAGTGTCTTTGTGTATTATGGGCGAGGCGACATATACCCCATGGTGGTCGTTCCCACGGCAATGGGTGTTTTTCTGGGTGCCGTCTCGGCGGTGTATTTCTTGAGACGAATAGGAACCGTCTGGGTTCGAAAGGCACTGGTGGTCCTGCTGATCCTGTTGGGCGTCTATATGCTGGTAGCCGGTTTGAACCACTGACAAGAGGCAGCGCAGATGATTGAAAACTCAGAGCAGTCTGAAGAATCCCCGGCGAAGCGGCTGGAAAGCAGGATGCAAAAGGTGTCATTGGTGGTCTCTCTCGCCAGCTTGGCCCTGATGTGTTTCGGACTGATCGACATGCTCTTCAGCGGTGATTCATTTTCTTTGCCGGGGATTGCCGTTGTCGCGCTTCAGCGTCTCATCTCTTTGCATCCGGCGCCCCTCGGCCTGGCGCTGGCAAGTGCGGGAGTCCTTCTGCTGGGACTTTTGCCGGCCATTCGGGTATTGCTGGCCGCATGGCTCTATGTGCGTTCGCGGAACCTTTTCAGCACCATGGTCGCTGTGGTCGTCCTGTTGGAGTTGCTCCTGAGCCTCCGTCTCGGCAGCTGACTGCGCATCCCTGAACCGTTTGTCGTAAGGCAATAACTTCGAAACCCAGCGGATTCGGACTGGGGATCACTAAACGAAAAGGAGGGATGATGAGAAAATTGGCCAAGATGTTAATGATTACGATCGTCGGGCTTTTGGTTTTTGGCTTAGCCTATGCGAAATTCGCCAAATCCGAGGATGCTATCGAGTACCGTCAATCGGTGATGACGATCATGGGTTACCATGTGGATCAGATGGGGGCCGTGGTTACGGGTAAAAAGCCGTACGAAAGGAAAGCGTTTTCGCGCAATGCCGCCATTGTGGAAATGCTCTCCACGCTGCCTTGGCAGGCGTTTATGACTCCCGGCTCCGATAAGGGTAAAACAGCCTTGAAACCGGTGGCTTTCAGGGAAAAAAATAAGTTCATGGCCAAGGCAAAGACCCTTGAAACCGAAACCCGAAAACTGGCCAAAGCAGCCGCGAGCGGCAACTTCAATGCCGTCAAGGACCAATTCGGTGAAGTCGGTAAAAGCTGCAAGAGCTGCCACGACGCCTATCGCTCCAGGTAGGCCCGACGGATGGGACACCGCCGACGCTGACGTTTTGTAAAATCGTATTATTTTAAAATTTAATTAAAATAGCCGCTCATGAAACCGGGCGGCTGTTTCTTTACCCTAACGTTGCATAATTTCTCCATGATCCGCGGCAAACCGATCCTTTTTTCGAGGGAGCCTGCGTGCTCAGAGGGTGCGCTCCCCCTGAACGCGCAGGTGGTATCAATGCACCACCCAATAGACAACCGTGATGGAAAACGCGGCGGTCAGTACTGCCTGCCAAATTTTGTAAATGGATGAGGGGGCTTCGTCGCTCCATGGCCTTAGCCCCGTAATCATCGGAACGATCAAATTGTCATGTTTGATCAATAGATAAAAGAGCACGGCCGACAGGTGCACGGCGACAAGGAAGAGAATCACGCCTTTGTTAAATATATGGATACCGGTCAGCCAATCACTGGTGGCTTTGCTGACCCATCCATAGAGCGGCCCTTGAGTCGCGATATCATCATTGGCGAATAATCCGGTACCCACTTGCACCAGGAGCGCCGCCAGCATCGCCATTACAGACCAGGCCCCCATGGGATTATGGCCCAGGACCTTGGTGGGGGTATCTTTGCGAACCAACGTTTTTGCATACCGCATGACAGCGATTGGGCCGCGGACAAAAGAAACAAAGCGCGAATAGCGGCCGCCCCAAAACCCCCAGCCCACCCGAAAAAGCAGCAAAGTGAAAATAATAAATCCGCTCTTCAGGTGATAGGACATCCAATTGCCGCCCACCATGCCGGTCGTAAATGAAATGACCACGAATATCACGATAAGCCAGTGAAAAAGACGTGTCGGCAGGTCCCAAACGCGAATTTGATGCGGATAAGCCGAACCGCTCTCTTTTCTTGTATTTTCATGATGGTTCATTTGCAATCCGTTAGAAGAATGAAATCCACAATAAACTGTTTTGAGCACAAAAATGACGACTCCCTATCTCGACCGCTCATGTTACTTTACCATAAAACCGGATCGACCGATACTGAAATGCCAGAAAAATCATTCATCGGAAACCTGTGGACCGCATCTAAAATCTTCGGTTGTTTTTAGCGGTTTGAAGAAACATGGCGGGTTGACAATAAAACCTGAGCAATTAATTTAATTTTAATGTCGGTTCATGACATCGAACTGCCATTAAATATACCGTCGCACCACATGGAGAAACAGTGTTCCAAAAAACCACGGCGCATCCAAGCGAATTACCAACCAATGAAACGAGAAGCAGTTTGGATAAATGCCTTGAAACAAGCTGCAAGATGAATTTGACCGGGAAAATAGGAAATGCCATAGGTGTCAACCGAACCGTCGTCTCGCTTTCCATAGCCCGGATGGCCGACGGCATCGGCAACAGTATCCTTTATGTCGTTATTCCCCTGTATGTCGACAAGCTCCCGGAAAAACTTTTCCCGCTGCCCAAGGTGTTTCTTATCGGCATTCTGATCTCCGCATACGGATTTGCAACCGCAAGTCTTCAGCCTTTCATGGCGGCCATGAGCGACCGGATCGGGCGCTACAAACAAATTATCCAGGTTGGTCTTGCGCTGATCGCATTGACCACCCTGGCGTTTATTTTTGCCACCCGCTACATCGATCTTCTTGGTCTTCGAATTGCACAGGGACTGGGACTTGCCATGGAAATTCCCCCCACCCTGGCGCTTTTGGAACTCGCCACCCAAAAGGAAAAACGGGGCAGCGCGATGGGATTTTTTACAACCTTTCGGATGGCGGGACTGGCAATCGGCCCGCTTTTAGGAGGCTTTCTCCACGATTCATTCGGCTTCAATGCGGCCTTTTATGCAGGAGCGGCGATTCTCATCCTTGCATTGATCATTGTCCAGGCCGGAGTCGCATATCATGATCCGCCGAATCAAGAGGATGTAACCTGCGCCAGGATCATCGATTTTTCAATCATCAATCGGCAGATTTTGAGCGCCACCATCGCGACGTTTCTTATGGCCACCGCTTTTACCTTGGTGACAACCCTTGAAAGCCAGATCAACAGCCGGCTGGGTTTCCAGGCACTCGGTTTCGGCGTGGTCTTCAGCGCACTGATGGTGGGGCGATTGGTATTTCAGGTTCCTCTGGGTCGACTTTCGGATCGCCTGGGCCGCAAACCGCTGGTGGTCGGAGGGCTCATTCTGATGGCACCGGCCACCGCTTTATTGGGCGAAACATCCTCTTCGCTCTTGTTCGGTATAGAGCGTTTCGTTCAGGGAATCGGCGCGGCAGCCATCGTGGCGCCCGCCCTGGCCTATGCCGGAGATCTTGCTCATAAGGAAAGCGAATGCCGAAGGAGCCGAATGATGAGTTTGGTCACCATCGGATTCGGGCTGGGCATCGCCTTTGGCCCCTTGATGGCAGGAACGCTTGGCATCATTTCGTATCGATTGCCTTTTCTGGTGGATGGCGGATTGTGCCTGGCAGGAGCGGTGATCGTTTATTTGTTTATGGGTGAAACTGTTGAACGGAAACCGTTCCGGCGGCAATATTCCGGCTGAGCCGGCGATGAAGCCGTCGAAATTTCGAGTGGAGGTCCACCCGCGAAGCGGGTGGCTTGAATTTGTCCGCCGCTTTTTGGCGGACAAAGGCAAAAGCACGTCAGTGCTTTCGACGTTGAACTTGCATCCGGGTGCAAAGCACCCGGTTTGTTTTACAAGAATCAAATGGTCGGCATCGTTCAACGTTTATCCTCGCAAACGCGAAAATTGCCTTGATTGCGCAGAGGCGATAAAAAATGTCGATTGACAGCATAGCTCTCCTATGGCAGGCTAATTATAGACTATATTTTCAATGTTTTTATGCTTTTTCTCCAGGAGGTTAAAATGGAAGTTAATCGAAAAGTTGAGAACATTCCGTGGACACCCCACCCCGTCGTGCCGGGAATTTCAATAAAACCCCTGATCTCCTCCAAAGAACACCATCTGGACGTCACCTGCATGCTGGTTATGGTGCCGGTCGGTAAGGAAGTTCCCGAGCACATTCATGATAAGCAGGACGACATCCTGTATCCGTTAAAAGGTAAAGCCGTGATGTGGGTCGAGGGCGTTGGAGAATTTACGCTTGAGCCGGGGTTGATTATCAGGGTTCCGCAAGGGAAAAAACACAAGATAACGAATGTCGTCGAAGAGTTATTAGTCTACGATGTTTTCTGCCCTGCACTGATCTGAAAAAAAATACTTGGTTGACAATAAAACTGTAAGCTTTATTTTAGTTTTAGGCGTTGGTATTTAAACGGTGCACTGTTTGAATCTATCTGGTAAGCGCCGTTGCGTTAAATACCGCTTGGAGGTGAATGATATGGAACTTATGGAAGAAGAAAAAGAGGTTGTTTGCCATGCGCTTGGCGTATATCTCAACGATCTGAGGGGGGAAATCGTAAAAACCGAAAAACATGACATGAAGGTTAGTCTTCATCGGGAGAAAGACGTTATTGAGAACTTCGTCGCCAGATGTTGATGATTTGCCGTAGCTGGCATTTAATTCTAAGGGCGGGATTCTTTTCCCGCCTTTTTTAGCGCATCGATCCCGGGAGGAGAAACACACCCGGCGCATCATGGGTGCCGAAACCGAAGAAAGTGCTCCCCATATCCACTGACATGGCGTTTTTCTTCTATTTTCTGACTCCTTGAATCCTCTCCCTCGGATTCTGATACGGTTATTATTCGTAAGTCATCACATCGACGGTTGAAGGATTTCGGTCTTCGACCGGGCATTCCGGTTTTGGCGGTTCGATCCGTCCGGCGATGTAAACACCGTCAAATATGGAGCATTCAAAATCTTTTAACCGCGTATTGCCGTCTGATACGCAGGCGATAAGATCTTCAAGATCCTGGTAAATCAACCGGTTGGCGCCGGCAGCCCGTGCCAGCTGAATGATTTGTTTGCTCGTTGTGCCCCGAACGATGGAATCATCGACCAACAGAACCTTTTTATTTTTGAACTCCTGCGCGATGGGGTTGAGCTTGCGCCGCACCGATTTGAAGAGTTGCGATCTCAAACCTCTGACATATCTTAAAAGATAAAACCGCTGTTAAAATAATCAAGGGAAACAAAGGCGTGTTTGGTAATCTTTCAAACCACAAAA